>WGMX01000051.1 GCA_016124855.1 Anaerolineaceae bacterium | reverse complement strand
GGACAGTTAGGCGGTTTCATTGGTCGCAAGCATGACGGCGAACCCGGTGTCAAAGTCTTATGGCGTGGTTGGCTCTCTTTTCAATCTATTTTCTCTGCTTGGCTTATTTTTCACCCCCTTCCAGATGTGGGTAATGTATAGACATGAGGGAGAAGGGCTGGGGATGAGGGTTTAGAAATTAAAGGAATTACTATGCAAGAGTCTGATGAGGCAGTTTTTAGAGCGCGGGCAGGTGAAGTTATGACGCAGGTTGCTCGTGGGCTTCGTCAGCGACAAACACCATCCGAAGAATTTCTGTGGCAGCACCTCCGCAATCGCCGCCTCAATAACTTAAAGTTTCGCCGTCAGTCGCCGATTGAAAACACGGCTTATGTAGTTGACTTTTTGTGCTACGAAGCTCGCCTTGTTGTAGAACTCGACGGTGGAATTCATATGAGCCAGACAGAAGATGATGCAATTCGACAAGCGAATATTGAAGCACAAGACTATGATGTGCTGCGATTCCAGAACGAATATCTCGTCAGTGATCTCGAGGGCGTTCTAACATGTATTATGATGTACGCGCATAGGCGTATAAATTTCTCCGGGTGAAGGAATAATGATGAGCCAATGGCATTCTTGTCGTCGGACATCCCAACAGCCGGTTGCCGCGTTTCCAGCCGGGACATCCGCCGGGTTGCCGCTCATTTTGTCAAAAACGCAGCACAAAATTGTCAATTTTGACACAAACAGGAAATCACAATGGCACAGATTAAAATCTATGGCTTGAAAAGTACCCTCAACCCGATTAAAGCCCAACTTTCGGATGTGATTCATAGCTGCGTCGTGGAGGCGTTAAAATTTCCGGTGGACAAACGCGCGCATCGCTTTTTCCTGCTGGAAGCCGACGATTTTTACTATCCGGCTGGTCGCAGTGAACGCTATATCATCATCGAAATTGTGATGATCGAAGGGCGCACAGTCGAAACCAAGAAAGCGTTGATTTATCTGCTGTTCGAACGCATCAGCCAAACCTTTGGCATCTCTACCACTGACATCGAAATCAACATCCTCGAAGCGCCAAAGCACAACTGGGGTTTTCGCGGCAAAACGGGTGACGAAGTGGAGATCAATTACAAGATTGAAGTGTAAGTTTGAAGCCCATCTTTTCTGCTATATAATGCACATAAAGGTTATTGTGAGGATATGGTCATGCTCCAAACTCCAATCACAACAAAAATTACTGAGGCCGATTTACTACGGCTGGGCGCAAGCGATAATTTATTTGAGATTATTGATGGAGAGATTATCGAGATGCAGCCGGTCGGCGTACAACATTCGGATATTGCGGGCAACACCTACGACATTTTGAAACCTTTTGCCCGTGCGAATAAATTGGGTGAAGTTCGCATGGACAGCCTTATCTTTGTTCTTCATGCCGATAAAGAAGGAGGTATCCGCAAGACCCGTATTCCCGATGTCTCCTTCGTCCGTCGTGGTCGATTATCCAAAGACTTTGACCGTTCGCGTCCATTTCCCGGCGCACCTGATTTAGCCGTCGAAGTGGTATCGCCCG
Source organism: Anaerolineaceae bacterium (assembly GCA_016124855.1). Lineage (GTDB taxonomy): Bacteria > Chloroflexota > Anaerolineae > Aggregatilineales > Phototrophicaceae > CFX2. The sequence continues at coordinate 53,952 of WGMX01000051.1, read as the reverse complement.
ACGAAAGTGCAGATGAACTGTTGGCGAAAATACGTGATTACTTCGCTTATGGAACAGACGAAGTTTGGGTACTATATTCCGAGCAGAAAGAACTTCACCAGTATATTCGGGATGAAAATAATATCCGTGTATTTCGTGGAGAGACTATCTTCACCAGTGCCTTATTCCCCGGCCTGAGCATCAAGATTGCGGATTTGTTCATTATCCCCGAAGTGGGTTAATAATCGTTGTCATGGTGTTCGCTGCTTAGTTGTCAATGATTTATCCCCTTGCGGCCTTTCATGCCTAACGCTACAGTTGAACCCAATATCGGCATTGGTTCAACACGGCACAAATTATTATGGACATCCCATTACGAGTCGGCATTTCACCCACCCTCAACATTCGCGGCCTGATCGCTACCCGCGACATCAAAAAGAATGAAGTCATCGAACGCTGCCCGCTAATTTTGATCGACCATCGAAACGACACAGCCTTCGAAAACACCATCATCAATCGCTATACTTTTGAATGGACAAAAACCCACAGTGCGCTGGTATTGGGTTACGGCAGTTTGTATAACCACTCCTACACGCCAAATGTGCGCTATCACTTCGTTTATACCACCAAAGAAATTTTCTTCCGTGCGCTGCGGTTGATTCAAGAGGGCGAAGAACTGTTCGTGAATTACAATGGTGATCCGCCTGACCAAAGCCAAGTTGCCGATTATTACACCGACGGCAAACATTAAAACGGATCCTAACTTATAAACAGCCGGGCTTTTGGAACATATTGGTCATGTATCTCGATATATAATGGCTTGATTATCGAGGTGCAAACAATGCCGGTTGATCCGCCACAGGCCAAATACTGCTTATTCACAGACCTAAATAATGGAATCTGGGAATTTCGTTTTCTAAAGTCACGCAATGAAGCCGTTGATGAATGGGTCGCGTGGCAGAATTATCTCAGTACGCTCCCGCCTAAACCTGAAATTGACGAGGTACGAACGCTGTTGGACTTTAGACCGGACGGCATGATCTCGATGATGTACGCCCTGCAAAAGAATGCCGAGTGGCGCAGGCAAAATCCGCACATCCAACCAATTCCGGTCAAAGTCGCACTGGTGTTAAGGCCGATGAACGGCCTTCAAAAAACCTATGCCGATCTGATTAAAGAAGGTGTCAACGCCTTTGGTATGCGGAAAGTACAGGTGGAGCTTTTTCCTAATGCCTATCGACAAGCGATTGATTGGCTGCTTGAAAATTAAGCCTCACCGCCGCGAAGCCTTTCAAAGCGGTGAGGCATATCATCAGTAAAGTGACTTAGGCCAGCGTGGGTGTTAAGTATCCGCCACTTTAATAGCGACTTCCGTCTGCCACAGTTTCTTGTCAACGCCCGCCATCCGGTCGGTGATGTACGTCTCATAACGCGAGCGGAAAGAATCCCCTCGTTCGCTGTCCCACCGATCCCACATCACCCCGTTGGCTTTTGCCCACTCGACCAGCGCTTTGTTGCCTTTGTAAGCATTGTTACGTCCGGTATAGACCAGCGCTGCATACTGTCCGGCGGGAATCACATTCGGCTTAACGCGGTCATCGCCTGCAACAGCCTTTTCAACCGGAATGCCGATCTCGAAGTCAAACTCTGTCCCCATGTTGATGACGTAAAAGCGGTGGAAGACCGGCCCCGCTGCTTTGACGCCGTGCGCGTCCATCCATTTCGTTAGCTCTTTAGTCAGCTTAATCTGCCATGTCGAGAGGTCTTTGGAAGGTATCCATGTGCGGATGCCCATGTACGGCTGTTCATTTCGCTCGACGATTGTGGGTTCAGTTGTAACTTTCACGTTTTCCATATTAGTTGGCCTTTGCTACGGGATATTGAATCTCGGTTGTCGAGTTACTTTTATCCGCACTATTGATATAGATTTCACGGTAAGGGCCGACGATCTGGTAATTATTGCTTTCGATCCAATCCAGCAGCACGGCATGAAGCTGTACAAAACTAACGAACTCCCCACGATGAACGGCGGAGGCCACCTGCGCCTGCGGCAGTTCATAGACCTTCACTCGATCTGAACTTGGAATGGCATGGTCTACAGGCACAGCCGCCTCAGCCACTTCATTGGCAAGAATGGCGGCAGGTTGATGCCACACACCGAAACAGGCACCGGTATCTTTTGCGCCCTGCGCTTTGATGTGGCTGTACACTTCACCGTAGGCCTCATTCAAATAAGCGGGTACTTGGTCATTGGTGGGGATGCTCACCTTGCGCGAGGCAATCAACTGCGGCGGAACGGTCTTCAGGACGACATCATAATTGGGCATCGTATCCTCCATCTTAAGTTGTTTGAGTCGAACACCAATACGAGATAAGCGGGCTTGTTCATCGACCAAATGCTGCTGCACCTCAACCTGTTTCATGATGAGCATGCCCTGCAGCTGCTCACCAGTTAGCCCTTGCAAGACCTGCGCGATCTGATCCAGCGAGAAACCGAGGTCTTTGAGCGCCAAAATGTGGTTGAGTTCGGAGAGTTGGGCGACCGCGTAGTAACGGTAGCCGGTGAAGTTATCGACCGAAACCGGCTTCAGCAGCCCGACCTCGTCATAGTGTCGCAGCGTCACCACCGATACTTGTCCCAGCCGTGCGAAGTCTCCTATTTTGATCAATTGGCTTTCCTTCCGCTCATCTGTTCGTACTATACAGTCTCAGGTAAGGTGAGAGTCAAGCGCTGCTTTGAACGCTTCATCCGCAACTGATTTGTCTGATTTGCCAACGCAAACGTAAAATCAGTCCTCAGGACTTGGTATAGACTGTCAAAAACATGATAAACTAGACCCATCGCTCAATCGTTCGCTGGCTGAGGGAGAAGGATGCTCAACCGGGAACAGCTCGAACAGGCCATCGCCGCCCAAGAAAATTTACGTGCTGCGCTCGGTGATACGGTTGTAGATGCCACCGTCTCCATCCTGCGTGAGAAACTCGCCGCGCTTGAGCATCAATCAGCGCTTGAACAGCGCAAGCTCGTCACTATTCTATTCTGCGATATTGTCGGCTCGACCGCCCTTTCTGAAAAGCTCGATCCCGAAGATGTGCTGGAAATTATGGACGGCGCGCTCAAAGCCTACTCCGATGCCGTTAGTGAATATGGCGGCACGGTCGCCCGCCTGATGGGTGATGGGTTACTGGCCTTTTTCGGCGCTCCGATTGGACGCGAAGATGACGCGGTCCGGGCAGTGCGCTGCGGCCTCGCTATTATTCAAGCCACGCGTACCTACGCCGCTACAGTTGCCGCCGAGTACGATGTCGAAGCCTTCAACGTCCGTGTTGGCCTCAATACCGGGCCGGTCGCCTTGGGTGAAGTCGGCAGCGCGGCAGGCGGTTCCGAATGGACAGCCATGGGCGATGCTGTGAACCTCGCTGCCCGTTTGCAAAGCGGTGCGCAGCCCGGAACGATTTTGATTTCGCACGACACTTACGTCCATGTACGCGGTGTATTTGAAACCCGCACCCTTGAACCGATGCAGTTCAAAGGCAAATCCGAACTTATCCAAGTCTACATGGTGGACCGCGAAAAACCGCGCACCTTCCGCGTCACCACGCGCGGCATCGAAGGTGTGGAAACGCACATGGTCGGGCGTAACAACGAACTTGGTCAGTTAAAATCGGCCTTCACATGGGCGAACGAAGAACACGAAACACAAATCGTCACCATCATTGGCGAACCGGGGGTTGGCAAATCTCGCCTCCTGCGCGAATTCGATGTCTGGCTGGATGAGCGACCGGAAAGCATCGTGCATTTTACTGGACGGGCGACCGCCGATATGCTCAAACTGCCTTACGCCCTCATTCGCAATATGTTTGCCTTCCGCTTCGACATTCTGGAAAGTGATACTGCTGCTGTTGCCCGTGATAAGCTCGAACGGGGTATTGCCGCTTTCCTTGGCGCGGAGAGTGTTGCCAAAGCCCATGCTATCGGCAACTTGATTGGTTTCGATTTTTCCACCAGCCCTTATTTACAGGGTGAAGATGCTCAGCAAATCACCCAATTGGGCCAATTCGCCATCACCGAGTTTTTTGGCAAGGTCGCCGGTGAAAAGCCTGCTGTTATCTTTCTGGATGATATCCATTGGGCGGATGACAAATCACTTGACCTCGTGAACCATATTATCCGCGCCAAACGTGAACTGCACTTGTTGGTCGTTTGCCTGACTCGTCCTGCTTTGTTCGAGCGCCGTGTACCGTTGTGGATGGATCAGCAAGATTTTCATACCCGTATCGAACTTCGTCCGTTGTCCAATCAAGACACGCGCGCGTTGATTACCGACATCCTGCGTAATGTCGATGTTATCCCCGATGATTTGTGCGATTTGATTGTCGTCAATGCCGAAGGCAACCCCTTTTACGTCGAAGAAATCATCAAGATGCTGCTTGATGATCGGGTTATCCTCAAGAATGACGACAAATGGTCGGTGGATAGTTCGCGCCTGACCGACTTGCGTATTCCGCCAACTTTGACCGGTGTTTTGCAAGCCCGCTTAGATGCGCTGCCGCCCACAGAACGTGATCTGCTCCAGCGCGCCTCGGTGGTCGGGCGTATCTTCTGGGACGATGTGGTCAGCTACCTTAAAACGGAAGAAGACCAACCGCTTAAAAACATCCCTGACGCACTCCAGAATTTGAACAACCGTGAACTCATCCGCCAGCGTGAAGTTTCAGTTTTTGATGGCACAAAAGAATACATTTTCCGCCACACCATTTTGCATGATGTAACTTATGAAAGTGTGCTGCGAAGGCTGCGTCGTACCTACCACGAGCAGGTAGCCGATTGGTTGGTCAAGCGCAGCGGCGACCGCGTCAATGAATACACCGCCATGATCGCCCGTCATTACGAGCAGGCCGGTCAACCGCAAAAAGCGGTCACATATTTCATTAAAGCGGTGGAAAGCGCTCTGAACATCAGTGCCTATCATGAAGCGATTGATTGGGCGGAACAGGCGCTGAACCTCCTGACCATTTCCGAACAACCGGCTGATGGCACACGGGATGTTTTAGAAGCTCAACTGTTAGCGTATATGGGACAGGCTTATCGCTGGCTCAGTACCTTCACCACTGCTCGCGAACTCTACGAGAAAAGTCTCATTCTCTTTGAACGGGTTGGTGATAAACCGGGCATCATCAAGGCCCTGTACGAACTCGGTTGGTTAGTTGGCTCGATCATGCGCCGTTATACCGAAGCCGAACAGTATTTTCAGGTATCGCTGTCTATCGCTCAAGAAATCGAGGACAAAAGGGGAGTGGCGTGGGCTTACAACGGTCTTGGTGCGATGGCGCATTATCAAGGCGACTACACCGAAGCCATCCGTTACTATCAGGCTAGTCTGCAAATCGCCCGCGAAATCGGGGATCAGGTGCGTACTGCCGGCGCGCTCAATAACCTTGGCCTCGTCAAAGCCGAATTGGGACGCTTGGACGAAGCACAGGGCGATTTGGAAGCCGGTCTGCAAATCTTTAAAACCATCGGCAACCGATCCGGCCTTGCCAGTCCGATTATGAACCTCGGCAACTTGGCTCGTTTTCAAGGCCGGCACGAAGAAGCCGAAAAGCTGTTCCGTGAAGCGCTGACCATCTACGAAGAAACCGGAGATCGTTCCGGTGTGTCCGTCTGTTTATGGTCATTGGGCAGCCTTGCCCGTGTCGATGGCGACTACGACACTGCCCGACAAAAATATGGTGAAGCACTCGCCATCGCCCGTGAAATCGGTTCACCGGCAGGAATCGGCTCTAGCCTTGAAGACTTAGCGATGGTCGCCCGTTTACAAGGTAAATATGATGAAGCGCGTGGTTATCTGGAAGAAGTCTTGAAAATGGCAGGTGATGTTGGCGATCATCACGAAATCGCCAACGCCCTGTTGAACCTAGGTGGCGTAGCGCGGGCGCAAAACCAGTTTGACGAAGCCCGAAACTACTTGGAAGACAGCATCGTCATGAACATGGAACATGGCAATCGTCGTGCCTTAGCGCGGGCGATTCTATTTTTGGGGGATGTTGCCTTAGCCCAAAAAGATTACACTGCTGCCCGCCGCTCGTATCAAGACTCACTCGCCATTTACCGCGAATTTGACCACCGCTTGGGTGTCAGTTTGACGTTAGGCGGTTTGGGGGATGTCGCGGTAGCATTGGGTGATATTGAAGGTGCGCGTCAATATTTCCATGAAGCCTATACCATGGCGCAGGTCATTCGCGATACACCGCTGCAATTGTGGATACTCACTGGTATCGCCAGCTTGCTTGCCCGTGAAAAAGAAGACGAACGGGCTGCCGAACTTTTAGGGATGGTGCTCAATCATTACGCCACCACACAGGAAACGCGCGACAAAGCCGAAACTGTCCTCAGCGGATTGGGTGAGGCGGTACATAACGCCGTGTTATCCGCCGCATTAGAACGTGGCAAAGGTATGGCGAACAACCGCCATCAGCAGCGTGTCAGCCCTGAAGAAAACCGCTGGCTGCCGCTTGTGACTTAAACCGATTGCGCAGGGCTGCGCTTCTCATCATCAGCTAATGTTGGATAATGAAAAATGGCGTTTTGCTTAGGAAACATGGTCTACGTCATGACCCATCCTCAGCAAAGATTCATGTGTTGTGGCTAAACTGTATCGAAACGTTGAATTAATGTATCTCTTTTGGCTTGGTTTTGTTCTCATTCAACCTGTGTGCAACCCATGACAATCCCCGCGCAAGAAGTTTCAACTCAGCAGCCAGCCGGAAGTGTCGTATTCCGGCGTTCGATTGTGCGTGCCTTTGTTTATCCCTTACTGCTTTTGGCACTGCTCATTATTATTTTTATCTGGCAGCTAGGGAACGTCCTCAGAACCAACGAGCGCGTCGAACACAGCAACACCGTTATGACTCAAGAGTCGACCATCTTAAAACTGCTGGTGGATATGGAAACCGGTTTACGCGGCTATCTCTTGAATGGGGATGCGCTTTACCTCGAACCTTATCAGCAGGCTCAAAGCACCTTTGATGCTGAATTTCAGCACCTACAAGCTTTGATCACCGATAATGCGGAGCAAACACAAAACCTGAATGACGCGTGGGCGGACATCGTAAAATGGCGGCAGTACGCCGTCGATACGCTCAATAAAAAAGCCAGCGTGAACGATGGTGTTGATGCAGCCACCCAATTGACCGGCAAACAGCTCATGGATTCGATCCGCCAGCGATTGACAACCTTTGTGAATACCGAAAACCGTTTGCGCGACGAACGCATTCGCATCACCCAATCGACCTCACAGTTTGTTATCATCAGCGTGGTGATTGTCGGCCTAATTGTCGGCGCGCTGTTGGCGGTTGTGACCCTGCGGCAGTTAGTCGGTCTATCGCAGTCCTACGAACAGGCGCTGGCCCTGTCGCGTAACCACTCTGAAGAATTATTGACCCAGCGGGAATGGCTGCAAGGCGTGTTATCCAGTATCGGCGATGGTGTGATTGCCACCGACATTCACGGAACGGTTACCTTTATTAATCCAGTTACAAGGCAGCTTACCGGTTGGTCTGATGAAGAAGCGGCTGGTAAATCGATTTCTAAAGTGTATGAAGTTGTCCATGAAGTTGACCAAACGCCGACCGCTCCGCAGGATGTAACGCAGTTATCAAATGACTCGAAACACCTTATGACGCGTAAGGGCGACAGGATTCCGATTGAAGATAACCTGACCTATATTAAAGACGGAAACGGTTCGCCAGTCGGCACAGTGATTGTGTTTCGGGATATATCCCACCGCAAAATGATCGAGCAGAAACGGGCGCAGTTGGATGCCATGCTCGAACAAGAGCGGCAGCGCTTCGCTAACATCATTGAAACTGTTCCCGGCATTTTTTGGGAAAATCAATACGACAGCGCTGCCGACAGGATGAAATTGGTATTCATCAGTGCCTATGTCGAACCGGTGTTGGGTTATACCGTTGATGAAGCGCTTGCCCAACCTGACTTCTGGAATAAGGTGTTTCATCCCGAAGATGCACAAAGGGCGCGTCAAGAAATGGCGCAGATTCGCATGAGTGGACATCCCGGCGTCGTCAGCTTCCGCGCGCTGCATAAAGATGGACAAGTAGTCGATATTGATGCCCACATGGTGGCGATTATGGAGGACGGAAAACCGGTTAAATCACGCGGGGTGATGATGGATGTCAGTGATCGTCAGCGGCTGATGAATGCCCAGACGCGTTATGCCGCCATGCTGCGCCGTTCCAACGAGCAGTTGCAACAGTTCGCCTACATCGCCTCACACGATTTACAAGAGCCCCTCAGAATGGTCATTAGTTATCTGCAACTGCTAGAACGCCGTTACTCCAACGCCTTGGATAGCGACGCGCACGAATTCATCACTTTCGCGGTGGATGGCGCGTCACGTATGAGGGAACTGATATCCGGCTTGCTGCAATTTTCCCGTTTGGATGGTGATCAGGATACCGAAGAACCCGTTTCAGTCCAAGAAATATTGGATCGGGCATTGACCAACTTATCCGTAGCAATTACCGACAGCGGCGCGGTCATCACCCACGACGTGCTGCCACAGGTTCAGGCCGATTCATTGCAATTGATGCAGCTCTTCCAGAATCTCATCGGCAATGCCATCAAGTTTCGCGGGCAAGAAACGCCGAAAATTCATATCGGCGTCCAAAAGAAAAACGATGAATGGCAGTTCAGCGTCAAAGATAACGGCATCGGCATCGCGCCTGAGTATAAAGACCGCATTTTTGCCATGTTCCAGCGCCTACACGGTCGCACGGAATATGCTGGTACAGGCATCGGCCTCGCCATCTGCAAAAAGATTGTCGAGCGGCACGGCGGGCGCATCTGGGTTGAATCGGCTGAGGGAGAAGGCGCGACCTTCTATTTTACGCTGCCCGTTAGCCCCATCGATTATTTGGGAATGCCCACGTCAACCACCCGCCCTCATTCCTATTGATGCAAACCTATCCAAAAATCAAGTTGTTATAACGCGTTAGTTCTCGCTACATTTCCCAACCATGCTGCGCTCGGTTTCGGGGTTCGGACTTGTGTCGCGAGGTCGACCGCGATTAACCCAAAAGTGGGTTGGAAACCCATTCCCCATTCAAAATTATCGAACACAGACCAGTAACAATAACCTTTCACTGCGATTCCATCTTGTACACAGCGTTCAACCCCCATCAGCGCCCGACGTACAAATTCTATACGTTTTGAATCATCGACTGTAGCTACACCGTTTTCAGTTACAAGGATCGGTCGCCCCGTATAATTCGCCGCGTAACGAATAGTCGCTTCGAGGGCTTCCGGCCAATATTCATAATGAACCTGTGTCAATTCGACACCAGCTTCTGGCGGCAGAATTCCTTTAGATCCATAACGCATTCGGGTGTAGTTTTGTACGCCAATAAAATCATCATTGCGTACGGCATCAAGAAATACATCATCGACTTGCTGTCTAATCTGATCACACAGCGCTTCACCACCTTCAACCGCTTGATGATCAAACATCGCCAGCGTTATTCCCACAGGAAAATCGCCGCGTCCAGACTTAATGGCGTTGTAGCCCAAACGATGCGCTTTGATCAAGGTATCGCGTACTGGAAGCTGCTGGCAGCAAGTTGGAAAGCTCGAAAATGTATCACTGCCGACGGCACGGGCAGCCGCCAAACGGTAAGGCGCTTTCGCTACGGTTTCATCACTAGGAAAAACACCGATAGATTGAAGCATAATTCCTAAATTCGGTTCGTTTAATGTGCAAGCGACACCAATTAAATCGCCGAGGTGAGCGGTTGCCCGCTCACAAAAACGTGCGAAATACTCAGCATTTGCCGATACTTCCCAACCGCCTTTTACGCCGAACCAACGCGGACAGGTGAAGTGGTTGTAAGTCACAATAGGTGTAAGATGATTTTCGTGACAAACCACCAACATCCGCCTGTAATGTTCTAAGGCTGCTGTCGAAAACTCACCTTCCTCCGGTTCAATACGCGCCCATTCCAATGAGAAACGGTAGCTGTTAAAGCCAAGAGCAGCGACCATAGCTATGTCGTCTGGATAACGGTGATAGTGGTCACAAGCATCGCCTGATGGCTCACTAAAAGTCGTGCCGGGAACATGTTCCAGTAACCATGAGTCACTGTTGACATTATTTCCTTCAATTTGATGCCCTGCACCGGCAACACCCCACATAAAACCCTGCGGAAAAGTGAGTTGTTCAGACATAATCAACCTATCTTGTCACGCGACAACAACATGATATTTACCCGCGCCAACCTCTTGAACGGCTCCACTCACAGGTGCGCCGTTCATAGTCATCTTGCCTTGATCCGCCATCGGGATGGTCAAAGTCGCGGTCGTGTTCGCCGGAACTGTCACTTCCCAATCGAATATCCCGTTCTCCAACTTCCACTTGGAGACCAACTCACCGTAAGGAGTTTGAAGCTGCCCACAAGCCGAACTCAAACTACCATCCGGCTTCGGTTGGAGCAGACTGTGTTTGTAGCCCGGCTGCTTGGGATCAATCTCGATGCCCGCGATAGTGTTGTACATCCATGCGCCAATCGAACCGTAAGCATAATGGTTGAAGGAATTCATACCGGGGTCTTGGAAACCACGATCTTCCGTCCAACCATCCCACCGTTCCCAAATGGTGGTCGCGCCCTGCGTCACCGAGTACAACCACGAAGGCCATGTCTTCTGGTTGAGCAAAGTGTAGGCCATATCCAAGCGCCCATTTTTGCTGAGGACATGTGGCAGATAAGGCGCACCCACAAATCCGGTCGAGAGGTGCATATTACGCCCTTCAATCGCCTTCACCAATTCCTCAACCGCTAACGGACGCAGTTCGTCAGGGAGCAAGTTGAAGTGCAGCGCCAAAACATAAGCCGTTTGAGTCGGTGTGAATACCTCGGTATTAAACACCTTGGACGTGACCGTCTCATTCTGAACCAGCTTCAAGTTCCCTTGAGAAATCGCGTCGGCCTCGTCCATGCGCCGCCGTGCTTCAGAAGGCATCGGCTTCACTGCCGGAACAATGCTGCCGATCAAATAACGCTTAGCAAAGGCTTCCTTCACGTCTGCGAACAGCTTGCGATACTTCCCGGCATCATCTTGCTTACCCAACACCTCAGCGATTTGGGTCATCAAACTGGCATCATAAGCAAGGAAAGCTGTACCCAACAAATCGCGGGGTGTCGCCGCGTTGATCGAAAGCCAGTCACCAAATCCCGGCCAACCTTCGTACTCCGGCGCGCAGCGAATATAACCGGGGCTGCTTTCCAGCAGGAAGTTCATGAACTTGGTCATGGTCAGGTAGCTGGTTTCAAGGATGCGTTTATCGCCGTAAGTCAGGTAAATGGTCCACGGGCAGATCACCGCCGCGTCTGCCCACGCTGGCCCGCCGTCGGCTAAGAAAGAGGTTTTCATATTGGGAACGACCGGCGGAACAATACCCTGTTCATTCTGGGCATCGGTCACATCCTGCGCCCACTTGGTCATAAAACCGGCCACATCAAAGTTGTAGGCCGCCGTCCGCACGAACACCTGAATATCACCTGTCCAACCCAAACGCTCGTCGCGCTGCGGGCAGTCGGTTGGCACATCAACGAAGTTGCCCTTCTGCCCCCACTGAATATTGTGTTGCAGTTGGTTCAAGATCGGGTCAGAACATTCGAACTCGCCGGTTTGCGCCATCTCGGAATGCAGAACCACGCCCGTAATCGTATCCTCGGTCACTTCACCGGGATAATCAACCAGTTCAACATATCGGAAGCCGTGAAACGTAAAGTGCGGTTCCCAAACCACCGGCTCATCCGACTTAAAGGTGTAGTAATCCACCGCACGGGCGCTGCGAAGGTTGGTCAAATACATTCTGCCATCTTCATCCAGCACCTCTGCAAAACGCAGTGTGATGGTGGTGTTGGCTGGTGCGCTTCCCTTGAAGCGTACACGTCCGACCATATTCTGTCCCAAGTCGAAAATTTGCCGGTGCGAATTGAAGTTGCTCTTATCAACAGGTGGGCTGATCGGTTTCAGTTCTTGGATGCGTTTCACTGTTGGCCCATCCGTCGCCACAATCTCGATACCTGTGTCATCAAAACGTTTAGCCGTGTACCACGTTTCATCATCAAATTGGGGTGCATCCCAACCGGGTACTTCCAAACGCGCATCGTATTCCTCGCCCATCAACAGATCGTTGCTGAGAATTGGGCCAAATTGATACTTCCAAGTGGTATCGGTTGCGACCGTAACCGTCTTGCCATCTTTCAAGGTGATTTCAAGCTGGGCTAACAAACGCGGACGATCTACATAACTTTGACGGTGATTCCAACTGATGTGCCCGACCGCCCAACCGTCACCGAGCATCGCGCCAATGACGTTTTCGCCTTCTTGCAGAAGATCAAGCACATCATAAACTTTGTACTGCACCCGTTTTGAATAATCCGTCCAACCGGGGTTAAATACATCATCGCTCACCTGCTTGCCGTTAATCGAACATTCGTATAAGCCGAGCGCAGTCACATATAACCGCGCCGATTGGGGTGCGCTGGCTAACTGAATGGATTTACGAAACATCGGTGCGGGAATCAGGCTGCGTGGCCCACCGCGTAAATCCGTGCCAATCCACTCGCCTTTCCAGTCGTCACGGGCAAGTAAGCCAATTTCGAACCATGTCTTTTCGCTCTGAGTTGAACTACCCGCTTCATCCCAAACCGTCACACTCCAATAAACCCGCTGGCGTGAAGCTAAGGCTTTACCTGCATAAACCACATGGATTGATTGGTCACTATCAACTTTGCCGCTGTCCCACAAATCGGCTTGGCCTTCGCTGCTCCCGGCTTTGATCTGATAGGCTGTTTGTCGTGCGCCTGCTGCATCACTTTGAAGCTGCCAGCTCAATCGTGGGCTGGTCACATCAATGCCTAAAGGGTTCTCAAGGTATTCTGTTTTTAAGTTAGTAATGGTTGTCATAAAATTCCCTCTAATTCTCTCTGTGTCTTTGAGTCATTATGTCCCTGTGTTAAAAATGTCTTTCATTCTGAACTGAGCAAACGAACTGGTCCAAATAAGCCGGACACTTTTTGTCCCGGTCGCACATAATGCGTTGGACTCACGGCATCCAAATAGGGTGCGAGTGTGTTCAACACCAGAATATCCAGTTGATTCTCGCCCACTTTGACCAAGTTTGTGATGTCGAAGCGATAAGCTGACCAAACGCGCACACCTGCCGATTGTCCGTTGACCGTCACTTCGGCTGTACCCCTCACTTTACCGAGATCAAGCACCAACTTAGGCGGAAGTTTATCCAGCTTGAACCAATTCTGGTAATGGATGCCACCGGAATAGGCGGTCAAACCTTGATCTTCCCAATTGCCTAACCGGATTGCGCCGGATTCGGTGCGGTAAGTGACCGGGCCAGTGAAGACACCACCACCTGTGCGCCCACGTTCGGGAACAACTCGCACATGTGCCATACGCCCCACCTTATCCGATTGAGGAACGCGAACTGTGCCGTTTTCGGGGATCACTTCCTCGCCATCAATCCAAATGCGAACGTGTCCCGCAATGGGCAGTTGGATTTCACTGACTCCCGGTGGAAGCTGCCATCTGAACCACTCCACATCGGTTTTACCGCCATGAGCATCCGGCACGACTGGAATCACCACACCATTGGTCGGCGTGTTATCTAACCACGTTGATTCCGGCAGTGGATGTGGTCGTCGCCACAGGTAAGGCCACGCCGGATCGTTCCATTGGATGCGGAACAATTTCACAGGTTTAGCCTCGCCACCATCACGTTTAACCTGCCAGTCCGAGCCGCTGATGATCGACAGTTTTTCGCCTGCACCTTCTACAAGTCCATCGACCATCACCGCCGCATACCCACGAATCTGGTTCAAGCCCATTGTTGAAACTTGGCCTTCAACTTCAAGCAGTTCGTCGTTTTCATCAATCTGGATAATGGGTGTTGAACCCGTATCTTGGATTTCAACAATCAGTTGATTGCTGCCTTTATGGGCATTTTTAACCACATAAGGCTGCACCCGCGCGAGGCTGGCATACGGATCAAAGCCGCCTTGCCGTCCTGCTTCAACCCCGTTCACAATCAACTTACAGGGCGAATCGGCGGAGATTTGAACCACCATCGATGTGGGTTCAAAATCAACATCGAAGTTGTAGACATATTCGATGCGCGAATCCCGTTGAGCTTGGTCAGCCGGAATCATGCGTTCAGGTCGGGCAAACGCTTGGGCATCGGTGACGAATGCCCAATAAGCACGCAGATCGATTTCAGACTCCGCTACTAAACGCCATTCCAACAGATTTATGCCCGTTTTGAGTTCCACTGGAATGATCGACAAATACCCCGGCGCATTTTCGCCAACCAATTCGCCGTTGATCCATACACGCTTACGGGCAGGAGCCGCCTGAGCCAAAAAACAAGACCGCGCTTCATCTAACCAGAAGGTTGTGCGGAACTGGACACCATCCCCTGCATTCACATGCCCGAAATCCAAAAATTCTTCTGGCACATGGGCTTTCGGCCCCAAGTTGCCAACATGAATCGTGTCTTTGTAAATGCCACGTTGCAGCGAGTATTCCGCCGGAGACCACCCTTTCTCGCCTAGATGACCATCTTCCGGCACAGCCGCTAATGGTGCGGGCAGTTCTTTAGCCGAAACTACGCCCGACCACATGCCATATGTGCCAAAGGTCGCCATCACTAACCACCAAACTCCAGCCCCTTTATACCAGCCTTCTCTCACGCCATCCGCGTCTGTTCCTTCGACCTTATGCCCCAATGCCCATGTTTGGACAGAAGGCGCACCTTCAAAGTCCGGTTTGGTCAAATCACCATAACGGTTATCGAGGGTTTGCTCTAATTGTGCCGTCCACACCTCACCGAGATTCATCACCGACGGTGTTTCAACATCATCTGTTGATACTTCCGCCAAATCGTCCGACCAAACCAGCAGCGCCGCAGGTGACGGGTCAAATGGAATTTCAACCTCAACGCTGTCACCGTTTGATACAGCCTTCACCGAGCGACGTTCGCCGCTAACCGCATCCCATAACTGCGGCGTTCCCTTGAAACCGTGAACCGTGATCTTCATCGGCTTTTGATAACGTGACGGATCAAATTCGTAATTGGCACGTAACCAGCTTTGTCCATCGTTATGCGTATCGGTGTTACGGGTGGCATGGGGTGAAGCGGCTGGCACAAACAAGACATCCGCGCCGTCAATCCGCCGGTGCAAAACTGGAACGGGCGCAGACACACGGCGAGGAATGGATTTGAGTGCAGCAGGTAGATCATCGGGCTTAGATAGAACAAGGGCAAGGCCGAGCGCAAACATATTTTGGAAGGCTTGTGTTTGTTCGGCACTTGCGCCCAGTATGTGATCCGGGATTTGTCCAACCACGATTAGCAATCCACCACCGCCCACAAACTTGACAAGCTGCTCAGCAGTCTTGCCGTCGATGACTTTGCAGTTGGGCAGCACAATCGCTTTGTAACTCTCATCACCGATTTGGAGCGCGTTGTTCCCGATTTGACCTCGTTGAATCGAGTCGTCATCCAACACATCAAAATCACGGTGGTCGGTGTCCAGTGTACCGCTGACCATTTGCAAGAACATCATCGTTCCGGTGAGCGCGATATAAGTATCATTGGCTGCATCTGTAGCCGCTAACGGGCCATCAACCGTCAAACCGGATTGTACGGTTGTCGTCGGATATAAAACGCCAACATCGCAAACATGACTGCCTTGACTGAGCAAGAAGCACAGGCGGGCAATCGTATTGGCATACACCGAATAATGCCGCCAATAAGGCTGCCGCCAGCAAGTCGAGGGCGGTGCCCATTCATACCAACCGCCCCATGTGCTGTAATAAACCGCATGAGGGTTGTAGAGTGTCGCACCATTTCGCAGCCACGGCAGAAGCCAGTCGAAGGTTTCTTCCAACGTGCCGCCCCAACCGCTGCTGTGAAAAGATTCGATCCATACACGTGGACGGTCATAGAGATGGGCAATTGAACTGTGGATTTTAGCGTTGCCGTGATGGTCGCTGCCGGGAACGTCATACCAGCGATGGGTTTGCATGTAATTGGCGTACTGCTGTACCCCACCCGTCGGCTGACCGGTACGCGCCGGGCTTTGCTGGTCAACACCACAAACCAAACCATGTTTGTGATGCCAATCAAAGAGCGGCTTAAAGATGGCTTTTTCAGCCAGTTCTGCTCGCACTTGATGATAATCCACCCGCACCTGCTCGGCGTGGGCATCTTCACCTTCCCACAGCGCGATCATGTTTTCCAGCAGGTCGTAGCCTTTGATTTGTTTGAAAGCATCCGCGAACTGCAAACTCCATGTCAACATACTCGGCAGTTCATCTTGGAACGAACCGACGATGACATCACCGAAATATTGACCTGCCCGCCGTTCAAACTCGCGGTGAACGATGTCAATCAGCTTATCGCAGCCTTCGACGCTGAAATAATCAAAGCCGCGCCGGATGGCGTACATCAGCCGCAAGCGTTTGTTACCGGCGGCATCGGTGCTGGCGACACGTCCATTTAATGGAATGGTGACAGATGCGCCATTTGGCTTGCCTTGTGCATCGAGTGGCACATAAGCCGCTGCTAACGGCGTACCTTCGGATGGACATTCCAGTTGCAGTGTTCCGTTGCCTTCAACCGTCACCGAATTGAGGGCCTGGCCTGCAAAATCTGGATTATCACGCACGATCTCGCCTTGCAGATTTGCGCCAGAAAAACCAATCTGGTCATAGAACCAGACGCGCATTCCGATTTCCCGCGCATCCTCGCACATCTCCAAGAAATGCTGCCACCATTCTTCGGTTAGGAAGTGCGGACGATCAGGATCAGAACCATAGAGTGGGCTGGTCGGCGCGAGATTGAGGATGATGACGTTATACACGCCACCTTTAATCAACTGCTCCATCTGCCAGCGCAGCCGTCCGCGTTCCAATTGGTCACCGCTCCACCACCAGATAGGAACGGGCGAAAATTCTTTTAGGGGTGTGGCAAACTGACGCGCGATTTCATCGAGCGTCGCTGCCGATTGGATTGATTTGGAGGTCATAAAATCCCTTTTTAGGAAATAAAAGGAAAATATTGGAATTATTTGATAACGGATGCGATGATGACGTTTAACAAATTAAGGCGGAGAAAGAACCCCCACCTTAATCCTCCCCCGTATACGAGGGAGGAAACCATACGGAAGGCTCTAAGAGCCTTACCTACGAGGGCATAATCCGTATTAAATAGTTAAGCATCATTATCGCGTCCCTACGAATCACAATCTGTTGTAGGGGCGCACGGCTGTGCGCCCTGTATGGTTACCGCTATCACATACAAAATGGGTTCACGCCCATTCAGGCAGAACAACCTCGACTTCGCAGCCTTCGGGCGCGTCATATTCCACGTCAAGGCCGCCGGACTCGTTAAGCTTCCACGAAACCGTAATCGGCCCGTGCGGAGTCGGCACGACACCTTCCGCCCATGTCAGGTTAAAAGGCTGCGGCGCGATGCGAACACGGCTGTAACCGGGTTCAGCAGGCTTGACCCCCAACACCTGTGTTGAGAGGAAATAAGCCGGAGCGGCTGACCAACCATGACACAAACTGCGGCTCCAGTGACCACTGCCAATATGACCGGGGAAAGTTTCCCAGAAAGTCGTCGCGCCTTTTTCCAGCATCCGGTTCCACTGTTCGCGCAAAATCGTCAGCGCATCACTCGATAGGCCTTCTTGGAATAAAGCTTCCAACGTGAAGAACAAAAACCACGGGCTGCCCACCGGAACAATCTCATCCGGCCTGCCTTGTGAGGCATACCACGGACTGCTGCCGACGAACTTACCTTCTTTAGCGTTCAAGACTAATTTCATCACTGCGTCACGGCGTTCGGCTGGAACGGCATTGCACAACAAAACCAGCGTATTTGTCGGTTCGCTGATGCGCTGCTTGTTGCGGAAGACTTCTGGTGAATCCGGCGTAACACCGCGTTCAGCCGATAACTTTTGATGCTGCTCATAAGCGGTTTGATCGCGCACGGTATCGACGTAACCCTGATATTCGTCTGACCAACCATACTTGTTAACCGCATCACGCAGACGCTGTGCAAGCGACTCGTGGTGCGCTTTATCTTCAGCGTGATCCAGCGCCTCCGCCATTTTCGCCGCGTAATCGAGGGCTTGCGCCATCAGCACCGTATTGCTAATGACTTCACCGTCCCGCTCCAAATCTTGCGCAGCCCAATCGACCAGATTCCAGACGTCTGGAATATCAAAGAGGTCGCGTTTGGTCAGTAAGGTTTCGCAGCGTGCCAAACATTCTTTGACATCAGCGTAGTAATCCACCAGCGCGGCTTTATCGCCGGTATTCATGTACTGTTCCCACGCCATCCAAACCCACAGGAACGTCCACATCGGGATTTCATCAAACCAACCGCTGACCACATGCGAAGTCGCGATATGAGTGCGCATGGTTTGGATGTGCGGCGGGATAACCATCTTGATTTCAGGCGAGAGTGATTGTCCCGTCAAACGCACGCAGCGGTCGGTCAGCTCAAATGCGCCGAAAGCGATACCGTTGACCAGCGCACTGTTACGGGCATCACCGACCCAATAAACCTGCTCGTATGTCGGGCAATCGACATAGGTATCCAACATGCACAGCCGCACCGTATACGCGCCCACTTCCCAAATCTTGTTGAGTGTTTCATCCGAACTGTGGAATTTGCCTTTGGCTTCCACCGGATAAGTCGCCATCTTGTGCGTGATATGCCGGATTTTCATGGGACGTGTCAGGTTACGGAAGGTCAGCGAGGCATAACGTAAACCGCGCCGTTCGTGTGAGGTAAAGACTTGATGCCCCTCGCGGCACACATAACGGAAGCTGCTGCGCGTGTTGCGTGTCCAGAAGATGCCGCCGTCATCAATACCTTCGAATAAGTTACCATCGATAATCGCGCCTTCGTTGGCATCCAAATCAATCTGAAGGTAACCAATCGTTTCGCGCCCGAAGTCGATCACCAGATGCACATCGCCGTCCGGCTGTGGATTAATCGTCGTCCATGTGCCGTTATCATGCAGCAGCGCATTCGGCTTTTCGGCTGGAATAGGTCGTCCTGCGCCATTGAGTGAAGATCGGGGTGTTGCGCGGGTGATCTCATGCGTACAAAAACCGCCGGGAATGGCGAAAAACTGCTGGCTCGAAGTCAGCGCGAAAATATCCAGTTTGTTATCGCTGGCGGGGATAGCGGTCACTGACTTGCCCTTGACCACCTCATCCAACGACTCTAACTTCCACAGCGTATCAATTTCGCCGCGCACTTCATCCAGGGGTGTGAGCAATCCCCACGCCGCACCTGCCGCAAATCGTTCAGCAGTGAAGGTCAATGCTTCGGTGGACTCAAACAGAAACGAAGGCCACTCGACTGTCTTGACCATGAACATATTCGCACCCTGATTCAGGTGAACCGGAATCGGCGCTTCGGGGTTATCCAGCGGATTATTGGCCTCACCAAAACGGGTGTCGTTTACCCGCATGGTGATGGGTTCGTAGTTGGGGAAGGTGTGAATATGGATGTCGCAGGCTTTGGGAGCAACGATTTCGGTGAACAGGATCGAGCCACGTTCACCGGGGGGAGCGCTGCGTAAACCCGTTCGCATGGTATGCATCTGTTCGCGGAAATCAAAATTCCAGAATGTGCCGGGGCGTATTCTCGCCAGTTCCACCGCTTTAACTGCCGTTGGTGGTGTCAGGTCTTCAGTCAAAAATGGGATAGTGGATGGGGTCAAATTCGTCCACGGGCCTTCACCAGCCTTAGCAATTTCGACTGCCTGTGCCCATGCCGAGTCATCAAAATCGATGCTCTCCCAAGCGGAGATTTCCTTGCGTCCATCAAGCTGTTCCTCGAAACCCAACTGCACCGAAATACGCGGTGCGAGTGCGTTGAAGGCTTCGCAGGGTGTCGTTTTCCACTCCGAACTTGAACCAATGCGCGTGACTTTACCATCGTTATCTTCGATGATGATCTCTACCAGCAAACCGGCTCCAGCTTTGATGTACACCATCGAATGATCGCCATAAGCATTCACCAGCGCGGCAATCACATTTTCAGTGTCCGGCTGCACTGACGAGGTGATGTCATAAACATCATAGGAATAGGCGTAAGGGAAACTGCGAACAGGGCCGCGACCGATATGAGAACCATTCAGGCTGCACTCGTAACGCGAGTCGGCAGTAATCAGCAGCGTTGCCTGCTTAACTGTTGTTGGCGCGATCCACCGGAACCGAAAATAACGCCAGTCATTATGTATTGCTGCATCGGGTTGATCCCAAATCCAAGCAGCACCCGATGAAAACGTCTGTGTCGACATGGGCATAAAATCTCTCTTCCATAAAAAACGCGGCAGAGCGATAGGCTTACCGCGATTACTTAAATACTCAATCCGCCTTGCAAGCCAGCCATAAATCGCCGCGCCGTAAAGATAAAAACCAGAATCAGCGGTACAGATGCCAGAGTATAACCCGCAAAGGTCACACCAAAGTCCGTACTAAACGAACCACTGAAGCGCAGCACACCAATCGAAATGGGATAACGATCAGCATCCAAGAGCGTAATGATCGGCCAAATCAAGTCGTTCCATGTGAAAAGCAGTGTCAAAATGCCCAGCGTACTAAAGGCTGGTGTCGCTAACGGCAGCGCAATCCGATAGAACAATTGCAGTTCAGTTGCACCATCCAAACGCGCCGCCTCAAAATATTCACGCGGCAGCGTCTCGAAGAACGTTCGCATCAGGAACATGCCAAACGGAATTTGCACCGCTGTCCACGGCAGTACAATCCCCTGAGTGGTATTAATCCATCCGAAGTCCTTGATCTCAACAAACATCGGGATAACCAGTAAAATACCGGGAAGAAAGGTCAGCAGCAGCATCAGAAAGAAGATGACGTTCCGCCCCCAAAAGCGGTAGCGCGCAAAAGCATATCCCGTTAAACCAGAAACAATCAGCACCAACAAAACAGTGGGAGTCGAATATACAACACTGTTCAAGATACTTTGCGAAATAATCGGCCACGCTTTGCCGTAATTTTCAAAGTGAAACGGAACGGTAGGCAGCCAGAACTGGGTAAAGAACTGCTTATTATCTTTAACCGAGTTAATAAGGACAGATACAAATGGTACATAAGTGATGAGCGCCAGAATAACCAAGGCGATGGTTAGAGGCCAATCATTACGCCATCCTGTCGCTCTCTTCACTTTGGTTTGGCTGCGTATGTTGGCTGCACTCTGGACGCTCGTATTAGACTTCAACATCATGTGCGCTCCTGTAGCGTGACCGTAAGATGAATATGCTGAAGGCAAGTGTCATAAGCATCAGCACAGTACCGATAGCGGTCGAATAGCCAAACTTACCGTATGTAAAGGCTTGTTGGTACAGGTATAAACCGGGGGATTGCGTGGCATTCACTGGTCCTCCGTTGGTCACCACCAACATGGGAGCGAACTCTTGCAGCCCCGCGTTGATACCCAAAATCAAAATAAGGGCTAATGGGCCGCGAATAGAGGGAATATCAATCGAGAATATCCGGCGCAGACGTGTACAGCCATCAATCAGCGCTGCATCATTCACCTCAGTCGGTAAGTTTTGTAAGGCTGAGAGCAGCACAAGGAAGCCAAACCCCGATACCAGCGGAAATCCAATCAGAATGAGCGCTCCCAATGCGGTGTCCGGCAAACCGAGCCACGGCTTGGCCTGTCCACCTAAACCTATAGCAGCAAGGATGTTATTCAGCAGACCCAAACGTGCAGCGTAAACCTGTCGCCACACGAGGAACACCACCGTCGTAGGGATGACGAGCGGCAGCGTAAAAACAATACGCCAAATGCCCTGCGAGACATAGCTGCGTAAGTTGTAAACCAACTCGGCGCCAAGCAAAGCCATAACCGTCGAGAAGAAAGTACGCAGCGCTGTGTAGATGACAATATTGATAACAGACTTAATGAAAATGGGATCGTTAGCAAGCGCTTTATATTGATCTAAACCAACAAAATTAGCGGTACTTGTTCCATTCCAATCAGTGAAGGAATGAAACACCGCCGAAAAAGCAGGATAGTAGCGAAACGCAACCAGAAGCAGGATGGCTGGCAGCAGAAAAAGATAGGGCATGTAAACCGGAATTAGCCGCGATTTTGGTCTGCTGGCAGCACTTGCGTCGCTCGTAAGCGTCGATTGAGTTGCCATATAGATACTCCAGATAATAAAAAGGGGCAGCGCTTGCCGCCCCCTGTGCGTCTCATAAACTCAAGGTCGAAAGAGATTGAGCGTTATGATGCTGGACACCAATCATACTTCTGGTCAGCGCACAACCGTTTGGCTCCGTCCATCCAAATGCCTTGGAGGGTGGTTAAGGTCGTGGCTTCGTCCGCTTGACCAAGGAAGTACGCTTGCATGGCGTTAATCCATGGATCGCGCGCGGCGAGATCCAAGCGGTTATCAGGATCGTTAAAGAGGCGTTCCGGTAGCGCGGCGACATCAAGGAAGCCGCTCATGACTGAACCGACTTCTGTCCCCTTGACCATTGGCACGAAACCACCGTAGCTTTGCGCTAATGGGCCAAAGTTTTGTGGTGCAGACAGATATTGCAGGAAATCGACCGCCAAATCCAACTTGCCAGCCTTGACTGCCGACTGAGCAATACCGTACTGACCAGCGCTGCTGGGGCCACCGACGCGGTAGGCTGTACCTTGTGCCGCGGGTGCATCGTCTTTGGTGAAGCCGGGGATATAAGTCACACCATAATCAAACGGAACCGACTTGGTGAACAACTTGTTCTTCCATGTACCCGTCCAGTAAGCGCCTAATTGACCGCTGAAAAAGACCTGATCTAAATCGTCTAGGCTGGCGATACCGTTGTAGTCGGCGGGCAGAACACTGACGAAATCCTTGGACAGTTTGAGGTAATTATCCATACGGGGATCAGTCGCGACCAGCTTACCATCAAGGACAGCCTTGGCGACTTCTTCGGGGTTCAACTGCCGCCAAGGACGGTTCTTATCGTTATACTTCTCCATATAAATGTCGTTGGCGATGTCCGCCCATGTCACTGTCAGGAACAGATCGTCGGCCCAGAACCAGTTCGACCAGTCACCTTGTTTGACAAAAGCGCCCAAACCATCAGCGCCGGTCTTTTCTTTGATGGTCTTCATATCACCGATGAACTTGCCCCAGCTCGTCCAATTCTTGGGATCAACACCTGCCTGAGCGAACAGGTCTTTGTTGTAGAACAAACCGGTTTCAACCCAGTCCAACGAAACTTGATACCAGTTGCCGTCAGCCGCTTGGGTTTGCGCTAATACATAGTCTGGCAGTGAGTCTGACCATTTGTCATGACCGGGTGTACCTTCGGCAATATAGGGATTCGGCTTAGCGAGATAATCATTCAGTGGAACCCACCATGTCTTGCCGCGCACATTACGTGTACCAAACTGCTGCCACATGATGTCCGGGGACTGATCAGCCGCCATACGGGCAGCTAGATAAGCCTCGACATCCTGACCAGCAGGGAGGGCTTCTACCAATTTTATGGTCACACCGGGATGATCGTCCATATATTTCTGGGCGATGCTCGTCATGAGATCAGCAGTATCTTTATCGACTGCCGGATCATAATAAGCGTTCAGATAAACGCTCAGTTCGCCAGAAAGCTGCTTATCCTGTGCAAGGCTGACAGACAAACTGCTAAATACTAACATCACGAGAACAAGGAGGAGGGAATATTTGAAGGCTTTATTTTTAGTCATATCAGTATCCTTTAAACAATTATTTACAAGCGGATTTGATATTTCAGATGTGCAATTCGCTGCAATTTGATCCTTTCACTCATTTATGATGGCTTACGAATGCTTTCATAGCGTTCCCGACAAAACATCCGCCGAAGCATAGTCGGAAATTAACGCAAGTGTACAATGTCATCGAAAAATAGGGGTGTGCATAAGTTGCGGCATTTAGAGGTATAATTGGACAAAATTGACTTTTTAGAAGTTTAGTCCTTTAACAACCTAAATGAACCACACTTACAAAATACAACATCTAACCTACAACAAAATATTTCTCAATCGCCAAGCGCCGTATGCCATTTATCGCCATCAAGTGATTGGCGACCACGTCAACAACGTACATGATCACGACTTTGTTGAAATTGTGCTCATCACTGCGGGGACAGGAACTCAAGCCACGCCTTATGGCGATGTGCAGCTCCGACCGGGCGCTTTCTTTGTCATACAACCCGGTGTCTGGCATGGTTACTTCGATTGTGACACAATGCTGGTCAACGTCTGTGCCATAGACAACCGCTTATTTGATCACGAATTGGCATGGATGAAGGATAATCCCATTCTTCACGAAATGTTGTGGAAAAATGCTATTTCCTCCACCCATAATCGTATTCCCATTTTTTATTTTGATTCAAACGAAATTGTGCGCTCTAGCAAAGCCTTCTTTACGCTCCAAGAAATTGAAGCACAGGAATCGCCCGAAGCTCGAATCCATCAGATTGGTCGCCTGACCACATTTTTAGCAGAGGTTGCTGATTGTGTTTCCAGCAACATTCATACTTCGACGACCATCGCGCCGCCCGAGCATTCATCAGTTGTTGAAAAAACGCTGCTCCTGTTTTCAGAAAATCTGGCGCACAATTGGTCAATTTCTCAACTCAGCGCTGAGTTCGGTCTCACTACGCCATACTATATCCGGCTGTTTAAGCAGGAGATGGGGAATTCACCACTGTCCTATTTATCAGCGATGCGGGCGCAGCGGGCAGCACAGCTATTGCTGCACAGTGAATCCTCCATCAACTGTATTGGTGCGGATGTCGGCTGGGAAGATCCCGGTTATTTCTCGCGCCGCTTCCGACATCACTTCGGGGTAAGTCCGCGCGAATATCGCCAAAAATACCGCGATTGTTGACGGCTGAATCAGGCCAGCCATTTCATAAACCGCATACTGTCCTTGGCGAAAGCCGCCCAGCGCTCGTCCCCAATTTTGATCCAAACGTCGGTACCGCTGAGATCAGACACGTTAAGCACGGTATCCTTCAACAAATCCCCTACATCAGCGGTGGATACACTTGGGCCAAAGCGCACATTCATCCGGGTCACCGCCACAATAATTTGGGCGGGAGTGCCAGCCTTGAACACACACAACTGCTGCCCACCAGTGACATAAGCCGCCCAACGGTTCGTGCCAATTTGCGCCCAGATGTCGTTCCCTGCCACATCAAGTACAGCCGATTGGCTGCCAGTCTTGAGGCTTCCAACGATGTCAAAGTTTGTACCCGGCCCTTTGCGAATATTCACTGTTGAAAGCACTTCTACTCTGTAACCGGAATCCGGCTGAGGTGATGGAGGCTTAGAAGTGGTATGAGAAGCCGCATATAACTTCAGTTGGGTTTCGTCGCCGTTAAACCAATCGACATCAACCAATCCGGGCATACCCGCAACGGAGCCTTTCTCTGTCCACTGCCAAAAACGCCAATTGATCCAATCACGCGGTAGTACCGGTGCGGGGTTGCCATAATTGGCGATCCATAAGTCATGTTGTGACCAACGCGGCGATGCGACCGTATGGCTGTTCCACCAGCTTGAGCCCGTGTAAATGATCGGGCGATAGCCGATTTTATCTTCGAGTAGTTGCAGCCCATCAGCAATCGCGCGGCTGGTCGTTTCTTTATCGACGCCGAGGCTGTTTTCAAAGTCCAACGCCATAGGCAAATCGACTTTACGGTTACCAACCATACTCACAAAAAACTCGATTTGTTCTCTTATATCCGGTACAGGCAAAAAATAATGATAGGTTCCCAGCAGTAAACCATTGACTGTCCGTGCCGCTGCCCAATGCTTTTCAAAATTTCGGTCGGGGCTGGGCTTCTTGGTCTCCGTGCCGACTAAACTGGCACGGATGAAAGCGAATCGCTGTCCGGATTGAAATACTTGCTGCCAATTAATATTCGTATTCTGGTGATGAGAAATATCGCATTCACTGGTCTGTGCCATTTCACACACTCCTTACTTAAAAAGTATTTTTTTGAACCGCGCGGAGAAAGCTAAAGAGATCAACCTAGGCCATTATTTTGTCACTGAATAGGTTAAGGTCAGCAAATTCTGTTTCGTCTAAGAAATCAAGCAGAATCGCCAATCGTCCTTCGAGCGTCTTATCGCTTTCACCACGCACGCGCGCACGGACAGCGCCATACTCTTTCAGACGGTTTTCAATCGCCAACTTCATCAGCCCCCGTACTTGGCTGCGCCGTGCCTCGCCTTTCACGCTGTCTTGATAGCCGTTGACAAAGTCATTGGTGAAGGCGTCAGTAACCACCTCTGCCGGATGATCGCTGCTGCGTGGGCGTGTGGAGTAACCGTCGTCAAAATCAAGGAAATTCGTTTTTACCGACTTGCCGTCAAAGGTTTCTGCCGCCGGAATGGTGTAAGAACCCTTTAAAGTATAAAAGTCATACAAGAACTTGCCCTGTGGGCGATAACGGAAGTTGAGGCAATGCGAAGTCTCGTGAACGATCAAATCTTCGGGTCTAAATTTAAATGACATGCCAGTGAATGCCAAATTACCGAGGTAAAGTTCAAAACCTCTTGAATTCCGCGCCCACCACTTGGGACTTTTCCCTGTTTTAGGGTCAATGACCGGATTCGGGTTCACATCATCAATCGGTACGCGCACAATCCGTAACGGCGCGAACATCAGCCGAAATCCGACCGTATCCATATTGTCTGCCACATTAAATAAACGCTGAAAATGTCTTGCGGTTCCGGATGCCACCAGATCAATTGACCTTTGAACCAACTGCATCTCACTCAACGACCAACCGCCGCCATCCGAGCCATGCATCACCACACCATAGGAAAACAGCTTATCCAAAATGCTGATCGCTTCGCGTAAGTTCGCTGCCGTCCATTCTTTGCGTAAGCGTGTGCCATAGCGTTTGAGCGCGGCGATAATCAGCTTTATTTCTTCGGCATCCAATGTCTCACCCGCTGCAAGCGCCACGCCGACCTGTTTCAACAGCGTATCTTGGCTCGGTTCTACAACGGTGAAGGCAATTTTCTTGGGGTTAGGAATCTCCGCCGCCGTCACAAATGGCAGTTGATCCAGTATCGAGGGAATGGAAAACGAAATGAGATCACTCCGTATCCAAAAATTTCCGTCAGCCAATGCGCAGCGATACCATAAATGTTCTGTACCGTGATCATCCAGCGCGTTGGTGACTCCGTTAACGCTGACGTTGGTATTGGCTTTTTGCTGTCCGGCAAAAGTCTCGGGAGCAATCAGGGGCAAACTACGATAATTGGTTGTTGCAATGACCTTCCCTTTTATTTCCATAATAAACATCTCCTAATTATGTAACTAATATTTCTATCATTATCTATGAAAAGTAATAATAAGACATTTATAGGGATTTGTGTCACCCAATCTGTAGGGGCTGGTCAAAAAAGGTGCGCGTTTTACCGTCGGTAGAAAATAAAAAAGCACCCGAAAGAGGCGCTTTTTAGAGATATCTATTGATCGAACCCACTTAATCCAGATGGAACACTTCCTCTAATTTTTGCATATTTTCGTCCGGCCTACCGGTAATCGACTCGAAGAACGGCCCCATAAATTCCTGCCACTTGAGGTTGATGGCTTCTTTTGCCATGCCCGCTTCGGAGGCTTGGGGGCTTTCCGCCGCTTCGTAGTAACCGAAGAGCAACCCATCCGGTCGCAAGAAGATGCTGTAGTTGTGCCATCCATGCCGGCGCAGCGCATCCAGCATGTCCGGCCAAACCGCAGCGTGATGCTTCTTATATTCCTCAATCCGATCTTGCTTAATTTTGAAAATGAATCCTACTCGTTGCATGATATTTTTTCCTAAATGTATTAATCGCTCTTAAAATGTTCTCTGTGGGGGAGCACCTATGTGTGCTCCCACTTTATACTTATATCGCTAAATAACCGCCAGCTCCAATTGCAACAAACGCGCCAACTTCTTTATTTTACCGGTCTGTTTGCCCACACCTAAAGCCACATGATGCGTCGGGCCAAAATCACACCAGCGGTTCATGAACTCCGCCGGATCAAGTTTGAACTTCAACCGTGAGTTGGTGTTGCCGATTTGCATGGTCGAACCAGCAATCGACTCGCCTTCTGCCGCCAGCAGCTTGAGATTTCCCTCGGCGGTTTGCGTTAGACCGAGGATGGTAATCGGCCCGCGCTTGACATGCATTTCGACTGATAGACCGTAACCACGCTTACCATGAAACAAGCCCAACCCGCGCAGCATCGGCCTGCCATCCGAGATAGCGATATGACCGGGGCCGTCGTGTCCCATCAAGATAAAGTCTTCTTCGAAATCCATGCCGTAAAACTCGGTGTATGAGCCACCTGCGCCCAACCGATCCATAATCAACATAGCGATACAAGTTTTCAGGTCACCTTCACCGGATGCTGGAATGCCTCTCGCCGTCAGCAAAGAATTGCCGACAATCAAACCCGCGCCCAGTTCTTCGAATTCGTTGCCGTCCAAACCGCGATAGTAATAAGTCAAGCCGTTGAGGTCGAAATCCGCCACCAGTTGATCGAGGCCGCAGGCCACCTGCGCCGACCAACGCAGTGCTTCGGGTGTCACATCCTGCGAAATTTTATCTTTACCTTTGCCGACGAACTGGAAGTGACTGCGAATCTCCTCAATCTTGTTGTTGATAGTCTGCTCACTTGCCGCCTTGACGCGCTTTTGCAGGTCATCCATTTCCAGCACTTCGATGTGTGCGCCGAGCTGGGCGTGATGCATCGTAAAGTCAGAATACATATCGAGCATTCCGGGGTAGGTATGTCCCAAAAACCCGATGCGGCTGTAGCTCAACTCGCGTAAGATACGCGCCGCCGTCACCCATTCTTCGATTTGCTGCCATGCGCGAATCGCGTATTGGTTAGCGTGGTCGTGACCGTCAATCTCACCCAACAATCCTGACACCACATTAAATTGAATCCGGCTGCGGGCAAAAGCGTTGGAGATTTCCGGAACACAGCAGGCGCAGCAGTTCGCCAGCCATTCGCCAGTATCGGTGTTGGGATAATCCATCGCCGCTGACGGTTGCAGGTTCAAAATCAACACCGGCGCTTTGCGACGCTGCACAGCCGGTAATACCTGTGATGAGGTGGCATAAGTGCCGACGTAGCACACGATCAAATCGACATTGTGGCTGGCGAACAGTTCACCTGCCTGCTGCGCTGCTGGAGCATTATCCACCAAACCTGCTGAAATCACCTCGGCATTCATCGCCGTGATTTTGCGCTCGAC
Source organism: Anaerolineaceae bacterium (assembly GCA_016124855.1). GTDB lineage: Bacteria > Chloroflexota > Anaerolineae > Aggregatilineales > Phototrophicaceae > CFX2. The sequence goes on along the minus strand of WGMX01000051.1, from coordinate 24,575 downwards.
TTCCCGTTGATAACCTTCCAGCCGCTCTTTTAACCCTTCAAACTGCGGCCAATACGCCGCCAAACCAATTCCGAAAACGCCTATTTTTGCTCTAACCGTTGTATTCAGCATATGCAATAAATCCTTAGTAAGTGTTGATAGCCTTGATAACCTGCTCAATCATCAGGCGATGTCCGGCAGGGCCGGGATGCAAACCGTCGGGGCAGTACAGGATAGGATCAGGCTTGGTTGTAAATAAGGACACCAGATCAACCAATGGCACACTGTGCTTGTTGGCGATACCTTTCAATGCATCCGCGCAGGCTTGAATATCGGCGTTGTCCCATGTCATTTGCACCGACTGATACCACTCATTGCTGCGGACAATCGACTCAACGACAGGTGTAGCTGTCAACAATATTACCCGCGCACCGGCCTTGAGATAAGCATCGACCATCAATGTGAAATTTGCCGTATATTCTTCTAGTGATACCAAACACTTCTGATCCGCACCACCAAAGTGCTTGGTATCATTTGCACCAAATTTCAAGAAAACCCAGTCGGGCTTCTGTGCCAGATATAAGAAAAAGGTGTGTTCCAAACCATGCGTTGAAGTGTATCCGGAGCGCCCATTATTGATAAAGGTCACATTGTTTTGTGGGTCAACCAAGCCCAGCAGCGCCCGCAAGATTTCCGCGTAGCCATAGCGATAGGTAGTGATTGAGTCTCCCACTGTCATAATGGTGTTGGGAACATCTTTATGCGATGTTTTCAGCTTACGAATAGCCTCGACTGTGCCGGGTTTATCTAATAATTCTTGTGCCACACGGGTGCATTCCGCGAAGGCTTGTGCCACATAGGCATTAAATTGCTCTGCCGAGATATTCAGCATCGCGGCAGCGGCTTCCGGCGGGATATTCAAGCCTGAAGCTGATGGTATTTGCTGTAAATTAAAATCAATCTGGAAGGCGCTCTCTGCCGAAATGTCAACCATAATCCACACTCCGATTTTAATACTTACTGCGTAACAAACGCCCCAAGTTTCCCACGCGCAGTTGATCTAACCCCACCGCCAGCAATAGAAGCACACCCAGCGCGATTTGCTGGTAATAGGCCGATACACTCAGCAAGGTCATGGCGTTGTCCAGCGTACCGAGGATCAACACGCCCAAAAACGTCCCGAACAGGTTGCCTTTGCCGCCAGTTAAACTCGTTCCGCCAAGGATGATGGCTGCTACCACCTTTAATTCCAGTCCGGTTGAGGCTTGCGGGGCGGCTGCGCCCAAACGCGAAGTCAAGAATAATCCGGCGATGGCTGCACCTAAACCCGAAAGCACATAAGCAATCAGTTGATAGCGTTTGACAGGCAGTGCCGCTAAGTGGCTGGCACGGCTGTTACCACCAATGGCATACATCGCCCGTCCATATGTCGTGAAGTGCAGCACAATAATCGCGATGATAAACATCACCAGTGCAGCCACAACCAATGTCGGTACACCCCCGATTTTGCCACGTCCGAGCTGCCCAAAACTTTCGTCCATAATCAGGATGCTCAATCCGCCCGAAAAAACAAACGCCAACCCGCGCACCACCGACAGCATACCGAGCGTTGTAATCAGCGGATTGATGCCAACCCGTGTCACCAGCAAACCATTTATCAAGCCGATGAGCACACCAATCAAAAGGCCGAAAACCACAGCCCCACCAATGCCAAGTGATTCTTGGGTGGAGGCCACCAACACGCCGACTAAAGCGGTATTCGCCCCGACTGATAAATCGAGGCCACCGCCTACCATCAACAGTGTGCTAAACACGGCAATCATACCGATGACAGCGACGGATACCGGCAAATTGACCAGATTACGTGACCCTAAAAAGTAAGGCGACAACCGTGAGATGACGATCACCATAATGATGTACAGAACCAGCAAGCCGATTCCACTGCCAAAGTTCAAGCGCGGAAATCGCGAAGGCGTTGCGGGCAGCGGCTTTGTATTTTCGCTCACGATGTTCCTCCTGCCGCCGCATGTAACAAAGTCTCGCGTGAGGCTTCGCTCCGGCTGAACTGTCCGGTAAGCTGTCCCTTATACACCGTCAAAATCCGGTGACTAACCGACAGCACCTCATCCAAGTCTGACGATACCAATAAAATAGCCAACCCTTGTGCCGCTAACGTTTCCAGTTGGGTATAAATATCCCCGCGTGCGCCCACATCCACGCCCCATGTTGGCTCGTTCAACAGCAGCACTTTGACGTTCGCCTCTAGCCAGCGTGCCAGCACCACTTTTTGTTGATTGCCACCGCTCAAGAAGCGCAGCTTAGTGGACATGCCGCCTGCCATACGAATGCCGAGCCGGTCAATCCACTGTTGGGCGCGGTTTCTTTCCATGCCACGTTGAAAAAATCCCCAATGAGAAAGCGCCTGCCAATTTGAAAGTGTCACGTTCTCTCGCACATTCATATCGAGTACTAAGCCTTGCACTTTACGATCAGCCGGAACCAAACCGATACCCACCCGCCGTGCGTCGCGGGGGTTTGAGATGGTCACACTTTTACCATCCACTAAAATGCTGCCGCGATCCGGCTGAATCTCGCCGAATATGGCGTTGATAATCGCGTCGTGTCCCGCGCCTAATAACCCGAATATTCCGACGATTTCACCGGGGAGCAGCTGCAAATCAATATTGGAGAACAAATTGGTGCGCCCCAAGCCGGAAACTTGCAGCACGGGCGAAGCGTTCGTACTATCAGGTATCGAGGTTTGTGAAGTGCCGTGCGTGACTTCACGCCCGACCATCATCTGCACCAAATCCCGCTGGCTAATATCGGCGATGTAGCGCGTATCGACCAGCTTACCGTCACGCAAAACCGTTGCCCGATCAGCAATTTGGAAAATCTCGTCCAAACGGTGCGAGATATAAATGATTGAAATGCCTTGCTTCACTAAAGCGCGAATACTCTCGAACAGCAGCGCCACTTCGTTGGGCGGAAAAGCCGCTGTCGGCTCATCCATAACGATTATCCGCGCATTACCAGAAATGGCTTTCACCACCTCCACAATCTGCCGTTCGACTACCGTTAAGTTCATCATCAACAAGGTTGGATCAAGATCAAGTTTCAGCAGTTTCAACTGTTCCCGTGCCTGCTGATGAGCCGCCTTCCAGTCCACCATTAAGCCGCGCATCGGCAGGTGACCCAAAAGCAAGTTCTCAGTCACCGAAAGCTCGCCGGCGTAATGCTGTTCTTGGTAAATCATGCGGATGCCCAACGCTTCGGCATCACGCGGTTGATTAATCTGGACTAGCCGACCATCAATCAAGATTGTGCCGCCGTCTTTTTGATAGTCCCCGTTCAGGATTTTAATCAGCGTGGATTTACCTGCGCCGTTCTCGCCCAGCAGCGCCAGCACTTCGCCTTCATACAAATCAATAGACACCTTATCGAGGACACGGACACCGTAAAAACTCTTTTCGATGTCCTGCATTTGCAGTAACCGTTTATCGGATGCCGTCATGGTGATGAGCCTCCATGCCGGTTCTGTTCCCATCGGACGCGTATCTGGTCAATGCCGACGGTCAGCAGCAGTACCACACCCCGCGCCACATCCTGCCAAAAAGATGAGACATTAAGTTGAATCAGGCCGTTATCCAGTGTACGGAGCAAGGTTACGCCAATCAACGTTCCGAGCAGTGTACCTTTTCCACCTGCCAACGTCGTGCCACCCAAAACCACCGCTGCGATCACCGCGAATTCGAGTCCGAATGCCGCCTGCGGACGACCCGCCGCCAATTGTGACGCGCTCACCAAACCCGACAGCGCCGAAAGCAGCCCACACAAGCCATAAGCCGCCATCAAATGCAAATTAATGTTGATACCGGCTAACCGTGCTGCTTCGGGGCTGCCCCCGATGGCGAATAAATTGCGTCCGAAGCGTGTGTAGCGCAGCACAAATGAGAAAAACAGATAGAGCGCCAGCATCAGAATCAGCGAAAAGGGTACACCGGCGATATTGCCGCGCCCCAAAAATTGGAAGCTCGGTTCGCCCAGTTGATTATCCTGTGTGCCGGAAACCACAAATGCGATGCCGCGCACCGCCGAATAAGTTGCCAGCGTGGTAATCAGCGGATTGATTTTTAGCCGCGTAATGATGAACCCATTAATCAGACCGACCAGCAAACCGCTGAGCAGCGCCACACCTACTGCCGGCCAAATTGGCAGCGTACTTGGCCACAGCAAACTGGCAACCACGCCGGTCAATGCCGCCACCGATCCGACGGACAAGTCAACGCCGCCTGTAATCAGCACAATCGTCATGCCGATGGCGGAAATGCCCACAATTGCCAATGTACTGGCAATAGTGATGATGTTATCTAAGCTGAGAAACGTCGGTGCGAAAATACCGATGACGATACACATCAGTATGAACGCCGCCAGCAGCGCCAGAGTCGGATTGATCTTGAAGTTCGATGAGCGAACGGGTGGAGAAGCCGTTTCTTGTAACATAGTAATCTTTGTAAACTGCAAATTTTCAGAAATAAAGACGAGGGTGGTATTAAAAGCCAACCCTCGCCACGAGAACCATTATTTAGCTGGCAGCCGTCGCTTCGGGTGTCATTTCAGCTCCGCCCATCATTTCCTTAAGGGCAGCGCAGCCTTTGCTATCCGGCAGCACATCGCACATATTGTCCTTGGTCACGAACACATGGTCAACATAAATCGCTGGTGGAACAGCCTTGCATTCCAGCAGGTTAATCATCGCGGGGATGATCTTGCTGCCGTACTTCTCCGGGAAGTAAGCGGTCGCGCCCAAGTACAGGCTGTTGGGCTTCAACATTTCGGTCAAACCGCTTTCAACCGCGCCTTGACCCACAACAATCGAATTTGCGGGACTACGTCCAGCAGACTCCAACGCCGCAGCCGTACCTTGAGCGGTATCGTCATTGATTTCCACAGCCACAATAGTGGCATCCGCTGGAATCTTGGCTAAAGCATCACTGACAACCTTGAAGGCTTCATCTTGTGTGTTCTTGCTGTCCAAATGGATGATGTGATCTTCAGGAACAGGCGAGGAGAGCTTAGCCTGAACACCTTCAATCTGACCTTGCATACGGGCTGCGGGGATCGGACCCGACTGCGGCAGTTCCAGCGACAGGATGTAATCAACCTTGCCGCCCCAATTCTTAACCGCATAATCGCCGCCGGCTTCACCAGCCATCCGACCAGCCTTGTAATTATCCGCGCCGAAGAAGGTCGCACCGGGCATCGGAATGTCGATGGCAATCACCGGAATAGCCGGTTCTTGGTTCTGGAACAGATTCATGATAACGTTGCCGAACTTTTCGTCGGTCTGGAATTCAACCACGCCGTCCACACCCTGCGCTACGAAGTTCTCCGCGTTATTCAAAGCGGTCGCACCATCAAGGTTATTATTGGCGATGACCAATTCGATATTGCCAGCATCTTTCGCCGCACTGACCATGCCGCTTTCAACGGCGGTGATAAAGTCCACGCCCGTGGTCAGGTTAGCAAAACCGATTTTGTAATTATCTTTCTTGGTGGGACAAGCATCATCTTGCACGGCAGCCAATTTTGATGAACTAGAAGCCGAAATGATACTAAGCGGACTGATTACGAGTGTCGCGGCGATAGCTAATAGGGCAATCTTACTTTTTGTTTTCATCACAATTTCTCCTATAACTTAAAGGAATTATTCTTTTCGCGGTCGGTACTTTTTTGATGATTCTGCGGTACCTCCATGTGATTTTTGTTGAAATTTGTTGAAATTTGTTGAAAACCGTTGATAATGTAGCATGTGTGTTACAACTTGTCAATCAACACGCGCCGATATATAAACACAGAAGCGGCTGCATTTCCTTATACGGGTATTTCTTGGCGTTTTCCGTGACGAATTAAAGGGAATTTCTTTGACCAGCAAAACCTTAACCACTTTTGAACGTCGTCAGGTGATTCTTCGCATCTTGGAAGAACAGTCCGGCATCAAAGTGACCGACTTAGCCCAACAGCTAGATGTCTCCGAAGGGACAATCCGCAATGATCTCGCCGCGCTAGACGAGGAGCAGCAGATCATGCGGGTACGTGGGGGAGCGGTTCCCCGCAGCAAATCAGCCCATCCTAACCAGATCATCGCGGCTCGTGCCCGCGTTAACTTTGATGCCAAGCAGCGAATCGCCCAATGGGCCGCCGGATTGGTGGAAAACGGCGACTCGATCATCCTCGATGCCAGCACCACTGTCTTACATATGGCGGAGTTTTTGCAAAACCGCCGTAACTTGACGGTTGTCACCAATGGCTTGGAAATCGCCCGTCGTCTGGCCGAGTCACCTTCCAACACGGTAATTCTGGTCGGTGGTGTCCTTCGCAGTGATGGCAACGCCGTCACCGGATTGCTCGGTACTGAAGCCCTGCGTGATCTGCATGTTCGCACGGCTTTTGTCTCGTGTGCGGGTTTTTCGTGGGAAGCGGGCTTCATGGAATTCGATATTCCACAGGCGCAAATCAAACACACCATGATTCAATCGGCGCAGCGCATCGTCGCCCTTGTTGATTCCAGCAAATTCGAACAGCTAGGCTTAACCCCTTTCGCCACCTTGGCTGATATTCACCATGTCGTCACCGATCAAGATGTTGAATCTTCCGCCATAACACGTTTGCAAAATGCCAATATCAACGTGACGGTCTGTACCGATCACGCCTCAACCACTTACGCGCCAGATCAAGCTCTACAAAAGAAATACAAAATTGGCTTCGCCAACATGAGCGAAGATATGCCTTTCCCGCGTGATGTCCGGCGCGGATTGGAACGTGCCGCCCAAAATACCAGCCAGATTGAACTGTTCGTCGCCAATAACCAGATGAGCGCCGAAATCGCCTCCGAAGTCGCCGATAACCTGATCGCATCCGGCATCGACTTAATGATTGAGTTCCAGATTGTCGAACGCGTCGGCAACATCCTCATGAACAAATTCAATCAGGCGGGCATTCCGGTCATCGCTATTGATATTCCGATGGTCGGCGCGACCTTCTTCGGTGTGGATAATTATCAAACCGGCTACGTCGCTGGAATTGAGTTAGGCAAAGCGGTGGAGCAAGAATGGCGCGGCGAATTCGACCGCCTCATAATTCTCGAACATCCGCGTGCGGGTTATCTACCGGCCTCGCGCATCAAAGGTCAAATCGACGGTTTCCAAGAGATTGTCGGCGAAGTAAATCCCGACAAAATGATTTACCGTGACAGCGGTAACACCACCAGCGTCAGTGAAACCCAGATGCTGCAAGTCTTTCAAGAACTGCCGGATGAACATCGCTTACCGGTCATCTGCTTCAACGACGATGCAGCCATCGGCGCTGTGGATGCCGCCCGCAAAGTTCACCGTACTGGAGATATTCTCGCCATCGGCCAAGGTGCGGATCGCCGGATGCGCGAAGAACTTCGCAAAGGCAGCTCGCGCATCGTTGGCTCAACCTCCTTCCATCCCGAACTGTATGGCGAAAAATTGATTGATCTTGCGCTGCATATCCTCAAAGGTGAACCGGTTCCCCCCGCCGTCTATATGGAATATACTTTCGTCAACGCCGCCAATGTTGATCTGCTCTACTTCGGGGAAAAAGACGAACGCTAATTCAGGCGACGATTCTTTTAATATCTAGTGGGTTTTTCTCCCCTAGTGAACCGTCTCAGACCGTTTCACTTTTCCCCAATCCGTCAAAACTGGCGGAGCCTAAGTTACTGCGGGGAAAGGTAGGAAGCACGTTCTGCACTGGCCAATTGCCTTCCTTATTTAGGGCGAATTCTGTCCTAATACCCTTTTATAATACGAAGTATATCCAGCATATATGAAAGGCTATGGCATGAACCGCCTAGATATTGCCTACGCACGACTCAGCAGCCAGCAGTTGACCGCCAGCCAGTACACCCATCCGGCTGATCTGGTTGGTTATCTCGGCGCGGTGCAAGCACAGGATTACGGCGCGGCCAAATGGGCATTGGGGATGCGATTGCCGGATTCGGTGGATGCAGACATCGAACAAGCCTTCAACAACGGGGAAATTTTGCGCACTCACGTCATGCGCCCGACGTGGCACTTCGTTACGCCCCAAGACATTCGTTGGATGCTGGAACTGACCGCCCCGCGCGTGAACGCCCTTGCCGCATATTATTATCGCCAATTGGAGTTGGACGACGCGGTTTTTCAACAATCCAAAAAAGTGATCTCCCAAGCGCTGGAAGGTGGCAAACATTTAATCCGTGAAGAACTTGTTGCAGCACTGGAACAAGCGGGTATTGCAACCAATGACTTGAGGGCGACTCATATCTTGATGTGGGCGGAGCTAGATACCCTTATCTGTAGCGGCGCACGGCGTGGTAAACAGCAGACCTATGCGCTGTTGGCGGAACGCGCGCCCCACGCCCAATCTCTGCCGCGTGAAGAAGCCCTTGCCGAACTTGTCCGGCGCTACTTCATCGGGCATGGGCCGGCCACACTCAGTGATTTCGTCTGGTGGTCGGGCTTAACTATGGCGGATGCTAAAATGGGCATAGAGTCCGTAAAAAATGAACTGGCCTGCGACCTGCTTGACGGTCAGACCTATTATTGCTCACCGGATGTCGTCGCGACTCGACCGGAGTCATCAGCCGCCTATCTGCTGCCCAATTATGATGAATACGGCGTGGGTTACAGTGACCGCAGTGCGATGTACGAGGGTGAAGTACCAAACCATCTTGATCCGCGCGGCGCGATTCTCCTCAATTACATCATCGTCATGGATAGTCAAGTCATCGGTGCATGGCGGCGAACGTTCAAGAAAGGCCGCGTCATCATTGAACTCAAACCCTTTGCGCCCTTGACGGACATCCAAACCGAAGCAATTCAAAAAGCCGCCCGACACTATGGCGACTTTTTGGGGCTAGAAGCCGAAATAACTTAGGCTGAATGATGAACGCCCCGACATAAACCGGGGCGGCTGACAAGGGCTATCTTTCACGGGAAAAACCTAATTGGTAAATTCTCCGTCTGCGACAGTATAAGCGTGACTGTACAACTGCTCATTAAATTTCAAGCACCGCCACAGCAGTTGGCTGACACTCCTGTCCTGCATCTGCCGGCTGATGGTTTCCATAGACTGTTTCAGTTGAGCAGCTTGATTTTGATACAGTAGTGACCAGTTGCTCAACTGTTCACCGAACTGAGCAATCGCATCTTGCATCGACTCGTAGTCATTAATTTGATGCAGCGCGAGATTCGCCTCGTTGTGTCGCAAATCTTTAATAATTCGCGTCAGCAGTGTTGCATGCTCATCCGAAACCTGATCAAGAAATTCGCTCATACGGCGCACATGGCTGAACTGTTCTTGCTGCTTCTGCAAACGGGCAATGAATGCCGCTCGTTCTTGTGCTGTTTGGACGATTAACGGTGTGCCAATATCATTCAGCAGCCGGATAAGCACCGACAAAGAGCAAAGTGCCTCGTGCAAAGTTCCATCTTCAACAATGGCTGTAAATGGCTTTTCCAAACCCTTGGTTGAAATCATGGACTGAATGTAATAGCCGATAATCGGAATCGCCATCGTAGCGTGGGCGCTCGAAACCAGCATATTGCCAAGACTGTCATGTGTATCGTAAAGCAGTTGGTTGGATGCTTGATAACGGTCAAGCAGACCCTGCCGGATCATTTCCGATGTTGCTTGCCCCTCTGTCCGGCTCACGACATCCATACACATCTGTAAATTGGCTAACAGAAGTGAAAAGGTCGAGTACTCGATTTCATGTATATGAACCATCGCATGATGATCAAGATAGGCATTCGCAATCGCCTCATGTTTTTGTGGGCTTAGGCTCTGTTTGAAAATCGACACCCTATTACTGAGGGGTTCTAAACTGCTCAGGTACTGCTCGGTGATTCGGGTCTTGTCTTGCAAGTAATTGCTTGCCGCCTCGTTAAAGTTATGCAAGAGCTGGTGGCGCAGAATACTAGCTTCTTCCGGCAGCGCCTCACGTCCAATTCCCAGCGCAAGCGCGTCCGAGAAGTATTCGTAGATCAAGTACGCGTTTACTGGCGCGACCCGCTGCGAAAATACGTCCCACTGGTCATCCGTAAGCATGTCGCCCATCAGTTTTATGGTCAGTAAGACGGTCTGGCGAACGCCTATTAACTGGTGCCAAACGCTTCTTTGATCGTTTTGTTCTGAAAGCGCCCATACATAATAGTCACGAAAGGGCATATCCGGCATATAGTGCTGCGCGCTGAGGGCTAAGAATTCGCTGGTGTCATGGAGTACCCGATTATATTGGCGAGTCTCGTCAGAGTCTTGGTGGGCATCATCACCGAACTCTACTGCGGGTGATACGTCTTTATCTGACCTAATGAGCCATGTGGGGCGTGATTGAGGGATAACGCCCTCAACTTGCCATGTTGACTGTTGTTGATCGGGCGCGATGGATTGTTCTTGACGCTCTGCATCCATGTATTGAGCCACTCCATATCTCTTAAATTGCATTACGAGATAACTTACATTCAGGAGTATACATGGATACTCTTACAAATTTACACTTTTCCGATATAATCAATTCAACCTTATGCTTAAACACAAAAATAAAGAATGTAAATCTCAAGAATTAATTCTGAAATTGTACTTTTGTGACTGAGGCTATTACAATTTGAAGAAATGGGGAATGAGCATCAAGTGTATAACGGTAAACCCGATGCTCAGTTGAGTATGAAACGACCAACCACTTGGGGATTTAGCATATTCGAGGGCATTCAAATCTACCGCACTCTATGATGCTTTGGCAGTTACATCAAAGCGGGTTGCCAAAAGGCTGTAAGCTTCGTCCAACGTGTTTACAAAAAAGACCCGCTCAGCCAGTGCCGGACTCATGCGGCGCACGACGTTCACCAATGACTGAAAGTAATTATGGGCTTTCACAACGCTCACGGTCAGAAACTGGTGTTCAACCATTTTGACCACGCGCCCCGAAGCCGCTAATAGATTGAGGGCAGGTATACCTACGGAATCGGTCATATCACCGATCCAATGTACGCGGTAGTCAACTTCTTTGAGCAGCTTATTAATCTCATCCAGCGATGCGTAATATTCCGCGCCCGTCCATTTACCATCGAATTTTTGTCGCAATATGGTCTTTTCAGGATTTTCCCACGATACGACTATACCCATAGTTGATGATACTCCCTTAATCATAGAATATATCGTTTACGTGTAGTATAGCCCCAAAAGGAAGTAACAGTTCATTGAGAACCTATGAAAAAGCTCCGCAAAGGTAAATGAAAAATTAAGTCTGTACAGTAATATATCGTAAGATTGAACCCCTAAGGCTGCTCCATGCCAACCGCGTTCCCAATTCGGTAGGTCAATGATGTCTGTTCTAAAATTTTGGTAAGTGCCGATGAGTTGACAGCTTGCCAAAAGCAGTTTATAGTCTTGTGAAATCGATTCAAAAAATCGATTTAACGAACCTAAATATTGATTTTGAAGAAATTTGTTTATGTCTACAATTGCTGATGTTGCTAAATTAGCAGGTGTATCCCCCGGAACAGTGTCCCGTGTGATGAATGGGGCAACTAACGTCAACCCGGACACCCGTTCCAAAGTGGAACAGGCCATTGCGAAGTTAGCCTATCAGCCGAATTTCCAAGCTCGCAGTTTACGCAGCAAACGCACCGATACGATTGCCCTCGCCATTCCCGAACTGACAAACTATTTTTGGACGACCGTTGCACGCGGCGTTCAAGAAGCCTCTCAATCCAACGGCTATCACGTGCTAATCTGTAATACCTTCGCCAGATCGCCACAAAATCTGCGCTACCTCGAATCGATTTATAGTCGTGTCGATGGCATGATCCTTAGCCGCCGTTCGGAGTGGGTTGTGCTTGGAGGGGATGAAGGACAGGTTTCGCGGGAAAAACCGATTGTCTTCGTTGGTCAATCACAGGCCGCCGCGTGGAACGTAGACAACGTTTATAGCGATTCAATTTCCGGCGCATTTGCCTTGACCGAACATTTAATTCGCTTGGGCCGCCAAAAAATTGCCATCGTCACAGGTCGCCAGAGTTCCACCAGTGCCAGTGACCGTGTTGCGGGATATGGTATGGCGCTTGCCGAAGCACAAATCCCGCTTGATCCCGAATTGATTTGTTGGGGTGAATACGAACGCCAAACCGCTGAACGGCTGACCCATGACCTCATGGAACGCTGTCCCGAAACCACTGCGATTGTGGCCGCCAATAACGAAATCGCTATCGGGGTGATGCACGCGCTGGAAAAACGGCATATCCCCGTTCCCGAAGCTGTCGCTGTCGTCTGCTTTGACGATTTCTATCCCGACTCGCGCTTTGCTACCTTGATGACAGTTGCCAGCCAATCCCCTTACGATATTGGTGTAAACGCCGCCCAACTCTTGCTCAACCGCTTGAACAGCGAAGATTACCTCCGTCCACAAACGGTTGTGCTGCCCGCACGCTTGATTGTCCGGCAGTCTTGCGGCGGTGTGCCGACGGAAGTTGAAATGAATACCGCCTTCGATACCACGCAGGGTCACCTCATTTCACCACTCCCGCGCGCCCGAATGATGGCGCTCACGCCTTCCATAAGCCCTTTTGTCGACGTGACAATAACTCCAAAAGATGTTGACCTCATTCAGGCCGATAAAGCGCAAATAACCTTACTTAAACAGGCGCTGAAACGGGAATGTTCCGGCTGCCTCACTGTTCCTCATTTCGAGTACGCCATAACCAATTCGGCGCTTTACCGTTACGTTTTAGAGCGTGAACCGCAGCATGAATTCATTCAGCAAACGTCCCTGATTTGCCCTGAAGATCAAATTGAATTTGCGCAGCGCATCGGTATTGCGGCTGTGCCCTGCCGCTTTCCCTTTCAACCGGCGATTCATCCCATGGACCAAGGCTGGGCGGCTGATGGTGAACTGCCCCCATTTGATTTCCCTTCTTTAACCGACCAACTGGATTTGTTTGATCGCTATATTCGCATCGCACGCAGTACCAACGTGGGTATTGCCGCCGACTTTAGATCAATTTTTGCCGACACCTTGAATATTCTCGACACGCTGAACGGTTTTCGGCCCGATTCTCAAACAAATCTGCTTCAAAAAGTAGCCAGCAGCTTACTTGCTTACCAGACCAAACTCGTCCAGCTCATTTGTGATCGTTTTGCCTCTGACCTTGCTTTTGTAATTTTCAGTGACCAACTGGCTGATGAAAACGGCCCGTGTTTGTCACAGGATGAATTCGCGGCTGTTTTCAGCCACCGGATAAAACATCTCATCCGTCCGGCACGGGAAAACGGCTTATCAACCGTGCTGTATACACCCGGAAAACTCGACTCGCTGATTCCGCTCATCTCCGACTTGGGCTTTGACGCGGTTTATATCGCGCAGCCCGAAGTAAATGATCTCGCTGCCATCAAACAAGCCGCAGCCGGAAAGCTCAGTTTCATGGGTGCGATTCCGGTTTCACTGCTCATGAACAGCGACGAACAAACCATCATCGAACAGGTTGCTTCCACTACCGCCATGCTTGCCGCCGAAAACGGATATATCGCGGGTGTCGGCGCTGAAGTAAACAACGATATTCCAGTCAAAAATTTCTTTTCATTACTACGGGCTTTGTCCATCGCCAGAGACTAAGCGACCATTTTTCGGCAGTTCACAACATCATAAGGATAAAATTCCGGCACATCGCCCGCTGACAAAATTAGTTCAAAAATAGAGATAGGTAATAAAAAATGGCCGTTACCGATCAGCAAAGTACGATAGACAGTCCTGTTATTTCGCGCAAACGCTATTCACCCGAAACCGCAAACAGCGGATTTCGTCATCTGTTGATGCGTATGCGGCGGCGCTGGCAGCTTTATGCCCTCCTCGCGCTTCCACTGCTCTATATCATCGTGTTTAGTTACATTCCCATCTTAGGCGCACAGATTGCCTTCCGTAATTACACGTTGGCGGGGGGTATTTGGAACAGCCAGTGGGTCGGTTTCGCCAACTTCGAACGCTTTTTTAACTCGTTCCAGTTCACGCGTTTGATCGTCAATACACTCTCCCTCGGCCTGTACTTGCTGGTGATTGGCTTCCCCGTTCCGATTATTTTGGCCCTAAGTTTGCATCAGGTGCGTACTTTGTGGTTCAAAAAAATAGTGCAGATGGTGACCTACGCGCCGCACTTTATCTCGACCGTCGTTATGGTCGGCTTGATCTTACAAATGCTCAACCCCCGTTTCGGCCTCCTTGCGCAGTTGACCACGGCACTTCATCTTCCCCCAATCAGTGCCATGTCCAAACCCGATCTCTATCAATCGATTTACGTCTGGACGGATATCTGGCAGCATATGGGCTTCTCCGCCATCATCTACTTGGCCGCGCTGACCACCATTGACCCCGCCTTGCACGAAGCAGCGGTTGTGGACGGTGCTTCTAAGTTGCAGCGCATTCGCCACATTGATATTCCCGGCATCATGCCCATCGCCACCATGCTCCTGATTTTGAACTTCGGCAATTTCATCAACATCGGCTTTGAAAAAGTGCTGCTGCTCCAAAATCCGGTGAATGTATCCGTATCCGAAATCTTAGATACCTATGTCTACAAAGTGGGATTGGCTTCTCCCACCTTGGACTTCTCCTATGCCACCGCGATTGGACTCTTCAAAGGGGTAATTGCCCTATTGATGGTCGTAGTCGCCAATTACGCCGTCAAACGCATGGGACAAGAGAGTCTCTGGTAATCCGTTATACCGAATAAGAGGAGCAATCACATGACCGCTTTACGTTTACCACGTCGTACGTCTCATAAATCATTGAGTGCCATTCAAGACTCACGCGGAGATCGTATTTTTTCCTTCATCAATTACGTCTTTTTAACAGTGGTTCTAATCATCGTCCTCTACCCGTTGATTTATACGCTGAGCGCATCCTTCAGCGCTCCCTCAGCCGTAATAACAGGTAAGGTCACCTTGTTTCCTGTGGATCCCACCACCCTTGGATACCAGAAGATTTTTGAGTATCCGACACTCATCAAAGGGATGCTTAACTCACTGTTTTATACCGTTGTCGGTTCAACCGTCAGTGTCGTTCTGACCTTTTTAGCCGCCTATCCCTTAACCCGCAAAGACCTCCCCGGCAGACGTTTTCTAACGATTTTGTTCTTTTTCCCGATGCTGTTCAGCGGCGGCTTAATCCCCTTTTATCTGGTGGTGCGTGATGTTGGCATGCTCAACAACCGCTTGTCACTGATCATCCCCACGGCCTTAAGCGTCTGGAACTTAATCATCACCATCTCATTCCTGCGTTCCAGCATTCCCGACGAGTTATACGAGGCCGCCCAGATCGACGGTTGCAGCGATGTAGGCTACCTCATCAAGATTGTGCTGCCGCTTGCCAAGTCCTTAATCGCAGTCTTGTTTTTGGTATATGCCGTCGCCCAGTGGAATCAATACTTTTTGTCGCTTGTCTTACAAACCGATCCTGAACTCGCTCCCTTGCAGATCGTCCTGCGCAATATCCTTATTCTGAACAAAGTTGACCTTGGAATGATGGCGGATATTAAACGGCTGGCCGATCAACAGGCGCTTCAGGAACAACTCAAATTTTCATCTATCGTGGTGGCCTCAGTTCCCGTTCTGATGCTTTACCCGTTCGTTCAACGTTATTTCGTTCAAGGGTTAACAATCGGGGCCATCAAAGGATAAAGGAGGGTTATGGATTAACCGAATACGAGCGCACGTGAAACACATTTTAGAAAAGAGTATCGAGGAATTGAAAATGACTAAAAAACTGTTCTATGCGTTTCTTTTTGTGGGACTGATGATGTCAGTCATGAGTGTTTCGGTTTACGCTCAAGGGGATATCGCTACCCCTGCGGGCGAGTTCCCGATTGTGAAAGAACCGACCGTAATCAAGATTCTACTTAATGCCGGCGATGCCAAAGTCAAGGACTTCAACACCAACGCCTACACCCAATGGCTGGAAGAAAAGACAGGGCTTGATCTCCAAATTGACATTGTTATCGGTTCAACTGCTGATGCCCAAACCAAACTCAATTTGGTGCTTGCCAGTGGTGATCTTCCCGATCTCTTGCTCGGTTTCCCCGCCACATCCAGCCTGTTGGCGCAGCAGGGCGCTCAAGGCGTATTTGTGCCGCTGAATGACCTGATTGCGAAATATGGTTTTGAAACCAAACGGATTTTCGAGGTGGAACGCCCGCAGCTTCTCCCGCTCAATACCTCGCCCGATGGCAAGATTTACGGTTTACCCGAAATCAACGAATGCTTCCACTGCTTCCTTTCACAGAAGATGTGGATCTATAAGCCATGGTTGGACAAACTCGGAATCGCTATCCCCACCACCACTGATGAATTCGAAGCCATGCTGAAGGCCTTTAAGGATAACGACCCCAATGGCAACGGCATCGCCGACGAAGTGCCGTTCTCTGGCAATTCCTCCAGTGACAGCGCTGGTGGTTGGCACAACAGTATTGATCAGTTCATTATGAATTCGTTCGTATTCTATGATCGTATTCAACAAGACCGTTTGGTACTGATTGATGGCAAGGTTCAGGCTGCCTATGCTCAACCCGGTTATAAAGAAGGTCTGCGCTACCTCAACAAGCTCTACTCTGAAGGTTTGATTGATCCAAATGCCTTGATTCAAGATAACGCCGCGCTGCTGCAATTGGGCAGCCAGAAAGATCCTCATCTTCTGGGTGCAGTCACTGGCGGTTGGATGGGTTCATTCACCGAGCCGAAGACCTTGGCCGAGGGTGGCGAGATGGATAACTGGATCATCATTCCTCCGCTGAAGGGGCCGGAAGGTGTTCAAACAGCCGCTTATGCGCCGTGGGGCTTCAGCGTCGGTCGCTGTATCGTCACCAACAAATCGGCTCATCCCGACGTCGCGTTCCGCCTGTGTGACTTGATGTACAGCAACGAAGCCACCATGCGTAACGTGTTCGGTGTGGAAGATTTGGATTGGGTCAAGCCACCAGAAGGCGAACTCGGTATCAATGGCAAGCAGGCCGCTTACCGCACGCTTGGAAACTGGGATGCCGATATTACCGATACCAATTGGCGCCAAGACGGCATCACCTACCGCACCAGCGACTTCCGTCTGAGCCAGTCAGCCAAAGATCAATTTGTGGAAGTCCCACTCTTTGAAGGGTCAAACGCCATGCTGCCGTACGCGCCAGCCATCAAAGACCTGATTCCGCCGCTGACTTATTCGGATGCGGACTCCAAAGAAGTGACTGAAATCCAACTGGCCGTCAAGACCTATGTTGAAGAAATGATGACCAAGTTCATCACCGGTGAATCGGATATTGATGCTGAGTGGGATACCTACTTGGCGACCTTGGACTCGCAAGGGCTTCCGCGTTTGCTGGAGATTTCACAAAAAGCCTATGAGGCCGTGAAGGCAAACTAAGTTTTTAATCGTTTTGGATGAGAACTGGTAAGCGGTCTAACCATCGCGCGATCACCAGTCTCATCCATCACCGTGACATTTCGCATATGTCATAGCGCTATTGTAACAACAATTCAGCATATTCCTAAACGCTTTGCATCCATTTGGTGTAAGGCTATTTGTTCATATTGCTAGGGCTGTAACGGATTATCTCAATAATCCATAAAAAACAGGTTTAGGGTGTAGGGGCGCACGGCTGCGCGCCCAAATACTTACAAAGAAAAGAGGTCTTACTTTGGCTCTACAAGCTTCCGAAAAAGGACTCAATTGGTTTCAAGACATCCGCTTTGGCATGTTTATCCACTGGGGACTCTACTCAATCATTGGGAAACAAGAATGGGTCATGCATACCGACCGCATTCCCGTTCCTGAATATGAAAAACTTGTGCCGCAGTTCAATCCCGTTAGATTCAACGCGGAAGAATGGGTCAGCATCGCTGCCGACGCTGGACAAAAATATATCGTTCCGACCAGCCGCCACCATGATGGCTTCAGCATGTACGACACCGCACTGAGCGATTACAAAGTCACCAACACACCGTTCAAGCGTGATCCGATGCGTGAATTGGCCGACGCCATAGCCAAACGCAGTGACATCAAACTCGGCTTTTACAGTTCGCTGCTCGACTGGCATCATCCGGCTTACCGTTTCCGCAGCGAGAGCGGTTTGGCGTGGTCAGATTACATCGCATTTTTGCATGGTCAGGTGCGTGAACTCTGCACCAATTTTGGCGATATTGCCTGCATCTGGTTTGATGGCGATTGGCCGCATCATGCGCTTGATGAAAATAACGCCTATTTCGAAGCGGGTGGCTCATTCGAGTACGACAAGCTCTACGACATGATCCACAGTTTGCAGCCGGATGCGGTCGTGTTGAACAACCGTCATGAAAATCCGCTGCCCGGTGAGGATGTACAGGGCTTCGAGCAGGATTTGCCCGGTGTCAATACGGCTGGTTTCAACACCACCACCATTTCCAAACTGCCGCTCGAAGTCTGTATGACCATCAACGATCATTGGGGTTTTAGCGCTAACGACAGCAACACCAAATCCACACCGCATCTGGTTCACCTCTTGGTGCGCAGTGCCAGCGTCGGTGGCAACTATCTACTCAACGTCGGCCCGACTGCTTTGGGCGAAATCGTTCCGGCTCATGCGGCACGGCTGCGCGGTGTAGGCCAATGGCTCAAGTCCAACGGCGAGTCGGTTTATGGCACACGCGCCGGCGCAATTCCCCCGACCGCTGTCACGGTCAGCACCCGCAAAGGCGATACCCATTATCTACATGTTCTGGATTACACCAGTGACTGTGTGACCGTCACCGGCGTACCGGACACCGTGACAAAAGCACGATTGCTCAACGGTGGCGCGGCGATTGAGCTGGAACGCCGCGACGACAAAACCGTCCTCTGCATTCCTGAAGCTCAACGGGATACGATTGATACTGTTGTGGTGCTAACCTGATGCAAACAACAACTCAAGTCAAACAAGCCTCCGAAAAAGGTCTGAACAGGTATCAAGATATTCGCTTCGGCATGTTCATCCATTGGGGGCCGACAGCCGTTGCCCCGCGTCACGATTGGCTGATGCACGGCGAAAGTATTTCGGTTCCCGAATACGAGAAAATTGCCGCGCGCCTGAACCCGACTAAATTCAATGCTGACGAATGGGTGAGCATCGCTGCCGACGCTGGGCAAAAGTACATCGTTTTTACCACCAAACATCATGACGGCTTTAGCATGTACGATACTGCCCTCAGCGATTACAAAATCACCGCTTTTACCCCATTCAAGCGGGATCCTGTTCGCGAGTTGGTGAATGCTTGCGCCAAACGTGGTGATGTAAAGATGGGCTTCTACCATTCACTGCTTGATTGGCATCATCCGGCCTACCGCTTCCGCAAAGAGAGCGGCCTCGCATGGTCGGATTACATCGCTTTCCTGCACGGTCAAGTGCGCGAACTCTGCACCAATTACGGCGAAATCGCCAGCATGTGGTTTGACGGTGATTGGCCGAACCACGTTTATGATGAAAAGGATTCCTATTTCCTGCCGCCCGAAGGGGAGTGGTACGAATACGACAAGCTCTACGACATGATCCACACGCTGCAACCCGATGCAGTCATCATCAACAACCGCCATTCTGACCCCATACTGCCGGGTGAGGACGTGCAGGGCTTCGAGCAAGATTTACCGGGGTTGAACACCGCCGGCTTCAATTCACCGACCATCTCCGACAAGCCGCTTGAAGTCTGCATGACCATCAATAATCACTGGTTTCACATCGCGGGCAGCGTCAATTACAAATCGACCAAACAGTTGATTAGCAATCTGGTTCGCAGTGCCAGCGCAGGCGCGAACTACCTGCTCAATGTTGGCCCGCTAGAAACCGGCGAGATCGTACCGACTCATATCTCACGGCTGCGCGGCATAGGCGCATGGCTCAAAGAAAATGGTGAGTCAGTCTATGGCACGCGCGCGGGTGTCATTAACCCGACAGCCATCAGCGTCAGCACCCGCAAAGGTGATACCCACTACGTGCACGTGCTGGATTACATCAGCGACTCGGTTACGCTCACCGGCGTACCGGATACTGTGAAAACGGCACGCTTGTTAAAGGGTGGAGAGGCGCTGCCCATCGAACACCGCGACGATAAATTCATTGTCACCATTCCTGAATCCGGTCGCGATCCGATGGATACCGTCGTCGTTCTCTCCTAGCCATCACTTGCTCGGATTGTCTGCTTGCGTGTTTCTCCCCCTGAATTTGCATTTGTTCCCCCTCTGCCATGAAATGGGGAGGGGGCTAGGGGGTGAGGATTTAAGCATTGTTGACGCAAAACCTGTTATCCATCAAATATGGACTCACAAATAACATGCCTCATCCGCAGGACTTCTGTATAATCCCCGCAGAAATTAAATAGCAAAAAGGATTATTTAAATAATGGGCATTATTGGCGCACACCACACCAGTTATACCGTCGCAGATACCGAACGCTCGATTCAATTTTACCGGGATTTACTCGGTTTTGAACTGATTATTGACCGTCCCGAAGTCACGCTCGATTATTTCCGCACCATCATCGGTTTCCCTGACGCGGTCGTGCATAATGCCGTGCTCCGAATTCCCGGTACAAGCCATTTATTGGAACTCAACGGCTACAAGCATCCCAAAGGGTTACCCCAAGACCTGACGCCGAATAATCCCGGCAGCGGTCACATCTGTTATTTTGTGGATGACTTACAACCGCTCTACGAAAAACTCAAAGCGGCTGGCGTGGAATTTATCAGTACGCCGACTTACCTCGATCAAGGGCCGAACAAAGGCGGTTGGGCGCTCTACATGAAAGACCCTGATGGCATCGTCATCGAACTCATGCAGCCCGCCCAAAAACCATCTTAGACGATTTATCGAATTTGTATTGATTCCCTCCCCTGTTGCCATGGGGTTCACAAGACGACACTTTTTTCGACAACCCAGTAATCTCTCCCCCCAAATCCCCCCTCTCTGTACACGGAGAGGGGGCTAGGGGGTGAGGTTCTTTCCCTCAATCGACCAAAACTGGCGTGTCGTGAATGCTACGGGGGAAGGGTTGGGGTTAGGGGTATCTTTATCCCACCTTCGGATACTTCACCGGCAAACCGGCAACCTCCATCGGCGCGGTTACTAAATTCCAGCCGCACAAATTCGCAATCACAAGGGTTTTCATATCTGCGCCGCCAAAAGCGATATTGGTGGGCGCGACCAACATCAACTGTTCCCAATCGTCATACAACGTGACCAGCTTGCCATCCGTGCCAAAGCGGAAAATGATATTCGGGTTGTAGCACGAAATATATAAATTTCCTTCAATATCCAGCGCTACACCATCCGGCACAGTGCGCGGCAGTTCGATCACCACCGAACGCGCTCCCGCCGAACCATCGGCATTAAATGGAATCTTTGAAATCAGCGGCGGAGTGGACTCGACAATATACAGTGATCGCCCATCAGCACCGAGGCACATGCCGTTGGTGAATCCGCTGGCCTGCCGATCCCAAATTTCAGCCGCACCGTTGGGACGAATACGCCAGATAAAACCGTTTTTCGCGCCCCATTCGCCCGAATCCGACACGTAGAGATTGCCATCGGCATCAAATACCGGATAATTCGGCACACGCATTTTTTGCTCGTCGTTACCATCGGAGTAAGTCGAAACATCGCCCATCGGTGTTATTTTGACGATTTGCTTGCGGCCTTGATCGCAGACATAGGTATTGCCTGCCGCGTCATGCGCCAACCCCAACACAAAACCGCCCGTATTGGCAAAAGCCTCACAGGAGTTATCCGTCAAATCCAGCCGATAGACTTGCCCCGCTTCACCACCTGCATAAACCTTGCCATCCGGTCCCCACGCTACCCCTTCAGGATGATCCAACCCCGGTGGCAGCACCGTCAACTGTAAAATGTTTTCGCTCATCGTAAAAATCCTTTTTGCGAACCTACTGTTAATCTTTCAATAATTTCTCGGTAGGGGCGCACGGCTGTGCGCCCGCTTTTAAGCCCCTCTCCTAGCCGTACTCGGCGGTGGGGAGAGGGGTCGGGGGTGAGGGCTTTGCCTACTTTTCCCCCGCCGTCGCGAACGCCGTTTCATACGGATAAAACAGATGGTAAGCCGTCCAACCGCCATCAACCTTCATCACTTCACCGGTCATAAAGGTGGCCTCATCACTGGCGAGGAAGGTCACGGCTTCCACAACCTCGTTCAATTCGCCCAATCTTCCCATCGGAATCCGGCTGAGATAGGTCTGTTCGGTCACCATTCCTTGGTCGATTCCCTGCTGCACCAAATCGGTCATCACTACACCCGGAGCAACCCCATTGACTCGCACACCGTGTTCTGCCCATTCCGAAGCTAACACTTTGGTCAGCATGATTAATCCGGCTTTAGCGGCACAGTAAGGCGCTCGTGCTTTTTGGGCGAAGAAACCATTCACCGAGGCCACATTGACCATCGACCCTTTACCCTGTGCGATCATAACTTTGCCCACATAATGCGCGCAGTAGAATGCGCCGGAAAGCATCACACCAATGTCGGCATCCCAATCTTCTGGTTCGATGTCCACCGCTAACCCTTTGTGTGCCACACCTGCGTTGTTGATCCACACGTCAATACGTCCGTGTCGTGCCACAATGCCATCCACAACCGACTTAACAGCTTTCGAATCGCGCACATCCAATTGCTCAAAGGTCGCGTTCAGTTTAGCCGCCGCTTCCTTTCCGGTTTCAGTATTAATCTCAGCGATGATGACCGTCGCGCCTTCCTGAGCAAATCGTTCTGCCAGCGCATAACCAATCCCACGTCCTGCGCCTGTCACCACCACCACTTGCTTTTCAAATCGCATACTCTCTCCTAAGAAAATACCACACCACTTATCTTGTGTTGTCCCTCCATCGCCTGCGAACATTGGTGATGAAAGCCAGAGTGGGGTTTGGTAAATAATTAATTGCCTTTTTAAAAAGCACTCCGTATTTCTCTGCGTCCTCTGCGATCTCTGCGGTTCAATTCTGAAGGGTTAGGGGTTATTTTCCCCTATAAAGGCAAATTGCCCCACGCCGTCCAACCGCCATCCACCGTTACCGTTGTCGCCGTGATGTAACTGGCACGGTCGCTCACTAAAAATTGCACCACGCTGGCGATTTCGTCTACTTCGCCCACACGCCCCATCGGTGTCCGCTTGTTGTATTGGGTCAGCGAGGCAATCCCCTCATCCACCATCTGCTGCAAAATCGCCGTGCGCGTCACCCCCGGCGCGACACTCACCACCCGCACGCCCCGCCGCGCCCATTCCGTGCCGATGTTCTCGGTCAAGCTAATAACCGCCGCCTTGGCACTGTTATAGGCCGAGCGCATCGGCCACGCGCCCAAACCGCCAATCGAACTGATGTTGAGGATCACGCCTTTGCGCTGTTCCAACATTACCCGCCCAACGGACTGGATGCACAGGTATACGCCGTTGTACATCACGTCTACCTGCTTATACCATTTGTCCAACGGGAAGGTTTCGGTCGGGCCAATCTCCGCCAAACCCGCATTGTTGACCAGAATATCAATCCGCCCGAACTTTGCTTTTATGGCATCCGTGAGCGCGTTCACACTGTCGGCGTTGGTCACATCCGTTTGATGAAAATGCGCCGTGTATCCTTCAGCCGTCAGCTTGGCAACCGCCTCATTGCCTGTTTGCGGATTGAACTCGGCAATCACGGCTGTCGCTCCCGCCTTGCATAACCGTGTCGCAATCCCAAAGCCGATGCCGCGACCTGCACCGGTTACAATCGCAATCCGTCCGTCTAATTCACCCATATTCCCCTGTTGCTTTCCCTATTCAATAATTTCAAATTACGTAGGGACACGGCAGTGCGTAGCCTCCCGTGGGATGCCGTGTCCGCCGCTTCATGTGCCTTACTTTACCTCTCTTGTAACTTGCCTCTTGCAACTTGTTACTAAAAGAGTTTACTTTAGGTTTGTCGGCATACCATTTTCTAACGTGTTGCCAACCTCACTGCCGCTTATCTCGCCTGTAAAGTTATCCCCAACCCCGACAAACAGTTACAAAATGTTCTTCCAAAATGTAACCCGTTCTGTACTTAAATCGATTACACTGTGTTGTAGGGCGGGATGATGGTTGTTTACTATCTAGTGTGGTAAATGATGGTTGAAAATTCTGTTTCAACTGAGCATATTTTCGTAGGGACGGCATAATGCCGTTTAACTTTTTAATACGGAGTACCCGGCGTAGGGGAGCACCTATGTGTGCTCCCGTATTTCTCCCTTGACCTGTTACTACGGGAAAAGGGCTGGGGTTAGGGATATGATTGTTTCTCCGTTCCAATTTGTTAAACATCATCATGCCGTCCGTTACCTAATTACCATTCCAATTAGTAAGTTGCCATTATCCCGACCGCGCACCTTAACATCTCATTTTTGGACTTGCCCCAGTTTTGTGGAGAGTCAAAAGATTCATCCGGTAAAGGCTGCCTCAAAAGCAGCGGGAGTGCAATAGCCAAGAGTGGAATGTAAGCGTTGCCGATTGTAATAAACCTCCAAGAACT
>WGMX01000062.1 GCA_016124855.1 Anaerolineaceae bacterium | reverse complement strand
CTCTGGTGCGCGCTCGTCTATGGGCTTATTGGATTTTTCACATGTCTCTTGATGACCCTGACATGGTAAAAGTTCCCCGTGCCTTGCTGGAGCGCTTCACCGATTTACTGGCTTATGCCGCCTAATGTACAAAGTCCAGCTTTAAAGCGGTCTGAAAAGCGTGCTCTTCTTCCATTCGGGTTTTCAGAGCTGCTTCTGTTCGCTTGCGCTCTGTGATGTCCTGTATTTGGGAGATAAAATGTAATGGAATGCCTTCTGAGTCCCGCACCAACGATACGCTCAACAAAACCCATACTTCATGGCCTTGCTTATGGAAGTAACGCTTTTCCATCTGGTAGGATTCAATTTCTCCTGCCAGCAGTTGGCTGAGATATTTGAGATCTGTATTCAGATCGTCTGGATGGGTAAGCTCCTGAAAACTTTTGCTGGACAGTTCCAGCTCACTATAGCCAACAATATCACAGACTGCCTTGTTGACCAGCAGCCAACGCCCGTCAAGTCCGACCAGAGCCATCCCAATGGCTGCATAGATGAACGTGCTGTGGAACTGTTCTTCACTGTTAAGTAATGCTTCTTCAGTTTGTTTAAGGCGTGTAATATCGTGTGTTATTCCAACGATACCGGTGATATTTCCCTTGGAATCTTTTATAGGTACCTTGGTTGTTGAAAACCAACGCAGTATCCCATCTCGTGTAGGGTTGAATTCTTCACGATTTACCACGGACCGCCCGGTAGTGATGATCTGTGCTTCCTCTGCCAAAAAAACTTTCGAAAGCTCTGAGTCTTGAAAATCAGGGTCCTTTTTCCCTAATGCTTCTTCAGGATCATTTACACCGAGCATCAAAGCATGTGCCCTGTTGATACGGGTAAAACGCGATTCCCTATCCTTGAAATAAATGAGATCAGGAACGTTATCCATCAAGGCATGAAGTAAACGACGCTCTTCAGCGAGTGCCTCAACAGTTTTGACCTGTTTGGTGATGTCGCGGATATAGTTTGCAATTCGGATTCCATCTTCGTTCTGGAACGAACTGAACTTGACTTCCACCGGAAATTCGCTCCCATCCTTCCGGCGGATATACAATTCGAACTCGCTGTCCATAGTCGGATGCTGGAGATGAGCGAGGTAGGATGTGCGGAAGCGCTCCGGGATGATTAATTCGAGCGAGTGATCCAATAATTCAGGGAGGGCGTATCCCAACAAGGCTACAGATTGACCATTAACAAAAGTAATCTTGCAATCACTATCAACTAGAATAACCGCATCGGGCATGGATTCCAGCAGATTTCTAAAGCGGTTCTCAGCCCGTTTACGCTGGACGATTTGTTCTTGAAGTGCCTGCTTCACCTCTGCCAGCTCGATCATGTTGTTTTGCCACTTAAAGATTTATTTTACAGCTTATTTCCCATTATATAGGCTGTTTTTACACACATAATGAAAATTGCAAAATAGCTAAATTGTTTACATGCGTAGTCCTAAGCTTCTTATTGATATGGTGTGGCCGTACTCCAGTTTGGCGAATAGCAAAAAGTGTCAGCCAAGACGCAGCTTATTTGGGTTATCCCGAGTTGGAAAAAAGCACAGGTTCAAATCAGTATGAGTGCTGCTGGTGGCTGCTATGACGATGCCATTAAAGTGAGTTCTTGAGCGTCTTTAACATGTGAGTGGATTGACCTTACTTTCCTGTCCAGAGCCTTGATCCAACCAAACAGTATTTGAGTACATTGAGAGTTAGTACATCATCAGCGGCGCCACGCTGCTCTGAGCTATCTCATTCATTCCTTGTGCCTTTGGGCAGCTTGCCAACTTCCGATTCTTTGTGTGTCCTTTAAATCGGGGCAAGTCCAATCTACAAATTGTTGGACAGTTCAGCCAAGTACTTGTAGATCAACTTGGCTATAGTCGGTAATCATTAGGGAATAGATATTTCCAAGATTAACGCCTCTGCCTCTATCGAACTCTCATTCTCCTACGCGAGCCGTTGATACATCGCATTCACCAAATGAAAGGAGATGGGATGGTCTGAATTCTCGCGGAATGATGAACATGCGCGACTAAAAATTGTTCAAACACTTGGGAGAATAAATCTAATGACAAGTAAGAAAATAAATAGACGCGATTTTTTGAAGGCAGGCGCTTTAAGTACAGTAGGGCTGGTTGCCGCTAACGCTGGTCTCAACCTCGTCAGTGCTGCGAAACCTGCGCGGGCACGCCGTTTACAAACCACTACTGTCACACTGATTGATCCTTGGGCAGCAACTACCTTTGGGGACGCGCACAACGCCCAAATTCAACGATTTATGGATAGTCACCCGAACATCAAAATTGAGCGTTCGGATGTCAACTTCAATGATTTCCGGCAACTGCTCATTCAAAGTGCGGCGGCTGGGCAACTGCCGGACATCGCCCTGATTGATAACCCCGATTTCCACGCGTTCGCCGCTTTGGGCGTTCTGGCTGATTTGACCGACAAAGTGAAGTCATGGGGTGAGGCCGATTTGTACTTCCCCGGTCACTGGAGTTCGACGGTGTATCAGGGCGTTAACCATGGAGTGCCGTGTTTTAGCAACTGCCTCGCTTGGTGGACGAACACCGACATGAAAAAAGATGCTGGTGTCGAGACCCCCACCACATGGGACGAACTCGTCACAGCCTCCAAAGCCCTAACAACCAAAGAACATTACGGCACTGCGGTTTCCGGTCGACATACTGAGGAAGGTGCGTTCCAATTCGAAGCGTTTTTGTGGTCAGCAGGCAGCGATTTGGGAACACTGAACGACGAAGGTGGTCAGAAAGCGCTCCAATTATGGGTTGACCTTGTGAATTCGGGTTATATGTCACAGGGTATCCTCGGTATGGGACAATGGGCTGTCAAAGATGAGTTCGGCAATCGCCGCGCGGCCATGATGCTCAATGGCCCTTGGAACATTCCCGATATGAAGGCCAGCTATCCCGATGTGAAATGGGAAGTTTCTGCTATTCCGAAGGATAAGGTTGTATCGTCAATCCTTGGTGGCGAAAACTATGGCATCACCAAAGACAGCCCGAATGTGGATGCGGCGTGGGAATACATCATGTGGACGCAAGAACCGGACAATTACAAGACGTTCATCAAAGAACTGTCGATGTTCCCCAGTCGTTCGGATGTAGCGAAAGACACTTATTGGGCGGACGACCCCGTTTTGAGCGTGTTCCTCGAACAAATCAAGATCGCTCGTGCCCGCGCTTATGGGGCGAATTATCTTGAAATATCGAATGCCCTTCAAGACGCTATGCAGTCGGCGCTGACCGGAGCCATGAGCGTCAAAGACGCGCTGGATAAAGCGGCTGGCATTATCAAGCCGCTGCTCCCAACGGCATAAGTCTATATGATAGGAATTGTAGGGACATTCCTCCTGTGTCTCTACAATTCCTTCTCCAGAGACATCGGACTTAAATTCATGAATGTCGATCAATCTCGCGCACAGGTCTATACATCATCGGGCAATCCGGCGAGGCGAATGAATCTCCGCAAAGGCACGAGCTATTTATTTGTCGCGCCGATGCTGATCTTCATCATTCTGATGGTCGGGTATCCGATCTTTGTTAATATTCAAATGAGTTTTTATGATGTGAACGTCCAAACCTTCCGTTCGGGGAACGCCCCGTTCGTCGGGTTGGATAATTACATCAAACTGCTACAAGATCCCGCCTTTTTAAAAGCCGCCGCGCTCTCATTCATCTTTACTTCCATATCAATAGCCTTACAGTTCTCGATTGGTTTTGTGCTGGCGCTTTTCTTCAAACGCTCGTTCCCCGGTAACGGTGTCATGCGGGCGATGCTGCTCTTGGCATGGTTACTACCGGCTGTCGTGGTCGGTAATATCTTCCGCTGGATTCTGGATGGCGACTATGGCGTATTGAATTATTTCCTACAGAGCATGGGGTTCTTACAAACCAAGACTTATTGGCTGCTCAACCCCAACACAGCACTTTTAGGCACGATTATCGCCAATGCGTGGGTAGGCATTCCTTTCAGTATGATGCTGCTCTTGGCAGGTTTACAAAACATCCCTGAAACCCTCTATGAAGCCGCCAGCATTGATGGCGCGGATTCGACGCGAAACTTTTTCTATATCACGCTGCCGATGATGCGTCCGGTGGCGCTAGGGATTCTGTTACTGACGTTTATCTACACTTTCAAAGTGTTCGACCTGATTTACATCATGACAGCGGGAGGGCCGGTTGATGCCACAACTGTTCTTCCTATCCACATCTACAGGCTAACGTTTTCGTTCTTTCGCTTCGCTCAAGGCGCTACTGCTGCGGTAATGTTACTGCTCGGTTTGTTGTGCTTGGCGATTGGCTACTCGCGCCTTATCCAACGGGAGGAAGCCGCCTGATGTTTAAGCAAAGCAGCTTCGTCAAACGCGGTTATACGCGAACCCTGATCGGCTTGATTTTTGTGGTGATCTATTTATTTCCGGTGTATTGGATGGTGGCGACCTCGCTCAAATCCAAGGGCGATATTTTTGCGGTTCCACCGCAGATTGTGCCTATTCCGCCGATCATCACCTCCTATATCAACGAGGTTTTGCATAATCCCGTACTCATTACCGTGTTCATCAATAGTGTGATTATCAGCCTCGGCACGATGATTTTGACGCTGCTACTGGCGGTTCCCGGCGCGTATGGCCTCGCGCGGCTCAAACTGCGAGGCAGCAGCCTCATGCTGCTGGTGCTGCTCATCGGTCAATTGCTGCCCAGCATCGTGATTGCGGGGCCGTTGTTTCTGAGCTTCAGCCGCATCGGCCTGCTGAATACCCATTTGGGCTTGATACTGGCAGATACCACGTTCACGCTTCCTTTTTCGGTCATTATCCTGCGGCCTTTCTTTCTGGCGGTGCCGGGTGAATTGGAAGCGGCGGCGCGTGTGGATGGCTGTAGCCAACTCGGCGTGTTGTGGCGCATTGTCATCCCCTATGTGCGGGCGGGCTTGATTACGGTAGCCGCCTTTGCTTTTCTGATCGCTTGGGGCGAGTTTGTGTTTGCGCTGTCGCTGAACACCAAATCGAATCAGCCTGTTACCGTGGCGCTCAATAATTTTGTGGGGCAGTATGGGACTCAGTGGAATGACCTGATGGCGACGTCGACGGTGGTTGCTCTACCGATTATGGTGATCTTCGTGAGTTTGCAGCGCTTTATTGTGGGCGGTTTGACGGCAGGGGCGGTCAAAGAATAACGCCTTCTTTAACAGGGAGACAATACGTGGAGCTTTTTGATCTGACAGGTAAACGCGCCTTGGTCACCGGCAGCAGTCGCGGAATTGGTCGGGCAATTGCTGAGGCGCTGCTAGAGGCAGGCGCGCATGTGGTGGTTAATGGGGTTAATGATCGCCTGTTCCAAACCGCGCAAGAATTGATGACTTCAACAGGCGGGGTTGTTATCCCCATTCAAGCGGATTTGTCAAAGCGTGAGGAAACCAAACACCTATTCAACGAATCTGTTAATAAACTCGGTGGTTTGGATATTCTGGTGGTCAATCACGGGATTCAGCGCAGCCATCCTGCCGAAGCCTTTCCGATTGAGGATTGGGATACCGTGCTTGAGGTTGATCTTAGTTCGCTATTTATGCTCGACCAAATGGGCGGGCAGCATATGTTGCGGCACGGGGGCGGCAAGATCATCAACATCGCTTCACTCATCAGCGTGATTGGCGGAATGACCGTTCCCGCTTACGCGGCAGCCAAAGGCGGGGTCGTCCAATTGACCAAAGCTTTCTCCAACGAGTGGGCCGGGCGCGGCGTGAACGTCAATGCGATTGTCCCCGGTTTTATCCACACCGACTTGACGGAAGATTTGGTGAATGACCCCGGCGAAGGAGCAAACCTGCTGGCACGAATTCCCGTAGGGCGTTGGGGCGTACCGGATGATCTGAAGGGTGTGGCTGTGTTTCTCGCGTCAGCGGCCTCCAATTATGTGACTGGCGCGGTCATACCCGTTGATGGTGGTTTTCTGGTGCGCTAAGGCTTCTTGCGGAATATTCCAAATTATTGGATGCCTTTGCAAATCATTTGTATATGAAGCCGACTATAGTCGGCTCCAATGCGTCTGGATGCGGGTGATGATGGGTCTTCGGTACGGCTTGCGAATAGTTAAAAAATCGTTTTGAACGTATGGAGGATTGGACGATGCGGTACAGAGTGCGTTTGCTCATATTTATTTTGGCGGCAATGGCTTTATCGCTGACGGCTGCGGCTGCCTTTGCACAAGATGCGCGTAAGGTATTGGTGACGGCTGTGGGCGCGGGCGATCCCAACAGTATTGATCCCCAACGCGCCAGCGATCAGGGTGGCGTTAACCTTTCGAATATTCTTTTCCCCGGCCTAACCCGACTGGATGAAGAAAAAACCCACGAAGTTGTTCCGGGTATCACAACCGGTTGGGATATTTCTGATGATGGCACTGTTTATACCTTCCACCTTATTCCAAACCTGCCGTGGGTGCGTTATAACGCCGATACGGATGCGGTTGAACAGGTGATGGACGAGAGTGGCAAACCGCGTTATGTGACAGCACAAGATGTCGTTTACAGTTTCACCCGCGCTCTTGACCCTACGACGGGTGCGGCTGGCGCATATATGCTGTCGCCAGTAGTGGTGGGTGGCGATGCCTTTAACACCGGTAAAGGTGCTGCCTCTGAACTCAAACTTCGTGCGGTGGATGATTTTACCTTTGAAGTCACTGGCCCTGAAAAAGTCGCTTATGCGCTCGGTATCTACGGACTCATCACTGCGCGAGTTTCACCCAAATGGGATATTGATGCGAACGGCGACTCGTGGACGGAGCCGGAGAATATCAACAGTTATGGCCCATTCGCTCTCAAAGAATGGACGCATGACGATCATATGACTTATCTCAAGAACCCGTTCTGGCCGGGTTCGCAAGGTTATGCGCAGGCTAAGCTAGATGAATTGACCATTCGTTTTCTAGACGATGGGGTACAACTACGGGAATATGAAGCGGGCAACTTGGATGTCGTGCCGGTTGTGCCAAGTGACCAATATGATCGTATCAGCACCGACCCCACGTTGAGCAAGGAACTAACTGTTTTCCCCGGTATGTGTTCTACCGATTGGAACTTCAATACAACCAAAGCGCCTTTCGATAATGTCCACATCCGCCGCGCGTTCTCCTACGCAGTTGATCGTAAATCCTTAGCCGATAATGTCTTGAAGGGTGGACGTATTCCGGCCCGCTGGTACACACCACCGAGCATCGCTTTTGCGCCCACGCTGGAAGACAATCCGACGCTAGGTATTTCGTTCGACGCAGCCAAAGCCAAAGATGAATTCGCGCTGGGCTTAAAGGATTTGGGCGTGGCTGGTGCCGATCAACTGCCGTCGATTACGGTTGACTTCGGCGATTCGCCCACCAATAACGCAATCGGTCAGGCGCTTCAGGTCATGTGGAAGGATACGCTGGGTGTGAGTGTCACGCTCAATCCGATGGATCGCACCACCTACTGGACGCTGATGGGACAGGATTCGGGGCAGATTCATGCAGGCGGTTGGTGCCCTGATTATAACGATGCCAACAACTACACCCATGACGTATTGTATTCGACCAGCAGTAACAACTTCGGCAAGTGGAACAATCCAGAATTTGATGCGCTGATTGATAAAGCCCGCATCAGCAGCGATCCCGAAGAACGCCGCAAGTTGTATATTCAGGCCGAGGAGTTGGAAATTGTCGATCAGGCGGCGACCATGCCTTTGGTTTGGGAAAGTATTCCAACGTTGACCAAGCCCTACGTAACCCGCACACTAGCACCGAGCCGCGTAGAAGCTTATTGGCTATGGGATATTAATCGTCCCGCATAGCATTTCTATCTCGGACTTTCTTGCTTCAGGTGGGGCGCGAAGTTTTGATCGCGTCCCTACCAAAGTCGTTGGTTGAGTCAGTTTAAGTGAGATCGGCACATGGGGAAATTCATCACTCAGCGTTTTTTATGGATGGTGGTGGTGCTAATTATCGTATCGGCGACCACATTCATTTTGATGCACGCCATTCCGGGTGGGCCATTTAGTCAAGAAAAGGCGCTCCCTGCCCAAACGCTCGCTCAACTCAATAAGAAATATAATCTGGATGCGCCGCTTCTGGTTCAGTTTGTGGATTATGTGACGGATATTCTGATTCCGGTGGTGATGACGGGCAAACAACAAAAATCGCTCGATCATGAATATCTCATTAACGTGCAACTCCCCTTTGGCGACAATACGACCCTGCGTTGGATGAATTTTGGCCCTTCGTTCAAATCCACCAGTCGCACGGTCAATGATATTTTTCGGGATAACTTTCCCATTTCGTTTCAACTTGGCATCATTGCTTTGATTATTTCAGCCGTGATGGGTATCCCGCTCGGTATCCTTTCGGCACTCAAGCGCAACACGGCCTATGATTACGTAGGCATGAGCATCGCTATCATTGGGGTGGCAGTGCCTGTCATCATTACCGCGCCGCTGTTGCAATATTTTTTCGGCGTACAGCTCAAATTGCTACCGCTCACAGGTTGGGGTAAGCCTAACCAGATGATTTTACCTTCCCTGACACTGGGCTTTGGCGAAGCAGCGATTATCGCCCGCTTGACGCGCGCTAGTTTGTTGCAAGTCTTGAACAACGATTTTATCCGCACCGCCAGAGCCAAAGGCTTGAGCGAACGGCGGGTGATTGTCGTTCACGCCTTAAAAAACAGCATGATTCCAGTCGTCACCGTTTTCGGGCCAGCAATTGCTTATTTGGTGACCGGGACGTTTGTGGTCGAGACTATTTTCGGCATTCCCGGCGTGGGACGCTTTTTTGTGACCAGCATCACAGGCCGTGATTATCCCGTGATTATGGGCACGATTTTGATTTTTGCCGTTCTACTAGTGGTGGTCAACGCGCTGGTGGATATTGCCTATGTGTGGCTTGACCCGCGCATTCGCTATAGCAATTGAGTGAGCGATGCTTGGAGAACTTCTGACATGACATCCCTGCATGAATCCGAACATCCCACCACATCTAATCGCCCACTTCCGCCGAAGCTGGCGGTTGTCCAAATTCCAAATCGTCCGGCGAGCCGCAGCCTGTGGGGTGATGCGCTTTACCGGCTGAGGCATAATCGGGCGGCAATATTGGGGATTATCATCATTTTGGTAAATATCGTCATCGCAATTTGTGCGCCGTCGATTGCACCCCAAGCTTTCGATGCAGCTATTTTGTCGGATAACAACGCCGCGCCGGAGTGGATTACCAGTATTTTTCCGACGATGATTCCCAAATCCGAAGGCGGATATGTTATTACAAGTGAAAAATATACTCTGGGCGCGGATAAGTTGGGGCGTGATCTGTTGAGCCGGATCATTTACGGGTCGCGGATTTCGTTAGCTGTGGCGGTGATCGGCCCGACCTTTAGCATCCTCATCGGTTTAGTAGTGGGTATGGCTGCGGGTTATGTGGGCGGTAGGGTCGATAACCTGTTAATGCGCTTCGTGGACGTGATGTATGCCTTTCCAACTTTGCTGCTGATTATTTTGCTGTTAGCCGTGTTCCGCACCAGCTTTCAAAACCAGCAACCCGGTTCGCTGCCTTATCTGCTCGATAAGCTGGACGCGAGTATCGGTGGGTTGTTGTTCGTGTTCATCGGTATCGGCATCACCGCTTGGATGGGAATGGCGCGGTTGGTACGCGGGCAGGTGCTATCCATTCGTGAGATGGCCTATATTGAATCGGCTCGTTCTATAGGCGCAAATTCGTTTACGATTATTCTGTGGCACATTTTGCCCAACATCCTCGGCCCGTTGATTGTCGCCGAAACCTTAGCGATTCCGTCTTATATTTCATATGAAGCGTTTCTGAGTTTTATTGGTTTAGGTGTACGCCCGCCAACGCCGAGTTGGGGCAGCATGATCTCGGAAGGGGCGCAGGTCATTCAAACCTATCCTAACCAGACCATTTTTCCGGCCTTAGCACTTTTTTTGGTGATGTTCGCTTTTAATTTTCTTGGGGATGGCTTACGCGATGCTCTTGACCCCACGATGCAAGGTATAGACTAATGCTATCCATTTCAATGAAGGTTTAATCATGTCTGATGCCAACGTAGAACGCCTGATTGAAGCCATGCTCGACATGCCCCATTATTCCGAAGTGCAGCTTTCCCCCGACGGACGCACCATTGCTTTCGTGTTGGGTAAAGCGAATAAAGCAGATCAGAACACGCCGATTGAAAAATCGATCTATTTGATGGATGTTGCTACCCGCAAGCAACGCCCGCTTGCGGATGCACCTTCTACCACCAATGACCTTCCCCGTTGGTCGCCGGATGGTAAAAAGCTGACATTCCTTACCAATCGGGCAGACTTCAGTGAAATGCAGCTCTGTTGTGCTGATCTGCAAACAGGTGAAATTCAAGCATTGACTGATTTGCGCGGCTCCGTTGATGGACCTCAGTGGTTGTCAGATGGTTCAGGGATTACTTTCCTTTATGACGGCAATTTGGACAAAGACAAACAACCTGAGCCTGATCCCCTCGTCATTGATGCCAATCCACCGTTTAAACGCATTTGGTTACTCGACTTGGAAAGACGCGACCTCCGTCTTTTGTCACCAGAAAGTTGCCACGTTTTTGAGTATGCTCTATCACCAGATGGCTCAAAATTAGCTTTCCTCAAGTCTGCACATCTTAATCCACACGAGGGTTGGTACAGCGCCCAACTATATGTATTGAATATAAAAAGTGGCGATGTACGCCCGATTTGTACCATGCCACATCAAATGGGAAGATTTACTTGGTCGCCAGACGGTGCGGCTATCGCATTTGTTTCTTGTGTTATGAGTGATGAAGGCAGCATTGCCGGTGATGTTTATACGATTTCAGCATTGGGTGGAAAAGCCCGCTGCTTGACACCCAACCTTGACCACACTGTTATGTGGATTGATTGGCGCGACGAAGGCATCCTCTATGGGGCAAGACATATTGAGTCTACGCTAATCGGGTGGATTGACCCTCAATCTGGATCTACAGAGACCATTTCAAAAGGACTGGTTACGATTGGGGAGCATACACAGCGGGTTCATGCCATCAACAAACGAACTTTTGCTGCTGTGCGCGAAAGTTTTGATGAGCCATCTAATGTGTATCTCGGTTCGCTAGATGGCGGTGAATGGCAGCGGCTTACTGACATATCTGTTGACAGCAACTTGATGCCACCACTGCAAGTCGACAATAAGGAGTGGGAGGGTAAGGATGGGAAACCGGTACAGGGTTTTCTAGTCTATCCTCCCAACTATGAAGCGGGGAAAAGATACCCTTTATTCATCCACGTTCATGGTGGCCCATCACTGTCCTATTCCCCGCGTTACGTCAATTCATGGGAACGGCTGATTACCTCGCGTGGTTGTCTTGTGCTGATGCCTAATCCGCGAGGGAGTTGGGGACGTGGCGCTGCTTACCAATCGGCAAATGTGGGTGATTTGGGCGGTGGTGATTGGCAGGATATTAATGCGGGTATTGACTGTCTTGTTGATGAAGGTTTGGCTGATCCTGAACGGTTAGCAATCGGCGGTTGGAGTTACGGCGGTTATCTAGTGACTTGGGCAGTTACCCAGACTGATCGATTCCGATGTGCCATTGCGGGAGCATCCATCACCAACTATGAGTCCAATTACGGTGTGGTCAAAAACCGGGAATGGCAAACGACTTTATTTGGTTCGATGGTCTACGATGATATTGAATTACACCGTTCACGCTCACCCATGACACACGTAAAAAAGGTGAAAACCCCTACACTGCTCGTTCATGGTGAGCGCGATATATTGGCACCTACTGAACAGTCTATCGAGTTTTATGTCGCCTTAAAGCATTTCAACGTTCCAACACAATTAGTGATATACCCACGTGAGCCACACGGATTCCAAGAGCGCGCTCATCAGCGCGATCTTTACCAGCGTATTGTTAGTTGGATTGACCGCTATTTGTTAAATCCGTAATGGGAATACAACCAAACTTCAAGGCGTAGAATACCATGATTGCAAACAAGTTTGTTTCAAATCCGTCGCTGGATGAGATGCCACGCGTCGCGGACGTGGTCATCATTGGCGGTGGACCGGCGGGAACGGCTGCGCTCTGGGCAATTGAGCGGGCTGCGCCGGGGACGAAAACAGTCTTAATTGAAAAAAGTGACCGTCTCGGCGCAGGCAGTTCACTCGCTTCCTTGGAGAATTTTCGTACCTGCTGGCCTGCGGTGTGTTTGGCGAAACAAATGCGACGCAGTGTAGACGTTTTTAGGAATGCTGATGAATATCTTGGAGAGGGCGCGACCCATTCGATTGCACTCAAGCAGCGCGGTTATTTGTTTTGTGCTTTCAATCAGGCGCAAGCCGATTTGTTGAAAGCCGATGTTCGTCGATTACACGAAATTGGTCTAAACCATATTGAATTTTTAGATGCCAACGAAGTTGCGTATCGTTTTGGTTGGGTAGGCTCCCAAGTCATCGCAGCTAAATACGATCCGATAGCTGGTTGGCTGGATTCAAACGCATTGATCTATAAATTTGCTCAGAATGCTCATTCTGCTCAAATCCTCTTGGGTATTCAGGAGGTGGAAATAACAGTCGATCACGATTGTGTAATTGGGGTTACAACACCCAACGGATTTATCGCCACCTCTAAAGTCGTGATTGCGACCGGAGCGAGTGCGCGGAAAGTGGGACGTACAGCAGGAGTAGATTTACCTATTGTTTTACGTCCACGTCAAAGTTTTACAACTGGCTGGCGACATGTTGAGTTTCCTGAAGATGGGCCTATGGTTATCGGAGCAGCACCTTATCCACATGTGCGTCCTGAAGCACAAGCGGGCGCAATTTTCGGCTGGGAATACACTTGGCATAACAAACATGTTGGCCCAGAATACGGCACGAATCTTGCTCATGATGCAATGATTGATCCTCTTTATCCACCGATTTCTCTAAAAGATCCTCGCTTTCCATCAATGGTGCTGGCGTTATTGGCGCGTCAATTCGGACATAAGGAGGGCCAAGGTTTCGGTGATACACGCTATCTACGGGGTATTTCACACAATATCGGCTACTATGTCTATCGAGATGAGTCAATTGCTTACTATGTAGATGAACAAGGGGAAAAACATCCGTACATGAGCGAACGCTCACTCATTGATGTGCATCCTCAGGTGAACGGTTTATATCTTTCAGTTGCTCACGCCGGGCATGGCATTATGAGTGCGCCAGCAGCAGGTGAAATTCTGGCAAGCAAAGTGTTAGGGCAATCTCTGGCGGAACCGGAATACGCTGACTTCGGCTTTGAGGCCACATGGGTGGACTACGATGAAGGTGTACTCTAATCAGCCTTCAAGTTCAGAATGAGTTCGCGCATGGCACGCATATCTGGCGGCATTCCTAGACGTTCAAAACTGTCACAGGCGGCTTCCGCCCATTTGAGTGCTTCTACCGAGT
This sequence comes from Anaerolineaceae bacterium, assembly GCA_016124855.1. Lineage (GTDB taxonomy): Bacteria > Chloroflexota > Anaerolineae > Aggregatilineales > Phototrophicaceae > CFX2. The sequence continues at coordinate 48,251 of WGMX01000062.1, read as the reverse complement.
TGCCGCGTTTGAGATAATAATGGGCGAAAGTACGTTTGAAATAAGCCTGTACTCGCTGTTCTTTGATTCGATCTGCTACCGCCCAACCCAGACGTAAATATTGTTCACCCATTTCCAAGTCACCTTGCAGGACAGCAACATAGGCTAACCAGTTCTGAGCATGAGCAATACTGCGTTGCCAGCCACTAATCTGACCCTGTTGCAGCATTTCTTCAAAGACCTTGCGCGCATTGGCGTAATCCCCTAACGTGAACCAATTTTCACCTTTGTCAAATAAGAGTGAGGTTCGCTCACGAGCGAGTTCAAGAGGTTCCAAGTGCGCATTCTGCAATAAGGACTCGCCGGTTGCTAACCACTGATGCGCTTCTTCGTGTTTATGAAATTTGATGTAGAGAGAGGCCATCAGCGCGGCAACACGGGCTTCTATAATCGGCGATATAACTTCTCGCTTGTTCCAGCAGTCCTGTAATAGTCCTTCAGCTTCTTCATGACGGGATAGTGGCCCCGTCAAGGTCATGGTAAAAGCCTTATCATACATAGCCTGAACGGCGGTTTGCCATTCACCACGATTTTTGGCTTCGTGTATGATCCACGTCAATAAGCTCACGCGGTCTGCCCAGTAACCATAAATATGGGTAAAGTCACGAATGTTACACCATAATGCAACGGTATCCTCGTAACGCATTTCATCAATGCACCAGCGGATGACCGATAGAATATTGTTCCAGTCCTCTTCCAAATAATCATATCGAAGATGCATCTCATATTCGTCGCGTCCACCATAGGTATTGGTATATTTTAGATACCACTTCACCCAACGGTCTCGAGAAACCGTTTCAAATTCAGGGTGGGCATGCAACTCTGTCAAGGCTTGCATTCGCGTCAGTGGTTCAAGGCAGTAGTGATCGCCCTCTTTATAACACAAAGATAAGACTTCCAAATCACTCAAGCCTTCATCTCGCCGCAATATATTGTCCTCAAATCCGGCTACGAAGCCCAAAGCTGAGCGGCTAATCTTTGCATTAAACACCGCTAATGCGCTAAATAATTGATAGGCATCACTCAGTTGAATAAGTGTAATGGTTTTACTAAAACAAAAGTCATAAATCTCATTCTTGGGGTCATTAAGCTGTGCGATTTCCGTTTCGATATTACTACCACGCCAAACCATGCGCCCAATTGTCCGAATAATCGCAAGTGGCAGGCCGCCAGTTTTTTGTAAAAGCAACTGCACCTCTGCCTCACTAATGGACAAGCTGTGGCGTTCACATTCCATGCAGGCTAACTCATAGGCTGTTTCTTCATCCAGCGTGTGTAAAAAGATAGGCACAGCCACGTCAATACGATGACGAGACGTCACGACTGCTTTGCTCGGTGCCGGCAGGTCGCGCAGAAATACGAACAGGCTGGGGTCGTCTACATCTTCGAGGTTGTCGAGAATGAGAAGTACACGTTTTTCTGCTAACAAACGCATTGCAATAATGTTTTTTTCCGCCTGAGTCGCGGTACGAAAAATTGCTGGGATATCAAGCAAATCGGCGATAGCACGGTATACGCTGTCCAAATCTGTAAAGGTCGGTTCGCGTTCTATCTGACCAGCGGATAAGAGTTCAACATTCTTGGCTGTCACCCAAATAATCGCATCAAAACGTTCATCCGGTTGCAGGCTTGCATGTGATTCATGACAGCTATGAGCAACTTCTAGGGCAAGCGCGGATTTACCAACGCCTCCGCTCCCGCTGATACAAACAACGCCGACCCGATGACGCGCTGATAGAAACGTTTGAATATCGTGCAGTTCATTTTCACGACCAATTAGTTTTTTGTGCTGACGTCGTGGGAGGTTGTGCGTCACTACAATCGCATCACTCTCGGGATATAGCTCATTCAGCAGGGCGCTTTTATTGCTGTAAATGGTGCAGCTTAGGAAATCTGCAAGCCACTGGCGACCCATATGCCCACGTTGGACACAGGCCCGTGCCAGTATGGCAAGAGTGCGGTCATCACTAGGAATGGAGGTGTTTTTGCGCCATTTGTACAGCGTCCAAACGCTGATTCCGATCTCCCGCCCCAGTTCGTATTGAAGTTCGGATAGGTCAGTCTTTTCTAAAGCCGCAATACTTTTAAGACCTTGAGTGAGTAATTTGCCAAATTGTTCTTTACTCATATAAATACCTATGACTGCTATAGAATTGCAAGCTTAGCCTTCGTAAATTCTACAATCATTATGGACACAGATGTTGGCACTATCTTTCCAATTAGTTGTATAGATTCGCGAGGTTTTTGTATCTTAGATTTTTTATAGTACCGCATCAGCATTGGAGACTCATACAAAACTGGGGTGATAGAAATTTTTGAGGCTATATATCTTTGTCGCCGTTGAACTTGCTTTGGTGCCAACCAATTTCTCTCATCATTACGGGGAAAGTTTAACGTGGTTGATTGCTAACGAGCAGATCATCGAAGTCACCAAAACACGATTTTCCAACTGCATGAATAAATTATTGTTCTCATCTCGTTAATGCTCAGAATTTGACAGCTTTCTCAACTAAATATTGAATGCACACGATTGCATAAACTAAAAAATCTACAAAATGCAACCTTTACTTCAAGTCATAAATATTACGAAGCACTTTCCCGGAACCTTAGCCCTCGATCAAGTACAGCTTGAGTTATTACCGGGTGAAATCCATGCGGTCATGGGCGAAAATGGCGCGGGCAAAAGTACGTTGATGAAAATATTATCTGGCGTTCATCAGGCAGATGCAGGACAAATTAAGATGAACGGGATACCTATCCGACCGAGCAACCCGCGCGAAGCGCTGACGCTTGGCATTGCCATCGTTTACCAAGAATTGAGTATGATCCCAACGCTAACAGTTGCGGAGAATATTTTTCCGGGACACCTCCCAACCAACAAGCTGGGCATGGTGAACTACCGCCAGCTTTATCAAAATGCCGCCCAAGTTCTTGAAAAGATGTACGTCCACGTTGATCCACGAGTATCGGTAGAAACACTTTCGATTGCCAATCAGCAGTTGATTGAAATCAGCAAGGCTCTCTCATCAAATTGCAAAATCCTTATCCTAGACGAACCGACCTCTGCCCTCACCGATACTGAAGCTGAACATCTACTGAGCCTACTCCGTCACTTGGCCTCTGAAGGAGTAAGCATTCTCTATATCAGTCACAAACTGAATGAGGTTTTTGCTCTGGCACACCGGATAACAGTTCTGCGTGACGGAAAATTCATCGGCACGGAAAAGGTTGCGGATGTGACACCTGACCACATCATTCGCATGATGGTCGGACGTGAACTTGGGGCGATGTATCCCGATAAAACCACCGAGCGCGGACAACTCCTGTTTGAAGTACGGGATTTGAGGCTGCCGAGTTCAGATGCTCACAACAGCTTCAAACTCAACCGGGGTGAAATTCTGGGCTTCGCCGGATTAATCGGCTCTGGTCGGAGCGAACTGGCGCGGGTGATTTTCGGTGCTAATCCCAAAGCAGCGGGCAAAATTTTCCTCAATGGCGAACCGATGGATTTTCACTCGCCGCAAGATGCCATCAAGCATGGTGTCGGTTATTTGCCAGAAGACCGGAAAGCTGCCGGACTTTTTCTGGATATGAGCATCCGCTTCAACATTGCAGCTGCGGTGATTCCACAAGTCAGTACAAACGGCTTTCTTGTGCTGGCAAAAGAAAAAGCACTGGCACAAGGCTATGTCCAGCGGTTAGGCGTTAGCACACCGGGAATTGAACAGGAAGTCCGGCGTTTAAGCGGCGGAAACCAGCAAAAAACGCTCGTCGCCAAGTGGTTAGCAATCAAGCCTAAAATCTTGATCGTAGACGAACCCACACGCGGTATTGATGTTGGTGCGAAAAAGGAAATTCACTTCCTGTTGCGGAAGCTGGCTGAAAGTGGGGTCGGTGTCATCATCATTTCTTCTGAGCTGCCCGAAATTCTAGGGATGAGTGATCGCATTTTGGTGATGCATGAAGGCGCAATTGCAGCCGAATACGCGACTGCTGATGCCACTGAAGAAAAAATTATTCGTTCTGCAAGCGGTCAATAAGGTAAATAAATTTATGATCGAAGAAACCACATCTGTTAATGCTGTGATTTTACAAAATAATTTCCACTCAGCATCCAATTTTCTAATTCGCCTTTTCCGCGCTCGTGAAGCTGCCTTAATCGTGATGATTCTCATCGTCGGAATCGCACTGCAACTCATTACAGGAAAATTTTTGACCACGCCGAATTTGAACGCTATCACGCTTGGTTTCTCGACATCAGCCATTATCGTTTTTGGGATGACAGCGGCTTTGGTATCCGGTGGCTTCGATCTATCGGTTGGTTCGGTGTTCGCGCTCGGTGGTGTCGCAACTGCCCTTGCGCTTCGTGCCGATTTACCCATCTTCGCTGCCATACTTGTGGGTATAGGCAGCGGTTTCATCGCCGGTTTAATTAATGGACTGCTGATTACCCGCGTCAAAATCAACCCCTTCATCACGACGTTGGGCATGATGGGTATCGCACGTGGAGCCAGTTTGGCGATCACGCAGGGGCTGCCGATTGCGGGTTTGCCACCTGAATTTTTGGTTTACGGGCAAGGAAAAACACTGGATATTCCCAACCTCATCCTCATTGCGTTGATCGTCATCATCGTTGGCGACATCCTCATGCGCCGTGCCTCAGCTTTCCGGCAAATCTATTATGTAGGCGGTAACGAAGAAGCTGCTCGGCTTTCCGGCATTAACGCGGATCGCGTCAAACTGGCGGTCTACATCCTCTGCGCCAGCCTTGCGGGATTAGCAGGTGTATTGTCGGTATCACGCTTCACAGTGGCTGATCCCGGCGCAGGTTCGGGTGAAGAACTCCGTATTATCGCCGCCTGCATCATCGGCGGATGCAGCCTTCAAGGGGGCAAGGGGACGGTTATTGGTGGGCTGCTCGGTTTGATCTTCGTCGGCTTCATCAACAACGGCATGATTTTGCTGCGCGTACCAGTCTATTGGCAGCAGCTTGCGATGGGCGTAGTACTGTTGTTGGCGGTTGGCTTTGATACCGTCAGCCAGCGCTGGCAAGCTCGCTCACGCGCTCAAAAACGACAGGCTATTCCTGACCGTAAAGGGTAACTACCCCGGTCAGTATTGGCATGTGCGGTCACCGTTACGAATATTTTTTAGCAGATCGTGACCTGCACCCGGTAAATATCACTCATATTTTTACGAAAGGGATGGAGCATGAATAGACGGGAGTTTCTTAAAAAGTCCAGTGTCGTTGCCGCTGCTGGGATGTTAGCATCTCAAGGTGTCAACTTGTTGAATGCACAGGACAAACAGACGTATGCGATGGTCACCTTCTTGTCGGGCATCAGCTATTGGAAAGATGCGTATCGTGGAATGCAAGATGCAGCCGCCTACTTGGGCGTAGAAACCACCTATAACGGGACCGAGAAGTATGACATTACCGATGAAGTCCGCGTCCTCGACGAAACAATCGGGCAGCAGCCGGACGGCATCGTGTTGACTGTCATTCAAGCTGATGCGGTCAAACCCTCTATTGATAAAGCAATTGACAGCGGTCTAGCTCTCGTCACCTTTGACGCGGATTCACCATTGAGCAAGCGCTATTCATTCCTCGGTACGGGTAACTACCAAGCCGGTGTGAGTGCGGCCCGTTATGTTGGCGAGAAGACGGGAGGTAAGGGAAAATCTGCGGTTATTACTGTTCCTTCCCAAAATAATCTCGCTCAACGGACACAAGGTTTCATTGACACAATCAAAGCTGAATATCCCGACATTGTCACCGGCGACGAGTATATCGTTGATAATCAAAATACATCTGAAGGCGCAGCCAGCGGGCTAGCCGCCTTGTTACAAGCTGAACCGGAAATCAACGGTGTCTTTAGCAGCAACGCCCAAGCAGCCATCGGTGCAGCACAGGCGATCCGCGAAGCCGGTATCGGCGACAAAGTGCAGCACATTGGCTTTGATTTTGACGAAGGCACGCTCGACCTGATTGATAACGGTCAATTAGGTGCGACTTTGGCACAAGGTACGTGGCAAATGGGTTTTTGGGGCTTGATGTCTGCTTATATGGTACGCAATAGCAAAATTCAATCGGTATCCGATTGGAAAGCAGCCGCCATTTCACCGCTGCCACCGGGCGTAGACACCGGTGTAGTGATCATAACCAAAGACAACAGCAAATTCTGGCGCGCACCCAAATAAGCTACGATTGAGTGGAGGCGCAATTGCAGTGCGCCTCCATTTAATCCCCACACCTAAAACCGTTTAGCATAACTGGAAGGAAATTAGGTATGAAGCTCGGATACTATAGCCCATCGCGTCGCGGTGGCGCAATTTTCGTTTCTCTCAAAAAACTATCAACTGTGCTGGCGATTTTGATGTTCCTGCTGGCAACCTCACCCACCTTTGCAAAAGCATCTATTACAAAGACGGTCTATGGAAAAACGGGTGATGGAAAAGAAGTTAATGAATATACATTGACCAATTCCAACGGGGCTGAGGTCAAAATCATCACCTATGGTGGCATTATTACCTCACTGCGGGTTCCTGACCGGAACGGTAACCTCGACAACATCGTGCTGGGCTTTAACAAATTGGTTGACTATGAAACCAAAAACCCCTACTTTGGCGCATTGATTGGACGCTACGGTAATCGTATCGCCAACGCCAAATTTGCTTTGGACGGAAAGGACTATACGTTAGCCGCTAATAACGGATCCAATTCGCTGCATGGCGGTAATAAAGGCTTCGATAAAGTGGTTTGGGAAGCGAAGGAAGTCTCCGGTGATGCAAATGTTGGTTTGGAACTGAGCTATCTCAGCTCTGACGGTGAAGAAGGCTATCCCGGCAACCTAACTGTGAAGGTCGTCTATACTCTAACCGCCGATAACGCGATCAAAATTGATTACACAGCCGCCACCGATAAAGCGACGGTCGTCAACCTGACCCATCACTCGTACTTCAATCTTGGTGGGAATGGCTCTGGCCCAATTTATAACGAAGTGTTGCAAGTCAATGCCGATAAATATACACCGGTCGATGCAACTCTTATTCCGACAGGCGAACTAGCCGATGTTACGGGAACACCGTTTGATTTTCGAAATCCAAAAACAATTGGCTCAGGCATTCGTTCCGGTGATGAACAGGTGGTGTTAGGGCGTGGTTACGATCACAATTTTGTTCTCAATCGGGCTGACAAAACCGCGCTGGAAAAAGCTGCCTACCTATATGATCCGGCGACTGGACGTGGCATGGAAGTTTGGACAACCGAACCCGGTCTACAGTTTTATACCGGCAATTTCTTGGATGGTACATTGGTTGGTTCAAGCGGCGGTATGTACCGTCAAGGCGAGGGACTCTGCTTGGAGACGCAGCACTTCCCGGACTCACCAAACCATTCGGCTTTCCCATCGACCGAATTGAAACCGGGCGATACCTATCAGTCCACGACCATCTATAAGTTCGTGGTCGATTAAGTAAAACAGGTGTGGGATGACCAACTCATCCCACACCTGTGATACGTCATACTCTCCAAGTTACTTCGTAGTAAGATCTACATAGCGCACCAATCCCAAGAGAATCTCAAGACATTGTCAAAAGTTTGTCGAGTTATTTTTTCGGAAAGCGGATGCTGAATACGACGGTCAAAGGTGATAGCGGCTTATATGTAGTGTTCGCACCACCCTAAGCAATGGTGATGAAGCCTAAGCGAAATAAGATCACTGAGAACAAGTATGTGTGCAGTAGGCGGCACTGACGCGGTAGCGTCATTAGGTTACGTCAAGGGCATTTCGAGTACCTGAAACGAGGTGTTAATCTCAGGAGATTACAGGAGCATCTTAAATAGATTTTCGCTTACGACATAACTCTTCAGCAGATAGGAGAGATAGGATTCGAACGCTTCTACGCGAGAAAAAAGCGCCAATGAAGCGCTTTTGATAGAGGAACTGGGGAGGTAGGATTCGAACCTACGAATGCCGGATCCAAAGTCCGGAGCCTTGCCGCTTGGCGACTCCCCAATTTGATGGGAAGTAGTATAACAGAAGTCTCCGGCCTGAAAAAGAGTAAATTCTTATTCCAACTCTATTCTTAGTTACTCGGCTTATTCGGATCAGGGAAGGCGTTGCCAAATGAACCGGGAACACGGGTCGGCGCTGGCTGCGGTGGAACATTGTAATCAATGGGCAGCGCATCGATTACCGCATTCGTTTCGAGGGCAATCAGGGCAAGCCAGCCGATAGTGTTGTTGAAGTTCACTTTTACCCAAGGGCTATAGGGACTGCGGGCAAGCAGGGTCACGATTGCATCTTTCGGCACGGTCGTGATAAGTGCAAAGCTGATGTCCGGGGCCTGACGCAAGTTAACTCCGGCTGGCGCGATCACTTTACCAGCCGTTCCTAATGTCCCATAACGCTGGGGTGGCAGCGGCGTTGCAGAATAAACGGCTTGAATATTACCCACGTTTTGAATGAGCAGCTGCGCGAACATCCAACCTGTTTCGCCGCTGTCCAACCGGACATGATACCACTGGGCGCTTTCGTCCCGGCCCAATACACTGAGTACTTGCCCTGCGGGAACTTGAATGATTACGCCAGCATCTGTGCTCGGCGCGACGCGCAAATTGACAGCACCATCGGTGGTAACATAACCGGGTTGAGGTAAGGTGATCGGTCGATCCAGCAGCGCAACTGGAAAATTTTGAACCAGTGTTTCGTCAAGCAAAGAGGGGAAATCCGGTGGACCAATGGGTGATGAAAAATTAGCCGGATTATAGGTGACCGTGCTTTGTTGACCGGGACGCAAAAGCTGTTCCTGCCCGGAACTGTAAAGACTGGTTTGGCCGGAAAGGTCAGCAAATATGGTTTGATTACCGACCGTCTGTATCATCAGCGTGCCATTGACGCTGACGGACACGCCGTTGATGGCAATATTTGTCGGTTGACCGAATGGGGTTTGTACGACATAGGCACTGCGCGGCGCGGTGTTACAAGTGGATAGTTGTTCGCTGCTCTGGACGACGACCGACTGCCAAGCTGGATAATCTGCCGGGGTGATATTGGTGATACTAACATCACCGACGAGCAAACCGGTAAAGCGAATAGGTTCTTTCGGACGCAGCCAGAGGACTCCGCCGTTGCTATTTTCGACTGCGATAGCTGAAGTATGAATCGCCGTTACGACGCTCAAATCAACCAGTGCTCCAATGGGGTTGAGCGCATTGCTGACCGGCCCTGTTGGCTCAACCTGTGGGGGTGCGCCCCCATTACAGATGTAACCAATCGTTTCTTTGATACAGGCATCACTGGCCGCCGTCCAGATGGCATTAACAGCCGGAGCGCAGGCAGCAATATCCTGCGCCAATGCCCAGACACCACCCACCAATAGCATGATGAGACCGGTCAAAAAGCTAAAGGTTGTACGCCGCATAATTTTCCCTGAAAGTTGCCATAAAATGATATTCTACCAGAGATTGTCTGTTCGGGGCGGCAAACGAATGAGAATTATGAAAGGAGATAATGAACAGGCGCTGGTTCTGATCAAATATTTATCTGGAACCATATGAAGTTATCGAGGCGGCTGTGTTACACTCAAATGAGATTGAGAAGCTCCATTCAAAATGAGGAGTAAGGTGTGGAGAGTCCTTTGGAGGCCGGAAACCCGCCGGTGATGTTGTTAGCCTCGTTTGCAGATGCATTTCCTGATCAGGTTGTGCAATTTTTAGCACGTGCGCCGGGTCGAGAAATGTGGATTGCTGCAAGTTATGCCAGTGATGCGGAATTTACGGTGGTCGCGCCAGAAGTTGAAAGCCGGGCCACTTTTAATTTACAAAGTGCGAAGGTTAAACAGACCATTACCCGCCGACCGCTGCCCCGTTGGGCGCGTTATCCGGCTGGTGTGACGTTGCTATTGGCACAGGATGGTTTGGATTTAATCGGCCTCAATATGGTGGTGATGGGCAATGAGCCAGCCGGCCCGCGATTCGACTATGGTTCAGGGATGGCGTTTGCGGCGTTATGGCACGATTTGTACCAACTCGATTATACGGTTGATACATTGATTGATATTGTTGACCGCACACGCCGAGAATATGTTGAAAACAGCGAGTGAGAATAAGGCCAACAGTCTTGCCTTATTCTCACTTTAGAATCATGCTAGCCCATAATTGATTCGATTTCCGCGCGTTCGGCAGCGGTCATGTTCCAGTTGACGGCCTTAGCGTTGGATTGTACTTGTTTAGGGGACGTTGCACCGGCTATCACTGAGGGAATAACCGGATTGGTCGCTAACCATGAGAAGGCCAATTCTAAAATCGTGTGACCTTTCGATTCCGCATACTTAATCAGCGCCTCGACTTTGTTCAAATTGTCGTCCGTAAGCAGTTCGGATTTGCCGGGATTTTGCAGTCGGGTGCCTTCAGGAACCGGTTGGTCCTTTCGATATTTGCCCGTAAGCAATCCATTGGCTAAGGGGAAATAGGGTAGGAAACCAATACCGAGTTTGGCACATTCGGGCAGTACTTCTGCTTCCGGTTCGCGGTCAAATAAGCTGTAAGCGTTTTGAACACTGACAAATCGGGCTGCACCACTCTTTACAGCTGCTTCCGCTTCCTGAAGCTGCGCGGCGGAAAAATTCGAGCAGCCAATTTCGCGCACTTTGCCCGCCTGCACCAGTTCATTGAGTGCGCCCAAAGTATCTGCAATCGGCACGGTGAGATCAGGGCGATGCAGTTGGTATAGGTCGATGTAATCGGTTTTGAGCCGCTTGAGGCTGTCCTCAGCCGCTTGCTTGATGTAAGCAGGACTCGCGCCGCCTTTGCGCTGCTCATCTATAGGAATGCCAAATTTGGTGGCGATGATGGCATCTTTACGGCGATTGCCAAGCCCTTCAGCCAACAGTTCTTCGCTGCGTGTGCCGCCATAAATATCGGCAGTGTCAAAAAAGTTAATTCCCTCGTCCAGCGCTGCGTGAACAACAGCAATCGAGGCTGCATCATCAATTCGGCGACCAAAATTGTTGGTTCCGATACCTACCAGTGAAACCTGAAGTGATCCAATGGGACGTGTTTGCATCAGTTTATCTTATCCAAATGTATATGTTTCGAAGAGGGACTCATACGGGTGAATCAGGCGGAGGCAGAACTCCGCCTCGACGGAAAGGGTTACTTCAAGGTAATCGCACCGACTGCTTTGGCAATACTGTCCTCTGGACTAATCTTAATTTGCTCGTCCGCGATGTTCCCGTTTTCGTCAATGACCCAATGCGAACGGATGATGCCCATGTAGGTCTTACCAAAATTGGTCTTTTCGCCCCAAGCGCCGTACTGCTCGAGGACTTTATGATCGACATCACACAGGAGGTCATAGGGAAGATTTTGCTTCTGTTTCCACTTTAGTTGATCTTCTGGGGTGTCGGCGCTGATGCCGAAGACAACCGTGTTATCTGCTTGAATCTTGGGGAAGTTATCCCGGAAGCCGCAAGCCTGTGTCGTACAGCCGGGCGTGTCAGCTTTGGGGTAGGCAAATAGAATGACCTTTTTACCGCGAAAATCACTGAGTTTAACCAGTTTGCCATCCTGATTAAGAAGTTCGAAGTCGGGTGCTTTCTCGCCAACGTTGGGCATTGCTATTCCTTTCAATTGAAATAAAGGCGGTTCCAGCCACTATGCTACCCCGATCATAGAACGATTCAAAGTGGCCTTAATACCATTTTAGCTTGGTTTAACTGGCTCAAAGGGCTTTGAGCGCACGTTCGACACTTTGAGTAGGGCTAATACCTCGCTGTTCATCAATGACTACGCCCTCTTCATTAATGACCCAAAAAGAGCGATTGACACGACGGAGCTTGATCAGTCCCAATATGGGCTTCCCCCACGCACCCCACTCTTGCAGCGTCTGGTGCGTCGGATCTGAGAGAAGGTCATATTGCAGATTATTTTCGATTTTCCAACGCTTAAGTGTATCCGGCTTATCGGGACTGATGCCGAGTATGACCGCATTTTCAGCCTCAATTTGCGGGAATTGGTCGCGAAATCCACAGGCTTGTTCAGTGCATCCGGCTGTATACGCTTGGGGGAAGGCAAAGATTATTACTTTACGACCACGATATTTTTTAAGACGTGTCGGAAGGCTGTCTTGATTAAGCAGTTCGAAGTCTGGTGCAGTTTCGCCGATGGCAGGCATGGGGTATCCTTAATAAATAATTGAACCATTTTGCGACATTATAACAAGGTAGCCTACTTCATGAGTACTTTTAACTACAACAACCGCCGTTTTCATATGCGGGATCGTAATAATCCCGGTCAATTCACGGGTACAATATTCTATTACCAACAGACGGGCGACGTGGTCTGGGGACATTATGTAGGCGGCGGGTGCAAGTATGGGCAGTTTATGGCGGTTGTGGATGCGAAGGGTGTGCTCGATTTACGCTTTCAGCACATGACGGATGAAGGCGAATGGCAGTGGGGCAAGTCACTTTCGACGCCAGAGTATCTGCCCGACGGACGGATTATGCTGACCGAAGATTTTATTATGGAGTCTAACGGGCTGAAGGCGGTGTCGGTGGTCGAGGAGTTGGAATAATCCCCAACATGGACTAAACAAGGGCGCAGACCATGCGCCCCTGCATTGGTTATTGCTTATTAGACGGCTGCGGCTGTGTTCGCACCGACGTCTTTCAGTGCTTTTTCTACACTGTCGGTCGGGCCAACACCAACCTGCGAGGCGAGCACTTTGCCCTGTTCATCAATTACCCAATAAGAGCGCATCGCCATTGGAATCTTGATAATGCTGACGACCGAAACACCCCAAGCGCCCCATTCTTCCAAAAATTTGTGATCGGGATCGGATAGTAAGTCGTACTGAAGTTTCTTGTTTTGCTTCCAGCCCTTGAGTGTTTCGGGGCTGTCTGTGCTGACGCCTAATACAACAGCATTTTGGGATTCAAGTCGCGGTAGTTCATCGCGGAAGGCACAGGCTTGGGCATTACATCCGCCGGTGTTGGCTTTGGGGAAAGCGAAAATCACCACTTTTTTTCCACGATAGTCACTGAGATGAACGGTTTTCCCATCTTGATTAAGCAGTTCAAAATCCGGTGCTTGTTGACCAACTGTAGGCATGTTACTTTCCCTTACAATAAATATTCCAACGGATGGCACAATTATACGTCTCTAAAATCATCCTCAGATAAGTATCGGGTGAGAACTGAGCATATACGTATCTTTATGAACGGGTGTCCATAACTACCCACTGAAGGGCGACGGTTGCATAATCTGTTGTGGCTATTTGACGGGCGCTGGCTTAGAATGCCCGCCATGAAAGTCATCAAACAAATCCGCCGCCGACTTGATCCCGCCATGCTGCTTACTCTTGTATTGTGCGCGTTCACCTTTTGGCCGCTGCTTTACCGACAAGGTTTGCCGAATGGCGATGATGTGCTTTACCACGTTTATCGTGCTGCCGAGATGGATCGGGCGTGGTCGCATGGTGTTTTTATGCCGCGCTGGGCCGAAGCATTTTACGAGGGCTACGGCGCGCCGCTCTTCCACTATTATGCCAGCCTTACCTATTACATCACCAGCATTTTCAGCCGCGTGTTGGGGACAAATGCGGTGGACAGCCTGCGGACGCTGATCGCTTTGGGGGCACTGGGCGGTGGTCTGGGCATGTACGGATTTGTGCGAGCTTATGCCGGAAGAGTAGGCGGTGTCATCGCGGCGATCTGTTATGTTTACAGCCCGTACATCATGTTTACCGAACCTTATTCGCGTGGGGCGTATCCCGAATTGATGGCCTTTGCACTATTCCCACTGGTGATGTGGGCCTACAGTCAGTTAACACGTCGAGGGGGTACATGGGCGTTTGTGCTGGCGGCGGTGAGCAGCGCCGCGTTGATTATCACGCATAACTTGATGGCATTGGCTTTGTCGGCCATGTTGGCGGCGTGGATTGTGTGGGAGCTGACCGTCAGTCGCCAGTCATCAGTCGCAAGCCAAGATCATCAACCAAGGCGAAACAGAGAACATTTAAAAAACACGTTACTCGCAGTTTTAGCACTGGCCGTTGGGGTAGGGTTGACGGCCTATTTTTGGCTGCCAGTAATGAAGGAAGGCGATGCGGTTAAACTGAGTAATTTGATTGGCGTGGCGCAGTTGGATTACCGCCGATTTTTTGTCCCCGTGCTTCATCTGCTGGATTTTTCGCCGCGACTCGATGGCGGTGCTTTCAACGGCTTGGAGCATCAACTTAATTTGGGTGTAGCACAATGGGTGCTAGCGTTAACGGGTGTCATGGGGATGATCGGGTTAGGGGCATGGAGTAGACGATACAACAATACGCGGACGGGATATATGCCCTTCCTACAGCTAGCCAGAAATCAGACGATTTTCTTCGGCATTATGGGCGCGATGATGGTGGGATTGATGCTGCCTGCCGCCAGTGGATTATGGGCGGTGATTGCTCCGCTGGCGTTCCTCCAATTCCCATGGCGGTTACTGGGGCCAGCAGCGTTCTGCTTGGCGGTGCTGGCCGGGATGAATGCCTGCTGGTTGGAACAAGTGCCAAAGCAAATCGGTATGGTGCTGGCAGCGGCTGTAATCCTGCTGGTAATCGTGCTGGCTTCGCCCTTGCTCTATATACCCGAATGGACGCATCCGACGGTTGATACATCGGTGGCGGCTTATCAAGAGGCGGAAGTTCAAGGCCTGCAGCGAGCGACGACCTTTTCTAACGAGTATTTGCCGAAAACAGTTTCAGTTGAACCTGGAGCGACCCCGCGTTTAATGGCCGATTATGCTGATGGCTATCCAATTAACAAGGCGCACATGGAAACGCTGCCTGCCGGAGTGACGGTTACGCTGGTGAACCACACGCCTCAGGAAGATGTGTGGACGATTACGTCGCCGAATGGTTTTACCTTTGAGGTGCTGACGTATTATTGGTTAGGTTGGGCGGCAGAGGTCGATGGTCAAATGGTTCCCATTACGCCGTCTGATCCGCACGGATTGATTACGCTGCCTGTACCTGCGGGTGAACATACGGTGCGGGTTTATCTGGGCAGCACGCCAGCCCGCGATTTGGGAAACGCGATTTCTTTAGTGAGCATGGTGGCGCTAGTGGGAATTGGCGTAGGGATACGACGAAAATCAACCACAGTGCCGCACAGAGAAGAACTCCCATCGCAGCCTTTCCCCGTAAACAGGGGAGGGAGAAAACCAGTATTGGTTGGATTGAGCATTGGGGCGGTGATGGCGTTCGCCTTCTTAGTGGTGTATATGCGGGAAGGCGGGGCATGGATTGAGTCGCCGGTGGGACAGGCAGTCTTGGCGCAGCATAAGCTGGATTACCGGTTGGGCGACCAAATTCGGCTGATTGGTTACGATCTGAACGGCGACACCTTTCGAGCAGGTGAGCGGGTAGAACTAAAAGTGTACTGGTACGCAGCAGCCCCAATTCCTTACGGTTATTCGAGTTTCGTCCATATCTCGACCGGTGGGCCGCCGCTGGCACAGGCTGATAAACTCAATCCGGCAGATATACCGACCAAGATATGGCCTTCAACCGGTTATTTACATGATGATTATGTAATTGAACTACCTGCGGATATGCCAACCGGTGCGTATCAACTGCTGATCGGGTTATATACCTGCGAGACTAAACCAGCGGGTGACTGCGGCAACGGTGATCGCTTAAAGGTAACGGACACGAATGGGCAGGCTGCGGGTGATGAGGTGAAGTTGGCGACGATTACGGTTCATTAGTCGTCAGTCAACGGTTTAGGATTAGGAATTGGCAACTTTGAAACGAATCATTGACTTGATTGTCCTCGCAATTTTACTGGTGGCGTATCTTTCGACGCTGCAAACCATCCCCAACGGTTCCGAACATTACTACATGATCGACGTGGGTGAAACGCAGAACGTCCTCAACCAATGGGGAACACTCCATGCGACCGGTTATCCGCTGTACGTGATGGTGGGGAATATTTTGGTGGCGGGCTTGCGTGCGCTGGGCATTACCGCCGCGACTGCGCCGGGTCTGACCTCATTGATCTATGGGATGATCGCGCTGGCGTTGATGTATATGCTGGCAGTGCATGTTCAAGAACCCGCTCCCCAACTAGCCAACATAAACGAGGGAACGAGCAAGATACAAGTCTATGTACTGGCGGGTGGGATGGTACTGCTGTACGGGTTGACGCGGACAGTGTGGGTACATGAGTCGATTGCCGAGGTCTATTCGTTCGGTTTGATGATTCTGGTTGCGTTATTTTTGATCGCGCTGTGGCGTGAACCGATACGCGGGCGGGTATATTGGTTGGCACTGTTAGGTGGCATCGGCGCTTTTCATCATCGGGCGATTGCGATGGCTGCTCCGGCACTGATTTATGCGGTGTGTGGGGAGATTATTGCCTTCACTCCTAACCTTCGGCGGCCTTCGGCAGCAGGGCAAGCCGGGAAGAATAGGTTTAAGGAATATTGGCCCGTAGTTCGACGCGTGGCGATTTGTCTGGTGCTGGGTCTGCTGGGATTTTTGCAGTACCTCTACTTGCCGCTGCGGGCGAACGCGGGCGCGAAATGGGTGTATGGTGAGCCGGGTACATGGAACGGTTTTTGGGATCAATTTTTGGGGCGGGAAGCCTCGCGTTTTATCGGCACGCCGACGACCAATGCCGGATTGATCGCCAATTTCAATCTGGTGAATAACGTCCTCATCACCGATGTGACTCTGGCTGGCATTCTCTTGGGATTAATCGGCTTAATCATCGCGCTTTGGAATCCGGCACGGCGCAAAGTGGCGGTTACGATGCTGATAAGCGGCGGCGTGGCTTACGGATTTCATGTGCTGTATTACACCGATATTCTCTCAGCGCTGATTTTGCCGGTGACTCTGGCGCTGGCTTTTGGCTGGTTACTGCTGGCAGAGCGGGTAATTCAATTATTTAACCACACAGACACCGTGAAAATTCAAGAAAATTTAACAGCAGAAACCTCCAACCGTAAACTGGCGCGTAGATCAATCGCGCCAATGGTTGTGTTGGGGATTGTTGTTGCTGTCAGTGCGGGATATTTGATCGCGCAAAATCAGCCGTTTATACGCGAGATGACGACTAATCCTACCGGTTTAGAGACAATCGAACTGGCGAAAGGCGTTCCGGATGGCGCGGTGTTGATGCTGGATTGGGGGCCGCGTTATTATGCGGTGGCTTTCGCGCAGGATTTGCTGGGTGAACTGCCGACCGTTACATTGGTGACGCACAAAGCGGACTTTAAGAGGCTGGTCAACACAGACAGACGAGAATTGGTCACGGCTGATTTTACGTTTTACAATCGACCTGTGAGTTGGTGGGAAGAGCAGCTCGGTCGTCCGGTGTACTTGCAGTCGGCAGGTTCGCATCTGGTGGAGATTGGCATTAGCCCGATCATGGCGACAGTTCAGGACAAACCGGGAGTTGTGGTCAACAGTGAATCAATTGTATGCAAGCCAACTATGATTGAACTGCAAGTGAATTGGGTAGCGACCGGCACGCCCGACCATGACTTGAGTGTCTACGTTCATTTGCTGGATAAGGATGGGGCAATGATTGCACAGGCGGATGAGTCGGCACCGGTTTATGGCTGGCGACCGCTGACCAGTTGGCTGGCTGGCGAAGTGGTGCATGATGTATATGCTCTGCCGCGTCTTTCAAATGCCGACAGCATTGCTTATGGGTTATATCGCCAATTATCAGATGGTTCGTTTGATAATGAATACACGTTTAACACGGCGGTGAAGTGTGATGAATAGTCGTCAGTCGCCAGTCAATACTCAAGAACGGTTTCGAGTTGCAAGTTACAAGCTGCAAGTTGAAAATCAACAATGCCGCTGTGGAAAATGCGGCTTATCAGCCATTTGGCGGAGCATAAAATCCAGCCTTTGGGTTGTGGCGCTGACACTAGCAGTTATGTTATTGATAGTAGGGTGCTCGAATACCAGCGGTGGAATCGCGACATTCACGCCACCCGCCATACAACCGAAAATATTGGTGACGGTTTATATCTCGCCGACGCCCAACGCTGAACAGCAGCAGGCTATCGCTGCCGCCAATCCACCGACAGCTACTCTTGCGGTGATTCCAACGGCCAGCGCTACACCTTATATCGGCGTATTCTTGGGCGAGGTAGATAATGGGGCGGACGGCGGCGCGATTATCCCACCAGCACTGCTCGGTGGTGCGACATCGAATGTGCCAGTGACATTAGCGCTTGGGCCAGCTTGTCCGTCGCAGGCAGATGTCGCTTTTGGTACGCGCTGGTCAGAGAATGTGGACATTGCTACGGCGCTGGGCTGCCCGATTGAAGGCGCAGCCAACCTGCAAGGGACATTGCAAATTTTCGAACGGGGTGTGATGTATTACTCACCAACCGGCGAAATATGGGCTATTTCGCCAATCCAGAGTCATTACTGGTACGCGTTGAATGCGCCGCCGGTGCAGCAGGGCGACCTTGTTGTCCCTGAGGGGATGATGGCTCCTTCGCAAGGCTTTGGCGCGGTGTGGCGTGGTTTACCGGGTGTACAGGATGCTTTGGGATTTGCCAAGACGCCGGAGCAAGGTACGAAGATGGTGACGCAGAAGTTCCAGAACGGCGTGCTGCTGGCAGATGGTCAGAGCGGACAAGTGTTTGTATTACTGTCTGACGGTCGGGCAATGGGGCCATATTAGTCGTCAGTCTTTAGTCAATCGTCATTCGTCGAAGACCCATACAATACACAATAACCCACTGACGAAATGTGGGTGAGTTTTACGCTGCTTGTTGATGGAGGAAAAATGCGAAAGATTCTAATCTTGATAACTGTGCTGGTGCTGTCGGTGACGGCGGCGAAGGCTCAGGATAAATCCGAATCATCCCCAATAATTGCGATGCGGGATGGCAAGGTGTACGCGGTATCCCCGGAAGATGGCTCTTCACGACTGCTGGCTGATCCGTCGGCAGAGAATCAGGAGATGGTCTGGTTCCGCTATGGCAGCCTTTCACCGGATGGGAAAACGCTGGTATATGTCAGCCAAAGTTCATACGATACCGACCCTAAAGATTTTATATCCAATTTGAAGTTGGTGACGATTGCAGATGGTACGACGAAAACGGTGGTGCCAAGCGGCGGCGTTTTCGATGTGCCAGCGGGTAAAAATGAGCGTTTTGACCTGACGATGGCAACATGGTCATACGACGGTCAGCGCATTTATTACTTTCGCAGAACGATTAGTTCGGTGGCGACAACTATAAATAAACCGACGCAGTTTGCTTATTATGACGTGTTAAAAGATAAGCATGAATTGGTAGCGCGGCTTGACCCCAAAAATCTGCTGGACAATTTGCAGGCCGTTCCTGAAGGGATTGTCATGCGATGGTACAGCGCGGGATTTAGCAGCACGACCACCATGAATTTGTACGACCCGAACAACCGGATGCTGAAACAAATCGAGATGGATTTCCCCTATCTGTATACGCTGCGTGATAAGGATGCCTTGTATTACACACAGTTGAAAGACTTTGGCAATATTGATTACGCCGTGAACGCCAAGACCGGCGAAAAGCAGCCCTTCAAGAGTGGTTATTATCCGGCTGAACAAAGCCTGATGAATGGCGATCAGTCGATGCATGTCTTTACCACACAGGACGACTTCAATATCTATTATGTTTATGGCGCAGATTATCATACCCCGATCACCACCATCAAAAATACGTCAGGATTGACCTACGCGATTTCACCGGATGGTCAACAACTGGCTTATATGATCTACGATCAAGGGCCGACCGCGCCAATTCAGATCATGGATATGAATGGCAAGGTTCGCAAATTGGATTTTGAGGCCGGCCAAATCCTGTGGGGTACGACTGAGTATGTGTCGTTTTATGCGCCGAGCTAAGGTAGGGTGGGATGATGCGTAAGTTATGGATGATTGCGGTGCTGCTGCTGGTTTCGGTGAGTGTGGTTCAGGCACAAGATAATGCCGGAGCAGCGCCGATTATTGCGCTGGCAGACAACAAGCTGTATGCCGTTTCGTCTGTGGATGGATCAGCCAGTGTTCTGGTTGAACCGCCGCCCGGACAGACGTTTTTTCTGAAGCGGTTTGCCCGTTTGTCGCCCGATGGAAAGCACATGGTGTA
This sequence comes from Anaerolineaceae bacterium, assembly GCA_016124855.1. GTDB lineage: Bacteria > Chloroflexota > Anaerolineae > Aggregatilineales > Phototrophicaceae > CFX2. Next base: position 28,066 of record WGMX01000062.1, on the reverse strand, counting down.
TGCCACCCAGACCGACCCTGAAGACCCGAATGGTTATGTGGTCAGTCTGTTTCTGTTGGATGTAAAGAGTGGCAAAACTGAGTCCTTTCAACCAAATGGAACAGTCTTTGATAAGCCTGCTCACAAGGATTATCACTACCGGTTGGATTATCCAACTTGGTCGGTGGATGCTTCGCGCTTGTATTACTTGCGAACGGAAGTTGACAATTCAGGGCGCGGAAAAAAGGCATCGGTACAGTTGGCTTATTACGATGTGATGAACGTGACTCATAAGCTGGTGGCGCGGCTTGATCCGAGGCTGTTTGTGCAAGACTTGATGGCGGTTGAAGGCGGCATCATCGTGCATTACTTTGGTGGACTCGGCGCTGACCAGCCGGTAACGCTCTACGCATCCGATAACCGTGTGGTGAATGAAAACATGGTTGTAAATTTGTATCCCGAACCGCTGCGATTTGAGGGCCAAGATTATTACGGAATCGGTGAACATTCCGGTTCTGTGAGCGCCCTTATTAACATCGAGACTGGCGAACAGCGGCTTTTGGCGGATGGTTTCTATCCGGTGGGACGCAGTCGCTTAGCGGGCGATCAATCGCTTATGGTCATTCATACCATCAATACCGTGAGTTGGTATCGTGTGCTGCGGCCCGACAAAGTGCGAATTCCCAAAATCATTGAGGACATTTATGGCGTTCGTTACAGTGTTGCGCCGGATGGTCAGTCAGTAGCCTATTTGCAATACGACCTGACGCTGAACGTTCCCATTCGCATTCTCGAAGCTGATGGCTCGGAACGTGAACTCCCTTTTGTGGCGTCCGATATTTTTTGGAGTGCGCCTGAGCAGATCGTGTTTTATCAAGAGCCGAGGGGCTAGAACGGTGATGACGTCCGTTTTCGGAGTGTTTTGTGGTGAAAAGTCGATAGACTAGGGATGAGATGGCATGACACGAAAGTTAATTGTTCTGGCGGTGATAATCCTTTCCACCGGTTTTCCGGCGGCGGCACAAGATGTGAAAAGCCCGCCGCCGATTATCGCCCAAAGACAAAATAAATGGTACAGCGTTTCAGCGGTCGATGGCGAGGCGACGCTATTGGTTGAACCGGCTGCGGGTGAGACGTTAGCGCCTTTGCTGGATGGAAATTTGTCGCCTGATGGGCAGTGGCTGGCTTACGGAACGTATAAGCGTGACAAAGCGCTCAATAACGTCAACCGCTACAATTTGTTTCTGATGAATTTGGTGACGCGCGAGGTCGAAGCGATCAATCCGCGCGGCGGTTTGTTTGATCGGCCTGTGCCGCCAACGCACGTATTTCAATTGTATTATCCGACGTGGTCGTATGATGGGACGCGGTTATATTTTGTGCGGATGGAGATGGAAACCAAAGGGCGCAGCCAATATGTGGCTGGTCAGTTGATCTATTTTTCCCCATCAGATAACACCCATCATCTGGTGGCGCAGCTCAATCCAGAACAAATTGTAGATGGCGTGGCGGCGGTTGCAAATGGTGTCATCTTGCGTACCGTGAAATCGGGAACTGATGAGCTAACACTGACGCTGTATGCGCCCAATAATAGTGTCGTTAAGGCGAATAAACTCTATAATATCTATCCCATGCCGGTGACTTACGCAGGGGATACCTATTATGTGGAAGCGTTCGACCAATCCATTTCCGTGTTGATTAACGCGGCGACTGGTAAAGGTCAACAAATCACTGAAACCTCTTTTCCGGCCATTCGCAGCCAGACCGCCGGTGATAACTCGCTGCGGGTGTTCCGCACTTTTGTCGGCAGTTCTCTTTTGCGGGTATATAAAGCGGATCATTTGACGTTGATACGTGTGCTAAAGGATAAACTGGGTGTTCGTTTAGCACTGTCACCCGATGGTCAATCACTGGCTTATGTGCTCTATGACAAACCGGGCAAAGGGATGGTACGGGTCGTGGAAAACGATGGGACAATCCGTGAACTGGCATTCGAAGCCGAATTGATTGTCTGGGGTAAATCAGAATGGGAAGCATTTGCTGTTCTCGGCGATCTTGCTCTGGGCTAAACATCGAAACAAAAGTATGGTGAGGTTCAGTTGCGTCATTTAACGACATTACATCCCAAACCACCGTATAATTTCGGGCTGCTGCTGGATTTCTTGACGCGGTTTGCTCATCCGACGCTGAATATAGTACGTGCTTCTGCTTATTGGCGGGTTGTTCAGTCGCCTGCTGGCGGGTTGGCGCTGCTGCGGGTGGCTGGCAGTAGCGCGGTTGATAACCCGCAGTTGGATGTCAATGTCGTAACCAGCAGCGGTGATGTCGATGATCAATCACTTGTTGAAACCATCAAACACATCTTACCGCTTCAGCACGATAGAAGCGCTTTTTACGCCTGTGCAGCAAATGAATCCGACTTGTGGATGGTGGTTGAGCCGTTAATTGGCTTACCAGAATTACGCAGTTCCAGCGTCTTTGAAGCCTTGATCGAAACCATCATTGAACAGCAAATTAGTTGGGTGACGGCCCAGAAAGCCCAGCGCTGGTTGGTCGAGTGGGTAGGGAATATGCTGGAATATGATGAGCATATCTATTATGCCTTCCCGACGGCGGAGCAAATTGCTGCCGCAACGGTTGATGATTTGAAGCCACTGAAGATCACTTTTAAACGCATGGCCTTGATGATCGACCTTGCCAGTCAGGTTGCCAGCGGGCAGCTTGATCTGGAAGGGCTGCGTGAAGTTTCACCGGCTGAAGCCTATAAGCGGTTGATGGCAATTAAAGGGATTGGTCATTGGACAGCGGCGGTCACATTGGAACGGGCTTTTGGTTACAGCGATTGGGTCGCCCACAATGATGTGGTGTTGCAGGCGGCCACTAACCGTTATTTACTCGGTGGCAGCGGACGCATTCCACCGGAATTGGTCACCGCAACCTTTGCCCGTTATGGCGACCATGCCGGATTAGCTGCGCGTTACACCATGTTTCGCTGGGTATTTGAGCAGTATCCCCAACGTATTACCGGCTCATGACTTGTCCTGCCAAGAATGTAAGGCGCGAAGCCGGGGCGTTTTCTTGGATTGATGGGCAGCCATGCGCCGCAGCACATCATCCAAAATGGTGACTGCCTCGCGGATGTACGGCCCTTTGTTGAGCATGACACACTCCGAGCGTTCAGACATAGCGGCATCCGTCATCTCGGCGCGCGAGGGACGGCCTTTCTTAACGAGGTTTTCCAGCACCTGCGTTGCCCAGATTACCGGAACGCGGGCGGCCTCGCACAGCCAGAGGATTTCTTCTTGCATTTCTGCCAGACGTTCATAACCGATTTCGACTGCCAGATCGCCGCGCGCGATCATCACTCCGAACGGATTTTGTCCGGCTGCCTGAACCATAATTTCGGGCAGATTACGGACGGCACGTTGGGTTTCGATTTTGGCGACAATCGCGATTTTATGTGGATCGTCGAGCCGTTCGGCCAGCGCTTTTTGCAACCGCTTCACATCGCTGGCATCTTGAACGAATGAAAAGTTGATGATGTCCGCATTAAGGGCGATAAAATCCAAGTCCTTGATGTCTTGATCGGTGAGGGCGGGTAAACGGAGTTCAGTATCAGGAAAGTTAATGCCTTTTTCCGGTTTAAGTTTCTCACCCTTGCTGCTGGCTTGGGTCACCCGTAGAACCAATTCTTCGGATGTACGGGACTCGATCACACAACCGAGTTTACCATCATCAATCCAGACCCGTGCGCCAACATGAACCTGTTTGAAAAGTTGTGGCAGCGAACATTGGGCTTGGAAGGCGAATTCATGGGAATGACGCGGCGCATTTAGGGTCAATCGCAGCCTATCATCAATTTTAAGCCGTCCACCTTCTGGTGCGATCACGTTTTGAGTGCGAATCTTCGGCCCGCCCAAATCCATAGCGACTTTGCATTTGCGGCCAGTTTCGGTTTCGGCCTTACGCAAATGACTAATCATCGCCGCCCATTCATCAGCCGTATCGTGGGCACAATTAATGCGAATGCAGTCCATACCATTTTCGAGTAAATCCCGAATAAGGGCGTAATCAGCTGCGGCTTCGGATGGCATAGTGACCATAATACGGACGCGGCGTTCGCTAGGTTCTGCGCCAAATACCTGCTGCGTCTGACGCTGTAAAGCCCGCTCGCCCCGCGCAAATAAACTCACGCGTGGGCGCGGAATATCCTCGCCACAAACCGCGCCCAAAGTGGCAATGACCGCATCCAGATTGGGCAGGACACGCGCTTCAATACGTCCTAGGGACGAAAGACCCCAAGGCGTTAATTCAGCCTGCAAGCTGCGTAAATCACGCTTACGGAGGGCAAGATAATAAGCCAAGTTGCAGGCGCTAATCAGAAAATTGCGGCGGCGGATGGACGATTGCCAGCGTTTGAATATGGCGTTGCCTTCATCGAACACTTCTTGGCGCAAATCTTGCATCGTTTCGAGCAGCACTTGAGGTGAGCTGTTGATTTTCGGAGATGCTGTCAGAGTTTCCATAATTGTTCCTTTACATTACGAACCACTTTACAGGCAGCCAGCCGTAAATTGATGTGCAATTCTTCGCGAGTTCAGTATGTAATTACACACATTATGGAAGTGTTATATGCGCTAAGTCTTAATTATCCCTGTGTTGTAGGGCGAAGGGGCACAACCAGAAAACACAGATGACTTCCTCATCTAAATTTCGTAAAACTTTCATATTTTCTCTAGGTGAAAATTATAGAACGTCATTCATACTAATAGTAGAGAAACGAACTGATCTAAAACCAATAACTAACAGTATCCAAAAACGCGATGATCGGCCTACACAATCACACTAAAAAAGAGCATTATAAAGGCGGCAGATTAACCACAAACTTGTTTTTGAAAGCGTAAGATTTGATGTCCGACCAATGGTTACACTGGGCGCAGCGGTTGCAGGCGCTTTCCCAAACCGGCTTGACCTTCGCCGAAAATGAATTCGACCGTGATCGCTATCAGCAAATTGGAGCGATTGCTGCCGAGATGATGGCGGCAGGCGGCATGGGTGAATTGGACGGACTGCAAAAATTGTTTGAACAACAGCAGGGTTATACTACCCCTAAAGTCGATGTCCGCGGCGTGGTCATCCACAACGGTAAACTGCTGTTGGTGCGCGAAAAGCTCGATGATGGGCGCTGGACTTTGCCGGGTGGTTGGGCAGATGTCGGCGAATCGCCCTCATTAGCGGTTGAGCGTGAAATTGAAGAAGAAGCTGGCTACACAGCGCGGGCGATCAAACTGCTGGCGCTGTACGACCGCAACAAGCACGACCATCCTCCTTATATTTTCCATGCCTACAAAGTCTTTTTCCGCTGCGAACTGGTGGACGAGGTTCAGCATTTGATTCCCAATGTCGAAACCGAAGAAACCGGTTGGTTCGCCGAGTCCGAATTAGATGCGCTTCAACTCTCGGTCGGGCGTGTGACGCTCAAGCAGCTTAAACGTTTCTTTGAATTTGAACGCAACCCCGATTGGCCTACCGATTTCGACTAAGATTGCTTGCTTAACGACATCATCAAAAACAACGGAATACGTTTGCGTCGCTGATACGTTTCATCCGTCAGAAAGTTTTCGCGCTGAGGATGGCCCTCACGTAACTGTTCGATGGTAAAACCCGCGCGCTGCGTTTCCCGAAAATAATCCTCAAGTGTGCGATGATATTTTCGAACACTGCCGCCCATCCAATTCGTCACCCGTTTGCCTGTGTCAAAATAATGATCCACAATCCAATCTTGGCGCTGTGTGCCACTTTGCCAACCTTTGTCTGAGGACGTAATCACCGGATGCTCGGCTGAAAAGATGAATTGTCCACTGCTGACCAAAGCTTTGTGGATATTGGTCAACAGCATGTGAAGATCATCAACGTAGTGCAGCACCAAGCGCGAAACCACTAGATCAAACGCCGCAGTTGGATAATCCCAATTTTCGAGTGTCGTATGGATGACTTCGCCTTTTGTTCCGGCTAAGGTTTCTTTCGCGACATTGACCATATTTTGCGAACCTTCAATGCCGAGATAACTAGCGCAGCCATGAGCAAGGGATTCACGTCCGAAAGCCGCGTCACCGCAGCCGAGGTCGAGAATACGCTTGCCTCGAACTGCGCCAATCAATTCCATCATCACCGGTTTTTCAATCGTATCATTCGGGCTTTCGCCACGCTGCCGCCGCTGCATATAGGTCTTGAATACATCGTTGTCGTCATAAAACGAAGCGCCGTCCATATCTCATCTCCGATCTGACATTGTTTGGTTGTCGCAATTCTTCCTGTTCCGAACCAGTGCTGACCTTTGAAGAATTACAGGTATCCGGCGCGGGGCTGACATTCAGCACTATCATAAATGCAGCAAACCGCCTTCAATGAAAATAGGATACATATCGAATGGAAATGGATAGGCTGGTTAAGGAGGTTAACATGAGCAGGAGAATGATGCCTAGAGTAGTGTGTGATGGCTGTGGCACACTGATTGACGTTGACCTTTACCTCTCGATTGATCCTGCTGGACAGGAAGTGCTGCAAAAAAATCCTGAAACGTCTGCCAAGCGCGACTTTTGCTGCGATGCATGTGAAGCTTGGTGGAAAGCGGAATATCCAGCAAATGGCCCTTGGGGGCCTGCATGGGATGAACGGGATTGGTGGCGTCAGAACCACGCTCATGTTCCGATACGGTCGGCACATGAAGAGGAACCGCTGTCCGATAATCGGTCTTATTTTGATGACCCTGAACCAATTAAGTAGTTCATGCAAATAGGGTCATCATATTTTGTGCCATGCAATGAAACATTTTGTGGTGTTTTCTCCTTGAATAAGAAGGATGGTCTATGATGTTGCCATCCTTCTTGTCGTCATGTCAGAATTATCTATCCCTCGATCTTAATCGACTGCACAAGCGCATCCAATGCTGCCAGCGTCGGACTGAAAGTATTCGGATCAGCCGCGTTGATTTTTTGAATAGCCTTATTCATCTCTTGGATGTAATTGTTCGAGAAGGCGTTGTAGTCGAAGTCATTGGAAATTTCGGCTGGAAGCACACCCGTTTTGATCGGATAACTGAAAGCAATGTAGTAGCCGGGTTTGTCACCTTTAAATTGGTTGGTCGCACCCTGATAGGTATACACGATACTGTCGTCGGTCAGTGGACTTACATCGCTGGCATAAGCGGTTAAGTAACGTATGCCCATGCCATCAGTCACGGGTAGGTATTCAGCTTGGGCGCGCATCACTTGGCCTGCTGGAACGGGCGGTAAATGAGGCAGATTGAGGTTGGCATCATCGGCGGTGACTTGTTCGTAGTGGCTGAAGTCACCCGCGCCGCCTGCTTCAATCAAGCCTTTGAGGGATTGCAAAGCAGTGGTATATAGCTCGTTGTTGTAAGCAGTGATGTCCGCGACCTTGTAAATGTTGAGCTGCGGATAGTAATTGGGGTTGATCAGCGTGTCACCTTCAGTCGCGTTGATGAAACTGAATGAAACATGAGCAGGCCAATATTCGTCAACCATGCTATCTGATGTTGCCGGGACTTCAGCGAAGGTCTGTGCCAGTACCGCGCCCAGTGAGGGATCATAGGAAAAGCTGATACCGTTGTACTGAATTGTTGCGAGGGTGGGTTTTGAATCCTGCGCCCATGCGGGCATTACGAACAGTGAGGTGATTGCCATCAACAGAAGTGTAAATCTGCGTTTCATGGATGTTCCTTTTGTTAAACAATGCCACGAAACAGTATATGAAAATGGGGCGCGGAACTCAACGCCCCATTTTTATATATGGGATTAGCTGCCCATCGCCCGTATTTCACGGTTAGTCAGCGAGTAAAGCGACAAAAAGAGGAGGATCAATCCCGACGCGCCAAACATGATCGTCAGGTGATAATCAACCAGCAAGCCAGAGACAAAGGTTGAGATGGGGATTAAGCCGAATGAACCAAGCATCACCAGACTCATTACGCGCCCCATCTTTTCTGGCGGAATGCGTTTTTGCAACCAGCTCATACTCGCGACATTCACGTAGCCAATCGCTAAACCCATGCCAACGCCTACACCGATAGCAATCAGTAGATTATTTACGAGGCCGAATAAGCCTAGTGCAGCACCTGCCGCTCCGATCAAAAGCATGGTGACGATTCCCAATTTGCGCGGAACGGGTAGTGCGCCAGCTAAGATTGCGCCCACTAAAGCGCCGCCACCAAATGCCGAAATAATCGCGCCGAACGCGGCTGCGCCTTCTGGCAGATTACGTGCTAGTACGGGTATGCCCACAGCCATCGGCCCGGAGAAAAATAAGTTGATAGCTGCTGTCAAGATAATGATGGTGCGCAGCAGCGAGTCACTCCACACCAGCCGCAGTCCCTCACCAATAGACGCGAGAACGTTTTGCTTTTCTTGCTGTTGGCTAACGGCTCGTCCACCTTTCATCAGCCACAGGGCAATAGCCGCAGCAATAAAGGTCAACGTATCGAAGCCCAACGCCAGCCCGATACCTCGTACATCGCCGGTGCTTGCCGTGGCTTCCAAGCTTTGTAAATTGGTCACACCGCTGAGATTGGCAATAACCAAACCTGCCAGAGCCGGGCCGACAAAATTGGAAAGCTGCGCCGTAATCTGCATAAGCGCGTTACCCGACTCGATTTGTTCCTTGTTGACGATCATCGGCACGATAGCGGTGCTTGCTGGAAAGAAAAATGCATCGACCAGACCAAAAGTTAGCGAGGCGAGAACCAGCATCCACAGTTGAATATTGTGGCTAAGGACAAGCACCGTAATCAGGGCAGTGAGGATGACACGCAGGGCATTGGTTACAAACATGACGCTGCGTGGCGAAAAGCGATCAGTCATTGCACCGCCCAGCAGCATGAAAACGGCGCGCGGAATGCCACCAACCGCCGCAACTGCTCCTAATGCTAATCCGGAGCCGGTCAGTTGCAGCGTCAGCCACGGCAGCGCCACCATATAAAATTGGTCGCCGAGCAGTGAAATGCCTTCACCCGCCCACACTAAACGAAAATCCCGCACTTTGAAGGCGCTCATGAGCGAGGGCGCTGCTGCTGGAGGCGATTCGTTAACCGGATCAGGCACGCTGTTAACGGGTTGAGATACAGTCATGATTGATTTGACCTTTCTGATAGGACGTCATGACTGTATTTACGGATGACAAATCGAAAAGTTCAAAATTGGTTAAAAATGAGTTTTGAGAGCCGAATCACCACTGGTCATACGGTGCTTTCGATCAAGTTGGGTTATATTTTGCAAATTCATTCACAGGGGAATTGACCATATGGCAGATCAACCGCATGAGCGCGACGCGGGGCATGAACGTTTGACCATGTTTACCGATGGCGTCTTTGCGATTGCCATCACGCTTTTAGCGCTCGAAATTCGTATCCCGGAATTGGAAAATAAAGCAGAGCTTGGGCAAGCGATTATCGGTCTGCTGCCGCAAATATTTGTTTTCGCGCTGGCGTTTATGCAGGTCGGTATTTTGTGGCTGGCGCACCAGCGGATTTTTCGTAATATCGTGCGAACAGATAGTTCATTTATGTGGATGAGCCTAATTTACCTGATGTTCATTGCTTTTTTGCCTGTACCTTCGGGGACGCTCGCGCGCTACGGAGACGAGTTTCCGGCGGTCGAGTTTTTTGCGATTACGTTAATGTTGGTCGGTGTTGTCGAGTTGGTGATGTGGGAGTATGCCGCTTCGCATCACCGCTTGCTTGACTCATCCGTGACCGATTTGCAAATTAAGGAGACGCGCTGGCGTGTCTATTATATGATTGCGGTCTTTGGCGTGTCCATCTTGATCGCTTTTCTGAGTCCCTTGTTGGCGATGTTCTCGTGGATACTGCTGTTTTTCACAAGAGGATTAATCAGCCGCCGCTTTAATCGGTTGTCCGGTAACCGTCCTTCGTAACGGCAATCATGGGAGAATGGACACGAGTAGGTTTGAAGATCAACAGCCAGCCAAATCCGGTTGCAATGGCTAATGCCAGACCAACCGGGATTGCCAGCGCCATTGTGTAGTCGATTCCCAGCGATACGACTTCGGCTGAAATCCATCCAGCCAAGGCAAAGGGTATCCAAATCAGCAGTCGCCATTGGACAGCGGGCAGAATCAAACGAATAGCGACCGCTTGGATAATTCCGTGTCCTAACCCCATGCCGATACCAAAGTAAAAATCAAACTCAGAGATGCTGGGCGCAAATTGATTGGCAATGCGACGTCCCAATACCACACCTATGGGAAAGGCAACAGCCGTCGCGGCAGCCCACAACAACAGGCGATTGTCGCGCTGAGGCAGATAGCGGTACAGCACGGGAAGTTGAGCCAGTCCTATCGACAAACCAAATAATAAGTCGCCCGGTATGTTCTGTACCAGACCGATGTGGTTAGCGCCTAAAAATGTGCCAACGATGACACCGATAACGGTGGCAATCCACCATTCAGCAACAAACCCCAATTGTGTTAGCATGTCAAAACTATGCCTTGCTAATAGAAACTGATCGCCTATTTTACCCATATTATCACGAGACGTGCCCCAAGTTGTGAATATTCACAGGATTATTATGTGATTGAACTGCTTATGAGCAGTTGATGGATTGTATGAGGGCTATGAAGCAATTTGATTAATTGCGTAAAGAAGTTGAACGGATGTCCTGCACAAATCTGTGTTATGGCTGCTCAACTGATGACTGAAATAAACGAGTCTTGAGTTAGAAAACTCGAACCGATTCGGGTTGACTCAATGCAAACTTTTGTTCTATAATGACCTTGGGAATCCTGCAATTTTGGGGCGAGATCGATGTCGCCCGTGCTGATGAAATGCGATAACCTAATCGGGAAGTCGCATTAAGGCTGTTGACTGGCGACTGAAGACTGGAGACTTTTTCAGCAGCGGCAGAGGTAAATTGCACAGCGGTGGCATTGAGGGAGCAATCCGCTGCAACTGCGTCATTTCAGTGGCATCAGCCGGACTTTTCGCCGCCACAAAATGTCAATTCAGCGCCTAGCTCCCTTACATCCGCCTGCCATTTCAGCGGAAAATATGCGAAATATGCAAATATTGCAGTAACAACTGCAACAAGTTAAACATAAAGTGCTGCTAATTAACATCCGGCCATAACTTTGATCTGATCCCTTAGTAAGTCAATCGCACGAAACGTAATATCGATAGCATCATTGGTTGCTCCCCTCACACTCAGCGTTTATACTCCCACAAAAAGGAGTTATTAATATGCCAACTATATTTCCTGATGGTGTTGAAATTCTTGGGGAGATCAAGCCGGGTTATGAGGAAATCCTCACACCGGAAGCGGTTGCCTTTGTCGCCAAGTTAGCCCACAGTTTTACCGAACGGCGCGATGTCCTACTAGCCAAAAGAGCAGACCGTCAGGCCAAATTGGATGCGGGCGAACTGCCTCATTTCTTGCCGGAAACCGCTCACATCCGAAATGGTGATTGGCGCATCGCCCCCGTTCCGTCTGATCTGCAAGATCGCCGTGTTGAAATCACAGGACCAACCGACCGCAAGATGGTCATTAATGCGCTGAACTCCGGCGCGAAAGTCTTTATGACCGACTTTGAAGACTCCAACGCGCCCACATGGGAAAACATGATTGAAGGGCAACTCAATCTGCGTGATGCCGTTCGCCGCACCATTACCTTTACCAGCCCTGAAGGTAAGAACTATAAACTCAACGAGTCAGTGGCGGTCATGATGATCCGTCCACGTGGCTGGCATTTGAACGAGAAGCATATGCTGGTCGATGGCAAACCGGTTCCGGGCGGCTTATTCGACTTCGGCTTTTATTTCTTTACCAATGCCAAAGAACTGTTGGCGCGGGGCAGCGGCCCTTATTTCTATCTGCCGAAGATGGAAAGTCACCTTGAAGCGCGGCTGTGGAATGATGTGTTTGAAATGGCGCAGAGAGAACTCGGCATTCCACCGGGGACGATCAAAGCGACAGTCTTGATCGAAACCATTCTAGCCGCCTTTGAAACCGAAGAAATCCTCTATGAACTGCGTGATCATTCCGCCGGATTGAACTGTGGACGTTGGGACTACATCTTCTCCTTTATCAAGAAATTTCGTACCCGTCCTGATTTTGTGCTGCCTGACCGCGCCCTAGTGACCATGACCGTGCCCATGATGCGTAATTATTCGCTGCTGGTCATCAAGAACTGTCACAAACATGGTGCACACGCCATGGGTGGGATGGCTGCTCAGATTCCGATTAAGAATAATCCTGAAGCCAACGAAGCTGCCTTAGCCAAAGTTCGTGCTGATAAACTCCGTGAAGCCCAAGATGGTCACGATGGTACATGGGTGGCACATCCCGGTCTGGTTCCGGTGGCGCTAGAAGTGTTCGATGAAGTCATGCCACAGCCCAATCAGATCAGCCGCCAGCGCGACGATGTATCCATTTCAGAGGCTGATTTGCTGCGTGTACCCGACGGGCCGATCACAGAACAGGGGGTGCGCTGGAATATCAAAGTCGGTATCCAATATGTGGAGGCATGGCTGCGTGGTAATGGCTGTGTCCCGTTGTATAACTTGATGGAAGATGCAGCCACAGCAGAAATATCACGCACTCAAATCTGGCAGTGGTTGAAACATCACTCCACTTTAGCCGATGGTCGTCCATTCACAGAAGCCCTTTACGATCAATGGGTTCAAGAAGAACTCGCTGCGATCCGTGAGGAAATTGGCAGTGATCATTTTGATGCAGGGGAGTTCACGCGTGCTAGCCAGTTGTTCATCCAGATGTCCAAAGCTGATCCTTTCGTGGACTTTTTGACTCTGCCTGCTTATGACTTTATATAAACCGGCGTCTGTAGCTCATAAAAGATTGATTTTCGATTCACTTGCCAACCAACGGGCGAACTGTCCATAAACCGAACCTGCTTGCCAGTTGCGCATTAAGGCGTTCTGTTCGTCAGCCGTCAATGCACTGAGTGTTTTATCGTAGCCGCTCGGAATGAAAATTCGCCAGAGTTCGGACCATGAATTTGGGGCAGGGGATGGATCAATCATACTGGCAAGCGTCCCGGTCGCAGTGTTATCCACAAAAGTTTGCTGTGTCCCATCTGGCGCGGCATAGCACATTGCACTGACGAAACGGCAGCTTGCCGCGGGAAAAGGTGCTGCTAATCGCAGCAAGCCGTCCGCGCCAATAGTGGCTAATGCGTACTTGATATAAGCACCGGGAAAGCCGTTCAACGCATCAATTGCAAAGCCGCTGTCTTCAACCACAACTGGTTTCCCTAAGCGTTTGACGGCCTGCGCTGCCTTATTTTGTGCGACTTCAACCACAGAGTCCGCTTGCGGCTCAACCAGCTCGATTTCGATTTGAGAGACGCTTACGCCGTATGGCTCCATGAGTGTTTTCAGGGCAGATAGCTTGCCAATGTTAGTAGTTGCGAATATAATGCTGTTACTCATAATGTATTGTTCCATGTTGTGTGGTGAAAATTTACGAAAAATTTATGAATTTCACGAATGAAAATGCAAAAATTGATTATCTACCCTATATAATGAAATCGTTAACGCTATACCAATGAACAACTACTGAAAGAGAAATTCCAATGTTTGAATTCGATGAACATTTTGATGATCTAGAGGCCATGCAGTCAGAATTGGAACTATCCCAAAACAGCGATAGTGATATGCTTCCTGCATGGAGCTACATTGGTAGTGATGTCTGGAAATTGGATTTTGATGCAGAATCACTCGAAATCCCTCGAGACTGGCGTTTACAAACGGTAGATATGGTGTAATGGTATAAAGTTCGTGCACTGAGTGGATTACGAAGGAACTTATCATGGGTATAGTTGTACAGTGGGACAATGCAGAACAAACCGTTATTCATTTTGTGTATAGTGGTCAGTGGACATTCGGTGACTTGTTTGATGTTATGCAAGATGCTCGCGTATTAATGGATAGTGTCGATCACCCGGTTCATGGCATTATCGACCTGCGCGATAGTAAGCTGATGCCAAATGGTGTACTCTCATTGGGTCGTATTGTCACCATGCGTAAACACCACAACCAAGGTAAGTCCATTATCGTTGGTGCGAACGGATTTGCCCGTACCTTATATGATGTTTACCGCAAAGTATATCGCACGACCTTCGACGAAAGTTCATATGCCTTTGCCAGCAGCTTGGACGAAGCGCGGCAGATGCTCAACGATTATGTGACGGTCGTCAATTAATCCCCGGCTAATTTCGACAGTTGGGGCTGTGTAGCCTCATCGCGTGTTGCAGCCGACCCGTTTGTATCCTCGATGATAGGATACACAAGCGATTCAAACTTTTCTGAAAGCCCTAACACGGTATTTCGATTTGTGTTGTTATATTCCTTGAGCCGCTCCATTTCATTGGGTTTGAAGAATTGGTAATCACGGCTGCGATCACTCTTGTTATACAGAAAATCATATAAGATCGTTCGCAGCGACTTTTCGGAAAGCGCCAAAGGCGTTACAGCCGTCGCATAGATGCTTTCTTCACCATCTAACAAATATGGCACACCCATCCGCGAATAAAACCGGCTAAAGCCCACCAAAATATCTAATGGACGCAGGTTACGGTCGCCGTAATACATTTCTAGCATATCTTCCCAATTTGGGGCGTGTCCGTGCTTCTGACCATATTCATAGGCGAGTTGCAGACCGTAATTATGCGGATTGTAACTGTCTACACCATAATAGACATAGTGACTCGGTTCATTTTCATAGTATGTCGGCGGCTTGCGTAAACTCTGTACGAACTCAGGCGAAAATGTACCCATATCGCCATAAAAACGGAGCGCTGCGTTCCCTTTACGGTAGGCTTCAGCCAAACGATGATGCCCTGCGAGCGACTCGATGGCTTTAATCAGAAATTTATGAGCCTCGGGGTGTCGTTTTTTAGCAGGATTTTCGGGAGACTGGTGCCATGAATAAGCCGGCATAAAAATTTGGTACACGCCGTGCTCGACCAGCATCGTGATGAGGTCGGCCATTTTGCACAGGGCTGTTTCCAGATAGTGTGGGAAATAACTGCTGTCGGTTGGAGGCGAAGTAAAATAGGTCGCGATATACCACCGACGTGTTCCGTTAAGGAGCAGAGACATACTGAGACGTTGTTCATAAACAATTTGATGAATGATCTCGACCGGGCATTCAATGAATTCTTCTTTAGGCATCATCGATTGCATAAAGCGCTCCTACCAGTCGTATGAGCTGGACGCCAACTTGTACTTTGGTAAATAAGATGTGAAAAAAGTAAACGAATTAATCATCGCAGAGGTTGCCCATAAAGTAAAGGAATCTTAAGTCAAAAGTGAATTTTAGTACTACTTTAATATTATCATTGGCTAGACTTATTCTCCCATGCAGAACCTAAACACATTTACTTTCAACAGCTATATAATACGTTTATAAAGAAATTAGTTTACCGATGTCTATTTGTAAAGAAATAACACGAAATTCACGAATTTGCTAGCAGTTGCCATTACAAATCGTGTTAAATCACCGGTGTTTGGAGAATGCATTCTTAATCTACAGGATCGAGTTATATCTATCAGCGTTTTCCTAAGGTGAACATGTGCTTAAGCTGCTGGCCAAGGGCACAGTCAAATTTCTGTTTATAAGCATTGGCGACCCACGACGCTTTTTCGCTGAATCTCACACTAACCGGTCGCTCATGTGACCTCTGGATTAGCCAACTGACCTATAAAGAGCCGCTTTTGCCAATTTCTAATTGACAACCTGCTCGAAAATAGATATAGTAACACTAACGTCCAATGAGTTAAAGGAGGTGATCAGTTGAAGAACGAGACTATGGTGAGGGTGCAAACCTAGCCAGTCCACCTCTAGGGGTGTACGGCGTTAGCTGTACCTCCACCCTCTAGGTCTGAAAACAACGTTGGCGGCTTTCGGTTTACCGGAGGCCGCCTTCGTTTTATAGTGTCTAGTCGTGGATACTCCAACCGCCGGTCAATCGGGATTCATAATCACTGCGCGTGATGGCATACAAGCCCGTGTCGCGGAATTCGCCCCACTTCAAATAATACTGGCGCATCAATCCTTCATACCGCATACCAATTTTTTGCATCACCCGTTCGGATGCTGGATTATCTGCAAAGTACGTAGCGTGTATGCGGTTCAACCCCAGTACGTCGAAGCCATAGGTCACCAGCCGTCTTGCGGCTTCCGAAGCAAAACCGTTGTTCCAATAGGGTTTACCGATCCAATACCCCAATTCGGCTCGTCTGTGTTCGAGGTCCAGTCGTAAGGCAACTGCGCCAATAAGCCGGTCTTCATCTTTCAGCACTATCGCAAAATTGCAGGCTTCGCCCGCGTCATAAGCTGTTTGAGATCGGTTTACCCATGCCTCGGCTGCTCCATTCGGATACGGAAAAGGAATATGCAGCGTGTTTGCAGCGATTTGTCGTTCTTGAAGAAAGTCTTGTACATCGGCTGCATCACTGAGTTCAGGTCGCCGCAAAATGAGGTGTTCAGTTTCCAAAATCGGCATAGGGATCATCATCTCACCGCCTCTATAAAGCGGTAAATAGTCGGGTACAGTGTTGTATTTATTGTATGCTGAGAGCAGGGGTATAAAAGCTAAAGAAATGGGATAATTAAGAACCTTGTGAGGCTGTCTGAATATTCACGTTTTAAGTCTTTAATTGTTCTTAGCCCTAATTAGCATGGTTTTGCTCCCTCATTCTCCATGTAATGGGAAAAGAGGGTTGGGGAGATAGGAGAGCATTTAACAACTTTCAGACAGGCTCTGAGTTAATCCAATAATTTTGTCCCATAACTATTCGTCAGGCGTATCCAACAGCCAGATGCGTGATAAAAGTGCCTTTGTAGAAGCATGATCATTGTAATAAGCGCCAAGCGATTTGATGAGTTCGTAATGCGGTCTCGCCTCCGGATGAATGGCAGCAATTTGCTCGTAAGCCTCCAGCAAACTGATACCTTCTTCTTCATGAAGCACAGCCATTGTAAAGGTCACCGAGCGGCTGATGCCCGCACCACAACCAATAACCAGCGTGCAATCATTCGCCTTTTGTTCGCGTGCAAACTGAATCCCTTGTTGCAAAGCGGTTGAAGATAAAGGAACGCCGTCATCAACATTAATATAAAGCGACTTTATGTCGGGGTGCTGTGCGGGGTAAGCTAACTGTAATATCGCGCTAATTTTATAGGCGGACATCAAACTGTGGTCGCCTGTTTCGCGAACTTTGCCAATATAAAGCCACGGTCGAATGAAATACATAAATTGAATCCGGTAAAGCGACTTAACGGGGTAATGATGAGATTACCCCTCACTTGTTCTGTTATCTTCCACAGCTTGCTGACGTTATGGTCGTTTCCGCAGGGCGAACCCGCAGCGTAACAGGCACTTCGAAGGTTTTATCGCCGCGTACAATCCGCATCTGGATGGTATCACCCGGCTGGGTATTCGTCACCAGATACGACATAAGACCATCCATATCGGCGATGTAATTACCATCAATAGCAATGATGATGTCACCACCGGCGCACACCGCCAAGTCGCGCACGGTTACGGGGTGGTTGCCACCTTGTAATCCGGCTTCGGAGGCTGGTGAATTGGGGCTCACTTCATCAATTAACACCCCTTGCTTCACAGGCAGCTTGAGCGGCTCGGCAAGGGCAGCTACACCTAAACCGTCCTCTGCTGAACGAGTGCTGATGCCCAACCATGAGTATTCCACTTTGCCTTTGCTGATGAGTTCCGGCACGATACGCATGATGGTCTTAGAAGGCACGGCAAAACCCACTCCTTGGAACACACCGCTGTCACTGCGAATGGCGGTATTGATGCCAATCACCTCACCGTGCGAGTTAAGCAGCGGGCCACCGCTGTTACCGGGGTTAATCTGTGTATCCACTTGAATAATCGACGGATTGTTGAAATTCGGCGTGACATCGTTACTAATCATTTCTGCTGAAGGTAACTGTCGCCCTAACCCGCTCACAATGCCGACCGTCATCGAACTGGCTAAGCCAAAAGGATTGCCAATCGCAATCGCCCGTTCACCCACTTTAAGCTTATCCGAGTCAGCAAATGTAACCGGTTGTAACCGGCTTTTGTCCGCGTCTACTTTGAGTACGGCAATATCGCTAAATAAATCTACACCGACCACCTGCGCCGTCGCTACATAACCATCATGGAAGGTGACTGTCACACTAACGGTATCGTTGGCGACATGGGCGTTAGTGATAATGTGTCCGTCTGTGTCATAGATAAAACCTGAACCGCGCGCCGAGTCACTGATTCCGCTGGACGATGACTTGATCACCACCTCAACATTCACCACGGATGGCACAACCCGTTCATAGATATTTGTCAGCAGCACATATTCCGCATCCGCAGCATCAATAATCGCCTGTGGTACTGCGGTGGGTTGTTGTTCCATCGAACTGTGCGCTGCGATATTAATGGGTAAATCAGCAAGAGGTGTTGAAGCGCTGGCCTGTGGAGGGGGATTATCGGATTGAATGAGGTTGCAGGCAGTGAGCATCAAACATGCCGAAATAATGAGAACCAGTTTATTGAATTTCACTATGTCACCTAAAATAAGTCATGTCCATAAAATAATTATACCGTGAGTCATGTTCAACGATACTGCTAAATCACAAACCACCGAGCGTAATCTTCGGAGCTGTTTTATTCTTAACGCGAAAATGGAGCAAAATTATTTAGAATTTAAATATAACGATTTTGAAACTTAGGGAGATGTTTTATGGCTGACTTAACTATTCTAACCAATGAATATGCAACTCTTGTCTATCATGAAGACACGAAGATTGTTCATCATACGTTTCTCCAACCGATTGGGGGGCAGCCCTTTCGGGATATTTTGCTAGCCGGTGTGGATTGTATGACTAAGTATGGTGCGACCAAATGGCTTTCCGATGACCGGGAAAATAGTGAGTTGTCGCCTGACGATGGGAAATGGGCGACAACTATTTGGGCAAAGCTCGTTCAAGATGCCGGTTGGAAGTCATGGGCGCTGGTCGTTCCCAACGATATTTTGGGGCGCTTAAACATGGTTGAATTTGTCAACCTATACAGCAAGCGCGGCGTTCGCGTGCAGGTCTTTACCAAACTTGAAGAAGCCCTAGCATGGCTTGAGCAGCAATCGGACTGATCGTTTTATAACACCAACTCGCACATTGTCCGCAGCGTATCCACATCATATAAGCCAAGGTTGAGCGTTGTGATTGGACTGTCTTTCCACAGCGCCAACCGGTCTTTGATGCGTGCCTTGGATCCGCACAGCGCCACGGCATCCACCAATTCATTTGGAACGGCGCTCACCGCACCAGCTTTATCACCAGCCAGATACAAATCCTGTATCTTTGTCGCCGCTTCCTCAAAGCCATAGCGTACTGCCAGATCATTATAGAAGTTCCGTCCCTTTGCCCCCATGCCACCGATATACAGTGCCAACCCCGGCTTGAGTGCGTTCCAGCACACCTCGACATTCTCATCCATCATCACTTGTACTGTTGGAGCAATATCGAAGTTTGCCAGTGATTTACCGTTACCTGCTGCCCCGAAACCAGCCTCAACCTGTTGCTTATATACACTGTCGTAATGCTCCGGTGAGAAGAAAATGGGCAGCCAACCGTCGGCAATCTCGGCGCACAGTTGCACGTTTTTCGGCCCAATCGCCGCCAGATAAATCGGCATATCGGCGCGTCCATGTAGGATACTCTTGAGCGGCTTACCGAGTCCGGTTGCATCCGAGCCTTGATAGGGAATCTGGTAATACTCGCCGTCATGTACCAAGGGCTTTTCGCGTTTGAAAATGTCGCGCACAATCTGGACATACTCACGTGTCTTCGCCAGCGGTTTACCGTAGCTCACACCATGCCAGCCTTCAACCACCTGCGGCCCTGATAATCCCAAACCCAACAAGAAACGTCCGCCTGACAGTTGATCGAGCGTCATAGCGGTCATGGCGGTATTGGCAGGTGTTCGCGCGGGCATCTGCATAATCGCCGTACCCAAGTGGATGCGTTCGGTTTGTGCGCCCATCCATGCTAACGGCGTAACCGCATCCGAGCCGTAAGCCTCCGCTGTCCATACCGCATACACACCGAGTCGATCTGCCTCCCGAATCACATCCATCGGCAGTTCAATTTTCGCACCGGAGTATCCCGCCATTAATCCCAATCGCATGATAATAAGTCCTTTAAATCAATACTTTCAATAATCAACTTTATCCCTTACCAACCACTTCACAAACATAACACCGACAAATTACGAGTAGTTTCAAGTATGCCGCCCAGCGCCTCGATCAAATTTTGGCCTCTTAGGCCTTCTTTATAGGCTAGTCGTGCATTGGTATAGCCCGTATCAATCTGTCGGAATTTGCAATTATCAGAGGTGTCGATATGTGAAAACACTATGATGAGACGTAAAGAACGTGCATCGCCCCCTAATTTTGAATTTTCTAAATATGAAAGGAGTTCTTCAATTGCCGCAATGATTGAAGCATCATCTTCGGGATTATGAATACTCAAGCTGATTTCAACATCAGTACGGAGATGATAGGTTTCGAGCGAGCAGTTGTAAGGGGGTGATAATTCAAAGTTATAAACAGTTAGATCGCCTTGCAGTCGAGTACCAGCCAATTCATTTTTGACCTGCCTAGTTAGCGCGTCATCAGCGGTTTTATAGAAGTATAACTTGCATGGGAGATCCGTTGCCTTAGGATATGGCGTCGGGCTTAATTTTGGAGGATTTGTTAAATCAATAACGAGTTGGGTTGCAAATGCCACAATAGCGCTACTCGTAGCATCGATTTCATTTGCTGGTTGATTGAAAATTTCTGCTAATCTGTTTTCGTAGTCTTTATATTCAACTGTGGATGTTAGTTCGATACTGCTCGGTGCAGCAGGCGTTCCCAGAATTGGTTCGCGTGTAATAGCAATCGCTGTTCGTGTTGCCGATGTATCCGTTTGTTGGACGGCGTTCACATCTAAATTAAAAAGAATAATAAAAGCGGCTGAAAGGATTATCGATAGCCCAAAAACAAAGCGACGCATTTAAACTACCTACTGACATTGAATATGTTACAATTATAGCTGTAATTGGAAGGAGGATTCGATGGCTGACATGCAAACTTTATTTCGTGCAGTTGATGAGCTTTCGCCGGAAGAACGTCAGCAGCTTAAGGAATATATTGAGCAGCGGGAAAAAACGACATGGTGGATTGTCCCGCCAGAGAATCTTGCTGAAATTCGTGAAATTATGCGACCTGTTCATGAAGATGCAGCAAAAATGACTGAAGAAGAAATTAACGCTGTTATTGATGAAGCGCTTGCCGAGGTAAGACGTGAAGAAAAACAACGTCAAGGCCGTCATTGATACCCAGTTGTTTTTGAGGGCTGCCATCAATCCAAATTCACTCGCATTCAAAATCATTTTTGATTTGGATGAGCAGTACACGTTAGTGGCTTCTAAAGCGATCATTAGTGAAGTGCGTAATGTCCTTTACAGGTGGGAATTGAGGATAAAGTTTCCGCATTTGACGGATCGAATTGCGGAGCGACTATTATCTGCTTTTGCTAGAGCCGAAGTAGTTGAGCCTGATAATGTTCCAAGTGTCTCTCGCGATCCTAAAGATGATAAATTTATAGCTTGTGCTGTGGCTGCAAAAGCCAATTACATTATTAGTGAGGATAAGGATTTGCTCGTCTTAAATCCCTATCAAGGTATTCAAATTATCAATGCACTCGACTTCCTAAATGTGCTTCAGAATATCTCGCCCGAAACATAACTTTCATTAGATTTTCCCCGCCAACCGTGCAACCAACTTCCGTTCTTCCTCACCAAACCACTCGCCTGAGATTGTCGCATTTTCAGTCATCCGACTGACTTTGGATGTCGCTGGAATCGCCACATGGCAGCGTGGATCACTCAATATCCACTTGAGTAAAGCCTGCGCCCACGTATTGATGCCGAATGGCTTCAAAGGTGCGAGTTCTTTTTCTGAAGGCGGATTTCGCATCAGGCCACCTTCACCAAATGGACGCATCACCACTACACCTAAATTCAGATCAGCCGCCAGCGGCAAAATCTGTTTTTCAACTTCGCGTTCACGCGGATTATATGGGATTTGAATTGCCTGAATGCGTCCGGTTTTCATCACACGGGCTAATTCATCAAAAGCGGATGAACTGTAATGTGTTGCGCCAATCAGCCCAACTCGTTTTTCGTCAGCTAATTTTTCGAGCGTGACCAGTTGCTCCCGCCATGCCAACAGATTGTGGATTTGATACAGGTCAACATAATTTCCATAATAACCCAGCGCGTTGTTGATTTGCTTGCGACCTTCATCAGCAGTTGATGCCCAAACTTTGGTCGCGATGAAGGCTTGCTCTCGCCGACCTTCTAAGACTTTGCCCAACACCCGTTCCGCTTGTCCATACATCGGCGACGAATCAAAGAAATTCGCGCCGGCTTTTAGCGCCGCTTCAACCACCAACCGTGCGTTCTTCTCGCCAGACTCGCCGCGCACATCAAACGTCTGCCACGTCCCCATACCCACTGCAGGCACTTGCAAACTACTTTTGCCAAACGCTCGTTGTTCCATAATAAATTATTCGCCGATGATTATGACATTCTAAGAGGAGGATTTAAAAATCGAAGCGATTTATGAACCGGTTGTGTAGCGGTTTCAAAAGTCCCGTTTACGGGGCTTTATTCAACTTGCCGGAGGGTTTATCCTCCGGCAAAATCGAACAGTTACAAATCATGCAGCTCGTCAAGGTCAATCAGACCATGCCGCAGCGCCGAGAGAGCCGCCGCATGACGATCTGATGCCCCCAATTTGTTCATGGCTTGTGCCAGCGTTTCAATAACGGCTGTCAGGCTCAGTTGCAAATGTTGGGCAATCTCCGGATTTTCAAATCCCGCCGCCACATACAGCAGCACTTGTTTTTCGGTCGGATTAAGTCCTTGACTCTCACCGCCGATCATACCGGTGACGATTCGCTCGGCTACACCTTGCCCCAGCACCATTTGTCCCTGTGTCACTTTGATGATGTTATCGATCAGTTCGGCTTCATCGCCGGACTTCAGCACATAACCGTGTGCGCCAGCCCGCATCGCCCGCATGATGTACCAATCCTCGTCACGTCCGGTCAGTACCAGTACCTTGACGTTGGGCGCTTCGGCTCGTACCGTCGGCAGAATATCCAAGCCGCCTTTACCCGGCATGTTCAAATCCAGCAGCAGCACATCCGGCAGCAGAGAAAGTGTTTCCCGCAGCGCGATATCGCCATCAGATGCTTCTCCCACAATCACAAATTCTTCCCGTGATTCGAGAAAGGAGGCCAGCATCCGCCGTAACATCACATGGTCATCTGCCAGTAGAACCCGAATAGTGGGTTTATTGCGGCGCGTTCCCGGCTTACCGTCAGCAATCGTTGCCTCGGCTGGTCGCACTGTCGTTCCAGTATCGGTATGACGTTTAGGTGCTTCCAAAACCGCTTCCAATACCGAAGCCAGTGCATCCCCTGTGGCATATCGCCGTGCCGGGTTTTTTTTCCAGCGTCCGCAAAATGATGCGTTCCAGATCAACGGGCAGATCAGGTTTAATCAGCCTCGGTGGGGGTGGTGGCTGTCGTACCTGCTGCATCAACAGCGCCGGGATTTCGTCGGCATCAAATGGCAGATGTCCGGTTGCCATCTCATACAGCACCACGCCCAACGAATAAATGTCGGTGCGGTGATCGAGTGTGTGCCCTTGAGCCTGTTCAGGCGAGAGATAAGCCGGCGTACCGATGACCATGCCATCGGCGGTAACGCGCTTGGCCTCACGCGGCAGCGCCAGCCCCAAATCCATAATCTTGACTGTGCCATCCGGCGTAACTTTGATGTTCGCCGGTTTCACATCACGGTGAATGATGTAGCGGGCATGGGCATAGGCCAACGCACGCGCCATCTGCGCCCCTAATTTGACAACCGTTTCAGGCGAAGCCGGAATGTAATTGGTGAGCGGGTCGCCATCTACAAATTCGACCACTAAAAAGTGATAATCGCCGTCTTCACCAATGTCATAAATCGACATGATGTTGGGATGGTTGAGCTGCGCGGCAGCAGTCGCCTCTTGGAAGAAGCGCTTGCGCGTGGTTTCACGGACATGTGGCAGCAGCACTTTAAGCGCCACTTGTCGCCCCAGTTTAGTATCTAGCGCTTTATATACGGTCGCCGTGGAACCGTCGCCGAGGTGTTCCTGTACTTCGTAGCGGTCGTTTAGTTTGCGTCCTATCATCCGTGCTATTCCGTTTCAGAATTGTGGGAATGTTTCTCTTTTCTAACGCAAGCATAACACAACATTTCTGACTCTGCATCATCGGCTTTAACAAGCCTTGTATACAGGACTGAAGTCCCGTCCTTGATGAGATTTGTCGAGATCATCGCCATAGCTGACATTTGTTTATTGTCAGGCAATCATCCAATGAAAGGCAATTTGGGAGGTTTAAAATGACTACAAAGACCAAAGCGAATGGTACCGTTCGCGCAGCCGATGATGTGGCCGTAGGAGAAGGTGTAGCGCAAAACAATGGTGTCATCAACCCCTATGCGCTGGCAGAAGTGATCGCTGACCGCAAAATTCCGTGGAAGGAACTTCCGGACGCACCGCGTGTCTTGGAAGATATTTTGCAGACCCCCTATGAAGAACTCTTTGATCCGGCGTTCGAAGGCCCGTTATATACTGGCCTCAAACTCAACAGTAAACTCGAACTCGTTCCAGAACGTTCGCCCTTGTTGGATGTCGAAATCAATTTGGACATCAACGATCTCGAAAACCCGTTAACCTCGCTCGATATCAAGAAACTGGCTGATCTCGGACCTCGCTTCAACGTCAAAGATGTCGGCACAATTGAAGTCACTAGCGCCGAACTCGTGCGCCAGCAGTACCTCCAATTGACGGTACGTTTGCCCGATAAAGAACGTCTACAATCGTTGGCTCGCGTTTTGTCTCGTGACATCGTGGCGACTATCTCCCACGATCCGAAGGCTCAGGGCAACTCCCAATCATGGACACCCCCCAACGCCACATGGACAGATCCCGGTCGCTTCTTCAATGAAGGAACTGAATTCTTTGATCCGGTTCAGGGTGCGGTTGCCAACTGCTATTACATCGCAGCGCTGGCATCGGTCGCATGGGCAAAACCGTTTCAGATCGCACAGATGACTCGCGCTACTGGCACCGGTCAGCAGAGCTTCGTGGATATGGTGCGTTTCTACAAGCCCGACAGCGGCGGCGTACTCGACAAGCAAATCGAAGTCACCGAAACCGTTCCTCAAACCTTGAGCGGCAATTTCATCTATGCCCGTTCCAGTGAAGCCGGCGAAATTTGGCCGTCTGTTTATGAAAAGGCTTACGCCAAACTCAAGACCGGAACCAGCAGCGATCATCCCGACATCACCGCCACCGCATGGGGCGACTGTGTTTGGGCAACCGCACAGCTTACAGGTGGTCGTCGTTACTACTACGATACCGCCAGCCGCAGTTCCGACACCCTCTGGGATTTAGTACGCGGTAACTCGCTCAGCTACCGTACCTTCAATCCGATGACGGCGTGGACATATTCGACGGGTGATGCCAATGACCGTCATTTGAACTATAGCGGCGCTACCATTGTCGCCTCACACTGCTACTCGGTACTCGGTTGGGGTTATTACAACAGCCGCAAGTACATCGTCCTGCGTAATCCTTGGGGTAACACGGAAGCCACAGTCGCGACGCTCAACGCGACCATCTCCATGTATGACATTAGCTGGTGGCGACCCATCACTCTCAACATCGTAGATGGTACATTCGCGATGGAAGCATGGGCCTTCAAGTACTACTTCGCCGGCCTCGGTGTTGCTAAGTAACGATTACCATTCAATCAGCTTATTCCCTCCCACGTTGCAGGCTGTCGGCGGACTGAGTGCCGCAAGGCAGCCGACGTGGGTTAGGGTGGGGGTTCGGAATTTGCCGTTTCCTTCGCAATATTCAACACGCGCCCACCCGTCACGCGTATCAGCTCGTCCAACGTAATCTCCAGCGTCCGATCCGGTTGACCTGCGCCCGTGAACAACGTCTGCTCCCGATCAACCTGCATATCGAATACCACCTGCACATCATTACTTAGAGCCACCGGACTCACGGCGCCAGCCTCAAGCCCTAAACCAGCTTTAAGTTCGTCTGCACTCGGACGTACCACCTCATCACGCTTGACACCGAACGCTGCCGCCAGCTTTTTATAATCGAGTCCATCTTGACCACGACAGGCCGCCAGAATCCAACCGCCCGATTTCAACCGGAAAACAATCGTCTTGAGCATCCGTTCCGGTGGGAAAGGCAGCTTGTCCACGGCATCCGCAAACGTTCGCGAATTCTCATGTTGATGAACAATGTACTGCGCCATTTTGTCATCGAGTCGTCTAATAATTCGGTCGTGCATCGTGCATCCTTAAACATGAGTCATATATTAATAGCCGCTATAACCATTAACACCCCATAAGAGAGAAATTGTCTGCAATTCCTACACTCTTATAGGTCAACCTTCCACTGTACTTTTTTAATGTTGTATGTCATAATAGCGGTTGTAGAGTATGATACTGTTCAGGTCGAAACTGCAACTTGCGCTCCTGTTCTTTACAACACATCAGACGCTTCTGCATCGTTTGCCCCGTATGTTGACCTGCTCTATGTCTCATTTTTATGTGTGTTTAGACAGGAGTCTATGATAATGGCAAAGAAGTTGTATGTTGGCAATCTTGCCTACTCGACCTCTCAGGAAGCGGTCCGTGAACTGTTTTCTCAGGCTGGTGATGTAGCGGATGTTGCCCTCATTACTGATCGCGACACCGGTCGCCCCAAGGGCTTCGGATTTGTCGAAATGGCTACCGAAGAAGGTGCGCAGGAAGCGATCCGCCGCTTTAACGGTTTCACACTCGACAGCCGTGCCTTAACCGTTAACGAAGCACGCCCTCGTGAAGAGCGCTCCGGCGGATTTGGTGGCAATCGTGGCGGCGGCAACCGTGACAATCGTGGCGGTGGACGGGGCCGCTTCTAATTAGAAGCCGCAGCCAGTGCTAAAAGTCAGCGCAAGGGGGTATAATCTCTCTTGCGCTGTTTTGTTTCAGGGTGTGTCCATAATCAGCAAAGGAGTTGACGGTGGAAAAGAAAGCTCGGAGTGCCAAGCCAGCGTCTAAAGCGCGAGCCAAATCAGAATATTACTGCCTGTGGGTCAAGCGTAATTATGAAGATACATGGCGTGCTGTGAGCAAACATGATACCCGCGAGGCCGCGCAGGAAGAACTCGAAAAGCGGCGCGGCTATACTGGCGTCTTTAATTACGATAATGCTGAACTGCGTGTCCTCTCGCGCACCGAAGCCCGTAAAGAATATGGCAAAGAGTGGGAATATAAACCCATCGGCGGCGGACGCAAACCTGCCCCTCCACAGGGCGAAATTGACGACGACTAACCTCGACTATCAGCAGGGGTGGGCACTCAGCTCACCTCTGTTTATTTATGAATGTGTTGGCAATCCTAACGGCTCAGGGATTGGACGACCTTTTTCTAATGCGAGTTCCAACCACAAATGTTTGATCTCATCGACTGCGGCCTGAATTTCATCCCATGCATCGACTTCGGTTATACACCCTGAAAGTTCTTTGATCCGTATAAACCACGCCCCATCATCAGGGATAATTTCAATTGTGTAAGGCAGTGCCATATAATCTTGAATCGTTTTTGACATTATTGATCAAGTTCCGCAAAATACTCCAGCAGATACCGGTGTGCGAAGATATATCCACCGCCTACCTTCCGCATAATCCCGACACTCGCACAGTAATCCAGAAACCGCGCGTAGTTCCAAGACATATCTTTGTTATAAAAAATAATTAATCGAATGATGCCATAGTTGATAAGTGCCTCTCCACCAGAATGAATTCCAGTGAAGATTCCACAAGTCAACCCTATCTGTATACTGTATGATGGGAAAAAGATT
>WGMX01000056.1 GCA_016124855.1 Anaerolineaceae bacterium | reverse complement strand
TAACATCATCAAAAAATGGACGATGCCTGTCCCGAATTGGGCTTTGATTTTGAACCAACTCGCTATCCGTTTTGAGGGGCGTTTCCCAATTTAATTTTGTATGGCAAAATCCGTTTACACAAAACTCTTGACAGACCCCGTGATTTAGAAAGATCGATTCCGAAATGAAACTGATTTTAGTTGACATCAATTCGGCGATGTGCCGAGCTTGGGAAAGTGCTTTTAAAGACTTACCGGATGTTGAAATCTATCAAGGCTATTTCGAAGGTATTCCCGAATTTGATTGCATGGTGAGTCCAGCCAATTCATTTGGATTGATGGATGGTGGGATTGACGCGGCGATCACATGCTTTTTCGGCGTTGAATTGATGTATGCCGTTCAAAAACGCATCATTGAAGATTATCTCGGTGAACAGCCCGTTGGTACATCAATGATCGTCAGAACACCTTCGGACAAACATCCTTTTCTGGCCCACACACCAACGATGCGCGTGCCGTTGACAATCACCCGCAGAGATCATGTGTATGTCGCAATGGCGGCAATGCTGCGCGAAATCCATCATCATAATCGGCGCGAAGAAACTAACATTAATATTGTCGCCTGCCCCGGCCTCGGTACAGGTGTGGGGCGCGTTCCCTTCAAAGAAGCCGCACGGCAAATGTCACTCGCTTACAAAAATTATCTCAATCCACCGACACATATCAATTGGGGTTTAGCCAGCGAACGCCAAGTCCAAATCCGCTATGGTGGCGACGATGGTCATATCATACCCCCAGAAAAATAAGCCCATCATAAAACGGCGTACGCATCAACATCTAAGCTGGCGACTGGTGACTGACGACTGTAGACTAAGGGCTATCGACCATCGACAAAAGACTGCTTTCGACATGCTAAACGTCAGCACCATCACCGACCGCGACCAATGGAACAACGCTTTGAGTGCCCTGCCCTATGCACATGTCCTGCAAACTTGGGAATGGGGTGAATTCAAACGCGCGACGACTGGCTGGCAGCCAATGCGTTTAGCCTTCCAACGCGACGGGGAAATTGTGGCGATGGCTTCGGTCGGTGTTCGCAGTGTCGGCCCGCTCAAAGTGATGTACATCTCTAAAGGGCCAGCGCTGGATTACAGTAATAGCACCTTGGTCGCAGAAGTCTTTGACCATCTGCAATCATTTGCGCAGAAGCAGGCGGCGATCTGGCTCAAGATTGATCCCGATGTGATCACTGCGACAGGTATTCCATCCGGTGACGCGGATAATCCAGACGCGCCAAATCCAACCGGACAGGCTGTACTGGCAGCACTTCAAAAGCGAGGTTGGCGCTTCTCAGGCGATCAGGTGCAATTTCGGAACACAATTACGGTTGATGTCACTCGACCAGAAGAAGAACTTCTAGCGTCGATGAGCCAAAATACGCGGCGCAAAATTCGCACTGCCGAGAAAAAAGGCGTGACCGTTCGCGCCGGAACACTGGTGGATTTGCCGACACTCTATGACCTTTATCGCATGACTGGCGAACGTGATCATTTTTTGACACGGCCACCGGAGTATTACACGTTAGCGTGGCAGTCGTTTATTGAAGCGGGTTTAGCTCATCCGCTGATTGCCGAGGCTGAGGGTAAAGCAATAGCCCACGTCATCCTATTTCACTTCGGCAAAACCTGCTGGTATATCTACGGCGCATCTTCCAATCAAGAACGTGACCGGATGCCGAACTATTTGCTTCAATGGGAAGCCATGCGTTGGGCAAAGGCACAGGGATGCAGCACGTATGATATGTGGGGCGCACCTAACGAATTCAACGAGACAGACACGATGTGGGGCGTTTATGAGTTCAAGCGCGGCTTTCGCGGAACCGTCACGCGCTATATCGGCGCATGGGATTATGCCCCTTTTGTACTACTCTATCAGGCATATTCTCAATTATGGCCGCGTGTTTTAAAGTGGATGCGGCGGTAAAATAGATTACAAAGCACGTTTCTGATGACAAAGGTGTGGTAAGTGGTAATGGAATACAGTCAGCGACTAGAGCCAAGTAACTTTCTGTACCGTCCACCCCGTAAACTGATGCGGCTCTTGGAATGGCTGCAAAATGCAACCCTGAGCCACCAACCCGCCCAAATCTTTTATCCCGAAAATTGGCTGCAAGCGATTCAACTCGATGAAATGGCGAGTCTTTTGCAAAAATTCCCGAGTGCAATCCGGCGTTTTGACATTGTGCCGTTAGCTCGTGAAGCCTGTGAAACAGAGTCGACATCGAGCATCAGAGAACTTTTCCTCGCGACCATGTTATGGGGGTACGGAACGGTTGGCTACGGCCCGTGGCGAATGGCACATATTACCTCCGACATCGAACAATTGGATACTATTCTGTTTAACGCGCTTCGAGCTATTAAATATGGAAATGTGCGCGAGGCATTCAGTGTTTTTCAAGATGCGCACATTCCCTTCTTAGGGCCGGCTTATTTCACAAAATATCTGTACTTCGCGGGATTAGGCTGCGGCATTAATCACTATCCGCTGATTATGGACACGCGCATTTTGCAATCCCTAAGAGCATTACTCGGCAAACGTACTTTTTCAGAAGGGACGGCTGACGATTATTACACGTATATCGTTACGCTGCATGAGTGGGCTGAAATGCTGGACTGCCGCGCGGACAGTATCGAGTATCTGCTATTTTTGACGCCCCAAGAATTCTGGAAAGTCTAGACCGTTTGATACCACACGCGGTGGTTTGACAGATACACCCGTTATAATTTGCGCTGCTTACACACTCTACGCTTAAGGAGATGCAGCCATGTCCTACGCCCAACTCGAAAAATTCATATTTGAAAAAATCACCCTCACCAAATTACCCGGCTTGAGCATGGCCTTAGTCAAAGGGGACGATGTTGTCTGGTCACGGGGTTTTGGTTATCGGGATGTCGAACGGGGTTTGCCCGCTACGGATCGAACACTTTACAGCGTCGGCTCGGTCACCAAATCCTTCACCTGCCTCGCCATCATGCAGCTTGCCGAACAAGGTAAGTTAAGCATTGATGACCCTATCGAAAAATACATGCCGTTTGATATTAAACCGCACGGAGAAACAGTTCGCATCAAGCACTTTATGTCGCATACCTCCGGCATCGCGGCGCTGGCCTATGCCGAGCAGTTGATCAGCGGAGCGATAGGCGCAACCGACGATTGGCTGCCCATTGCCACAGCCAGCGATATGCTGGCATTTATGCAAGATGCAGGCGAATGGACATGGACGAAACCGGGCGAACGCTGGTTTTACTTCAATGAAGGTTATGTACTGCTCGGTGACATAATTGAGAAAGTATCAGGCGTTCCGTTTGAAGATTACATTCAGCAGCATATCTTTGCGCCGCTGGGCATGTCACGCAGTTTGTTCAGCAAAAGCGCTGTTGAAGCCGATGGCGATGTGGCTGTTCCCTATATCAACTGGGCCGAGAAAGGTCGTACTCCCGGCGTATATATCTACAGTGGCATTAGCGCGGCAGGTGGTATCATCAGTAATGTCCTTGATCTCGCAAAATATGCAAGCATGTATCTCAAAAATGGTCAGCCGGTTGCCAAGGTGGATTCGATCAAAGCAATGATTCAGCCGCGCGTCAAAACGCCAGTGACTAACAGTGCCTTTGGCGTAGAAAGCTACGGATATGGGTGGGGAATCAAGAGTGACTTCCTCGGTCAGACGCTGGTCAATCACGGGGGTTCAGTCGGCGTAGCAACAGCCTACTTAGCCTACATCGCTGAGGAAAACATTGCGGCAGCGATACTCACCAACGGTAGTGGTTATCCAACCGGACAATTTGCCATGTATGGCCTAGCGACACTGCTTGGTCAAGACCCTGAAGCACTGCCCTTCGTGCACCTCGAACGTCAAATGATGGAACTAGAAGGTGTTTATCACACCTATAAGAATACGATGCGGATGGAAGTTCGTCGTGCCGGCGATTTGTTGATGCTGACGGAAAAAGATAAATTCGGCAGCAATTCAGTGCCGCTCATTCCTGAAAAGCTCGAAAAAGACAAGTGTTCATTCTATGTGTTGAACAACGGCGCAAAAATTTATGCTGATTTCCATGTCGGAGAAAAAGGCATTCAATTGATCTACGAACGTTACCTGCTGCGTAAAACCGGCAGTTTGAGCTAGCTCAGAAAGCGATAAGTAAAGAAAATGATCCCTTACGACCACGCACTGATCAAAACCAACGGTGTAAACCTTCATGTGGTGCAAGCCGGGCCAGAAGATGGAACGCTGGTTATCTTGCTGCATGGATTCCCGGAGTTCTGGTACGGCTGGCGTAAGCAGATCGATTTTCTCGCCGAACAGGGATACCGCGTTTGGGCACCTGACCAACGCGGTTACAACATCAGCGAGAAACCTCAGGGCATCGCCGCTTATAATCTGAATGAACTCTCCGCCGATGTCATCGGTCTCATCGACGCTGCCGGACGCGAAAAAGCAATTCTTGTCGGTCATGATTGGGGTGGCGGCGTCGCATGGTGGACAGCCTGTAAATACCCCGAGCGATTGTCTAAACTGGTTATTCTCAATGCGCCGCATCACAAAGTTTTTCGCAAAACACTGAGTTCGGACGTATCTCAGATGCAAAAAAGTTGGTATTTCGCTTATCTGCAACTGCCGGTAATTCCCGAAACGTTAATGAGCCTCCTGAGTAAGCCCTTCGCGCGCGGTCTACAAGCTAGCGCCAAAGCAGGCGCATTTAGTGATGAAGATATGGTTGAATATCAAAAAGCGTGGGCGCAGCCGGGCGCACTCCAGAGCATGATTAATTATTATCGTGCCGCAGTACAACAAATGCCCCAACCACAGCCTAATCCACAGGTCAAAGTGCCAACTCTAATTCTATGGGGCAAGCAGGACTTCGCGCTAAACGCGGAAATGGCACAAGGCAGCGTTAAGTTATGTGACGAGGGAAAACTGGTTTACTTTGAAACCGCCACCCACTGGATTCAGCATGAAGAACCCGACCGTGTAAACCAGTCGATGGTTGAGTTCTTCAAATCGACGTAACAGAAAGTCAAGTTATCCCGTTCGCTCAACCGTGACCACATAAGAACCCGTGCTTTCGCCGTCGATTCCCAAAACACGAAGAGACCATTTTCCGGTTTGGTCAATCTTACAGCTAAAGGTTGCCGATGTATCCTGATTGGGATTCTTTTGCATCTGGCAGCGATTGCCCGCGCTTTGACCGTTCGAGTCCATCACTGCCACATTCTTACTCACGTGCTGCGCACCCTTGGAAATGAAAAACACACCTATGCCCATTGTTTGCCCGCTGATTACGTCGAAAACATACGCATGTGAAAAGCCATTTTCGAGCGTGTCGTTGATTTTTTGACCATATAGGATGGTCGTGCGATCTTGCGGGTTAATTTTAAGAACCGCGCCGGGAACCTGTTTGATAGGAACGCCGTCAATTTGGGTGATCGCGTACCTTCCCTGTATCACATTTGCAATCTGGTTTGCAATCGGCGAGCCCGAAACGCTCAACAAGAAAAATAACAGCGAAAGACCTACTAAAATTGAACCCACCAAAACGGCATAATACCAGTTACTACGCTTGCTCACCGTATTTGCCTTTTTGAGCGTAGCGAGATTTCCAGATGGAAGCGGGGTAACCACTTTGGCTTTGGCAGCGGCTGCTTTTGGTACCGCACCCTCAAGCTGAAACAGTACCCGGTTCGCTTTCGAGTGGAGTGGTTCGAGTTCCAATGCTCGTTTAAGATAGCCTATCGCTTCTTCCTTGTTTTCGGTAGCCAGCGCCCGCTTAACCCAATCATCGGCTGTATCGTTCTTCCGGATAGGTACGATTTGAATAGGATTACCGGCTGAATCGGTTTTCAGATCAACAACCGTCCGGCTGAAAGACTGTTCCGAAACCGCTCGCGCGAAGGCTTCAATCAACATATCGGCATTGGGATAGCGTTCAGCAGGCTGCTTGGCAAGTCCCCGCAGCAAAACCGCGTCCAGCGCTTTGGGCAAATTCGGATTAACAACACTCGGAGGTGGCGGTGCTTCGGCCAAATGTTGGTGCAAAATAGCGAGCGGATTATTCCCGTTGAAGGGGTAGCGTCCTACTGCCAATACGTAAGCAATGACCGCCAACGAATACAAATCAGCACGATGATCAAGATTAACGTCCCCTCGTGCTTGCTCCGGCGCAATTGTCATCGGTGTGCCGACCACAAAGCCCGTTGCTGTTAGTTTATTTCCGTCACTTAAACGGGCGATGCTAAAATCTGCCAGCGCGGCATGACCATTACTATCTAGTAAAATATTTTCGAGTTTAAGATCACGGTGGATGACACCCTGCCGATGTGCAAAATCGAGTCCGCTGGCTACATTCCGCAGCAACCGTACTGCTTCTTGGCTCCCAATTTCGGTGGGTTTGGCAAAGCGCTCCGCCAGTGTTCCACCAGCCATATACTGCATATCAAGGAAATAGCGCCCCTTGATAACCCCGTAGTTGTTGACTGCCACAATATGGGCATGGTTCAAGCGTTCCGCAATAGTCGCTTCCTGTTTAAAGCGCTCCATAATGCCCGGTTGTTCCATGAGCGACGAACGCAGAATCTTAAGCGCGACCGTTTCTTTAGTCTCTTCATTTTGCGCTTTATAGACAACAGCCATGCCGCCGCTGCCGAGTTTCTCTTGAACAATATAATTCCCGAAACGGTTTATAGAGGGAGTCGCTTCTGCCATTACATATAGCCTTTTTGATCAGAATGCACTTCTGATTTCAGTATAAGCGACATGTGCTTAAGCGATTCGTAAAGTAAAAACGAGGAAATCTTTACAATTGGATATCGATATAGAGGAAATTACTCGACGTGGATGCTACATACGTTGATACGTCACAATATACACGCCGGTACTCTCTCCGGAATGTCCGAAAATTTGCAGCTTCCAATCACCTGATTTATTGATCTTGCACACATAGGTAACACTTGAGCCATCGGTCAAAATTGACCCGCGCTCACATCGTGAAGCCGCGTTATAGCCATCAGGATCAAGCACAGCCATATTATTTGCAACCTTATGCGCCGTCGGCGAAAAGAACTGGACCGCGATAGCAATTTCTTCGCCCTTATTGGCCTTCAAGAGATATTCATGGGCAAATCCCGGATCAAGTACGTCGTTAACCGGTTTTTCAGCTTGCAATGGTTCGGATTTATTGGGATGTACGACAAATCCGCCTGCCGCAGCTTCCGCCGAATAGTTTTCATTCTGGGCTGATACCGGCGGTACAGGCGCATTCGGTGTATTCAGTTGACCACTACCCGTTTGATTTCCAAAAACCGGTTTGCCAGCCCGGTCATTGCCGCTTTGCCCGCTCACGATTGCGCGAATTTGAGCAGGAATGGGTGAGCCTAGCATCGTCAACACAAAATAAGTCGAGGAAATACTCATGGTCACACCGGCTATCAAACTGACCATTGCCCAGCGCCGCTGTGACCGTTTGCGCCGCAGTCGTTTCGATGTAAACGGATCGGGCGCGGGTTTCACGGATCCCGGTTCTGGCAAATCGTCCACCAGCACCATCAATGGCGGCATCATTTCCTCGCGCCGCACTTTTTTCAATTCAATATAGCGTTCACGGGCATGGAGATGATTGGGATCAATCCTGAGCGCATTCTTCAGGCAGCCCATCTCTTGCTCGGCTGTTTCGCAAATGGTCGAGGCCAAATACCATAACGGTGCCGTAGGCGTTTCTTCGAGCAGCATACGCAAAATTTTACGCGCACGTACAACATGCCCTTTTGCAATTTCTTCTCGAACAATGGTGAGCGCGTCCGGCATTTCGGAACCTAAAAGTGTCATGTATCCAATAGAATATAGATGAATAATAACATGAGTGAGAAATCTATACCCCCCTTTCTTCATCTTATATCGAAACTGTTACTTTTTACGTTTGAGATTTTATATATTGAGCCACCCGCTAGATGTCAAGCAAACGCTCAAATTGGCTGATAACCATTTGCCAATATTGGCGCATAGCTTCCCGCTGTTCGCCATCCTTCAATTTTTCGTGATGAATGCTTAAGGTGCTGCCGGTTTTCGTGGGCAATACACGGAGTTGCAGCGTCGAAGGGCTATCCATATCTTTGGGCTGCCACGTCAAACGGATTAAGCTGCCTGCTTCAAAACTGCGAATATCACCTGTTGTCCCTTCTTGGGTTTCATAGATATCGCCTTTCTTGAAATCCGCATCTACGCCTGTTCCCAGCCAATAACCGAGGCCGGGCTGAGTCGTCAGCGCATCCCACAAGCGCCCTGTACCAACCGGAAACGTCTTTCGAACCCCAATTTCCCAGCCCTGCCCTTTTGTTTTGCCAATCGGAGTCTTTTCACTCATGAGTCACTCCTTCGTCGATAGCTGCCACAGCTTCAATTTCGATCAAGTATTTGGGATTAGCCAATCCTGCTACCATAAAGCCGCTGACGGTAGGCGGTGGCAGATTACGGTCGATCAACGGCATGATCGCGGCATAACCCTCCGTGAATGACTGCCCCTGTACCATGTAGATGGTCATCTTAAACACATCCGCCATCGTCGCACCCGCAGCCTCTAGCGCCGCAATGACGTTTTTATAGGCTTGAACTGACTGGGTAGCAATATCATCCCCGACAACTTCACCCTTCGTATTCACAGCATTTTGACCACCTACGTAAACCAATTTTGATGATTTATCGACAATCGCTACCTGCGTGAATGCCGGATTCCGGTGCAGCGTATCGGGATTTATTCGGGTGATGCGCATGGCTTGCTCCTTTAAATGTATTAGGTCTTATTTCCATTTTGCTGCCTATTCAGGATAAAATCAGTCCTAATATCAAAAAAGGACTGAGCAATGTACAACCCAACCATGCGTCTGTTGACTATTCTTGAAGTCCTGCAATCGCGTTCGGAGGTCAGCGGGCACGAACTCGCCAAAAAGCTGGAAGTCGAGGAGCGCAGTATTCGCCGTTATATTATGATGCTGCGCGATCTCGGCATTCCGATTGAAGGCGAACGCGGACGGCATGGGGGCTATTCGCTGCAAAAGGGATTTCGTTTACCGCCGCTGATGTTTAACAAAGAGGAGATTACGGCGGTCATGCTCGGTTTGATGTTAGCACGAGAACTCAGTGTGACTTCATTACCCGCCATCGAAAGTGCCGCCGCTAAAATTGAACGGGTGCTGCCAGAGGAGCTTCAACAGTCGGCGGATGCGCTGCGCGACAGCCTGATTTTAGATAACGTCCAAATCGGCGTTTCATCTGTCCCGAATGAATCAATAACCCTCTTCAGCCGCGCCGTTTATGAAGGAAAATGCCTCCAAATCACATATATTTCCAGTGACGGAACGCTCACAGATCGGATGATTGCGCCTTATGGCTTGGTACTGCACGCGCGAACATGGTATGTGGCCGCTTATTGTTACTTACGTCAGGATATGCGCGTGTTTCGGCTTGATCGAGTACGCTTAATTTCGCTAGCTGCCCGGACTTTCACCAAACCTGAGAATTTTGATGCAAAAGGTTTTATCTTAGGCAGCATCATTAAAGGTTCAGGTAACTACACATTTGAAGTTCTATTCGACGCGCCAATCTCGACTGTCCGAGAAGTTATCCCCGAAACAATGGCGATTTTGGAAAGTTCAGGCAGTAAAACGTTAATGCGCTGTTACTCCGATGACCCATATTGGCTGGCACGGTATTTGGTACGAATCGAACTGCCGTTCACAGTGCTTCAAAGTGACGAACTGCGCGATGCATTACGAGCATTGGCAAATGATATTTTAGCAACAATCGAGCAGTAACGATTGTGTTGTGTAGGAAAAAGCGTGGCGTTTCCCTACACAACCAAATCTATTAGCTTTCCGCAGGCTTAACCGTGAAGGTGCTGCCGGCGCTGCGTCCGTAAACTTCGGGGAAGTAGAACTCGTATCCTGTCGCGGGAATTACGTTATAGGTACCTGCTAGGCCAGCGCGGATGCTGTACTGATACTCGTAAGTTCCGGCTGGTAAGTAAGTGGCGTTCAAGACCACCTTCTCGTCACGGAATTCAATGTTGCTGAACCACCACCAACCCCAACCGGTACTGAGCGGATCTTGTGTGTCCAAGCCCGGCTGCGTACCGATCTGCTGTTCAGTTTTCAATTCAGGATTCACGCCTTCCGTGCCTGCCGGAATCGGGTCTTCAATGATGACATAGTTCAAGTCGTTCGGCACAATGATGGTCAAGCGCACCTGAACCAAGTCGCCTACTTTGGCTTCGGTGATCGGTGAATCGCTTCCCGGCACCGTGTAACGCCGTTCGAGGATAATCCCTCGATTAAGGGGCTGGACACTCGGCACAGGTAGATAATTCTTGAGGTGAGCCGTGTAATACAGCACACCATTACCTTCGGTACGCCCGACCACCAATTGGTTAGCCTGTCCCGCCAGCATCTCTTTGACATCTACTGTCAACTGAACCGAGTCACGTACATTTTCTGTTGTGGCTTGACCTTCAGTCAACGTCTTACCGTTCAATGAAGCCGAATAGCCATAATCCGGTTTGAGTTCGCCTGTCGTCACCATCCAATCCGTCAAGGCCATAACTGACCAAGCCGTTTCTTGGGTCGTTTCCCAAACGTCAGACTTGCGCGCCACCATCAACCAGCGAACCACGTTCGGGTTCAAATTATTGTTGGGGTTCAACTTCACCAGCGCATCCAAAACAATGGCGGTCGTGCGCGTGTTGGTGTTCCAGTTCCAATAATCCGGTTCTTGCTCTTCCCAATGCGCGCCCGTCGCGCTCAAAATCGCGGCGTTATTGATGTCCGAAAGGAGAATATTGGTGCGGCGGGTATCGTTGGGGTCAATCAGATTGAAAGCCAGCGCTAGATAAGCTTTGGCATAGGTGGCGATGCGGTCACGGCTTTCAAACAGATTCGCCGTGCGGCTCACATCCGGAGCGCCAGAACGTGCCAAGGCATACAATGTGAACGCTTGACGATTCAACTGCCACGCAGCTTTGCTCAAATCCGGTACGATGAAGGTTGTCTTCAGATAATTCTGCGCATTGGCAATCACATCATCTGACACAGGGAAGCCAGATTTCTTCGCTTCAGCCAAACCAATCAACGCGTAGGCTGTCGTCAGCGGATTGCTGGCATCCTGAACGAACCAGCCCCAACCGCCATCTGGCTTCTGCTGAGCATACAAACGCTGAAGCGCGAAGTTCACACCGCTTTCCAAATCACGCTTTAGTGACTCATTGGTCAAGTCAAGGCTGTCCAATGCACGGTAAGTCATGATATTGGGCAAAAAGCGGCTGACAGTCTGTTCGATACATTGATACGGGTAGTTCTTCAGATATTCCAAACCATCAATGGTCGTCGCCGCTAATGAAGGCTCAATCTTGACGGTCAAATCACCTTGCGTCACACCCGCCGGTATCGTTACAGCTTCTGTAACTGATGTGCCTTCGCGCAGCACTCCTGCTGTACCCACCGTTTCCGGCACTTCATATTTGTAAACAGGCAGCAATTTTTGCTCACCCTGACCGAGCGGCGGCTTGCTGGCATCGTTGAAATCACCACCTTTGGCAAAGAAGGTCAGGTCAACATTCGCCGCATCATCAACCGTTGCTGTCCATTCCACACGCTGACGTCCGCTGCTGGGAATAGTAAACGTTTGGGCGGCATTTCCCGTAAAGGTCAAACCGGTACCTTGTATCGAGACTTCTACCGGCATATCGCTGCCCGTGTTGTTATTCACAACTGCTGCCAGCGTTACTTGATCGCCCACCACCAAAAAGCGTGGTGTTACGGGACGGATTAACAGCGGCTTGGTGCTGAGTAAATCGAACGTCTTTTGCCCGACCAATGTTAATCCATCTGAACCGCTAGTGACAGCTCGCGCATCCAGACGCCATGTCGTCAGGTTGTCCGGCAGTTTGACGCTGAAAGTAGCTGTACCATCAGCATTCGTAGTCACAGTCGCATTCCAATAGGCCGTATCGACAAAATTCTCACGAATGTCGAAGATACCGCCTTCCCCGCCACCGCCGCCGCCACCCTTGATGGTATCGAGTACAGTTTGCGTCAGTTGATCAACATTGATGGTCAACGGGCTTGAGGTTCGAACACCTAACCCTTGCTGCCCATAAAAATAGCTTAATATCGGCGAGCTGTTTGGATCAGCAATTGAAAGCGACGCCAAATCAGTTAAGCCAACTCCGACCTCGGCTTGAATTGGTTTACCCGCATAATCGGTTGTCTTAACCGTGTAATTGACGGTATCACCCGGCCCGGCTTGCGCCTTATCCGGCGTAATTGCTATCTGGATTTCTTTCTGTTTGTTGTCAACCGCTAACTGCACCAAGCCCGCGCGGAAAGCCGCTACAGGGTTATTCGCATCCACACCCTTGACCAGCATTACACTGATGTAGACATTGGGCGCGAAATCCTCTGTAATCGGAATCTTGTAGATTAGCGAATTGCTGGTCAGCGTGACATGTTCGACTTTAAGGACACTGCCACGTTCAACCGACACCAACGCCTCGGCTGTGCCTTGGAAAGGTGACGCAATCAGAATTTCGGCGGTGTCACCAACGCTGTAATTCTTCTTGTCGGCAATTAAATCGATGCGGTTGCTGTTCTGCTGCCGCCAAGAGACATACTCGCCACTCGAAACCCAAGTTGTGGTCGAAGCGACCACTTCATTACCCTTCACGTCTTTGGTCTTGATCTTGATCTTGAACACACCACCGTTAGGGGGCGTGAACGTAAAGGTTGCTTTGCCATTTTCATCAGTGGTTGCGCTTCCGGTGGTCACGGGGATTTCTTCCAC
The DNA here is from genome assembly GCA_016124855.1 of Anaerolineaceae bacterium. GTDB lineage: Bacteria > Chloroflexota > Anaerolineae > Aggregatilineales > Phototrophicaceae > CFX2. The sequence continues at coordinate 62,575 of WGMX01000056.1, read as the reverse complement.
CTGCCATGTCCATGTTGTTCGTCCACCCTCATCTTGCTCTTGGACGCTCGACCAGCGGCGTTCCACCACTTCCACATCAATTGGTTGATTGGCAATGCCTTTACTAGCCCAGTCAACCGCGATCAAATCTATCGTGGACTCTTGCCCCGCATTGCCTACATATTCTTCGGGTCTTGCGCCAACGTAAAGTTCGCCTTTGTGGACAATAACCGTAGTACGACCGGCCACCACTTGCTGACTTTCGTCGGTGATTGTGGCTTCTATCGTAAATTCTTGGCTTTGCGTGCTGTCTTTGAGCGCTGCCGGAATGTCAATCACCAGTTGGCCTTGAGCATCGGTCACTCCACTGCCACTGGCGACTTGGGCTCCACCACCTCCATAAAATTCACTGGCACCTTCGTCGTAATTGAAGTCTTCAAAATCGTAGTAGCCATTGCCATCGTATTGGAAGAAATAGGGGTTCGCAACAACCGTATAATCGACGTTGGCGTTTGAAACCGCCCCGCCAAAGAAGTAGCGGCTGTCGATTGTGACTTTGAAGTTGTCACCCTGAACCACTGCGTCCGCCTGTGGCGTAACATTGACTTGGAATTCCGGCAGCCGATACTCCGCTACGCCAAAGAACAGATTGCTGTAGGGTTGAGTATATCCGGTTTCATCGTTGGGGAATGCAACTCGTATTTGGTAAAAACCTAGCGGCGCATCACTGGCAATATTAAATTGACCACTGAAAGTACCATATGGCGTTACCGGCACACTTGTTTCATATACGGACTCACCGTTAGAATCAATAACCATCACCGGAATTTCAGGAATACCAGCGGGTGTATAGCGCACATCGTTCACCTGCCGTACCACACCCCGGAAATAAACCGGTTGGTCGGGGCGGTAAATCGGACGGTCGGTATAAAGGTAAGTACGATATCTTTCTGGGTAGTAATTGTAATTCTGCCCAAATTGGTACGGCTCGATGCCATCTGACCAATTGCTAAAGCCCAACCCGAATTGATCGTTAGCTTGCAGCACTGCAAACAGCGGCTGATACAAATCCGTCACCCGCGCAATGTCAAACGTAACCAGACCATCTTGATCCGTCATGCCGCTCGTCAGCGATCGGAAATCCTTGTCATACAGCGTGATTCCAGCGTTCGGGATAGGTTGTCCAGTTTGAGCATCGGTTGCCCAGATTAAAACTTTATCGATGGAGAACTTCATGGTCAGGTTTGCGGTTGCGACCACCATGAAATGTCCGCTCCCTTGATAGCCCAAAGCAGCCGTTTCGGGCGAAGATGCCCTCAACAGATAAATTCCGGGCTTTAAGGTTTTACCACTGGCAGCAGTTACATCCACAGCCGTACTTTGCGCGGGGATTTTAACATCCAGCAAATATTCGGGCTGACCATTGGTCATAATTGCTTCCGCAACCCATGCTTGGGTTTGGTTGCGCAGCTGCACCTGCCACCAAACGACACTGTTGGCACAGACTGGCCCGCCGATGACCGGCAGTTGATAATCTTTGTAAAGCTTGTCAATAATGTCGCCTTCCGGGACGCTGGCACGGGCACGCACAGGTTCCGGTCCACTGATTACCACCGCCATATCGCCAACATGTAGACGGCTTTCCGGCGCACCAGCACAGTCTGCCACTCCCGAAGTTGTCCCGTCGCCACCCAGATGCAGTAGTTCAAATTTGGTTGCGTTAAGATCGGACGTCACCGGCAGCTGCCAATTACGGATCAGCGTTGCCGGATCAGGTGTGAAGCTGCTGGCTGCGCCATAATTATCTTGAGCTAAGGCCGCCGCAAAATTAGCCAGCGGCACATTATATAGTCGTAAATCTAGGCGAGAGATATTGCGGTGATTCAGATACAAACGGGTTTCATCAGCTTTAGCATTATAGAAACCCACTTCACCCGGCACTTGCAGCATGAACGATGGATCATAAGCTGCGGTCGTATATTTGATTGTCCGCGACTCCGTGATTTCATTGCCGTAGACATCTTCCATGCCGGAAGCAATCGTCACTGTATAAGCCGTACTCGGTTCAACAGGATAACTAATGTTATAACTATGATCGTAGTCACTGTAATAAAAATCGGGGTCGCGCCAAGGCTTCGGCTCAATTGTGATTTTATCTTTAAGCGTATCCACATTCATGTTCGATGCAAAGTACAGTGTCAAGCTTCCGTAAGGATAAACACCATCTGCTCCATCTGCCGGATCAGTGCTGATAATTCCCGGCAGTGGTACGGTCGCAAAACTCCAATTGGTTCCAGACTGCAACTTTTGGCCGCCGTTGAGCGCTTCAATACCAGCTTTTAAGGACACGTCATAAACCGTATCGATTTTTAGCGGCGCATCCGGTTTGAACTGGAAGCCCGTGCTGTCGTCCGCCCAAACAAACGTCCCTTTGGCGGGTTCACCAATGCCTTGTCCTAATAATGTGAACGCCGCTTCTGTGCTAGCCTGATTCATCGGTTGATTGAACTTAACCTGAACAGTGCTGTCGAGTGTGACATCGGTCGCCTGCGCTTGTGGCAAAACATCAACCACAGCCGGTGGAACGGTCTTGAACGACCAGCTAAACGGCTTTTCCAGCGCAGCGCCATCTTGTGCAGCAAGGTCAGAGTGTACCGTGACAGTATACTGCGTACCACCAGACAAAGCAGGTTCAGGATGGAAAACAAATATCGACGTATTCAGCCATTCGCCTTTGCCCTGTACATCCGGCGAAATTGTGATCGGGCTGGACAGTTTGGCCGCTTCCTCGACCGTTACTAACGGCACAACCGGACGGTTAAAAATCACGGTGATCGCCGCATCAGCAGCAATATCGGCACTGCCATCTTTTGGCAGCACATCGGTTACGGCTAAATATCCCTGTCCATTCAATTGAAGGCTGTAGGTTTCAGCTAATGAGCCGCCGGCCTGCGCCTCTAGTGCCGTACTGATCGAAACGGTGTAGGCCGTTCCGTGCGCGTAATCTGACGATGGGGTAAATGTCACCGACGAATTCGCGTCATCACATGTCACACTGCCGGCAATGTTCGGCGTGATGCTAAACGCGGATTTTGCGCTGTCGCAGTTAACAGGTTGGTTAAACGAGATGATAATTGGGGTTTGTTGACCCAGTTCTTGCCCTGTTGCAACAGAAGCGTTGACCACGCGGAGCGGCGCTCCGGTTGGCGTTTGCGTTTGCTGCGCGAGTATTGTTGAGGCGCTCATACTAATGAGCAAAGCGATAGCAATCCATAATCCAAATCGGCGCATCATGCCCTCTCCCCTGCATCAATAACGGGTTGCAGTTGGTTGCGTCTATAAAAAACGCGGGTGTTCATATCATAACATAGGAGCTAAGCTCACCACTTCGGCGGCATATCCCCAACTTGATTATATGTGAAAGCTATTTATAGTGACATCCGACTTATAGCTGATCTACCCTACGTTCACCCCACGTATAACAGTTGATATAACGACTAGATTCCCTGCACATAAGTAATTGGCAAGTTCAACACCTCTTTCACCAACTGCCATTGTAAAGCAGCGACCTCGCGTATCAGATAGGTTACATACATACCACCCGGAGCTTGTTCAGCCGAGGGACTGGTATAGACGATCATCCCCTCATTAGCGAACAGCCTGCGCGCCCGAAATACATGATAGTTATCGCTGGAAATAATGACCGACTGCCAACCGTGTTCCTGCATCAGCTTACGTGTAAACATGGCGTTTTCCTCTGTGCTGCGGCTTTGATCTTCTAGTAAAACCGCCGATTCTGGTAAGCCCTGTTCTTTAAGCAATAGTTCGGCACAGGTATCCGCTTCGCTGCGAGACCGGTTTTCCGGCTTGCCGCCGGTGCAAATCACAACCGGGGCGTAGCCTGCGCGCCACAAATCGGCAGCATGGCTCACCCGCCGCCGCATCGCTAGTCCCGGTGTATTGTCCCGCTGGACACCTGCACCAAGAATCACAATAACATCTGCGGGCTGCGCGCGGTCAACCCGACCATATCCATCCACAATCATGGCAATGACAAACATCAGCCACAGCCACAGCAATAACGCCAGAAGTATCAACCGCTTAAACCTGACCCGACGCACCGACTGCCATACATTCCTCAACTCCTCACCTCGTTAACTTCTCCCCCACAGACATCCAACCTGCACCCACGTCATTCAACCTTGACTGTTAGGAATTCCGTTCTACACTGAACGGCTCCCCCCTCGAAACCGATAGGATTATAAATGACACCACAAACAGTCAATACCGAAGGTCAGGTTTCAGATAGTGAACGGCCCATCATTGATCTTTATCGACACCTGTTAGAAGCATGGAACAATCAAGATGCTCACGGGTTCGCGGTCAGCTTTGCTGACGATGCCAATGTTGTCGGCTACGATGGCAGCCAAATGAACGGCGTTTCCGAAATCGAATTGACACTCAGCGGCATATTTACCCACCATAAAACCGCTGCTTATATCGCTAAAGTTCGGGAGGTCCGTTTTCTTTCACCACAAACAGCCATCCTTCGCGCTGTAGTCGGGATGATCCCACCCGGTAAAACTGAAATTAATCCGGAGCGCAATGCTATCCAATCTTTAGTCGCCGCTTACCAAGATAATCAATGGCGCATCGCGTTTTTCCAGAACACCCCTGCCCGCTTTGATGGTCGTCCTGAACTTTCTGACGCGCTCACCCAAGAACTTCGCCAATTGCTCTAAGGTATTCATAGCAATAAAAAGAGTGCGATCTCGTGAGACCGCACTCTTCATTTAACGATCAGAAATTTCTACTGAAGATTTGTCATAGCACTTCGTGGATTGTTGAACTCATTCCATACCCACGAAATATTCCTTTTATGACCTTCCAAATTCCACTCGCGTTCCTTGAAATTCATGCTTTCGCATTCCGCTTCAGTTTCCTCAAGTGATTTACCCGCATCAACTGCTAACTTGACCCGTTGCTGGAGTTCAGCCAAATAGGTACGATCCTCATCCAAGCGCTTTTTGACCTCAACGGCATCCGTCGAGGGATCGCCATGTCCCGGAATTTGGATTGCGATATCCATCTCAGCGACTCGCGAAAGTGATTTTTCATACTCAATAACACTATGCTGCACTATGGGAATTACAGCATCACTCAACATATCGGAAGCCCACAACAAACGGCTTTCTGGATGATAAAGAGCAATCATATCTGGAGCATGACCGGGGAAATGATAAACTTGAAAGACAATCTCACCAATTCTGAAGTTGCTGTCATTGCCAAGTGAATAACTAGGAATGGGTAAGGTAAAAGGCACAACCAAATTGAAGTTTTCTTGCTGTGCCCAATTGTTGAAGGTGCTGACTAGCTGCTCTTGCACCCTTGTCGCTTCTTGAGCGAAATCAGAATGAGCATACAACGAAATGTCGGGAAAGTGACGCGGCCCTAGAATGTGATCGGGATGGCTGTGGGTAAGTACAAGCGCTTCAAGCTTGGCCGGTTTTTCTTGAATAAACTCGCGAATAGCAGCAACTTCATCATCAGCCATTCCTGCGTCAATGATAGCTGCTTTGTTTTGACTGATAATGACCCCGCTGTTGTAATAAAAACGGCTTGGTACGACCCACAAAAACGGCGTAAGCTGGCGAATCGTGTTCACTTCAACCTGCCTTTAATTAGTCGCCCGCACAATTGTTTCTGAGGATATGTGAGCCTCAAATATCAATAATGGCTAAAGACTTGCGATTACCTAATGCCGTATTTCATTCGGTGGAGGCGGCGGAAAATCCTCAAGGTCATCATCAACAGTGACCTTCCCCACCATCCAACCATCAATTGTGGTCAGCTTGACACGCAATATCGACACTTGGGTATGCGTAAAACTGACGGCTGGCTGCGGCTGAATAATCACCGGGTCTTTGAGATGCAGGTAGCGAATGTTCGGCATCGTCCGGTCATCGTCGTCCGGTTCATCCGGTGCTTCAAATTCATGCTCATCCGGTTCGGCGGTGTCATCATCGAACTCGGCATCGCGCTGTCCGTAAAGTTCGGTGAGGTCAACATCTTCGGCTAAACCGGTGAAGTCGAATACATCTTCTGTGTTCTTGATCTCTTGTTTGGAAGGATTCACGAGCGATTTTTTGGCCTGCGTGGCAAACATGCCGCTGATGGCCTTTAAATAATCCTGCTCACTTGTCAGTGTTCCGGTCAGTACCAACCCTTTTACAAAAAGGGTGATGCCCAATTCCATTCCACCCTTGTTGACGAAGCCCGATACCAAATCCGCTAACAAAAAATCCGGTTCCTGCCAAAAATCCGCGTCACCGCCACCAAACTCATTGAACATATCGCTTTTTATCTCATCTGTGTGTTGAAAGGGGATTTAGTATACAACGTCTAAAACTCAAAGTATAGATAAATAGAAAAGGGCGATCTCGCGACCGCCCTTCCGTCAATCCTCTATCAAATCGGACTTAGCAGCGGCTGTAACCGCATACGTCGCACTTCTCGCAGCCTTCGATACGGATCAAACTGACCGTACCGCAGCTTGGGCAAAGATCGGCTCTTACCTTATACCCTGTTGTGGTCACATGACCGTTGCCGTTGGTATGGCTGTGCGGCGCAGCGGCCTCGCTCCCTTGCCAGTTCACGGGAGCCGCCGTGGCTTGCGGCAGCGCAGCTTGGGTACTTTGTCCATTCCCATTACCCATTGGCAAATCCAACTGCTGGGATACCGACTGCGTCAGGTAATGTTCAACCAGCGCACCAGCTACCGCATCCGGCAGCGAAATCACACGCTGCGGTCCCATCCCAACCGAGCGTGAACCGCCGATGCCCTGCAACTGTTCGACAATCAGCTTGAGCATCTCCATACGGTTTTGTGGTGCAGTCGTCCGCAGTTGCAGCGAAAGCATCCGTCCTAAACCTTCGGCATCCGCCTGCAAGTCACTGCCTGCCTTACCAATGGTGATAAACACCTCAAACGGATTGCCCAACTCATCGCTGTTCATGGTGATGAAGGCCGTGCCAAACGGTGTCTTACGGCTGACCGTCACGCCTGATAAGCGCTTCGGACGGGGATAGACACGGTGCGGTGTCGCCACCTGCTCAACAGGCTTCTCGACCACCACTTCGACTACCTTGACGCTTTCCTTATCCTCACCCTTGATCTTGGACATTTCGCTCTCAGCGCGTTCGTCGCCTTTGAGCATGAGTACCTGTTCATCACGGCTGCCGTCGCGGTAAATCGTGCCACCTTTGCAACCCATGTCATACATATACAGGTACAAATCGCTGACCTGCTCGACTGTATATTCATTCGGTACGTTGCAGGTTTTGCTGATGCTGCTGTCCACCCAGCGCTGAATCGCAGCCTGTACCTTAATATGTTCTTCGGGTGACAAATCCATCGCCGTCACAAAGTAATCCGGCAGTTCGGTTTCGCCCGGATGAGCCTCAAACCATTCCTTGACCAGCGGTACTTGTTCCTCGTGCAAACCGAGGCGGCTCTTGCGGTAATATACCCACGAGAAAAACGGCTCAATACCGGTTGATGTATTAACCATTGTTCCCGTTGTACCGGTCGGTGCTTGCGTGGTCAGCGTCACATTGCGGATCCCGTGCTTACGGACTTTCTCTTGAATATCTTTGGGCATCGACTGCATGTAACCGCTCTTGAGGAATTGATCCGCCTTGAACTGCGGGAACGCACCCTTCTCTTGCGCCAATTCAACTGACGTTTCATAAATCGCCCGCGCGAGGAAACCATACAGCTTGTCGATGAAAGCCACCGATTCGTCACTGCCATAGCGAATTTCCAGCTTGACCATTAGTTCAGCCAAGCCCATGTTGTTCAAACCGACGCGGCGTTCGCTCAACTGCTGTTGTTTGTTCTCGTCAAAGAAATACGGTGTGCTGTCAATGACGTTATCGAGGAAACGGGTTGAATAACGCGCCGTCTTATCGAGATCATCCCAGTTCACATCATGCGTTTCTTCGTCGTAAAACTTCGCTAAATTGATCGCACCGAGGTTACAGACTCCAAAAGCTGGTAATCCCTGTTCACCACAATTATGAACAACTAAATTATTTCCAACAAATGAATGAGTGGCTGATTCGGTGAGATCAAAGACTTCTTCGATACCATCAGATACGATCGACTCGACAGTTGCAGTGAAGCGCTCCATATACGGACCACGCTTGCCTCGGCTAATATAATCTTCCAATCCAGTTTGCTTGTAGTCCATCATGAAGCCGATTTCTTCCGCGAAAACAGCCATATTCTGCTTGCTAATGACCAGTTCATGCTGTGCTTCGCACCAATACGATTTCGGTTCGCGATTGCTATCCGGCATCATGCGATAACCCGCATCACGCCGATTCCGGTAAATGCGGCTGGCAATACCAAAGTTGCCAAGCAACTGTTGCACGCCTTCCAGCAATTCAAGCTGGTTGGCAGCCAAACGAATGCTTGCGCCTTTTACTCCACCATCTTGGAAACTGCCATCAGCCGTAAACAGCGCTTGCAGGAAGCCACGCTGCATCACCTCTGAACCTTGGAAAACAGATTCGGGTACACGATGTTTGGTTTCTGTCAAACCATATTGTTCAGCGATTTGGTGCAACCGCGCCGAGCTTACCCGCGCTTCGTCACGCTCCACAACCTGTCCAATACCAACGGTGTAAGTACGTGTCTGATTCTTGGTTAGTGGGGCAACCAAGTCATTAACATGTTCGGCAAACATCGGAGCAAGTTCTTGCTTTTCTTCTCCAAAGAATGACAAGACAGCCTCATCACTTTTAACTGTTCCGTCACCAACCAACCAACCCAACACACGCCCCAGTTCGAGTGAACCTTGTTCACCAAATCCGCCTTTGCGATTCAAAATGTGAATCTTGTCGCCAGTCTTAAGCTGGTTCATTTGCATCCAACCACTTGGAGTCATAAAGCGGTGGTCAGCGGTCGCGCGAACAAAATAACCTTCTTCGGTTTGAAGCCGGAAAACAGGTTTTACACCTGTTCTGAAAACGCGAGTCGAAGGTGTGGTTGCGTTGGTTAAACCAAAACGACCATCAATCGTCACTTCAATTTCGGTTTCATTGTCAAACAGTTCACGAGCTTTCACCAAACCACGATTGGTATGGATGCGAGTATCGCCTGTCACACACGGATTAGTACAAATGATCGGTGCGAAATAGTGGCTGTTCGACATCTTGTTGTAGCGTTCATTGAAGAACACGCCCGGTTCAGCACTCGCCCACGCACTTTCAATGATCGCATTCCAGATTTCACGCGCCTTCACTGTCTTATAGGGAATAACCTCGTGACCATCAGCAATCCACTTGTCGATGTCACCGTCCCAAAGGTCGTCATATTCAGGATCGCCCGTATCAGGGAACTTCAAATCCCAATCACCATCAGCTTTAACCGCTTCCATCAGCTTGTCGCTCACACCGACGCTAATGTTCGCGTTTGTGACCTGACCCGCTTTGCGCTTGCTGTTGATGAAGTCAAATACGTCAGGATGCCAGTCATTGAGGATGAGCATAAGAGCTCCGCGCCTGCTTCCGCCCTGCTCGATCAAGCCTGTGACGAAGCTGTAAAGTGCTCCCCATGAAACCGCACCGCTCGAACGACCATTCACGCCCTTCACATACCAGTGCCGAGGACGCAGTGATGAAATATTGATGCCAACACCACCGCCGCGTGACATAATTTCGGTCATCTGCCGCAGTGTTTCAATAATGCCACCGCGCGAATCTTTCGGGGACGGCACCACATAGCAATTATAATAAGTTAGTAATTGATCTGTACCAGCAGCGGTTAATATACGCCCCGCCGGGACAAATTTCCAATCATCCAACATCCAACGGAAGCGCTCTGTCCACTGTTTCCGTAGTTTGGAATTCTTCTCAATGGCTGCGATACCCGCTGCCACACGATCCATCATCTGACCGGGATCCGTTTCCAACGGTTTATCGACCTGTTCAATATCACGCTCGGTAATATCCCCGTCGAGGAGTTGGACAGTCACTTTGGGCATATTGATAGCCGTTACGGTACCAATTTCACGCTGCCCGGTTTTAGAATCGACCACCACAATTACGGTATCGCCCACCGCTAGAGTTGAGCGTGTCATGTCCTTTTGGGCATAACGGTCGAGGAATATTTTATAACCAAGCTCATGCAATGCATTCTTTTCAGCCGCCTTGGTTTGAACCATCCTTAACGTCCTTTCCCTCAATAAATAAACACCGAAGTAATAACCCTAATAGAGATAGAGAACCCCCATTTAAGCGATCAAGTGGGGGTCAGGGAGTGATGACAATTTATGCTGCTATTTTGACCATATGTTCTCTAATTTATCATGGTCGCAGCGCTCTTGTCCACTAACATTTGGGGGTGATTTGGTTAGAAAATAGTTTGTCTTTTAACGCCTATTTCCCACTTAATGCCATCAATTCCCACATTATTGTTTGAGAATTGTTACGAGGTCATTTAATCATGTTTAAACCAATCTTAAACTCACGAATCACCGCATCAACCATCACCAAATCATGTTAGGCTAGTATGGTGGATACTCTTAAATGCGGACGCTTTGGTATGCGGTTTCATTACCGGGCGCATGAACAACTAACCTTCATGAAACGTTCGTTTGCTGTTGAATTTATAGTCATTACCCTAATCGGTCTGTTCTATTTTGTGCTTCACGCTCCGGCATTACCAAGCACTGAATATTCCCCGCCAGCGCTCGATCTGCACTCGATAAGCAGCCTCTTCTTGGATACCAATGTACGTCCAATTGGCACAGAGCATGAACGGCTAGCAGGAGTCATAGTCCCCATTCAGGTTGGCTTACAGCGTTACGGACATGTCCCGTTCTGGAATTCATACCTCAGTAACGGCGTCCCGCTCATCAACAATGCTTTCAATTATCTGCTTAATCCTTTTCACAGCTTTCCCATATTGTTATTTGGCGGTGTCACAGGCAGCAAAATTGCTACTATCATTGCCCTACTCATCGCTGGTTACGGTATGTGGTCACTGGGGTTGGTCATCGGCTTAGGTGCGCTTGCCCGTGTGACAACTGCCCTATTCTATATGCTCAATGGCAGCATCGCCGCCAAGTTCGGCGCAGGACATTTTCAACTGGCTTGCAGCTTAGCTTGGCCGCCACTGGTACTCGCAGCTTTTTGGTGGACACTGCATTCCTCTAAACGCCGCGCACCGATACTCTTTGCTGTCAGCTTTGCTCTGCTGTTTTACGCGGGCAACATTTACTACGTCCTGCACACGACAATATGTTGTTTGGTTATTGTCGCGCTTCATCTCATCGAACGTCATCAAGGCCGTTGGCGCTTCAGATATGATCGTTTACAACGCACGTTGATTGCTGGCCTATTCGCCTTTGGATTGTCAGCGCTGCAATTTTTCCCTGTGTGGCAAGTGCGCGATTTCGTTACCCATGTTCAGCAAGTCATTAACAACGATGGAACACTTGAAAACAGCTATAGCATCGGGCAAGCCTTCAATAACCTGACGCAACCATGGCCGCTTTGGGGATTACAGCATCCGTCAAAACTATCAGATGCCGTCGATTATGCCTACATCGGTAATATCATTTTCGTATTGGTTTCACTGGCTTTCACACAGCAGTTAATCAGTCGCATCTCCCGCAAAAAACAAGTCTCGTGGAAGCGACATTATGCACTTGCCATTGCCGCCGCCGTTATTCTTGCCTCTCTCATGATGTTATGGGCAGGCGGGCAAGTCCAACCCTTTCCATGGCTGTATGCCCATATTCCCCTATTGGCGCAGTTCCGTTTTCTCGGACGGGCTTTGGCGATTGCAAGCCTTTGGTGGATTGTATTGGCGGGTATCGCGCTGGACATCTTGTGGGGTTGGCTGCGGGATTTGATAACCACTCATCCGATCACAACACCTAAGCAATACAAACCATTGCTCATTGCCACCTATGCTATCGCTGTCTTAGGATGGCTTTTCATAGTTATCTACAGCGCCTCGCTCGCGCCTGATCGTATTGCGATGGCCATGCGAAACGTCAATATATGGCAGCAGCTTGACACTATTCGCTACACCTCACTTTTAGATGCATTGCATGGATTAATACAAATCCTGCTTGCCGTAACTGTGATTGATAGGCTTATCGTCGTCCTTCAACACCTTAAAAATAACACCCGTCGCCCACGACAATTTTTGACGACATGGCTTATCGCCAAGAGTCTGCAAATTGCCTTGCTTGCCGCCGTCGCCTTTGGCATCCTCGATGTTATGGCAGCCAACAAGGATGCATTCCAATATTCGACTGCTAACGTTCCCTTTGATGCCATCTACGACAACATTCGGCGCGCGGATAAAAACGAACCCTTTCCTTCAGTTGCGCTTCCCTTCTCACCTTACACCTTTGGCGCATATGAACATGAAATCCGGGTTTGGTCACTCAATGAAGGATGGTCACCAGCCGCACCTAAACCCATCATCAGCATGGTGAACTTTGCGAATCCGCCGCGATGGCTTATCGCAGAACGAAATCGAGATGGCGCAATTACCTCGCCCAATGTCCAACAATTTATCCTAACCGCGGGGTACGAACAGCGCGCTTGTTACACTGCCGATACCATCATGCGGCAAGTAAACTGTGGAACTCGCCAAGCAGGATTCGACCTCTACGAATTGCTTCAAGCCTTACCTTATGCCTTTGTCGTTTCCGAACCAATCCTGACCAACAACGCCACAAATCTTGCTTTGAATCAGGTCAAACCGGCTGATGTCCTGCTCTATCAGCAAGACAACATCGTTATACATACATCTGCTACATGGAACGACTTTGACAAACACTACTTGGTGATACAAGAAGCCAACTTCCCCGGTTGGCAAGTCACGATGGATGGGGTCGCAGTGCAAGTGTTCACAGTTCCAACTTATGTCGTCGGCGATCAAACTCTGGGACTCATCGCTATTCCAATTGAACAAGGCAGTCATACCTATAACCTGCGCTTCGAGCCACCGGGACTTTCAACAGGTATCCTCGTTTTCTGCGGCACACTCGTCGTCATCCTCGCCTACCTCAAATTCACCTATAAACAAAAGTCCCCTGCCTAAGCAAGGGAATATAGTAGCACTAAGCAAACTCAGCTAGATTTTAAGGGGTCAAACGACGATACTTTTTCTAAAGTTTCTGTATCCCACACGACGATTTTGTTATCAGCAAGCAAAGATAAATACCACTCACTCGAATCATATTGAAGTTGTGAAACCGAAGATTTTTCTTGAATACCCTTAGAGATTTCAATGTCGTTGTTCGTATCCCAGAACCGTACAGCACCGTTATTCTGTGCCGTAACCAAAATCGAACCGTCGTGGTTGAGTGTTAAGTCAGTTAGATGTTCTTCATCTTTACCTGAATTGCTGTAAGAAATAGCAACATAGCCTAAGCGTTGTTGTGTATCCACATTCCACAAATGGACGGCAGTTCCGTTGTAATCATCCCAATCATTAACACCGTCCTTCCCTCCAAACGCAGCAATGTGATCACTCATTGAAGCCTTGGTTATCCAAAGAGGATCAGTGCCGAATATCCATTTCAAGTTTTCAAAAAGATCATCATAATTCCACACTTTTTTGCCAGTTTGTATATCCCAGTAGGTTACTTTATCGCTGTCGTACCCCTGCCGAAGGTTGTAGGTAAATAGATGCTTGCTATCATCACTAAATATGGTTTTAGTAACAATAGTCTCTGGCGCACTACTATCGTGGTCACTTGGAATAGTCATTATTACATTTCGTGATGCGTCCAAAATATGGATTACAGAGTCATAATAGAGTCCGTATTCAGTTTCAGTATCAATAATTTTTGCGCTCGCAACTGCCATCAAATTCCCATCGGGTGAAAACGAAATCGCTCTGATAGCATCTTCTTCCGCCTTCCAAGTCAAAATCGTTTTGTCTGGTTTGATAAAATAAACAGTTGAGTCTCGAGCCACATTAAAAGCAATCGTCATATCTTGTGGATTTACTGTGATGTTCTCAATTGCTCTTTCTGTGATATGAGCGAGAGCAATTGACTTATCGGGTTGATGAATATCGTAGATTGACAACCCATACTTTGTCCCAACTAAAATACATTCACCATACCACGCTGTTATAATCTGCGAGTCTTCATATTCAAGTCTAACAGTGGGTTTTACATTTATCTGAACTGTTTTGGAATCACGGAAAGACTCTAAACATCCTTCTTGTTTCGCTGCAAGTGGTGAAACAAACGATACACTAAGCAGAAATAAGATTAATATTAAACGCATTAAGAATTCCTCTAGAAATCTATATTTTCATCGTAACCTCAAATCTACCTCAGTAAATGCATCGTATATCACTCGAATAGCAATCGCCTACAAACAAAAATCCCCTGCATAAGCAAGGGATTTCATTCGTCCAAAAACTGAGTTATAGACTACTTCCGCTTCCGCAAGAAGGTCGGAATGTCAATATCATCCTCGTCATAGACCCGTGCTGGAACATCCTGCATCGGCGGCTGTTGAGCCGGACGCGGTTGCGGTGGCGCATAAGGTTGTTCAGGCGGCAAATTTGTTGGCTGCGGTGCTGCTGCCGGACGTGGCATTTGCTGTTGCTGAGGCTGCTGCACCGGACGCGCTGGTTGGCGCGGTTGCAATTGTGCTTCCATCTTCCGTTGGGCGCGGCTTTGTTCGAAACCAGTCGCGATAACCGTAATCCGCAGTTCGTCGCCCATATTCTCGTCGATTTGAGCACCGAAAATGAGGTTGACTTCGGGATGTGCGCTTTCCTTGATAATCGCTGCTGCTTCGTTCACTTCGAACAGGCTCAGGTTCGGGCCACCGGTGATGTTGAACAGAATTCCGCGTGCGCCGTCAATCGTCACATCCAGCAAGCCGCTGCTGATAGCCGACTCGGCTGCCTTACGCGCACGGTCATCACCATTCGCCTTACCAACTGCCATCAACGCCGCGCCGCCTTCGCTCATTATCGTGCGAACATCAGCGAAGTCGAGGTTGATGAGCGCTGGAACGGTAATCAGTTCCGAAATACCTTGAATACCTTGACGCAGCACATCATCTGCCAGCGAGAAGGCTTGCTGCAAGCTAGCACGTTTATCAGCGATTTGAAGGAGGCGGTCATTCGGGATCACAATCAACGTATCGACTTGGCTCTTGAGCGCTTCGATACCCGATTCTGCCGACTGCTGACGGCGAGTGCCTTCAAAGCTGAAAGGCCGCGTCACCACACCAATCGTTAGCGCGCCGAGTTCTTTAGCGATTTGCGCCACAACCGGAGATGCACCCGTACCAGTACCACCGCCCATGCCGCAGGCGATGAAAATCATGTCTGCACCACGCAGCACTTCATACAACTCGTCAGCGCTTTCTTCGGCAGCCTTGCGTCCAATTTCAGGATTGCCGCCTGCACCTAGCCCGCGCGTTAATTTGTCGCCAATACGCACCCGCGTTTTGGACTTTGCCAGCATCAACGCCTGATTATCCGTGTTGATGGAGATAAACTCAACGCCGCCCAAACCTTCATTAATCATACGGTTAACGGCATTTCCCCCGCCGCCGCCAACACCTACTACCTTAATTTGCGCGAAATTTTCGCCGGGTGTTAACATATCCATGTGGTGCAAGCCTCCTCAAAAGGCAATTGTCTAAATTGCTTAATATCTTGTATTGTACTTAGAACATTCAACTTCGCAAATCAACTAGGTAACAAGTCCTAGTTCATACCCCGTTTAACTGTCGCCATCCGGCAGCAAGCGTTTAAACACGCCGCCAATGGCCTTTGCTATTCCCCCACCAGAAACCGTTTTGTTCTGCATATTCGAAACGCGTGGCGCGCCTGAATCCATGCTCAATCCCATTCGCAGTAAGCCAACACTCGTGCTGTAAGCCGGATCACGCAGCGCATCCGCCATGCCGGTTAAACGTTCAGGCTTGGCAACCCGCACCGGAAAGCCCATCTCGCGTGCGGCTACATCTTTTAGCCCTGCCAATTGAGCGCATCCGCCCGTAATCACCGCGCCCGCCCGTAACATACCATCGTATCCGGAGCGTTTGATCTCTTTCTTCACCAGATTGAACAACTCGGATACGCGCGCCTCGATAATTTCCGCGACTGCGCTCCGGTCAACCTCAATCGGCATTCCCTCACCGAACGGTTCAATCAAGAACGTTTCCAGCGGATCAACAGCTTTTAACAGCGCATGTCCATGATGAATCTTGACGGCTTCCGCGACATCAAAAGACACATTCAAGCCATAAGTCAAATCGTTGGTGATCAAATCGCCACCGACAGGGATAACAGCAGTATGCCAAACAGTGCCTTCAATGAAAATCGCCAGATCAGTCGTGCCGCCGCCAATATCAATGACGACCACGCCCATCTCGCGTTCTTCGGGGGTCAAAACCGCATCACCGGAGGCCAAGGGATTAAGGATAAAACGGTCAACCGATACACCGGCCTGCTGTACCGACTGCTCCAAATTCGCCACACTTGATGATGAAGCTGTAATAATGTGCGCCTCAACTTCTAACCGGAAACCGTGCATTCCTATCGGGCTGCGAACCCGTTCTTGACCATCTAAAGCATAACTGCGTGGGACAACATGCAGTACCTCACGATTATGGGGAATAGCAATCGCCCGTGCCGACTCCATCGCTTTATCAATGTCGTCAATATTCACGCCGCGCTGCCCGACAATCCCCACCGCACCCCGACTGTTGAGCGACGCGATATGACTGCCCGCCACACTGACGAACGCCCGTGCAATATCAAAGCCACTGCTCTTTTCGGCTTTGTGCACCGCCGCCGAAATGGCCGCTGTCAGCGAACCCATGTCGTTGACGATTCCTTTTTTCATGCCAGCGCTGGGTTCAATACCAACACCGACCACAAAAATGTCGTCAGGACGCACTTCCGCTACAATGGCACAAATTTTTCGCGTTCCAACGTCGAGTGCTACTGCTAAGTCACGCATAAGTTGAACTTACTGCCCCCGCAATGCCGAGTAAAACGGCGCATCAGGATTCACAATATTAATTTCACTCACCTGAATGCCCCGACTAATGAGATTATTCACCATAGCATTATAAATACTAATTTTCTCTGGCATATCCGTACCAACGCCGAACCACGCCAACCAACCGCGCGAGTCTTGATAACCTAATCCTTTGCTAGGGTTATAGCGCACAGTGGTCATCGTGGGATTAAGTGCCTTTAATTGTAGCGCACCGCTGATAATATCAACGCTCAACTGCACATTTTGCCCCAGCGGGCCGTCCTGCACATCCGAAAGCACTTTCAGCAAATCAGGCCGATCCTCGCGCTGGTTCATGATCCGCCCTTGAATATCAACCCACGTCGGCACGCTGGATTGAACCCAGACAACAGCAGGCTCACGTTCTTGGATTACAATTTGCACCATTTGCGGCGGCCATCCGACCTGTACATCAGCATCCGCCACCGTTGGTGAACGCAGAATATTTCTTTTGACTTCTGCAGGATCAACCCAGAAAATATGCATGTTGGCAATATTGGTCAGCGCGAATACTTCTTCTTTGGTCATATACTTCAGACCGCCCACCGCAATGCTGTGGACATAAAAGAAATCCGCTGTAAAAAAGAGAAATAGCAAAATGGACAGCGATATCACAATAAAGCCGCTGAACATGCGCCAACTGGTAAACCCCAACCGCAGCGCTCCGTGTTGGACGGCTGAACGTTCGGCAGGCAGAGTCGCACCAACTGAACCGCGCAATATCCCCGGTTCGCGGGTAGAAGAGCGTCGTCGATCCCGCAAGCGCGATGTCATAGTTCTGCCTTGGGTAAATAGCCTGTAACCAACATTATCCCACAAGTCTCACGAATTTCACAATTGATTTCATAATTTCTCATACCAATATTCGGGAGATGAAATATCCCTCATTATTCTTTGTACAGCAGATTGTATTTTATACAAGTGGGGGATTCACATTTTCAAACCAATAGATGCATCAGTTTTGCCAATCCCCGACCAGTTCAACTTCCATATCAAGGTTGACACCGGTTTGTTTGTGTACAGTCTCCTGAACATAACGAATAAGCGCGTAGTAATCCGCCGCAGTCGCGTTATCACGATTGATAAAGAAATTACCATGTAAAGGCGAAACTTGCGCCCCACCCATGCGATGCCCTTTCAAACCCGCTGCTTCGATTAACCTTCCGGCAAAGTCTCCCGGCGGATTTTTAAAGATGCTGCCCAAACTGGCTCCCGGCGGCTGAGTTTGTTTGCGGTAGGCAACATTATGTTCCATCCGTGCCAGAATTGCCGCCGGATCATCGGGCTTAAGCGCAAACTGGGCCAGCAGTACCAAAAAGCGTTTATCAACCCGCGCCTTGAGAGCCGATGTGCGATACCCGTAGGTCAATTCTTCCAACGTCAAAATCTGGATTCCACGTCCGGCTTCCAAAATCACCGCCTCGCACAAGTTCGCCCGTATATCGCTGCCATGCGCCCCGGCATTATTGACCACCGAACCGCCCACAGTTCCCGGTACACTCGCCGCCCATTCCAGCCCCGCTAATCCGCGTGTTTGACACTTCCGCGCCAGCACCGTCAACCCCATACCGCCGGTTGCTGAAACATTTCGCCCATCATGCCAATCACCGAATGTCACTTCACTGACATCGTTGATGACCACTAATCCGCGCACACCTTTATCGGAGATCAGCACGTTCGCGCCGCCGCCCAATACCCGCACCGGAACGCCCTGATCCCACGCCGACATGACGACCGTCGCCAACTCATCGGTGGACTCTTTCGCCACATACAACAAATCTGCCGTGCCACCCAATCGAGCCGCTGTATAACGAGCGAGTGAAGCATTAGGCTGCAAACGCCCTGCATAAGGTTCGGGAAGTCTAATCACCGCACATTTCCATGTCTTGTAGGGACACTCAAGCCGTGTCCGCTGAATAATTACACATCTTCTTGCAGCGCCTTCAAATATGCCACGCCAATTTCCGGCGCATCGCCCGCGCTCATAATGATAATTACCGCTGGCGCTTGCACTTCGTTACGCAGCACCTTGACCGTATCCGCAAAAGTCGCTGTATGCCGCGCATCTTTGTGTCGCATCGCTGCTACCACCGCTGCGCTGGTCACACCTTCAATCGGAGCTTCCCGCGCGGCATAAATATCGGTCACCAGCACATGATCAGCCTCATCGAACGCCGTCACAAACTGATTGAACAGCGCCTGCGTCCGGCTGTAGGTATGAGGCTGCCACACCGCCCACACCGCCCGCTCAGGATAGCGCTGCTTTGCTGCCTCAATCACCGCTTTGATCGACATCGGATTGTGCGCGTAATCATCGACAATCGCAATGCCCTTCACATCCGCCCGCAAGTCAAACCGCCGCGCCGTTGGCTTGAAGGTTTCCAATGCTTTTGCCCACTTTGGCGCTGGTATTGCATGAGCAACAACCATTATTGCGGCGAGCGCATTCTGTATATTATGTAAACCGGGTAAATTTATTCGAGCAAAAAATGGTTTACTAAGTGGAAGATCGCTTTCGCGCGTCCAAACTTGAAACTTTGTAAAACCCTCTGTATCGACCGTTATATTTTTAGCCCGCAAAGAACCTATGTCATCAACTCCATATCCTGAGGCTAATTTACCGTCTTTCATTAGTTCTTGAGCCAAGTCCCAAGCAAGTTCATTATCCGCACAGGTTATCAATAACCCACGATAATCATCTAGCAACCCCACAAACCGCCGGAAACTCTCAACCATATCCTCAGGTGTCTTAAAGAAATCTGGATGATCCCACTCGATGTTGGTAATCACCGCAATATCCGGCTTGAGTCCCAAAAACATATTGTCGTACTCATCGGCTTCAACCACGAAAGCATCGCCTTTGCCCACACCCGCATTCGTGCCGGTGTTGCCCATAATCCCGCCGACGATGTAGCTAGGGTCTTGTCCACATTCCCGCAGGATATGGACAATCATCGAAGTGGTGGTCGTCTTGCCCTTCGTCCCTGCGACAGCGATCACCGTCTTGCCTTCCATCAGGTCAGCCATGATATCCTGCCGCTTATAAACGGGAATGCCAGCATCCTTTGCCGCAGCCACCTCCACATGATCGTCCTTGACCGCCGACGTGATAATCAGCGCATCCGCCCCTTTGATCTGCGCCGCGTCATGCCCTTTGTAGATAGTCGCGCCATCCCGCTCCAGCGCATCGGTCAGGCTGTTGAGGCTGCGATCCGAACCGGATACTTTATAACCCTGCCCCAACAACACCCGCGCAATCGCCGATAACCCCGACCCGCCGATGCCCACCAAAAAAATGTGCTGTCCCGCTTGTAACTTCAATTCACACCTTACCACTGTGCTTAATCGCCTAAGCATCCCCACACGAATATCTCCCCTCTCTGCGTGCGGAGAGGGGTTGGGGGTGAGGTTAAATGAGGCGTATTATATCGTAATAAACTTTAATAACGAGAGGGATACCGAACCACGAACCTTACATCACGACCAAGACCACCACGAACAGCAGCACCACGATGACCGTCAGCACTTGACTGCCGCCGCCGGTGATGCTTCCCATTAACACTAAGGGGATGGAATTCAACGCCTGCGCGCTGATGGAGTTGGCCGCCGGAGCCGTAATCAGCGGAGCAAATGGATAGTCGTTAATATCGAGGAAGTACCAGATGGCGCCCCAGATCAAATAGCCGTTCAATGCCCCCAACAGACCACCGAGCAGCGCATCCTGATAGCGGTTGGAACGCGGCCCTTGCTGCCCCGGAGGATTATCATAACCGCCAAAGCTCCGCGTCTGATAGGCGAAGTACACCACCACACAAAACAATCCCGCCTGCACAAAAAAGGCTTGGTCACGCGAAATGGATGCCAAAAACACGCCGCGCAGCAGCACATCAAATTGGAACAGCGCAAACGTCGCCAGCACAATTCCGCCAAACGACACGATCTCGCGCCGCAGACCACGAATCACACCGATCACGCCGAAAAATATCGCTGATACCCAGAGCATACTGTAAAGCGAAACCACGTCGCAGCTACCTAACCGTTCTCATTAAGGGCATCTGCCCATCTGTTATTCCCTCCCCTGCTTGCGGGGGAGGGTTAGGGTGGGGGTTAACAAATATCAACTCCCGCATCCCACTTAACCGTCTTGCTCCCCTCTCCATGCAATGGAGAGGGGATGGGGGTGAGGATTTCTAAATCAAGATCAACACGATCACAAACAGGATAATCACCACCAACGACAGCAAACTGCCATCACCACCCGGCCCGCCCGCCAGCACATACAACGGCAGCGCGCTAATCGTTGCTGCACTCGGTGAACCCGCTAACGGGGCTTCGATAAACGGACTCAACGGGTATTGATTGATGTCCATGAAATACCAGATCGAGCCGAAGATCAAGTAACCGTTGGCGAATCCCACAATCGCACCCAATACCGTCGATTGTAAATTATCGCGCCCGCCCTCGTTCACATTCAAACGCCGGCCAATCGCCCGTGTCTGATAGGCAAAAAACGCGATGCCCAAAAAGATGATACTTTGAATAATAAAACGCTGCATCCCCGGCACATTCGCCAGCAAAATTCCGCGCAGGCCACGATCAAACTGAAACAGCGCGAACAACGCCAGAATGATACCCGCCAGCGAAATCAACTCTTTCGGCAAACCACGCATATAACCGATCACACCGAACACCAGCGCAAAGCCCCACAACAATGTGGAAAGTTGTATCATCGGTTTGCTCCTGCCAGTTCCACCAATGCCTCCGCCGCGCATTTCGCCCCATCAGGCCGCGCTAATCGCCGCGCCGCCTGCTGCATTTGTTCCAAACGCGCCGCGTCATGCAGGAGATCATGTAAAGTTGGTAGCAAACGTTCAGTCATATCTTTCTCGTCCAGTTCAATTGCCGCGCCACGCTCTGCCAGATAATCCGCATTCACTTTCTGGTAACGCCACGCCCACGCCAGCGGGATCAAAATTGACGGCAGCCCAAACTGCGGGAACTCGCCCAAGGTACTCGCACCCGAACGGCACACCACCACATCCGCAGCCGCCATCGCTAATCCCATCTCATGATGTAAGTACGGAAAAGCACGGTAATGGGTTGTATCCGGCATCGCTTTCCGCCGCGCTTCAATGTCCGGCCAATCGAGCGTTCCCGTCACATGAATCACCTGCACACCATCGGCCAACAGTTGCGGCAGAATATCCAGCAGCGCGTAATTGATCGCCCGTGAACCCCTGCTCCCACCGAAAACCAGAAGCGTCTTACGGGACTCATCCAAGCCGAACTGTTTGATTCCGGCCTCACGCGTGGCATCCAGCATCGACTGCCGCAGGGGATAACCGGTGGTGACGGTTTCGTTGGACGGAAAATATTGCTTCGACTCGTCCACCGTCAGCGCCACTTTACGCACCAACCGCCGCAGCACTTGGATCGTCAACCCCGGCTCGATGTCCGGCAGGAAAATCATACTCGGCACACGCCACACCCACGCTGCCAGCGCCACCGGCAAACCGACCCAACCGCCCGTCAGCAGCAGCGCATCGGGATTGCGACGCTTGACCAACCACAACGCCTGCACTGTTCCTATTATCAACTGAATCGCGCTGACCAGCATCTTAAGGATATTCACGCCGTGCAGCGGCCCCGAACGCACCTCGTCGTATGTGGCGAATTGAACCGTCGTTTCCTTCATCAGTGGACGCTCAAAACCGCCCACGCCGCCCACAAAACCAAGGCTGACCTGTGGATACAAACGCACCAGCGCCTCGGCAATCGCCAAAGCCGGATAAACGTGTCCACCAGTGCCGCCAGCAGCCACCATTATGCGAAAACCATTTTCGTTACGCATATAAACTTAAAAGTCGCCTTCGTAGATCGTCATAGAAGGCTATTGTAGCAGTAGCAGAAGATTAAGGAAACTCGGATAAAAGAGGCGATCAAAAATCCGCCTCATACCGGATTTTTATTAGGTCATACCAAAACTAAAAGAGAGAAGCCCTTTATGTATGGAACTTCGTCTATTTGCCATGAATATGCTTATGTGCAAACTCTTGCAGTTTATTAGTGATGATTTCAATGTCCCGACTAAATTCGTTTGCGTTGTCGTATCCGCCGTAAATTACGTCTGTAAAGTCTTTCTGACCTCGCTCGTGATATTCCATTTGCATCGCAACTCGCAATTCATTGAACTTTCGGTTGTATTGTCCAACCTGAACTTCAATCTCTTGGTAATCGTCAAACAAGGCTGACATTTCCCATGATAATTCATTTAGCGGCTCAAGTTTGCTCTGTATTAACTTAAGCCGTTCGTTGAAGTCATATTCCCGATCTTGTTTCCATCTATCGGCTTCCGTAGTATTGGGTTTATATTCTGGCGCTTTTTGTCCCCATGCCCCACGCCCTGATTTGAATACTTCATTGACTGTCTTCGCCATGTATCCAAGTTTGATCGCAAGTTCAATTTTTCGACTTCCTAGTAACTCGGTACGCCATTTTCTCACTTCGCGAAATGCAAGCAAAATAGCTGCTAATCCCAAAAGTGTTTGTATAACAACCGCTATTGTCTGAACAATTCCTGATACAAAAGCTGCATTTGTCATTTGTTCCTGATTCACCTAACAATACCCCCTTTTACTACAATATGATCATGGTAAAGCTAAATAAGGGAAGCCACACCCTAGAAACAGGGGATAAAGTACACAAACGAATTAAAAGATGATAGGATTAGAAAAGAGTAGATATTAATCGAGATAAATATGGTACATATTTTCCTCAGCCATTCAAAACTTGACCGAGAGTTTGCTCATTTCCTTGCCAATCAAATACGCAATGAGATGGATTTAGACAAAGAAGCTGTATTCGTATCATCCGAACCAGATGCAATACCTTACGGCGAATGGTTATCTATTGTGATGGAAAATCTTGATCGTGCTGATGTAATAATTCCATTGATAACTCCGCTATCAGCAAAAAGTACATGGGTTTCATTCGAATATGGGTATATTTGGGGGCAAAAAGGTTATAAGAAAATTCTTCCCCTTTATCATCCTAAAACAGATATACCACATCCACTGCAAACCCTTCAAGGCAAATCAATATTAGATAGTGCCGAGTTATTAGTGTTCTTCAATGTACTGTGCGAGAATTTCAATCTTACTTTTCAGAATAAAGCTGACTTGAAAGCTATCCTGCTAAAAGCACTTGAAATACAGATTGAAACACCAGAAGAATTAGCTATGAAGCAACTACAGAAAAAGGTTGATTACTTGGCAGAAAATGAATTTGGTAAGAAACTCGCAGAAGAGATGCGATCAAGAGGTATCACAGGGATACACTAAAATAGCGTATCTAGACCAAGCTTCATTTACATCATGCCCATAGCCTTTCAGATTTTCGAAGCGCCCATTGGAAATGACACAAATTCTGCGGAAACTGCAAAAACCGCAGTTGCAAGAATGGGCTTTGGCGGCAGAATTGAGGGAGCGATTTGCCGAATGTGCGGAAAATTCTGCAAATGCGGCAGATTCAGCAGAGCTTTTAGCGGTTAGCCATCGGCTTCTAGCTCCAGACAAAACCGTTTTATGTCGGCGATGTCGTCGTCGGCGCGCCGCCATAAGTGCTTTTTGTGTCGCCTCACGGGAGCATATGTCTGAAATGTCGTCAATATCGTCACAGTCGTCCGTGTCAGAACGGTTTTTATTGCCATACTTGCCGAATTTGCTTTATGGTTGAGGGAGAAATGGCAAATCCGGCATGATTGGCAGTGCGTTTTGTGGCGGCAGTGGCGGCGGCATTGACATTGGCATTCAAGTTGTTAAGGTGCAACCGGATGATGTCATTTGAAGGCAATCAAACGGATTCTCATTTTAGAACATTTGTACGTTTATCGTCAAGCCGATTCGGTTCGAATCTTCTAACTTTAGTGTCACTCTTTTGAGGGAGAATTAGTAACAAAAAACGGCGAACTACTGTCCACCGCTTTTGCATTAACTTAGAACTCGGTACTCAGAACTCGATACTTCTTTTCACTCTACAAACGTCGGCTTCTCATCCACTTTGGGACGTGGACGGTTGGAAGCGGTCACACGCGGACGACGCGGTTCTGGCACAATCACGTTCCGCCGTTCGGGAGCCTGCGCTGACCATTTGGGTAAGGTCTGCTTGGCACGTACCCGCGATACGCTCAAGAGCAATCCCGTACCCACCAGCAGCACCATCAACGACGACCCGCCGAAGCTGATGAAGGGCAGCGGCGAACCGGTTGGCGGCACAACCGCCGTCATAACCGCGATATTGAGCAGTGCTTTGATGGCCATCCATATGGTTAATCCCGCCGCCAGCAGCGCCCCGAAGTGGTCAACCGACCTTCGCGCGATCTGGATTCCGCGTATCACCAGCACGATGTATAACCCGACCACCAGCGCCGCGCCCATCAAACCCAGTTCCTCACCAATCACCGCGAAGATACTGTCGGTGTGCGGCGCGGGCAAATTACCAAATTTCTGCTTGCCCTGCCCCAGTCCAACACCGGTCAAACCGCCGTTGTTGAAAGCAATAATGGCCTGCTGCACGTGATAATCCGACTGGGTGACATCGGCCACGCTGGAAACGAACGAATTAATACGACCGTTGGCATAACTGGGGCCAAAGGAGGTCACATAAACAAAGCCGACAACGCCGACAATCGCGCCCGTAACTGCCAGTTGCAGCAAATCCGCACCCGCCAGAAAAAACATAATACCGGCTACGGCGACCACCGTCGCGGCGGTACTGATGTCCGGCTGGCGCAAAATCAAGACGGCGACGATGCCCACCAAAAAGGCAAACGGCAGCAGTCCATAGGTCAAACTGCGGATTTGCGTCCGGCGCGAACTCAACCACGCCGCCATATAAATGACCGTCACCAACTCGGCCAGTTCGCTGGGCTGGAATGACCCGTTAATCAATGACCGCCGCGCGCCGAACACGTCATCACCAAACAGGAGAACCGCCACCAGCGCACCAATCGTAATCAACAGCAGTGGAACCGCCACCCGCCGCCACAAACGGTAATCAATGAAGGCCGTAATCAACATCACCGCTACGCCGATGCCCATGTTGCGAACATGCTGCAAGAAAATGGTGGCCTCGTTGCCGTAAGTCTGGTAGCTCCAGTCAAAAGTGGTGCTGTAAACCATCATCAGACCCATCGCCAGCAAAATGCCGATGATGACCAGCAGGTAACCATCAAGCGTGGAGATAAAACTCCGTTTTTGTTCGGTTGGGGCAGCCTCGGCTGCGACACGCGGCGTTGAACGGGGTGTCGCTCGAACCGGACGGGGCGCACGCGGTGTTCCGGGCATCACCTCTGGCAGATTGGTGTCGATCAATGGTTGGTCAGCCATACGATTAAGCCTCAAAAATAATATACAGCAAGCCTACCACAAGCCCGTTATTTATAAATGAAAGGTTCGGCCTGTGAATAAAATCATTATAGCGCCATTACCAGTTGGCGAAAGTGTTCTCCCCGTTCCGCGAAGTCCACATAAGCGTCATAACTGGTTCCCCCCGGCGAGAGTAAAACCACATCCCCCGGCTGGGCTAGTGAAACGGCCTTCGCCAGTGCTTCATCTAAGGTTTGGACGCGGGTCACGGACTCGGTGTCGCCTGCAACCTGCTTCACCATATTTACTACCAATTCACCGGCATCACCAAAGGCCACAATATGCCGACACTTGCTCAACGCCAACCGGATCATTTCTTCCCACGGCAGGTTTTTATCTTTTCCGCCTGCCAGCAAGATCAGCGGTTCACTAAAACTCTTGAGAGCTGCCACAACTCGTTCCGGTGCGGTCGCGATGCTGTCATTAATGTAGGTCACATCATTGACCACGCGCACCACTTCAAGCCGATGCGGAACGGGTTTGAAATCGCGAATGGTCGCTTCCATCACATCTGCGGGAACACCGCTCGCGCCGGTAATCGCACAGGCTGCCAGCACGTTCATCACATTATGATCACCGCGCAAAGGTATCTCTGTGCGTTCACAGACAATATGCGGGTCGCCATCGATACTGGAACGTCCGGTGACCAACAGGCGCTGACCCGCCATAAATGCGCCGTCACTGACCATTGCTTGTCCACTGAACCACACCAAATGCCCTTGCACCGCATCGGATAAACTGTGGCTCATGGAATCATCGTAACCCAGCACAGCCGTATCACTCATCCCCTGATGCACAATCATGTTGGCTTTGGCCCGCACATAATTTTCCATCGTGCCGTGCCGGTCAAGATGGTTCGGTGTGATATTCAAAATCACACCCATTCGCGGGCTGGTGGTCATCAGTTCCAGTTGGAAGCTGGAAAGCTCCATCACCACCACATCTTCGCGCTTGATTTGGGGTAAAACATCCAACAACACGTCACCGATATTGCCCCCAACCCACGTGGTCATGCCTGCTCGCTTGAGGATTTCTCCGGTCAAAGTGGTGGTTGTGGTTTTCCCGGCGCTGCCTGTAATGCCAATCACCGGCGCGGGAGAACGCTCTAGAAATAGCTGGGCATCGTTTGAGATGGGGATGCGCCGCTGAACGGCTGAAAGTACAATCGGTAAATCGGGCGCGACTCCACCAGAGATGCATAACAGGTCAACACCTTCTAACATCGTGTCGGGATGTTCGCCTAATACAAACTCCACGTCAGGAAATTCGGCAGCCTCGGCAGCTAACTTCTCGGCGGGACGGCTGTCACTCACCAGCACACGCGCACCAATCGTCGGCAGCCAGCGGGCAAGCGCTTTACCCTGTCGCGCAAAACCTAAAACAGCTACCTTCTTGCCATAAAGTTTGTCCAGCTTACTTGTACCGTTGGTATGCAAAGGATTTCTCAGCTTTCGCCCATTCAAATCCGAAATTAAAGCAGTGCCAGAGCTACACCTAAAATGGCACTCAACAGGCCGATTAACCAGAAGCGCTGAACAACTTGAGTTTCGCTCCAACCACTGAGTTCAAAATGATAGTGCAGCGGCGCCATGCGGAAAATGCGTTTACCCTGTCCGGTAACCGGGTCTTTGGTGCGTTTGTAGTAACCCACCTGCAAAATGACGCTGATGGTTTCAGCCACAGGAATAATGGCAATAATGGGCAAAAGCAGCCACTGCCCCGACATAATGGCTATCGTTCCCAGCGTAGCGCCTAAGGCTAACGAACCTGTGTCGCCCATAAATAATTGGGCGGGATGGGCGTTGTACCACAGGAAGGCGAAACATGCGCCGACCAGCAGGAAACAAAACTGCGTCAGAAAAATTTGTCCCTGTAGAAATCCGATCACGCCGTAGGCCGCGAAGGCACTGGCTGAAATAATACCGGCCAAACCATCCATGCCGTCGGTAAAGTTAATGGCATTTGATGTGCCGATGATGTAAAAAACCGTAATTGGTACAAACAGGATAGGCGAAATCTTAATTGCAAAAGGAATAAGCGGTATTGTCACCTGATTGGCGAATTGAAATCCGCCACCGTAGAAGGAAATCATCAGAGCGACACCGGTAGCCAAGATCAACTGCCCCAGAAATTTGGCTCTCGGGCTAATACCCTCACCGATCGGGCGACCCTGTGAGCGCTGAATACCCTCCCAATCATCAATCATCCCTAAAGCGCCAAATCCTACCAGCACAACTAATGGCAAGAGGATACTTGCGCCCGTTACTGTTCGGATGACGTTGACCAAATTCAAACCGAGGGCTATCAAAACTACGGGCACAACGATCATGATACCGCCCATAGTAGGCGTACCCACTTTTTTCTGTTGGTCTTCACTCAAAACTTTTTGAATTTTTTTACCGATCCCCAAACGGCGCAGCACCTCGACAAAAGGCCCACCCCAGATGACAGCCAGCAAAAAGCTGATACCGCCGACTGCGATGGCAAAGGGAAGTTGTCCAGCCATATAACCACAGACCTCAAATCGTTTACAACCCGATGAACGCAGGCATGAGTATAAACAGCAGATTCAACAAAGATCAAGTTAGTGCTGAATGTCTTCTACAACTGCACCCTGTGCTTGCAGCGCTTTGCGGGTCGCATCATTTGGTATTTCCATCAGAACAACCAGTCGATCCGCCAAACGGCGAAAAATCGGAGCAACCACTTGGCTGGCCCAACGTCCACTCGACGGTTCATCCAATTTGATTAGTACGATTACTTGGGGATCATCCGCAGGCAAGAAGCCAATGAAGCTCATAATCCACGCATCAGAACGATATTTGGTAGGTCCGGCAATTTCGGCAGTTCCAGTTTTGCCAGCGATGGTATAACCGGGCAATGAAGCGGCATCGTCCAGACCACTTTGAACCACAGCGACCATCATATCGCGGACAATATGGGCTGTTTCGGTCGAGATTGGATGACTTAAAGCGATGGGTTGAGAAATGTTAGCCTGACCATTGGTGACAATCTTCGAGACAATGTTGGGCTGCATCATCAAACCATCGTTTGCGATAGCGGAAACTGCCGTAATCATCTGCAACGGCGTAACGGCTATACCCTGACCAAACGAGTTGGTCAGCAAATTACTTTCGCTCCAATCAGGGTCTCCGGGAACATGCATCGTTCCAGCGGCCTCGCTGGCTAAATTCACACCGGTGATGTGTCCAAAACCAAACTTGGACATGAACTTATAAAAATCAGTCGGCCCCATGCCCAAACTAATATTGGCGGCACCCACATTTAAGGACTGCACCAAAACACCGGTGGTATCCACAACGCCATGTGCCTTTTGATCCCAATCTTTGACCTGAATTCCCGCCATATCGAGAATACCTTGGTCGTTATATGTCCAATCTTTCGTGATGGTGTGGTTCTCAATGGCTGAGGCAACGGTGATGACTTTCATGACCGAACCGGGTTCATATTCATTACTGATAGACGGATTCTTCCAGACGTTGGCGTTCTTTTCCGCTTGGAAGTTATTCGGGTCATACGACGGTAAACTTGCCATCCCCAGAATGTCGCCGGTGCGGGGATTCATCACGATAATCGTCCCGCTTTTCGCGCCGGTACTATCGATTGAATAGGCTAGTTCACTTTCAATTAAGTATTGAATGTCGCGATCAATCGTAAGGTAAACATCGCTGCCGTGATCTGCCTCTTGCTGCGGCGGCAAATCAAACGGAATGTTGCTCACTACCTCAGTACGTGGACGACCCACAAGTTGATCTTGAAACTTGCCTTCTACTCCGTAGTAACCTTGCAAGTCTCCGCCGACAAAACCTAAAATCTGCGCTGCCAATGTTCCTTGAGGATAGTTTCGTTTAGGAATTTTCTCGATCTGCAAAGCGGTTAAGCCATCTTC
The DNA here is from genome assembly GCA_016124855.1 of Anaerolineaceae bacterium. Taxonomy (GTDB): domain Bacteria; phylum Chloroflexota; class Anaerolineae; order Aggregatilineales; family Phototrophicaceae; genus CFX2. The sequence continues at coordinate 32,168 of WGMX01000056.1, read as the reverse complement.
CTTGAGCTTTTCGACCTGCTGCCCCTGCTCGGCACTAACGCGAGGGGCAAGTAACACGTAAAGCTGGTCACTGGTTAAGGCTTTATACGTTTCCAGTTCATCCAAGTTGAGAATTGCGGCAAGCTGCGTCGCGCTGCGCTGCGGATTGGCCACCAAGTTCGGGCTAATACCAATGCGATACTCGACAGTGTTCACAGCCAAACGCTGCCCTGAACGGTCATAAATGAGGCCGCGAGCCGAGGCTAACTTGACTGTACGGTTGTAATCGGGGCTGAGTTCGTTGACCACATCCGGCGAAAGCTGCTGGAAAGAGATCAGCTTGAGGATGAGCAGCGCACTAATAATCATCATGCCGACAATAATGACAGGCAAGCGCTGATTGAACATTTCATCGCGTGAAGGCGCGTGCTGTACACTAGCCATCAGCCACCTCCTGAGAAACCGTTGAACTGTTTAACCAAATTATCCCACTGCTGCTGCACCCATCCAACAAACGTCTCGTCGTAAACTGGCAGTTTGGTGGTATTGTCAACGGTCGTGGTTGTCGCTGGTTGACGGTTTGGATTGTAGCCCGGTACATACAAATACTCGATTTCATTTTCGGTGGCTTTTACAAAACCCAGTTCTTCGGCACGTGCCAACAAACGGGGAACGCTCCGCAACTGCGATATATCTGCTCGCAACTGCTCATTGGCCTGTTCGAGCTGGTTACGCTTGGTGATTAAATTTTCAAGCTGGCGACCTAATGTCGAAACAGAGGCCGATTGAGCGAGATAAAGCGCACCAATCACAATAGCGATGAACACTCCTAAACCAGCAAGAGCGACCGCTTGTTTTTGAAACCGCCATTGGTTGTCGCGAAGGGCATGTTGAATCTGGTTCATATTTTGGTCGTTCGTCTTTAGTCGATAGTCATTAGATTAAATCAAAAAGTCCAAGAACAACATTAATCATGCAGCAGCTTTTCGACCACGCGCAATTTCGCACTGCGGCTGCGCGGATTTTGAGCAATTTCTGACTCATCGGCAACGATGGGCTTACGCGTCAACAGTTGAACGCTGGCATGATGCCCGCAAACGCAAACGGGAACATTGGGCGGGCAGATGCAATCGGTACTGGCTAACTTAAATGCCTGCTTCACGATCCGATCTTCCAGACTGTGAAAGCTGATGACGGCCAACCTTCCACCCGGTCGAAGCAAGTCAATCGCCTGCGGGAGTATCCGTTCCAAACCTGCTAACTCGTCATTAACTGCAATCCGCAGCGCTTGAAAGACACGAGTCGCCGGATGAATTTTATCACCTTTGCGACGCGGCGTAATCCGTTCGATGGTTGAGGCTAATTCACGTGTCGTAGCATACGGACGGGAGGCCACAATACCATGCGCCAGTTTGCGTCCCTGCGGTTCCTCTCCATATTTATAAAACAAATCGGCTAATTCCGCTTCGTCGTAATCATTAACGAGGTCGGCAGCCGATAATCCTCCGCCCGATGGATCGAAACGCATGTCCAGCGGGCCATCCTGCATGAAGGCGAAACCACGCTCAGGACGATCTAACTGCATGGACGATACACCAACATCAAGCAAAATGCCATCAACATCCTGCCAACCGATGTGATGGGCCTGAGCAACCATATCCCAATAGCTGGCGTGGACGATGTGAACATGATCTCCGAAAGTTTGCAGGTTGGCACGGGCAATATCTAAAGCCATAGGATCAACATCGAGGCTGAGGACTTCGAATACGCCCGCCTCTAACAAAGCGCGAGTATGTCCACCTGCCCCAAGCGTACCATCAATCACGCGTCGGGCAGGCGTGAGGTATTCCAGAATCGGTTGGAGCAAAACAGGCGTGTGCGACAAAATCAGATACTCAATTTCAGTAGTTCTTTGGCTTCAGCCAGCGATTGGGAGACATCTTTAAGTGTAGCTTGCCAGCGCGACGGTTCCCAGAGTTCAACATAGGTTTCCATACCGGCCATGAGAACTTCGGTATTGAGTGATGCGTAATCACGAAGGTAACCGGGGATGAGCATCCGGCCTTGACGGTCTAGTGCCAGTTCGACCGCGCCGGAGAAAAGAAGGCGGCGTAAGGCGCGGGCAGGGGGATGGGTGATGGGCATTTGATTCAGATTTTCGGAGAGGGTACGCCACGCTTCATGTGGATAGATGACCAGATTATGGTCAAGGCCGCGCGTAAGAACCGCTTGCGGCATAAGATAAGAACGGTAACGGATGGGGATTATGAGTCTACCTTTTTCGTCAAGTTGATGAGAGTATTCGCCCCAAAACATCAGTGGTTACCCCAAACAGCAGTGTGCCATAGCTGTGCCTACGTCGGGGTTATTATACCACATTATCCCGCAAAACTGAGTTGAAAATCCCACAGAAAGTGATTTGTCTTTAATCTTTAGTCGCTAGTCATCAGCCCGCTATGGAAAAACTGTTATTGGCGAAAATGGCGATAGAGTCGTCAATGTCGTGCGATATTTGGCAGAATTGACGATATTTCAGCGGAAGGCTCGGCTGAAAGCGCGGCAAAAGGTAGTTGGGATGTCCGACGCCAAGATTGACAATCTCCAAGTTCTGAGTCCAAGGCAAAATTTGCAGCAATTTCGGCAATGGCAAAAGGGAATTTTGTGCCACTTTTGCCATACATGATCTCTAATCCTTTTGTGATATCCATAGGTACTTGAACGGAAATCCATATAGTTCACCCTGTTATAGCATAGCACAGAAATTCGAGAAAAGGGTGACCAAAATGTAACTCTTTGCAAGGGAAGTTGCTAACCAAAATGAGAGAGGATAGCGGACATGATTGTTGCTAGATAGTTGGAAAAGGGTTTAATGCATTTTTGTCCTACCCTAATCTGCATTTGATGATGCAAATTAGGGCAAAACATCAAATTTCATCCTGTCAAAACCGGTTCTAACCAATATTCTTTATTATCACCCTGAGCTGTCCATCCCGTCCTGCCCCTATATTCAACCTTCCACCAAGTGTAGCCATCCGCACATTCTGGGCCTCCTACTACCATCATCGTGTCTCCAGAAGGAATCTGATCGAGAAGACCGCCATCTATAGTTGCACGGTTACGTAGGTTATTGGCTTTACCGGGTGTTACACGAGCACGCTCACCAACAAGCAAATTCGCGGGAAGTGAACCGGGACAAACAATCGGCGTTGGAGACGGGGTCTCAGTTGGGAGTGGCGTAGCAGTTGGCATAGGAGTTGGAGTTTGCGGTAATAGCGAACCGTCAGGATAAAGCACCGGTTTACCATCAATATTTTGTAGAACCCAACCCTCATTTCCTGTAATAGACCGTACTTGCCACCATGTCTCATTATCAACTATTTCCGGCCCACCTATGATTTCTAACTTAATATCTTTTACCGCTGCTTCAAGAACATCAGATGACTCGCTAGCATTTTGATGAATGAGGAGATAAGTTTCTGTAAAAACTGTTACCTTTGATCCAATCTCTATCAATCCACCGGAAACTACAACACCACCCGGTGTACTCAAAACTCGTTTCCCATCAACTACTGAGGGAATCCAACCATTGGCTCCACTTGGGGTACGAACATTCCACCATTCGACATCATCTATCAATCGCGGCTCAGCGAGAATCGCCAGCTTTGTTCCGCTAGTAACAGCCTCTAAAATAGCAGCGGATTCACTTGAGTCTTGATAGACCAGTACAAAATCCAAGTCACCCAAGACGCTGATCGAGTCTCCGATTTGACCTGAAGAACTTTCTACATTAGGCGAAGCAGCTATTTCAATCACAGGTGTCAAAATGGCATGAGTTGAGGATTTCTGGTCTACTAACTGCAATATGGGCTTACCATTCAACTCAGCAAGCAACCAGCCTTTGTTACCGAGCGGCGAAGTAACCTGCCACCAAAGGCCTTCAGATGTTTTTTCTGATCCGCCAGCGATAGTGAGTGTGACACCGCTTACTGTGGCTTCCAAGATAGCACTATCAGTGGAAGGCTCGGCATAAATGGTCACAACCTGAGCAACACCAGCAACCAGTACTTTATCACCCTCGTTGAATTCGTCAGATTGGGCATTTACCCAACCTAAACCAGCAACCAAAATGATTAAACAAACAACTTGCAAGACACGAGATATACGTGTGAAGTTCATGACAACAAGAGATCTCCTAACCCCCTAACTACTAACACATCAGAAAGGGGGCATATAGCTTTTGGTTAGGTTGATGGATTGACTACAGCCTTCACTGAAAAAGCGGTCGGTTCAGGATTGGCAACAGGAAGCAAATCAATACGGAATACGGCTGCTGTATATTCGCCCGACTCAGGTATGGTAAAACGTGTTGTCATAGACTGGGTGGTAACGAGACTGGCCTGAAAGATGACCTGACTTTGAGCGTTAATGACTACTATGCCAAGATTCAGGTTGCCAGTAAGACGATTGAACGACACTTCAACTGTGTCGCCTGCCTCAGCCTTAAATAGATAACCAAGAATTTCACTGCCAGTAGGAGTGAGAGCACCACTAAGGGGTATACCGGGAGGTATTGGTAATCGGGCAGTATTGGAAAGATCAATAGGAGCAAGGCCGGGAAAACCAAATCCTGAAAAGACAGGAGCGGAAGTAGCTTCAATAGTGGGATCACTTGTGTTGATGGCAGGTTTATCACCGGGGTTGATGACAGTACCATCGCGTAGTGTACATCCAATATAGAGTGTATAAACACCTATTCCACCTGAATCACGGGGACTATAGTTCCACTCAAAATTATTGACCCCTATTAAATATTTTCCACTTGCAGACAATACACCAGACACAATTTTTGGATTTTTTTCTATACCGAGACGATAATATTTTCCATCAGTACCAAGGTTTCCTCGTTGGTCACTTATAACCAATGCAAGTTCTGTTGGCCCTAATAATACGAGCGATGAACGCAATTGGTCACCAAGTGGGCTTGCAGAAATCTGCATTGTATCCCCAGCTTTCATATTCACGGCGTAATAATGACGCTCATAATTCGAGTTGAACTCCCCTTCAATCACGCTACCACAATCAGCGACTATAACATCACCTTCAACTATTTCTTTATCTTGAGCAAACGCAGTATTGTTCAGTAACAATACAACTATGATTAAACTCACGCCGCGTAATGTATGAAATTTCATCACTCGATATCCTTTTCTTAATCATTTGGCTTTATTTCAATGGACACGTATCTGATAAAATAATGTATTCCGATGGTATCCAACCTGTATTGGAGTCAAATGTTATTTGATACCAATCCAAACTATCATTTCTTTGTTTTGACAAAACAGAAACTATTGCTCCTTGCTGTACTGGTTGACGAGTTGGTGCATTTTTCTGCGGAGTCACTCGTACTTGATTTAGCATTGCTCCTGTTGTGAATACTATCGTTGCCTGACAAGGATATGATTTCGTCAAAGTTGTCAATGTGGGAAGCAATATTAGGGGTTGAGACGTTGCAGTCGCCGTAAAAGGAACAAGGGTATAAGTTAGAGTCGTCGGAATATTGGTAAAAGTTGCTGTTGGAATAGAGACTACACTCACCGCAAACTGATTTTCAACATGTCGTCCCAAAGCGTCTTCGCAAACAATAGATACTGTTGTTCCCGCTTTATGCTTCACCGAATATTGAATGTTGCCTGTCGAAGTGTCGAAGCCAAAGGGAATATTGCCATCATCCGGTGTAAAAATGCAGTGGGCGTTCTGCCAAGCGCTGATTAATATGGTTGTGTTGGGCAATACAACCGCTGGCACAGTGATTGAAACCGACGGTAGGATATTAGTTGGCGCAGGCACATCAGTTGGTGAAGGGGTTGCGGATGGGGACAAGGGTGTAATTGTCGGTTCACTGGTCGGCGTAGGTGTACGCGTAACCGTTGGCTCATCAGTCGGGCTAGGGGCAGGTGTTGTAGGCGTTTGAGTCGCTGTAGGGGCAGCAGCGATCTGTTGGAAAAAGCGCGGACCGAAAATTACCAGACCGGCGATCACCAAAATGATGAGCACAATGGTTAAAGCAGCACCCACTGAAAAAGAACGTGACGATTTTGTAGGCGGTACGTCGATTGGTAATGCAGTCCCTGTGGTTGTAGCAGCCGTTGGAAGCTGCAAAGCACGGGCTAAACGACGAAATGTGGTTTCCGGTGATTTGAAATCGTATGGAATTCCGCCGTAGCGCTTCAGCTCATCCAGTTCAGGTGGCACATGCTGACTAAAGCTAAATCCACCAGTTTCGAGCGGGATGATATTTTTACCGTGCGTGAGAGCGGTTTGCAGTTCGCGCTGTACCCATTCAGACTCTAGGGTTTGAGGCGCAAGAATAACAAGAAAGTGATCCCTCGCGATAATTTCGCGCTCAATCGTCGCATCGAACCGTCCACCGTTGATGTCTTCAACATCAAAAAACGCATCCGCTCCCATGCGTTCCAGCTCGACGTAAATGTATCGGGCAAGATCGGCACTCGGATCACGGCGGTAACTAATGAAAACGGTTGGTGGGTTCGACATAAAGTATAAAGCTGGAAATAATTGATAAGGTATACAGAGATATTAGCGTAAAAGCGAAAAGTACGAAAGGCAAGTGGGCGAGGTTTAATGTTATAATTGGGGCGGAAAAGTTCAGTGTTGGGAGTGCTATTTACATGACACACGTTGATTTACTGGTCGAACAAGCAAAAACGCTTTCAGCAAGAGAAAAAGCAGAATTAGTGGCACGAGTTTCAGAATTGCTTCAAACGGAAATACCAGAACCGACAAGGAAGCGGACACCCTTGCGCGGCATTTTGGCAGATTTAGGGCCAGCACCGTCTGCTGAAGACATTGATGAAGTACGGCAAGAAGTTTGGAAGAACTTCCCTCGAGAGGATATTTAGATGATTGCGGCGGTCGCCGACACTCATGCGGTCATTTGGTATCTATATGACGATTCAAGATTATCAAAACACGCCGGTGAATTTTTGGAAGCAGCCTATAAACGCGGCGACCAAATTGGCATATCCTCAATCACAATGATAGAAATGGTCTATCTCATCGAGAAAGGCCGTATACAGTCGGAAGCATTTATCGTTGCTGTTCGTGCCATTGATGAGCTTGATGGCTTATTCATCGAAATACCGGTCAGTATTGGCATTGCCCGCGCTATGTCGAAGGTGAGTTCGGTAGAAGTTCCTGATATGCCTGACCGGATTGTGGCTGCCACTGCAGTCGAATTGAATGTACCCGTTATTAGCCGCGATGGGAAAATTCAACTCTCAAGTGTCATGACGATTTGGTAATACCCTCTCGCATCTCCTATCTAAAAGCGTTAAAATAGAACATCTATTCCGTATATGAAACCCACGCAAAAAATGCGTTGTGATTCATCTGTGATCAAGAATAAACGCTATGAACAGCTTTACACCTTCTGAACACATTGCCAATATTCTCTCCAGCCTGCCGATGAAACCCGGTTGTTATCTGATGAAGGACAAGGACGGGAAGATCATTTATGTCGGCAAGGCGAAAAAACTGCGTAACCGCGTGCGGAGCTACTTTAATTCCAGTGCCGAAAGCAGTGCTAAAACGCTTCGACTGCGTGAGAATATTGTAGACATCGAGATCATTGTCACTGAAACGGAAGTACAGGCGCTTATCACTGAAGAGACATTGATTAAGCGCCACATGCCGTTCTACAACATCATGTTGAAGGACGACAAGCACTATCCGTATATCAAAATCAACTGGCAAGACCCCTTCCCCAAAGTGGAGACGACGCGGCGGGTACTGAAAGACGGCAGCCGTTACTTCGGGCCGTATGCCGCCATGTGGGCGGTGCAAAATACGCTCCGAACGCTGCGGCGGGCGTTTCCCTATTTGACTTGCGACCGCGTCATTACAGGAAACGATGAACGTCCGTGCTTGTTCTATGACATTAAGCTGTGTAACGGGCCGTGCATCGGGGCTGTCAATCAAGAAGAATATCGCAACATGATTAGCGAACTCATGGATGTATTGAACGGCAAGAGTGAGCCGGTGGTCAAGCGCATTACCAGAGAGATGCAAGAGGCCGCCGAAGTTCTGAACTTTGAACGGGCGGGAGTGCTGCGCGATCAATTGAAGGCCATTGAGTACATCACGCAGCGGCATAAAGCAGTTAATCCGCAGATGACCGATCACGATGTGATTGCCCTCGCCCGCGACAAAAATGATGCGGCTGTGCAAATCTTGTTCATCCGCAACGGCAAATTGGTGGGCAGCGATGTCCGCATGTTAGCCGGAACAGAGGGCGAACCCGATGAGGAAGTGTTGGAATCGTTCCTGACGCAATTTTATTCCGAAGCGGCGGAAGTTCCGAGTGAAATCATGCTGCCAAATGAGGTTGCCAGCGCCAAAATTATCGAACAGTGGTTACGGGATAAACGCAGCGGCGAAAAGGTCACCATTACGGTTCCGCAGCGGGGTAACAAACGCGATTTAATCAAGATGGCACAGGAGAATGCCAGCGAAGGGCTTCGGATGATCCGTGAACAGTGGGAGGCGGATACGCATAAGCAGGAAGAGTCGCTGGCGGCCTTACAGCGCGAACTCAATTTGCCCAATCCACCCAACCGGATTGAGTGCTTCGACATCAGTACCACTCAAGGCACGGCGATTGTGGCGGCGCGGGTGGTGTTCGTGCAGGGCGCGCCGAAAAAGAGCGAATACCGACGCTTCAACATCAAGACGGTGACCCACAGCGGACCGGATGATTACCAATCAATGCGGGAGGCGTTAACACGTCGCTTCAACCGCTGGAAAGGCACGCTGGATGATCCAACACAGGTCGCGCCGGGGAAAGAAGATCACGACGAGACATGGCGCTTACTACCTGATTTGTTGATTATCGACGGTGGTAAAGGGCAGTTAGGTATCGCGATTGAGGTGTTGACCGAGTTCGGATTGATGGATCGCGTGCCAGTCGTCGGTTTAGCCAAGCAGTTCGAAGAAATATTCTTCCCGCATAATCCGACTCCGCTGGTGTTAAATCGTCGCAGTCAGGCCTTGTATCTGGTGCAGCGAGTGCGCGATGAGGCACATCGGTATGGCATCACAACCCATCGCAACCAGCGCACAAAGCTCGGCATGATGAGCCGCTTGGAGCAAATTCCGGGCATCGGGCCGAAACGTCGGAAGGCGCTGCTCAAGGCGTTCGGCAATTCGATTGACGCAGTGAAGAATGCCAGTGTCGAGGATTTGATGACGGTCAAGGGCGTAACGGCGGAGATTGCGGTGAGTTTGAAAGAGCTTCTTTAAGTACTGAGTTCTAAGTGCCAAGTACTGAGTTAAAATTTACTGCTGATGAGATCTATTCACTAGATTTCGCTTAACCGCCTCAGCAAGTGCTTGCGATTTGTAAATCATACCAATTTCATAAACACGCTGAAGCGTTTGTAATTCTCGCCCTTCTGCGCGTGAGATTGTCCCCGCTTGCTGACGATATAAGAGTTCTGAGTGCCTTGAGTTATAGGATAAGGACATCTCAAGATTTGTGAGCGCGATAAGATCATTATCATTGAGCGCTTCAACAGGTTTATTCAAATCGACGAGTGGAATTAAAGCTGGTAGCGATACTTCGAGCATGATTAGCACTGCATCTTCAACTGTCCAACCCGTGAGCGCAGCAATATTTGAGGCGCGTAGATATAAATCTGGAGGAAGCGTAAGTGTGACTTGTGTATCCATATCACCCCTCTCCTACAACATCAATTTGTAAATGTCAGTGTACACTGAAATAGAAAGCTCTCAAAGTTTTTGGCAATTCGATTGATGCAGGTCAAAGGTGTGACAACGGAAATCGCAGTGAGTTTGAATGAATTGTAGTGAAGAAGCCAGCTACCGTAAACGTTTCAGATGATGTTTAGGAACACTACAGTAGTTATTCAGACACTGCTACGGCACCATATACCCCGCCAGATTTAACTCGTACTACAGCTACGCCAACATATCTCGACTCACTAGAACTAACCGCAACCGCGATTGTTGGAAATGCTACTCAAGCTCAAGTTGAATTTCTTCAGACAGCGCACATTTATTCCATCCCTATATCCTTAAAGGTCAATTGGCGATCACAATAATAAACAGTGCATCACAAACGATAAGTATCTTTATTACAAGGATATGAAAACTATGCGAGGATAAGTGATCGAAAGCGTTATCGATGGTGTATAACGCATGGTCAAGTTATAGGAACACATTGATGGCGGAAATTATCAATCAGATTACGCTGTTTTTTGAGCATTTGCTGCTCGTGTTCGGATATCCCGGGATGTTCGTGGTGCAGGTGCTAGAAAATGTATTCACGCCGATACCCAGCGAGCCGCTGTTGCCCTTAGCCGGAATGATGGCGGCACAAGGGAAAATCAATCTGATTGGGATTTGGGCAACGGCAGTGGCAGGCAGCACAACCGGATCGTTTATTTTGTATCAGGTGGGGAAACGCGGCGGCGAACCTGTGGTGCGGGCACTGATCCGACGATGGGGCAAATACACAGGAATGAGCGAAAGCGCATTAGATTACACGCTCAAGATGTGTAAACGATACGGCGGATGGATGGTATTCTTCGGACGCTTCCTGCCAGTGGTACGCCCGACCATGTCGATTGTGTCGGGCATGAGCGGCTTACCACTTAAGATATTCATCCCATGTACGGCATTGAGTACCGGTTTTGCCATCGCTGTCTATATGGGATTAGGGTACATCCTCGGTGAAAATTGGCGCTCGATACTGGATATTATCCGGCAGTATGAACCACAAATCATTGCGGGAGCTGTCATAATCGGAACAGTTACCATCATATTTTTGATCTGGCGATGGGCAAAACTACGCGACAATCAGTTCAAAAAGACTTTCGATTAGGGGACGTTTAAATGAACTTATAAATGCACCCCCACATGAGTAGACGATGATCATGAAGCGTGAAAAATTGACGAGACACGGGAGAGCGTCCTATAATTCAGGTGGTTGCTTTTAAGTACCACTTTTGATTAACCAATAATATGGGAGCGCAAGAGTGCCAGAATTGACCGCTGATTCGCACACATTTTCACCTCAAGATCGCATAATCACCCTTCTACAACAACTGTATTCTCCTGAACAAGCCATCGCTTATCAACAGCAGATCATAGCGATGCTAGGTGCTGTCAAGCTCAAACATATGCGAGCTGACCACTACTTCTCCGAGCGCAATATTACCTTGATAACATATGGTGACACACTACAACATCCGGGGGAAGCGCCCTTACAAACGCTGCATCATTTTTTGAAGGCGCGCCTCAAGGACGTTATCACAACCGTCCATATCCTGCCATTTTACCCCTACTCCTCTGATGATGGTTTTTCAGTGATTGATTATTATGCGGTTAATCCAGCGTTAGGCACATGGGATGATATCCAACATTTAAGCAGCGACTTCCGGCTGATGTTTGATGCGGTTATTAACCACATGTCAGCAAAAAGTGAATGGTTCAAAGCATTTTTAGCAGACAATAACGATTACACTGGTTTATTTCGGACTGAAAATCCCGAAACAGATTTGAGCAGCGTCACGCGTCCACGCACATCACCCCTGCTGACAGCGTTTAAGAAAGTCGACGGCAGCACCGTGCATGTGTGGACAACGTTTAGCGCCGACCAAGTAGACTTGGATTACAGCCGTCCCGAAACGCTGCTGCGAATCTTGAAAGTGCTGCTATTTTATGTGGAACAAGGGGCTTCAGTTATCCGGTTGGATGCGATTGCCTATATGTGGAAAGAGGCAGGCACTTCATCTATTCATCTGCCACAAACTCACGCCATTATCCAATTGATGCGAGCCGCGTTGGATGTGGTTGCGCCGGAAGTCATTCTCATTACTGAAACCAACGTTCCGCATCCCGAAAATATTTCATACTTTGGCACGAATGCCTATCCAGAAGCCCAGTTGGTTTATAACTTCACCTTACCGCCGCTGCTATTTTACACGCTGACCGTTGGTGATGCTTACAAACTCAGCAATTGGATTAACACGCTGTCTACAAAACGTGAACGTACAACCTTTTTTAATTTTACGGCCTCGCACGATGGCATTGGAGTACGTCCAGTCGAAGGCATTTTGAACGCTACGGAATTGCAGCAGCTCATTGATAAGGTGGAATCGAGCGGTGGATTAGTTTCATATAAAGCCAACTCGGATGGTTCGCGCAGCCCCTATGAGCTGAACATCACCTATGTGGATGCGATTATTGATCACAATGAACCGGTGGCGGAACAGGTCGCCCGTTTCCTCGTCTCACAGGCCATTATGTTAACTTTGGCAGGCGTCCCTGCGATTTACATTCATAGTTTGATTGGTTCGCACAACGATTTGGACGGGGTTCAAAAAACGGGCCACGCGCGAGCCATTAACCGCCGAAAAGTGGCTGTAACTGAAGTCTCAAATGAATTGGACGATGCTACCAGCTTCAGAGCGCAAGTATTCAGCGGTTACACGCACATGATAAACGTCAGGATGCAGTGTTCGGCTTTTCATCCCAGTGGCAAGCAGTTGGCGCGTACACTCGCTGACGGTCAAGTGCTGATTTTGGAACGCAATTCACCAGACCACAGCGAGCATGTGCTTTGCTTGTTTAATATCAGTCCAGAAACCGCGACCGTGGAAACACCGTTCGTTTCATCAACCGACCTTTTGACGCAAGAACATTGCGAAAAGAGTATTACCCTTTCACCTTATGAGACACGCTGGCTGAAGCCCGTTTCATAGAATTATTGACCACGTTAAAGGAAGACGTTGTGACATTCTCAGAATTACTCAAAAACCGAATTGATTTGACCCATATCCCGTTCACCGACAGGGGAACGCGCTTGATGCTGTTCAGGCGGGAAAACGAACTGTACATCCGGTTAGCGGAACGGTGGGAAAAAATCCAAACGCGAACGGGGCATTATCGACTACGTCCACCGATATTAAAAGAATTCGCCTTTCTGGGCGAAGAAGGCCAACCTATTGCGTTTGAGGTTGAGAGCTATCCCTATTTAACGCGCCTTCATACTGCCAAAGGGATATTTGAGTTTGTGTTCACGGATACCGAAACGTTGTTGATGCGGATGCCTGCTGGTAAACATCAGTTGCAATTTACAGCACAGGCCGAACGTGGACAGATTGGGCGACGGGGTGGCGATTTACATGGCTTCCGCAATATCGCCTACACCACAAACGCTAAACTCATCTCGAACGAGATGAGTTTGCAAGCGGACGAGTGGTATCACATAAAAGTTGGTTTGGAAGTTGAGCGCGGTAACGTTTTCCTTCTGAACATTACACCGCGTCTAGGCTTTAACCGTTCAATTCCTGACGCCGATAAGGAAATCAAAGATGCCTTTGAGCGTTGGGATCATTGGTTTAAAGCAGCGCCCAAGGTCGTCGAACATTATCGTGAGCAGTATGATTATGCGTGGTGGGTGATGCGGGCAGGCTTACTGAGCCAGCGGTTCTACTTCACACGAGAAGCCCTTTCGCCGTCAAAAATTCATTATGTAGGTGTGTGGCAGTGGGATCAATTCTTTCATGCACTCGCCTTCCGTCATGTTGATGCTCGCTTGGCCGAAGATCAACTACGGATTGTACTGGATCATCAACGACCAGACGGAATGCTGCCCGATGCCATTCATGACGAAGGGTTGGTCACGCATTTGACTCTGCCAGTAGAGGCGGATGTGACCAAGCCACCACTCGCTTCATGGGCAGCGCTCAAGATATTCGAGAGTTCACAACATAATGATTTCCTCGAAGAAGTTTATGAGCCATTGGTTCACTGGCATGATTGGTGGGTTAACCAGAGCAGCGATGGTCAGGGGCTATGCGAATATCGCCATCCTTTCTCATCAGGCTTGGACGACAGCCCGTTATGGGATGTAGGAATGCCGGTAACCGCCCCCGATTTGAATACCTATATGTGTGTTCAACAGGAGTCACTCGCACAAATTGCAGACTTAATCGGTCGACCAGAAGATGCTGTTCGCTTCCGCGATGCTGCAAAACAAACTGCCCAGAACATGATTTCGTCTTTGTGGGATGAGAATTGCGGCATGTTCATGGCCAAACACAATGGCGAAATGATCCCTACTAAAACAGTATTTAGCCTACTGCCGCTTTGGACAGGTCAACTGCCGGAAAAAATCCAGAACAGCTTGCTCAACCATCTGGTCGATCCCAATTTATTCTGGACGAAGTATCCCCTCGCCACCGTCTCCATTCATGATCCAAGTTTCGACGCAATGCAAATGTGGCGTGGACCGTCATGGATGAATATCAATTACTTGTTTGTGGAAGCGTTGAAGCGCATCAACCAAACAGAACTCGCCACCAAGTTAAGACGTGATACCCTTGAAACGATTATGCAGCAGCGTGATATTTACGAGTACTACAATCCAATTACAGGGGAACGTCCACCAAAAGCCGCGCCGATATTCGGTTGGACTTCGGCAGTGTTTATCGACTTAGCAATTCAAGAGAGTCGCAGAATAGAAACCAATTAAGAAACTGAATAAGGGGCCTCTTTTGTGAGAAGCCCCTTATCCGGATGTGGGAAGTTATTCGCCTCAAGCCAGCGGTAATGGCGTATCTGTTGATGGGCCATATTTGCTGTACGTCTGGTCAATATAAGCGCGGATGTCGATGGGTTTATGTCCTTCACGCATCATGCGCATAACATCCAGTGTAATATCGACGCAGATACCGCAAGCACTGGCATGTTGGTCAAAGATGGATACCGTACCATCTGGTGCGGTGGCTTTGACGTAGCAATCCGCATTGCTCATGTGTCCCATATATTTGCAACCGCAAGTGCAAGGATATTTTTCTAACTCGTGATGATTGACAATCGCAAAACGATAAGCATTCCGTGTATCAACATTGGCCGTCATGAGGAAAACTGGCAGTTGAGACTCAGGAGCCATATCCATGTCATGGGAGACTGTGGACACCGATGTGGAAGGCAAAAGCCAAACCAGCACTAAAATCCCCAAAACTGCGATGCCAATAAACGGCAGAAGTTTTTGAAACTTTCGCATTATCTACTCTTCTCCAAAACAAACTTGATGTTTTAGGGAAATTGTAAAAGTAGACGTCTAGTTACCGTAGTGATCTTTGCATTGGTTCGTGCTGACAGGTGTCACGTCACAACAAAAACTATGACACAGTATTGGGGTCGATGACGTACTGCCACCAATTCCACGAGATGCCGTTTGTCTTGCCAACAATATGCGGGAAACGAGTCATCCACCATTTATGATGGGCGCGAATGTCGCCATTTCCCCAATCCGCACAGGTGACTATGCGAGGCTGCCCTGCTAAGTCAGGAAAGTTCAACCACGTATCACAGCGGCTTAACACCGGCGTGGGATTCCCCCAATCATAATCGCGCTGACTATTTGGGGCAAAATGGACATTACCAACCTCGGCACGTCCACGGTCTTTTTTGTCGTAGCGGAGAAACTTTTCGAAGAGATTGGCCTCGCCGTGTGTATTCTCAAAGACTTTATAGAGAATAGACTCGGCGCGATGACCTAAATCTTCGAGCATTTCGCCCACACCGCGTTCAAAGTTGAAGCCCATAATTACGAAACGGCGCGAGGCATGTTCTGTTCCGGCTAGCGGCGGCGCATTGCACCAAAACGCGCCCGGCCCACACATAATCGATTCCCAATAACCGCCGTAGGGATGCCCAAACAACCACACTTCATCAATTTCACCACTGTCAACCCGCTCGATCATGCGAAACTCGCGCACCAGTTCAAGATAATCTACGCCATCAGGATCATGAAATTGTCGTGTGCGCCAAGCATCTAGATAGGATTGCTCGGTATAGCGAAAACCATCTCGCTTAAGCGGATAAGAATCGACTTCAAGGTGTTCAACAATTTCATAGTTGGCATAACCAAAGCTGACCTCGCGAATGTCGTTGATGTAACCTTGTGCCAATTGATGAGGGTCTTGCCAGCGAAAATATTCTTTGAGCGTCCGTCCACTTTGCGAACGTAATATCGGGTTGTGAGTAATCGCCAGCACTTTGCGAGTGATGGGAGCAGGCAGCTCAACATCAGAAGGTGCGATAACCGGTAGCGGTTCAGTTGGCTGACCAAATAAGGCACGAAAGAGACGTTCCATAAGCTCCAATCTTTAAGTTTGAAGGCGATACCCTACTCCCGGTTCGGTCAGGATGAGTTTAGGCAGTGTGGGATCGTCTTCGAGTTTCTGGCGCAATTGTGCAAAGTATACCCGCAAATAGTGCAGTTCATCTACGTATTCCGGGCCCCAAACCTCTTTGAGGATTTGGCGATGAGTGAGTACACGGCCTGCATGTTGAATCAGCAAACGGAGCAATGCATATTCAGTGGGTGTTAACTTCACCGGCTCGCCGCCGCGTGTGACCAACCGGCGAGCAAAATCGACTTGCAGATTACCCACCGTGAAAACCGCTTCTTGTTCTTGTGGTTGAGCATGACGCTGGGCAACACGCATCCGCGCGAGAAGTTCTTCGGTACTAAACGGCTTAGTGAGGTAATCATCCGCACCGGCATCTAAAGCCGCTATTTTATCACGGTCGGCATCACGGACAGAGAGAATGATAACAGGGGTTTTTGTCCATTCACGCAGTCGTTTGAGGACTTCTAAGCCGTCCATGTCCTGCAAGCCCATGTCAAGAATAATTAAATCCGGACGCATCTGCGCGGTTTTAACAATCGCGTCGTGTCCAGAATCGGTTTCGTGAACATCATAGCCATTTGCTTCAAGACTAACTCGAAGAAAACGCCTGATTTGTAGTTCATCATCCACGATAAGAATTTGCGGACCGTCGTTCATAATGAGGCCTCTTTAACAGGTGGGGGAACAGAATTAGCGGGCAAACGGATGACAAAACTTGCGCCACCCGTGTCCTTATTGCTGGCAGTGAGCGTGCCCCCATGCGCCTCTACCAGACCGCGACAGATCGACAAGCCTAGACCTGTGCCGCCGGTCGCCGTGCCGGGAACACGATAAAATTTCTCAAACACACGCTCTACATCAACGCTGGGCAAACCGGGTCCGGTATCAGAGACCGTTAAAACCAGCCAATTGGCATTCATCTCCGCCGAAACGTCCACCTTTGTACCAACAGGTGTGTAATTACAGATATTGTCCAGTAAATTAACAACCACCTGCTCCATCAGAACAAAATCCATTTGGACAAGGGGCAAGTTCGGCGCAATTTGAATGGTGATGGGACGCTGGATGAGACAGTTTTCAACCCGCTTGACCGACACGCCAATCACATCGCTTACATCGCACCAATCCAATTTAAGTTTGAGCCGGCCTGAATCCAGACGGGACATATCCAACAAATTTTCCACAAGACGATTAAGCCGGTCAGCCGCATCGTGAATATCGTGCGTGAGTTCGGTGCGGACTTGTTCATTGGCCCGTGTTTGTGGGTCGAGTAAGCTGCTGGAAGCACCCATGATGGTGGCAATCGGCGTGCGCAGTTCGTGGGAAATCGAGTTCAAGAGCGTGGTATACAGACGCTCCGACTCCTGAAGCATGGCAGACTGCTCGGCGGCTTCATCTAACAATTCACGTTCGATGACCAGTGCAATTTGGTTACTAAACGTTTCTAACAACGCTTCTTGGTCAAAGGACAACCGTTCATTCCCACGGGTACGAATGCCGATAACGCCCACCGTACGATTAGGTGTCAACAAGGGCAAATAGTGGGCACTGGCAGACGGCAAAGTATTGGTAAACCGTCCGGCGGCCTTTCCGTTGTCAAAAACCCACGAAGCAACACTGTAATCTTTTTCTTCAGTGACTAAGGTGCTGGAGGGGTGTGCCTGCCGTTCCAGCTTACCCTCCTTAGCTAATAAGATAGCGACCTCAGCTGCAAACACCCGTCCAATCTGATAAACACCGGTTCGCAGTACATCATCCATGTTGACAGCAGTCGCCGTCTCGTGCGTCAGGGTATACAGGGCCAAAGTGCGGTCAGCGTTATAACGGGCTTGACGCTCCTGTGTACGGATGCGGGCAGTCATATTACCTGTGAGGATGGCAATCACAAAGTACATTGAGAACAGAATGACATCTTGAAGGCGCGAAATCTCAAAGGTAAATTGAGGGGTAATAAACAAAAAATTCCACGTAATCGCGCTTACGGCTGCGGCAAGTAAAGCCGGACCGCGCCCTAAATAAACGGCAATAAGCAAAACTGCAAATAATTCAGTCAAACCTACGGCTTCATAGCTCATCCATTTAAGGGCAGCTATATCAATTCCGGTAATAATCGCCACAAGAAGAAGCGCGATAACATACTGCCGCCACGAAGAATTAGCGACAGGCGCAGTAAATCTCAGGCGGGGTGTTTTTTTCTCACTTTTATCGCCCGTGACGACAAAAATATCAATATCCCCGCTAGCCTTTATCAGTTTATCGACCAGTGAGCCTCCCCGAATCAAACGCTGCCAGCGGGTACTGGTGGGTTTGCCAACGACAACCTGTGTAACATTACGCTGACGGGCAAGCTGAACCAACACGCTGTCAATTTCATCGCCAGCGCTGACCACCACTTCGCCACCCAGATCACGGGCAAAGGCCAAATTTTCGGCTAAACGGGATTTGGCTTCTGCCGAGAGACGTCTGGTTGTCTCGACATAAACGGCTATCCACGGCGCTTCCAGATTATAGGCGACACGGCGTGTCCAGCGGATAAGCTGTTCCGAAAATGGCGTCGGTCCTACAGCGACCATTAATCGTTCGCCGGATTTCCACGGGCCGGCAATCGACTTGACCTGCATGTAATTGTGGAGTTGATGATCGACATGTTCAGCAGTTAGGCGCAGCGCCATCTCACGCAGGGCTGTTAGATTGCCCATGCGGAAGAAATTGTTCGCTGCCGTATCAGCATGATCCGGCGTATAGACCTTACCTTCTGCCAAACGCTTACGAAGATTATCCGGCGAAATATCAATCAGTTCAATTTCGTCAGCTAAATCAAGAATCGAATCAGGAACGGTCTCGTGAACGGTAATCCCGGTAATCTGACGAACGGTATCCGCACGACTTTCAAAGTGCTGAACATTAACAGTGGTATAAACATTAAAGCCATATTCAAGCAGTTCGATGACATCTTGATAGCGCTTAACATGTCGGGCTCCCGACACATTGGTATGAGCGAGTTCATCGACGATGACCAATTGTGGACGACGCGCGATAATGGCATCAGTATCCATTTCTTCAAGTATTGTGCTACGGTACTCAAGCTTTTGGCGCGGTATGATTTCTAAATCGGAAAGCAGGGCATCGGTCTCCGGACGTTTGTGGGTTTCAATGTATCCAACCACAACATCGACGCCTTCGGCCTGCCGCTGGCGTGCATTATCAAGCATGGTATACGTTTTACCCACGCCTGCTGCCATACCAAAAAATATTTTGAGTTTGCCGCGCCGCTGACGGTTTTCAACCTTTTGGATTGCAGCCAGCAACTCATCGGGATCAGGTCTATATTCGTCCATGCAGTCATTCTAACTTAGAATGTGGTCAATTATGTAACCGTGGTTTCGTTCGCCAGTAAAAATCAGGTCTGCTGGCAGTCAGTTTGGGAGCAATTCTACACAATGTTAGCCAATACCCAACAACAAGAAAGCCCGTGCTAACGCGGGCAATTTCTGGCTAATTTGCCTCAAGCATAACTGCCGTTAAGCCGCCTCATGTGGGCTGCTGATCACATTGTCATTTGAAGCTTCAGTTGCATATTGTTGTATATGCACACGATCTTCATCAAAGAATTCAGCCACTGGAGGCGATACGACGATATATCGATAGGCAGAAGTTTCAGTCAATCCTGCTTGATTAAACTGCAACCAAATCGCAATTCCCCCGAACATTAAAAGTGTCCACAGCATAAGAGCCGTGTGATTTGCTGGCGGCAACAGGAAAAAGACAACACCAGTCAATGCTACAAACAAATAGAGTTTCCACCATGTAGGCTTACGTTTCATAATTCGGCTTCCTGTTGACAATATTCATACTTATGACGACATTAATAGTGGTGGGACATTGACGCACGAAAGTCTTATCTAATTACGTCAACGTTTAAGTTCATCGTTTGGTTCAATTGTGTTTACCCACATCCAAAATCATTATTGATCTTTGAAGGTCAAAAGTGGCTCAGGGTTTAGAGGAATGGCATCAAGAAAAAGTCAAGAACGAGATCGCCAGTATTGTTGGAGTGATATTCAGCTTACTTGCAGGTGATATTCAGCACCCCTATAATGAATCGCATGACCAATACAAATAAACGCTCCCATCTATTTGTCAGTTACAGTCGCAGTGACCGGATCGCGGTCGATAAATTAGTCGCGGATTTACGCCAGCGCGGTTACGTGCTGTGGATGGATGTAGACGAGCGCGGCATTGAACCCGGTGAGGATTGGCAGCAGGAACTCACCAAGCAAATGTCGGATTCTGAAGGAGTTATCGCCTGTATCTCTCCTGATTTTTTGGCATCACCTTACTGTCCATTAGAAATCGCCCAAGCTCAACGTGAAAACAAACCCATTTATCCGGCAATCGTACGCCGCCTAAGTGATGACCACGGGCTGTCGGCTATCGGGCTTGACCACGTTCAATATACGGATTTGGCGCTGAACTATGAAAGTGGCTTGCGGAAACTGCTCGTCGCCCTGCCCTCACCACAATCTCCCTATCGCAAATGGGTCCGCAACGGCAGTATCATCACGGCTGTTATTGCCCTGATTATTCTTATTTTTGGAGGAATCAGTTTAGCGGTGCGCCAAGGCATCACGAGCGTTCAGCCCACCGCGACATCGTTACCACCCACAGCAACGGCTGCCCTGCAAAATTATGATGTGAGTGTGGTGTTGAGCTATTTTGTGGTGGATACACCGGATAAAGTCTCGCAAGCTGACGCCGACGCAGTGATTGAACGGTTTGCAAAATCGCTTGACCAACAGCTCAGTTCAGAACTCAGCGGCAGCAAACTCAAGTTGAGCTACAAAATGGATGGGCCAGCGGGCGTAACACGTATTACAGGTAAAGATGCTCAGTCAAGGCAGCAGGCAGCCATCAGCCTTCTAAATGACAGAGCAGCTAAGGTCGCTATTTATGGAGTCATTCACTACGACGCAGCGACCCAACAAACGCTGCTTCAGCCGGAGTTTTATGTATCGGCAGACCGCTACTTTAACGATGCTCAAGAACTGACAGGCAATTACAAGTTCGGCAAAGAAATTCCAGCAGACTCACTGGATGATCGCGGAAAGTTAGGGACACACGTCACCGCCCTTTCTTATATTATGACCGGCTTATTTGAGCACATGACGCAGCAGTTCGACAGCGCACTTGAGTCCTATCAAGCAGCCTTAAATACGCCGGATTGGAAGGATAAGGACGGTAAAGACATCGTTTATCTGCTCATCGGCAACAGTGAAATGAAATTGGCGGAACAAGCCGCGCGACAATGTGACCGGAGCACAGTTCTGGCTCAGGCGGACAACGCAGAATCGGCTTACAACGAGAGTAAAGATATAGCACCGGATTTCGCACGAACTTACGCCGGACTGGCCAATGTGTACGCAGTGCGGGCATTTTGGCTCGCCGAGGGTAATGACCAATGTGCGGGCAAGAAAATTGATATACCGGCCTTGCATCAGGCCGAGCAGTTTGTCCAGCAGTATGAGGCCAAAGCTGACGCGACTCTGAGCGAGGAAGACAAAGGTGTACAACGTAAGCTTTTGCTGACCGAAGTACAAGTTCATTTCTTGTTATGGGCTGTGCAAGATAAAGCGGCTCGAAGTGACGACAACAATTCTGAATATCAAGCTCTGCTCAAAGCGGTGAACAAAATTGTCGCAAATTATTCCAGTTACAGTGACAGCACGTGGGCTAGCCCAGTGATGGAAGCCTATATTTTCCGGGGTCAGGCGTTATATGCGCGGGGTCAACTGCGCGATGCATTGGATGACTACACGCAAGCCCTCGCTGTCTACAACAACATCGCCAGCGATAGAAGCATCACGACACAGTTGATCGCACCGGAACGCGCCATGACGGTTTATGGGTATATGGGTGATGCTTACTTCCAACTGCGTGATTATGTGGAAGCCGGTAAACAATACGGGCAGGCCATCACGATTGCGAAAGCCGGAAACAATTCGGCTGCGCTCTCATCGTATCAAGACCGGCAGCAAAAAGCGGATACTTTAGCACGAGCCACGCCTACGACACCCGCGCCTACACTTGAGGTTACTCCGGAGGCAACCGAAGCCAGCACTTGAGTGCGAAATTTTGGCTGAACGCCTTTTTAAAAACGCTACCCGAAAGGACAACCAGATGAAAAAACGTTCCCTATCCATCACCTGTTTATCCTTGCTGTTTGCGATTGGCGCTTCCTTTCAAACGCTGGCGCAGACCGCGACACCTACACCGACCGGAACGATTACGCCCTACCCTGCTCCAACACGGACAGCCACGCCCACGAACTTGAGCGAAACCCTACAAATAGACCTGAGCGATGACTTTTCACCGGATTTAATTGCAGGGTTGAGCATCGGAACCGGCGGTCAAGAAGCCTTTTTGAACTGCGTCGTCACCATCCAAAACGGTGCCATTGTAAGTGATTTCGGTCCACAAGAAGTCCAAGATATACCCGACTTCCGCGAGATGTTACCGTCGATCTGCTCCGACGCGCCGATACAAGCAAGTGATGTGCAGGTTTATACCCCGAACGCCAATCAGGTACAGGCGGCCTTCTTTAGCCAACCAGACGAAAACGATACTTCAAGAACGGTGTATGTAGCCGCTTTCCCGTTAGGCGCGTTTCTGACGAGGGGTCAGTGGCGAATTGTGCTAAACCAACCTGTTCACGCTGAGGTCGTAGCAACGATGCCCCCGATTACACTGACTATTTTTCTTCGAGGCGCACAAACGACTGGCATCCTTGCGGGTTTTCGCCCGAACGAACAGGTGCGGGCATTCGCCTACGACGCGATTAACGGCGGACAAGATGGCTGGCAGTATAGTAAGAGCTTCCAATTCGGAGTCAACGAATTCGGTTTCCGTGTGTTAAGTCTGGCTCGAATGCAAACGCAGTCGATTGTCTTTATCGGTCAGCAAGGCAGCGTTTATATCTCAAACGCGACCTATCAAGGGAACGGATCAAGCCAAGACGCACGAACCGTGAATGGTGGCATCATCCAAAATGTATGGGCGGCGCAACCGGGTACAGGCAATAACACGGGCGCTACTAATGTCCCGCCAAGTAATACGACCGAACGGACGGATTTTCATGGTGTGGTACAGGTTTACGTGCCGGCAGGATGCTTCACGATGGGCAGCGATCAACTGGGTGACATCAATAACCAGATTAAAGGACAAAGTGCGCGTCAAGTATGCCTCTCTCAACCATATTGGATTGACAAGTACGAAGTGAGCAACGCACAGTGGGAACAGTTCCGGCTAGAAACGGGTTCACAACTGGCTTACCTAGATAATTACCAGACTTCGACACAGCCTGATACGCCACGCGTAGGGATGACTCTGGAACAGGCCAAGGCCTATGCCCAATGGCGTGGAGGCTGGATTCCGACCGAGGCTCAATGGGAATATGCGGCGCGCGGGCCAAGTTCACCGTTGTATCCTTGGGGCAATCAGTTTAACGGGCAGGCAAATGTTTACGGAACGGCTGGTGGAACGGTATCCGTAAGCCGTTATCCCGAAGGCGCGAGCTGGGTGGGCGCGTTCAATATGGCTGGTAACGCGGGCGAATGGGTATCAGACTGCTACAGCGCGGCTTACGATGCTCAACTGGTAATGAATGACCCTGTAAGCCCGTGCGATGGCAGCAACGAAATGGTCAAAAGCAGTTCGTTTGCGTTCAACAGTTATACGGCACAATCGGCTTATCGCTTCGTCAATCCACCGGGAAAGAGATGGTTTGATGTCGGGCTGCGGGTGGTGAGTCCGGCGTAGGAGTTGCAAGTTACAAGAAGCAAAAAAGTCTCCAGTCGAAAGCAGTACCAAGTTACAAGAGCCAAGTTTCAAGAAGGCGGTGGGCGGGTGTTCACCGCTTTTTATTTGGCGATTTATTGGCAAAGTTGACAATTTCACCTCCATTTTTTGGCGAAATTTGTGACCATTCGGCGGATGGCTCGGCTCGATTTGCGGCAAAATGGTGTTGGAATGTCCGACGCCAAGATTGCCAATCGAGAAGTGCCGAGTCATTAGTGCCGAGTACCGAGTTGAATACAGAATACGGCGGTGGTGGCCGTGAAATGCTGCTGTTGATGCCGCAGCAATTGAAATTCCATTTTGCACTCACCCCCAACCCCACGTTGGATACCTTCGCAGCCTCAGTCCTCCAACAGCCGACCGCTGAATACAGCTAGGAGAGGGGAGGAAGACCAAAATGCGGAACAAGCGGCGAAAGCAGCAAAGGCGGCAGAAGCAGCGGGCGAAATGATGCAGTTGATGCTGTTGTTGCAGTTGAGAATCGGCTGTTTTTGTCTCATTTGCAGCAATACCCCTAACCCCAGCCCTCTACATCACCAACGTTCGCATACGGACAATCATTGCTCAAGTTCAGATTGTCCGTTATCACTCTGGTGATAGCCCGCAAACGGATGGAGGGAGCGATTCACCTTCACCTGATGAACAGTATAACTGAAAGGCTTGGCGAATTGGTTACATTTTGGAAGAACATTTTGTAACTCTTTTTGAAGTTCGGCACTAACTTTATGAGGGAGCGGTGTCGTCATGAGGTTGCCGGTTCGTTAGCAAATGGTTTGCCGACAAACCTAAAGTAAACCTGAAAAATAGTACTGCGATTTGAGAGCCGAGTTCTTATTGACCTAAATCTAGTCCGATGTAAATGGGAAAAGCTGATTTGTCCGCTGTTCATCGAGCCAACCACCAAAACCCGTCGTGTGCCAATCTAAACCATCACCGAATAGAGAACGGAAACGCTGACCCGTCGGGTGATTTTCGACAGTGGTTCGTTCACTAACCGGTTTGTTGATGTCGCCATTGACGTACTCGACTACAGTAATGCGGTCTCGTTTGAGGTGACTTAAGCCCCGTTTAAATAACAAGGAAACATCGACATCATCAGTGGGCAAACTATATCCAATGATGACGGCACGCGTTGCCTCTTGCATAGCCCATTCCGCTTCTTGCCAAACTTTCTCAATGTGAGGATTTTCATAGTCTTTAAAATAGGTAGGTGTAATAAGGATCGGGCTAATGAATCCATCGCAGGTTGGACGATTACGGCAAGGTGTACCGCGACAGCTATACGCATCGTTGTGGGGCACAGAGAAATAGAGTTCATCAAGGGCTTTTGCTGTCCTCATTCCCCTACCTGTTCGCATTCCCTGAGACACGAACAAATCTAGGCGCTGGCATTTTTCACAGTAAAGCCAATTAAGCGACCCATGAATTTTAAGCAGCCTCCCAGAAACGCCCATATCTCTAAAAAAGTTGTATTGCTGCGTGTCAATATTCAGGGAATAATCGGGAGGGTATAAATTTCCGAACTCTTCACCAAGCGTAAACATTTCATTGTCAACGATAACGTCATAATTTAGCGATAAGACGGTTGGTTTAAGATGCCTTAAATAAAGTGGTTCGAGCAATTCACGATGTAGAGGCCGACCAGAGGGATAACGCAACGCCGCTTCGATGACGGCGAAAATTGCGTATTCAATCGCCCGTTTGGCTTTAATAAGCCGTTCGCCATCCCAAGTTCCTATTGGCCGATTAGAGTCAATTGACCGCTTGAGCATACTAAGCACCATCGGCAATGATGGGCAGTCTTGTGATCTAATCGGTTGGCGATCTGTCGGAACATTGAAACAGTCGCTCATAAATTCTTTCATGAGCCATAACAATTCCTCACGGTCAGCAACTAAGGTCTTCGTATTATCATGTTCCATTTGACCGTTAAGAGCCGCAGGTAAAATCTCATCGGTTAATGGACCACCGCAGGCTTTGGTTGCGCCCGCTCCCAATATGATGATCGGTTTCTCAACCATTGCTGCCTCCACTCAATACCATGCAAGGTGAATCATGTTTTTGACGAGACTGCACATAATTAATATTATACGCTATTTTAATAATCCAGTGGCGGACACTCCGTCAAGCTAGTCTCACTCAATGCATACTCTGGATTTTTTGCTGGAAAGTCAACTGATGAGGGAGCTGCCACTCATAACAATCAGCACCTCACCCGCGCTATTTTTCACTTCCATATTGCAGACAACCTGCGTTCCAATCGGGATAATGACGTTTGGATTCTGGTTCACAACCGTTATCCCCGTTTTGGCATTTGCAGGACATAGCCCAAACGGATGGCGGCGGATTCGAGCAGTGAATGGGCATCACGAAGGGCATCGGCAAGGGGCATGGGGCGTGTCATGATGGGCAGGACGGCTTGAATACCCGCATCGTGTAAGAGTTGGTCGGTGGTATTCAGACTGCCAACAAGGGCGATGGTCGGCACACCGTGTTCAAGCGCACGGTGGGCAACACCAATCGGCCCTTTGCCGGAAATCGTTTGCGAGTCCATTTGCCCTTCGCCCGTGATGACCAAATCGGCATCGGCGAGATGGTTATCAAACCCGTTGAAGTCCAGCAAAAGATCAACACCGGATTGGATGCTGCCACCTAGAAAAGCCAGCAATCCCGCTGATAACGCACCGGCTGCACCACTGCCTTCGCGTTGGGTAATTTCGATACCCAAATAGATACGTATTATCTCGCAAAAATGGCCGATTCCTTGGTCAAGCAGCGGGATTTGGTCAGGTGTCGCGCCTTTTTGCGGCCCGAAAACGGCAGCCGCGCCATTTTCACCCACGGCAGGGTTGGTCACATCGGAGGCGATAATCAGTTCGACTTCGCGCCAACGGGGATCGAGATCGGTCGTATCCATGCTGACCAACGATTGCAATCCACCACCGCCAAAAGCAATCGGCTGACCGGATGAATCCAGCAGATGGACTCCGAGCGCTTGCAATGCCCCTGCCCCGGCATCAACGGTGGCACTGCCACCCATGCCCACGATGATTCGTTTGACTCCTATATCAAGCGCAGCTTTGAGCAGCAGTCCTGTACCGTAAGTGGTAGCTACTAACGGATTGAGTTCATCGGGACGCAACAGTTCGAGACCGGAAGCCAGCGCCATCTCGACAACCGCCGTTTCACCATCAGGAAGCACACCTATCGGCGCAGAAATTGGACGGTTCAGCGGATCGACGGTATGCACGGTAATCCAATTGCCGCCATCGGCAAGAAAGGCATCCAATGTACCGTTGCCACCGTCGGCAATCGGCAGTACGACCAAATCAGCAACAAGTCCTGACTTCGTCAAGCCAGAGGCAATGGCCTCGGCAGCATTCAAGGCGGTTAGACTGTGTTTAAAAGCACCGGGTGCAACGATAATTTTCATTGAGCTGCCCAATTCATGCTGGTAATCGTCCCTTCGATATGTGTCGTAAGCTGTTTCCGATCCGTTCCACGGCGGTTGATCACCCAAATTTGTTGGATAAGGTTTGGGCCAGCTCCGGCATCGACATAGGCCACGTTTTCGGAATCGGCACTAAAGACGGCCTGCGGCGGGAACTTGGCGTTTTGCACCAGCGGCGCGGCGCTGCCCACGTCCATGTTTTGGACGAAGGCATCTTGCGTTCCTGAAGCAACTAGAAAACGACCGTCACGACTAAATTGCAACTGTTGAGCGAAAAATTTGGTTCCGCGCAGTTCTTGCAGCGGGAAGGTCGTGAACTGACTGGTATCGACTTGCGAAAGCATACCTCCCACCAGCGTGGTTTCGGCATCACGGTCGGTTTTGAGGTAATACAAGGAAGTACTATCGGGACGATAAACGGGATAAGAATCCGGCCCGTATCCGGTCGGTTGAGTCAAGGGCGGATACAGTGTGCCGGTGGCAGCATCCACGCCGTAGATCGATCCTGATCCAAAATAAATCTGTGTGTTGTTGACGTTCCATGTCATGCCGGTCAGATTTTTGAATTGGGTTTGCACCAATCCCCGTTGATGATTGCCTACCGGACATTGACCGCTGGCATCGACTGTGTAAATGCCTAATGTGCCATCAACGGTTTGCGACGCGGCGAAGGCTAATTGGCGGCTGTCGGCAGACCAAACCGGCAGCACAACCGTCGGGTATCCCAAACAAGTCACCTGCTGCGACTTCAACTGTTGATCGGCAGGCACACCTTCCGTTTTGAGGGACATGACAAAGACTTCACGAACGGTTTCACTGATCTGCCGCGTATAGGCTAACCATTGGCTATCCGGCGACAGCACCAGATCAGCCGGCGCGCCTCCAGCGAGTATCAGTTCCTCGTGCGAATCGGCAGCCGTGAGCATAGCGATGGAGTCCCCATTAAAGATGTAGTAAAGGGTTCCCGTTCCGGCGACAACGGTTGCGGGAATGGGGCTGGCCTGTGCCGGTGGATTGGTGGCTGCTGGAGCGGGCGTCCATGTGGGCGGCAGTGTAGCGGGCGCGTTCTGTGTCGCTAAGGCTACGCGTGTGGCGGTGGTATCGGCTGCCACAACAGTTTGTGCCAGCCGTGTAGACGCGTCATTAGTCGAGATGGCATTGAGGTCAATGGCGGTTGGTAAGGCTTCGGACGCGGCGGGTGAACACGCGGCTAGAAGAAGGAGAAGAACAGTACCGAGCAGCGAGCAGCGAGTACCGAGTTTTAAGTGTTTGATTACATACATGATTATCAACAACCTTCAAACAAGGAGAAGTATATTTCATTATTATAGACGCGAAGGCAGTTGAAGGCTTGCGAATGATTATTCAAATGATGAAGGGTCAATCCGCACGAATACCGAATCACCGAGGGCAGTCACTTGATCGGCTGTGCCGAGTTCACACAGGACGCGGGTTTTGCGTCCGACTTCACCCTCGACCCATGCTTTGAGATGAATGGTTTGATCCATGGGCGTGGGTTTGAGGTACTTGATGCCGAGTGATCCGGTGACGGAGGCAATGAGCGGTAGCGTGCCGGGTTCACGACCTTCAGCTTTGTAACCAAAAGCCATCGCTGTCCAATTGGAGTGACAGTCAATGAGTGAGGCAATCAAACCACCATATGTCGCATTCTTGAAACCAGAGGAATACTTGGCCTGTGGTTCAAATTGGCAAACTACGAACTGTCCATCATCCGACCAATAGCTTTTGATGTGCAGACCGTCGGGGTTGGCTGATCCGCAGCCATAGCACATGCCGGTCGGTAAGCAGATGTCTTGTAGGGCGAGGGGCATGGGAATAGTCTCCAGTGACAAGTTGCAAGATACAAGTCTAAATACATAGTCATTTACCTAGTACCCAAGCAGGTAACGGGGTTCACCTTTACCCCGGCGGGATTTGACCATTATAATCCAAGTGGTTTTATTTTTAGTGAACCCATGTGAACTCTATGCAACCTCAACGAATTGTCGTCAAATTGGGAACGAGTACGCTTACAGCCGGAACCAAGCAGCTTAATCGTCAGCGCATCCTTGAAGTGGTGCAGCAAATCGCCAAGCTGCAACAAGCCGGACATGAAATGGTGGTGGTGTCATCAGGGGCGATGGCAGCCGGACGTGAACGGCTGGGCTATCCCGAAATGTCACGGACTGTGCCTGCTAAGCAGATGCTCAGCGCGATTGGTCAGGGACGGCTGATGCACATCTACAGCCAGTTATTTGATCTGTTCGAGATTGTGGTTGGTCAAGTGCTGCTAACGCGTGACGACTTGGGTGACCGTGCGCGTTACTTGAATATCCGCGACACATTGACTACCCTGCTTGAACACCGAATCATTCCGGTCATCAACGAAAATGACACAACCGCAACCCATGAAATCCGTGTGGGTGATAACGACAATTTATCGGCGCTGGTGGCGAATCTTTTGGAAGCTGATTTGCTGATTATCCTGACCGATATGCATGGCCTGTATACGGCTGATCCGCGCACCAAACCTGATGCCCAACTTATCCCGATGGTCGAGCAAATTGATGAGGCGACTTATGCGCTGGCTGGTGGTGCCGGTACGAGCGTCGGCACGGGTGGCATGGTCACCAAGATACAAGCGGCTCATCTCGCCAGCCGCAGCGGAGTCGTCACCGTGATTGCCAACGGTAATGAACCCGATGTGCTGTTACGGGTCGTTAATGGTGACTCTATCGGTACACGCTTTCAACCGGTTGCATCACACATTGAAGGGCGCAAACGCTGGCTGCTGGCGGAGAAACCTCATGGGCGAGTGACGGTCGATGCGGGTGCGGCACGAAAGCTGCTTAAAGGTGGCGCGAGTCTGCTGCCGGTGGGCGTCACGCGGGTCGAGGGTTTATTCGAGCGTGGTGAGCCGCTGGGAGTCCTCTCACCAGATGGGAAGGTCATTGCTCACGGGTTAACCAGTTATAACAGCGTTGATGTCGGCAAGCTCTGTGGGGCGCAATCCGCCAAAATCGTCGACATTTTAGGGTATAGTTATGGGGATGCGGTCATTCACCGGAATAATTTGGTGGTTTTAAAATAGTACTGAGTGCCGAGTTCCGAGTACTGAGGAAAGGCAAAATATGAGCGAGATGACTCAAGCGCCTACTAAAACCTATACAGTTGAAGAATTTTGGGATTATGTTCACCTGCCTGAAAACGCGGGGCGGCG
Source organism: Anaerolineaceae bacterium (assembly GCA_016124855.1). Classification (GTDB taxonomy): domain Bacteria; phylum Chloroflexota; class Anaerolineae; order Aggregatilineales; family Phototrophicaceae; genus CFX2. The sequence goes on along the minus strand of WGMX01000056.1, from coordinate 1,417 downwards.
GCTTGAACTCGTGAATGGGGAGATTGTCGAAATGGTTCCAACAGGTGGCGAACATGGTGAGATCACATTTGATTTCGGTTTGCTCATCGGTAATTTTGTCAAGAAACATAAACTTGGACGCATCACGGCTGCCGAAACGGGTTATATCTTAGGCATAAAACCCGACGGCAAGCCCGATGTTCGTGCGCCTGATATTGGCTTTGTGCGTATTGAACGTGCACCTGAGCCGTTCGGAAGTCAATTTATTCCACTCATTCCAGATTTGGTTGTTGAAGTTGTTTCTCCGGGTGACGAAGCTAAAGATGTCGAAGAAAAAATACAGTTTTATCTTGACAGAGGTGTACAACTGATATGGGTCATGTATCCTTCGCTTAAAAGTGTCATTGTGCGACGATCAGATAGCATGAAAAAACTATCGATCAATGACATTCTGAGCGGCGAAGACGTGCTGCCGGGATTTGAAGTCAAAGTCAGTGATATTTTCCCGAAGTGAGGAGGTCGCAAAATGGTTTTGCGCGAGCGCTTAATTACAGCTAATGAGTTTTGGGACATCGCCCAACTGCCAGAAAATGCTGAGAAACGGCTTGAACTCATTGATGGAGTAATTGTGGAAATGGCCCCTTCAAGCCAAATAAACACCGTTATTGCTATGCGAATCGGACATTTTTTGAATGCCTTCGTCATACCGCATGATTTAGGTTATGTAACTGGTTCTGATGGCGGCTATACCATCACTGAGAAGAACGCTTATCAGCCGGATGTAGGATTTATCTCGAAGGCACGACATGCCGAATTACAGGGTGTTGCATTCCCAATTGCCCCTGATTTAGCGGTTGAAGTTATCTCACCAAGTGAAAGCTCTAATGACGTCTTAAAAAAAGTACGGCGCTATCTTCAGGCAGGCACAAAAATCGTCTTGACTGTTTATTCACAGGATAAAAGTGTCTATGTTTGGAAAGCTGCGGCAGACGGCAGTGTTAACGCACAACCATTAGATGAAAATGACACCTTCGATGGTGGTGATGTTTTGCCGGGATTTACACTTAAAGTCAGTGATATTTTCCCGAAGTAACACCAATGATTGGAGCGATTGTTGGCGATGTGATTGGCTCGGTATATGAAAATGAGAACATCAAAACGATGGATTTCCCATTGTTTAGCCGCTTCTCGCGTTTCACCGATGATACAGTGCTAACGGTTGCGATTGCTGATGCGATTATGAATCGTACGACACATCGTATTAAATACATTGAAGATCGTCGTAACAGCGAGATTTATGGGGTCTGTCAAGAGTTTTGTGTAAACGGATTTTGCCATACAAAATTAAATTGGGAAACGCCCCTCAAAACGGATAGCGAGTTGGTTCAAAATCAAAGCCCAATTCGGGACAGGCATCGTCCATTTTTTGATGATGTTA
>WGMX01000015.1 GCA_016124855.1 Anaerolineaceae bacterium | reverse complement strand
TCTACTTTGATCCGCAGGGGCAGCTTGTTGGCCTTGTTCTCAACTCGCTTCATCCCTTAGCCCGCCCCCTTGTCTTGGCCTTTTCCAAGGAGTGGGCTTCTCTCAACTTATCCCTCTTTTTGCGCGAAATTTAGGTTTTTGATGTTCGGTGCTAACGGTTTTGAGGGAGCAGGATTGTTAAATATGTTGGGGAATGGTTGGAGAAATATTTGTCGGGTTAACTGAAAGTAAACTCAATTTATAGTAATGGATATGTACATCCAACTACACCTACAACGGAACCCCCACCCCAACCCTCCCCCGCAAGCGATGGAGGGAGCAAGGCAAACGACAATAACGACAACCTGACCAGCGATGGCGTGAACAGCTACACATGGGATAGAGCCAATCGCTTGCTCTCAATGGGTGGTGTTGATTACCGATACGACGCTGAAGGTCGTCGTGTGCAGCAAACCGTTAGCAGCACTGTTACCAAATATTTATTGGATATTCAGCCGGGACTGAGTGTCGTATTGAGCGAAACCACTGGTTCAAATGTGGTTCGCAACGTACACGCTCCAAAGGGCATTCATGCACGGAAAGATGCCTCTAACAATTGGCATTGGCTGATGCAAGATGGTCTAGGGAGTGTACGGGCTGAAATCAGCAACACTATTGCCGTTGAAGGGTCACAGAATTTTGCGCCTTATGGGACTCCAACAGACTCGTTGGGCAGCTTTGGCACTTATGGCTTCACAGGTGAACCTACAGATGCAAATGGTCTGGTCTATGATCGGGCAAGATACTATGTGCCGGGTATCGGGATGTTTGCTTCACTTGACCCATTTGAAGGTTATGAAGATGAGCCGATGTCCATTAACGGATACGGTTACGTGCGTGGTAATCCTGTCAACTGGACTGACCCTAGTGGAAAGTCAGATTCAGATATTGTTACTGCAATTAACAACTGTGCTTCAAATCCAGTATGTGTTGCTGGAGTCGCTGCTGCTGTTGAAACCATATTGGTTTTTGGTGCTGTTGCTATAGTAGCTTTTGCCAGTGCTGCTGTTGCTGCTTACGTGTTGTCAAAACTCCTCAATGACCATACGTGCGAGTTGTGTAAAGAATCAATACCAGCATCTCCACCACCAATGCCACCATTACCGCCATCCGGTAGTACACCATTTCCAGTTGGAACACCTGTACCGTTTCCGGGTACACCATTTCCGGTTGGAACACCTGTACCGTTTCCGGGTACGCCATTTCCAGTTGTGACAATTCCACCGATAGCGACACCACCGCCAGTGCCAAATGTATTTATGAATCAAATCCGGTTTTCGGACAGGGTTGAAAGCTGGGTTCAAGATCATTTGAATGATGGAAATACTATGTCGGGGAAGCAGCAACTCATCGGTGATCTTAGAGCTGGTGTTGAAGAGGATTTCATAAAATATCATCCTGAAATTCCTGAATTGATGGCATCGCAGTTAACCTTAGATCATATTAGAGCGCTATTGTGGAATCAAGCTGGTCATATAGATGTCACAATAAGATTCGCTTCCGCAGAAGACAGATGGGCGGGACTTAAACAACAATTAACGTTAGGTCGCTATCGTTTCTTAGCTGATCGTAGACCAGCCTTGCAGGAAGCACTTGATGTGGAATTGGAAGCTCTAAATCATCCTAGTATTCCGAAGGATAAACGTACTGAACTGCTACAGCTTCTGCAAAATACACTGTTAAAATATCGCTAGCTGAGTTTGGCAGGAAGATATTCTCTTCCTGCTAAATTTAATGAATAGTACTGTGTTATAATATCATGGTCTTTAACCATTAAAGAGAAAGTGAAAATGACTGACATATTTGATATTGAGCAATTTCAAAAACGGCTCGTTGAAGTCATTTCTTGGTGTAATATACGAATTCAGTCCTCCGAAAAGGAGAACAAATCTCCAAACATACTTCGGAGTGTTATCTCGCAACCTGAAAGGCCACTTGCATATGTCTCGCCTAAAGAACGGGACGAGTTTATTGATAGGGTTTTTGCAGAACGCCCCGATCTACTTCACAATTTTGCTGAAACCTTGAACCTGCAACATGCAGATTCAAGTAAGGGGCGATTACTTGCTTTTTTCCCATATTTAAATGTTAATGATGGTGTGGCTGAGATTGAGTCAAAAGGGTATTTTGATTATGGCGGTTATCCTCCTTGGGATACTTGGGTTTATTATATAAGAGCAGAAGATGACGCAAAATCAGAAGTTGCTCATCTAATTGCTTGGGTTCCCTCACTTTTTCTTGACAATGCAAATGATGGAATAAGATTTAGTCCAGATAACAGTCTAGTTTGGCTAAAGGACTCCAATTTGGGTTTCAGCTACATTAAATCTCTAGCTCAAGCAAATTTGCTTGTATAACTCTAACCAACCGTAAGAGCCTGCACACCGCAGGCTCTTTCATTCTCGTTCGGCCTTACTCAACTCAAGTCGTTATTGCGTGAGGCGCGACTATCAGGCGAGAGGTACAGCTTGCAAAGTGGGTTGGTGTTGCGGAGAGGGATGGTTGGATTGTTGCGGTTGGGGTGGGATAAAGAATGAGAGTAAATTAGAGCAAAACGGCCTTTAAAACTATGCTACAATCGATCTCAAATTAGTTTAGAGGTGTTCTATGACTGCTCCAATTCACGAGCTTACCATTACACTCACCGATGAAGAATTCAAACTGCTCCAAACGTTTGCGGCAGAACACGGATTTGCGGAATTGGAAGCTGCACTTCCAGCCGTGTTACATGATCGTTTATGGGATGAACAGTTTGCCGCTTCACAAGACCTATTGAGCGAATTGGCAGCGGAGGCTCATCAGGAATATCTCGCAGGGAATACCGAAGAACTTGACCCTGATACGCTGTGAAATCACGTCTTACCCCAAGTTTTCGGAAAGCATTTGACAAGCTGCCACATAACATACAGGCTCAGGCGCGAAATGCTTATCGGCAGTTCAGAACAGACCCTTATCACGGAAGTTTGCGTTTTAAGCGAGTTAGCCAGAAAGAGCCTATTTATTCGGTTCGTATTGGTGACAGTCACCGAGCGCTTGGGATGCGTGAACAAGATGATCGAATTGTCTGGTTCTGGATCGGTTCGCACGCTGAATATGATAACCTTCTGAGAAATCGCTAGTTGGATTTGTGCTCAGTATAGATTTAGGAAAAGCGGGCGCAAGCCTTGCGCCCCTACAATAAGATTGATTCGAGATGGTTAAACATCCACACCGGCTAAGCCGTAGCTGCCTAAGGTCAGTGAGAGTTCACCGCCGTGATGGATTTCGTGTTCGATCATGTGCCAGACAACGAAGCCGCGCGGAACGTCGTAACCAAGCCAATCCATAAAGTAACGGGTGTCGCGCATATCGGCGGGAGTCCATCGGGCAAGGCAGTCCGTCAATAACTCCCAAGTTTGATTAATGCCGATGAGCAGTTCGGCGCTGCTGGGGAGCGGTTCACCTTCCTCTTTCCAGTCTAAGATGCGCTTCATATCCGCTCCACCTTCGCCCATGATGCCGTGAAGATACCATGCCCGAATCCTGACGATATGAGAGGCGATTTCACCGGCTGAACGCTGCGTTCCTAAGCGGAGGTTTAATTGATCATCTGTCAGCGGCGCGACTGCCTGCTTGAGTAAGTCCTGATAACGCTGCCACCATTCGATTGATATGGATAAGGCGAGTCCCTCTTGCACCATGTGATTTTTCCTCCGCTCAAAACAAAACATTTGTGCGATTGTGTAAATGAGTATAGCAGAAAACGTCTTGCAAAAATGAGCGGAAGTGGATATATCCAAAAAGTGGGAATTTACCCCTAATTCGTTAGATTCGTAATCTATGAACCCTATTCGTGTTCGCCCCATAACTCCTGATGACATTCCAACGGTTGCCGCATGGATGGTACAAACACCCTTGTGGCAGCGCTACCAATTGACGGTGGAACGTGCCACCCTCAACTTTGAAAAAGCTTTTGAGCGTGGTGAAGTCTTATTGGTGGCGGATGCAGGCGCAGACAATCTCGCTTGTGGCTTTGCGTGGTGTTTGCCGCAGGGTGGCTTTGGGCGCAGCATGTACTTGCGATTAATCGGTGTGCGGCAGGAACGGGCGCGGGCAGGTGTCGGCGCGGCGCTGCTCAAAGGCGCGGAAGACGCAGCGTTGAAAGTCGGTCGTGAACTTTTTCTGCTGGTTTCCGATTTCAACGTTGATGCTCAGCGCTTTTATCAACGGCAGGGTTACAGTCAAATCGGCGCGATTCCCGGTTATGTTTTGCCGGATGTGACCGAGTTGTTATACTGGAAGCAGTTGCAGTAGGTGATGGCAATGAGATAGGGTTTTCGTATTGAGTGATTGCACTGTTATTTTTAGCGAAGGGACGTTTTAGTATGAAAAAATCCATCCGTTTCGTTTTATTGGTCATGCTGCTGGCACTGGTTTCGGTTGTTCCGGCACTGGCCCAAGCCAACATGAATAATACACTGGTGATGGCGCGGGCGGCTGATGCCACTGGTCTTGACCCGCACACCCAAACCGCGTTCGCGTCGTTCCGTTTGCTGGAATTGATCTACGAACCGCTGGTCACTGTGGATAAGGATTTAAATCTGGTTCCGGCGCTGGCTGAAAGCTGGCTGTTCTCGGACGATGCCAAGACCCTGACCATCAACCTGCGCAAAGGCGTGAAGTTCCATGACGGTTCGGACTTGACTTCAGCGGACGTGAAAGCCACTTTCGAGCGCATTTTGAACAAAGACACCAAAGCTGCTGCTGCGGCGAACTTCGCCAGCATCACCTCGATTGATACGCCGGATGCAAACACGGTGGTCTTTAATCTCTCGACGGCTGATGTGCCGCTGCTGACGGCGATGGCAAGCCTGAACTCGGCCATTGTCAAAGCTGATGCGGCCAAGAGTGGCGATTTCAAATCGACTGCCATCGGAACCGGTCCCTTCAAATTGGAAAGTTGGACTCCTGATGAAAAGACCGAACTGAGCGCCAACAAAGATTGGTGGGGCGGCAAGATCGCCATTGATGGCATCGAAATCCGCATTATCCCCGACGAAACCTCGATTGTCGCCGCGCTCCGTGCCAAAGAAATCGACTTCGCCACACTCGGTGATCCGCTGGTCGCCAGCACCATCTCCGACAGCGATGGCCTCGTCGTCAATAAGGTTCCGTCCATTTCGTACCATGTGTTCCAACTGAATCCGAGCCGTGTGCCGATGGATAAGCTGGAAGTACGCCAAGCCATGTCTTGCGCTATTGACCGTCAAGCTGTGTTGGATACGGCTTCATTAGGTGAAGGCACCGTGACTGGCCCACTGACCATTCCGGCATTTGCGCTGCCGACCGACCAACTTTTTTGCTACACACCAGATGTGGCGAAAGCCAAAGAACTGATGGCAAAGGCGGGCTTAGCCGACGGTTTCAGCATCAAAGTGATCGCCGCCAGTTCAGAGCCACCGACGGCGCTTTCTGAAGCCCAGACGATTCAGGCACAGTTGGCTGAAATCGGCATCAAGGTTGAGATCGAATCATTGGAACTGAACACTTATGTTGACCGCTGGTTGGCAGGTGATTTCGACGCGGCTGTGGCGCTCAACGGCGGTCGTCCTGATCCGTACACGATGTATGCCCGTTATTGGACTAAAGCCGGTAATCTGCAAAAAGTCGCCAACTACATTGACGATACGCTGGATGAATTGATGGCGAAAGGTCGTGCCGAGACCGACCCGCAGAATCGCTATGACATTTTCGCGGAGTTCCAAAAGCATATCACTGAAGTGTCGCCGTGGATTTGGCTGTACAACGGTTTTGATTACAGCGCCCAACAACCCTATGTCAAGGGCTTCGTGCCGAATCCGACCGACTCCCTGTATTCGTTCGCGCTGGTTTCGTTGGAAGGCAAAGGCAGTTAATGTTCTCAACTATGGCCTGTGGGGGTAATGCCCCACAGGTTATTTAGATTATGCTTCGCTATCTGCTGCGCCGTTTGCTGGCATCAGTGCCTATTCTGATCGGGGTTTCTATCCTGATCTTTTTGGCTATTCGCCTCGTACCCGGTGATGCGATTACCGCAACATTGGGTACAGAAGCCGGTATGTTGAGTGATGAACAGCGGGCATCACTTCGCAGTTACTATGGCCTTGACCGCCCGATTGTCGAGCAATATTTCTATTGGATTGGCGAAGCGCTGCATGGCAATTTAGGACTGTCAATCCGTCAGGGCAAGCCCGTCACCGATTTGATTATTGACCGTTTTCCGCTGACGCTCGAACTGGCGGTGATGGCTGTGGTTATCGCGCTGGTCGTCGGTATTCCCCTCGGTTTGATTTCGGCGCTTCGACACAACACCCTCATTGATTTGATCGCCCGATTGTTTGCACTCATCGGTTTGTCGATGCCCAGCTTCTTGGTCGGCACACTGATTATTTTTATCTTGTCGGTTGTGTTTCATACCCTGCCTAATTCGGGTAATTATGTCAGTTTTACCGAAGACCCTTCCCGTAATTTACAGCAGTTATTTTTTCCAGCCGTGACGTTGGGATTTGCATTTTCAGCCTCGGTGATGCGCATGACCCGTTCATCCATGCTCGAAGTGTTGAACGAGGATTATATTCGCACAGCGCGCAGCAAAGGTCTGCCCGAAAATCGGGTCATCACCCGTCACGCTTTATGGAACGCGCTGATTCCGGTGGTGACGCTCATTGGCATCGAGATGGGTTACTTGTTAGGGGGAACGTTCATCATCGAGCAGCTATTCGCGCTGCCCGGATTAGGCCGCTTATTGGTCAACGCCATTTCCCAACGAGAATATGCGCTGGTACAGGGTGTGGTTTTATTTATCGCGCTGAACTTTGTCATCATCAACTTGGTGGTTGATGTAATCTATTCGGTTATTGATCCCCGTATTTCTTATGGCAGCCGTAACTAGCCCGACCGAAACACTCACCCCTTCGCCGGGAATCATGCGCCGGTTGTCGCGTAATCTCAGCGGCATGGTAGGCTTGGTGATTGTGACGACCTTCGTGATCATCGCCATCTTAGGCGCGCTAGGCATTACACCTTATCCGTCGGTTGAACAGCATGTTCGTGACCGGCTTAAACCGCCGAACGCCGCTTACATCATGGGCACGGATTTGTTCGGGCGCGATATTACCAGCCGTGTCATGGAAGGGGCGGGAAATTCATTCAAGGTAGCCTTTATATCGGTTTTCTTAGCGAGTGTGGTGGGCATTACGCTGGGTATGATTTCGGGATTTGCGGGCGGACGAGTCGATAATCTGATTATGCGCTTCATGGATATTTTCTTCGCTTTTCCGTCGCTGCTGCTGGCCTTAGTGGTTGTCACCGTCATGGGGCCGGGGTTGATCCAAACGGCACTGGCGATTGCAGTGGTCTATACGCCGATTTTTGCGCGTGTAGCCCGTGCGCCGGTTCTAGCAGCCAAAGAGCGCGAGTTCGTCTTGGCGGCACGCTGCCTCGGAATGCGACCGGCACGAATCCTGCTGCGTCATATATTCCCGAATACCTTAGCGCCGCTGATTGTCCAAATCAGTCTTGCGCTGTCGTGGTCACTGCTGACTGAAGCCGGTTTGAGCTTCCTCGGATTAGGCACGCAGCCGCCAGCCGCCTCATGGGGTGTGATGTTGAGCGAAGGCCGCAGCCTTGCCGAAAAATCCCCTTGGTTGATTATCTTCCCCGGCTTGGCGATTATGTTGGGTGTCCTCGGGTTTAATCTGTTGGGCGATGGTCTGCGTGACGTGCTTGATCCCCGTATGCGCGGGACACGCTGAGCCAGGCCGAGCGTTTGTCAGGACGCGACGCATAATCCTATTTCAGAGTGGTCGAGAAGTTTCTCAGCCAACCTCAGCCAAGGCCGGTTTCTGATCTTTAGCGCCCATAATCAAGAGCCATAACGTAAGCGAAAATTCCCCGATAAAACCAAGCGCGAAACTCAGGTAAGATATGGCTTCGTAGCCCGGGAAAAGGAAAAACTGCAAGGGATGGATAAGCCAGCCAAAGCATTCAACCATTAACACGATGCCCAAAATTCTGGGAAGATAGCCGGACTTGAAAACTAAATAACCAAGAGGAAAGAGCCAGACGGCATAGAATAGCTGGGAGATCATAAATCCGTTTTTGTGTAAGTTCAAAAATAACATTGCCAGAGCTTGTAGTTGCTCTGTTTGGAATACTTTCAAGTAATCAGCCCCGCTTAAAAGCAGCACAGCAGAAAATAAATTCAGCATATTGATACACTGGACAGCAACACCGCCCAAATTCAATAACAAGAACAGTAAAGCGATGCTTTTATGGACCGGTTTTAATAAAACGTACAAAGCCCAAGCCGCCAATAGGAAAAGAATTCCGGCGAGGACATCACTTATAAAACCGATACGGAATAACCACTCGGAAGCCCGAATATTGTTGGTCGTTGCGATGGCATCTCCGAATACGATAAGTTTAGTACGAGACGCATCGGCAAAAATCGTCGTTACTATGTATGTGAGGTATAGGAATCCGGCCATTCTTGCAGTCTTTTTGTTTGTCATCATGATTTATCTCCTTTGAAGAGGCAATAGGCCGACAGGCCAATGCCCAAAAAGCAATAAATTCCTCAGAATAGTATTTACTTGCCAGCGCGTTTTGATGAGTGAGGAGGGAGTTGCAACGATGAACGCTAAATTCAGTTCCAATTTACTATCTCATGTAGTAGTCCAGCAGTGCCAGACATCACTTCCAAGTAATTCAATAATCATTCCGATTCGGTTAGGCGGTTACGTGTAACAAGATTCATCTGTGCGATGTGCTTTGGTCAATTCAGCTTCCCGCAGCACTTGCAGCAATGTGCTAATCCGTTCATACTTGCGCTAATTCGTTTTGCGCTGCGCATGAGAGAAGGAAGGCACAGAGTGTCTGTAGATCGCATCCTTAAAGGCATGTTGATATTTGTTCCGATTGCACTGATTGCCAAAGTGCTAAACGCGGATCCAATTTTGATTTTTATTTTGGCGGCGTTGGGCATTATTCCGCTGGCGGATTTGATCGGTGAGGCGACCGAAGAAATCGCCCATCATACCGGCCCGAAAATCGGTGGGCTGTTGAATGCGACATTGGGCAACGCCGCCGAACTGATTATCACCATTTTGGCGATTCAAGCCGGTTTGCTTGATCTGGTGAAAGCCTCGATTGTCGGTTCGATTATCGGCAATATGCTGCTGGTGATGGGCTTTAGTTTGCTGTTAGGGGGCTTGAAGCACGGCATCCAGAAGTTTGATGCGCGGCAGGCCGGACTGAATGCTACCTTGTTGATCTTGGCGGTGGTGGCGCTGGTTGTGCCTTCATTATTTGACGCGACAATCCGTACCAACAAGGCGGCTGAATTTGGCATGAGTGAAGGTGTCGCCTTGGTCATGATTATTTTGTATGCGCTGAGCATCGTCTACTCTTTCAGAAATCAAGGGAGCAGCAATTCATCGGATGCCGTGAGTCGGGAAGCTGTGCCGCATGATGCCAAATGGAGTGTTCGTACATCCGCGATTATTCTGGTGGTGACCACCATCGGCATCGTGTTTTTGAGCGAAGCCTTAGTGGGAGCAGTCGAACATGTGACGGCGGCTTTGGGCCTCAGTGAATTTTTCATCGGTATCATCGTCATTCCGCTGGTGGGCAACATTGCCGAGCATCTGGTGGCGGTGCAGGTGGCGCTGAAAAATAAGATGGAACTGAGCTTGGCGGTATCAGTCGGGTCGAGCTTGCAGGTGGCCTTGTTTGTTGCGCCGGTGCTGGTATTCATCACGCTGGTTATTACGGGACAGCCTTTGCTGCTGGTCTTTAGCAGCTTTGAATTGATCGCGATTATTGCCACGGTCATCGTCGCTGCATTTATTGCGCTGGATGGCGAGTCGAATTGGCTGGAAGGGGCGATGCTGCTGGCGGTTTATGTCATTGTGGCGATTGCCTTCTTCTATCTGCCATCGGTGGGTGGCACAGTGCCACATCCTTGAAACAAGGTGACTTATGAAAATTGTTATTCCTGATGATTACCAAGACGCAGTCAGCGGCCTAGACTGTTTTCGTAAATTGGATGGTCACAACGTGACGGTTTACCACGACACGGTGACGGATGTTGATGTGTTGGCGCAACGTTTTCAGGATGCCGAAGCGTTGGTGCTCATCCGTGAGCGAACGGCGATTGGTGAGGCGTTATTAGCCAAACTGCCGAAGCTGAAAGTGATTGCCCAAACGGGACGTGGAATGCCGCATATTGATCTGGCGGCCTGTACACGGCATGGTGTATTGGTGACCAGCGGCGGTGGGTCATCAACTGCCACAGCCGAGTTGACATGGGCATTGGTCTTAGCGGCAACACGTCACATTCCACAAGAAGTTGCCAGCATGAAAGCTGGACAATGGCAGAGCAGGCTGGGATTCGGTTTGTATGGACGGACGTTGGGCATTTTCGGTTATGGACGGATTGGGTCAGTCGTAGCCGGATACGGACGGGCTTTTGGCATGAAAGTGGTCATCTGGGGACGTGAAGGCTCGTTGACACGGGCGAAGGCTGATGGCTACGAAACAGCCGGTAACGAAGCGGCGTTTTTCGAGCAGTGCGACATCATCAGTCTGCACATCAAAATGATTAAAGAGACTCGTGGGATTGTGACGGCGGCTGATCTGGCGAGGATGAAACCGACAGCCTTGTTGGTCAATACCAGCCGTGCGGATTTGATTGAATCGGGAGCGTTGGTGGCGGCGTTAAAGGCAGGTAGGCCGGGTTGGGCGGCGGTTGATGTGTACGAGAGTGAACCGGTGGTTGACCATCCTTTGCTGCATCTGGATAACGTGATTTGTACGCCGCATATCGGCTATGTGGAGAAGGACAGCTACGAGTTGTATTTCGGTACGGCCTTTGACCATTTGTTGGCCTACATTGATGGTCATCCGGAGGATGTGGCTAATCCTGAAGTGCTTAGTCGATAGATCAATGCAAAGCAAATGCCATTGAACCACAGAGACACAGAGGGAGAAGAGATAAAATACAAGATGGACCTGATAAACAGGCGATAACAGGTAACATTACGTAGAAACATGACGATTTTTGACCTGCAATGCTGGTGACAGCAGGTAAATTGATCCGTCTTGACCCCGATTTATGAAACTACAGTTTGTAAGTTAAAGCTGATTTCAAACTTTCAAAATTGAATATTAGGCCGATGAAGTAGTCTGATAAACCGGCATTTTTCGAAGCCTATATATAAAACAAAAATGTTATTGCAGTTTTATGATAGTTAAATATTGGCAGCTTATGCAGGACAATTTGGATTTTGCTCCTTTAACAAATCGAGTCGCTTTTGAATGGTGCCGTCTCCATCCCTTCCGCCACCTTGCAAATAGATTGTTCTATATTTTATTGCATCGCAATAATAACCTCTGTCATCTGATAATTGCCCTATGCTACCCGCTACGCCTGATTGACTAGGATCTAAATTGTAGATTGTTTTATAATCTGCAAGCGCTTTATCCAAATCACCTAAATCATACTGGTAATATTGTGCACGCCTACTGTAATAGTTTTTGTTGGTAGGATCATATTGAATTGCCAACGAAATATCAGCTATCGCATTTTGATACTGGGCGCGTTTCCTATAGACTTCTGCACGATGGATATAAGCTATAGGGTTGTTGGGTTGGAGACTTATTGCTTTAGTGAAATCAACGATTGCATTTTCGTCACTCTTTAATGCTACAAAAGTTTCACCCCGTAAAATATAGGCATCATAGTAATTGCGATCTAGACTTATGCTGTTGTCAAGGTATTTAAGCGCTGTTTGATATTGCTTATCATTATATGCCCGCTGCCCTAAGTCGTAGGCATCTTGGGCATCTATGTTTGTTGTGCCTGAACCTACATCAGGTGTAGCAGTAGGAACCGGAGCCAATGTGGGGACAGACTTGATGTCAAGTAAATTACAATTGCCTTGCCATTTTACTAAAAGTGGATCGTTGCGAACCCATACATAATCCTCAGATAATTTAATTTGAAGCCATGAGCAATCTGAGTTTCTGCCTGTAATAATGTCGTTTGCGATAAATCCCTGAGGTAAAGTTGAATAAATAGGATAGTCTGTTCCGGGGCCTTCTCTTACGTTTAGGCTCTGTGTAACCACTTCGAATCCTGCCTTTGCGTCTTGAGTAACTGTCATGATAAATGCGGTAGATGAAGCATTGATATTAAATGTAGCAGTTGCTGCTTTTTGGTTTGCCAAATCGGTGGCAGCTTGAGCGGTAGAGGTTTCTACAAAGAAGCCCATATTAGCAGTACCTATCGCATTTGCTGTTTGTGTTCCGACCATTTGTGCTGTTGCAGTTTCTTCTTTGACCCAAGCGGTAGCAGTTTGCTCCGTTTGTTGTATCTGTATTTGAGCAATTTGTGTATTCTGGGATGATGTTAGTATTGCCGAAGTTGCTGTTTGTGCGTGTTGGTCTTCCTCAAGACGCGAACTAATCCCCAGCAAACTTAAAAATAATATAGCTAAAACAAGTAATCCTAATCCGCTCAGAATAGCGAACAATTGCAGATTAGTATATTTTTGTGACTGTGCAGTAGATACTGGAGTCAAGAGCGATTGCGTAACCTGCTTAGCTAACTCTTCAGGCGAATTAAAGAAGGCCACAACATGTTTTGTTTTCAATTCTTCTTTGAGTGATCGCAGCTTTTTATCATCATCTAGACTCAAACTAATGGAACGAAGTGTTTCATCAGAAGTGTTTGATGCCGCATGAGAGTCACTCATTAAATAAATCAAGATTGGTATCTTACGAGCAAATGCCCTACGATACTCCAATTCAGTTACTGATAGCTTTGAAGGATTTTTGGGACTATCTGGTATGTAACCGTATCGGTTACCAAAGATGCCGATGTAAATATTAGCTTCATTGACCAATTTTAGAGATGCATCAATAGCATCATCAGGTGAAGCACCAAGGGTCTCCATCATTCTTGGAAGCATTCTGCAACCTATTACCGCATTCCCTACCATTGCCCTATGAATAGGTAGGTCAAGAACTGTACTGCTAATCATGACCCAAGTAGTGGACTGTTTTAATGGATTAGTCTTTTGACCAATATTTTTCATGATAGTTTTGAGTGAGTTGGAAGATAAAACAATTTACTATTTTAGCAGTTGGTGTGAAATGCGCTATTAGAATTTAGGCGATTAGCGGATGGCTAGTATAAATAATGACTCATACTCCATTTACAAACCGTTTTCTAACTTGCCTTTTTAGCCCTTTTGTTCTATAATGTCTTCACATTGACACTCCGATTTATCCCTCAAACGGGATAGCAAAAATCGGTTTTGTGCCATTGCCGAAATTGCTGCCAATTATGCCAGTTATAACAACGATCTGATCAACAACACTAACTTTTTGAGTGTTTATCAATGGCATCGCCGCCATTTTTGTGTCGCTGTTTTTTCGATATGTCGCGCCGACATGGACGACTGTGACGACATTTCCGGCAAATAAGTGGGTGTCCCAAAGGATTTACAAATGGTTACCCAACAGATTGTTAGTGAAAAACTCCTCGCATATCTCGACGACCAACTGTCGTTTAATCAAATTATCACTTGGGCTAATCAAGTGATGCGCCAAGGCAACTTCATGCCCGACAGTAACATTGAACGGCTGGTTGGCATTGTCATGTCCCTTGCCGGAGCCGATTCGCCGCGCATTTTGAATGCCCGTGCTGAATTTAAGAAACGCCTCGCGCCCGTCGATGCCGCGTGAACTTCAGCTAGTCGAACAACTTCATATTTGATCAATTGTTAACGGTGATCATTTTTGAGTCACCGTTTTGTTTGGATGATGTCAAACTGTCAAAATCGACTGTTTAGAATTGTTGTGACACTAATTGCGACAATTTGTACTCCCCTCCCAATTTATAGGGGTTTCTGCTGTTTTTTGAAAACGCTATGTATTTCTAAAATATAATTATGAATCCCTAGCGTTTCGACTGCTGTTTTTCCCTCAAATTTTCAGCTATTCAATTGTCAAAATTGTAAAGAAGCCCCCGAAAAGTGGGGTATGTCATGTTATGTATCCTGTGATACTTTCTATTTAAGTCATCAATATGGATAACTAATATGATGAATATGTTATTAGATTTAATCAGCCGTGTGTACGCCAATGTTTTGATGTTTTTGATGGGCGATGCCCGCTTAGAAATTAGTACTGTCATGTCGGTGATCTGCGGGGGCAGCATCTTGGTCGGTATCTTGGCGCTGGTGTGGTTCACCAGACCCAGCTCAGCACCTCCATCTCCACCACCCGGCACGACGATTATTGTTCAGCAGTCAACCACTGCTCTGATGATGGTCGTCGTCTTGTTCGTGATGTTCGGCGGCATTCTGGTCATTTATCTGGCGCGTTAACCCTTTCCGAGGCGGGGACGCGGAAGGTCTGATATTAGCAAGAGCCATCCGGGGGAAAACCAATATTAGATAGGAAAAATATCATGTTTGGGAGGGTGCTCAAGTTCGGGTGCTTGGTGGTCTTAGGGACGATTTTTTCGACGGGCTGTTTATTAAGTTCATCCATCGAACAGCACATGGCGGCTGAATATGAACAGAAGTCGGCCAGTGTACAAGCTGAGGCCGAGGCCAATAATCCAAATCCGGCCAAACAACAGGCGCTGTTAGCAGGGATTATAGAGGCCAACAAGCAAGAAGCCTCTCGCTACAATTTGCTGCTTTTGGGGCTGGTTGTGGTGGTATTGGGTTCCAGTGCGCTGGTGATTTCGACCGTGACCCTGTTTTTTAACACACGTTATCTGCGACCGATTGAGGATCAATACGAAAAGGCCAAGGCAGAAGGCCAAATGTGGCGCAAAAACAGTCAAGCACAGTCACCGTTTGCGAATTCGGCGCCCAAGGGGAACAGTAACGACGATGTGACTCTCCCTCACCGCCCGAAAGTGACCAACGCAGCACAGACCGCTAACCGGAACCAATCGACGCAGCCGCATTGTGAACGGCTTAATAAGCGCTATAAGGTGAATGACAAATGGACGCTGTAATCATGGGGAGAAAAGTCAGCCGCTTGTCGAAGCGAATCATGTCCTTGATGCTGGGTGCGCTGGTTTTGGCAGCACTGGACGGTTGCAGCGGGGTGGTCGTCGGCGCACAGGCGAATTATCACGCGGTGGTAGCGCAGGCCACCGCCTCTGCTGCCGGAAAAGTTTATCAGGCGCAGGATGCGGCGACGCCCGTACCGAACAATTTGGCGATGCAAGCCACACAAATTAAGCAAGAGTACGAATTCGCAGGCAAGCAGGCCGAAGATCAATCGTTCACAACCATCTTGGTTGGCATGGTCTTACTGTTCACTATCGCTGGCTTAACGACAATAGGTGTGCGGTTATATGCGCGGCGGCTCAAATACAAAACTGCCCTTGAGGAGCAGTTTGTCTTTAGTGCGGAGAAGCAGACCAACCGGCGGTTTTAATGTTGATTACGATAGGCTTTGCGATTGCTATGAGCAACTTGCGGGTTATCAACAATATACACTTCTTGAACCTGCCACATGCTTCTCTTGGCTGGATGCTGTTGATTAAACTGGGCGATTTGACGCATGATGCGGCGGTTAGAAATGTTACTGATGATGAGCATTCCGGCCATCGCGGCAGCGGCCATCGCGCCAAGGGCTACTAAAAGCAGCAGCGCCTTGTTGTGGACGGTTTCGGTGGCAGCCGCTTCTGTATAGGAATAACCGGGCTGCTGCGATTGTGCTGAGAGTGCGAGTTCCGAAGCTTGGGGTTGGGGAAGGCGGTTGAAGAAGAGGCTTGCGATTAAAACAGTGATCAAGGTTAAGGCTGTCGCCATGCCAAAGAACAGCGTTACCACATTTGGTCGGGAAGTTCGGTTGTAATCCATACAAATAATTCCACGCGGATAATGGACGAAAGATATAAAAACGCCCGACTCAGTGTATGCAACTATTGCAGCCGATGTCAACCGTGATTTAGAACAGGATTTCTAAATAATAGGACTATAGTCATGTAGAGTCAAGGATAGTTTGAATATTCTAACACGATTATACCGGTAAAATAACGATAGGATTCCTTAAGATGTTGTTTGCAACAATGCCAGAAATCCTTGAATGTTTATGCGGTGAAAGGTCATCATATTCCCTACGGTGACCAAATTGTGATGTTTCCAGCACTGCCAATCGCCAGATATTTGCCATCCGGTGACCAATACGGCGGTCATAGGCACGGGACAAATTCGCTTATTTTGAGTTTGCTGGTTCATAGATTACGGCGTTTTCGGTTCTCATCTATAATCATCTACATAG
Organism: Anaerolineaceae bacterium; assembly: GCA_016124855.1. GTDB lineage: Bacteria > Chloroflexota > Anaerolineae > Aggregatilineales > Phototrophicaceae > CFX2. The sequence continues at coordinate 21,247 of WGMX01000015.1, read as the reverse complement.
AGCGTGGGGGATTATTTTATGAGACGGCTAAAAAGTGTTGTTTATTTCTTTTTGTTGCTGTTGTGTATCGGTCGGGTGTTAGCACAGGCTGATGATTGCCCTGTACTGGTGCAAAGCGCCATCCAAGCCGTGGGTAATCTGTGCGCTTCTACCGGATTAAACCAAGCCTGTTATGGCAATCTGTCCTTGAAGGCCGATCCACAACCGGGTGTAACGGGTTTCGCGTTCGACAAGCCGGGGGACGTGGTACGGGTCGCGAATCTGAAAGCCTTGCATGTTGATCCATTTGACGATGTTAAAAAGGAATGGGGTGTGGCGTTGATGCGTTTGCAGGCCAACATCCCAGATACGCTGCCGGGGCAAAGCGTCAGCTTCCTTGTTTTTGGCAATGTGCAACTCGAAAACAAAGTCGAACCGGTCGTCTCACCGTTGATTACGCTGGCTTCCAGTACCGTTTTATTGGGTGAGCCGCAGGCGGATGCAGCGTTGGTGGGGGCATTAAGTGCCGGTGATAAAGCCTTTGCTTTGAGCCAATCCACAGACGGACAATGGGTACGGGTGGAATTGGATGGTTCGGACAGCCGTACCGGATGGATACCGTCGGCACTCATCCCACAAGCGGGCGAACTCCCCACATTTGACATTAATTCACTAAACCCGATGCAAGCCTTTAGTTTGCAAACCGGCGTAACCGGTGTGAAATGTGCCAGCGCACCGCAGGACGGCGTCCTTGTACAAACACCGGGCGGCGGCGACCTCAAGATCAAGCTGACGGTAAACGATGTCAACATCGAGCTGGGATCAACGGCTTTCATACAGGCTCAGCCCAGCAATATCATGCGCTTTTCGGTGATTGAAGGCAAAGGCAGCGTGGAATCGAACGGGCAAACGGTCGATGTTCCAGCGGGTTCGTGGGTCAGTGTGCCGATGGATGAGAACCTCGAACCGATAGGGACGATTAGCCAGCCCAAAGGCTATCAACCGGGTGATGTCGATAACCTGCCAGTGGGATTATTGGGACGACCGATTACCGTTGCGCCTCCGATTATTGCTGCTGACACGTTCTTGTGCGTCAGTAACCCCAACGGTGCATGGATACGGCAGCAGCCCAATTCGGCTAACCAGACTATTCTGCGTGTTTTGGCGGCTGGTAATTCGGTGATTGATTCGGGTTCGACGACTAACGATGGTTCACAAGTTTGGCGGCAGGTTGAAACGTCCGATGAGCAGGTGACCGGTTGGGTTGAGGATGCATCGCTTTCAAACTGCGCGAATGCCAATGTCAGCGGCACGACGCCTATCCCCATCACGACGACTCCGGCGATATTGGAGAACTGTACGCCGCGCCCAGATTGGACGCTGACCTATACGGTGCAGCCGGGAAATACACTGGCGGAGATTGCCCGCGCTTCGGAAGTGTCGTTGGGTGATTTGGCACTGGGAAACTGCATCGCGGATGTCAACCGGATTATCGCAGGGCAAAAACTGCGCGTGCCGAAATTGGTGATTATTGTGACGGCACTGCCGCCCATCGAACAACCCTTAGTCGAAATTACGCCGTCGCCTACTGTTACTACCGCACCCCCACAACTTGCCAGCGGTCAGTGGTTGATTACCGCGACACTTCAGTATCAGAATTGCCCTGACCCGGTTCAGTCCTCACCTGTTGTCTCTACGAGCTATGCTGCGGTCGTGGTTAACGCAGATGCGAGCGTCCTGAGCGTGACATCAGGCGGCGAAACGGTCACTATGCGGCGGACAGGTAACAATGTTTATGTGGGGCAAGTTGTTTCCTTGAAAGGTACTGCCACACTCAATATTACTGTTCCAAATGGTGCAAATACCCAAGCTTCAATCTATATAAGCGCACCTTGTCCGGCTCAGACAACGGCGCCTGCCGCACGATAGTGGACCATCAATATTTTTAAGGAGTGCCATATGGGTTCTTATGCCCTAACACCGGAGCAGATCGCTTTTTATGATGCGAACGGATATCTCGTGCTGAAGAACTGGATTCCGCAGCTGATGTTGAAGCGCTTGCAGGCAGCAGGTGAAATCTGGATCGCGAATGGGTTGGCGGCAAACAATGATGATCCTCACAGCCCCGATTATCGGTTCGCGGAACGGCCTACTGGCAAAACGATGTGGCGCGTTGATTATGTGCATAATAAAGGCCAAGTGGCTTCCTTAGAACTGCTGGGAAGTCCACAGGTTTTAGAAGTGGCGCAGAGTCTCTGCGGATCGGACTTTGTGCCGACTTATGAGGCGATGGTTTTCAAGCAAGAGGGAGATGGCGCGGTAGTCGAATGGCATCAGGACGCGGTGCATCCCCGTACGCACCGCATTTTCAACTATGATTTGTATCTGGATGAGTCACGGTCGGGCGGTGGCGCGTTGTGGGTGATCCCCAAGTCTCAAACCCAGAAATATGATGTCTGTCTGCTAAGCAACCAGTGGAATGTGCCGGGATCGATTGAGGTCGAGATGGCAGCGGGTGACGTGCTGCTGCATGATGTCATGGTGGTGCATGGCTCACCCCATACCGAGGGAAACCGCCTTCGCCGTACCATTTACTATGAATTTCGGGCGGCAGAGGAAATTATCCAAGATGGTCCGTGGGATCGGACATGGATTGACCAGCGGATGCGGCTGATTCCGTTAGGACTGAAGCGTTACCAAGATCAATATCCGGCTGATGAGCAGTTTCAATGGCATGTCAGCGACCAATTCCGTCCGGCGATGAGCAATGATGAGGAAGCTGAACTGCGCGTCGTTCACAAAGTGCATATGGCAGGCTCATATTGCAGCGCGGGGGATGCAAATAAGGTGAAAACCGCCTAAATACACTTGACTCAGGTTTAGCGTCCGCCGGCCTCATAACTTTGCAAAATCGGTTCAGCGGGGACGTTGCCACCACAAATCAGGGCAACTGGATGCTGAAACGGTGTCATATCAGCCACGCCATAAAGGGCAGCCGCCAGCGCAGCCGCACCGGAAGGTTCGACCAGTTGGTTACATTCCGCCCACAGCCAGCGCATAGCTGCGGTGATTTGTGCGTCTGACACCAGAACCATGTCATCCACGTAGCGCTGTGTCAGAACCATTGTCCGTTCGACCACTGAGCGTGTCGCCAGCGTATCAGCGATGGTTTTGACTTCGTTCAGCGCAATCGGATGTCCGGCTTTGATACTTTCGTACATCGACGGCGCACCGGTGGGTTCCACACCAATAATTTTGATCTGTGGGTTCATTTTTTTGAGGGCGCAGCTTACCCCTGCGATCAATCCGCCGCCGCCGACTGCAACCAATAAGCAGTCCATTTCCGGCACATCCTCCAAAAGTTCGAGCGCCAATGTACCGTGTCCGGCTAAAGTTGATGACGAGTCAAAGGAATGGACGTAAGTCAGCCCTTCGGATGCGGCATGTTCAACCGCCATTTTATGAGCATCATCGTAACTGGCTCCATATTGGACGACAACCGCGCCCCATGCCTGAATACGGGCGACTCGATCAGCGCTGGCATGTTCCGGCAGGTAGATGATGGCCGGAATGCCAAGCTGACGGGCGACATAAGCCACTGCAACCCCATGATTTCCAGCCGAGGCGGCGACCACGCCCAGTTTGCGCTGTTCCGGCGCAAGCTGCCGCATGTGGTTACAGACCCCGCGCGGCTTGAAAGAGCCAACGACTTGTAAATTTTCGAGTTTAAGGTGCAAGCCTGACGGCGCTTCGTTGTGAAGCATGGGCCAAGGGGCAATCGGTGTGTGACGGGTATACGGTGCGAGACGGGCGCGGGCTTGCTTGAAGGCTTCTAGCGGTATGTCATAGTCAAGAGTCACAGGTTAGTCTCCCGGTAATGCCAAACACATCTCTACCATACAGCAGGATGCCTTCGGATACCACAATGCTGTGAAAATGGTATACTGCCACAAACAAATGAGGACTGAATCATGGTGCTTCAAACACAAGCCAAGCCCATCACATTTGAAGAATTTCGCGCATATGCCTTGCAACCAGTCAATGCCGAACGGACATTTGAATTGATTAACGGGGAGATTATCGAAAAAATGCCCGGTACGACATTAAATTCAGCCATTCCTGTTAACATTGCTTTTCATACCCGTTTGCATTGTCGTGACAAAAATATTCCTTGCCATATCAGCACTGGCGATGGCGCTTATCGTATCGGGAATGACGTTGTTGCACCGGATATGGCTTATAAACAGTCCCCCATGACCGATGAATATCCTGATCCGATTGTTCCGTTGTGGGTCGTTGAAGTGATTTCGCCCAACGATAAAGCTTATGATATTCGCAAAAAGCGACAAGTTTACCAAGATGCAGGTATCCTACTTTGGGAAATATATCCTGAACTCTTGAGTGTTGATGTCTATACGCCGGGACAATCTCCAAACACCTTTCAAATGGGTGAAACACTCACGCTCGACGGCGTGTTATCCGGCTTCACCCTATCCGTGAAAGATATTTTTGAAAATTAATTACGCGCTAGACTTTGATGACTTTGTTTACGACAAGGCGCACCAAAAATAATTCTTTGGCCGTCCACTCAGCCAACAGTTTATCGGCATTGGCACGGTCTACCTCGTACGCGTAGGTGATGGTACGCGCCCACTGATGATCAGGGTCAGACTCTAATTTGTAGTCACCTTTGAGCAAATAACCGTCATTACCGAAATCACCACCGACTTGCACCGAGCCTCTAGGGTCAGCTTTGATGTAGTCGATTTTACGGGTGTCGTAGAAGCCAAAAATCATAATGTCGTCGCCATCCAGACCAAACCATACTGGAACGACATGCGGGTAACCGTTGGGATCATTGACCGCCATGCGAACAACGAGCGGTTTTTGTAAGACAGCGCGGGCTGCATCAGGCAGAACCATCATTTTCCTCACTGATTAATTTATCCTGTTGCTAATGATAATCCGATTCGGTGTGTAACCCTAATACCAGAAGATACCTGTATTAACTCCGATCACCAAACGGCGGCTCATAAGGCGCGTAATCGCTGACTTTCAATAAACGTATCGAGGAATTGAGGCTGTGAAGTGGCGGATTGGCTTGCAGCAGATCAATCAACTTAATGATAAGCGCTGCTGTATCTTCGATATAGCGGCTCATCATTGCTTGGTTCAGGTAAAGGTAAGGATGGTCAATGTCGGGCTGAGATGTGCTGTAAAAATGACGGATATGGTCAAGCGAATGCGTTAAGCCATCGTGTGACACAAATGGCAGATAGGGCGGCGGGTTGGGCGTGGTCATGATGATGCGCCAAAATAAACAGTCGTGATTGTCGCGCAGGTAGCAGAAGTCGAGATCAAACCAATCGCGCTTGAGGGTGCGCCATAGGGTATGGGTGGGATTATCGACCAGTTCAGGATAAAGCTGCTTATAGGTGATGTTTAGTCGCCTCGACCACAGGCTGTCCGAGAGTAGATGCGCGAAATATCCGAGGCGGAAACTGTAATCTGCTAGATCGTCTTCAGGCCGAATGTCCGCTAGATAACCTCGATAATATTTAAGATCGTGGATTTTATCTTCGCCATCGCCACGTCGCAGGAAATGAGTCACTTCTTTAGGCGGGTCATAAGACGTCCAATCCGCATTAGGCTTGCCGGAGTCGGGCGCGAGGTTGCCATATGCGAAAGCCGTTTCGTCCAAATGAGGCATCGACTTCAATAATGTTTCTGCTACTCGTAAATGTGCAATCCAAGGAGCCATCTTCTGTTCCAATCCATGCATTATTTTGTAAAGAGAAATTCTGCGACAGGGAATGGGATTACTATATCTGGAATGGGTAATTTAGTGCGTTTCACAATTATTTTGTCGATTACATTATATAAATTAAGTGTCCTATCATTCGTCCAGAAAATAAAATTATTGCTGCAAGACAATAACATAAATCCTTGGAGGTCTGGTATTGTGTAGCGTTCTACTATATGGGTTTGTGGATCATAAACACAGTATTCCCCTCCACAAATGAACCATAGGCGACCATCATTCGACCACGAGGCGTGAGTTTGACCTTCTGTGAGATATTCCCAGTTATTTATATTTTTTACTTCGAGTTTTTGAAGATCACATTTGGCTTGATTATCGCGTAAACAATCAGTATTGATTAAGTGCAATTTGCTTTCATAAGGTAACACACCCATTGTGACAGCAATTTGTTTTCCATCTGGACTCCACACTAAACTCTCTAGGGAACTGGTAAAGGCTTGATCGTGAAAGGGATCAAGGATCTGCTTTATCTGTTTTGTTTCAAAATCATAGGCTTCAATAAACGAGGTGGTTTTTTCTGCGTTCCCTGCGACATCTACTATGAATTTATAGTAGGCGAGGAATTGTCCATCTGGCGACCACGTAAAATTTGAAAGTTGGATGTTTGGCTCGGCCTTGAATATCAACTGTGGAGTAATGTTCAATTTGTCGGATACATATACAGAATTGTCCACCGCGCTTGTGAATACTAATCTATCGGCTGAATCTGCCCATGCTAAATCATAGGGCTGAAGTTCTTCGATGCTTTTTATAAAGTGTTTTCCGCTTTGGCTTAAATCATTAACGGGTTTTGCAGTCAGTGCATCATCGGAATAAACAACGACCATATCCGTGCAATTGGGGTCAATGGATTGTGCCTGTACAGCAAATACACTATTAATCATGAAGATGAACGATAAAGTTAAAACGATACGCCGATTGAAATAGTTCAACATAAGCTTCAACCTTCCATACGAAACGGTTTAAGTATTGTAATCATGATTTGTATAACGACGGGCAATCAGCGAATGCGCGTGGGTGGCAATAACGAATTTGTGGTGAAAAAAGGTGAGAACATTCTATAATACGCTACAAAAATCCTTTGGATATGTTGGAAGCGGAATATAACGTGGATCGTCTGAAACCGTTTGAAGAGCAATTGAAAGCCGCCCAAACGCCTATCGAACGGATTGACGCGCTGAATGCGTTGGCGCATCACAACAGCGAGGGCGATCCCGAAAAAGCTGTGGAATGGGCGGGTGAAGCTTTTGAATTGGCGACGGATATTCACTACCAGCAAGGGATTATCGACGCGCTGCTGAATATGGCGTGGTGCAGCTACTGCCGTTCTGATTATCCGACTTCGATTGAGTGCGTCACGCGGGTGCTGCCATTGGCACGGTCTGGCAAATATCCCAAACAAGAAGCCGATGCCATCAATATTCTGGGCAATAATCACGAACGTTTGGGTAACTGGCACGAAGCTCTTGATTATTACCTTGAAGCGCTGTCACTGAGTGAACAACAGGGAAACACGGCTCATGTAGCGGTTATGCGCAGCAACATCGGTGATATTTACGCCTCGATGGGCAACTTTGAAAAGGCGATTGAACACTATCAGGACTCCTATCAACTGGATAAAGCGATTGATCATGTAGGTGCATCCGATGGCTTGACGCTGACCTACATGGCGGAAGCTTATCTTCAATTGAACGACACCGCCCGAAGTTTGGATTTTGCACAACAGGGGCTGGCACTCATGCGACCGGAGCGCTATTGGGTTGGCATCTCACGGGCATTAACGGTTATCGGGCAGGCCCATGAAAAGTTGAATGACTTGCCGCAGTCCATTGCTTATTATGAGGAAGCGCTGACCGCCGCCCAGCAGGGCGAGGCCAAACGTGAAGCGGCCACTGCCCTGATGCGCTTGGCAGAAACGCTGACAATTCAGGGACGAACAGCCGTTGCCCTGAGCTATTTATGGGATGCGCTGGCGATATTTGAGCGGTTGGAAACGCAGCCGTTGATCGCTGAGGCGCATGGTTTATTGGCTGGTGTTTACAAGTCGCTGGGCGATTTTGAGCAAGCGCTTGAACATTATGAAAAGCAGCAGACGGTCAAAGAAACGCTCTTTAGCCATCAGGCCGACATGCGTTTAAAGACTCTGCAAACCCAATACGAAGTTGAGCGTGTGCGTTTGGAGGCAGAAGCACAATCCAGCCGCAACCGTGTCTTAGAAGAACAGATCAACCTGCATGAGCAGATGATTGCTGATTTAGAATCTTACGCTGACAACATTGCCCATGATCTCAAAAATCCAATCGCTGTCATCAGCACCTATATGGAACTGCTCGAAATGGATTTGGAAGGGCAAATCCCCGAAGAAAATTTCCGTGCTATCAAAAATGTGACCACCACCGCTGAAAAAATGAACACGATTATCGACTCGCTCTTGACATTGGCACGGGCGCGTAAGCAGGCCATCATGCCGCAGCCGATTGATATGGGGGATATACTGCGCAATTCGATTGAACGGCTGGCATTGCCCATTCAGCAAAAAAACGCCCATATTCATGTATCACATCCCTTACCCGATGCGCTTGGTCACAGTTCTTGGTTAGAAGAAGTGTGGGTCAATTATATCGGCAATGCTATTAAGTACGGCGGCAGTCCGCCAGAAGTGCATATTGGAGCTGTGCCGCTGACCGGTGGCCTGATTCGCTATTGGATTAGTGACAATGGTAAGGGACTCTCGACAGACGAGCAGGCGCATTTATTTCAGAAATTTGAACGCCTCGGGCAAAATAAAATTGACGGACACGGCCTCGGATTGACGATCATCAAGACGGTTGTTGAACGCCTCGGCGGATCAGTTGGCGTAGCGAGCAGCGGCATCCCCGGAGAAGGTTCGACATTTAGTTTTACGCTGCCTGCTGCGCCTTCCGATTGACATCGGTTTAGCTGCCGTTGGCGCGTCCGAAATCTTGAGCATATTCGGGTGACAGCGTGCCGAATAAGCGATCCCATATCACGGTATAGAAACCGAAATTGTGCGCTTTGTCGTGGTGATGTTCGGCATGAAAAGTGCTGGTTGAGATCGTGCGGATAAGCGGCAGCTTAAGCCACGCATCGGGCGCGGGTTCAACGCCCAAATGCCCGACCAAACCGAAGATCAGGTTGAACGCCAGATAAATGACGATGGCGACCTGCGAGGCTTGAGATAGCAAAATGACGACGATCAGTAATGCGCCGAAACCCAAAACCTCAAACGGGTTGAGGACAAATAAGGTCAATGGGCGCGGGTTCTCATACAGATGATGGGTTAAGTGAATGATGGGATAAAGCAGAGGATGGTGTGCTACCCGGTGAAACACATACATGCCAAAGTCCATCAATACAATCAACACGATAACATCAATCACCGTCGCTAGAATATCGCCATTCGGTCGTAGGTGGATAATGTCTGCCCGCCATAAGATGATGCCAACCGCTGCCACCAGCGCATTGAGGATGACACACAACAGCGCGAACATGATCTCCTGACGGCTGATGGGTTCCGGTGGTGGCGAATTGGGTTTGTCGTGGTAGCGGCGAACCAATGCCTCACCAACCACCAGCGCGGCGGCGAACATCACCACATTGCCGAGCAGCGACCAGAAAACAGCTTGCTCAAGCGGCATGGTGTATAAAGCTGCGAAAAAGTCGTTGAATAGATTCATCTCGCCCTCCGAAGGGGATAGCAATCCATTTAAATTTGTAGGGCAAGTGTTACGTGTATTATAGCATTATTGCGGCACTCTCTTTTGGTTTTGCTCTTCACCGCCTAGCCGTAGGTCAGGCGTAGGCTGTCCGTCCAAACTTATCTCCTGTGCTATGCGTTTATTAGATATAGACAATGAGCATAGGGGGTTATATATGATGCTGTTCAGGAAATTTATGGGATTCGCCGCACTAATTACTATAGGAATGATGAGTGCTGCTTGTAATTTATCGTCCCAGTTTGGCGCTTCCAATGAGGTAGCGCTTAATCCGCCGACTCTGGAAGCTAGTCCCACGCGCACGATTACGTTAACACCTAATCCCACGCGCACACCGTTTGCCGCACCAACCATAACGGTGTTGGGTAGTGCTGCCGCCACTGCCCAACCATCTGCCCAGTCACAGGCTGTGTCGGGGGCAGCGACGGTTCCCCCACCTGCTGACGTCTGTTCACTCAAATCATCCACCAACTATGATGTCAATGTACGTGTTGGCCCCAGCACCGACTTTAAAATTTTAAGTGTCTTACCTGCCGGACAATATATGCTGGTTATCAAAAAGTCCGAAAATGGCTGGCTGCAAATTCCTTGGGGACGCGAGTCGGTGGGTTGGGTTTCGCCCAGAGTGGTTACGCTGTACGGCCCGTGTGACGGTTTGAATACGACTCTGGCAGCCGAATTGTCGTCAGCGCCTACCCTCACACCGACCCCCACCGGCATGTTTGGCTTCACCATGAACATCCCCTTGAATCACCTCGTCACCAAAGTGGATGTGGGGAGCATTCCAGCCGGAACGACGGTTGTCCTCAGCACCTCGATGTTTAATGGAACGGAATATATTTACGAGATCATGACTGCGGATGGTCGTTATGAGAAAGCGCGCGACTCACAGTTAATGGTCACTGACAGTGGTGGAGCGCTGCCGTTCCCAACGCCAACCGCTTACGTTTACTCGGCGACACCAACAGCGATGTTCCAGAGTGAAGTCGGTATGTTGCAGTTTCGTGTGGTGACGCTCACTCAAATTGATGATATTCCGGCAGGCACAGCGGTTCGCATCGGCTCGGCGACCTATAACGGTAAATATTGGCTGTATGACATTGCCACCCGCGATGAAAAGTACAGCAAAGCGGCAGAATATCAACTTTCGTTCAATGTTGGCAGCGGGCCAACAGCGACCCTTATTCCGGTGTTTACGGCGACCCCTCAAGTGATGGGTCTTCCGTCAGATGTGTCGCCTTCTGATGTGGTTATTCCCAATGACCTCTGCACCGTGACGGCCAATTCGGTGACCAATTTGTACGCCGCGCCGAATTCATCAACCGTGGTGGGTGTGTTGAACCCCGGCCCTTGGGCGCAGGTTGGCGCGAAGAACGGTCAGGGTTGGTATAAAGTCACCATTTGGATTGATGGCAGTCAAGGCTGGACAACAACCGCTACCGTAACGCTGCACGGGCCGTGTGACGCGCTGCCGGTTGAGTCGTAAATCAAAATCCATCGGGTTGGTTTCTTTGCCAAAAAGAGGACAATTGGCAGAATAAAACCCAAATGGAGATTTTGAGCATGACGATACGCGTGTGTTTAGCCGGAATTAGCGGGTGGGCAGGTTCGACATTAGCCAAGGGTATCAACCAGACCGATGACATCGAGGTGGTTGCCGGTGTATCTCGCCAGCAGGCCGGACGCTCATTAAGTGAGGTGTTAGATTTAGCCAATATAAAGGGGATCATTAGCGCCTCGGCAGAAGAAGCCTTGGCGATACCCTGTGATGTATTTGTCGAATATACCAAGCCGGACGTGGCGAAATCGAATGTGTTGGCAGCTTTGAGGCATGGCGCACATGTTGTCATCGGCACATCCGGCTTAACTGATGCAGATTATGCCGAGATCAATGAAGCCGCTTTGCAACAGGGCAAGGGTGTGCTGGCGGTCGGGAATTTTTCGATGGCGGTGGTGCTGCTGCAAAAATGCGCTGAACTGGTTGCAAAGTATATTCCACAGTATGAGATCATTGATTATGCCAGCGCTGGCAAAAAGGATTCACCGAGCGGCACAGTCCGCGAATTGGCCTATCGCTTGTCCCAAATTCAACCGCCACAAAATATCGTTCCCATTGACCAGACGCAAGGGCCGCTTGAGAGTCGGGGTGTGACGCTCAATGGTGTCCAAGTGCATTCGCTTAGGTTGCCGGGACATGTTATTTCCGCCGAAGTCCTGTTTGGTGATCTCGACCAGCGTTTGAGCATCCGCTATGACGCAGGCATCAGCGCCGAAGCCTATGTTGAAGGGGCATTGTTAGCCATTCGCAAAGTCGGAACTTTCGTCGGATTGAAGCGCGGTCTTGACAGCGTGATGGAATTTTAATGGTTGTCTGCCAGCGCGTTATAATTTGTGCCATGTAATATTCAACATTGGACACCCATATATGACCACCCGGCAGGCAAAATTTGACCATCTCCGCGCTCATCCGCAAGTCTCGGTGCTGGTGATTGGCGCGGGCATCAACGGCATCGGCACGTTTCGAGATTTGGCTCTGCAAGGCATCGATGTGCTGCTTGTCGAAAAAGGCGATTACTGTTCCGGTTCGAGCGCGGCCTCGACGCGGCAGGCACATGGCGGTTTGCGCTATCTGGAACATGGAGATTTCCGGTTGGTGCGCGAGTCACTGTTGGAGCGCAACCGCTTGGTCATGAATGCACCGCACGCGGTTGAACCCATGCTCACAACCATTCCCATCTACAAATGGTTCTCCGGATTGTTGAACGCGCCCTTGAAATTTATGGGCTGGCTTCAGAAACCCAACGAACGCGGTTATCTGGTGGTTAAGTTGGGCATGATGCTCTATGACTGGTTTACCCGTAACAACCGCGTCACACCCACTCACCAGATGCTCAGCCGCAGCCAAGCGCTGAAGCGACATCCTCACTTGAATCCCGACATTATTGGTGCAGCAACCTATTACGACTGCCAGATGCTGCAAGCTGAACGCATTGGAGTTGAGTTGGTGTTGGATGCGGAATCTGAATCGCCTAATGCCAATGCGCTGAATTATTGCAGTGTGGTCGGTGGTTCGGGTGACAGCGTACAAATCAAAGATGAATTATCGGGCGAGTTGTATACCGTGCAGCCGAAAGTGGTCATCAATGCCGGTGGTGCGTGGATTGATTTCGTCAACCGTTCGATGCAGCACCCGACCCATTTTATCGGCGGCACAAAGGGTTCGCATATCGTGGTCGATCACCCTGAGCTGTTCAAGACACTCAACGGCAGCGTGTTATATTTCGAAAATATGGATGGACGCTTAGGCATTTTCGAACCGTTTGGCGACAAAATCATCATCGGCGCAACCGACATCCGCGCGGACAACCCCGACTCGGTGGTCTGTACCGATGAGGAAATCGACTACTTCTTGAAGTTTTCGTCGCACGTTCTGCCGGGGATTACGGTTGATCGTTCGCAGATTGTGTTTCATTTTTGTGGGGTGCGTCCGCTGCCTGCCAGCGATGTGGAGTTTGTGGGTTTGGTTAGCCGTGACCACAGTATTCGGGTGGTCGAGCCGGACGATGGTGTTCATTTTCCAGTATATTCGCTGATCGGTGGCAAGTGGACGACCTTTCGCGCCTTCTCCGAACAAGTGACCGATAAAGCCTTAGCCTTCTTGGGCCAATCACGCAAAACTTCTACCGAAAACACAGCGATTGGTGGAGGCAAAGGTTATCCACGCACCGATGCCGCACGGGACTTGTGGTTGAAGCAGGTTCAGTCGAATACCGGCATCAACGCCGAACGCTTACAAACCTTATTCCATCGTTATGGCACACGAGCGGAAGCTGTCGCTCAATTTATCGTGGTGGACAGTGATGTCCCGCTGCGTCATCTACCAACTTACAGCCAGCGTGAAGTCATGTTTTTGGCGGCGAATGAAGCGGTTATCCACTTAGATGATGTCATCCTTCGCCGTTCACTCATCGGCATGATGGGGTTGATTAATGGCGATGTGTTGGCGCAGTTGGGCGAAATTGTTGGCAGTGTATCCGGTTGGTCTGATACCCAAATCCAGCAAGAGATCGAACGCGCTGCCGACATTTTACAGCACAAACATGGTGTTCCTGCGGAACGATTAGTTACTCGTACTAACAGGTAGCTTATCGTTCAAGTACCTGCCTAAGTTTTTGATATATTCATCGGTATCAACGAGAAAACCACCAATGTGTTGATTGCAGTTTTGATTTTCCCAAAGCTGAACATCCACGCCTTTTGCCTTGTAATCGGTATATAAATCCCTAGCGTGATGTGGATTCACGACCGTATCTGACACGCAAGTTGTCAGATAGACCGATTGTTTATTCGCCGCCAAATCTGCGCCGAGTCGGATCGGTGAAACCTCAAAAATGTTGTCGTCTGAAAGGATTTTGGCCCAGATTAAACTACCGTCGATAATCACGCTGGGCAAATTTAAATTGCTGGCTTGTTCTCGTAATACGGTTGCTGCATCCGAGAAAGGACTATCTGCCCAAATAACTTTGATTTGCGGCTGAATTTGCAGCGCCAACAAACTTGCCGCCGCGCCCATTGACTCAGAAACGATACCAATCTGTTCCGGTTTAAACCCCTTCGCAATGAGAAAGGCATAGCTGCCTAGAACATCGTACTTTTCATCAAAGCCCATGCTGATGCGTCCATCTTCAACCGTTTTACCACCGTTGTCGCTTAGATCGGGTGTGAGAACGTTATAGCCCATATCCAGCAAAATACTTGCGCGTTTCTGAATATATCCAGCGTAACGGCTGCCTTTATAACCATGAACATTGATAATGACAGGCGCATCGGGTTTGGTGGTTTGCCAGAAAGCATAGACTGAATAGTTTCGTCCGTGTGATGGAAACGACACTTCTTCGAATGGTCTGTCGGGGTGTGTTATAGGAGCTGGTGAAGCATTAAGTGATATGAAATCATAAGCCAGCCGTGTTAAAAAGATGGAGATGAGGATCACTATAATTAGAAGGCTGACGATAATGATCATGATATTGCGTTTACGACGAGTCAAAACCATCACTAACCTTCTAAAATGATTAAATCGATTTAGGAAACACTAATATTTAAGATTTGCTGACGATGGCGGGTAACTCTGCTAAACCATCAATAACATAAGTCGGGGGCGTAGTCATCTTAGCCACATCGGCGCGGGTTGATGCGCCGGTCATGGTGGCGGCGGTTTGCATTCCGGCCTGCTGACCCATGAAGATGTCGGTTTCGAGGCGGTCGCCAACCATCATCACATTGGCGGCAGCCAGCCCTAACTTTTGCAGCGCCACTTCAATAATCAGCGTTGACGGTTTGCCTGCCAGCAGTTCGACCTGTCGTCCAGTCATATGCTCCAATGCGGCAATCGTACCGCCTGCGTCGGGAATGCCACCACCGGGCATGGGACACATTTTATCGGCATTAGTGGCGAAGAAGTGTGCGCCATTTTTCAGCGCTTGGTAAGCAGTGTTCAGCTTGCGGTAATCTAACGTCCGGTCAAAAGCGACCACCACCGCATCCACACCATGAGGATGAATGACTTCCAATGGACTTTGATCCATAAACTCATTGACGACCGTTAAGCCAAAGCCGCGCAGTTCATTGAGCAAGTTTTCCTCACCGACCACATAGAGTCGGAGCTGGGGTTGTGTCTTGGCGAGATGATAGCCGAGGACATAAGCGGATGTCACCACATCATCCGGTGTAGCGGGGATGCCGAGCTTGCTGAGTTTCTTGGCGTAATTCTCACGCGGTTCAAGCGGTTTGTTGCTGACGAACAGCACCTTCATACCCATCTGGCGCAGTTTCGAAATGCCTTCCACTGCACCGGGAAGCGCTGATTCACCCAGATAAACTGTGCCATCCAAATCGAAGATAAAGCCTTTTACAGGTTGTGCCATATTGATGTTCCTAAGCGCAAAATCAAATGAATGTGCTTGTAGTGTAATAAGTGGAACGGAATTATACCAAGGTTCAGAAATGAAAACGCGGCGCACCCTGCGATGGCCGCCGCGTCAAACATATTTGCTTAGTTGGCAAGACTACAGACTAATAGCGTCCGTAAGGATTACGCCGGTCTTGTGGGCGCGGTACACGCACAGGTACTGGAACAGGGGCACGTTTCGGCTGTTGGGGGTTAAGCAAGCGGTCAATCTCATCTACAATTTCGCGCAGCCGGTTGCTCAGTTTGTCCAGTGGACCTTGCTTTTGTTTTGCCACAGTACAGCCCTTTCTCATTTGCACCACTGATAAAATTGTTCAGCGGCAGCGGTGTGGAAACAAAAACCCCCTGTGCATCAATTCCAGTGATGATCAAGGGGCGAAACGGCATGCTTGGCGATACAGTTTAGATGTGAGTCTGCTTCTTTGGACCTAAAGGGACTCGAACCCTTGACCTCTTCAATGCCATTGAAGCGCTCTCCCAACTGAGCTATAGGCCCCTATAGGCGAGCATTGTAGCCGCTTCACGTTATCATGTCAATACTACAGAGCATACAGCCATTTTCTGATTTTGGCTATAGGCCAGAAGTTTTTTTAACACAATTATTGTGAATTAGTTACGCTGCTGCTCATATTCAACCTGCCCAAATCTGATGATAATGTGAGGCTTTAGCTGGATTTTGGTTCTATAGACCCCTTTCAACCGCTTCAGATTCACTGTTACAATCATCAAATACTCATCAAGCGGGTGCTGAAGGAGCGACCATGCACGTCTCGGCTTTATACACCTATCCCATCAAATCATGTGCGGGTTTGACGCATCAAACCATTGGCTTCGATCAACGTGGCCCATTATGGGATCGCCGCTGGGTGGTGACCGATTCGGACGGCATGTTTTACACGCAGCGTGAACTGCCGCCGATGGCGCTCATTCAACCCGTGTTTGACGGTGATGCCCTAAGGCTGACTGCTCCCGGCATGAACCTGATGACTATTCCCCTCGAAGCCGAACGGCCTGAGCCGCGCATGGTCAGGGTTTGGCGTGCCGACTGCGAAGCGTGGGATGAAGGCGATGAATTAGCACAGTGGTTTAGCGATTACCTCAAAGTGGATGCCCGTCTGACGCGCATGACCGATAGCTTTGTGCGGCCTGTCAATCCGGATTACGCGCCATATCCGGCGCAGGTGGGTTTCGCCGATGGTTATCCAGCCTTGATCGTATCCGAGTCCTCTTTGGATGATCTCAACCAACGGCTGATGGAACGCGGCAGCGAAGCCATTCCCATGAAGCGTTTCCGCCCGAACATCGTCATTACCGATAGCGCCCCTTTTGCCGAAGATACATGGCGCGAAGCCCAAATCGGTGAAATGACTTTTGATCTGGTGAAAGCCTGCGCCCGCTGCGTCATGACGACAGTTGATCCGGCAACCGGTACTATTCCTGATAAAGCCGAACCGCTGGCGACGCTCAACACCTATCGCAAGCAGGAACGCGGGGTGATGTTCGCCCAAAATGCGATTCATCGTGCGTCCGGTGTTTTGAATGTTGGCGATCAGGTCAATGTAATCAAGTATCAAGCTCAACCGCTTGAATTCATCATTCAGTAAATGATTTCGCGTGAGGAGTCCCTGACATGTGGTAAGTAACTGCTGTTCTGAAACGCATCCGCATTCCACAAGAAGGACGGTTATTTGTTTACGCCTATTTGATTACAGCAATGACTAACCATATGGAGATTCTCTCGTGTCTAAAATACACCTCGATACCGACCTCGGTGGTGACATGGACGATTTATGCGCCCTCGCTATGCTGCTCAAATGGCCTGACCTTGACATTACAGGCATCACCACAACTGCCGAAGCGCATGGCAGGCGCGCCGGTTATGTGGAATACGTGCTCAAGATTGCCGGACACAGCGACATTCCTTTTGCGGCAGGCGCAGATTTAGCTGATGGTTTTTTCCGTTACAGCGAACTTGGTTATCCGCCCGAGTCCGAAAACTGGCCTGAACCGATGCGACTGCATCCCAATCCGATAGATGACGCGCTCGAAACCCTCAAGTCAAGCATCGAGCAGGGCGCCATCTTAGTCGGTATCGGCCCTTTCACCAATTTCATGCTAGTTGACCAAAAATATCCCGGCATATTGAAGGATGCCAAGCTGTTCGTGATGGGCGGATATGTCGATGACATTCCATCCGGTTATCCGCAGTTCAGCCGTGAAGATGATTGGAATATGCAGTTGGATGTAAAGGCCACTCAGTATATTTTTGAACATGCCAACCCGACACTCGTGCCGCTGACTCTCACGGCTCAAACCGCTTTTCGCCAATCCGATTTATCGCGCTTATCCGGCAGCGATCCCTTGAGTGCTTTACTGCTGCGCCAAGCTGACGTTTTCACGCGGACTGAAAATTTAGCCGAACGACACGGCGCGAGTTCGCCTAAGCTGCCCGCCGATTTCATCAACTTCCATCACGACCCATTAGCCTGTGCTGTCGCCGTAGGCTGGAATACAGGCGTGATCATTGAAACCGTGCCGCTTAAAGTCGAAGTCCGCGACAGCTACCTTTACGAAACTCGCTCTGCCAACGGCAGACCTACGCCGATTGTCACACAGGTTGATGTAACGGCTTTTGATCAGTTGTGGTTGGATATTGTCAGCCATTAACTGTCGTTTTTTTACAAGACCCTCTCCCTTAATTTAGATACTGTATTATGAGTAGTCAAAATAGCAGAGGTTAAGGGATGAGGTCTTCTGCAACAACTAGAACGTTTGTACATTGTTATATGTGGTTAGGTAAATTTGTTCTATCTGGCCGCGTCTACTATAGGTACGCGAAGCACTGTCCCATAAATACACAATCCAACAGCCCCAAGGAGCTACAATGTCCCTAAGTAAAGCGAACGAGTCTCGCGTTAATTCGTCTGCGCCACACCGTGCCGGACGGCGCGAATGGATTGGCCTCGCTGTTCTCATGCTGCCCACGCTGCTGATCTCGATGGATTTAACGGTGCTGCACTTGGCCGTTCCTCATCTGAGTGAAGCGCTTCAACCCACCAGCACCCAACTGCTGTGGATCGTCGATATTTATGGCTTTATGATAGCCGGTTCGCTCATCACCATGGGAACATTGGGAGATCGCATCGGACGGCGTAAGCTGCTCATGATTGGTGCGGCGGCTTTCGGACTAACTTCCATATTGGCGGCTTTTGCGACCAGCGCCCCGATGCTGATCGCTTTCCGTGCTTTGATGGGTATCGCCGGCGCGACCTTGATGCCTTCCACCATGTCGCTCATTCGCAATATGTTTCTGGATAACCGTCAGCGAACCAGCGCCATCGGCATCTGGGTTTCCGGCTTCTCGGCGGGCAGCGCCATTGGCCCGCTGGTCGGCGGTTTTCTCCTAGAGCATTTCTCGTGGGGATCAGTTTTCTTGATCGGCACAGTCGTCATGGTGATTTTGTTAATCGCCGGGCCGCTGCTGCTGCCGGAATACAAAGACCCCAATCCGGGACGGTTTGACCTGTTAAGTGCGGCCATGTCCCTGATTGCGGTGCTGACCATTATTTTTGGCCTGAAGCAAATCGCGCAGGAGGGTGTGAGCGCGCTGGCAATTGGGTCAATCGTTGTCGGTCTGGTCGTCGGCTATTCATTTGTCCATCGTCAGCGCACGCTTGCCGATCCGCTGCTTGATCTGCGCTTGTTTCGTATTCCTGCGTTTAGCGCCTCACTTGCCATCAACACATCGGCGATTTTCGTCGGTTTTGGCTCGTTCCTTTTCATCGCCCAATATCTGCAACTGGTTTTAGGACTCTCCCCCTTGGAAGCCGGATTGTGGTCTGTGCCGGGAGCCATTGCCAGTGTCGCGGGGTCGAATATCGCGCCGGTTTTGGTACGCCGTGTTAAACCAGCCTTTGTCATCGCCTTTGGAATGGTCTTCGTCGCGGTCGGTTTTGGCATGATCTCCCAAGTGGGTGCAAACTCCCTCGCCTTGGTGGTCATTGGCAACACCATTCTCTCGGTGGGTTTTGGCTTTATCTTTACCCTGACCTCCGACATGATTATCACCACCGCGCCGCCTGAACGCGCCGGAGCAGCCTCAGCCATTTCCGAAACCAGCAATGAACTTGGTGGCTCATTGGGCATCGCCATCCTCGGCAGTATTGGCCTTGCGCTCTATCGTGGTCAAATCGCCGCCAACGTGTCAGCCAACATGCCCGCCGAAGCCATCAAGTCCGCGCAAGAAACACTCGGTGGAGCATTACTCGCTGCCGCCAAACTCCCCGCTGATCTAGGCACAACCCTCGCCACCATTTCCCGCGAGTCCTTCAGCCATTCACTCCAAGTCATGTCGATTATCGGGTTTGTCGTCGTGATCGGCCTCGGCCTCCTCGCAATAGTGGCGCTTCGGCATGTCCAGCCGCATACCGATGACGAAGACGCAGTTGATCCTCATGCCCCTCAACCGGCTATCCCCACAAAACGGGAGATGCAGCAGGTCGGCGACTGATAGCCACCTTGATATAAAGCAAACGCCTTGTCACGCATCAGAGTCACAAGGCGTTTTTGATTCTTACCTGAATACGTTTTATCAAAAAAAGAGTGGTTGCAGCCTAGTCGATATCTAGACAGACTTCAATACTAAGTGTTCCATTGTTCTCGCCATAGGACGGATCAACAAAATTGAAACTGAAAGGCGTTCCAGTACCATTGAGTTGGAGTACATAGGTATGGTCGTTGGAGAATGATGGAAGTGGCGAGGGGATACTACCATTAATCTTGATCCCATTTGAACCATAGGCCAGCCAAGTGCCGGGATTTGCGGCATATTCGTAGTAGAAAGCATCGCCCGTATAATCACCTCCACCATCCTGCCCGACGAGGCCGCTTCCAGAGAGGGTCACGGTATAAGTTTTCGAGGCATTGGTATTATAGGATGTTTGTCCTTGGGGTTGTGTCTTAAGATCAATCGTGATTGTTTCGCACGCCGGATACTGCACCTGAAGCTGTCCAATCAAGCTGTTCAGGGTAGCGAGTGTATCAGTGGCATCATCAAGCAGGGTTTCAAGATCATTTATAATACTCATTTCAGACTCCTCTATGGCTGCGCTTTGTATTGCGAAACATTCAGACATTCCTCCGGGTGATATTTGAAAAACTGCACAATGTTCTCTGTAGTGATGCCGACTCCAAAAGCATTTTTGGGTTTTTTATAATCCTCTGAATATTGCTTATCATCAAGAGCCGAACTTGACAAAGAGAATTCAACACTTGTGATGTGTTTAAGGTCTAAACATAAATTGAGATTATTTAAAGGCCGCTCCAAATTATCATGGCTTACATCAAATATGTAATGGATTTCTATTCCACGGCTTCGATAAAGCAAAATCAGATTGTATTCAGACAATCGAATGGTTGGGGAATACTCACCAATATAAACTTCTGGCGTATCTTCAAATTGTGCGACTATTTTTGCGGGAGAAATCACGTCGGAATCTACTTGCAGCCATTTCCCTGGATTATTAATCTCTATTCTAGTCTGTTTTAAGCGACCATCTTCAAATCCAAAACCAATCTCAACATTATCTGACATGTTATAGTCTGGACTTTGTACATGAATAAGGAAGAAAAAGGAGGCAGAATAAGCAAATTGACCTAACTGCCAAGCAAGGTTGAAAATGCTTAAACTGCCTAAATGGATGATAACGATATTAGGGGAATTTGCGCCAGTGATTTATGGGG
>WGMX01000075.1 GCA_016124855.1 Anaerolineaceae bacterium | reverse complement strand
GAAACGCAAACCGGATGGTTCTTATGTTCGTCGTTGGAGCTTATTTCGGGAGGGGCGACAAGCTTTTTTAGCGCTCGCTCCTCCCGCTTGATTTTTACTGTCGCCCCCTCAGCCGTGTACAGAGAGGGGGAGTCAGAGGCCAAGATGATGACGCAGGAAGGGACATTGAAAAGGGGTTGGACAGCGAGTAAGTCGAGAACGCGGGTCATTCCCTGTGCCTGAAAGGGGCGGTGCTGTTTGGCTCCGGTAATCACGCTGCGAGGCATGACGAAAGCGAGTGTGCCACCCGATTTGAGGTAACGGCGGCGGGCATGGACAAAGAATAAGGTGCTTAAATCCATCTGCGTGAAGAGTTTCGTGTCGTTACTTTCGATGAGTTCATAATACTGGTAAAGGGCTTTGACCTCTTTTTGATAGGTTTTGCTTTTAATGAAGCGGTAACTGAGCCAAGGCGGATTACCGACGATGACATCAAACTTGCGTTCAGAGAGTATCAAGGGGCGGGATTGATTTTTGAGGATATACGCCCAAATGCTATTGCGGTTTTCGCGGATAAGGTTGGTGAGCAGCGTCAGGTTGCGTACCCAATAGGGAAGAGTCATATCGCTGACCAAGCCAGAAGATTCCTGCGTGAAGCGTTCCTGTACCAGTTTTTCAAAGGCGCGTTTATAGGTTTCGGTTTTAAGCGGGTCTTTGGCTAGTTGGGCAAACTCGTCCATTTGACCGATGACTTCGGTGAGGGCTTCGGGTGATTGGGCGGCGCTGACGGGAATGAAGAAGTTCTCGTTGCGTTTTTCGTCAACCGGAACAACCAGTGTTTCTTTGTATTTGCTTTCCAATTCGGGCGCAGCTAAGGCATCCGCCATATAAATGGGAATGGCGATTAGACCGCTGCGACGGGCAGGACGGGTGGCTTTCAGATGTTCGGAGAGAGCGAGTAGATAATTAATGCGGGCGATAGTGATGGCAAGTGGATGGACATCCATGCCCATGACGTTATCGACGGCGAAACTGACGAGTGACCATCCGGTAAGTTCCGCTTCGGCAAGACGCCTGAGGGCGGTGAAGAGAAAAGAACCGCTGCCGCAAGCAGGATCAAGCAAACTTTGGGGATGATGATAGTTGATGTCTTCGAGTGTGAGTTCCGCCAGCCAATCGGGCGTATAGAACTCGCCGAGGTTATGACGGGTGGCAGGATCAACCAAGTTTTGATACAACTGCTTGAGCAAATCCTGGTCGATGCGGGCGAGATCGTAGACGACTAAGCCTTCAGCCAAGCGGCGGAAAAGGCGGATGGTTTGGGCTTCAATTTCGGGTAACAAGATCCAAGCAAAGAAATCGTGTTCGCCGATATTGTTTACGCCTTCGCTATAGAAGGCTTCACCGTTGATGATGCTGCGAACAGTCGTGTCATCGGGCGGGATGCGACGCAGAGCGGCATAAGCCAATAATTTGGCAAACTGGCAGAGGTAAGTGTGGCGTAAATATAGATCGTCATCAGCCACATCCGAGCCATATACTTTGCTAAGGAGTTTGCCCCACTGGTCACGCCAAACGGAAAGTGCTGGTTGATCTTTGACTTTACTGAACAATTCACCCAGACTTTGAAAGGCTTTATTAAACGTAGGACTGCTGCTGCCAAAGCGCTGCACAACATCATCGGAAGTTGGCGCAACATTTTCCTGACTAAACAGGTATTTATCAAGACGGGTGAAGGCGGATTCGGCATCTGCCGTTTCCAGATCGAAGGAGTCAATCTGGCGGAGTTCGTTTTTCTCTAAGATGTGAACTTCGAACATCAAGCCGTCGGTGAGAATGCCGATATGTTCGCGTCCATCGGTTTGGCTACGTAGATAATCAAGCAGTTGGTTACGGGCATCGGCTGTGAGTTGACGCTTGAACTCAAAAATCAAATCCCCAAAGAGCGCATCCATATACCCTTTGCGCTGCACATTGCCAATGAGAATGGCCTGTTCAAGCCTGAAATCTTGCGTTTCAACTTCAAAAGCATTTTGAATGAAACCGAGTAATAAGGCGCTTCGCTGGCGTTCGGGTTCATTTTTGGTGCGAGCATCTTGAGCTGTGGGGAGATAATTGTGATAAGCCGTAATAAAACGCTGCGGTGCAGGCATGAAGATGATGCTCCAAAAGCAATAAATATATTTTTATAGTTTAGCTGTGTAAGTCCTTGTTAGCAAATTGTGTTACGAATATTGATTAGGTTTAACTGATTTCTCCTATTTCTCGGAGGTTGATACGCAGCGGAAAAAGGGTGTCTTCGAGTTGTGGACGCGGGAGGACACGAACGAAGTATTCACGCCCCATAAGTTCCTTGAGCAAGTCCAGCGGGAACATGTCAGCAGTAATGGGATATTGGCTGCGGTGGGCCGCCATCGCCGCCATTTTTTGAGCAACGAAATCGGACACGTCGATGCAGTGGGTTGCCAAGCCTGTATCGACTATTGGCATGTCAGCGTTGCGGTCAGCACCGGCGACCAGTACCGCGTTGCTGCCGCGTCCACCAAAGGCAATGGCTTCGCTCATGGACATCACTAAACAGGTTACGTTGTCTCCTGCTACAACATGAGCGTTACGTGGTTGATGATGGGCAAGACCTTGTTCACCAAAAAATGCGCCGGGTCCAATTTTGTTAATGATTTCGAGTGTGCCATCGGATTGTTCTCGAATTACGTGGGCTTCTCCTGACAAGATCAGGTACAGGTCTTTGGCGGTTTCACCCTGTTCGATGATATAAAACCCGCTGGGATACCAACTAACATCAATCCGGTCATTAACATAATGCAAGAGCGTAGTTTCCTCGGCAAAGAGCAGCAGCGCACGGGCAAATTCGTCCGGTTCCATTTTTCTATAGGGGTCGTGTCCTTGTCTATTCACCAGCCATTCGGACAGTTTGCTAAGCATCAAAACGCTGTTGCGCGGGAAGTAACTGTGATAGAGGTGGGCGGGCGCGTGCTGAGTGATACCATCGTTAAGCTGCTGGGGAAAGTTTTGGGCGCCGCCGGATAAGGTGCAGGCAATAGTGGTGGCTTCACCGATTACGATGTGGTCGGGGTGTCCATAAGCGCCATCCGGCCCGAAGGTGATGACCATATCGGGGCGGAATTCGCGAATAATTTTGACGACATGTTCGACAAGGATATTGATATCTAGGTCTTTGAGCGTTCCGTCGCCATAATCAAGACACTGAACGGATTGAGCGCCGAGCTGTTTGCAAGAGGCGAATAATTCGCTTTCGCGGACTTTGCCTAACGTCCGGCGGGTGGCGATATTCGCGTCCCGGATTTGGCCAGCATCACCTTTAGTGGCCGAGATGACCAAAACTTCTGCGTCCATGCTGACATATTTGGCAATTGTTCCGCCGCTACAGAAAACTTCGTCGTCAGGATGTGCAAAAACGCACAATAGGCGAGGGTTCATTATTCCTCCCAAATTCCGCAACCTCAACTTCCGCAATGGAAGTATACCCGTATGCACGGAAAAGAGCGAAACGGAGCAAAAAATGAACTAAAGAAAGGCCGGAGGAGGGGATTATTTTGAAGACACGGGCGATCAAACAGGATCGCCCATTATTGCTGCTAGACTTTAGAGGTTATGGGTTCCCACTTACCCGTTTTGAGATTTTTGTGATATACGTTTTTGACCGCTGCCCATGCGACTTTATGAGCGGTTTCTTCGCGGGTTGCACCTTCACGCCGGTCATCTTTGTCTTTGTATTCATTCCATGCGCTGTTGTAGGCTGCCATGTAGATTTCCTGTCCGTGTTTGGGCAAGTTATCGGTGACTGCACCGGGCAGATCACTCAAATTCCTGAATGGCATTATGTACTCCTTCTTTCTAAACGTTCGATTTGGGAACGTACATGTGTGTTCCCTGCACTTTAGGTTTTATCCAGAAGCGCCTGATCATTTTGACCATGAATATCCTTTTGTTCTATAGGATATTTGTCCATGCCCAAGCGCCAACGGCGAATTTCGATTTGTCCATCGGTGACGCGGGTTTGATAATGGGGCTGCTCAAAAGTAGCAGGACCGTGAACAACATGTCCATCTGTGAGGTTAAAGACAGAACCGTGCCAAGGACATTGGACACAGCCATCGCGAAATGAGCCTTGTTCCAACGGGCCGCCGGCATGACTGCATACCGCGTGGACTGCTGAGATGTTTTTCCCCTGTTTCGTCAGCAGTATAGGCTGCTTCTTGACTTTGACGACCTGCGGTTCTTTGGTCTTCAATTCGTCAGCGGCGAGGACGATTGTCCAATCACCGGCAACCTGTTCTTCGGGAACATGGCTGACACCGACACGGTGGTTATAAACTAGATCACCACCGAGCCATGCGCCAAAGGTCATCAAGCCCAGTCCGAGTGTCGAGTAGAAAAATCCTGTTAGATGATGATTGCGAGAACGATTTTTCATTGAGCGCCAGAAGAAAAAGAGCGCAACCGAGTTGATGATGCCATGTAGTGCGCCGTGTCCAGCCGCATCTTGCTTAATGCCGGAAAAGTCTGTGATACCGGCTAAAGCTGTGGGTACAGCGGAGATTGTGCCAAGCGTTATGAGGCGGTTGGCAGCCTTGCGAGAACTCTGTGAACGAGTCAAAAAACTAAGTACGTCGAAGAATACGCCCAGTGTCCAACTGCCGATGGTAATATCCGTCAGAAGGGGGTGTAAGGGGTGACCGAGCTGCTTGCCGTGCAATACATCCGCAACTTCACGACCATCTTCACCTTGAGTAAAGATTGCCTTTTGGATTTTTTGAGCAACTTCTTGGCTGGTTTGCTTGAAGCCGGGATAGTTTTCGATAAATTCATCAACCTGTGCGCGAAAGCGTTGGGGTGTGAACACGTTGAACATCCTTAAATAGGCAAGACTTTAAACAACTAGAAGTCATATTACTTCTGTAGCATAAAGTTGTCAGGTGAGTTCGCTATAAATCACCTGACCTATTTTGGATGTCCTGATTTCCTAGATGAGATTAAAAGCCATCATGAAATGGGATCTTTGGTATAAGCCTCGTTGACTGTGCGCCAGATACCTAACGGATTGGCATTTTTAAGGGCATCTGGCAGCAGGGCATCCGGCATATTTTGGAAGGCGACAGGACGCATAAAGCGTTGAATGGCTGTGATACCGACCGAGGTGGTGGCTGGTGCGGTGGTTGCGGGATATGGACCGCCGTGCATTTGGGAGTAGACGACTTCGACTCCGGTCGGGAAACCGTTCCAGAGCAAGCGTCCGGCTTTTTCGCGGAGAAGATCAAAGATGGGCATAGCTGCATCTGCTTCGCTGGATTCAGCATGAACCGTAGCTGTAAGGTTGCCGTGCAGAGATTGAAGAGCCAACGTCAGTTCATCCGGTGAAGCGGCAACAACGAAAAGGGTTACAGGGCCAAAGTGTTCGTTCTGGAGAGCGGCATCGGCAATGAAATCGGCAGCTGTGGTTTTCATGACTGTGTTGGCATAGGCAAATGAGTCGCCATCAACGACGAAACCGCCGGTGAGGGTGTGTATGGATTCACGAGCTTGAGTAGCGGCGACGGCGTGTTCTAAGCCACTTTCGATGTGTTCATTGAGCAGTACACCATTTGGACGTGCGGCCATTTTATCGCGATAGGAGATGATGAAGTTTTGCGTTTCGTCGCTGTCTATCATAAAGACGATGCCGGGGTTGGTGCAAAATTGACCGGAACCCAGTGTGGCGGAGTTGGCTAGTCCTTCAGCAAGTGACTCGGCACGAGCCGTAACTGCTTGGGGCATAATCACGATGGGATTGACGCTGCCCATTTCAGCATAAACTGGAATAGGATGCTGGCGTTGGGCGGCGGTATCAAATAAAGCACGACCACCACGTAATGACCCCGTAAATCCAACGGCTTGAAGATAAGGATGCTGCACCAAAAGCTGCCCGACTTCGACGGTTGCGCCTTGCAACAGCGAGAACCATCCGGCGGGGAAACCTGTGGCAGCGATGGCACGGTTGATGGCAACAGCGAACAGTTCAGAAGTTGCAGGATGACCGGGATGCGCTTTGACAATGACCGGATTTCCGGCTGCCCATGCTGAAGCAGTATCACCACCAGCGACGGCAAAGGCGAAGGGGAAATTGCTGGCACTGAAAACGCCGACCGGGCCGATGGGAAAACGCATCCGGCGGATGTCGGGACGTGGGGCAGGTTGGCGTTCGGGCAAGGCAGTGTCGATGATAGCTTCGACGTACGAACCTTCACGCAAGAGTTTGGCAAAGGCTTGGAGCTGTCCGGTGGTGCGTCCACGTTCACCGGTTAAACGGGGGATACCAAGACCTGTTTCCATGTCGGCGGTTTGCAGCAGTTCATCACCGAGGGCGAAAATTTCAGAGGCTGCGGTGTCAAGAAAGTAAGCAAGGCTTGCCGCTGAGTAAAGACGGGTCTGCTGGTAGGCATCCACAGCAGCAGCCAGAACACGATGGATTTCTTCGGTGGTGGCATTATGAAACTGGACTGTGCCGGGCTGTTTGGTTTTTGGATTAACGCTGGTGAAAGTGGTTGTTCCGAGCTGGCTTTGTTCACCAGCTATGAAGTTGCTTCCTGTAAGGGTGGTCATGATGACTCCTGTGGTTTTATAAGCAAATAAATCATGTACTTTTGAGGCAATATGCGACGGTGGCTATAATACACCGAATAATTAGGCTTGAAAAATCTAAATGATTATTACGGAGCAATGAATATGAATTTAACTGGCAAAGTCGCATTAGTTACAGGCGGTTTAGGAGATTTGGGTAGCGAGATGGCGCTGCATCTGGCTTTGGATGGGGCGACAGTGGCGTTGTGGGATATTAAGAGCAAATCGGAAGCGAAAGAGCGAGTGCAGCGGGTGGCGTTTGCGGGTGTCAAGGTGATTTACCAAAAGGTCGATATATCTAACCGGAAGCAGGTGGACGCGGCAGTTGGGGAACTAGTCGATGAACTTGGCGGTCTGGATATTGTGTGTGCGAATGCGGGCATTGTAGAAGCCAAGCCATTTTTGGACATTCCACAGGAGAATTGGCAGCGACATGTGGACGTAAACCTGACCGGAACGTTCAACGTGGGGCAGGCGACTGCACGACAAATGGTGAAAGCGGGAACGCAAGGGCGGATTATCCTAACCAGCAGTTGGGTGGCGGACATTCCTTGGCCTGAGAACACGGCTTATAACACGACTAAAGCCGGCGTGAATATGCTGATGAAGCAGATGGCACGAGAACTGGCACAGTACGGCATTCGAGTGAACGCAGTTGCACCGGGGATTGTGAAGGCGGGTTTGGCGGGTAAACAGTTGGTCAATGAACCGCAATACGCGGCGAGGGTATCCAAAGTGATTCCGTTGGGTGAACCGGGGACACCAACAGAAATTGCTCAGGCGGTGGTTTATCTAGCTGGGCCGATGACGGCTTACATGACCGGATCGGTGCTGCTGATTGATGGCGGTTGTTCGTTGTTTCAGTTTGATAGCTGAAGAGAGAGTTTTAACGCAAAGGCGCAAGGACGCTAAGACGCAAAGAAGAGAATTGAACCGTAGATAATAGACTGAGAAATTGAATTATTCGAACACAAATATAAAGAGGGAATTATGAGCAAGTTACGCGTAGGGGTCATCGGGTGTGGGGCGATTGGACAGGTGGCGCATATACCCCATTTGAACCGTTATGATGAAAAGTTTGAGTTGGTGGCATTAGCGGATTTACACCGACCAACGTTGGATGCGGTGGGTGATCATTATCATGTGGCGGGACGATTTACGGATTGGCATGAGTTGGTGAGCCAACCAAATGTGGACGCAGTGGTGATTTGCCACAACGGGTCACATCGAGACAGCGTAATCGGGGCGTTGGAAGCAGGCAAGCATGTATTCGTCGAGAAGCCGTTGGCGTGGAATCTGCGAGAGACAAAAGAGGTGGCTGATGCTGCGGCGAAGTCTGACCGAATTTTACAGTTGGGTTATCACAAACTGCATGATCCAGCGTTTGCATATGCCAAAGAACAGTTACAGCAGATGTCCGATGTGGGTTTTGGGCGAATTACGGTGCTGCATCCAGCCAACGAATTAGGGCTGTCACCACATCGAATCCGGCGGGGGAATGGTGTGTATCAAGAAGGACATGTCGATACCGGAACATGGGCGCAGCAGGTGTCCGGTCAATTGGCGGGGGATGCGGGCGGTGATCTGGCGAAACTGGTTGATGAGGCTTTGGGTACACGGAAGGGAAATAATGGGCTGCGACTGGCATATGGACAATTGAACGGCAGCATCATTCATCAGATTTATACGCTGTTCGGGTTCTTAGG
Source organism: Anaerolineaceae bacterium (assembly GCA_016124855.1). Classification (GTDB taxonomy): domain Bacteria; phylum Chloroflexota; class Anaerolineae; order Aggregatilineales; family Phototrophicaceae; genus CFX2. The sequence continues at coordinate 13,760 of WGMX01000075.1, read as the reverse complement.
GAAACCGAGTCGAGTGGTGAATGCGACCGTTTGGCGAGAAGGTTTGTCGATTCATGCTCTGATTGAGTATCCGAACGATTTGCGGGTGTCATTGGATTGGCATTTCTTGCAAGATTTGAAAGATTACCGTGAGGAATATGCCTTCTTTGGCAACGATCAGCGGGTGATGATGCAGCTACCAAGTCCGTACTTTCTGAATTTTCCATCACCTGTGATTGTGCAGGGACACGAAGGTGAAACAGCGTGGGAGAAGCGGATTATCGTCAATTATGAGGAAGCGTTTGCGAATGAACTGCTGGCGTTTTACGACAATGTGCAGGCGGGACGAAAGCCGGAATTGTGTTCGATTGATGATGCAGTGGCACATGCTGAGTTTATCCAGCAGGTGATTGATAAGGCCGAGGTGTGACATGCGGTTAGATGGCAAAGTGGCCTTAGTAACAGGAGCGGCGAGAGGAATCGGGCGTGGGATTGCGATGCGGTTTGCCGAAGAAGGAGCCAAAGTCGGCGTGATTGATTTAGACGAGGCGGCGTGTCAAACAGTGGTGGATGAGATTAAGGCAGCGGATGGGCAGGCTATAGCCTTAGGCATTGATGTGAGCCACGAAGGAGAGGTGGCGTATTCTGTGGAGCGAATGCGGGAACAGTTTGGACGGGTGACGGTGCTGGTGAATAATGCGGCGGTGATGCCTTCGGGGGCGGTGCATGAAACATCGACCAAGGCATTTGAACGATGCTTGGCGGTTAATTTGCGCGGGGCATTTCTGATGAGTAAGGCCGTGATACCGGGAATGTTGGAAGTGGGCAAAGGCAGCATTATTCATATGTCGAGTGTGACGGGGATTCTGGGACTGCCGGGGTTGGCGGCTTATTCGATGACAAAGGCGGGATTAGCCGGATTGACGAGAGCCATGTCTACGGATTATGCGCGGTTGGGTATTCGGGTGAATTGTGTGTCACCGGGGACGATTGATTCACCGATGCTGCATGAGTTTTTAGCCGAGCAAGACAATCCTGAAGCATTACGGCAGCAGTTTGATGATATGCATCCGATTGGGCGGGTGGGGCAGATTGAAGAGGTGGCGAATGTGTTTGTGTTTTTGGCTTCGGATGAGGCCAGTTTTGTGACAGGGGCGAATTATACGGTGGATGGCGGGTTGAGCGTAAAGGGGGAACAGCCACAAGATTAGTTGGTAGGTACAAGTTTCAAGAAGCAAGTTACAAGTGGAGTGCAGGTCGATAGTTATTAGTCTGTAGTCGATAGAAAGATGCAAAGGCAATTAACCACAGTACCTAAAGGTAGGCTTTGCACAGGCACAGAGTTTAAGAGAGAAATACCCATACAATTTTAACCGCAAAGACGCAAAGAATGCAGAGATTCAAGAGAGAAAAACAATAAAAGACCTGCTTTGCAGGTGGAGCAGGTAAAAATGGGTCGTTTTGGGGGCATTTATGAAGATAACGTTTGAAAAGACAGACGATATTCGAACAACCAAAAGTTGAAAATTGCCGTAGAATATTTGTTCGTGATTTGTTGAAGGGGTCACAATATGCACATCGGGATTATCGGAACCGGAGCGATGGGCAGCGCGTTGGGGAAATTATGGGCGAAGCAGGGACATACGGTGACGTTTAGTTATTCGCGTAATCCGGCGAAGTTAGAGCAGTTGGTGCGGGAGGCGGGACAAAATGCGCGAGCAGGAACCCCACAAGAAGCGGCTGCGGCGGACGTGATTCTCATTTCGGTGCTGTGGGGTTTGATTGATGATGCGCTGGCTGCGGCGGGTTCGCTGAAGGACGAAGTTGTGGTGGATTGTATGCTGCCGATGACGGCTGATGACAGTGCTTTGGCGATTGGTCATACCACATCTGGCGGTGAGGAATTGGCGAAGAAAAGCGGTGCGCGGGTAGTGAAAGCCTTTAACCAGATTTTCTCGGATGTGTTGGCAGCAGATGACAGGAAATTTGGTGCAGATACACCGACGATGTTTTACTGCGGTGATGATTCCGAGGCGAAAAAGGTGGTCGCAGATTTGATCGGGCAGGCGGGATTTGAGCCAGTTGACGCAGGTCGCTTGGAACGGGCGCGATTGCTTGAGCCGTTGGGGCTGCTGATCGGTGTGTTGGCGTTGGAAGAAGGGCTGGGCGAACAAATCGGTTTGAAGCTGCTGAGGCGGTAATGTACCCCACCCCAACCCCTCCCCAAAACACAGGGAGGGGCTTTAAAGACCTTTTATAATTCTTTATAAGCCTTCTTCAAATGTTAGTTGTTTGGGAGTGAATACATGGCAACAGACAAACGCATTGCGATGGTGACGGGGGCGAATCGGGGAATCGGGTATGAGATTTGCCGCCAGTTGGCGGATGGGGGGATGCATGTCATCCTGACGAGCCGCGATGTGACGAAAGGTGAGGCGGCGGCGCAAGCGATTCAACGTGAGGGCAAAGATGTGGTGTTTCAGCAGTTGGATGTGAGCGACGAAAGCAGCGTCAACGCGGCTGTGGCATTTGTGCGGGCGGAATACGGTCGGCTGGATGTACTGGTGAACAACGCGGCGGTGTATCTGGATGAAGGTATGAGTCTATTTGATGTGGATATGGCGACAGTACGAATGACGATGGACATTAATTTTTATGGTGTGCTGAATATGTGCCGCGCGTTCGTGCCGATGATGCGCGAAAACGGTTATGGGCGGGTGGTAAATGTATCATCCGAGTCGGGGCAGGTTAACCATTTGGATGTGAGTACACCATCATATGCGATTTCGAAAACAGCGTTGAATGCCATGACGCAGGTGATCGCGCATGAGGTACGGCGAAACCCTGACATCAAAGTGAATGCGATGTGTCCCGGTTGGGTGCGAACGGACATGGGCGGGATGAATGCTGATCGCAGCGTGGAGGAAGGCGCGGTTACAGCGATCTGGTTGGCAACGCTGCCGAATAATGGGCCGAGCGGCGGCTTCTTCAGGGATCGTCGGGTGATTGAGTGGTAAAAAATGCAACCCCCTCCTTAATCCTCCCCCGCAAGCGAGGGAGGAAACCAATCCAAAAACAAATTATGGGAATTAACGAGGAAGTGCTTATGTTGAAGGTTTTTACCTATAAACGCTTCGTTTTGTTATTGGGCCTAGGGTTGCTGATTTGTTATTCATCGGTGAATTTGGCACAAGATAACAACAAGCCGTTTGTGCGACTGGCGACTTATTGGGATGCGCCGGGGCGGGTAAAGACGATTAGCGCGGATGATCGTTGGATTGTAATTTATGATGCGAATACGAATATGTCACGGTTGGTTGAGGTAGCGACTGGAGGCGTTTTCCTTACAAGTATTGGGAATAACTCTATACGATTTAGCCCTAGTGGGCGATTTGTAGCAGCCTCACTTAAAGATACTACGAGTACTCAGATTGTCCACTTAGACTCAAATAAAGTTGTGATGGATGTTGCTAGCGTTGGAATTACATTTAGCCCAGATGAAACGTTTGTAGAGATTGGTAAATTTGATACTGAATCCCAAGAGAATAAGACACGTATCATTGAATTTCCATCGGGCAAAGTTATTCTAAATTCTAATGGTAGGGTTACTTCAATTAGCAATGACTCGCGCTGGGTTGCAATTGATGATGCTAAAGAATTAACCACCAAAGTTGTTGATCTTCAAACTATGAAAACGATCTTTGAATTTAAAACGCGCGATTATGTAGGGGGTTTTAAGAATACCATTGCTCTATTTTCCCCCGATAAAATGTTACTTGCGATCCATCAACTGCACGATTTCAAAACGTATGTATTGGACACGGGTCGTTGGACAATTTTATATGAAACTGAAGGTACTGTAATGTTTAGTTCTGACTCGCAGTATATGAAAGTTCGGCAGAGCGATGGGCCAGCCGCTCCTATTCTCTTATTAGAGGCAAAAACGGGAAAGCAGTTGGATAAGGTTTATGGGGAAATGTGGTTCAGTGATGATAGTAAGTTACTATATCGTTCAGATGCTACGAACTGCGCTTATCGAGGGCATATGAAGGTGCTGCAACTGCCTTCGATGCAGCCGTTGGTTGATATTCAAAAGTGCGTGGGCTTCGAGTTAGTTGCCAATAATTCGGTTATGGAAGTCTATGATGAAGATATTATTGCGTCACAAGTGCATCAGTTCATTGACGTAGCAACAGGAATAGTACTTTGGCAGATCGACGCTGTGCGTACTGAAATGATTGATTATGATCGGCATTTGGTGCAGCTTACAAAATTTTACCGCGAAACGATTGAGGATTTTGTGAGTGGTAAGGTCTTTGTCACTGAACGAGAGATCACCCTTTCACACAATAAGCAGTTGGCTTTTGCTTCCAACGACATGTTTGTGGATGTCTATGGTGCGGCTGATGCGCGAGTGAGTACGATGCCTACACCGCGTCAAGGTGGCGGGATAGTACAAGCGCCAAAGGGGAAGTTCACGGTGTACCCGACACAGGACGTTGCCCACGTGATTGAGGAAGAGTCGCTTAACCCATTCACCTTTTCTGTAATGGGGCGGTCGGCAGACGATAAGTGGTTGTTCGTGACCTATACTTCGAATCAACCTCAAAACAGGCGTAAGGCAGTTTGGATTCCAAACGAGAATCTGACCGTAATTGATGCACCTCATGATTTGCCTGTATTGGGCGTAGAAAACCCGCTAGGAGAATTGAAGGCGCTTTCGAATTAAGATCGCTTCTTGGATGAGATAGCAGAGTCAAGTGCGGCAGATTTTGTGTAAGGTTGTTATACCGAAATACCTGTTTGTCATGCAAAATCAGGGTTATGACGATGATTTAGTTTGACAATGGGGGCATAAATGCGAATTTACACAGAAGATAATGTGATTGATATTCGGGTACTGGAAACCGGACGCGAGGATTTTCATATCGGTGTCAAGGTTAACGCCAATGGATTTGTGGCACAGAAGGATTCGATTGGGATTAATATGCAGAGTTTCGATGTTTTTCTGAAGCAGTTGAAGGCGTTTCAGAATGAGCTAAAGGGCGAAGTCATCCTCGACAGCATGAGTCCCGGCGAGTTTCAAATGCAACTTCGGGCGGCGGGCAAGCGCTATCACGTGGTGGTTCAAGGGCAAATCAGCCGGACGATTTATCAGGCGGAAAGTGCGCTGCTGAATACGCTTCAATTTGCGTTTCGGGTCGATACAGCGTATCTCAAAGGGATTGTATCCGATTTTGAAGCGCTGCTGGCGGATCACAAAGTCACTACCGCTTAAATGTTAAGGACGGCGCGCAGCCGTCCAACAGCAAGCGACCTCAATCTTACCCCGATTTAACCCCCTAAAAATGGGCTTATATAAAAGCGCTATCAGCTTGATACTATGTGCCAGAGAGTCGGTTGTGTTTAGTGGATAGCACCATGTATTAGATTTTCGCTGAATTCGGTCAAGATGTCCGCGCCCATGCCGTGATTGTGTAACACAATTACGATAACTGCTACAGCAATGAAAGGAAGCAGCACGGGCAAATATTTGACGGTACGCATGACGACCAGCCCGCCGGTGGCGACAGAGACGTCGGTCACTACGGCGGGGAAGGCCTGATTGCTGTAGCGGGTATGCAAGATGAGTAACAGGAAACCGGCAGCGGCGAGAATGCCCATTTTGGCAAGCTGATCCAGTTCTTGCTCGCCGAAGACGGACATCAGCGAAATGCTGATGAATTTGACGATGACCAGATAAGCAAGGTCATTGGCTTGTAGTACGAGTAAGCCAACGGCGGATAAGATGATGACCAGCCCACCGTAACTGGACATCATGTCTGATTTGACGATGGATGAAAAGGCAAGGCCAGCCAACAGACTGATGACGAGGCCGGAGATAATCATCCACAGGACGACGTTGTTGGAGAGGGTCATCAGCGATTGGGCGCTGTTGATATTGACGGTAATTTGCTTAGAAAAGCTACAGAGTTGCGAAAGATATTCGCAGATGACACCTTGTAACATGAGCTGCCCCTCTCACATCAAGTCCGGCGAAAATAGGCAATGCAGTAGCCCGAATTTCCTGTTGTGTATGACAGGAATCCTTACTAAGCTCGATATGGGTAATGTCAGGTCAACGACCAATGGAAAGTTGTGGTGACGATGTTATGGCTGCAAAGGCATGTCACTATGTGTATCATGAAACGCTAACTTTCAAGCCCCCCCATAGTTAGGGGTTGTTATCTTTTTTGCATAATTTTGAACGATTTTATTGTGATGTAACAAAACTGTAAGTTCTAACGTGATGTAAGTGTTCGAAGGATTAACGACAATGGCACGACAAACAGCGGGTAAACGTACACTCCAAATCGTGATGCCCGAAGCGACATATGAAGGACTGCAAGATTACGCTATGCGGCTTTCAACACCAGAAAAATCAGTCTTTGTGAGCGACATCGTGCGGATGGCGCTGAAAGAGTATTTCGCGCCGCTGCATGAAGACCTCGATTTTGATGTGGATCGCGGTGGGTATAGAGGGCATAAACGCAAAGTGGCGGCTGATTCAAAGCAGGCTGAAAAGAAGTAACCGTTTAACCCCCTCATCCCAACCCTTCACATCGGCTGCCTTGCGTTCCTCAGTACGCTGATAGCCCGAACTTAAGGGAGACGGACTTCAATATTCTCCTGTGTCCAAAATATCTTCGCTGGCAGCGATGGTTAAAATGTGCCATATTCAGTTTCTTGTTGGAAATTGCGTGTGGCACTTTTGATTCAGGAAGCGTATGACGCGAATCATCATCGTGGGGACAAGCGGGGCAGGGAAAAGTGTACTGGGAGAACAGGCTGCTCAAAAGCTCGGTGTGCCATTTCTTGAGTTGGATGCTTACTTCTGGCAACCGAATTGGGTACAGGCTTCACCTGATGTTTTTCGTCAGCGTGTCACGGAAGCTGTTATTGCCGAAGCATGGACGGCAGGCGGTAATTACAGCGTTGCTCGTGATCTGATTTGGAAGCGGGCGGATACATTGGTGTGGCTGGATTATCCACTGCTGCTAACATTGTGGCGTTTATTTCGGCGTACGGTCAAACGAATCGTGACGCAAGAGGATTTGTGGCATACGGGCAACCGTGAATCATGGCGGACGCAATTTTTGAGCCGCAATTCGTTGTTTCTGTGGGCCATTGGTTCGCATGGACGTTATCGCCGTCAATACGCTGAACTGCTAAAATCTCCTGAATATTCGCATTTAGACGTACACCGGTTTTCAAAGCCGAGTGAAGCGTCATTGTGGTTAAATCATTTATCAAAAAAGGAATAAATTTTATGGCAACACCGATACTGGTTCGGTTTTATCATCCTGAGCGCGGCAACTGTGTTGGCGTGCAGTTGGATTCAACGGTTTATGAGGTGACGGAGCACATTCGCAGCGTGGGTTCGTTCCTGCGTCACAGCGCGGGGCATGTGCAGGACGCGATATTGGGATTAGAAACGGTTGCGCGTGAGGCAGGCGCTGAATATCCGGTTTCGCTTTTTGACACGGTGCCGCAAGCGTTTGTCCCACACTGGCTTGCACCGTGCGATGACCAAGAAGTGTGGGCGGCGGGTGTCACCTACGAACGCAGCCGCGCTGCACGCCAAGAAGAATCGCAAGACGGCGGCGATATTTATGCGCGTGTGTATGATGCGGAACGGCCAGAAATATTTTTTAAAGCTCAAGGCGCGAAGGTCATCGGGCCGAAGGGTAATGTCGGCATTCGCAAAGACGCGACGTGGAACGTGCCGGAACCGGAATTGGCGCTGGTCATTAATCCGGCGATGGAATTGGTGGGCTTTACCGTCGGCAATGATATGAGCAGCCGTGATATTGAAGGGCAAAATCCGCTGTATTTGCCACAGGCGAAAGTTTACAAAGCATCTTGTGCTTTAGGGCCGGGAATCGTGCTGAATCCATCAGCAGAGTGGCCGCAGACGACTATTCATCTGCAGATTATCCGCGATGGTCAAGAGATGTTTACCGGTGAAATCAGCACAGCACGTATCAAACGGCGGATGGATGAACTGCTCGCTTATTTGGGGCGCAGCAGCGAGTTTGAGAACGGTGTGATTTTATTGACCGGAACAGGGATTGTCCCGCCGAGTAACTTTACATTACAAGCTGGCGACGTGACGACGATTACTATTGACGGGATTGGTCAGTTGGTCAATACGGTGATGGAGGTTTAAACACCTCAAAGTTAGGGGATACGTTTTAGAGCGACTTATGCCATGATCTGCTCAACAATTTAGCGATCAAGGAAAATTTTATGGCTCAATTACCAGTCCGTGAGATGGTGCTGTATAAGCACGGGGTGGGTTTCTTTGTGCGTGAAGGCAGCTTGAGCGGGGAAAACACCGTTTTGACTTTCCGCCAAGACGAAATTAATGATGTCCTCAAAAGTTTGGCTGTATTTGACCGATCCGGCGGGCAGGTCTTGGGTATCCACTATCAAACACCGATGGACAAAGCGGCGCGGCTGGCAAGCAGTTCAATCCGTCTTTCAGATAATGGCAGTTTGCACAGCTTATTAGCTGGATTACGCGGGCGGTCAGTGGAGTTAGGATTTGAGACTGCTAGCGGTACATCGGAGGCGATTCGAGGGCGTGTGATTGGCATTGATGACCCGCCGCGTCCAAACCCGCAATCGTCTGTAAGTAACTTAGCGGAGGAATTAATATCGGTACTTGCAGATGATGGACAAGTGCGGGTGTTCCGATTAGGGGCACTGCGGGCGCTGCGGATACAGGATGCACAATCGTCGCATGATTTGACCTATTTCCTCGATACCAGCATGAGCGAAGATGTGCGGCGAACGGTGAATGTTCGACTGAGTGCGGGAGAGCATCAACTGGTGGTGTATTATGTCGCGCCGAGTCCGACATGGCGGGTGAGTTACCGGTTAGTAGCCGAAGAAGATAAAGAGGGCGAGGGCAATAGCGGCAAAGCACTGCTGCAAGGTTGGGGATTGTTTGACAACCGCCTTGAAGAAGACCTTGAAAATGTGCAGGTGACACTGGTCGCCGGACAGCCGATTTCATTTATTTACGATCTCTATGCGTCGCGGATTCCGACGCGTCCGACGGTGAAGGACGAGGCACGAGTTGCACCGGGGCCAGTTGAGTTTGAAGGTGCTTTTGATGAATTGGATGATGTCGAGTTGGCTGCATCGCCTAAAAGTGCAAAGATGTACGCTCGAATGGAAAGACCAATGGGCGCAATGAATCTGCCCGCAGCACCAGCACCAGCCGCATTTGGTGCATCACGTCCGCCGAGTCGTGAGGTTTTCGCTCAATCGACTCCTGCAGCGGCAACAGCCAAAGAGGCAGGCGAGTTTTTCCAATACGAGGTGACGGCTCCGGTTTCGGTGAAACGTGGGGAGTCGGCGTTGGTGCCGATTATCGGCTCGGAAATCAAATACGAGCGCGAACTGTTGTATAACCGCGCCAAGCTGCCCGATCATCCAGTGGTGGCACTGCGCTTTAGTAACACGACTGGCTTAACACTGGAACGTGGGCCGGTGACTGTGGTCGAAAATTGGGATTATAAAGGCGAGGCGGTTATTCCGTTTACCAAAGATGGCAACAGTGTTTACGTGCCGTTCGCTGTGGAGTTGGGCGTGCGAATTACGGAGAACCAAAAGCGCGACACGGAAACAACCGGTCTCAATATTAAAGATGCGATGATGGTTTTTGAGCAATATGAGACTTCACGCACAACTTACTTCATCGAGAATACCACCACTAAGCCGGTGACGATTATGATTGAAGCACCGAAAAATCTCTTTTGGCTACTTCATGACACGCCTGAACCGGACATCGAAACCGCTACCGAACGGCGCTGGAAAGTCAGTTTGCCAGCCCGCGCAAAAACCGAGTTTGTGACTCAACTGCGGCAGCGAACTTACCGGCGTGAAAATGTCCAGAATCTTGATTACCGTTCGTTACAAGAATTTGTGGCGAAGGGATGGTTGGACGATGCTATTCGAGGTGTGCTAGGCAATATGTTGGATGAAGCGAATGCCATTCAACAGGCGAACGCTCGAGTACACGCGCTCGAGGTTGAGACGGGAAAGCTGCACAAACAACAGGAGCAGCTGCGGGCGAACCTCAGTACATTGCAATCAACAGGGGAAGAAGCGGCGCTGCGTAACCGGATGCTTGGGCAACTTGAGTCCAGCCAAGATCGGTTGGAGGCGATTGAAAATGAGATAAACAATCTCAATCAATTGATTGCCGATAGTGAGCAGAAGATCACTGAGATTGTGGCAGGGTTGGGGTAACGCAACCCCCTCCTTGATCCTCCCCCGTAAACGAGGGAGGAAAATATATTTGGAGTTATGTCAAAATATAGAGGTTATTGTGAAAATTACGGCGATTGAATCGTTGCAGTGGGCGGAGTATCCCCGTTTGATGGTGGTGCGGGTGCATACCGACACAGGTATCATCGGTTTGGGTGAAACGGTGGATAAAATCCCCGGTTCGAAAGGGGCGCTGCACGGCACGATTGCGCCGTTGGTTTTGGGGCAAGACCCGCTGGATATTGAAGGCTTGTGGCGCTTCGTGATGGATAACATCATGTATCACGGGTATGCTGGCGCGGAGACACGGGCGCTTTCGGCGCTGGAAGTCGCGCTGTGGGACATTATGGGCAAGGTCTACGACGCGCCCTTATATCATCTATTGGGCGGGAAAACCCGTGACCGCATCCCGACTTATAACACGTGCATCGGATTTGGTGATTACCAAGACTATGCCGCATGGCACACAGATGCGGGTGCGCTGGCAAAAAGTTTGCTAGCCGATGGCATCAAAGCCATGAAGATTTGGCCGTTCGACCAATTCAGTGAAAGTTCATTCGGGCAGTATATTCATCCGCATGATGTCGAAAAAGGGCTGACTGCGGTGCGGCAAATTCGGGACGCGGTTGGTTTGGATATGGAGATCGGGATTGAATGCCACTTCCGATGGAACCGCGCCAGCATCGAACGGATTGCGCGGGCGCTCGAACCGTATAACATCCTATTTATGGAGGATGTGATTCCAGCGGTGATGCCCGACGAGATTAAAGCCACGTCGCAGCACACAAGTATTCCGATTATCGGTTCGGAACTGCTCATGACGCGCTGGCAGTTGCGGGATTGGCTGGTTAAAGGCGTGTCTCAAATCGTGATGACTGATCCGGTGTGGAACGGTGGCATCGCTGAGACACGCAAAATTGCCAACATGGCAGAGGCGTTTGGCGTGCCGATTGTGCTGCACAATGTGGCGGGGCCGATTTGCCATGCCGTATGTATGCACTTGGGAGCGCATTTGCCCAACCTGTTTTATGTCGAATCTGTGCGGGCGTTTTATAAGACTTACTTCCCGATTATGAGCGGTCTCACGCCCACGGTGAATGATGGGCATTTGAGCATTCCCGAAGGGGCAGGGTTAGGCATTACGCTGCGCGAGGAAATGCTCAATCGGGCGGATTTGATACTCGAACGCAGTGATGGGGAAGGGTTAGCTAAAGGTCGTCGGGCAATGGGCGATCATTGGGCGGTGGAGGAGATTCGATGAAGGTGGAAAATTGATGACTCAGCCAAATTTGATCTCTGGGAACACGTGGGTATTAGCTAAAGATACAACTGGTCGATTACAAAAAGACCGGGCGGCACTTAAAGCGAGTGGCGAGCATTTGATTGGTTATATCTATGTTGATCATCAAGCTGGCGTTTCATTAATGGTACATCGGTTATGCAAGATAGGCCTTTTGAGAGGGATTAATGTCACTGGCGACTTAGAAAAGTTGAAAATTGGATGGACTTTGCGTTACGAGGTTCTTATAAAATTTGAGATGCAGCGAATGACCAATGATCAAGTTCATTCTTTTGGACTGCCTACGCGACCTGATTATATGGATATCTACGACAATAACGAGGAATATCGGAAGTTACGCCACTATAGCGTCATAGATCGATTACGAGCACCCGGTTTTCCTGATGACATTAAATTTGCGATGATTGCACCGGGACGAAAAATTGAAGAGGTTTGGGGACGTTTAGAAAGAAGGATCGGTGAAATTACTTTTGAATGTGAGCTTCTGAACACACCCTATCAAGATTTTGGTGTGAAGGCTGGTGATCGGATTGTTGTTCGGCTTGAAACGGTGCCTGCTGGATTAATTGCCAATTATATTTGTCCTATGACAGCAATCCAACAATTTGCCGACAAGTGGGAACCCCATAAATGGTAGAACTAGCACTACTAGAGAGTTATGACTATGGATACTGAAACTAATACAACAACAGTGTGTCCAAAATGCAGTGGTCAGATGGAGCGCGGCGGATTACGCGGCGACAGTAGTTTAGTTTGGGGGCGCATCAAAGAAACCAGCATTTTTGGTGTGAAGGCTGTCCAAATGATTCCGCCTGCTTATGTGATTGATGCCTATCGCTGCGGTAACTGTGGCTATTTAGAGATGTATGCGCCGAGGGAACAGGGAAAATGAAGGGATGAAGATGCCGGATAATCTGTGGCCGATTTTGGGAGTTGGTGCGTTGGTTATTGCGGCTGTTTTTGCCGTCTTTGTGCCACGTGCCACCGAGGTGAATGCCCTGCAAGGCTTGACGTTCGTCATTGTGCGCTGGTTTCACAGTGGTATTTGGCTTCTCTTGGCACTCTCGTTTTTCTTACGGATGGTCGATAATGAGTCGTTAAGTGGGCTGGCAAATCCGATTGCCGGTTTAGCCGGTATCGGTTATTTAATTTATATCGTTACCATGACGAACGCGTTCAAATCATAATGGTGAACAGTGACTGGCAAAAAGCGCAGGCTTATTTTCATACTGATCGGCTGAAATATCTGGTGCATCTGAAGTATATGCACCTTTACGGTGATAGTATCACCTGTAGCTATTTGGAACAGGATCATCAGGTGGCGGCGCTTCTGCGGTATCCGTCGGCGCGCGTGGTGTGGGATGCGGCGGCTTATCCGACGACGGAACAGGTTTTTCTGCCAGCGGCGAGTGATGCTAGTATGGCAGGTTTGCTGCTGGATGTTATGCGGCAAGAGGGTTTATTCGAACACAGCCAAGTGATTAAATTTTCGGATATGGAAACCGAAGCGGTTTTTCAACAGGCGTTACCGCTGCAATTTGTGCGGTCACTAACATCCTATACCAATCCACCAAATGCTCAATTTGAATATGATCCGCAAGTAGTTATCGAGTTGCAGCCGAATGATGAACATATGGCGGCTTTTATCAGTAATGGTTACAGCGCCGAAGAAATTGCAGCGGATTTTGCTAAGGGCGCGGTTCTGTTTAGCTTATATGATGATGAACACAACCTGCTTTCAAGCTGTATGATCTACCAGAATTTTGACAATCTATGGGAAGTTGCGGGGGTACATACGGCTGATTCGGCGCGGCGTAAAGGTTACGCACGGCGGGTCGTACAAACAGCGTTGGCGCATGTGCTAGAAGCAGGCCGCATACCGCGTTATCATGTGGAAGATGTGAACCGGGCATCCCATGAATTGGCACGGGGATTGGGACTGAAACCGTGTTTGCATTTTAAACACTATGTTTATCAACCAAATTTAAGTTCTTGAGAGAAATCAGAAACCCCCACCCCGACCCTCCCCCGCAAGCGATCTGAGGGGGCGACAGTAAAAATCAAGCGGGAGGAGCGAGCGCTAAAAAAGCTTGTCGCCCCTCCCGAAATAAGCTCCAACGACGAACATAAGAACCATCCGGTTTGCGTTTCAAAGCGGCAG
>WGMX01000022.1 GCA_016124855.1 Anaerolineaceae bacterium | reverse complement strand
TCGGTCGTAACCCCAATGCTTTCGCCTAAGCGTTTCGCGCCCATACCATAAGCCGTGCCGTAAGTGATTTTCTTGGAGAGGTTTCGCAGCCGTTTGCGTTCACTGGCATCAGCCTGCTGCCAGTCCTTGCCAAAATACTCACCTGCCATCACCGAATGAAAATCTTCTGCCTGACAAGCCTTCGACAGATTGCTATCGCCCGCGATCATCGCCGCCATCACATTCTCAGCGTTGCTATAGTCGATTTCGACTAAGGTGAAGCCGTCATCACCAATGGCTGCGCCTGCCATCGCGGGCATCTTCCAATTTTGCATATGCGGATAGCTGGATGCACGGCGACCGGATTCAGTCGCAATCGTCACCATGCTGTGCAAGCGTCCATCCAATTCGGCGTGGTCGATTAGCCCTTCCAAGGTCGAAATCAGCCAATCAACTTCAGCATAAGCGGCGAGGTCTTTGAGTTGGTCGTAGTAGGGACTGCCTTCTTCCAGATAGGACTCGATCACGTCCGAGCGGGTACTCAGATCAGAAAGTTCAACCTGCACCCCCGGCTGTGAGGATAAGCGGTGTCGTCCGGCGCGGGTGAAGTACCACGAGTTCGGATCCCATTTGGGCAGCGGAATCCCTTTGGTTTCATAGAGATACCGCACCCGTTCTTTGGGACTGCTTGGGTTAAGCAGGCCATCGGCTTGGAGGTGTTTGGCAAATTCTTCACGCCGCTGCCCAAGTTCAGCTAACCGCTGTTGGGCAAATGGAACATTTAACCGGATACCTTCGGCAGCCATCCGACAGTATTCATGCAGCGCCCGACATTCCCAGTCAATCAATTCATCATCAACCGGAATTTCGCGCTGCTTTTGATAAATTTCCAGTGACAGTTTGGCATCATCCTGTGCGTATTGCAGCGTCACTTCCAATGGCAGCGTGTGCAATTTGCCGCGCTGACTTTTCATCTCTTGCTGCCGTTCAGGGAAGGGAATATCCAACATCCTCGCCACCGAGAGCAAGCTGTAACTGATGTTGACCTCAGGATGCAGCAGCCGTGCCATTGACTGAGTATCCCAAATCAGTTTAGGGATTCGTCCACCTGTGAGTTTGCTCAATTGTCGTGTATCAAACACCGCATTATGGGCAATGATCGGCACATCACGCTCGAACAGCTTGATCAAAAAACGCTCGACCTGTTCATCAAATGGTGCGGCTAGCGCAGTCGTGCGGATGATTTGACCTTCTGCCCACGCCAACGCAATCACTGTGACATCTGCCGAATAACTCAAACCGTAATCCAACTTTGGCCCATGTCCCGGCCAGCGGGTTTCGGTTTCAATATCCACCGCAACTGCCTCAGCTTTCAGGCAGTTTGCCAGCGCTTGCGTATCCTGCGGATGAACTTCTTCTTGGAAAAGGGAGAGCTGCATCGCTACCTCACGAACACTTGTGCCATATTCCTATTGTAGCGGATATGCAAAATTGGGGTCTATTCTTGAAAAGGGTTTAGGGGCTGGCATTCATGTGTTGGTTGGCAATGCGCGGCGGCATCCCTTTCATCATTTCTTCGACATCTAATCCATCATCAAGATCAGGCCAATAGGCACTCAGTTCATATAGCTCAACATTATTGCGCTGAGTCTGCGTCGCTTTTTCCAGCCAAGGATGCCATTTCAATGGATTACCAATTTCGCGGCCATCAGCTAAGCGTAGAAAGACTTTTTCGTCGTGATATTCAATCGAAATGACTTGATTGGGAGTGTTATTCGTCATTATCAGTTTCCTCTGGTGGATATTTATACCACTCATCTAAAAGGAAGGATTGATTATCTTTAACAATCTCTATAATTTTACTCTGTTCACCAGCATTAAAACCACCCACTCGCTCAAATTCGACAGGTTTAGTAAAAGCTTTGCTAATTTTCCTTCTCGACGAACATGAACATGAGGTGGGTAATGATCTGAAGTGAAAATAATAAATTGATAACCAGCTTCACGTAAAACTGTGGGCATTAAAATAATTCATCATCCTGACTTACGCGCTATCAAATTATCAGGACATGCTCACTATACTAGAAACCATCCGAAGTTGAGAAGTAAAACGATTATGAATTCACTCTATCCTGTGATGTTAAACCTAGAAGGACGCACCTGCGTGATCGTTGGTGGTGGGGCGGTTGCCACGCGCAAGATAGATCGTTTATTAAGTGCAGGCGCAAAAGTAACCGTTATCAGCCCTGAATTACATCCGGCGCTGATTGCGCTGGCGAAAGATCGCAAAATCACGGTGCAGCAAGAGGCTTATACATCGGGCATGTTAGCGAATCTTCATCCACTGTTGGTGTTTGCGGCAACCAATGATTCTGCTATCAATCAACAAGTCGCTGATGAAGCCCGTTCGCTTGGAGCATTGGTCAATGGTGTCGATGAACACAGCGGCGACCGTGACTTCATGAGCATGGCGAGCGTTCAGCGCGGTGAGATCACGGTGTCGGTGTCATTGGGTGGGGCATCCCCCGCATTAGTCGCGCATTTACAGCGCGAAATTGATAAGGTTATCGGTGAGGAATACGCCACGCTCTCCACATGGATGGCAAAAGCACGTCCGTTGGTACAAGAAGGGGTCAAAAGCCAACCAGAACGCGCAGCACTCTGGCGGCGCGTCATCGAATCGTCTATTCTGGATACGCTGCGGCAGGGGGATACAGCCGCCGCACAAAAACTATTTGACCAAATTATCGCAGAGGCGCTCGATAAATCAGCATGAAAACCGCATTGGTGTTGGCAGGACATGGCTCACACATCAGCCCGGAAACCGCTGGCTTAGTCTGGCAGCATGTCGATGCCTTACGCGCCATGAATATTGCTGATGAGGTGACGGCGGCATTTTGGAAAGAGATGCCTTCCTTCCACACGGTGTTTGCTTCGCTCGAAGCGACCGACATCACTGTTGTACCCTTGTTCACCGCGCAGGGTTACTTTACACAGACTGTGATTCCGGCTGAGATGGGATTAACAGGTGTGATCACCGAAAGAGATGGGCGCACCATCCGCTACGCTCGAACGCTGAGTGAGCATCCGTATTTGGGTCAAGTCGTCCAGCAGCGGATTGAAAAAGCCATGTCGCTGCTCAATTCATCCCCCGATCAAACGGCTATCGCATTGGTCGGGCACAGCACCAAGCGCAACCCCGAAAGTCGCAAAGCCACCGAAGCCCAAGCTGAAGCCGTTCGTCAAAGTGGCGCAGCGCGACAAGTGGTCGCCCTCTATCTGGATGACACGCCCGCAATCGCTGATGTTTATGCATTGACCAGCGCTCCCAATCTGATCGTCGTACCGTACTTTTTGGCAAACGGGTCTCATACGACGATTGATGTACCGCGCGAATTGGGTCTTAGCGAAGGCGAACTTTATCAAGCTGCCTGTGTGAAAGACCGTCAGATATACTACACACAGCCGGTCGGGGTAGACGATGACTTGCTTCAGGCGATCATCGAACTGGCGCAGGAGGCAGGCGCGCCGTTGAAGCCGCCGAGTACTGGCTCAAGCTGGGACTGCTTCCCATCAGCCGCGTTACAAGTGATAACCTCACTTATGCAGCGTCCTTCATTTGTGATTGGACAGTTGCACATCACGAGAGAAGATGTGCGCCACACAGATGATGTCAATTTGCCGACCGAAACCCTTACTGAACCGGCTGCTTTACGGCGCAAAGTGCGCGAAAATCCGTTTCGCCCACTGGCGACCAGCACGGATTTGCCGCGTGGTTGGCGCATTGCAACAGGTGGTGACCCTCAACGGGTAATGGCGGTAATCGAAACCATATATCCGGCTGCGCTTGCCAATGGAATCGCCAAGCCGGGTTCGCTGAAGGAAGTGCTGGCACGCCAAACCGGACGCTATCAGAAAATCAGTCAACTCGATAAGCATGCACAGCAAGCCGTAGTTGACCAAGTGTGTGGTCAGTGTGTTCGTCGTCCGGAATGGTTACGCTATTATGGTGTCGCGAGTCCGCATTTATTGGCATGTCCCGAACCGTGTGATTATTGGCTGTCGGCTGCGCTCGAAACAATCAACAGTGATGAGGAAGCATGACCAGAAAAGTGTATTTGGTTGGCGCGGGTCCCGGTGATCCCGGCTTGATTACCGTCAAAGGATTGAAACTGATTCAACAGGCGGATGTCATCCTCTATGACCGCTTGATTCCGATGGAACTTCTGGGTGAAACGCGACCGGATGCCGAGTGTGTGGATGTTGGTAAGCTGCCGACCAAACACAGGCTGTCACAGGACGAAATCAACCGGCTGTTGATTGAATATGCACGGCAAGATAAGCTGGTAGTCCGCCTCAAAGGTGGCGATCCCTTTGTGTTCGGTCGCGGCGGCGAGGAAGCGCTCGCATGTTATGAAGCAGGGATACCCTTTGAAGTTGTGCCGGGGATTAGCAGCGCGATTGCTGTGCCTGCTTATGCGGGTGTACCGGTCACACAGCGCAATACTGCCAGCGCCTTCACTGTCTTTACCGGGCACGAAGACCCGACCAAACCCGAATCGAGCATTGATTACACAGCCTTAGCCGCTGCCGCCCGTTTAGGCACGCTGGTGCTGCTGATGGGTGTCAGCCAATTGCCGGAAATAACTGCCCGACTGCTGGCAGAAGGCATCGCACCTGATACAGAGGCGATTTGCATCGAATGGGGAACCACACCAAAACAGCGCACGGTCGAAGGTACACTGGCGACTTTGCCCGAAAAAGTCCAAGCTGCCAAAATCCAATCGCCTGCACTCACAGTCATTGGCGCAGTCGTCGGACTGCGGGCAATGGGATTAGATTGGTTGAATACATAAACTGCCAGAAAAATTTATGCTCTGTGTCTTTGTGCCTTGGCGGTTTAATTGTATTTCTGCATTTCCCAAACCAATTTAGGCGAATTGCTTGACAATATCTCCTATGCCTGCCTATAATCTAAGCAGTTTGTGAAATTTAGTGAAAACAAAGCCCCATGTCATTTGTGCGTTGTCCGATGTGTTGTATGTGTCATCACGTTACTCCCAAAGGGTTGTAGCAAGGCTTTGTGTTTATAGCGGAAAACTGCGAAAAAACGACGAACCCCGGCATACAACGCCGGGGTTTTTGTTTGCAATAGTTTAGGAAGTTGTTAAAAGTGAAACGACTGAGCGGTCTAATGTGTTGTCTGTATATGTGTATGAACGCTATCCGATCTGGTAGTCCGCTTCAGCGTGCGTAAGGCAGTTTTGAACCCACGCGGCAAGCCTCGGACTACACCGGGGCTTTTTTATTGTGTTTTCAGGACGAAAAAATGAGCCAACAAACAACCGATCTCAGCACATTGAATACACAGTTTGAATCTGCCTATCCTCAAGATGTGCTGCGTTGGTCAGCCGAAACGTATGGTGATGATCTGGCAGTTGTCACCAGTTTCCAACCAACCGGCATCGTTACCTTGCATATGTTGAGTGAAGTTGCGCCCGAAACCACTGTTCTGACATTGGATACAGGGCTGCTGTTCCCCGAAACTTATGCGCTGATGGACGAGTTGGAAGCCCTGTTGGATTTGCGGCTCATTCGTATAAAACCAACTTTGACAGTGGCACAGCAAGCCGAAGCACACGGCGCAGAACTGTGGAAGCATGACCCTGACCAGTGCTGCAATATTCGCAAAACCGTGCCGTTGAGTGATGCGCTGGTTGGCTACGAGGCATGGATCACCGGTCTGCGCCGCGACCAATCCGAAGGCCGGCAAAGTACGCCTATCGTCAGTTGGGATCAGAAAAATCAGAAGGTCAAACTCTCTCCGTTCGCGACATGGACAGAAGAGATGATCTGGACATACATCCACGCCCATGAACTGCCCTATAACACGCTGCACGACCGTAACTATCCGACGATTGGCTGCTATCCTTGCACGCAGCCGGTGTCGCCGCACGAAGAAAATAAACGTGCCGGACGCTGGGTTGGACACGCAAAAACCGAATGTGGCATTCATGTGGCAGCAAACTAGAGAAATTGAGAATTAGACGCGACAGGAAGTTTCTAGTCATAAGAAAATTAGGCTTAATGGCTAATTAACATCCACCGCTGCCTGTGTATACTTATGCATTTAACCGTTTTACCTGTGTCAAACGGCTAAAAAACACAATGAGCATACAACAAGGTGGCAAGACAGATGGCAATTCAACCGTATCAGCTTACTAACGACGATTTGTTATATTACATGCATATACCTAAGACCGCCGGCACATCCTTCACACAAGTCCTCATTGATAATGTAGGTTCTGATGCCTATTATCAGCCAATGACGCTGCGGGATTTTCTTGAGATGCCGCAGGAACTGGTAGAGAAAATCCGGTTTATCGCCGGACATCTGGTTTATGACCTTTCACCTGTCATCACCCGAAATCTGGTCTATTTAACCATGCTGCGTAATCCTGTTTCGCGGACGATTTCACAGTATTTGCAAGTGCAGCGCGTGCCTCACAGTATGGGAGAAGGCAAAGCGAAAGAAGAATCGCTCCTAGACTTTGTAAAAAAACCTGAAAATCGTTTTGTCTATGCCAATTTGCAAACACGCCAGCTCGGTCTAGAAGCGACCCTCCCACAAATCGTGGAAAAAGTTGATCCAAGCGCCTATGAGGGCGATATTGCACCTTACATTCTGTGGTATTCGAACGAGCGTTATGACGACGCACAGCTTTTGGAGCTTGCCCAGAGCCGCTTAGAAAAGATGGCTTTCGTTGGCTTGAGTGAGCATTTTGACCAATCGATTGATCTGCTGTGCAAGACCTTTGGTTGGGAAACACCTACTTCCCGGACCATATTAAATATCTCTTCAAACAGCTTGGAAGACGTGCCACAAGAAGCAATTGACATTATCCACGAAAACACACGTTTAGATGCTGCCCTTTATGAAACGGGCAAACGACTCTTTGAAGAACGCTATAAGCAGTGGTTTGGTGATTCGCTGAACCAGACATCGCCCGGCGTTATTGATCTTGATACCGCCGCCTATAATGCCAAACGTGTAGACATCCTCTTGGCCCGTATCGAATCGCTCGAAACCGAGCATGAGCGTGTCGTCAAGGCATTTCAGGAACAAGTTGCCGATTTACAAAAGGAAAACGAACGGTTATCCCAAATTGAACTAAGCCACGCATGGCGCATCACCCAACGCATTATGAATTTACGTTACAAGCTGATTCCAAAAGGATCAGTCATTGAAAAGCTGTATCTTAAGATACGCAATCGACTTGTTTAGACGAAACACTACTAGAGGAGAAATTGGAACTGTGACTCAACAAGGCTTTACACTCTGGCTAACAGGACTTTCGGGCGCGGGCAAAACCACCGTTGCCGTCGCGCTGGAAAAAGAATTTCAGCAGCGCGGCCTGCTCATCGAACGGCTGGATGGCGACACCGTCCGCGAAGGCTTGACCCGTGACCTCGGCTTCAGCAAAGAAGACCGCGACAAGAACATCGAGCGCGTCAGCTTCGTCGCCCGTTTACTGTCGCGCAATCGTGTCGGTGTGGTCGCGTCCTTCATTTCACCCTACCGCGAAGCCCGCGCTAAAGTGCGCGAATTAACCACCAACTTCATTGAAGTATATGTTAATGCACCGTTGGAAGTCTGCGCCGCACGGGACGTAAAAGGGTTGTACGCTAAAGCATTTGCCGGACAAATTCAGGGTTTTACCGGTGTCAATGATCCTTATGAAGCGCCGGAAAATCCTGAAATTGTCCTGCATACCGATTTAGAAACGCTTGAACAGAGCGTCGGCAAAATCATTGATTACCTCGAATCGCATCATTTGATCCCAGCATTGGAAGTAGAAAAAGCCTCATGACCAAAGTATTTCCGCAAATCGCCCCTCACGGCGGCACACTCATCAATCGCCAATTAACCGGCGACGCACGACAAGCCGCCATCGAACGCGCTGACGGTTTGGAACGCATCATTCTCAGCGACCTTAATCTGGCTGATCTGGAAATGATCGCCACCGGCGGCCTCAGTCCTTTAACCGGATTTATGGGCGAGGCGGATTACAAATCCGTCGTCCATGATATGCATTTGACTAACGGCCTGCCGTGGACAATTCCGGTCACACTCGCCATTACAGCCGAGCAAGCTGAACGTATCCAAGTTGGACAGGCAGTTGCTCTAGTTGAGCAAGCTGATGGCGGCGAACGCCTGCTGGCTATCCTCGATGTCACCGAGAAATACACTTATGACCGCGAGGACGAAGCACAGAACGTCTACCGCACCACCGATGAGAAACATCCGGGTGTTGCCCGCTTGTATAAGCAAGGTGACGTGCTGCTCGCCGGTTCAGTCGATGTTATCGATCTGCCGCTGCGTGCCCAGACCGAATTCGCTGACCTGCGCTTTACACCTGCCCAGACCCGCGCGATATTCGCTGAACGGGGTTGGCGGCGCATCGTCGGCTTCCAGACGCGCAACCCGATTCACCGCGCGCATGAATACATCCAGAAGACCGCGCTGGAAATTGTTGACGGTTTGCTGCTTCATCCGTTAGTCGGTGAAACCAAATCGGATGATATTCCGGCGGCTGTGCGTGTCGAGAGCTACCAAGCAATCCTGTCTTCCTATTATCCGGCTTCGCGCGTACTATTCGGTGTGTTTCCGGCAGCGATGCGTTACGCTGGCCCGCGTGAAGCCATTTTCCACGCTATCGCCCGCAAGAATTACGGCTGCACCCACTTCATCGTCGGTCGTGACCATGCCGGTGTTGGTAATTACTACGGCACGTATGATGCCCACCTCATCTTTGACGAATTCACTCCGCAAGAACTGGACATCACGCCGCTGTTCTTCGAGCATACTTTCTATTGTAAGGCTTGCGGACAGGTGGTCAGTTCCAAGACCTGCCCGCATGATAAGAGCCAGCACGTTGTCCTCAGCGGCACGCAGGTGCGTGAAAAACTCTCGCGCGGCGAACTGCTGCCAGAGGAATTTACCCGTCCCGAGGTCAGCCGCGTCCTGATGCGCGGTGTTCAACAAACAGAAAGGGTCTAGCTGAATGCATCTCTACTCCGTCCGCATGTCGATTGTGCCGCCGTTCCGCGTGGATGAAGTGATGTGTTGTCATAGCCATATTGCTTGTTGTGGCTGTCGCTAATTCATCGTTTTCAGTCATCAATCGTCTTGTCGGGATTTGAGTTTAAGGAGAATATGCACATGAAACACTCTGTTCGGTTTATCGCCATTTTGTTAGCCCTGATTAGCGGCATGCTCGCCGCGCCTGCTGCCGCTCAGGATGCGCCCGCGCCTGTCAGCCTGAAGCTGGTTGGATATGCCGTCCCGCGTGAAGCGTTCGGCGACATCATTCCGGCTTTCCAAGCCAAGTGGTTGCAAGAGAAGAATCAACAAGTCCAGATTCTTGAGTCGTACGGCGCGTCCGGTTCGCAATCGCGGGCGGTGGCTGGTGGGTTTGATGCCGACATTGTCAATCTTTCTATCGAACCCGATGTGCAGCGTTTGGTAGACGCAGGTGTAATCACGCATGACTGGCAAGCCAATGACTATAAAGGCTTTGCTACCAACTCGGAAGTGGTGCTGGTCGTTCGCCCCGGCAATCCGAAGGGCATCACAGATTGGGCTGATCTGGCACAGGATGGCCTGCAAATTGTGACCCCTGATCCGGTGACCAGCGGTGGCGCACAGTGGAATATCCTCGCGGCTTACGGCGCGGCACGTCGTGGAAAAGTGACGGGCTTCGATGCCAGCGATGAGGGCGCAACCCAATTTATCACTAAGCTCATTACCAACGTGGTGGCCTTCGACAAAGACGGTCGCGAGAGCTTTTTGACCTTTGAAAATGGCGTGGGTGATGTTGCCATCACCTATGAAAATGAAGTTTATGCCGGTCTGCAAGCCGGTGGTGAATTCGAAATTGTGTATCCGACATCGACCATTCTCATCGAAAATCCGGTGGCTCTGGTCGATACCTATGTCGATCAGCATGGTACGCGCGAAGTGGCACAGGGCTTCCTCGATTTTCTGTGGTCACCTGAGGGCCAAACGATTTTCGCACAGCATGGTTTCCGTCCGGTGAATGCCGATGTTGCCAAACAGTTCAATGTCAATGTTGAAGCGACACCCGCCGCCGATGCCCCTGCTGATGCGGAGGCGCTGGTTTTTCCGCCCATCGCTGACCCATTCACGATTGAGGAATTCAAGACGTGGGCTGACGCGCGTAAGACTTTCTTTGGTGACGAGGGCAGCATCACCAAAATCATTAGCGACATCAAGGGCTAAGGCTTTAACAGCGTTTCCAGTAGGACAACCGGGGGACAGCGATGGGCTGTCCCTCTCTATATACTGTAAGTAGACTTATAATCTAAAGGCATGATGACATCTTATCCGTTAAATTCGACCGGCGAAATAAGCCTAGCGGAGCGCCGTATCCAACCCGCATGGGGTAAGTGGGGACTGCGTTTGGCCGCCGTCACCTATCTGGCGGCCTTCGTTGCCGTGCCAGTCATCGTCGTGAATGTTGAGGGCTTGCGTTCCGGTTGGGATTTATTCTGGTCGAGTCTGGTTCGACCGGCGGCACTTAACGCCATTTGGTTGACGTTGTGGACAGCCGCCCTCATGACCGTAATCAATGTCATCATGGGAACACTGACCGCTTATGTGCTGGTGAGTTATCGTTTCCCCGGCAAAGAAATTCTGAATACATTGGTCGATCTTCCCTTTGCTATTCCCACGCTGGTCACAGGTGTGATGCTGGTTTTGCTTTACGGGCCGCAAACACCAATCGGCAGCTTCTTCGACAAGCAGCTTGGTATAAAACTTCTATTTGCACCCCCCGGCATCGTCATCGCGCTCTTATTTGTGGGTTATCCTTTTGTCATCCGTGCCGTACAACCGGTCTTGTTAACACTCGAACCAAATCAACAAGATGCCGCCCAAACCCTCGGCGCGTCGGATTGGTATACTTTTCGCCGCGTCATATTTCCAGCGATTCGTCCGGCTGTCGTGACCGGAGGATTGCTGAGTTTCGCCCGCGCTTTGGGTGAATTTGGTGCAATCGTCATCGTCGCTATTCGCCCACAGGTGGCAACCGTTTATCTGTATGGACAGGTCGAAGGTGGCAATATGCAGGCCGCCAGCGCCGTATCGGTCGTGCTGCTGTTGATTGCCTTCGTCATTACGCTGACGGTTGATGTGGTGGAGTCGCGCCGCCATGCGTGAGATTACCCCGCGTAAACCGCTTCACTTCTTTGTACTCGGTACCGCGCTGCTGTATATCGCGGTGCTGCTGCTCGCGCCGATTGTGACCATCGTCCAAAAAGCGCTTGCCAATGGCTTCCAACCGGTCATCACATCCCTTAGCGAACCCAATGTCATTCATGCCTTGCAAGTCACCTTTTTGATGACTTTAGGCGCGGTGCTGCTGAACACTATTTTCGGTGTCGTCATCGCGTGGGTGCTGACACGTCAGCGTTTTCGTGGTCGGCGTTTTCTTAACATCTTGGTTGATATTCCATTTGTCTTTTCACCGGTCATCGCAGGCTATAGTCTCATCGTTCTCTTTGGGCGGGATGGGTGGTTCTCACCGACTGTATTCCCCATCGTATTCGCTTTACCCGGCATCCTGTTAGCGAAAACTTTTGTCTCGCTGCCCTTCGTCACCCGCGAAGTCGGCCCTGTTCTGGCAACGTTAGATACCGAACCGGAAGCCGCCGCCTACACGATGGGTGCCAGCCAGTGGTTGACTTTTCGCCGTATCATCCTGCCCAACATTTGGCCGGGCATTATGTACGGCGTGGTCTTGACGCTGGCGCGGGCACTGGGTGAATTCGGTGCAGTCGCTGTAGTCGGCGGAGGCATCGAGGGTCAGACTGAAACAGCGACCATGTTTGTTTTCCGCGCTTTGAATGACCGGAATACTGTCGGCGCTTACAGCATGTCGCTTTTACTGGGAATCACCGCTATTGTTGTATTAATTGTGATGCGTCTGCTACGGCGCAGTATTGTGAGGGAGCAGGCATCCCATGTCAATCATATTGGATAACATTACCAAAACTTACGGCAAGCAAACCATCGTCGAGAATGTATCGCTCGAAATTGAAACCGGTGAATTGTTCGTCCTGCTTGGTGCAAGCGGCAGCGGTAAAAGCACACTGTTACGCATGATTGCGGGATTACTGCCTGCGGACTGCGGACGCATTTCGTTGGATGGGCGCGATGTGACCGATTTGCCGCCTCAGGTGCGCAACACCGGCTTCGTCTTTCAGAATTATTCATTGTTCCGTCAGATGAACACGGCGCAGAATATCGGCTTCGGCTTAGATATTCGCAAACAGCCGCGCGCGGTGATTGACAAGCGTGTGGGTGAACTCTTGCAGCTTATCGGCTTAGATGGCCTCGGCGACCGGATGCCGTGGCAGCTCTCCGGCGGTCAGCAGCAGCGCGTCGCCCTCGCGCGGGCTTTGGCTTACGAGCCGAGCGTCCTGCTCTTAGATGAACCGTTCGGCGCGTTGGATGTCAAAATCCGTGCCCAACTGCGCCAGAACTTGCGCGAAATCCAGAGGGCGCTCAATGTAACCACCATCCTCGTCACACACGATCAGGACGAGGC
The DNA here is from genome assembly GCA_016124855.1 of Anaerolineaceae bacterium. Taxonomy (GTDB): domain Bacteria; phylum Chloroflexota; class Anaerolineae; order Aggregatilineales; family Phototrophicaceae; genus CFX2. The sequence continues at coordinate 36,056 of WGMX01000022.1, read as the reverse complement.
TTTTGAGCTGGCCGATCGCATCGGCATCATAGAAGGGGGAAAGCTGCTGGAAGTCGGCACGCCTAACACCCTTTACCGCCGTCCACAAACGCGTTTCGCTGCTACTTTCCTCGGTGCAGCCAACCTATTACCCGGCCAGCGCAACGGCACCCATGTCTACCTTGGCAAGACCAGCTTAATCGCGCCGCCGCAAACCGATCATCTTTCCGGTCAGCCGGTTGAACTGCTGATTCGTCCTGAAGAAGTCGAGCTGGCGCTTAAGCAGGAAGACTTGCAGGGACAGTTGGTCGGTCGCGGAGTCGTACAACAGGTCGGATTCGCCGGGCCGTTCGAGCGCGTCGTTGTCCGTTTAGATGACCCGAACTTCGAGCCGATACAGGTGCTGCTCAGCCCCGAAAAAGTCCGTTCGCTGGCAATCGAGCGGAACTCGCCCGTATGGGTCGGCTTGCAGGATTTTCATCTGCTGCCCGCCAGCGATAAACACCCTCAACCGCAGCTAAACTCAATCTAACGGCCTCTAGACAGGTCACAAATGGGTAGGAGTAAGGCGTGTGTCCGCCGATACAGGGATGAGGCAACCTTATCCTCAATCTGGCTGCTGAATGCCCTGTTGAGCCACTTATCAAGAGTGGATATACTTGCTCCATGATTACACCTGTGTTATCCACTAAACTTTATATTCCTCCACCCCGGACAAAGGTCGTCCTCCGTCGCCCGCTAATTGAACGGTTGAATGAAGGACAATCCGGTAAACTCTCCCTCATCTCGGCTCCCGCCGGTTTTGGTAAGACGACGCTGATTAGTGAATGGATTACCGCATACCAACATCCCACTGCTTGGCTGTCCTTGGATGAAGGCGATAATGATCTTTCACGGTTTTTGACGTACTTGGTCGCAGCGATTCAGACAATAGCACCTCATTTTGGCGAAAGTGTGTTGGCTGTCCTGCAATCCCCGCAGCCTCCGCCAGCCGAAGCGATTTTGACCGAACTGCTCAATGAAATCGTCACCATCCCGCGTGATTTTATGCTTGTGCTAGATGATTACCACCTGATTGATGCAAGGCCGATTGATAACGCCCTAGCTTTTTTGCTTGACCATCTGCCTCCCCGGATGCATCTGGTTATCACGACCCGTGAAGACCCCAATATTCCGTTGTCGCGCTTACGGGCGCGGCAGCAGTTGACCGAATTACGCGCTGCTGATTTGCGTTTTTCGCAAGGCGAAGCGTCTGATTTCCTCAATCAGGTGATGGGGCTTCATCTGTCCGTGGACGACATTGCGGCGCTGGAAACCCGAACGGAAGGCTGGATTGCCGGACTCCAATTAGCCGCGATTTCTATGCAGAGTCATCAAGATATCGCCGAATTTATCCGGGCATTCGCCGGTGATAATCATTACATCGTCGATTATTTGATAGAAGAAGTTCTGGAACGACAGCCGGAACCGGTCCGCCGCTTCTTACTCCAGACCGCCATTCTCGACCAGATGAACGGCGCTTTGTGCGATGCGGTCACAGGACAGCAGGAAGGTAACGCACGGTTAGAGGCGCTGAATCGCGGTAATTTCTTTCTCATTCCGCTGGATAATCAACGGCATTGGTATCGCTATCATCATCTTTTTGCAGAAGTTCTTCGGATGCACCTAATGACGGAATTTCCCGATCAGGCCGGTGTTTTGCATCAACGAGCCAGCGAGTGGTACGAGCAAAACGGTTTAGTGGCTGATGCGATTCGCCATGCCCTGTCTGGCGAGGATTTTGCACGCGCGGCGCGTTTAATCGAATTAGCTCTACCTGCACTACGCAGAACCCGTCAAGAAGCGACCATGCTGAGCTGGCTTCAATCACTGCCAGACGATGTGCTGCGTTATAGACCTGTTCTCAGTGTCCACTATGCTGGTGTACTGCTTCAAAGCGGCAGACTTGAGGGCGTGGAAACACGTCTCAGGGACGCTGAACGATGGTTAGAGCCACAAGTAGACAAAACTGAGATGGTGGTGGTGGATGCCAAGGAATTTGAGGGTCTAGCTGGCTCGATTGCCATGTATCACGCCGGAATTGCGTTGACTATGGATGATCTGGTCAGCACGATGGATTATGCCCGACAGGTACTTGACCTCACGCCGGAGGATGACCATCTACGTCGTGGAGCGGCAGTAGCATTCGTCGGGCTTGTCAATTGGAGGTACGGCGAGCTTGAGGCAGCACACCGTTCCTATGTTGAATGTATGACGCGGCTGCAAAGAATCGGGTTCATATCCGATGCGCTCGGCTGCTCGATTACGCTCGCGGATTTGCGAATTGCACAGGGTCGTCTGCGCGAGGCCATGCGTACCTATGAGCGCGGTTTGCACATGGCGACACAAGGGGACTCATTCCTGCGAGGTGCGGCAGATATGTACGTTGGCATGGCTGAAATCGAGCGCAAACGTAACAACCTGAGTGCCGCAGCGCAGCACCTCTCCAAAAGTAAGGACCTCGGCCAACTTGCCGGACTGCCACAAAACGCTTATCGCTGGTGTGTGGCAATGGCGCGCTTACGAGAGATTGAAGGGGACTTGGACGGCGCGCTTAATCTACTTCAAGATGCCGGGCGGTTGTATATTGGTGATTTTTCCCCAGATGTGCGTCCTATCACGGCATTGAAGACGCGAATTTGGCTGGCGCAGGGCAAGTTGGATGAAGCCATAGACTGGATGCACGAATATGGTCTGTCTGCTGCTAACGACATAAGCTACCTACGCGAGTTCGAGTATATTACCGCAGCAAGGGTGCATTTAGCCCAATATCAACGCGGTCGTACTGATCAACAATCCAATCTTGAGACAATAAACCTGCTGGAACGTCTGTTAAAGGCTGCAAAAGATGGTGGAAGAAATGGCCCTGCAATCGAAATCTTGATTCTTCTGGCGTTGGCCCACCACATGCAAGGCGAGACTCCGGCTGCTCTCGCAGCGCTGGAAGATGCACTCACACTGGCAAAGCCGGAGGGTTACGTCCGAATATTTCTGGATGAAGGTAAACCCATGACCGTCCTGCTGGAGACGGCTTTGAAACAGGGCATCCAGCCGGAGTTTGTCCATCAACTGCTAAGTGCGTCCGGTAAGGTGGAAGACAGCGCACCTGTTGACCAAGGCTTGGCCGATCCACTTAGCGAACGAGAGTTAGAAGTGCTCCGCCTGCTTAGAACTGACCTTGACGGACCGGACATCGCCCAAGAACTCATCGTGTCGCTCAATACCCTGCGTACCCACACCAAAAACATTTATACCAAGCTCGGTGTGAACAACCGCCGGTCAGCGGTACACCGTGCCGAGGAACTCGGTTTGTTATAACCAACCCCTTACCTCATTCTTTTTTCCGGTGGGTTTGCCAGACCGGATGCCGGAACTTCGCCTCTACCTCACAACCTCGTAATTCATTAATCACCACATCAATCACCATATGTGGTGATGTGTACTCACCACATTCATTTGTATCTTCTCTGTAACAACAAAACGCGAACAACAGCGTCAGAAGTTCAGGCAGAGGAGGAGTATGAACGAGAAATGAACACATCACCCCCACCGACGGAGGGGAATCACGAACCCGGACATTATGAGATTCGCATCACGGGACATCTGGGTGATCGCTGGGCAGACTGGTTTGAAGGCATGACCATCACGCTGGAAGAAAACGGCGAAACAAAGCTCGTCGGCATGGTTGCTGATCAATCGGCCTTACTCGGATTACTCAGAAAAGTACGTGACCTAGGAATGCAGTTGGTTTCAGTTAATCGCATCAAAACGGGACAGACAAACCCCAATTCATAACACGGATTATTTACGCTCAAACAAGGAGAACAAAATGAAGATAACAAGCTCAACCCTCACGCGCTTAGCCGGTCTATCAGCATTGGTGGCCGGGGTCTTTTTCGCGGCCATTCAGCCTATCCATCCGCCGGACGTTCTTTCATCGGTCACAACCACCACATGGGCCATTCTTATGCCTTTGAAAGTGACGATGTGCCTGCTGTTCCTCGTCGGCATTACAGGGATCTACGCCAAACAAGTAAAGGCGGCGGGATGGCTTGGTCTGGTCGGCTATATCCTGCTCAGTCTCAGTTGGGCGTTTAACCTCGCCTTTATCTTCGTAGAAGCGTTTGTCGTTCCGCTGCTAACAACGGCAGCACCGACTTTTATTGACGGCTTCTTCGGAATCATCAATGGACATCCGGTCGAGACAAACCTCGGAATGCTTCCGACGTTATATGCACTAACAGGCCTTTTTTATATGCTCGGCGGCCTGTTGTTCGGTGCAGCTACATTCCGCGCCAAAATGCTGCCACGCTTTGCAGCCGGTCTGCTCGCCATCGTTTCACTGTTAACACCTCTGGCTGCGCTGCTGCCGCATGAAATCCAACGCTACGCCGGGATACCCGCAGGATTGGCTCTGGCTTGGCTGGGATATGCGCTGTGGGCGGAACAGCGCTCGAAAATCGCGGAATCCATGCCCGAGTTGGGCAGCCGCCAGCCCGCTCAATAACGTCACTATATACGACCAATGACTCGAATAACGACTACCAATAGACGCGTTGGCTTGGGCCAAACGCAATTAAGGAGACAAGGACATGAACACGAACAAACAGGCTGGAATACCCGTGATTTCGCCGAGAAGTCTTGCGATAGCTGTGGGTGTGTGCTTTCTCATCACTCACGTCACGTCAATTGGTGCTGCCATGCTGTATGCGCCAATCCTAAGCAATACACGTTACATTGTGGGGGCTGGTTCTGACATTCAGGTGATTGCAGGGGCATTTCTGGAAATATTTTGTGCCCTCGGTAATATCGGTACGGCAGTGATGCTGTTCCCCGTCGTCAAGAAATGGCATGAAGGCATCGCTCTTGGATACGTGGGACTCCGAACGCTTGAAGCCGCCATTATAGCCGTTGGGGTTGTCCCGTTACTGGTAACGGTGACGCTGCGGCAGCATCTAGCAGGTAGCGTCGATGCTGACCCGACAGCCCTCGTCACTCTCGGTACCACGTTCGTCGCATTCTACAATTGGACATCCCTACTTGGCCCCGGCCTCGTCTGTGGAACGAATACCGTACTGATGGCTTACCTGTTGTACAAATCCCGCCTCGTGCCACGCTTTATCCCCATACTGGGGCTGGTAGGCGGGCCGCTGGTCTTCGCCATTAACACCGGCAAGATGTTCGGCTTCTACGAACAGTTTCCGGTGTGGGCGGCGGTGGCTGTGATCCCGATCTTCGCATGGGAACTGACACTGGCAATACGGCTTATCAGCAAGGGATTTGTCTCATCATCAGACCCATCTGAGTCCCCGGCATCCGTCACCAATCCGCTGATTACGGCGGCATAGTTTGTACTTTGATCAATTGGGGCAGGCTTATACCCTTCCCCCAACATCTCGTTTCATCTACCGGCAATTTTTAGACCTATTGCAGCGCACTACATCTCGAATAAGGAGAAAGTTCAAATGAAAGCAATTCTGTACACCCAGTATGGTTCACCCGATGTACTTCAGTTCAAGGATGTTGAAAAACCAACACCCAAAGACAACGAAGTCCTTGTGCAAATTCAGGCCGCATCCGCTAACGCCCTAGACTGGCACTTCATGCGTGCTGCTCCATTCCTCGCTCGCTTAGAGAATGGTCTGTTCAAACCCAAAGAGACACGTCTGGGAGCCGACTTTGCCGGACGAGTTGCGGCAGTTGGCAGCCGCGTCACCGCGTTTAAGCCGGGAGACGAGGTTTTCGGCAGCAACTTCGGACGCGGTCTGGGGGCGTTTGCTGAATATCTATGTGTGAGCGAGGATGTTCTGACCCTGAAACCGGCGCAAGTTTCATTTGAAACGGCTGCCGCCGCGCCCACAGCGGCACTCACCGCTCTACAAGGGCTGCGCGATAAAGGTCAGCTTCAGGCCGGGCAGAAAGTTCTCATTAACGGCGCGTCCGGCGGTGTAGGGACATTTGCGGTACAGATTGCCAAAGCCTTCGGCGCCGAAGTCACAGGCGTGTGCAGCACCCGCAATGTGGACATGGTACGCTCGATAGGTGCAGATCATGTTATTGATTACACGCAGGAAGATTTCACGAACAACGGTCAGCAGTATGACCTCATCTACTGTGCGGTAGGCAATCGCTCCATCTCTGATTATATGCGCGCACTAAAACCGCAAGGGGTTTGCATCATCGCCGGCTTTACTTCGCTGCGCCTCATGTTTGAACACATGATAATGGGACCGCGCCGATCAAAAGCAGGTGGTCAGCGCTTGGAACCTAGTGGGACGGTAAGCCCGAATAAAGCTGATCTGGACTTTGTGCAAAAGCTTCTTGAAACCGGAAAAATCAACTCCATCATCGAAAAATGTTACCCGTTAAGTGAAACAGCCGAAGCAATCCGGCATCTTGAAACGGGGCGCGTCAGCGGGAAAGTCGTCATCGAGGTTGGAAATTAATTCAACTGTCCAATCAACGTGTCAGCCAAGCCGCATCAAACGACTGGTTTGAGCGGCTCATGTTTTTACATGTTTCCCATAGGTGCTCATGTACCATTCGATGTGTTAAGGGAACGACGGGCAAGCCCATAAGTACGCTGAGCCAAATCGGAAATCGAAATCAAACTATGTCCCCATAACCACGATTCCATCTGGTTGTTAATGGGGGCTGTCCATTTATCCGGCAGACGCTTTGCTCCATTCAAGACACCGACGATTGATCCGGTTGTCGCGGTGTTACAGTCCGTATCCCACCCGCCCATTGCAACCGTCGTGATCGAGCGTTCGAAATCACCATCGCCCCACAAGAGCGCCATAACAACCAAACAGACATTGGGCAAAACATGGATTGGGTCGTGATCTGCAAAGCGTTCGGTAATGTAAGCAGCTACATCCTGCCAATTCTGGCTGCGCCGTGTTTGGTCAATCGTATCTCGAATAGCAACGGCCATGCGGCTGTTCTGTGGAATAACCGCTAAACCGGCCTGAATGACTGCCGCGACATCATTTACCGAGAAAGCGGCTGCGATAGCGGCGCTGACAAACATCGCACCATAAATGCCGTTCTTAACATGCGAAACACGCGCATCGCGCCATGCGCTTTGAGCAGCCACATCTGGCTTACCCGGCGCGGTATAGCCGAATACATCAGCCCGAATTTGAGCGCCGATAAATTCACGATATGGGTTTCGAAACACCGCGCTGTCCGGCGGGCCGTATTGATTAACCAGATTGCCGTAGGCCATCCGCTCGGCTGTATAGATAGCGTTATAGGACAGCCGCTGCAGCCAACTTTCAGCGATTTGTTCCGAAGTGAAATTTTCTCCACAGCGTTCAAGAATGGTCAAATTGAGAACGGTATAATCAAGATCATCATCACGCGGGGCATAACGGATATGCCCACGCAAGTACTTTTGCACTTCTGGATCATAGTGTACATACCCCGGTGGATGGGGCAAAATCTCCGGCACGTAATCATTGAGTGGATAAGCATCCCCCCGTTCCAAAAACTCCTGAATATCTTCAAAATCACCCAGCAGTTCCAGCGGACGACCGAGCGTACAGCCAATAGCGCGTCCCAGTAAACCACCATAAATCCGGTCATAAAGTTGGTTGGCAGAGAATCGAACTTCGAGAGGGCTGCTCTCACCGCGTTCTGCCGCGATACCCGCCCATGTGGACGGCTCTTGATAGCGATAATCACTTCTCAGTTCAAGATTTTCCAACCGGCTCCAATTGACCTCAATGTCATAAAGTGTAGGCGCAGCTTGGCGAAGTACACGGATGCTCGATTCAATTTCGCTGACGTCATAACCTTCCTGCTGACGTTGATCGAGTTCGTCATTGAGGAAGGTGGTTTGTAGTTCAATATTCACGGTACGGGCAGGGTGATATTCTGAACCGCTGCCAGCCTCGACCCTGAAGACACGTAAATCAGACGATTCGCGTCTGCGCTTGGGCAAGACGTAATTCATTTGGGCGACAGTTTCAAGAATATGCTGCCGGGTTTCTTCAGCAATGCGTCCACGTCCGGACAGTGTGAGCGATACCGCCGCTGGCGAGACACCCGCTTTTTCTGCCACATCACGAATCGTCACGCGTGGCAGTTCAGGCATGTTTTGTCTCTCAGCACGGACTTGTTTTTTCTTAGCTAACAACGATGCTACTCCTGAATTCTATAAGACATCCTCACCCAAGTGCGTTATACAACGTCAACCGGCGCTTATTTGGAGCAAAAAAGCCATTACTCTCAATTCGATGTGATTGGAGCGGATGATTCGAACCTATCTCTATGCGGTAAATATACAGTTTCATATCATACACGTCGAACTTAAACTCTCCAAGAGAGCCTCACAATGTCTTAAGATACGGCCTAGCCTTCCTTATTGGCGAATTCCAGTAACGCCCAATAACCGCCATTCAACGATGACCGTCCATAAGATTGGTTGAGCAGTTCTAGACGCACGGACTGCCCGACAAAACCGGACAAATCAATATCGACCTGCAACCAACCATTGACTGTGGTTTCATCACTGACGACCTGTTGCAGCAGGGTTTCGCCGTTGGCTTTCGCGACCAGCATCCATTCGCCGTCGGGGAAATTACCCACGACTAATCGCAGCACTTGAGGCGACGTGTCCGGTAGTTGAAGAGTATTCGTCAGCCTACAAGATATCTGCTTGCTGGCTGGAAGGGTAAACAAAACATGCTTCCTGCCAAGTAAATCCGCCTTCAGGCCAAGATGCGGATTATCCATACAGCCGACGACCGACCAATCCGGCGCAAACCGGCCAACGTCCAGCGCTAGACTGCCACTTGGGAAACGTATTTGTGCCATTTCTGTGTCCGTGTAAACCGTATTCGAGGTCGGCCCCGGTTCCCATGACTGAACGAAATCGCTAGGCTGCGGAGGGTGCAGCGGAATAACCCACACTTCTTGACCATTGGCATCCGTTTCAACCGTGCCACCATTCGCCAGTATGGCCTGTCGTGCTAACTTTTCGCTGACAGCCAGCAGACTATCGAAATCATAGGACGTATAGCTGAACTTTTGCTGTTCATCTAAGCCTGCTGCTAAAGTCTGCGGGAAACGCTCACCAAGCGTGGTCGATAAGACACCCGTTGCGGTCGCCGGATTACAATCTGAATCCTGTCCGCTGCGCATGGTGATGGTCATGGTTTGGACAGGATCGCCTTTTCCATAAAGTAATCCCATCACCACATAAGCACCATTCAACTTGGCATCAATATCGAAATTCGGATCAGTCACGTTATCATCTTGGCTGGAATATCGGCGGTAGTCTGGATTCAAATGATACTTTTCGTCGACTAAAGCCCATGTTTTTTGCCAATCTTCGGGATACTGCGTTGACCATTGCAGCACATCACGGACGGCTTCGGCATATTGACTCTCGGCAGGAATACAGGCTAAACCAGCCTCGACCAATTTACGTGGATCATTTTCAAAAAAGGCCTCGCTGTACATGCAGGATACAAACTGCCCACCATACAGACCATCGCCGTAGTTCATGATGCGCCCGAACTTTTCACCGAGGTGGATGGCTTGATCTGGCATTCCGGGCGAAATTAATCCGGCAAAGTCGGCTTCGATCTGGTAATCAATATCATCAGTAAAACCGCTATAAGCCGGATGTCCCGAATCTGGTGGGGCAATCCCTGCCCGTAGATTCGTCCTCGCGGCCAGATTGGCGTGCCACAGTTGATATTCGCTGTTGGCAAAGTCAATACCCGCTTGAGCGCTAGAAACATTTAGCCCATATATTTCCAGCGACTTAAGGAAGGTCATCTCTACGTAAAGATCATCTTGTTGGAAGGCGTCGTTTATCAAACCGGGACGCAGCTTCGGTATATCACTTTCGGGTATGACACCGCGCACGTAGCGGAACTCGGTCGGGCCACCGAAGGACACCCCGACCATTTGCCCCAACCAACCGGCTTTCATCTTCTGGCGATAGGTTTCTAGCGGCAGACGGCGGAATTGGGTTTCGTCACGCCCTTGTGAAAGTGCTGATGGAACCCATAAGATCATCATCAGCATGACCATCAAAAGCGGCAAAAATGGACGTTGTTTAAGCATCATTTTCATATGATTTGACCATCCGGTTTAAGTAGTGAACCTGTTTTTGCTAAACAAAAATAGCACGCGTTGTTTATCAATTTTACCGCAGTTTATCGCCTGTATTGGACTCCTTGACACGGTTTTGGTTTTCGGATAACATCGCGTCAAAATTTGTTTAGCAAAGTTTACCCCTGTTTATCAGGCTGAGACAAGGAGGTGTTGGAGAAATCTTCCGCATCAAAAAGTAAGACTGTGTTTTGTATTAGATGTTGATAAGGAGTCTTTTATGAAATCGCGCCGCTCTTTAGTCTTAACTCCCGTTCTAATTCTTCTACTTGCCTTGACGGGTTCCTTAGTGGCCCGTGCCCAAGATGTGGTTACCGTAACATGGTGGACCGAGTCCGGTGGATTCCTCGACCACGTTCAAAATACTTTTGTTAAAGCATTCAATGACTCGCATCCCAATATTAAGCTCGAACTTGTCGGTCAAGAAAAACTGGATGATGTGCTGCGCACGGCCTTCCAAGCCGGTGAAGCGCCTGATATCCTCCAGACACCGGGTGCGTCCTTCATCGCCGAATATATTGCTTCAGGACAAATTCAGCCGCTTGACAGCTACGCCGAAAAAGATGGCTGGAAAGACAAACTGCTGCCTTGGGCTTACGAGTCCGGCATCCTTGAAGGCAAGCTTTACAGCCTTCCCCTGACCTATGAAAGCCTGATCCTGTTTTACAACAAGAGCTTATTTGAAAGAAACAATTGGACTGTTCCCACCAATGCCGCCGATTTCTGGAAATTATGCGAGACGATTGCTGCGGCGGGCATACATCCATTTGCCTACAGCAACAGTGAATGGAAACCCTCTAACGAACACTTAGTGGGCATCTATCTGAATAACTACGTCGGGCCAGATAACCTCTACAAAGCCCTAATTGGCGAAAAGAAGTGGACAGACCCCGAATTCGTTGAAGCAATGCAGCTGCTGAAAGACCAGATCGCCGACAAAGGTTGGTTTGGTGGCAGCCTCGATAACTATTATGCCTATGCCAGCGCAGACGATTTTGCTGATTTGACCACCGGTAAATCAGCCATGATGATGTCCGGTACATGGCAGTTCGCCAATATGAAATCGTACTTTACAGCTGACATCCCCGATCAATGGGACTGGGCACCGATTCCGATGTTCAAAGACGGTGTGGGCGACTATAACTATGAACTCGCCACCGGCAGCACCATCTCGGTCAACGCGAAATCCAAGAATGTTGATGCCGCAGTAGAAGTTCTGAACTTTCTGCTAAGTGATCCTAAATTGGTTTTGCAGAACGCCGCCGGAGCCGATTTCGGTGAATGGATGGTGCCGCTGCACTATACGGATGCCGACTTCCCCGAAGGTTCTGACCCGCGCGTCGTTCGATATTTCTCCGACTTTGCCAAGGTCACCGGTGAAGGCCGTTACGGTTACACAACGTGGACGTTCTGGCCTGCTGATGCGGATGTTCAACTGTGGCAAGATGTTGAACAGGTATGGGCTGGCGATCTCAGCGTTGAGGATTATCTCGCTACACAGCAAGAAGAATGGGATAAAGCACGCGCGGACGGCAAGACTCTGCCGATACCGAAGCGTTAATCTGTTCTAACGACATGCGTTCAGGGGCGTGTTTAGATATGCCCCTGAACATGACGCAGCCTGTTTTTCAGCTTGCGTTATTCAGATTATTTTTCCCTCAAGCGGCGAAACAATCCGGCTCAAACATCGCTGAAGTATTATGTCTGGAGAATCCGCATGACCCAATCTGCAACGACACCTTCCTCAGTTGCCGATACTGGTATTCCACCCATCGGTATCGTTCATCGACCGAGGCAGCGTACACGTCTGGAAGTTCTTGGGCGCTGGTCGTTCATTCTTCCCATTCTCGCGCTCAATCTCATTGTGATTGTTATTCCAACCATCTTTAGTATTTACATCGCCTTTACCGAATGGTCTGGTTACGGCTCACCCGTGTTTATTGGCCTCGAAAATTTTAAAAACCTTTTTCAAGATAAAGTATTTTTCAAAGCCCTCGGCAATAATCTGACATGGACGCTGGTGTTTCTCACCGTTCCAGTCATTATGGGTTTAACCGGCGCTTATCTAATGTCGGGAATTAAACGCGGACAAATCTTTTTTCGGCTGGTTTTCTTTATTCCTTACGTGATTTCAAGTGTCGTCAACACGCAAATGTGGCGTTTTATTTTGTCCCCGCGCAATGGTATTGGCGTGTGGCTGGCTGAACACGGAATCCCGTGGCTGAACTTTGCCATCCTCGGCAACAAGGACAGCGCTCTATATGGGGTGGCATTTGTCGATAATTGGCACTTCTGGGGATTCTTGGTCGTCATGTATCTGGCGGCCATGACGGCTGTCGATACCGAGCTTTATGAAGTAGCACGGCTCGACGGCGCAAGCCGCTTCCAGCAGTTCTGGTATGTCACGCTGCCGAGCATCCGTCCGACGCTGGTTTTCACCCTACTCATGATTATCATCTGGTCGTCGTTGACCTTCGATTACATCTACATCATGACAGGCGGGGGACCTGCCCACGCCTCCGAAGTCATGTCCACACATCTCTATAATCAGGCATTCTTCCGCTTTGACGTAGGCTATGCTGCTTCAATCGGTATCATGATGACCCTCTGGGTAATGATTACAGTAGGAATATTCGTGATTTTACGCAGACGAGGATGGGAAATATGATACTTACACGCTCACGTCGAACGGCTTCCACTATTCCCAATTACCTCATCCTGTCCATTTTCGCCGTCTTCGCGTTGATGCCAGTGGTCATGTTGTTCATGAATTCCATCAAAACAACCGGCGAAATCGCACAAAACCCGTTTGGATTCCCAATTAACCCGCGTTTACAGAATTTTCCAGATGCGTGGGCGCAGGGTAACTTTGCGACAACTCTTGGCAACAGCACCATCCTAACCATCGGCACGATTTTCGGTACGCTGCTGCTGGCAGGCGCGGCAGCCTATGCGCTGGCACGGCTTAAGCTGCGCGGTGGTGATTTCATTGGCTTCTACTTTATGATCGGAACCAGCGTCCCACCACAGCTTTTTATGATCCCTCTGTTTTTCATGTGGCGGCAGGTTGGTCTGGTCAATTCGCATTTCGGATTAATCATCATCTACTGCGCCTTGTACTCGCCGTTTGCAACTTTCTTGCTGCGGTCGTACATGGTTTCGCTGCCTGAAGAATTTATGGAAGCGGCGCGTATTGATGGTGCGACCAACTGGCAGGTGTACCGGCATATCATTCTGCCGCTGTCGTGGCCGGGGTTTCTAACCGCCGGATTGGTGGTTGGGCTGCAAACATGGAACGAATTTTTATTCGGGCTGACCTTCCTGCAAAAACCTGAATTGAAACCCGTTTCAACCAGTTTATTCGCCTTCCAACAGCAGTTCGCGCGTGACTGGGGACTGACCAATGCCGGATCGGTGATTATGGTCATCCCGGTCATTTTGTTATTTTTGCTATTGCAGCGACGGTTTATCGACGGACTGACTCAGGGTGGGCTGAAGGCATAATCAAGCGCAGTCCCACATTTAATGTTTACACGACAAGGAGTCTTTTAGATGGCAATTCCTGCGGATTATGCAGAACGAACTTACGCCGGGGTTTTAGGAAAAATCGTCGGCGTTTATCTGGGACGACCGTTCGAGGGCTGGTGGTACGACGACATCATGAAGAAGTTGGGCGAAATCAAAGGTTATGTCCATGACCAGCTCGGGATGCCTTTGATCGTTACCGATGATGACATTAGTGGTACGTTTACCTTCCTGCGCGCACTGCCGGATTATGGCAATTCACGCCAGCTAACCGCCGCTCAAATAGGGCAGACATGGCTTAACTACATCATCGAATATCGCACCATTTTGTGGTGGGGCGGATTAGGAAATTCAACCGAGCATACGGCCTATATCCGCCTGAAAAATGGCATTCCCGCGCCTCGCAGCGGCTCAATCGAGATGAATTCGCAGGTGGTAGCGGAACAAATCGGCGCACAAATTTTCATTGATGGTTGGGGCATGGTCTCCCCCGGTGATCCAGAATTAGCAGCGTATCTGGCTGGTCAGGCGGGAAGTGTCAGCCATGACGGCGAGGCGATTTATGACGCCCAGATGATCGCGGCGATGGAAGCGCAGGCTTACGTCGAACCAGACCTCAACAAGCTGATTGATACAGGTTTGAGCCTAATTCCTAAAACCTCACTCACGTATCGGATGATCAATGACATCCGCGAATGGCACGCTGAATTTCCCGATTGGCACCAAACCCGTGAACAGATTGTCGCCAATTATGGTTACGATAAGTACGGTGGAAACTGCCATACCATTCCCAATCACGCGCTGATTATCATGAGTCTGCTGCATGGCAATAATGATCTCGGTCAGTCCTTGATGATGGTCAATACCAGTGGTTGGGATACTGACTGCAATTCAGGTAACGTTGGCTGCATTTTGGGCATCAAGAACGGCCTAAAAGCTTTTGAAAACGGCTATGATTGGCGCGGCCCGGTGGCAGATCGGTTGTATTTGCCAACGGCTGATGGTGGCAGCGCCATTACCGACGCGGCGGCGCAAACCTACAAGGTCGTCAACATCGGACGGGCGCTCGCCGGACTTGAACCCGTTCATGCCAAGAACGGTGCACGTTTTCATTTTGAACTGCCGGGTTCGGTACAGGGATTTATGGCCGCGCCGGATCATGCCGCATTACTAACAGTTGAAAATGTGTCCGGTCACAGTGAGGCAGGTTCGCGCAGTCTTGCCTTGCGCTATCACGGACTGCAAGCAGGCTCAACCGTGCGCGCCAGCACAGCGACCTTCATTCCACAGGAAGCCATTGGTTTTGATCATTACAAACTGCTGGCCTCTCCGACGCTGTATCCCGGACAAACAGTACGGGCGAGCGTTTTGGCTGATGCCAATAATGCGGGTGATGTTAACGTGACGTTATATCTGAACCACTACGGAGCCAAAGACGCGTTTGTACGCTGCGAAGGTTCGCCGGTATCGCTTAAAGCGGGGCAGCGACAGGAGTTGACATGGCTCATTCCCGAACTGGATGGCGCGCCCATTGCTGAGATTGGCTTTGAAGTCAATGCGGCGCAGGCCGGCAGCGGCAGTGTATACGTGGATTATCTCACGTGGGACGGAGAGCCAAGCGTCACCTTTAAGAAGCCCGCAGAGGGCGGCAACCTGTGGCGGCGGGCATGGGTGGATGGCACTGACCAGACAGAAATGCGCTGGTGGGATACCTATCGGGTTGTACAAAATGCAGGCACAGGCTTATTGATTCAGGGTACACGTGACTGGAAGAATTACCGTGTCAGCGCGGATGTCACACCTCACATGGTAAAAGCCGCGGGGTTAGGCATTCGTGTACAGGGTATGCGCCGTTACTATGGCTTGATTCTCTCGAATGCGGGCGTTGTAAATTTGGTTAAAGCACTCGATGGTGAACAGATTTTGGCCTCCAAGCCATTGGATTGGAAATTTGGGCAAACCTACCAATTGGAATTGGAAGCGAACGGAAGCCGCATACAAGCATGGATTGACGGTCAGTTGGTGTTTGATGTTCAGGACACAGATCGTCCCTTTGAAAGCGGCGCAGCGGCGCTCATCTGTACAGAGGGTCGCACAGCAACACAAGCGGTGACCATAAGCCCTGCAAAAAGCAATTAGACAAACGGAAGTGCTGCTTTTATTGGGCAGCATGGCAACCGCCCCGAACCAAAACCAGAAAATAAAACGACTCGTTCTGAGTCGTTTTATTTTGGGCGATGTTCATTCCCATAAAACATTCTCATAAACTCCAAACTTGAATGTTTATACATATTGCTGTAGATTTATGTAGATTTCACTACAATTTCCATCAAATCTTTGCTGCTGCGAGATATTTATGACCTCACGACCACGCCCCAATCACCAGCACACCTCTCATTCCAACGGTAGCCAGCCTGAAGATCGCGGTAAACAACTGGCCCGCCGTCAATATATTCGTTTTGCCCTGTATAAAGTTGATCAAGCGTGGCGCCGTTTGAATCCGGACGAGCAAGCGGCACAGAAACAAGAACTGGCGGATGTCATTCGCAGTTTCAACCGTCAGATGCTCCTACGCCCTTATAGTTTGATGGGAACACGGGCAGATGCCGACTTGCTCCTGTGGCAAATTGCCGAAAGTCCTATCCCTTTCCGTGAACTTGCAACTGCGGTTGCGAGTACTCAAATGGGCAGTTACTTGAACATGGAGTACTCGTACTTATCCCAAACCAAACGTTCCATCTACGAAATACGCGGGGCGGCTACCGACACAGACGAAGAACGCTTGATTATTGATCCGTCTGAAGCCAAATATCTATTTGTTTACCCGTTCATCAAAACCCGTGATTGGTATCAAATGTCGCAGCAGGCACGGCAGGGAATCATGGATGAACACATTGAGGTTGGGCGCAAATATCCCTCTGTTCGCCTGAACACGACCTATAGTTTTGGTCTGGATGATTACGAATTTATCCTTGCCTTTGAAACTGACGAACCATCGGATTTTCTTGATCTGGTACAAGAACTGCGCGAAACCGAATCGAGCCGCTATACGCTTCAGGATACGCCGTTGTTCACCTGT
This sequence comes from Anaerolineaceae bacterium, assembly GCA_016124855.1. Classification (GTDB taxonomy): domain Bacteria; phylum Chloroflexota; class Anaerolineae; order Aggregatilineales; family Phototrophicaceae; genus CFX2. Next base: position 19,303 of record WGMX01000022.1, on the reverse strand, counting down.
ATCAACATGCGTTTGGAAGAAGCCTTAGATGCGCTTGGCGGCCCTGCCATCGCCCAGCCCATCACAGCCGGTGAAGCCCACGAAGCGTGGACTGAGGTCTGTCCATTGGATGAACTCGCGGCTGGCGAGACTAAAACTGTATTTTTAGAAGGTAAGATGGTCGGGCTTTTTAATGTCAGTGGCATGATTTACGCGCTGAACAACCGCTGCACACACGCGCGCGGCCCACTGACAGAAGGCAAAGTGAACGCCGATGAATGTAGTGTCGTATGCCCGTGGCATTACGGCAAATTTGATCTGAAAACAGGCGTGGCTGTTGACGGCCTCGTCCGCAAATCGGTTGAAACCTATCAGGTTGAAATCCGCAATGGCATCATCTACGTCGGTACACGCGTTTTAGTGTAATGATGTGAAAGTGACACATAGATATGACGATCTACGGCGCCCAATCGGTTGATGCTCCAAAGTTTGACAATCAAGCACATGACTACGATGCACTGCTTTTGATGTCCTTTGGTGGGCCAGAGGGCATGGACGATGTCATCCCATTTTTAGAAAATGTCACAGGTGGACGCAGTATCCCGCGCGAACGACTGGTTGAGGTCGCGCATCACTACGAACTTTTTAATGGTGTCAGCCCGATTAATGCCCAAAATCGTGCCTTGATCGCTGCGTTAGAAGCCGAATTCAAAACACACGGAATCAACCTGCCCATCTATTTTGGCAATCGCAACTGGCATCCTTTGATTAGCGACACCGTTCGGCAAATGCGCGATGATGGCATCAAACGGGCTATCGCGTTTTTCACATCCGGCTTCAGCTCTTACTCAGGCTGTCGCCAGTATCGGGAGGACATCATTCGAGCCAGCACGGGTGTCGAGGATGCTCCGACCTTCGATAAAATTCGCATGTTTTACAACCATCCGGGTTTTATACGCCCCAACGCTGAAAATTTACAGAAGGCTTTAGATCAGTTTCCAGCCGAGCGTCGTGCTGATATTCCGGTCGTATTTACGGCACACAGTGTTCCTCTGGCGATGGCTAAACACAGCGATTACGAAGCCCAATTGCAGGATGCGTGTCAATTAGTGGCGCAGCAAGTTGGCATCAGTCAATACCAACTGGTCTATCAAAGCCGCAGCGGTTCGCCTCATAGTCCGTGGCTGGGGCCAGACATTCTCGAATATATGCAAACCCTATCGATACAAGGCTACTCCGATTTGATTATCCATCCCATCGGCTTCATTTCCGATCACATGGAAGTCCTATATGACTTAGATAAAGAAGCACACGAAAAGGCGTGTGAACTGGGCATAACAATGGTTCGCTCGGCAACGGTGGGAACACATCCCACATTTGTCCGTATGATTCGCGAACTGGTCACTGAACGGATGACGGAAAATCCAAACCGCCAAGCACTTGGTCTGCGCGGCCCAAATCATGATATTTGTCCGTTAGACTGCTGCTTAAAAGGTTAATTCGATTCCTAGTCCCGCAAACATTGAAATCACATTGGAATTAAGCTTGTGACTATTCTTCTTGTTGGCTTAAATCACCAAACGACTCCGGTTGAACTGCGCGAAAAATTCACCTTGTCGGATGATGCGCTGCAAAACGCTTACCTCGAACTCAGAAACCAAATCGAGGTGATGACCGAAGTCGTCATTCTTTCAACCTGCAACCGGCTTGAGCTTTACGCTTCCACTGAACATATCGAAGATGCCATCTTACTTCTTGAGCAGTTTTTATCCGGTTTGCAAGAAATCCCCAGCGTTGAATTAAAAACGCATTTGTACAACCGCAGTGGTGATGAGGCCATTTTGCATTTGATGCGTGTGGCTTGTGGCTTGGATTCGCTGATTTTGGGGGAAAGCCAGATTCTAGGGCAAGTCACCCAAGCCTTTGAACAGGCGCATGAGGCAGGAGCAGCCGGTGCAATTCTCTCGCATTTATTTGCCGAAGCCATTCACAGTGGTAAACGGGCGCGTAATGAAACCGCCATCAGCCGCTACAGCACATCGGTGAGCCACGCCGGAGCGCGTTTGTTGATTGAACAATTACCCCAATCTTCGACACACCACGTTCTGATTATCGGCGCAGGCGAAATGGCGCTGTTAGCAGCACAAGCCCTAAAACGCTTTGATGTACATAACCTCACCTTCATCAACCGCACCTACGACAAGGCTGAAGCATTAGCGCTAGAATTTGATGGCAAAGCGCTGGACTGGTATCAATTGAAAGATGCCCTGTTATGGGCAGATGCCATCATCTGCGCGACCGGTGCGCCGCACATCGTTATTTATCAACGGGATATTGAAAGGGTTCTAGGAGAACGCCACAATCGTCCGCTGGTTATCATGGATATTGCTGTCCCGCGTGATGTTGAAGCCAGCGTAGGAAAGCTGCCCGATGTGCATTACTATGACATTGATGATCTGCAAATGGTCGTGGATGCCAATGAGGAACTGCGAGAGGCAGCCGTTCCACAGGTGGAAATCATCATTCAACAGCAGTTGGCACGATTTGCCGAATGGTATCGAGGGCGCGAGGTTACGCCGGTTATCAAAGACCTGCGGGCATGGGCGCAAAGCGTGGCTGAGGATGAACTGGTACATGCGCTGAACCGTTTGTCCGACAGCGATGAACGAACCCGACAAGTGGTGAGTTTAATGGCACATCGTCTGGTTAACCGGCTGCTGCACGAACCCACATCCCGCCTGCGTATTCAGGCCAATGAGGGCAATGGCTATGGTTACGCCCACGCTGTTCGGGAACTGTTTGCGCTGGAGGATGTGAATCCGGCTGAATGCCAGCATGATCCTATCCGCTGCGGTGCAGCCAACCAATGTGATCTTCAGTGCATCACACCAGCTTCTGTGGAGACACGACTGTAATGATGTCCATCAACACACTGCGATTTGGGACACGCGGCTCTGATCTGGCAATCTGGCAGACCAAACATGTTATGGCGCTGTTACAGAAAGCCATGCCTTCGCTGGAAGTCGAGCACGAAATCATCAAAACACGCGGGGATCGGATTCTGGATACACCGCTGCCGCTGGTCGGCGGTAAAGGGGTGTTCACCGCGGAACTGGAAGCCGCGCTCCACGAAAAACGGATTGATTGTGCCGTTCATAGTCTAAAAGATTTACCCACCGAGCAGCCTGCCGGATTGGTAATTGGCGCACTGCCAACACGGGCAAACCCCGCTGATGTACTGATTAGCCGTCATGGATATACACTGGCGACTCTGCCCAATGGGGCGCGAATCGGTACAAGCAGTTATCGACGTGCGGCACAACTGCTGCACCAGCGACCTGATCTTAAAATGCTGGACTTACGTGGCAATGTCGATACACGCATCCGCAAAGCATTGGATGAGAACGGGGATTATGATGCGATTGTGCTGGCACATGCTGGCGTAGAACGGCTTGGAAAGTTAGAAGTCGTCAGCGAAACGCTTCGTTTTGAGGATATGCTGCCTGCGCCGGGGCAGGGTGCTATCGCCGTACAATGCCGCGATGATGAGACACTGTTGAAAGTGCTGGAATGCATAAATCACACGGAAACGGCATTAGCTGTCACAGCGGAACGGGCTTTTCTGGCTGGATTAGGCGGTGGCTGCTCTGTGCCAGTGGCGAGTTACGCCCATTGGGAAAATCAGCAGATTGTTCTTCATGGGCGCGTTTCTTCACCGGATGGCTCACAACAGTTTGACATCTCTGCAACCTCACCGGCACATGACATGCCAAGCGCTTATCTATTGGGCATGTCACTGGCTCAGGAAGCGCTCGAAAAAGGGGTGAAAGCCCTCATAGAGCAGCAAGCATGAACGGCGGACTAAGCGGCAAACGAATTGTGAATACACGGGCAGAACATCAGGCAAAAGCACTTAATGATTTGCTGCAATTACGCGGCGCAGTACCCGAAGCCTATCCGTGCATTGAAATTATTCCGCCGGAGGACACAAGCCAGTTAGATAAAGCTTTAGTCAATTTATGCGAAGGGCATTACGACTGGTTGACATTGACCAGTGCCAACACAGTATTTGCTCTTAAACAGCGCCTCGATAGTTTAGGTTTGACGCTGGCTGGAAAAAGCTTTCGCACAGCCGTGATTGGGCCAGCGACGGCTGAAGCCGCACAGCAACTTGGTCTAAATACAATTGATTTACCCGCTCAATATGATGCCGAGGCTTTAGCAATCAGCCTCCCGATTGAAGCTGGAACGCGGGTGCTGCTGCCTGAATCAGTGATTGCCCGCCCAACTTTGAACGATCAACTGACGACACGAGGTGCAAAAGTCACGGTCGTCACGGCTTATCAAACCATATGCGGACGCGGTGGTGTCGATGTGCCGCGCTTATTGGCACAAAAACAAATCGATGCGATGACCTTCACCAGTTCATCAACCGTAACCTACTTTCTCGAACGGCTACAGAAAGAGGGTGGGAAATTGGAAGATGCACTGAGCCTGTGTGCGGCCTGTATTGGCGACCAAACCGCCCAAACCGCACGGGACTGTGACTTCAGAGTGATTACAGTAGCATCAGAGCATACGCTTGACGGCCTTGTCAACACGCTTGATCGCTATTTTGTCCAGACAAGCGAGGTAGGAAAACCTTTATGACCAGCATAAACAACGAACTTCAAAGTGAGATCGAGATCGGGAATTCTCCGCGTATTCGTCCCCGTCGGCTGCGACGTACGCCAGCGCTTCGGCGGATGGTACAGGAAACAAAATTGTCGCCCGATGATTTCATCTATCCCCTGTTCATCCGTCATGGCAAGGATATTCAACAGCCTATTCGATCCATGCCGGGGCAGTTTCAATGGTCAATTGACCGCGTAGTGGGCGAGGTCAAAACAGCTTACAGTCTGGGCATTCCGGCGGTTGTTTTGTTTGGTATCCCTGAGATTAAAGATGCCTGTGGCACTGAAAACTACAATCCTAACGGCATTATCCCCAACGCTATTCGTGCTATTAAAGACGCTGTTCCAGAGATGACCGTCATATCGGATATGTGCTTTTGTGAGTACACCGATCATGGTCACTGCGGCATTATCAACCAACGCGGCGAAGAACATTACGATGCTCATTTGCCGGAAGGTTATTTACTCAACGACCCCACGCTCGAACTGCTGGCACAGGCATCTATTGTTCATGCCGAAGCGGGGGCTGACATCATCGCACCGTCGGGCATGATGGATGGAATGGTGGGTGCAATCCGTTCGGGATTGGATGGGGCTGGTTTTGATTCGGTCATTGTGATGAGTTATGCCGTCAAATATGCCAGCGGTTTTTATGGCCCGTTCCGCGAAGCCGCCGAAAGCCCGCCTCAATTTGGCGACCGCAGCGAATACCAGATGGACCCTGCTAATAAGCGGGAAGCGCTCAAAGAAGTAGCGCTGGATGTGGCTGAAGGAGCGGATATGCTCATGGTGAAACCGGCGCTGCCCTATCTGGATATTGTGAGCGCGGTTCGCCAAACCTATGACCTTCCTTTAGCAGCTTATCAAGTGAGCGGCGAATACGCGATGATTCACGCGGCTGCCGCCAATGGCTGGATTGACCTTCAGCGCTGTGCCTTAGAAACCCTCACCAGCATTAAACGGGCTGGAGCGGATATGATTTTGAGCTACTTTGCAAAAGAGGCGGCGCAATGGATAACACGGTAAACACAACTGCGTCTCTAAACACAGCGCACTCACTCGAAAACAGCCTCTTCTTACGTGCCTGCCGCCGCCAACCGACAGATGCAACCCCCATCTGGTTGATGCGCCAAGCCGGACGTTACATGGTGGAATATCGTAGGTTGCGCGAGAAGCACACCATCCTTGAAATGATCAAAACGCCGGAACTGGCTTGCGAAGTGACCTTACAACCCATCAACGCTTTTGATCTCGACGCGGCTATTATCTTCGCCGATATTCTGCCGCCTCTAGAGGGCATGGGGTTGGAACTGGACTTTATCAAAGGCGAAGGCCCGACCATTTACAACCCCATCCGCAACGAGGCAGATGTCGAGCGTTTGCGGGTTCTTCCGCCGGAAGAAACACTTAGATTTACATTGGATGCCATCAAACTGGCGCGTCAAGAATTGGATTTACGCGGTATTCCGTTGATCGGCTTCAGTGGTGCGCCGTTTACATTAGCCAGTTATGCGATTGAAGGTGGCAGCAGTCGCAACCGGATTCAAGTCAAAAACATGATGATGAGCCAACCGGCGATGTGGCATACACTGATGACCAAACTCAGTGAAGTCGCGGGACATTATTTGCTGGCGCAGGCACACGCAGGCGCACAAGTGATTCAGTTGTTTGATAGTTGGGCGGGCGAACTCAGTGCCTACGACTACGAAAATTTTGTACTGCCCTACAGCCGGCACGCCATTGAAATTGCCAGTCAGTCCGGTGTTCCGATCATCCACTTTGGAACAGGCACCAGCGGCATGTTGAAACTGATTCAAGCAGCGGGCGGTGATGTCATCGGCGTGGATTGGCGTATTGATTTGGCGCAGGCATGGCAGATATTAGGCGACAACGTAAGTGTGCAAGGCAATCTCGATCCCGTAACGTTGTTCGCGGACTGGGACGCGTTGGAGGCACGAAGCCGTCACATTCTTGACAGTGTACACGGGAAACCCGGACATATCTTCAACCTTGGTCACGGAATTTTGCCGGAAACGCCTGTCGATAATGTGCGCCGGCTTGTGGATTTCGTCCATGAATACAGCCAAAAACTGCGGACAACGGCTTGATGATCAGCGCGAACACACAGTCTCGAACGCAGCACATCGTCATCGTTGGCGGCGGAATCTCTGGCCTAAGCGCGGCGTGGTTTGTGCAGCAAGCCCAACAAAAAGGGTTGGATGTGCGCTACACCGTTTTAGAGTCGTCCTCTCGTTGGGGCGGTAAATTATTGACAGAACAAGTTGAGTCGGGTGACGAACCCTTCATCATTGAAGCTGGCCCCGATGCCTTCCTGACACAGAAACCGTGGGCGATCCAACTGGCGCGTGAATTAGGCTTGGGCAATCGCTTAATCAATATCAATGACCAGCAGCGAACCACCTATGTTTTGCATCACGGCAAACCGGTTAAACTCCCTGAGGGTGTGGCGCTGATCGTGCCGACGAAGCTGATGCCGTTTCTCCGTTCGCCGTTGATTTCTTGGTGGGGCAAACTGCGTATCGGCCTCGAATGGTTTGCGCCGGTAAAAGATGACGATCACGATGAAACCTTAGCGGATTTCGTTCATCGCCGTCTTGGAGATGAAGCCTTAGACATCTTCGCTGAGCCAATGCTGGCAGGCATTTATAATGCCGAAACCGAAAAGCAAAGCCTGTTGGCGACTTTTCCCCGTTTCCGCCAGATGGAACGCGAACATGGCAGTGTCATTCGTGGAACGCTGGCTGCCCGCCGTAAACAGAGCGCATCGTCAGCGCCGAAAACCGCGCCCTTCATGACGTTAATGGGCGGCACACAGGAATTGACCGATACATTGGTCAGCAAACTGAACAGTGATTTACGATTACAAACCCGTTTAGCCAGCATTGAGGCAGCGCCCGATGGTCGTTATCATCTGACAACCGAAAACGGAGACACACTGGAAGCCGATGCCGTTTTACTCACCACACCGGCGTATACTGCCGCTGATCTTTTACGCCCATTAAGCACTGAAGTCGCTGATAAGCTGGCTTCTATTCGCTACCTCAGTTCTGGCACAATCTCGCTGGCCTTCCACACAGGCGATATTCAGTATCCTTTAGATGGATTTGGCTTGGTCGTCCCCAAGAGTGAACAGCGTCCGATTAACGCGATTACGCTGTCGTCAGTGAAGTTCACACATCGCGCACCGGATGGCTATGTATTGCTGCGTGTGTTCTTCGGGGGTTCGCGCAGCCCTGAAACCATGTCTTATGACAATGATAAGCTGTTGCAGGTGGTTCAGCAGGAACTTCGCACGATGCTTGGTATTGAAGCAGCACCGATTTTCCATCGCATTTATCGCTGGAATCGAGCCAATCCTCAGTATGATCTCAATCACCTTGAATTGGTTGATGCAATTGAAACCGACTTACCACAGGCCATTTATGTCACAGGGGCGGCGTTTCGGGGTGTTGGGATGCCGGACTGTGTTTATCAGTCGCAGCAAGCCGTCACCAAAATATTGAAGCACGTTGAACAGGTACTATCCAAACAGCCAGAGGTTACAGCATGAAAACACTCCAATCCGAGGCTTTATTTCAAGAAGCCCAGCAGCTTATTCCCGGTGGGGTCAACAGTCCGGTACGGGCTTTTCGGAGTGTCGGCGGAACTCCCCGTTTCATTGATCGTGGCAAGGGCGCGTTCATCACCGATGTGGATGGCAATCGCTATATTGATTATGTGCTGTCGTGGGGGCCGCTCATTCTGGGACATGCTCATGAGGCAGTCGTGCAAGCCATCATTGAAACGGCGTCTCGCGGCACCAGTTACGGCGCACCGACCCAACTTGAAAATGAATTAGCGGAATTGGTTATTGAAACTGTTCCGTCTATCGACATGATACGCTTTGTCAACAGCGGTACGGAAGCCTGTATGAGCGCACTGCGGCTGGCTCGCGCCTATACGAAACGAAATAAAATCATCAAATTTGCGGGTTGTTATCATGGACACGCCGATATGCTGCTGGTACAGGCCGGCAGCGGTATCGCCACGCTCGGTCTGCCCGATTTGCCCGGTGTTCCAGCGGCGACGGCTGCCGATACACTGACAGCGCCCTACAATGATCTTGATGCGGTGAGAAACCTATTCGAGCAGTTTCCCAACGATATTGCCGGAATCATCGTCGAACCGATTGCCGCCAATATGGGGTTTGTCCTGCCGCAGAATGATTTCTTGCAGGCATTACATGATCTGTGTAAACAATATGGCGCGTTATTCATTCTGGATGAAGTGATGACCGGATTTCGTGCTGCGACCGGCGGCGCACAGGCCTTGTGGAATCTTGACCCTGATATAACCTGTTTAGGCAAAGTCATTGGTGGTGGATTACCGGTTGGGGCTTACGCTGGCAAACGCGATATTATGCAGCACGTCGCGCCAGCCGGTACGATGTATCAAGCCGGTACACTTTCCGGCAATCCATTGGCGATGGCAGCCGGTTTAGCGACCCTTAAAGCGCTGCTGGTAGATGGCCTATTTGACGGCATCAAGAAAATGACGACAACCTTAGTACAGGGTATGAGTCAGGCCGCTCAATTAGCAGGCATCCCGCTACAGATTGGCTCTGTCGGAACGATGTTCGGATTTTACTTCTTAAAAACACCCGATGCATTCATCAGTGATTACGCCAGCGCCAAACAAGTTGCGGATACGGAACGCTACGCGCGGTTTTTCCATGCCATGCTCGAAAAGGGCGTCTATTTTGCTCCAAGCCAGTTCGAGGCTGCTTTTATGAGCAGCGCCCATACCCAAACCGATATTCAGGCAACACTCTCGGCAGTGCAAAGTGCTCTGGTGCAGATGGCAACTCATTGAAACCCGTCATTCATCTCTACCCAACTGGTTGAGTCGCCTCAGGTGTTTGCTCCGGCGGGCTGGTTGCCGTCGGCAAGCTGGTCGGCATTAGGGTCGGCATCATGTTATCAATACGCACCAGCGTTTCGTTCGGCCCTAAAGTTGGCGAAGGAGTTACGCTGGCGGTCGATGTGGCAGTAGAGGTGTGCGTCGCAGTCGCAGTAAAGGTAGATGTTGCGGTTGCCGTAGGCGTAGGTGATGGCTCAAGTGTGGCGGTAGGTGTAGAACTTGGTGTCAAAGTCGCTGTCGCTGTAGGTGTCTGTGTAGGTGTTGGGGTAGCGGTCGGCAGCGGAAGATTATTGATGACAATATGCGTTCCGGTGTCATGGCGTATATCGAGCACACCCGTAGCCGGATTGAATACCCATCCCTCTTGGTTGAGGTCGGTACGCTGCGGCAGCAATATACCTTCTACCGTAACTTGTGTCGGTATAAAATTGATCCGCAGCCGGTCACGAGAGGCCGCATCAAAGGTGGTATAGCTGATCTGCTGGGGCGCATAAGCCACGGCGGATATGATGGATGACGAGCGCAGAATATGGTTTTCATTAGCCGGCGACCATTCCGGAATGGAGGCCATACCCGACATGTAATGCTTGATATAATCGGCATAACCGTCTGTGTACCACACATTACCGAGGTCAATAGCGGCCTGTACCACCCCTTGACTATCAGCAAAATAGGAACCGTAGTTAAAAGCGCGATAGGCGGCTTCTTTATAGTTTATGTCGCCTGTTCGTTCATACATGAGCGCATTAATAGAAGCCCAGCGCGCAGTATGGCTGCCAAGCCCGTAACTCGAGCAGCAGCTTGACTGTTCGTCAATCGCCCACGCCGAGTAATAAGGGCCTCTGCCAAAAGTTATCCGTACCCAATCCAGCAGCGCAGGAATGTGGACTTGCCATTGTGGATCAACAACGGCTGGATCGTTGAAGCTAAGGATATAGCGGGCGGTTTCCATCGGGGTGAGCTGATTTTTGTTGACCAGACTGGCATCATGAATAATGTCTTCGAAGTAACCGTTCCACTGGTTATTCTGCATGGGATAAGTCAGCACCCATGTCCATACTTGATCGCGCACGCTTTTATAACTTCCGACCGCGCCAATATTCAATCGGATGAGTTCATCAAACAGCCGGACGGCTAAAACCATGTTGGCTGAGTATTCCTCAATCACCGCGCCGGTTTGCCCGTTGACCCGAAACGGCCACGGCGAATGGGTCGCATCCCCGACGCGCACTTTCGCAACCAGCGTGTTCGCAATGCTGACTGCCGCATCTCGATAGACGGTGTCGCCAGTGAGTTCCCAAAAACGCAGATAGGCATAACCGAGTTCGCCGACTTTATCGGCCTCAATACCATTCAGCCCATCACGCTCAGGCGACTTATCACCAGTATAAGTGGTTTCACCATTAACTGACGAAGCAAAGGGGACATTAGGCCACGACCAATCAGCGGGGGTTGTGCCATGAGCCAGTTGGTAATCAAGCATTTCCTTAACGGTTGCAATCAAACTGGCGTTACCGCTGTAGGGATACGATGTCACCAGTGAGTCAACGAAAGCGGCATACAAACTAGCCGGATTGTGATACCAATTTGGTGTGCCGCCAGCTGGTTCATAAAAGCAGCAGTAGGACAAATAATGTTTAATACCCGCAGAGGTATTGGGAACAGTATTTTGAATGTAATTCCATGCGAGCTTGACAAGTTGGTCATATGGATAAGGGCCGGAAAGCCATGACAAAAGCCCACCATTAGCATCCACAATAATCGCATGGTTATTAAAGGTTGAACCCAGTATCTGCGTTGCTATCGGGGATGGAGTTGCCGTCGGTGCTGGTGACGCAGTTGAGGTCGATGTTGGCGTGAAAGTGGCGCTGACTGTCGGCGATAGACTGGCGGTCGGTGTTGAGGTTGACGTCGGCGTTGAGGACGCGGTTGCCGTGGCCGTTGCTGTAAAAGTAGCGGTAGATGTCGGTGTTGAAGTCGAAGTCGATGTTGGGCTAGCTGTAGGCGTGACCGAAGGCTGCGCAATTTCGTAGGCAAAGTCATCGAAATGAGTCAGCCAACCATTGGATGCCCCCACGCTGATAGTCGTACACGGAACTGTCCAGTTAGTGGGTAAAACCACGCTCTGCGTGCTGCCGATAATTTGTGTAACCGGCGAATTGCCAGCGCAGGAAAGGGAAACAGTTGATGAAGCAGCCCCTTCATTGACTGCACCCACGCTTGTTAGAATCAACGGGGTGACAAAATCAAAAGTGGCTGAAATTACGCCCTGATTAGCAAAGGCCGCTGTATTGGAAAATGAATGCCCGGAAGGAGCGAGTACAAACCATTTATTTGTTCCCCAATTGGCAATACCCGCCGGATATTGTCCCTCTAACGCGCTGTTGGGGTTCGGTAAATTATCAAAGGAAATGACCGCTGATTGTGCATACGTGAATTGGTTGGACAAAACGAAGACAAGTACGATAGTGGTGGCGAGCAATCCGCTCCTACGAGAAAAGGGAAGTATAAACTTGTTCTTGCCGAGGTTGTTCATCCTAATTTGGATACCACATTTCTCATGTCCTGATTGCGTCCCACTAACTTCTGCGTCAAGCTGATCGATTAGGTGTATTTTATGCGGAAATGGATTTTTGCACAGGTTTCAACAGGTTAAAACCGCTTCTAGAAGATATGTATTTGATTAAAGTATTGATGCGACATGATTAAGCAGGCAGCGATCCACAGCCTTGGCGAAAGTGTTTCTTAACGGTCGTTTTAGACTTCTGCTCTATACAATAAGTAGGAACCGTGTTTGGAAGGTGGCCTTGATGTTAGAAAAGCGGGCTTCGTCACGCTCAATCCAAGTGAAAAAACGGAGTTTAGGGATGCGGAATTATCATACATGGCTGCTTGATCTTGACGACACCCTTCAGGTCGGCATGTTTTCATGGGCAGCGATCCATATATTCCCCGAAATCATCCAGCAGGTAGGCGCAAAACCCGAACGCGCCACTTTTGAGGCGGCTTATGCCCGCGCCCAAGAAATATACAAGGGCGGTGGGGATAACGATGCGGTTGGCGATGCGTTTTTTCAGATTTTAGGGTGGCCTGCTGCGCTTACCACAACGGTACTTAAACGTTTCGCCAGCGAGTATCAGCCAGCCCTTTTTGACGATACGGTTTCTTTTTTGAATTGGATTTCGGCGCGCGGAGATCGCTTGTATCTTACGACCAACAACAAATGGGCGCATCAAGTCTGCCAATCACTGGGGATTATGCATTATTTCTCCGATATTGTTACGCCTGTCGATAACAGCATGAAGGGTAAGCCAGCGCCGGACATGTGGAATCATTTAAAAGCACAGGCCGGACTTAAGGACGACTCAGATGTTGTGCTTGTGGGTAATGAACTGACAACCGACGGTATTTTCGCGGAAAATTGCGGTCTGGATTGTATCATTGTTGACCGTTTTGAGCGTTTCGCCGAAATGCCTGATCATTGTTTCCGTGTCACTTCGCTTGCTGACATAACCGCGCAGGTCGATCAGCCGTAAACGATAGTGCGCTATGAACTGACGGGAACCCCTTCAGGCGCATCAGCCTCCGCTAATTCCATGCCGGTTCGATAGCGCGTCAATGTCGGGAAGCTGTAGGCAATCCACGCCACACACAAAACCGTCGCAATACCGCCCGTAACCACCGAAACAACCGGGCCAAAAGCACGCGCCATCACGCCTGCTTCAAACTCCCCCAACTGTGGGCCGCCCATGAAGAACATCATATTGACCGAAAGCATCCGTCCACGCAGATGATCGGGAGTCAGCACCTGACGCAGCGGCGAACGAATGCCCGCGCTGATCGAATCGGTGAAGCCTGTGCCTGCCAGAGCCAGCAGCGATAACCACAGCACAGTCGAGTAACCAAAAACAATGGTGGCCACACCAAACCACGCCACCGCCCACAACATCACTACGCCCTGCTTTTGAATACGTCCGCCATACTGAGCCATGACAATCGCGCCGATGGTCGCGCCAATAGCAGGGGCCGCGTTTAAAGCGCCATAACCGATTGCACCAACTTTGAGCACGTCCGTCGCGTAAACCGGCAGCAAAACAGTGGCGGAAGCTAACAATGTCGCGAAGAAATCCACCAGCATGGTTGACCACAGCAGCGGTGAACTGCGAACGAAACGCAGCCCTTCGAACATGGCGTTCAAACTGATTTCCCGTTTCACTCCGACAGGTGCAGACATCAACACCCGCTTGAGGCCGATTAGTACAATGACGACTGGAAGAAACGAGAGGGCATTAAACAGGTAAGCCGCGCCGGAACCCATCTTCGCCAAAATAAAACCGGTGATGACCGGACCTAATACAGAAGTCACGGTGTACATGACGACGTTCAAACGGGCAGCGTGTGAAATTTCATGCGGCTCGACCAGATTGGGAATCATGGCATTACGGGCGGGCTGATCAAAGGCAGCCATCCCCGAAATGGCAGCGGTGAGGATATAAATCAGCGCCAGCGACTCGTTTCCGGTGATGGTGACGAAAGCTAACAGACCGGCGAAGATGAGCATCAAGGTTTGGGTGGCGAGCTGCAATCTGCGCCGGTCGATGGCATCCGCAACCACGCCGCCCAGCAGCGACAGCACGATAATCGGGACGATGCGTACCAATCCGACTACACCCAACGCCAACTCATTATGGGTGATGCGCCACACATCCCAATTGACGGCTGCCAACTGCATAGCCGAACCGGTGACAGAGAAAATTTGGGCGAAAAAGAACCAGCGGAAACCCGGGTGGCGCAGCACCGACCACGCGGAAGTTGATGCTTCAGAAGCAGGAGCATTCATATTGTTGTGTAAACCAATTTCAAGTTACAGACTAAACGAGGAAGTCGAGGTCATTCCACAGCGGAATGTTAAACGACATAGTTATACCTTACTCCTGCCTACAAAATTCTCAAGTACCACCGCCCTCAAAATTGGACTGAACCACATATCAAATCTTGTTTATTCATATGATTATAATGAAATATTTGATATTATTTCTACCAAGTAATTACAAAGGTTTGGCTATGCCCATAAGCAATCTCCCACCGCAGCTTACATCCTTCGTCGGTCGAGAAAAAGAACTGGCTGATATTGCAGCGCTGCTTAATGATCCAAATTGCCGTCTATTGACCTTGATTGGCACAGGTGGTATCGGTAAGACTCGCCTCGCACTCCAGACTGCTGCCAATCAACAACCGCATTTTGCAGATGGGGTTTTCTTTGTATCGCTCGCTCCAATTGCCACATCTACCCTACTGGCTGCTGCTATCGAAGCAGTGCTTGGGATTCCCAGCGTTCAAATCCTTCATTATCTGCGCGACAAACACATGCTCTTGATAATGGATAATTTTGAGCATCTTTTAGAGGGAACCGAGTTGTTGACCGATCTGCTGCAAGCCGCACCGGAATTGAAAATACTGGTAACGTCGCGCGAACGCCTGAACCTGCAAGAGGAATGGGTATTTCCACTCGATGGCTTGTTGTATCCAACCAATACGTTTACTGACGCACTGGAAAACTACAGCGCAGTCCAATTATTCGTCCAAAGGGCACGTCAAGTAAAAATCCACTTCGCGCTGGCTGAGAATGCTCCGGCTGTGCTGGCGATTTGTCGGCAGGTAGAAGGAATGCCACTCGGCCTCGAATTAGCCGCCAGTTGGCTGCATACCATGTCCTGCCAGCAAATTGTGGTACAGATGACCAGCAATCTGGATTTTCTAGCCACGCCACTGCGGAACATTCCTGAACGCCATCGCAGCTTACGAATGGTCTTTGAACATTCATGGAGATTATTGTCGGATGAGGAGCAGACCGTATTGATGCGCCTCTCAATTTTTAGAGGTGGCTTTGATCTAAAGTCTGCCGAGCAGGTCGCTGGCGCTTCACATTTACTTTTAACTGGTTTGGTCGATAAGTCACTCATTCGTTTAACCAATACCGGGCGCTATGACCTGCATGAATTATTACGCCAATTTGCGTCTGATAAATTGGTTGATGCAGGTGCAGCCGATCAGATTGCACATCGCCATTTAGACTACTTCATGTGCTTAACCGAACAGGGCGAGGCTTATCTGTTTGGGCGAGAACAAATCGCGTGGTTTGACCGCCTAGAGATTGAGTTCAATAATCTGCGAGCCGCCTTAGCATGGTCGCTACGGGATGACGAACACGAGGCCGGTTTACGGCTCGTCACAGCTTTATGCTGGTTTTTTACCGAGCGCGATCATCCCAACGAAGGCTTTGAGTGGCAAGAGCGGCTATTAGCTCTGAATCCAGATGCGCCGGCTTCTCTACGCGCGAAGGCGCTCTACAGTGCCGCTGCCCTCGCCGGATATATGTGGGAAGAAGAGCCAACGCGCTTGTATGGTGAACAAGCCCTTGCCCTGTCGCGTCAGCTCAATGACCGCAGGCATATCGCTTGGTCGCTTAGCCATCTCGGATTTAACACCTCTTCAGATCAAGAACGGAGCAATATGATGTTGGAAGAAAGTATCGACCTGTTCCGTGAGTTGGATGATCCTTTTGGTTTAAGCCATACGCTTGGTCGACGCAGCATATCAGCCTTTGCGCAAAGAGACTATGCTCGTTCCCACCAGTTGCAAGCGCAGGTTTTAGCAATTGCCAGCAAAGCCGGTGATAAAATCATGATGGGTTGGGGACACAATCTGCTGGGTACAATTACGTGGCATCAGGATGATCTCAAGCAAGCGAAAATATACTATCAAAACAGCTTATCCATCTTCCGGGAGGCCCACTTTGAGGTGGGAATTGACATTACCATTCGTTTTTTGGCGGCGGCTGAACATGCCAGTGGAAATGATGCCCTTGCCAAAGAACTATATAAGGAAGCACTAACGCGGGCAAGAAATTCAAACTATGGTATTGAGCTTGTTTTAATAGGTCTGGCGAGGATAGCCCTTGTATACGAACAGTATACAAGGGCAGTTACCTTGTTAGGCGCTGTCGATCCCAATTCCCCGACATGGTTTTTCGATTTGCAGCATCCCAAAGTTATGACTTATGATCGTGACATTGCGGCGGCGCGTGACCATCTGATTGAAGCCGACTTTGATAAGGCGTGGGCAGAAGGCAAAGCCATGACTAAAAAAGAAATCATTGCTTATGCTCTGGAAGGCATATCTTCATCTGTTGACCTACCCGTTTCAGCTTCCACCGACGATCACCCTCTAACCGAGCGCGAAGTGGAAATCTTGCATCTGATAGCCGCTGGACTGAACAGCCGCGAGATTGCTGAACGCTTGATTTTGAGCGTTGAGACGATTCGCTGGTACATCAAAATCATCTATAGCAAATTGGATGTCCACAGCCGTTCGGAAGCGATTGCCCGTGCCAAAGAACTTAACTTGTTGATGTAACATCCTCAGAAATCCCCCTATCCACCACCCATTATGCGGGGTGACTACCCTTCATCCTATGGCATACCCTGAGCCAAAATATTTGAATAAGGATTTCAAACAGGCGCTCAATAGGGGAAGTACGTACTGTAGCTGATGCTGTATACAGCCAACGGGTCAAATTCGCGATTTACTGGAAGACCGCATTATTTATCCTGCTTATTTCTGGACTGGTTAGCGTTCTCATACGCTTCGCCGCGCAGCAATTCATTGAAAACCAAAATGCCTTCTCTGAATATGCCGATATTTTGCCGGGACAACCGGAACAAATAATCGAGCAGCGCGGTTTTACTTGCGAAAATAATTCGAACAAAACCAATTATTATTCTTCGGATTATGCAGTCTGTACTCTTGTACCCCGGAGTAAAACATTTTCAAAAATTGAGGTGATCGCAGACCATAATCGCATAGTCGAAAGCCATTTTTATCTATTGAACAATGTGCTGCGATACGGTGATTTGATGACATCGCTGAATATTTCCTCGCAGAAAGTTTATAAGCATGAGCTGTTTTTCTTCTGGCAATCTTTTTTTATAAATGTGCAAACCTTACCTACAAAACTTCACATCGCACTTCGTCCGGTATGGAAAGTCACTTTCACTGATGTTCAGGCTCCAAATACCAGTTCGAACTTTCCATATGATTCTTCACCTGATATCAGCAACAAATGACGATTGTCACCTTCAACTGCCCTTGACACGTTTAGCGGAGACAGTTACAACCATAGGCGAATAATCACAACAAGAGGAAACTCCAATGGCGAACTTTGAACTTCTCAGCGAACTGCTGCATGACGCAGGCGGTAAAATATTACTGTTGGTGATGGACGGTCTGGGCGGCCTGCCCATGACTCCTGATGGCTTGACCGAATTGGAAGCGGCGCGTACACCGAATATGGATGCGCTGGCGAAAGCAGGCAGCACCGGCATGACCATTCCGGTAGCGCGGGGAATCGCCCCCGGCAGCGGCCCCGCTCATCTTGGGCTGTTTGGCTACGACCCGATTGAGTACAAGATTGGGCGCGGCGTGTTGGAAGCCACCGGCATTGGCATCGAGGTCAAGCCGGGTGACGTGGCGGTGCGTGGAAACTTTTGTACCGTCGATGCCAACGGCTTGATTACTGACCGGCGTGCGGGACGCATCCCGACCGAGGAAGGTGTAAAGCGCGTCGAACTGCTCAAGAAAATCCGAATTCCGGGTGTGGATATTACGGTTGAAGCGGTTCAGGATTATCGCTTTGCCCTGCTGCTGCGGGGTGAAGGCTTGAATGGTTCGATTGCCGATACGGATCCACAGGCCACAGGTGTCGCTCCGCTGGCGGCTCGCGCGACTGATCCGGCGGCGCAGCACACAGCCGATATTATCAACGAATGGCTGAAACAGGCGGCAGAAATCCTCAAAGGTCACGAACCCGCCAACATGTGTACGCTGCGGGGTTTTGCCGAAGACCCGGCGCTGCCCAAATACAAGGATGTGTATAAGCTGAAGGCAGCTTGCGTGGCGGTTTACCCGATGTATAAGGGTGTAGCGCGGCTGGTGGGCATGGACGTGATTGAAACCGATGGTCACGACAGCGCAGCCGACGAGTTCAACCGTGTGGCCAAGATTTGGAACGATTATGATTTTGTGTTCTGCCACATTAAATACACCGACAGTCGTGGTGAAGATGGTGACTTCAACGCTAAGGTCAAGGTCATCGAAGAAGTGGATGCGGCACTGCCGATTTTGACGGCGCTCAATCCTTCGGTGATGATTATCACGGGTGACCACTCGACTCCGGCGGCTTTGAAATCCCACAGTTGGCATCCGGTTCCGACACTGCTGCACGCGCCCAAAACCCACATGCCTGACCGCGCCCAATCCTTTGGTGAACGGGAGTGCATGACGGGTGCGCTGGGGCAGTTCCCGGCGTCTGATATGATGCAGTTGGCGCTGGCACATGCGAACCGTCTCGCCAAGTACGGAGCGTAACAAATCGGTAGTCTTTAGTCGATAGTCTTTAGAAAAGTCACCAGCTATCAGTTGCCAGTCTCCAGTAAAGACCCAGACTAGCAGGTGGTTTTCAAGGCGGTGAGCAATTGCTCACCGCTTTTTGATTCACAAATTTCTTCACATTCTTCAATTTCACAGTGAAATTTACAGTGCTTGAAACCTGGACTTGCCCCGATTAAGTGGAGAGTATGAAATTGCACAGGTACGCTTAATGAAGGAGCAAGGAGAAAACGATGAGCAAACACAGAAAGCACCAAACCGAAGCATTCAAAGCAGAAGCAGTG
>WGMX01000017.1 GCA_016124855.1 Anaerolineaceae bacterium | reverse complement strand
GAACGGTAGCAGGCCGATCAAAACGATAAATCATGTCAATCATGGCATCGTTCAACTGCTCTGGCGGCCCGTCAAAGACCACGCGCCCTTGAGCAATACCTACTAAGCGGTCACAAAATTCTTTAGCAAATTCAATTTGATGCAAATTAATGAAGGTCAGCACGTTCAATTCGCGGGCAACACGCGCCAGATCTGCCAGAACCTGTACTGACAGTTCAGGGTCAAGGCTGGCGACCGGCTCGTCCGCGAGAATAATTTTGGGTTCTTGAGAAATGGCACGGGCGATGGCTACACGCTGTTTCTCGCCACCTGACAATCTATCGGCGCGAAAGTTGGCGCGATGCAGCAGCCCAACTCGCTCTAAGTTGCTAAGCGCAATTTCACGATGATCACGTCCGAAATAACCGATGAGGCTGGCGATCCCGTTGTTATAACCCAGCCTGCCGGTTAAGACGTTGGTGATTGCCGGTAAGCGATCAATCAGATTGTATTCCTGCCAAACAAAACCGATTTGCCGACGGGCTTTGCGGAGTTGGGCTTCATTCATTCGGGTGATGACTTCACCGTCCAGAACGATTTGACCACTAGCTGCTTTCTGTAGGCCATTAATACAACGGAGGAGCGTCGATTTACCTGCACCTGAACGTCCAATGATGGCGACAATTTCGCCTTTTTCAGCAGACAACGAAATGGACTTCAGTGCTTCGTTGCCGTTTTGATAGATAACCTTTAAATCCCGAACCTCGAGCATTGGCATAACGTTAAATTCCTCGGCCATTTTACTGAACGTAGGCGAGGATAACGGCGATGTGTCAACTTTGAGTGAACCGATGTTTAAGAGGTTAGGTGAATAAACTGGATCAATTATTAATTTAAGTCATTAAATCATAATCAAATGATTGTATTGTTGGCTTTTTGAAATATTCAATACATTTCTTGAGGAACGGCCATATTCACAGGCGAAATAATCAGAATATTTCACTCTCAAGTTCATAATTGGAAAACTATCTGATCAAAATATTCTTGTATATAAGGAGGATACGTTGCGCTACGGCTCAAATCCACACAATGAAATTTAACGGGAAACCAATCGAGAGTTTTTCATTCCTTAATTTCAACCGGTATGACATTTAATCACCGGAGTCTATCGTAACCCCTGTCTGGTTACCTTACGAACAATTTCAAGGAGTATAGACACATGCGGAAGCTTTTAGCCGTTGTTGCCGCTCTGGTAATGAGCGCGACTATCTTGAGTGTGGTGCCCGTCGCCGCGCAAGCAGCGAAATGCACAAAAGAAACCCCGTGCCAAATCGACGTTTGGATTATTTTCTCGGATCACCGTTATGATTGGGCAGTTGATGCGGGCAATCGCTTCTCAGAAAAGCACCCCGAATTCAAAATTAATTTTGTTCAGCAGAAAAGCTATGACGAGTCGATCAAGAATTACGTTTTAGCTAAGGAACAAAATCAGGTTCCGACCATCGTCCAGACCTATGAAATCGGTACACAATTCTCGCTGGACAGCGGTTACTTCAAGTTTGCTGATGACATCATCAATGGACGCAGCGATGTCTTGGGAGAACCTGTGAACTTTGATGACATCATCCCCGTCATCCGCAACTATTACACGGTTAATGGCAAATGGGCATCGGTTCCTTGGAACACTTCAACCGCCATCACTTATTCCAATATGGATATTCTGAACAAGGTTGGCATCACCGAGCCGCCCAAGACATGGGGCGAAATGATGGCTGACTGCGCCAAGCTGCAACCTCTGGTTGACTCCAAGGAAATCGACGGTTGCGCAACTTGGGAAATTGACGACTGGTACTTTGAACAATGGATGGCTCAGCAGAACGAAACACTGGTCAACAATGATAATGGTCGCAGCGCCCGCGCCACTGAAGTACGTGTAGACAGTGAAGGCGCGCTGAACATCATCAAGTTTTATCAAGAGATGTACGCCAAGAAATACTACGTCTATACCGGTTTGGGCAAGAACGGCTCTTCACAGGTTTTCAGCACCGGCAAAGCAGCCTTCTTCTTCAACAGCAGCGCAGGTGCGCGTGGAATCATGGCTGCCGCTGCCGAACAAAAAGTAAATATTGTCACCAGCCCTCTGGTTTACAACGAAGCCAAGGGCTACACCGGTAACATCCTCGGTGGCGCGACTATGTGGATTAGCGATGGCCTCGACAAGGAAGTCGAAGACGGTGCAATGGCATTCTTACTGTTCTTCAGCAATACCGAAAATTCGGCAAGCTGGCACACTGCGAGCGGTTACGTGGCAATTCGTCAAAGCGCACTCGAACTGCTGCAAAACCTGAAGCCCGGCAACAACATTCTGTGGAATATCGAGAAAAAGACACGTGAAGATATTCCCGGCACGAACTGGTTCAAGGACAATCCAGCATTCCAAACTGCTACCGACCAATTGAATGCCTCGAAGGATACCCCTGCAACACGCGGCGCTCTGCTCGGTACGTTCGTCGAAACCCGCCCCATCATCAATAAAGCTGTTGAAGAACTAATGCTAAATGGTGGTGATCCGGCTGCATACATGGCGAATGTGAAAACCCAACTGGATCAAATGCTGCAAGAATACAACGACCTTCACACATAGTCGAGAAAGTATTAGTACATCGTTCGGTGCAAGCATCGGGGGTTATGGGGGCGCCCAACCCCCGATTGCTATCGTATCAGGAGTAGATTCATGTATGTCATTGAACCGGCGTTACTCCTTGTTCTTTCGACAGTGATCGGCGCTGTTCTGCTTGGATATGCGTTCTCGCGAAAGCCATTCTCAAAACCGATTCCGGGTATTTTAATTGGTGGCACAGCCGGATTACTTGGCGCTTCACTCTTCAATGCGCCGCTCAATTTTTGTGCGCTCGAAGTCGAACGCACACCGGCTGACTATATCACGGCCCTGCTGCTGACGGTGCTGGGTTTTGGGTTAGCGATTTGGTTGGGTAAATGGGGATTGACCCGCTTTTTGAAAGGGGAACGGTTGTTTCCCTACGCCGAACATCTTCCCGGTTCTTTTTCAGGACGTTGGTCGGGTGTCATCGCATTCTTTTTCCTGTTGCCAACGGCTGTAATTCTGATTGCATTTAATTATGTGCCCATGTTGCAAACCTTTCAATATGCGACACTGTTAGCCCGTTTTGGAACCCCCAAGACCAAGTTTGTCTGTTTAAATAACTTTACCAGTCTGGTTTATGACCCGGCTTATTTACACAGCCTGCTGCTAAGCTTTATCTTTGCGGCGGGTATTGTGATTGTCGGCCTCGGTTTATCACTACTGATCGCGACGATGGCCTACCAACCGATTAAAGGCGCGCGAATTTATCGTTCACTGTTGATTTGGCCGTACGCCCTGTCACCAATTGTCGTTGGCACCATTTTTCAACTCTTGCTTAACAATTCTGCGGGAATTATCAATCACCTGCTTGAAAAAAGTATCGGAATCAAAGTGCCATGGCTGCTTGATCCGACGATTGCACCCATGACGATTATCTTGACCGCGGTTTGGAACCTCATCGGCTTCAATATTCTCTTCTACATTGCAGGACTTCAAAACGTGCCAAAGGACTTACTAGAAGCGGCATCCATTGATGGTGCAAATGCCTTTCAGCGTTTCTTCAGCGTGACATTCCCGCTGCTTGCGCCTTTCACATTCTTTTTGGTCGTTACCAATTCAATCTATGCCTTCTTCGAGACGTTTGGCCTTATCCGCGTGCTGACCAACGGTGGCCCGCTCGGAACAACCTCAACGGCCATGTACGGTGTCTACCTATTAGGTATCGAAGGCAAAGACCTCGGACGTTCGGCTGCTCAGTCAATTGTTTTGCTAGCAGTCGTCATCGGAATCACGATTGTGCAGTTCCGGGTGAGCAATAAAACAGTGACTTACGGAGCGTAAATGATGACAGCCATTGAGCAAACCCCGCCGGTTATGATGGAAACTAACACCGCAAGTAAACGCTTAGTCAAACGACTATTGCCAGAACGGTGGTACGCCCATCTGATTCTGATTTTCTCCATTGCCATTATCGGGTTTCCGATGTTTTATGCGATGTTGGTCGCGACCCAGAATAATGCGCAAGTATTCTCGTATCAATTCACCCCGGGTCCGCATCTGCTTGATAATTTTGATACCGTGGTTGTTCAACGTGGCCTGTGGCGTTACATGGTTAACACAGTCGGCATCAGCATCATCTTCACCGTGGCAAAGGTCGTTTTCTCACTAACAGCAGGTCTAGCCTTCGTTTATTTCCGCTTTCCGGGAAAGTGGCTGGTGTTCGGGTTTGTGCTGCTCACATTGATGCTGCCAACAGATGTCTTGGTGATATCACTTTTCCGGCTGGTCTCGGCTGATTTGAAATGGGGAGACAGTTATTTGGCGCTCATCATTCCATTTATGGCGAGTGCAACTGGAACCTTTCTGTTCCGCCAGCATTTCATGAACATACCTACGGAGCTTTCAGAAGCCGCCCAACTTGATGGCGCAAATCCGCTCCAATTTTTGCTGCGCGTACTCATCCCGATTAGCTGGAATGTGATTGGCGCTTTAGCAGTCATTCAATTTGTCAGCAGTTGGAATCAATTCTTGTGGCCCTACATCATCATCCGCAAACCGGAATTACAGGTGATGCAGGTTGGGCTTGCTTCTTTGGCTGGCGGTTTTGAAACCGGCGACAGTTATGGGCCGATGATGCTGGGAACAGTTCTGGCAAGTCTGCCGCCGCTCGTCATCTTTATCGCGCTGCAAAAACAGTTCTTAAGCGGATTTGCCCTAACGCGGGATAAGTAAAGAGACCTCGTTTATAGGTGTATTGACATTTTAGGAGATCATTGTGACCAAACCATTGCCTATCGTTGGCGCAGCGATGCCGTCAACAAAATTAGCTGAGTATCGGGATTGGCTGATCGCAAATCAGCGCGACCTTGAAATTCAAGATGCTGCAGAGCCATCCTTTCTGGATACGGACTGGCAGCCTGTAATAAAAAATATACGTGCACAACTGGATGGTCACAGTGGAAGGGTCGGCATTCATGGGCCATTTTGGGGAATTCCGATTGCGGCGATTGACCGAAAAGTACGGGTTGCCGTCAAAGAACGCTTAAAGCAAGCCCTCGACTTTTGTGCAGAGCTGGGCGCGACTCATATGGTCGTTCACAGTCCGTTCGATTTCTTGGGAACGCCATATGCTCCACTCACCCGCTACGGCACATTTGACCTGCTGGACGTGATTCATTCAACCTTGGACGAAGCGGTTGCTTATGCCACCAGCATTCAGTGCGCGCTGGTCATTGAAACCATCTATGATCGTGATCCCAACATTTGGATGGAAATGATTAAGTCATTTGACTCTCAATACGTCCGCGCCAGTGTAGATGTCGGACATGTGTATATTAATCATCAACTTGGAGCTCCACCACCCGATTATTGGATTAGGCAGGCGGATGTCTGGCTCGGCCACGTCCATTTACAAGACAGTGATGGATATGCTGACCGTCATTGGGTCCCGGGCGATGGGAATATCAACTTCAAAGCCTTATTCGAGTCACTAAGTACGCTGGAACAGAGTCCACGTTTGATCATCGAAGTGGTTGATAAAGGTGGCAGCATCCTGAAAGCGGCGCGTTGGTTTGAAGAACAAGGTCTCGCTTGCTAAATGATTAGGAGGCCAATGACATTTGCTCAACGACCTCCTAACAGCGATTTTAATTTTCAACCCCTGTTAACACGGACTTAAATCCAACCCGTTAGCATAAGCTGCTGTCATACATAAGGTTGAGATGATGCGAAATCTCCCATCCAATCTAGTCATTAAAGTCCTAGCAACAGCAAGTGGACTTAGCTTAATCATCGGCATGGTATTGATGATTAATACATCCCCGGCTGGTTCACAACAAACTTACGAGCGCGAAGCTCAGGCACTCCTAATTATGGGCGCTTATTTCACCCTCCTCACCGTTTTCGTTGTCATCAAAAATATCTTCGACATCAACAACCCGTAAACGATCTCGGAAGCTAATTCCCTTCGATTTAGGCGTAGCACCTAGACAAGAAAAAAAGCACTTGAATTGTATTTTCAAGCGCTTTCTCGGCTGTGCGGGAGGGACAGGATTCGAACCTGCGTTTCGGTATAACCCGAAAAACCGCTTAGCAGGCGGCCCCATTCGACCACTCTGGCACCCCCCCATTCAATTGTCTACCAGGCGGAGGGAGTGGGATTCGAACCCACGGTGCCGCTATGCGACACACAGGTTTTCAAGACCAGCGCCTTAAACCACTCGGCCATCCCTCCTGGATAGTGAACATTCTAGCATGGGGGTAACGCATGGTCAATGCTTGATGTCTGCTGCTATAATGGCTTATATCGCTGTTAAAAAAGTCACAAAACATGGGTTTTTTTGAGCTCATTATTACCCTATATCTCGGGGTAATGATCTACTTTGCTAATCTTGCCGATTTACAGAATACCTCAGCAGTTAACGCCAGCACGTCCTATTCGATCTTGCCTCCCCATGCAGCAGTTGTCCGTCGAATGCTGCTTGGTCTTATCACGATGGTGGCGCTTTTTGGCATTTATGCAAATTATGTCCTATTTTCTAACTTATCCCCTTCTCAATTCAAGGAAATAGGGATTAGCCCAGATGCAGTTTCAATAAGCAGCGTACTGTTCATTACCGTGCTGATTGCCGCTGTTACAATTACGTCTTTCTCCATTACCCTCTTCCCACAAATTCGCCAACGTGTCCGCATACTGGTAGGCAGCAACACGCAATATAATCCTGAATCGCAAGTACATCTGGTAGCTATGGTCTTGGCATTAAGTTTAGTAGGCTACCTTTTCACTAACTTTGTTCTAGCCGGTGGCTTAAGTGGGGTTGCACGGTCAGTTGAGGAAAATGGCATTAACTTAGCCGCTCTGGTCTTTCAGAGCGTCATGTTCATTATGGTTGCTTGCTTGGGAATCGGCTTAATGATTCGACGAATGCTGCCACAGGCGCTGGAGCGGCTAGGGCTAAAAATCCCAACACCTCAAAACGTGGGATGGGGAATTCTTGTAGGGGTGGGATTGATTCTTGCAGTCCGCATCATCACAATTATTTGGATGTCTCTCGTTACCCCCGAACTATTTGCGCAACAAACATCCGCAGCAGCAGAAATCGACAGCCAATTCAATACCTTACAAGCCGCCTTTTTATTAGCACTTTCATCAGCCATCAGCGAAGAAATACTGTTTCGCGGCGCACTTCAGCCCATATTTGGGATACCATTAACCACTTTGCTATTTGTGTTTTTCCATGAGCAGTATACGCTTACTCCCGCCATGTTGATTATTCTGGTTGTCGGGATCGGGTTAGCCCTGTTACGCCGCTATCAAGGTACAACTTCAGCAATCATTGCTCATTTTATATATAATTTTGTGCAAATCGCGCTTGTTATCGTCTTGCCACAAACGGCTCACATTTTGGGATTATTATAAATGAAGCGCAAATTGATATTGGTCATACTTTTCGCAGCCCTGTTTTGTGGTCAAGCGAGCTTTGGGCAGGCTCAATCGACAAACCCTACGCCTCAGGCAGAGCAATCTTTTATCCAACAATGGTCTCAGGAAGTCATTTTCCCATCCGCAGTGCGTTTTACCATAACATTGGCTCTGCCACTTGAACAGGTTTCAACCGTATCCTTAATCATCAAACCGGCCTCACGCCCAACAGTAAACGTACCTCTTAATCTCGAATCAACTGTCGTCGTGGGTGGTGAAATCACCGGATTAGCATACATTTGGCAACTCCCCCTAGAAAATCCTCCACTGCTATTCAAAGACATCGTCTTTGATTGGCAAGTGACCTCACAAACCGGTGACACTGCAAAAATAGAAGATCATTTCACGTTTACTGACCAACGTGTCAACTGGCTGCAAGATTTGCCGATCAGCAGTACCGTCAAATTGACACTGCCGAATGACATGACATCCAAAAAGATACCCAGTACGCCATATTCACATACGGGATTGGATGATCTTGCGGCTAATATCAAGCATGTCGCAGCTTTGCTATCCACCAATTTAGGCAGCACTCCCAATTTTAATTTGCTGGTTTACGACACCTCAAAGCTCCCAATTTGCACAACAAACACAAAAGGTGAATCCGTTGCGACCTCATCTGACGGCAGTATCCAAATTCCTTGTGCAACCACCTCCGCTGACCAAATCTTTGCAGCGAGCGGATACAATACTGTAATCGTCAAGTCATCATCTTTGACCGACGTTGAAACGGCCATCTCAGATTACATGGTTACACAGTCTTACACACCAAGGTGGTCGGGAAAAAGTGTTCCGCAGTGGTTTCAAACAGGCTTAACCGATTTCTATTCGCCATCGTTAAAAGTGGAGATGGGGCCTCCAGTCTTGAGTGCTGCCCGCTCAAATAATCTTCTGCCGCTGGATGTCATGGCGCAATCACCGACTACGGATGCTAATAGTGAGCTATGGCGTGCCCAAAGTTATGGTCTTGTCGTCTATATTGCATCTCAGATAGGCGTAGATGGCCTGTTTAATTTAGCAAACGACGCGGGAACATCAGCCTCATTTGACGAAGCCTACCAAACAGCACTTGGCAAACCGATTAGTACGCTGTTGGATAATTTCCAGCGCTGGTTGTTTACCAGTAGTGCACTAGATGCCTTTACCTTTACACCCTATCAAGCTGCTACCGCCAGCCCGACTCCCAGCCGCACCTTGACCCTAACGAATACACCTACGACTACCCCAACCGCAACCTTCACCCTTACGCCAACCGTAACCGGTGTTCTGTCATTGACACCGCTGCCATCCAGAACGCCAACTCGAACGCCAACTGCTGCCCCTCCGACCAATACACCACGCGCGGCAGGAAGTTTGAATACACCTTTGCCACCGCTAGAGAAGATTGCGACCAATAGCAACCTTAATCTCGGCATCGTCATTTTGTTAGTTGGAATCATTATCGTGGCAGCCGCTGCATTCATTCTTTTCCGACCACGACGGTAAATATCTATTCGACCGTTTGACATAATTATCGACGGATTCAACGTGAGTACATCATGATTAATATTTACGATTTAACTCAAGAGCAGTTAGTAGATCTATTCAAACAATGGGGAGAACCGTCCTTTCGCGCCAAACAGTTGCGCGAATGGCTCTACGATAAACGGGTATCCTCATTTGACGCCATGAAAAATCTCCCCAAAGAACTACGTGCGCGTCTTGAAACGGAAACGACACTCGGCACGCTCAAATTAGTCACCGAACAATCCAGCCGCGATGGAACGCTCAAACGCTTGTATAAACTTCCCGATGGTCAGCTCATCGAGTCTGTCATGATGCCTTACGAGGATGATCGTCGCACCGCCTGTATTTCAACACAAGCCGGCTGCGCGATGGGCTGTGTGTTCTGCGCCACCGGACAAATGGGCTTCTCACGCCATTTAACGCCAACCGAAATCTTCGAGCAGGCCATGCGTTTTGCAGGTGAGCTTGAGGCTGAAGGTGATCGACTGAGCAACGTGGTATTAATGGGTATGGGCGAACCATTTCATAATTATGATGCGTCAGTCTCAGCAATCCGGCGCTTGATGAATGATCTAGGCATTGGGGCGCGTCATATTACGGTCAGCACGGTTGGGCTTGTGCCCCAAATTCGACGATTTGCGGATGAAGGCTTACAGGTCAAGTTAGCGATAAGTCTTCACGCTGCCACCGACGCAGAACGTGGAAGTCTTTTACCCGTAAATAAGCGCTGGCCTTTGGAAGAATTAATCGCCGCCTGCCGCGACTATATTGATAAGACCGGAAGGCGAATCACCTTCGAGTGGGCAGCCATTCAAGGTGAGAATGACACCAGCGAACAGGCGCACGCGCTCGGCAAACTGCTCAAAGGAATGTTGTGCCACGTCAACATCATTCCACTTAATCCGACCGGGGGCTATCATCACGGCCCTGCGGCGGGCGAACGGATTGACCAATTTATCGACACACTAGCGACTTATGGTGTTACCGCAACTGTCCGCGTCCGTCGCGGAATCGATATTGATGCAGGCTGTGGGCAGCTTAAAGCCTCGGTCATTAGTCCTAACGAAATTCCCGAAGTGCCTAACGCCTAAACGATCACAATCGCAATTTAATCACCGCATCAAGGAGAAGACAGAATGGATTACGTCAACTTCGGCTATACAGGTATGAAAGTCTCACGATTGTGCCTCGGATGTATGACTTATGGATCGCCAACTTGGCAAGCGTGGGTCCTAGAAGAAGATGCCAGCCGGCCATTTTTCCAGAAGGCGCTCGAATATGGCATCAATTTCTTTGATACTGCTGATGTGTATTCCATCGGTGTAAGTGAAGAAATCACAGGTCGTGCTCTGCGTGACTTCGCCAAACGGGATGAAGTTGTGCTTGCCACCAAAATTTATAATCCGATGGGTTCGCAGCCCAACCACCGGGGACTCTCGCGCAAACACATCATGCAAGGTATAGATGCCTCGCTGAAACGCTTAGGGACAGATTACGTAGATCTTTACCAGATTCACCGTTGGGACTATGAAACACCGATTGAAGAGACAATGGAAGCCCTGCATGACGTTGTAAAAGCCGGCAAAGCTCTTTACATCGGTGCATCCAGCATGTATGCGTGGCAGTTTGCCAAAGCGCAAGCAGTAGCTCAACTAAATGGCTGGACACCCTTTGTCTCTATGCAAAATCACTACAATCTGGTTTATCGCGAAGAAGAGCGTGAAATGATTCCATACTGCCGTGAAGAAGGCATTGCCCTCATTCCTTGGAGTCCTCTTGCGCGAGGCTTCCTCGTAGGCAACCATAAACGGGATAAAACGGGTGAAACCATCCGTTCAAACACGGATAATCTGCTTCACGATCGTTATTATCAGGACAATGATTTTGATGTACTAGATCGTCTACTAGATCTTGCCAAACGCATGGATGTCAAACCGGCGCAGCTTGCGTTGGCATGGGTGCTGCACAAACCCGGTATCACCAGCCCCATTGTCGGTGCAAGCAAGATGCAGCACTTAGATGATGCAATTGCTGCTATGAGTATCAAACTTTCTGAAGAAGACATTGCCTTTCTTGAAGATGCTTATATTCCTCACCGCATCGCGGGTCATATATAAGTTCTGATGATAGGGAACACCGTTACCACCCTACTGTTTTCATGGATAAAAGCCATCTCTAATCTGCATCTTCTAAAACTGTAGAGGAGTAATGGGGGGTAATATGAGTTTCGTCGCGCGACTTTCAGGTGACAGAGAGTACTGCTAGTGCGAAGTCGCGGGGTTCTTCCTGTGGGAGATTATGTCCAGCGGTTGCGAATATTCGATGTTGATATGCGCCTGTAAAAAACTGACTATCATTTGAATCCTCAACTGGAGGCGCGACCCCATCAACCCCGCCCTCGATCACTACTGTCGGCACAGCTACTTTTGGCAGGGCAGTTAATTGGCGTTCAATATTTTCAAGTGCAGGATCCCCGTCCACTAATCCAAAACGATGGCGATAGGAATGAATAACGACATCGACAAAATCTGGATTATTGAATGAACCAGCAGTCTGCTCAAAAGTTGCATCGTCGAAATGCCAGTTAGGAGACCAGAGTTTCCAGAGTAACTTGCAAAGCTCATGACGATTCTGGCTGAGTCCCGCTTGACCACGTTCGCCATGAAAATAATATTGATACCAGTAGCGAAACTCATCTTCTGGTGGCTGCGGATTAACAGATGCGGCAATGTTCTGAATACTATAACCACCTCCTAGCACCAACCCACGAACCCGTTCGGGCCACAATGCCGATGTAATACATGCCGCACGTCCACCCCAATCATAACCAGCCAAAACGGCTTTTCGTATATCAAGGGCATCCATAAAAGCAGCAAGGTCTTGCGCCAGCGCAGCCTGTTGGCCCGACCGCAGTGTATTCGGTGATAAAAAACGTGTTGAGCCGTAGCCGCGCAGGTACGGTGTATAGACATGGCAATTGGCCTCAACCAGAAAATGAGTTACTTCATCATAAGCGTGAATGTCATAAGGGAAGCCATGAAGAAGCACCACCGGTATATCGCCATCCGTCCCCGATTCCTCGAAAGCTACACTGAGAACGCCTGCAGTAACGTGGTTCAACATAGAGAATTCTCCTTTAGCCTAAAGACAATTATAGTGGACATGATAAGTAATTAATACTGAACAGCAGATTTTCGCCTGCCTCTCCTGTATACGTGGTTCGGTTGTATACGGAAAATCGTCGTGCTATTTAAGGCTGCCGAAAATCGGGTCTGTCAAGAGTTTTGTGTAAACGGATTTTGCCATACAAAATTAAATTGGGAAACGCCCCTCAAAACGGATAGCGAGTTGGTTCAAAATCAAAGCCCAATTCGGGACAGGCAT
>WGMX01000011.1 GCA_016124855.1 Anaerolineaceae bacterium | reverse complement strand
GTCAACCCAGTGCCATCCCCGGTCATCGTTGGACACCCCGTTCCCCTGCTATGGTCGCTGGTTTGACCGGCCATCTCTGGTCTGTTTATGAACTCTTATCTCTCGTCCCTCTCTTTATCAACTCTCCATAGGGCCACCACCGAATCTACAAACCTTTGTAAAGATTTTTCAAGACTAGCCCATAAAAATGCGTGATACTTCATCATTTATTCCTATCGCGTCATCTACCCGACTACTGGAATAAGCTCTTTATCGTTTGGTTCTGGTCGCCGTTTATAGTACAAAAGGATGTCGACGCTCATGTTTTCATCACGCTTTGATCATTATTATGCCTGATTGAGAAAAGGGTAACAGCACATCATCCGTTACACCACTTTCCGTCACCAAATGTGTCAGGGAAGCAATTGGCGCGAGTACAAACGGCGCGACCGTACCCAGTTTATCGGCTGAGGCCAACGCGACCACAGAAGCCGAATTCTCGATCATGATGCGCTTCAACTGCGCTTCCTCATACGAGAAATCGGTAATGCCCGCCTCAATATGCAAACCATTCACACCGAGAAAACATATATCCGCACGGAAACGGGATAAGGCAGCAGCCGTTTCAGCGCCGATGGTCGCTAGGGTCGCTTTGTTGAGTGTTCCGCCTAACAAAATCACGTCCAAATAAGGATGTTCAGCCAGTGCCATGACAGCCGGTGGACTGTTGGTGATCACCGTCGCCCTCAAGTCATACGGAAATAATTCGGCTAAGCGGGTAGTGGTTGTGCCGCAGTCCAGCAAGATCACCTGTCCATCTTGCACGAGTTGGGCGGCGGCTTGGGCAATCGAAGATTTGGCCTCGGTGTGCTGCTGGCTGCGATTGATGTAGGCTGTTTCAGTCAGCGCTTTGGTTACGGCACCGCCATGAACCCGCCGCAGCAATCCTGCTTCAGCAAGTTCATTCAAATCGCGCCGGATCGTATCCTCGGACACATTCAAGGCCGCGCTGATCTCGACCGCCACCACTTTACCATCTCGTTTGAGGGCATCCAAAAGATGCTGCTGACGTTCTTCTTTGAGCATATCGATTATCTCTTTTTGCGGTTATTTGCGTTATTTATCTTGATTATGCATGAATTTGCGGTTATTATCAAGATGAAGCCGCAAAAACGAGGAAAAACATGCAGAGACAAATCCGCATCAAACAGGTCGAGACGCTATCCGATGATTGGTATGTCCTCAAAAAGACCACTTTTGAATATCAACGGCGCGACGGAAGCTGGCAAACGGTCAGCCGCGAGACTTATGATCGGGGTAACGGCGCGACCATCTTGCTCTATAACCCGTTGAAAAAGACAGTGATCTTGACGCGCCAATTTCGCTTTCCAGCCTTCGTCAACCAGCATTCGGGTATCTTGATTGAAACCTGCGCCGGATTACTGGATGAGGATGATCCTGTGACCAGCATCCAGCGTGAAGCCGCCGAAGAAACCGGATACCTGATTCAAGAGCCGCGCAAAGTATTCGAAGCGTTCATGAGTCCCGGTTCGGTGACAGAACGTTTATACTTTTTCGTGGCGGAGTATCAAGAGCACCAGAAAATAAACGAGGGCGGTGGACTGCCCTCGGATGGTGAAGATATTGAAGTATTGGAAATCCCGTTTGACCAAGCGATGGCGATGATCCAAAGCGGCGAAATCGCGGATGGCAAAACCATCATGCTGCTACAGCATGCCGCTTTAGCAGGTTTACTGAATTAGATCATTACTCTTGTGGTATGACCAGTTCAGTATCAAGGTTCAGCACTTTGGCGGCGCCCTTCAGTAAGTCTTCCACACTGACCGGCTTGCCGATGAATAACTGCGCTCCAGCCGAGATGGCCTGATGCTTCTGAAAGCCGCCAGTTGCACCGGAACAAACGACCGCCTGTGTTTTCTCGTTATTGGGCTGCTTACGGAGGTAGCGCAGCAAATCAAGCCCATTCATATCAGGCAGCATCAATTCCAAAACCAGCAAATGAGGGAATTGGTGGGCGATAAAAGCAATTGCCGAGGCGGCGTTATCGACCACCGTCACGGTAAATCCCGCATGACGCAGCGCCATATTAAAAACTTTGGCGACATTCAAATCGTCTTCCACAATCAAAGCCGTTTCACCATGTGCGATGCGCGGCACTGGCGCATCCAACGAGCTGGTAGTGCCTTTAGGGGTCACACCAATAGTCGGCACAACAATGAATCGCACTTGAAGTTTGATATGCCCGATAGTCAGTTCATCGCCATGTCGCAGGCGATATTCACTCTGTGGCGCAAGCGCAGAACCATTTAGGCGTGTCCCATTGACGCTGCCCAAATCCTTGATGAAAATGCGGTTGTCCTTCACCAGAATGACCGCATGTTGGCGCGAAACGCCTAGCCCTTGCCCATTATGCGGGCTGAGATCAACCGCAGGCACAATACCTTTCTGCGGATCAGCACGACCAATCATCATGGTTTCGTGGACTTGAACCTGCAAAGTTGCGGCGGTTCCCACCACGCGCATTTCGATAACCCACGGCAGCGGCTCATGCAGTGGCCCGGTTGCCCGTACCGGCATGTACGAATCGGTATTATGCACTTTATCATTCAGGTATTTGGTATCCCGACTCTTCGGATCATGCATGAGTCTGCGCTTCCCTCTGCTGAGATTAAATCATTCTCTAGTAATTAATTGTAAGCACAAATGAAGGATTGAGCGTTAACGTCGCCATTTCTAACCCTTAATTCATGAAAATTTACGGAGGGGCGTACTAAAGTCCTAGTGTTGAGTTATGAGCGGCAAGCTGCAAGTGACGAGTAGTCATCAGCGACCCGTCACCGGCAGCCGGACGCAGCGATTCAAGCTGTCTTATTGAGCGCCAAGGGTCAATGTCTGTGTTATCGTCTTGCCATCTCGAACAATCGTTACATCAACCGAGTCGCCGGGGCGATAGTTTTCTTCCAGTGCCAGCAGCAGATCATTGCGTGAAGCAACCTGTTTATCCCCTATCGCAGTAACGATGTCCCCGCCGGAGACGACATATCGCCCACGCTGCACCCGCACGGTTGCCGCTTGTAAGCCAGCTTTCTCGGCAGCGCCGCCCGAATCCATTTGGACAATCAAGAGACCGTGCTGAATGTTAGGGTCGTTGGATGCCACTTCCGTGCCGATTTCCGCCACCTGTACACCAAGTGACGGATGGGTGTAATGTCCATCTTTGATGAGACTCGGTACAACCTGCTTGATGATGTTGACCGGTACAGCAAAGCCGATGCCGACCGAACCACCGCTGGGCGAGTTGATCGCGGTATTGATACCGACTACACGTCCATGTGCATCCAGCAGCGGGCCGCCAGAATTACCGGGGTTAATCGCGGCATCGGTCTGGATAGCCTGCCCAATCGCCGTGCCAGCATCAGTTTCAATGCGGCGACCAAGTGCGCTAATGACACCGGTCGTCAAGGTACGATCAAGGCCGAATGGGTTGCCAATAGCGATCACCGTCTGCCCCACTTTCAGACCATCCGAATCGCCAAGGGATAACGGTGAAGCTGTTCCCGCTGGCAAATCAATTTTGACCACCGCCAAGTCATAATAAGGGTCTGTGCCAACCACCGTCGCAGGTAAATTCAATCCGTTCGAAAGCAGGACATCCAAACTATCTGCGCCCGCAACAACGTGGTTATTGGTGACGATATGTCCTTGGTCGTCATACAGGAAGCCGGAGCCTGTGCCTTCTTGGGGAACAGTGCCATAGAAAAAGCTCGGCACATTTTGACTGCTCGAAATATGCACCACCGAAGGATTAATGCGGTCGTAGAGGTTAATCATAATTTGATCGCGCGCATCTAACTCGGCATAAACCGAATCAGGCAGTGGGGTCGGGGTCGGTATAACCGTGGCCGTATCTTGGGCGGCAGTGATCGACGCGCGACGTGGCAAAAGTTCAAACGCTGCCATTACCCCTAACATAAATCCCAAAATCAGTATCGCAAACATCAAGAGACGGTTTCCGCGCCGCATGATAACCTCCCCTTTAGAAACGGTTACTCATAAGTGAGTATAGCAAGGCGCACGATGACCGTTTGTAGAGAAGATTATGAGCGGTGCTTAATCTCGGTGAAGAATGGGCACGTTTATTAACCTTTCTTGAGGGCGTACTTCAATCCCCATTGGAAGCCGGGGGCTGCCACTTCACAATGGTTTTGATCGAGGAAGACATGCTTGACCAATGATAATCCCTCGTACTTGCGACCTTGCAAAATCGCCGCCATCCGCAGCGTATCGGTCATGGTTGTATCTTTGATGTCCTCTTCGTACTCGCCCACATACATATAAATTTGGGCAGGAAGCGGCTTATTTTCTTTCGAGAAGGCTTCCTCGCGCTGGAACATAAAGCGGTTGCCATAGGAGAGCGTCGGGCTGCCGATGATGAGGGTACTAAACAATTCCGGTGCTTCAAATAATGCATAGAGTCCGAACAAGCCGCCGTATGAATGCCCGACCCAAATCCGTTTGCTGGGGTCAGCGCGATATTCACGCTCGATGAAGGGCGCTAACTCATCCTTGATGAACTTCAGGAAGTTACTGCCATCACCATTAGGAACAGGACGCTTAAATCCTTCCGTCATTGATTTTTCTTGAGGTTCATCCCGAACGGGCGTTAAATCGGCATCGCGTCGCAGAAAGGACTCATAGAACGACTCAATCACATTGTCGTCTTCGGGGTAGCCAATGCCGACTACAATCGCATCGGTTGTGCTGCCGCACAATGCCATTGGACGAATGATGCCGGTAACCATCCCCGCGTACCAGTTGCCATCCGGCACATAGAGAACAGGCCACTTGGCAGGCGTATCATTGAAGGGCCATGCTTGGTCTGGTTTTGCACCATAACCCAGCGGCAGACTAACGGTGATGCGATATTTGCGTCCCGTAGACTGCGAGTCCATCATATGTAGTTCACTGCCCAGTATCGTTACAGCTTGTGCAGCCATCCTATTCTCCTTGTTAGCCTAGATTAGTCACCCATTTGACCGACAGTTTCACTATTCATCACAACGGGTTTTGTGCTGGTACGGCCAGAAAACACCAGCATAACGGCAACCATTGAACTCACCACATAACCCACTGCTAGCGGCGTAACCGAACCCACCAGTTGGCGATCAATGAATGAACCCAAGAACGAACCAACCACAAAGAATGATGTGCCATAAATCGCGGCTGCCATTCCCGCGGTTGATCCGAGCGGTTCAAGTGCTAACGCACTGCTGTTGGGTTCGGCGGCAACATAAATGCCTTGCAGCAGCGCAATGATTGCAAAGAAAACAAATAGATTTGGCTTGCCTTGAAGGGCCAGTGTCAAAATGAGTAAGAAAAGCGCCAGAACAAAGTACACCGTCAGCAAGCTGCGAACAGTACGCCGCGCACCAAAGCGCTCAACCAGCCGCGAATTGAGGAAGGTGAAAATTGCCATGACGATTCCGATGCCGCCAAAAATCAAGGTGAATACTTCTGGACGACCATAAATCTCGCTGATCATATGCTCGGAACTGCTGACGTAAGAGCTGAAGGCCGAAAACAGGATGGTGACAATCAAGGTGTAGCGGACAAAAACTGTGTTTCCCAAAACCTGTCTCGCTGATTGTGCCAGTGTCGCCATATCCAGATTCAGGCGGCCTTCTGGCGGCAGCGATTCACGCAGACGAAACGACCAGATAAACACACCAATTCCCACAAGCGCTGGGGTCAGGAAAACCACATGCCACGAAGAAACCGATAAGATAAACGTGCCAGCAATCGGCGCGATCACCGGCACAAACAAGAAGATAGTCATAATCAACGACATGGTACGTGCCATTTTGTCACCGCTGAAGCGGTCACGCACGCTGGTAACTGCGCCAACCGACAAAGCTGCCGCTCCTAGACCAACGATAAACCGTGCTATCAAAATCGGGGTAAGGCTCGGTGAAAAAGCTGCTGCGATACAGCCGCCAATGTAGAGTAAAAATCCGGTTCGCATTACTGGCAAACGCCCATAACGGTCAGCCAACGGGCCAAAAGCAAGCTGCCCGACCTGCCCCATAAAAAAGAAGGTGACAATTTGTGCCGTGGCTGTCGAATCCACTGGCAAACCCAAATAGACGCGTAAATCACCAAACGCAGGCAGCATAATATCAATTGCCACGGCGGTCAACAGCATGATAAAGGCCACCAGTACAATAAACTCGACCGAACCGATCTCTTGCTTGTTATCAGTTTGCATGTTCAATTATCTCGTGATGAAAAAATCGTACTCGATCGCAAAAACGCAGCATTCTCATCCCCCAATTATTTACTTGACAAACCCTATGTACAGATGTTCTACACAGTCTGTTTCTTACGGAATATCTCCTTTTATTGTTGCAAACGGTAGGTCAACAAACACGGTGCATTTGTGTTAACTCTGTCCCTACGGCTTACTGACGGCTAACCTCCACATACACAACCCTTGCTTGCTCTTATTGTCTAGCCGCTGTTATAATCATCCTAATTATTACCGCATCCGCTTCTACGAGGGGCGCTACACTATGCAGAGCAGCGAAAATTTCCGTCTGGTTGTCCGCCGGGGGCCGCAGCCAAATCAAGTTTATGACTTGAATAAAGACATCATCACCATTGGGCGTGACATCACCAACGACATCACCATCAACGATCCGGAAGTCAGCCGGCATCATTTACGCTTCACACGCGGCGCGGGTGGCTTTACGTTAGAGGACTTGGGGTCTACCAACGGCACATTCGTTAACGGTCAGCGGCTGACGGGCGCTAAGCCCCTGAATAACGGGGACATGTTGGGTCTGGGTGAAACGGTCACACTCGGTTATGAGATGGCACGTGGGGCAGCTCCTGCCGCCGGTTCAGATGTGGCGCCTGCCGCACCACAATCACCGCTGCGTGCGCCAACTGCTCCTATTGGTCAAGGGGGTTACAGCCCTTACAGCCAACAAGGACAGCAGCCGCAGCAGCCCCAATCACCGTATGCGCCTCCACAGCAAGCACAACCCCAAGCCGGCGGTTATAATCAGCAGCCCGCTTATGGTCAACAGCAAGCACAACCGCAGCAAGCCGGATACGGACAGCAGGGACAGCCCCAAGCCGGCGGTTATAATCCACCGCCACCACCCGGCGCTGCTTATGATTATGATCCGTATGCCGTGCGTGAAGAAGAACCGCGCAGCATGACCCGTTGGGTGATTATCGGCTGCGTCGGTGTATCCCTCTTGTGCTGCTGCGGCACGATTGCCGGTCTGTTCTTAGTGGATGCCCTGTGCTTGTGGAATCGTGTTCCACTGTTGGGCGATCTGGTCAAAGCAGTGGGTTACAACATCGTTTGTAAATAGCACTTGCCCGACTCAATTGGGTAGAACCTTCGTCAGACAAGCGGGCTAATACCTCGCTTGTTTTGTTTAGAGATAGGCGCTTACCATGCCCCTCTTGGAAACAGCTAACGGTTCAATGTGGTACGCCGACCATCGTGATCCCACGCTTCACCGTCCGGTCACATTGGTGATTCACGGCGCAGGTGGAACCCATCTGGATTGGCCTGCCGAAATCCGCCGGATGCCCGAACTCAACGCTATCATTGTCGATCTGCCGGGACATGGAAAAAGTACAGGGGTGGGACGCAGCAGCATCAGCGCCTATGCCAGTGATATGCTGGCACTGTTGGACGCACTCAAGTTACAAAAAGTGATCCTTGCAGGTCACAGCATGGGCGGGGCGATTGCCCAAATGATAGCGCTGCAACATCCTGAACGTGTGATTGGACTGATTCTCATCGGCACCGGCGCAAAGTTGGGTGTACATCCTGACCTTTTGAGCGGCATGGTCAATGAAACCACACGCACCATCAGCGCTTTAGTCAGCATGTATTACGGAACACCGGTAAACGAAAATTTGCAGCGCCGCAGCCAGCAGCGCCTCAGCGAATTTAGCCCGATCACCCTCTATAACGATTATGTGGCCTGCAACGCTTTTGACCTGCGCCAACAAATCAACCAGATTCATGTGCCGACACTGATTATCGGCGGCTCAGACGACAAGATGACTCCCTTTAAGTTCAGCACCTATTTAAATGAACAAATTAGCGGTTCGCGTCTCGAAAAAATCGAGGGCGGCGGGCATATGATGATGTTGGAACAGCCTGAACTCGCAGCCGAAGCGGTACATAAGTGGTTATTGGAGCAGCAGTTTTAGGCGCTTCTATTTGGAGATCCCACATGCAAATCGTCCCCTTACCCGACAATAAAGATATTCACCGTCAAATGGCTGAACTCTTGGTTGAAGGGTTTAAAGTTCATTGGGACGCATGGAAAACCGTCGCTGAAGGCTTAGAAGAAATCCAGATGGTTCGCACCGAAGGCTTCATCCGCGTGGCGTTGGATGACACAGGCAAAATTGTCCTCGGTTGGATTGGCGGCTTACCTGAATATGATGGCAATGTCTGGGAACTACATCCGATGGTGGTTCGCGCTGAATATCAGAAGCAAGGCATCGGGCGGGCATTAATCACCGATTTCGAGGCACAGATTAAAACACGTGGCGGCCTAACCATTCATCTGGGCACAGACGATGAGGATAGCATGACTTCACTCGCTAACTGTGATTTGTATGATAATCTACCGGAGAGAATCGCACATATTCAAAACTTTAAGGGACACCCTTACGAGTTCTATCAAAAATGCGGTTACAAAATCACAGGTGTAGTGCCGGATGCCAACGGACGTGGTAAACCGGATATCATAATGAGCAAGTGCGTCTATTAGGCTGCCACCGGCCAAATCAGGCGGAAAGTGCTGCCCTTCCCAACTTGGCTCTCAACCTCAATCCGCCCGCCGCCCAGTTCCATAATCCGTTGGGTGATTGCTAGACCCAAACCGGCTGCCACACCGGTACGCCGCTTGTTCTTATCGACCTTGTAAAAACGCTCAAAAATATGGGGCAAGTCTTCGGCATCAATCCCTACGCCGTTGTCTTCCACTGTACACATGATTTCATTGTCTTGATAAGACGTCGTCAGCCGAATAGTTCCCGCGTTGGTGTAGTTGATTGCGTTTTCCAGCACGTTTTGCAAGGCCACCAACAAGAGATCAGGATTAATATTCAAGTTGGGCAATTCATCACCAAAAACCAATTCCAACTTAAGCTCTTTTTTGGTGATGTTGGGCTGGTAATCATTTTCTAACCGGCCTAACATTTTATTGAGCGCCACCGGACTCGCGTTAGCATTGTCCGAAATACTTTCAATCCGCAGCAGCATATGCATCTGACCAATCAAACGGGTCAACTGCGCTACTTGATGCTCAATAATGCCTAATCGTTCATCCTGCTTGGTTGGATCATTAGTTTTACGCAGCAAATACAGGCTGGTGTTAATAATCGTCAGCGGTGTACGCAGTTCATGCGATGTTGTGCCGATGAACCGTGACAACAAGCGCATACGTTCCTGTTCCAGCGCCAGATCAAAGGTGACCTTTTCCATCTGCATATTCTGGGTGATGTCATCCATGATGCCCGCCACCCGATACAAGACCCCTTGGTCATCATAAATTGGAAACGCGCGTGACGATAACCAATGGACAGTGCCATCGGGGTGGTTAATTCTGAACTTGATCTCGTGTTTACCGATGGTTAGCGACTCTTCATAGGCTTGGTTCACCAGCGGTAGATCATCCGGATAAACTCTTGTCCCTATAATTCGCAGATTTTCCAATGCCTGCTCAGGTTTAACCCCCCAAATGCTTTCGAAAGCAGGGCTAAAGTAGAGCGGCGTTTTATTGGCCGTATCCAGCATCCAGAACAGCGACTGCATATTCTCCGAGAACTGGGCAAAACGCTGTTCACTTTCAATCAGTGCAGCCATCGCCTGTTTCTCGTCGGTAATATCTTCTGCCAGAACCATTCCAGCGGTTATCTCGCCGCTTTCACTGCGCACTGGCAGACAATGAACACTCACAAAAACACCGTCAATTAAGCGCTCTAGGTGAATCTCTGCACCCATCAGCGCCGCTTGATAGGCCGGTTCTAGCCAATCGGCAATTTCAGGTGACACGACCTCGCGCAGCGTGCGGCCTTCCACCTCACCTTTAGAAAAACCCATACGCCGCAGCAAGATACCGGTTGCCACACTGTACCGGAGTTGATGATCAAAAATCAGCATGGCAAAATTAGGCAGGTTATATTCCGTGATGCGATACAGTAAATCGCCCGACGGCGGCAGCTCCTGCTGAATATCGCGCGTCGTCTTCAAAATTTGAGCGACACGTCCATCATCATGACGCTTAAAGATAACTTGCCGTTCGGAAAACCATTTCCAAGTGCCATCCGCCTGTTTTAAACGGAAGCGAACGGATACGCTTTCGTCGTCGTCGGCTTCTAATAAACGTTGGAATTGAGCCTCTACATTTGATTCATCATTCGGGTGAAGCAGCCATTCTTTTGGCCTGAAATTGTCCCCGTATCCCAGCAGAGCCGCTAGTGGTCGGTTGCTGTAAACAACCTGCTTAGAGTCAACATCATAAATACTAACCACATCTGGCAGCAGTCTAAATGTTTGCTCCAAGAGCGATACTGCGCTTTCATCCAATGTCGAATCAACGACCTGAGCCGCAGCCTTCGACTGGAAAGCGGTTTGAGCGATAGAGGACTTCGTGCGTGAAAAAGACATTTAAATCCTGTGTTATGGCAATTCATAACAAATTTGAACTTCATACTAACTTAATTGTAGAGTTCAACAGCACGGCCTCATCCTTGAGGTTTATCAAGAATTTGTGAAGGAACGAGCCTCCGTTAATACCGCTAACATCTGCTGATGAATGTGCCCGTTACTCGCCAGAACTTGCTTACCATCATGCACGATTTGCGATTCTTGACCATCGTAATCGGTCACACTGCCACCGGCTTCGCGTACAAGAATGATGCCCGCCATCACATCCCAAGCGTTGACAGATCGTTCCCACAAGCCTTCCAAACGGCCTGATGCGACATAACTTAATTCCAGCGCAATCGAGCCGAAGCGCCGCAGCCCACGCGTTTTCACCGTAAAGGCTTTCCATTCGCGGATATTATTGTCCGGGCTTTTGAAACTGTCATAAGGGAAACCGGAACACAACATCGCCTGCCCCAGTGCCGTATGGTCAGAAACGTGGATTGGCTTGTCATTGCGGGTTGCACCATGACCGAGTGCCGCGCTGTATAACTCGTCGGAGAACGGATCATATACCACGCCCACCAGTGGCTTCATGTTTTTATCGGCTAATCCGATGCTCACCGTAAAGAATGGAAGATTACTGGCATAGTTGCTGGTTCCGTCGAGCGGATCGACATACCAGAAGTACTCGGCTTCATCGGCGGGCTTGCCAATGCCTAGGCCGCCGCCTTCTTCACTAACAATATGATGATCAGGAAAAGCTTGAGCCAATCGGGGAATGACCACTGCTTCCGAAGCGAGGTCAGCTTCGGTAACAATATCGGTGACATTTTTCTTGGTGCGTTCTTGATGCGGCTGCTCAAACTTTTCCATCAGTGTTGCACCGGCAGCGCGGGCGATTTCCGTAGCGGTTGCGCGAACAGCTTGTAAATCCACGTTGATTTTCTCCATACAAACAAAAAAGCCTATCATATCTGTGATAGGCTTTCGGATGCTATAGCCGGGTTAGAGCGTTAGAGGATTATTGGTTTTCTTGGGGCGCTTCCAGCACAACGACTCCGCTGGCTTGTTTGCCCTTTGGCCCCTCAACCACTTCAAATTCGACTTTGGCTTTCTCTGGCAGCGACCGGTAGCCGTTACCTTGAATAGCACTGTAATGAACAAAAACGTCACTGCTGCCGTTTTCGGGCGTGACAAATCCATAGCCCTTTT
The DNA here is from genome assembly GCA_016124855.1 of Anaerolineaceae bacterium. Lineage (GTDB taxonomy): Bacteria > Chloroflexota > Anaerolineae > Aggregatilineales > Phototrophicaceae > CFX2. The sequence goes on along the minus strand of WGMX01000011.1, from coordinate 186,816 downwards.
CGTTGCTAAACCACTTTACAACACCCTGAATCCGCTGCGCCATTTGGTCCCTACTCCTCGTAACACACAACCTTAATACAATTCGTAACTGCCACCGACTCTATTTCATAAGGCAATATAAAATTTACTTTATGAAACATTGGTTAAGTTTAGATGATTTGGCGCGGAATTGTCAAGGTTTTGGCTTGTTCGTACTGGTCTACATTTGACAAATGTAAGATTTGTAAGATTTCAAGGGGCGATCACGTCTGCACGACTCTGATTTTGCCTGACTCTGCATTACATGTCCAGCCTCATAATCGCCATCATGGTTTTTAACAGCACATTCCTGAAGGGGAGAGATTAAGACTCTCCCCTTCGCGATTAATAATACCCATGCAGCAGGATCGGTTGCCCATTGATCTGAACGTAGTAGTACGGTATCCATCCTACGCCAAATAACTCGACCTGAATGTCTTTCTTATAAGGGGTGACAGTATACGCCTGTATATCCGTCGCCACTTTTGCCCACTTATCCGTCACCGCCTGAGCATCAATCTGGAACTGTTTTTGCAGCGCTTCACTCTTATCTTCCAAATCAGCCAGCGTTTGTTCACTGGCGCTCAAATTCGCGCCCGCCTTATTTTTGTAACGGCTGACACGGCTGGAACGTGAAAGGGTAAAGCTCGTGCGTCCCTTGAATAAGCTGATTAAAGACTCACCACGCGTAAAAAGCTCTTCACGTTTCAGGTCTGCCAATTCGCGTTTCTGCGCATTCAACTGCATTTCTTCACGGCGCATCTTCTCGTCAATCGAGTCAAACTGTTTTTGGTACTTCGCGGCGAGCGCATCTGCCTCCGCATCCCGCCGTTCATGTGCCGTCTGCTGCAATCGCGCTGGAAATTCACTTTCCTGCGCGTTGGGATCACCGTAAATATCAAGCGTCGGGTTATACGGAATTTGCAACCGCTCGGTATTAAACAGCATATCCACCATCTCACTCTTGAGTGCAGTCATCCGTTTGCTGTCGTTTAAACCAGATGCAAGCTCCCCATAAATCGCGTCATCCAATGGCGCACTCGAAACACGTCGCGGATCAATTGGGGTGGCTTTATAGTCCTCCCAGCGCACCATGCCCGTACGCTCGACCGCCGGAATTTGAAAGGCGTAAGTACGGGTGAGATACAACTGCGTCTTGCGATCTTGGAAACGAATATTGGCCTGCCCCAACAGCACCGGTTTATAAGCCAGCATAGATGCCGTCGTACCCGTGACTGCAATTCGTGTCTGTTGTTCGTAATAGGCCAGAGCCTGTTCCGCTGTTACCGAAGCTGGCAGGAAATACTCGCTAATCGCCGAAGGCAGTGCAGGAGGAGTCGAGTTAAAGCCCGGTAACGGCTGGGTTGTTCGCAGCACTGTACTGCTTTGGGGTGGCAGTGCCTGCGAATAAGCCTGTGTAACCTGTGTGTTGTAGTTTTCTTGGGCAGCCTGAGAACTAAACTCCGGTGGTGCGGGCGGTAACCCCGGTAGATTTGAGGGCGCTGCATAGGCCGATACGTTTTGGCTCGCACCCGATTGCGCTCCGGGTAATGGTGGCAGCGGCAGTGACCGTGCATTGCCTGCGCCTGCGCCAGCCGCCGCCGGAAAACCCTGTGCTGCCAATTTTGCCAGAAGCTCCGCTTTTTGAGCCGCCATCAACATGCTAACCTGCTGCCGTGTCAGCGGCCCGCGTAGATAACTCATCGCCCAGCGTGAATGCACTAACGTTGGCCCGCCGTTATCATGGACGTTATGCATTAAGAACACGCGCGGATCAATGTCCGAAATCAAGCGTTCGACCGCCTTCAAATCCAGTTTGTTCTCAGCCGTTGCCAGCGACTCTAACCCTGACATGACCCGCGCCTTATCGTTGGCCGATTGCAGCCGCCCGATAAACCATGTTCCGGCGTTACTCAACCCTTTGTAATCAAGATCACCCGGATTTTGCGTCGCCAATATCAAGCCCAATCCGAATGCGCGTGCCTGCTTGAGTAAGCGCAAAATTGGGTCTTTGGTCGGCGGGTTAAGCGGGTAAGGCGGGAAGTAACCGAACATCTCATCAATGTATAGAACCGCGCGCAAGCTGGTCGTTCCACTTTGTTGGCGCATCCATCCCTGCAAATTTTCCAGCAGCAGCGTAATGATGAACTGCCGTTCAGCTTCATTCAGATGCGCGATGTAAAAAACCGACACATGTGCCCGACCATTTGGCTGGTAGAGTAAGTTTTGAATATCTAAAGGTTCACCTTGTATCCAGCTTTGGAAAGATGGCGCAGCCACGATGTTGTTCAATTCCATCGCCAGCTTATAGCGTGCCTTCTCCGACATATACTGGTCGATGTCCAGCACACCCAATTTGGCAAAGGGCGGCTGCTGCACCTGCATAATCACATCTTCTAAGCTCAGGTTGATTCCGCGCGACCAACTATATTCAAAGATGTTCGAAATAATGACGTGTTCTTTATCTTTGATCGGCTCGACATTCATGCCGATCAACGCCAGCAGCGCTGTGACAATCCCGCTGATCTTTTCGCGGTTGGCTTCTTCATTACCGGCCCACCCTTCTTTGGGCGCAGCTAACGAAGCGAGGATGCTGACTGGCAGGCCCGCGTCCGAACCCGGCGTGTAAATGCTGTACTTGGCGATACTTTTCAGCCAGCGCAAACGGTCGGGCACGATGCCCCAATTGTTCAACCCATCTTTCCATTGTGCCGCCACATCTGCCGCATACGCCGGCAGGTCTAAACCAGCGCGCCGCGCATCATCAGGATTCACCCACGGCAGAAAATCCTCCGGCTTGAAGTCGGGGAAGGTCAGCAGCAAATTGGTAATATCCCCCTTAGGGTCAATGATGATCGCCGGAATATTATCAAGGATGGCTTCTTCTAACATGGTGATGCACAAACCGGTCTTACCGCTACCGGTCATACCCACCACGATAGCGTGTGTAACCAGATCACGTCCATCATAATAAACAACATCATCCGTCAGCTTATGCTCGGCGGGGTCATAACGACGACCCATATAAAAGGTAGTAGGCGCTTCAATAAAGGGCATGAGAATTCATCTCCAGTCTAGGATTTTTATGTCCGTCGTTCGAGGTCTTTTGGCATTCAAACATGTATCTGAATAAAGACTGAAAACTGATGAGTGATAACGAATGCCTCATTCTAGCACATTTGCTCTAAGTCTGATTAGGAAAGTTAGCTTAATGATAGTCCAATCTGTAGAGGCAGCAAAGCTCATAAAAACTTGTCTAATGTTCCCACACCGCCGCATATTTGTCGGGATGCGCCGCTTCGCCATCAAAATTGTCGAACTTCAAATGTGTCACATTAATCGCCTCTAATGCATGGTGATAATAATCCGGTCGACTCTCACCCCATGCTACTTGGCAGTTCCGCACGGTGATGTCATCCGCATTGTGCAAATAAAACGCCGAGTTGGGATACATCGGCAAGCCTTCGCCCGCACACGGACGGATATCCTGCTGTCCACCTTCCCACTTTGTCCACTTGTTCATTTCGATCCGCACATGATCGAACACCACATCATGAATATGTCCCGCTTCACTGGCGTACACAAAAACGCCGTTTTCGCCTTTGCACAAAATATTGGAAAAGCGCACGTGCCGCACATGCCCAATCGTATCAGTTGCCGCCCACGGCGCGAGGCATACATAAATCGGTTCGGCGCGTCCCCACCAATCGGTATCAAACAAACGAGTCTCGATGACAATATTGGAGAAGATAACATTTTCCACATCACTCTCGTAGCTCATGTGGATGCCCAAACCGCGATTGCTGGATTGAATGGTACACGAGTCAAACACCACATTCCGCATCGGCGTATGGGATTCGCAGCCTACCATCAACGCCGTTGATGTCGAAACCAGCGTGCAGCCCGTCACCGTAATATTTTCGCACGGCCCAAAATCACCCGCATTATCACAGGCTTTCAAGCAAATACAGTCGTCACCTGCCACAATATGACAATTGCTCACCCGTACATTGCGGCACTGGTCAAGGTCGATACCATCCGAATTGGGAAGCTTCAAATCATTCAGGATGCGAATGCCGTCAATCAACACATCTTCACAGCCCGAAAGCCGCACTGTCCACATCGCGCCATCCCGAATCGTCAAATTATGGAAGCTGATGTTGCTGCCACCGATGAAGAAAAAGGTGAAAGGCCGCATCGGGCGCATCCGGTAGATATGCTGAAGTTCAGTGATAATGTATTTCTTGCCGCCGCCATCAATAATACCTGCTCCGGTCACAGCAATATTTTGAGCATCATAGGCGGTAATAAACGCGACACTTTGGTTGACATCGGGATAAACATTGACCATTTGCTTTTTATGGACATGCATATGGACGAAATCCGCTTCTTCGCCGCTGGCCTCCAACACCCCACCGCGTTCTACATATAATTCCACATTATTTTTGAGTTCAATCGTACCCGAAAGAAAGGTTGCGCCAGCCGGAATCACCACACGCCCTCCGCCTGCCACTGTACAGGCATCAATCGCCGCTTGGATGGCCTGTGTGTCTTTCGTCACCGCATCACCGACCGCGCCAAAGTCTCGAATGTTGTAATCAGCCATGTTGAACTTGCTCCTCATGTCGGGTTGGATTTGTACGGCAGATTATACCCAATCGTCATGCTTAAATCGCAGCAGAATGAAACGGATAAAGCTGTTTTGGAAAAGGTAAACATACGTTAAAATAAGTTAGTTGTCTATAAACTACATAGAGAGTTAATAAAATGGGAAATTCTGAGGAACTTGCGGGTTGGGAACCGCTCTTTCAGAACGGCTTTATCCCACCTCGCTACCAAACCCTCGCAGACCCCAATGATAGTGTCGTGGAATGGGCGGATACCCTTCCCTCCGGTGCTTCAATTCTGGATGTTGGCTGCGGGATCGGACGACATCTTATCTATTTAGGTGGACGTGGTTTCAAGATGGCGGGCATGGATATATCGCCGAGCGGTGTCAAAACGTCTCAAACAGTCTGCGCGGAACGCAATATAGACTTTGATGGTCGTGTATCCAACATGACCGCACTTCCTTGGGCAGATATGACTTTCGATGCGGCGCTCTCAACCTCAGTCATTTCTCATAACCTGCGGGCAGACATCTTCAAAACGCTGGAAGAAGTCCGGCGCGTTCTCAAACCGGGGGGTCTGTTCCTCGTGGATTTTCCTCACAAGGACACCTTTTCTTATCAACGGGTGCGTAAACAGGCGGCAGCCGGGGAAATTACCGAGGTCGAGCCGGATACCTTTGTTGACCAGAGTCCCGAACCCGATGAAACGGATGATGCCTACTTGCCCCATCATTTTTGCGATGAAGCTGATGTACGCGACTTACTCCGTGCCTTCGAAATTATCCGTTTGTGGGCCGACTTACCAGAACCCTCCCCACAAGGCAATTTGCCCGCGCGGGGTTATTGGGTCGCATGGACGCGTAAACCACTCTCAGGATAATCCCTTCAAAATATTACGGCATTGAACCCTTTTCAGCATTTCGTGTGTATTTAAGGCACACGACTGCTGAAAAGGATTTTTATATGTCGAAGAAATATCACTTCTTTCTGCTCCCAATCTTTTTACTCCTCACGCTAACCGCTTCTGCTCAAGACTCTACTCCTGTATTTACCCTCTACAGCGACCAACCGGTCGTCCCGCACAGCGATAAAGCCAGCGATTGGGATTTTCAATATACTGATCCCGGCGCGGTTATTTACCACGATGGCAAATTCCACATGTTCCGCAATGGTTTTAACGGTTGGCCCGCCTCGGTGCAAATCGGCTACGAAACCTCTGACGACGGACTCAAGTGGACAGAAGTGTCCCCCGATCCGGTCATGCTGACTAAAGATGTACCTTATGCCAAAGTCGCTGCCTTAGCTTCAGATGTCGTGGTACAAGATGACGGTACATGGGTGATGTATTTCTATACGTGGAATACCTTTTCCGGCACAGGCGCGGATGGTGCAATCGGACGTGCCACCGCCAAAGACCCCGCTGGCCCTTGGACACCGGATGCTGAGCCTGTCCTAAAACCCGGCAGCAAAGGCACTTGGGATGAACTGCGTGTCTCGTCACCGCGTGTTGTTAAAACCGAGGACGGTTACACCATGTACTACAGCGGCAGCCAGAAAAGTAACGGCCTCTATACCCGCGTCGGCATGGCTACCTCAACCGACGGCATCACATGGACGAAATATGATGATCCCGCGACTACCGATGCACTTTACGCCGAAAGTGATCCGATACTCGAAACAGGCGACAAACGTACCTTTGTCGGTCAGCCAATGGTTCAGCCAACCCCCGACGGTTGGACAATGATTTACCGGACTGCCACCGGCTCACAAAAAGATATGCGGTTGGGTTATGCACTCAGCAAAGATGGCATCCATTGGGCGTACGACCCGAAAAGTGTCATTTGGAAACCCGATGATATTCCTACCTCTGTCGGCTTCTGGTATACCGCCTTTGTCTATCACGACGACACCTACTATCTCTATATTGAAAATGGAGTCGGTTCTCACACCCAGATTTATGCCGCCACCCACAAGGGCAGCCTAGCGGAACAATAACCCGCAAGAAAATGCATCTTTCGCTCACTGTTCTCCCGCAACTGTAGGGCACACGGCTGTGTGCCCAAAATTTGAATTTTTGTTTGCGCGAAAGGCAAAATATCATGCTGCACAAAACGCTCACAATCATCTTGTTGCTGCTTTGCATCGCCTTAACGGCCTCCGCGCAGGATCGCCCGATCCTTCAAACGGATGCCGCCCAAACCGCGTGGCGCGAAGATTTGAAGTTCATGTATGAAAAGATGCAAACCGCACATCCTAACCTCTTTTGGCGCACACCCGAAGCTGATTTCAAAAAACTCGTTGCTGACCTCGACGCCGATATTCCCTACCTCACCGACGAGCAAATCAAAGTCCGGCTGATGCAAATCGTCGCTCTCGTCGATGGGCATACCCAAATCGGCATCTTTCAACCCGCGTTGAACTTCCATATGTACGGCCTGCGACTCTATGCCTTCGCTGATGGCATTTACGTGGTGGATGCCCAACCTCAATATAAGGAAGCGGTTGGCAAAAAGCTGGTCGCCATTGGCAGCACCGATGTCGAAAGTGTTTTTAAGCAAGTCTCAACTGTCGCCCAGCATGACAATGACAACATGCTCATGCTGACAACCAATTTTTATACCGTTGTCCCTGAAGTTATTCATGCACTTGGCCTCACCAGAGATATGGATCATCCAGCCTTTATCGTCGAAGATGACACAGGCCAACGACTCACCTTTAATCCCCAACCGCTGACATAGGATGAATATCTCAAATGGGGCAGTGGCTACTTCATCACGCTGCCACCCAATCCTGATGTTCTTTATCTACAGCACCAATATGATGAAGCCTTCTGGTTCGCCTATCTCAAAGATTCGAAGACTCTCTACATCCAATATAACGAAGTGCGCCAGAGTACCGCCTCTGGTAAAACGATGCAGCAGTTCGCCGATGAGATTGAGGCTTTCGTCAAAACCACACCCATTGACCGGACAATAGTTGATGTGCGCCACAATACAGGCGGCGATAACCATTTTTATCCGCCGCTGCTTCATTTACTTCAACAGAATGAAACGCTCAACCGCCCCGAAAAGCTCTACGTAATCATCGGTCGGATGACACTTTCGGCTGCGGTCAATTTCGTGACCGAACTCGAACAATCCGTACATCCCATCTTCGTCGGGGAACCGACGGGTGAACCACCCAACCTATATGCCGATGCCCGTCCGATCATCTTGCCGCACTCCAAAATACAGGTTGATGTATCGTCACACTACATCCAAAAAAGCGCCGCCGATGACACACGCCTCGCAATCACACCTGCTATATCAATATCGCTGTCATCATCCGATTATTTCAATGGATATGATCTGGCTTTGGAAACTATTTTTAAAAACAGTAGGAGCTAATTGTTAAGAACAGATTGTAACAATCGCCAAACAATTTATTTACCTTCTAGGTATCTGCCTAAATCGCGTTCAATGGTTTGAATCCTTAGTGTAGGTCTACATTTAACACTCCGTCTTAATGTGGGTTTATGCAAACCTCAATGGACGTTTTATCCCAAATTATCCAAAACTAATCCCAAAATGATCCGATTTTTTCACGCTTGGGTAGAATATATCCCAAGTTTAAAAAGTAACGGCTTTCACAATTAACATCCCACTGCATCGCATTTGGGATATGGTTTGTTTGTGTTATAAACCTTTTGCTTCGCCTGATACAAACCATTTTATCCCAAGATTCATACCTACTAAACCTATGACTCAATGTCGATTCTGGTCTTTACAAAAGGCAAATTATTAAGGTTTCTGGGTAGATTTTATCCCAACCTTAAAAAATGCCGTTTTTTAACATTTTGGCTCAGGATTCGGTTGAGTGAATCGCGTTCTTCATGTATACTCACCAGTACATTAACCACCAAAACAGAATCAATTCCCACATCCATCTGTTGGGGGCATGTATTCATGCCCCGGTGGTCAATAACCCTATATATCAGTCGCATATAACCGGCATTTGCGGGTGTATCCCGATAGATTTTATGTTGCCAATTGCCGGTTTTTAATAACGGGGTTCTACAGCACTGCGGATGCCATCTCAGTGCCGATGAGCCGCCACCAAAATATGAGGAATGCATTGTGAACCCGCAGGAAGCTTGGAATATTGCTTTTAGTCAATTGGAGATACAGCTTGACCGTGCCAGTTTTGAAACGTGGCTGCGCGGCGCTGTCTTTTTAGGCTGCACCGAAGACGGCTCTTATCGCATCGGTGTCGCCAATGCCTACGCCCGTGATATGCTTCAGCACCGCCTCTACCGCGAGATTCGCCGTGTTTTAGGCGATGTCCTTGGTGATCGCGTTGAATTAACTTTTGAAGTCAATAAGTTTGATCCGGTTCCCGCCGCTGATGACGAACTACCCTTGTTCCGCCTGCTCAACCGTCAGCCGGAACTGCCGCCAACCGAAACCAGCGCGCCGCTGTATCAACAGGTCAGCCGTCCACAGCGCCCGGACCTACCCGAAAGTGAACTCAACCCGCGCTTTACCTTTGACCGTTTTATGAATAATCAGGCCAACCGCATGACGTATGAAGCGGCCTTGGCCGTGGCTGAACATCCCGCCACCCAATACAATCCTTTTTTCGTTTATGGTGGTGTCGGTTTAGGCAAAACCCATTTACTGCAATCAATTGCGCATGTTTGCCGCGCCCGGCACATGCGTGTTATTTATATCCCGTCAGAAGTTTTCACCAACGATCTGGTCGATGCCATTCGCCAGCGCACCACCGCCATGTTCCGCGAAAAATATCGCTCGGCGGATGTACTGCTGGTCGATGATATTCAGTTCATTGCCGGCAAAGAAAGCACACAGGAAGAGTTCTTCCACACCTTTAACGCGCTGTATACCTATAACAAGCAGGTCGTGCTGGCCTCTGACCGTCCACCGACAGAACTCGTCACGCTAGAAGATCGCCTCCGTTCCCGTTTCGCGGGCGGCTTGGTTATGGATTTGCAACCGCCGGAATATGAGACACGCGTCGCCATCGTCAAGATGTGGGCGCAGGAACGCGACATCAACTTACCCGTCAACGTTGCAGAAATCATTGCCGAAAAATCCCGCACCAACATCCGCGAGATGGAAGGGATATTCAACCAGCTCGCCGCCACAACGCATCTGTCGCGCCGTCCGGTGACCATTGATATGGCCGAGAGCGCCTTGGTCGGTTATCGTCGTCCCCGTCATCACCAATTGACGATGGCGCGTGTCCTCACCGCAACCGCTGAGTATTATCATCTTGCAGTGGCGGATTTAGTTGGCCCTCGCCGCACTGCCCGTATCAACCAAGCGCGGCAAATTGCCATGTACCTTGCCCGTGAAGTAACTATGGCTTCGCTGCCCCAAATCGGTGACGCATTCGGTGGACGTACTCACAGCACGGTCCTTCATTCGTGCAACAAAGTTGCCAGCGACTTAGCAGCCGACGAACTGCTCCGCGCCGATGTAGATGCCATTCAAGCTGTGCTGCTCGGTCAAGATTAGATTTCCCCTCACAAACCCGCTCAAACTGGTGGAATAAACCGTGCTTTGCCGCACTGTCAAATGACCTAATTTATCCCACCAGTCTAATGCAGTTGACAAATAATAATTACGTCATATAATGTTATTAACGTAAATTACTGTACTCTGTATTACTTGACTGAGAGAAAATCTTATGGAAATGATACGAGAGTTACTGCCTTTCATCCTCGGTGCCATCATCATCCCACTGCTTTACATATTGGTTATTCCTCATAAATGGTCGGGGCGGCGCAAATTCATCGCCGTTTTTGTTATCAGCATACTCGTCGGTTTTGTTGGAAGTACGATTGTCGGGGAACAATTCGGTGATCTTGAAGAGCGCATCGTGACGCTCGTCATCGACACATCCACCGCTTATGCCGGTTCACAGATTGCTTACTGGTTGTTCTGGAAACCGGTACTGGAAACGCGCCTGCGCCCAAAAACGACTGGTTCCGAATATCACTAGACGGTGCTGGAGATCCATCAGTCCGGTATCCAAAATCATACATTCCCGTGGCACGGGCAGCGATTGCACATCCTAAATACATCAACATTCTCTCATACGCGGTCATCATATTCTACTAAGGCATCATGCTTATCCTTAGGACAGGATGCCTTTAACGCGCGACTTAGTATTTAGGGAGTAATGAATATGACCGGTCAATCAGGTAAAGATGAGTCCAACCTATCCGGCGGGCGCGCAGCAGAACGGCTGCGCGAATTTATCGACCAACGCTTTCCGAATGGGCTGCCGACGCCCGATGCTAACCCGGCGCCCCAACAAACAGGCTCGGGCATGGTGATCACCGAACACGATTATCATGCGCTCGTATCAATTGTTGAAAACTTAGGCCAGCATTTAGACCATCTCCAACAGGATTTGCAGCAACTGTTGGCGCTTCTAAAAGCCGCCGATTCACAGGCCAAAGATCAATAATCGCTCACAACGATTGGGCATCTGCCCCCAAAGTCTACAGCCTGTGATGAAATCATCTATTTTAAACAGGAGGGGGAATAGGTATGCGAGAACCCAATGAAGGTCCAAGTCCAACCACGACCAAGGCCGAAAGACCCAAGGTAGTTGGTGGGAAGTCATTATTTCGCCTGCTTGACTTACTCGATAGTGCAGGTTACACCGAAGCAGCACAGCAAAGTGTTGAACTGGCTGTCGACGAAGAACAGCGTCCGACCTTTGCGACACAGGCTGCCCAGTACACGGCCTCGCCTACACGTGAAGCCGCTGGGGATGCTGGCAAAACCTCGAAATCATCGACTAGGAGATCGCGTGCCGCCGATCAGGCCAATGCCGTATCGACCGAAAACATCGCCCAGAACTACATCGAAGCGGCAGATCGTCTCAGCCCTCCCCAACCTTTCGGCCCACAATGGCGCTCGCTCGGCCCGTGGACTGTTCCCAATGGTCAAACCTACGGTTCGGGTCGGGTCAACATTTCCGGACGAATTTCTGCGATTGCGGTTGATCCGAATAGACCGGCTCACGTACTGGCAGGCGCTGCCAATGGCGGCGTTTGGGAAAGTTTTGATCGCGGAGCCAGTTGGTCTCCCCGTACCGATTATGCAGCCACACTAACAGTCGGCGCCATTGCCTTTGATCGCCGCAATACGTCAGTCGTATACTGCGGTACAGGCGAAGGAAACTGGTGGGCTTATCTGGGTGCAGGTATCTTACGCTCGACCAATGGCGGAACAACATGGACAACGTTGTGTCAGGCACCGTTTGTCGGTCAAGGCTTTTACAGTCTCATCGTGGATCCGGGCGATAGCAATCATTTGCTGGCTGGCACAACCAGTGGCTTATATGTCTCCACCAATGGCGGTGTCAATTGGACTCAACGCCGGACGTCAACCACTTGGGCGATTTCCATCAACCCGGCTGGCGGCACATCAGCCGAAATTCTAGCCGCTTGTCGTGATGGCTTGTGGCGCTCGACCAACGGCGGCACATCATGGACAGCCGTTACCCTACCGTCAGCACCTGCCTCATTTAACCGCCTCGCCGTGTCCATCGCTCCCTCAAATCCACAGGTCGCCTATGCTTGGGGAGCAAATGGTGCGACAGCTCAACTCTGGCGGCGAACCACCACCACATGGGCAGCTATCACCATACCACCCGGCGTCAGTACCGGCCAAGCATGGTACGACTGGTATGTGGAAGCTTCTCCTGATAGGACGACCGAAGTCTACTGCGGCGCAATTGATGCCTACCGTGGAAATCTCTCAGGAACCACATGGACATGGACGAATCTGTCATCGAAAAGCGGGACAGGTTCATCCATTCATCCCGATCAACACGCCATTGCCTTCGAGCCGGGGCAGCCTAACACCATCTATTGTGGAAATGACGGCGGCCTTTACCGCAGTCCTGATCGCGGCATCACATGGCAGCATTGCAACAATGGCTTGGTCATATCTGAGTACGAGTATATCGACCATGATTATGGCTCGTCGCGTTTTCTCATCGGTGGAACGCAAGATAACGGTACCGAGCGCTGGACGGGGTCAATGGTTTGGGAACATATCGCGGATGGTGATGGCGGCGACTGTGCCATCAACCGCACCGATCCCAACATCGTATTTCATTCCTACTATGGTGTAAGTCCCGAACGTTCAAGTACGCGTGGCAACTTTGGCTCATGGACAGGTATTGCCCCTTCAGTACCCAGTGGCGAGAGCAGTCTCTTTTATCCGCCCTTTGAATGTAGCGCCAACGGCGGGGACACCATTGCCCTCGGCGGCCAATCGCTTTTTGTTTCGCGCAACAACGGCACGGCTTGGGTGCGCCTCGCTCTGCCCAGTGGATCACTCGCCAGTGCCATGTATATTCCTAATGTCGATAATGTGTTCGTTGGAACGACTGACGGTCGCATCTTCAAGACCCACTGGGGTGGTTCATCATGGTCTACACCTAGTGCTCTGACGACGCCGCGCAGCAGTGCCTCACTCAGCGACATTTTCGTTGATTCATCCAATCTCAACCGGCTGTGGGCAACCTATCGCACCGTCGGCGGTGGACGGGTCTATCGGTCAGACGACGGGGGATCACACTGGATTGATCGTACTGCTGGCTTGCCCAACCTGCCTATGAATGCCGTTGCCGTTGACAATTGGAATAGCAACCGCGTATGGGTTGCTGCTGACTTAGGGGTTTATCAAACCACTGATGGCGGAGCAACATGGGGTAACTACTCCAATGCGTTGCCCAATGCCTTTGTCGGTGATCTCATATTCCATCCTCACGCACGTGTACTCCGCGCCGGAACGCGCAATCGCGGCGTTTGGGAAATTCCTGTTGACGGTTGGATGACACAGCCGATTTGTGGAGTGCAGTGGACAGGCCATCTGCTCGCCAACCAGACCAAACGCTGGTTCACATGGGGTTGGCCCGCCACATGGCATATGATATGGACAGTGATGCCCACCACCGTTCGCCCCGGCAGCCCACAAATTTTGTGGAAAACACAGGTCGAACGCGCCAGTGCCGAATTCGCAACCTACTGGATTACTGTGCAAAACCTGACTTCCGCGCCGATAGATTTTGAGGGCCGATATTGCATTTTGAGCCGTTATTAATAAAAAGGGGATTTAGATGAGTACAGGAGTTCAATGGACAGGCAGTTTAGCGGCTAATGAAACACGCCGTTGGTTTACGTGGGGTTGGTCATCAGCTTCCCACGTCACGTGGTACATGATGCCGACATCACCACGCTCCGGCGCACCCCAAGTCGACTGGGATGTTACAGTAGAACGCTCCAGCGCGACACAGTGTACCTATTGGATTACCGTCAAAAACCTAACCAGCTTCCCCGTAACCTTCGAGGGACGCTACGCGATTTTGTCATAAGGAGTGCCGGCCAATGCGTATTATCATTGAAATTGACGACAAAGGAGCCACTGTGAAAAATATTTCGGCTGCCAGCGACAATAGCGATCAAATGCCAGCCGCTTCTGTCAGCGACGCTGCGCCGCCGGAAGTGTTGGCACTCGCGGAACAGTTAGGGGCATTAAGTGCAGGCCCCGCCGCTTCATTCTACGAGTCACCTGCCGATGCTCAGCTTCAGACCGTGTTAACCAGAGCCTCCACCTCCGGCACCTTGAACGCGGGCGTCGCCCAATCGCCGATGGTTCCATCTCCGGGCGAACCGATCATTCCGGCGGTCATCTCTGGAACAGAGATTGCCAACAGCAGTATCGACAGCTTGCCCGCTGGAATGGCAATGCGGCCTATCACCTCCGGCGATGATGACTCGTCCGTTGTCGAAGGCGGCGCACCACCGACCAACTAGGACAGATAGACACGAATCCGTCACTCGGTCAACATGGATTCACATTATGTAGGGGTTTGCCGCTGGCAAACCCTAATGCTCTGGTTATCACCTTTACCCCGGCACTCGCCACGCATCGGGCGGCGGCATGGTCAGTTCATCTGCCCGACCAATCAACGTCATGACACCGATCATCGCTGTCCAATGGCTAATACACGCCATATAAGCCCCCGAATATGGCACATCCTCCGAAAGCCACCACATAATATTGCCGATCAAACACGAGGCGCAGTGGTTCGCAATCAACCCGACTGGCAAATCAGCATATTGGGGAGCGGCGCTAAATGTCATCAGCACCTGTTTCACCACATAATGCCGCAGCCGCTGCTGGATAAACGCACTGATTGAACCCGTGAATAACTTTTTATACAGCGCCCGATCTTGCTCAATAAAATCAAACAGGATCAGGTTTGGTGGCGGCAGATGAAAATCCATGAGCCGTTCTGCCGAAACTGCTTGGATCACCGCCTGCATGTCCTGATAAATCGTCTCGATCACATCCGCCAGCAGTTCTTCCTTCGTCCCGTAATGTCGATAAAACGTCACCCGCGCTGTGTCTGCCCGATCTGTTATCGCTTGAATCTCGATGTCCTCAAATGCCTGCTCATGCAGCAATGCCAGCAGCGCATCTTGCAGCATTTTCCGCGTTTTTACCGTTCTTCTATCCATTTATATACACATGCCTATTATGTAACACGCCCATCCAATTTCTTCTTGATTATGAAACGTAATGTCGTGTATTGTTTATCTAAGCGAAGCACAAAACAAGAGCAAAATATCATGACTGCTGAAATTGCAACTGTATCCGAACCTATTCTTCGACAACCACCTGTCATGCCCGGCCTGCCCCTGCTTGGCAGCGCCATTCCCTTTATGACCGCCAGCGGTTTACCCATCGACTTCATGAACGAAGCCGCCGCCCGTTATGGGGGTCTTGTGCATTTTAAGGTCGGTAAGCAGTCCTTCTATCTGGTATCAGAACCGGACTTGGCTCAAGAAATATTGGTCAAGCGCGTCAACGATTTTCACAAAAATCAAGTTGATGCAGCCAAACCCAAATTGCTCGGACGTTTTCTAGGCAAAGGCATCCTTACCGCCGATCACGAGGAATGGCGGCCTCAGCGCAAGCTCATTCAGCCCTTGATGCACACCAAACATATCACCGGCTATGCCGATACCATGGCAAACTTTGGTTTGAAATTGGTTGATTTGTGGGGTGAAAGCGCCGAACGTGACATTCACGCCGATATGATGCAGGTCACCATGTGGATTATTGCCGAAACCATGTTCGGCATGGATGTCACTCAAACCCCGACCTTAGCCGCTGCTGCTCACGATGCCCAAACCATTGCCGTTGCGGATTTGAAATCACCGCTGCCCGACTTCTTGACGCATGGACGTGACCGCCAAGCCGTCGAAATCAACAAAGTGCTGACTGATTTGGTGCATCATTTCATGGAAGAACGCCGCACGCATGGCAACGAAGGTCGCAGCGACTTACTCTCGCTCTTGATGGAAACCCGCGACGAAGACGGCAATCCCGTTTCGGATGACTACGTACGCAATAACATTCTGACGCTGTTCTTCGCCGGACACGAAACCACTGCCAACACCTTGACGTGGACGTTCCGTTATCTCGATCAAAATCCGGATGTCGTGGCGAAACTTCAACACGAGGTTGATAGCGTTCTTGGCGGACGGCTGCCGACTTTGGACGACTTACCAAATCTGCCTTACACCTTGATGGTCATCAAAGAAACCATGCGCATCGAGCCGACTGTTGCCGCTTTCCCACGCTTCATCGGCGAAGATACCAGCGTTGGCGACTATCAACTCGAAGGCAACAGTGTCATCTTTATCTCGCCCTACGTCCTGCACCACGACCCGCGCTGGTGGTCAGATCCCAACGTCTTTGACCCCGAACACTTTAGTGCCGAAAATGAGCCGAATATTCCCAAATACGCCTATCTACCCTTCGGTGGCGGCCCGCGCGTCTGTATCGGCAACCACTTCTCCATGATGGAAGCCCAAATTTTGTTAGCGGTAATTATCAGCCGCTACAACCTGCGTCTGGCCTCAGATAAACCCGTCGTCCCCTTGCGCCTCATCACCTCATCCCCCAAAGGCGGCTTGCCTATGCGTGTCACACACCGCTCGGCCTAACAATGAATTTTTCTCCCGTAGGGAAGGCTCTCGGAGCCTTCCGCTTTTTCCTAAACTCACCAAAACAGTCGTGTCTTGAACCATATTTTGGGGTGGGGTAGATTACCGACTACTCCGGTCTTTCCCCCACCGCATCCAACCGCTTCTTTGCCTCAGCATAAATATCGGCTGGCAGCGCACCTTTTTGGGCAATCGACACATTCTCTTTCAGATGATCCGGATTCACCGTGCCGACAATCGTCGTATCGCAGTGTGGATGGCTCAGCGTAAACCGCAGCAAAAAGCCGGTACGGGTTTCACCCGCTTCCATCAATTCGTCAAGTTTTGCATTCTCGAACTTTTCCCAGCGATTTTCACCGCCCAGACCTTCACCCGGTTCTCCGCGTGCCACACCGCCGCGAATAATAATCCCTACGCCAGCCTCCGCCGCTTGGGTGATCAAATTTTCGTGTTGACGTTCCAGCGCCGAATAGGGAATTTGGAACACATCGAACACGCTCCAATCAATGTAGGTCGCCAGATGCGGGGATGTGGACGAACAGCCAATATACTTCACAACCCCTGCCTTCTGAAGCTCCTTAAGCATATCAACCACGCCACTTTTCTCAGCCGTTTCGACATCCGGATTATGAAGCTGCAAAATATCAACGTACTCTGTTCGCATCTTCATCAACGAATCAGCGATATTCCGCATAATGTTCTCGCGCGTCCAGTAATGCGGAGTATCGTCGTGGTCACCCGCGTACTGCATCGTACAGCCGCATTTGGTCGCTACATAAAATTCACTGCGCCGCTTCGACAAATATTGACCGAGATACATCTCGCTTTTACCGTAATCATTAGCGGTATCAATAAAATTAATGCCTGAATCCAGCACCGCCTCTAAAATGGTTTCAGCCTGTTCATCTGTACAGGGTCGCCCGCCCCAAATGCGGTTGCCACGAATCTCCATCGCACCAAAGCCGAGTTGTGTCACTTCTAAACCGGTACGTCCCAACGTTCGCTTGAGTAATGACATTTTTCCACCTTTCGAGAATTTTTTCAGAACAATCGGAGTTTAGCACCCGATCCTCAGGCAATCAACGCATATGGTGCTACAGCATTACCTTAAAATAAACCTTGCGCTAAATGAAAATCGCATCTCAATGTAACATTCATGGATTTCAACCGTTATACAGTCATCGCAGGTTTATTCAGTATCATGCTTTAGGAGAAATCCCTTATGAAGTCCATATCGAAAATAACACTGTTATCAGTTATTGCCTTGCTGGTCGCGGTCGCTTCTCTCGGTGTACTGCCGGGCTTGGCACAGGACACAACCATCCAATCCACTGACACAACAACCATTATAACCGGCGCGGTATCGTACGGCGCAGACGGCAGCATCATCGTCGCCGGCATCACTGTCGCGCCCGCCGGTGCTTTCAATCCTTCTATCTTAAAAGAAGGCGACCTCGTTGTGATTACGGGCGTAATGCTCAACGAAACCACTTTGCAGGCAACAGGCTTTGAATTTTTTGATGATGACGAGCAGCCCGAAGCCACACCTGAGGCAACGCTCGAAGTCACCCCTGAAGCGACCGTCGAAATGACTCCCGAAGCCACAATGGAAATCACACCCGAAGCGACGGTTGAAGCAACGCCGGAAGCCACTGCCGAAGCAACCGAAGTAGCAGGTGGTTGTAACCAACCCAATCAACCAGTCGCCATGAAGATCGCTGCCACCTTCAATGTCAGCTACGACGAAGTCATGGCTTTACATTGTGATGGAAACGGCTTTGGCGAAATCGTTCGTGCCTATGCGCTGGCCGCCGCAGGTACGGATGGCGCGACGGCTGCGGATTACCTCGCCCGTCATAAGGCCGGTGAAGGCTGGGGCAAAATCGTTAAGGAAAGCGGCGTCAGCCCATCCGAACTCGCCCCCGGTCGCGTCTTAAAAGACAAATCGGATGATAGCCTCACCACCACACCTGAAGCCAACACTGCCACCACCACCAAGCCCGGTAATGGTAATGGAAACGGCGGCAATGGGAACGGCAATGGAAACAACGGCAACGGTAATGGTCATGGCAATGGCGGAGGCAACGGTAATGGTAACGGGCATGGTGGAGGTAATGGTGGTGGCAATGGAAACGGTAACGGAAATGGAAATGGCGGCGGAAAAGGTCACGGCAATGGTGGCTAACAACCGCACCGTCTAAAAAACCCGTGTCCTCAAGCGCCAATCACTGTGGTTGGCGCTTTTGATTTCATCAACTGTGAACTCGCTGTCAGCATATGCCCGTGTGAATAATCTTTTTCAACCTCAGCCGGATGCGACAGACTATCACTTCCCACCTTCATATTTGTCTCACTACTCGTCACCCAGAACTTTTAGCTTGGCTGTCAACGGTTACCTGTAAACTCCATCCCACGCACCTTAACATGTTTCTGGCAAATCTGGCACAAAACCCACCTTTGCCATTGCCGAAATTGCTGCCAAATTTGCCAACATTCTTTCTCCGCCACAAAAATCCAGTTATGTCTCCGACGACGAGTGCGAAGCCTCCCTATGAGACGACACAAAACGCATTATGAATCTGAACAATCCGACGAATTTTCCGCAGTTTCGGCATCTCACTCCCTCACGTCCACCATCAAAAACGGAGTCACAACTGCAACATTTTCAATATTTGCAATATTTTGAACTTTGAACCGCTTGACTTCCCCCTCAATAAACTTTAGCCTTCTCTTTCTTGTAACTTGAAACCTCAATCTTGTTACTTTTCCGCCGGAGGCACACGCTTGCTCGCCCTGTACACGCAAATTGGCCCGTGGAGTATCCCCACTTTCCGCCTAACCGTTGGCATCGCCATTGGCTTAAGCTTGCTCATCAGCCTCTATCACCAGCAGCCGCGCGGCCAACTTGCCAACCTCTATCTGGGCGCATTAATATTCGGCATCATTGGCGCGCGTGCTTTCCACATCGCCCTCAACTGGGATTATTTCACCGACAATCAGGCTGAAATGTGGATCATCGGCGCGGGCGGCCTCGACTGGCATGGCGCAGTTCTCGGCGGTTTGCTCGGTTTAGCCCTCATGCGTTGGCTGCTACCTCGTCTTGAGATGCTGTTCAAATCAGGACTTCTCTTTTTTCGTAGGGATGGGTCTGAGCCCCTTCCGATTTTCCTGCATCAAACCAAAACTGGGCTAGGGGGTGAGGATTTCAACCACCTGCTTGATTTACTCACACCCGCGCTCCCCTTAATTGGCTTAGGCGGATGGGTCGGCTGCCTCGCTGCGGGCTGTGCTTACGGCAGAGAAGTCGATAGCCTCGCCAACTATCCACGCTGGATGACTTCCGAACTGGTTGATGTCTTTGGCATCGTCGCCCCACGTTTTAATACGACTTACTTTGGCATCGCTTTATGCCTGTTTGGACTTCTCCTCGTACTGCTGTCGCTGCTCTGGCGCTGGCGTTTTCCCTCTATCTTGCCCAGCGGACAGCGCTTTTGGTGGCTGTTAGCCTTAATGAGCGCAGGCATGGTCATCATCGGTTTCTATCGCGCCGATCATACCTTTATTGTTGATAATTTACGCGCCGATCAGATTTTGGATGGTATCATGTGTCTATGGAGTGTGGTTGCCGCCATTCGAACTCAGGTTCACCACAGGAGAGCAAACCCATGAGCAAACGTCGTGCGGATTGGATCGACGATGACGAATACCCTGATGACCGCGACGTCGAGGACTTCGGCGAAGACTCTCCGGTGGATTATGACCGCCGCACCATAGGGCGTGCCGGCAGCATACGCCAACCCTTTTGGACGCGCACCCGCATTTTTATTATCATCATTTTTGCGGTACTTTTGTTCAGTTTCATCTTTGCTGAAGTAATACCGCTATTCCAACGCTAATCAGCTTTTCAAAACGGAATTGCAGCCGAATGCTTTGAACCTAAAATTTTTTGTAATATCTTGGACTTTCATCACTTTGCGGATATTATCAATCCACTAACGAACGACTCACTACTTCATGGACTGCGTTTCATAAGAGGCAATCATGCGACTAGAAAATATGAATTGGATGGATGTCGAAGCCTATCTGGAAAAAGACGACCGGATTATCATCATCACCGGCGCAACCGAACAGCACGCTTACCTCAGCCTGTTAACCGATATTATCATCCCCTCCAAAATAGCCGATGCAGTCGCCGACCGCGAAAAAGTCATAATCGCTCCACCCCTTAACTTTGGATACAGTCGTTATTTTTCCGCCTTCCCCGGAACCATCAGCCTTACCCAGAACACCCTCAGCACCGTCATTCTTGAAATCTTCGAATGTCTACTCCATCAAGGCTTCCGCCGCTTCTTTTTCCTGAATGGTCACGGTGGCAATCAAATGCCAACCTTCCTCCATGAAATCCATGAAAAAGATGATGCGCTAAATGTAATCTGGTACAACTGGTGGAAAGAAAAGGCCGTGCAAACCTTCGGTCAGCGCAATGGCCTAAAGCTCAATCACGCCAACTGGGGCGAGAATTTCCCCTTTAACCGGGTTGCCGAATCTCCCGAAGAGGTCAAAGAATGGGTTGAGCGTCTGCTTGACGACAATGATATTTATGCCACGCGCCAGCAAATCGGCGATGGCAGCTTTGGTGGGCCGTATCAGGTAGCAGATGAACTCATGAACCAGCTTTTTGCCGAAGTCGTAGATGAGGCATCTTCGCTAGTCCACAATATGTAAAGCTGGCAGGCAAGAAATAAAAAGACCTTGCATTCAAGGTCTTGAAATGTCTACTTGTCAAACCCGTAACTGTTTTATACCGCAGCCGCCACTGGAGCAGCGACAAGGCAGTTGGAGATGAGCTGAACCACGTCCTTGGGTTTAAACGGTTTGGATATACTGGCGTTAGCCCCAATCTGACGGATGAAATCACGCTCACGAACACGTGGCCCCGCGCTGTAGAGGATGACCGGAATATGGTTGACGACCGGATCATTCTTAAGCGTCATGCAAATATCACCGCCGCTGATGCCGGGAAGCATATCATCCAACACAACCAAATCTGGCTTGTGTTGGTAGACCATATTCAGCCCTTCTTTGCCATTTGTAGTCACTAAGGTCTTGTAACCGGCCCGCTGCAAAATAATTTGCAGTATGTCGAGGAAGCTGGTTTCGTCGTCAACAATTAAAATAGTCTGCTTCATGATCCTCGCGGACCTCTTTCTTGCAACTTACGAATTGAAATGA
This sequence comes from Anaerolineaceae bacterium, assembly GCA_016124855.1. Lineage (GTDB taxonomy): Bacteria > Chloroflexota > Anaerolineae > Aggregatilineales > Phototrophicaceae > CFX2. Next base: position 164,913 of record WGMX01000011.1, on the reverse strand, counting down.
TCAACGCGTTGCCAATAGGGAATAAATACTAATCTATAATCGAACTGCTCTTATCGTAGCATTGCTTCTACTAAAAGAATCATTAAAGTGTTGAGGTTTTTGTAAAATTTTTATGAATTTAACCCTAATTACACCAATTTCTAATCTTGCTGCTGCCAGTTCTCGGCTAAACAGAATCAAAAAGCGCGGAACAGGGTGTTCCGCGCTTTGGAATTTTCTAATCGACTATCTTAACTCAAATGGCTGCAAACCCGTTCCGTAAAATCGGTCGTAGAGATCGCACCTTCGGTATAAATATCGATTGTATAGTCCCCTTCAGAAAGGGTCTTTTGCACAGCTTTCTCAATTTTATCCGCAGCTTCTAGACGGTTCCAGTATAACCGCAGCAGCATCGCCACACTCAGCATCGAGGCTGTCGGGTTAGCAATACCTTTACCGGCGATGTCCGGCGCGCTGCCATGTACCGGTTCAGCCAGTGCCACGTTCTCCCCTAGGCTCAAAGAAGGAGCAAGCCCCATCCCTCCGCCCCATGCCGCAGCCATATCCGAAAGAATATCTCCGTAAAGATTCGGCGTAAGAATCACATCAAAGCGCGTAGGTTCTTTCACCATCCAATAAGCCGCTGTATCCACATACAGCTCGTCGGTCACAATGTCTGGATAATTGGCTGCAACTTCTAAAGCCACACGACGGAACAACCCATCCGATTGGCTGAGAACGTTCGCCTTGTGCACAATCGTGACTTTTTTACGTCCAACCCGCCGCACCAATTCATAAGTCAGGCGGGTAACACGCTCGGTAGCATCGCGGGTGATAACTTTTTCAGCAATACCCGTTTGCCCTTCGTCTTCCGTATGCTCATGTCCGATATATAAGTCCTCGGTGTTCTCGCGCACGATCAGCATATCCACACCCTCGCGTGACGTCGGGACAGGCAAATGCTGCGCCGGACGTAAATTAGCGAAGGCCTGCAATGTACGTCGCAAACGGACAATCGGCGAAAAATAGCCTTCAACCGGATAAGCCGGTGACGATACCGCGCCGAACAAAATAGCTTTGCATTCGCGCGCCACCTGAATCGTTTCTTCAGGGAGCGGTGTCTTGTGCTTTTGAAAATAACCCCAACCGGCTTCCATCGGGCGAATGACGACATCCGGGGCAACGCGCTTCAAAACTTCGACAGCAGCGGGGATTACCTCTCGACCAATACCATCGCCTTCGATGACGCATAGCTCAATCGGGGTTTGGGAAGAACTCTCCTGAGACATAGACCACCTTCACAAGTGCGTATAAATACCTGCACAGCAGGCTAACTAATATCAACAAAATATACACTGTATGAAGGCATTAATTTACGGCAATAATTTTGAGCAACAATGTCTTTTAATCAATAAACCCATGTATTTTTAGGGCTACATGGGCACATTGTGTCACGCTTTTAACAATTTGTCCAATTATCGCTAGGGCATCGACTGAACCCCGAAACTATCTTCCATGAAAGCCACCTGTGCATTAAATGGGGCTGCATCCGGCAGGGGCTGCATCCGCACATAGCTTCCATCGGACTGCATCGCCCATGACAATTCGTTGTCCTGCAAATAAGTCGCCAGAATCCGCATAACCCCTTTTTGCAAACGGGCTTCCAATACAGGGAAAACCACCTCGACCCGGTTATAAAGATTGCGGCGCATCATGTCGGCGCTGCCCAAATACAAGCGTTTGGCCGGCGGCGCGTTCTGGAAATAAAAAATACGGCTGTGTTCCAAAAAGCGCCCGATATGGCTGCGCAGCCGGATGTTCTCGCTTACGCCGGGGATATTCGGCACAAGGCAAGACAGTCCACGCACAATCAAATCAATTTGTACCCCTGCCTGCGAAGCCTGATACAACTTCTGTATGACAATATCTTCTTCAAGCTGGTTCATCTTAAAAATTAAACGGGCTTCTTTACCGGCTTGTGCGGCAGCGATCTCATTGTCGATCAGCGCAATCATACCCGCATGGAGATGTTCCGGTGCAACCAGTAAGCGATTGTAAGTCGTCGCCGGGGCGTATCCGGTTAGACGATTAAAAAGTTTCGAAACATCATCCGCGATTTCGTTGTTACAAGTCAACAAACCGATATCCGTATACAAACGGGCTGTACCCGCATTGTAATTGCCGGTTCCGAGGTGTATGTATCGGCGCACCCCGTCGGCCTCGCGCCTGACGACCAGCGCAACTTTGGCGTGTGTCTTAACTGGAAGTTCCTCTACGCCGTAGGTAACATGAACACCTTTATGTTCCAACTGCCGCGCCCATTCAAGGTTATTCTCTTCATCAAAGCGCGCTTTCAGTTCGACCAATACAGCCACCTGTTTATCAAGGTCACGCGCTTCAAGTAAGGCTTCAACAATCGGTGAGTTTTTACCCACTCTGTACAAAGTCGCTTTGATAGCCAGCGTATCAGGATCGCGTGCAGCCGCACGGAAAAAGGCCTCGACTGGCAGAAAAGAATCATAGGGATGATGAAGGAGAATATCACCCTTGCGGATGGCACTAAAAATATCATGTTCGCCGAGGTTATCCGGCACGCGTGGCAAAAAAGGCGGATACTTCAGTTCATTACGGTCAACGCTCGATAATTCAAACAAACTGCTTGCACCCAATGCGCCATCAATCAAGTACACATCGCGTTCTGGATCAACACCAAGCTGCTTAATCAATTGTTCGCGGGTGCGGTCACTAATATTATCCGGCACACTCAGCCGTACCACCGAACCGAAGCGCCGTTCTTTCAAGCTTTCTTCGATCAACGCGCTCATGCTGCCGATGTCTTCTTCTTGCTCATAATCCACATCGGCATCCCGCGTCACCCTAAAGGGATACTGCTCCAACACACGCATCCCCGGAAACAATGAGTCGAGGTTATCCGAAATAACATCTTCCATCCATAAGAAGCTGTCCTTCATCGAGGTGTCATTGCTGTAGCGACGCAAGACCTTACCCACATCAACCAGACGGGGCAGCGCCTCCGGCACTTTGATACGCACAAATTCGGTATCTTGGTTACCATGGCCATTTGAACGCTTGAGCCACACGGCAAGATTCAGGCTGAGGTTAGAGATAAAGGGAAAGGGGTGAACATGGTCTACAGCAAGCGGCGTAAGAACGGGAAATATTTCGCTGTGAAAGTACTCACGGATCATCCCGCGCTGGGTTGGGTCTAGCTGGGTAATGTCAAGTACGCGGATGCCTTCTTCAGCCATTTTGGTAAAGACTTCACGCATGGTCACGCGTTGCTGCGCAACCAAATCAACCACATGATTGCGAATTTCAGCCAGCAGTGGGCCGGGTTGGTAACCGTCAGGCCGCGCAGATGGCACAAGCACTTTTAATTTATCATGAACGGATGCTACCCGTACCATGTAAAATTCATCGAGGTTATTACTAAAAATAGCCAAAAACTTAACACGTTCTAGCAGCGGCACGGACTCATCCTGCGCCATCGCCAGCACACGGCGGTTAAACTCGATCCATGATAGTTCACGGTTGAAATAGGTTTGGGGATTTAGTTCCGGCAGTGGAGTATCCTCTGCTTGAGCGACCATAATGATTCGTCCATATAATGTAAGCGTTGCAGGTTGGGGCATCACTATAACCAATTTTTACGATATTTTGCAACGAGTTCATGTTATCAGGCTGTTAAGTTCTTAGAATATACAGTTGATGAACATTGGTACAGCAAATTCTGGTCAAAATGTCAGTGTAAACCACATCGTTTAAACAGAAAATAGTATCAGTAAACGAGTCTTCATTTAAGGAAAGCTCATGCGCGAACGAATTGAACATATAAAACAGACTGTAACCAGTTGGCCGGGAATGAGCGCTAACCCGCACCGTTTCGGTGGTTTAGAATTCAATCTCGGCAAAGTGGAAATCGGACACATTCACGCGAACGGAATGGTCGATATTCCCTTCAATACGAAAATCCGTACACAGCTCCTCGACGAAAAGCGCGCCGAGCCGCATCACTTGTTACCAGAAACCGGATGGATCACCTTTTACATCCGTTCAGAAGCCGATGTTGAACAAGCGCTTTGGCTGTTCCGGTTGTCCTACCTCTTTTATGCGTCTCGCCCCGGCAATCGGGCAGCGGTTGGCGACCAGCTCGACATGACTGCGGAAATTCAAGCGCTGGGCTTGAGCGACACCTTATCCGGCGTGTTCGCTAATGTGTCGGGAGTTCAGCACGAAACGGAGTGAGATTATTCGACTGTGCTTCGCAGTGGCTTGACTCGGCTCCCTTGGTTGCACTATACTTTCACATATGAATAATTGTAACCGTTCACCCATGTGCATGATGCAAAGCTTACGTCAGGATAGACGCAGGCGATTGCCCCGTGCGCGGTAGCTGAACCCGACAAACTGGCAACTCGAACCGTCTGTCCTGAAAAGGCAGGCGGTTTTTGTTTGCATTCACCGTTTATAGGTTTCGGTTATCAGTAAAGAAAAGTCGAGCAAAAGTGATGATAGCACCAATCAAGCAGAAAATTATTCGGGCAGCCGAAAGCAGCGACATTGAAACGCTGTTGGCATTCGACCACATCGCGCATAGTGACGCCAAGCGACAGTCGTTTGTCCGTCAAGCGGTGGAACAAGGCAGCTGCACGGTTGTCGAAGCCGACGAACAAGCAGTCGCCTACATCATCATGGCGCGCAATTTCTTCGGCTGGCCGATGATTGAATTGGTTTACGTCCGTACTGATTATCGGCAGTACGGATTTGCGACCGCTTTGATGCAGCACATTGAAGACACTTGCCAGAGCGAGAAGCTGTTTACCTCCACTAACCTATCGAACTTACCGATGCAGCGATTACTGGAAAAGTCGGGGTATACGATTAGCGGTGTGGTACATAATCTCGATGAAGGCGACCCGGAAGTGTTTTACTTCAAGCGGCCTGCTAAATCCTGAGCGAAGTCGGGTTATAATACTTCGCATCATACCCAAGAAACACCTTGATAATGGGTGTGGTGAACCCACTTTAACTTGACACTTTCACACTACGCTCTCGAATGAGCCTAAAACGAAGGACGAACAACGAACATGACGCAACCTAAAACGATTCACGTATCCGTCGCGTGGCCTTACGCCAATGGTGATTTACACGTCGGGCATTTGGCTGGGGCATATCTGCCGGCTGATATTTTCGCCCGCTATCACCGGCTAAAAGGCAACCGTGTGCTGATGGTCTCTGGCTCGGACAGTCACGGAACGCCCATTTCAGTCGAGGCAGATAAGCGTGGCATTCCGCCGCGCGAAGTCTTTGAGCATTATCACGAACGCTTCTTGCTGACGCAGCAAAAAGTCGGCATTAGCTACGATTTATTCACACATACCGACACTGAAAATCACCACAAAGTGACGCAGGATTTCTTCCTCAAGCTGCTGGAAAACGGCTGTCTCTATAAAGAAACCCAAGAACTGATGTACAGCGAACTTGAAAAGCGCTTTCTGCCAGATCGTTATGTCGAAGGCGAATGTTATATCTGCCATTATGCCAACGCGCGCGGCGACCAATGCGATAACTGCGGTAATTTGCTCGATGCAACCAAACTGATTAATCCGCGTAACAAAGGCAATCCGTCAGATAAGCTAATCGTGCGTGAGAGCGAGCATTTTTTCCTTGATCTGGGACGCTTTGAGCCAGAGCTGATTGAATATCTGAATAAGCATGAATCGCACTGGCGAACCAATGTGGTGCGATTCAGCCGCAACTTCATTATGGACGGGCTGCACGGTCGCCCCATCACCCGTGATATTGATTGGGGCGTCGCCGTGCCGTTGGAAGGTTGGGAAAACAAGAAGTTGTATGTATGGTTTGACGCGGTCATTGGTTACTTCTCAGCCAGTTTGGAATGGGCCAAAAACATCGGTCAGCCGGATGCATGGAAAGATTGGTGGTATAACCCGCAGGTCGAGATTTACAACTTCATCGGCAAGGATAACATCCCCTTCCACACCATTATCTGGCAGTCAGAACTGCTGGGCGTGGATGGCATCTACAATGGTAAGGAAGACAATATAGGCAAGCAGTATGATGCTCACTTGCAACTGCCCTATGATGTTCCCGCCAACGAGTTCATGAACATCGAGGGGGATAAGTTCTCCAAGAGCCGCAATTGGGCTATCTGGCTGCCGGATATTCTGGAACGCTACCAACCAGACGCCATTCGTTACTACACCGCCGCCACCTTCCCCGAAAGTGCCGACAGCGACTTCAACTGGGATGGCTTCCTCAACCGCGTCAACGGCGAACTCTTAGCCGCATGGGGCAATCTCGCCAACCGTATGCTGAGTTTTGCCTTCAAACGTTATGAAGGCAAAGTGCCGAGCATCGACATTACCAAATTGACTGAAGACGATAAGGCTATCCTCGAAAAGTCGGAAGCGGCTTTCGAGACTATTGGTGGGTTAATTGAGGCAGTCAAGCTGAAAGAAGCCCTGACGCAAACGATGGCACTCGTGCGCGAGAGCAACGCCTACCTTGATCGCCGTGCGCCATGGAAAGCCATCAAAGAGAATCCTGATGACGCGGCACTGTCAGTCTATACCGTGCTGCGAGTCATCGACAATCTAAAAACGGTACTGTCGCCATTCCTGCCCTTCACCTCACAGAAGGTGCATGAGTTCCTTGGCTATGACGGGCAGCTATTCGGTGAGCAAAAGATTGTTGAGTATCAAGAGGAAACTCGCCCGCATAAAGGGTTGATTTATGATGGCAGCAAAGCTATTGGTAAGTGGGAAAAGAGTAATCTAAAGCCGGGACAAACTTTGCGTGAACCCGCGCCGCTGATCGTCAAGCTGGAGCCGGAAATCGTTGAAAAGGAACGCGCTTATCTCGGCGCGCCGCGTGACGAAGGTGCGATTGTGGTGTAGGGAGCCTTAGTTTAGATGAATCAGGTAGAGTACGAGCCTATATCTCTACCTGATTAAACCCCTAGTATATTAATTGGATAAGCCAGATTGTAGGAGGATACATGCGTTGTATATTCTGCAAAAGCAATTCCAGTACCTCAAAAACTATTGAACATATTATTCCAGAATCTTTAGGAAATGTTGAGCATATACTACCGCGTGGCGTAGTATGCGATAGTTGTAACAACTATTTTGCTCGGCGACTAGAGAAACCCGTTCTTGAGTCTGGATATTTTGTTCAATTGAGATTCAGGAACGGTGTTGAGAATAAAAAGGGGAGAATTCCAAATATTAGAGCTATACATCAAGAGTCATTGACTATAGTTGAACTTGACCCAAATAAGGAAAGTAGTATTTATCCGTCTCGTGAAAAAGATGCCGAGCGATTCATTCAATCTGTACTTCAATCAAAAACTGGTCATTTAGTTTTTCCTGTTGGAGCAGACCCAGACCATAACGTCATGTCTAGGTTCATAGGGAAAATAGCGCTTGAAGCTTTAGTTAGTCGAGTGTTAACGGTTGAAGGTGGATTAGATGAAATAATTGATCATCCAGAATTAAATCTTATCCGAAATTACGTCCGACGAGGCCATTCAAATTTAACTTGGCCTTTCCACAGACGAGAGATTTATGAAGAGGATAAACTATTTAATGAGGAAGGATATGGAGAATATCAAATGCTTCATGAGTTTACTTTTCTTTATACAGATGAGCAAGAACTTTTCTTTGTCTTAGCAATATTTGGTGTTGAATATACGATTAATTTGGGTGAGCCTGATACATCTGGATATATCAAATGGCTTGCCGAAAACAGTAATAAAAGTCCGCTGTACCTATAACTGACAAATAATTGAATACTTTTGCGCGAACAAATCAACGGTGAGGCGGTTTACGTACATCAGGTGAAATAAAAACCGGATGGTATCTATTTGGATAACACCCGGTAAATGGATCGTCAGTTATGGTTTAACTGATATACGTTACGATGCGAGCTTGCTGACGTCGGAACCTTTGTTATCTAAGTTACTTTGCGAAGCAGCATCACCATCTTGATAAATGGCGGGCTGATCGTCAAATCCACTCCATTCCGCCGGTACACGTTCATAATCATAAATCGCGTCGCCCTGCGAAATAAGCTGCTCGATATCCCGTGTGCTTTCCTCCGGGGATAGGTTCTGGCAATTATGATTAATATATAACACTTCAAACTCCTTACACTTTCAGTCTCGCTACGATAATGGCAAATCCCACGTCATGAATAGGCTGTATGGCTAATTCCAAATAGGCCAAGTGGACACCTGAAACAAATTAAGCGAGCAGATGAGTAATTTGTAATATGATGTCGGTGGATGAAACAGGCTCTTCGACAAACGGTTTTTATGTGTCGCTAGTTATCAGGATATATAGGCTCCTTGCTGAAAAATATGCAATTTAGGATGTTTGTACAAAATTGAATTGCGATACCCGCTAAACAATAAGGTAAAATGGTGGACATATCACACGCCCTTTGTTATAAGTGGCATGTATGCACATAAGATGGGTTTTACCGCCATGAATACTGCTAGCTTTAGTGATTTGGTTCGCCTGCGGGATGACATCAAGCGAGCATATGATGCGTTGGTGCGCGAACGCTTTGGCGTGCTCACGCTGCGTCAGCGCCAACGGTTGGATGAAATCGTTCTGCCAATACAAAAGGTGACCGAAGCAGTTGATCAGTATGGGACGGAACTAGATGCGCCAGAGGTACTGCGGGTAAATGATCCACGTTACAGGCTGATGTACGCCGCACGTACACCAATGGAAATGATCCTGCAATGTGCTTATTTCCTTCATATCAACCACATGCGTAAGAACGAACCTTTAAATCAAGAGCAAATCGAAGCGGTCTGGTTGATGGAGCGCAGCGGACGGCGATTGGTGCTGGAAATCGAACGGCTGTGGGCGCAAATGCGGGTGGAAGCACAGCAAACATGATCGAATTGTTTGATTTTGGAACCTTTCCTAAACTTTCTACACCGCGCTTATGCTTACGCGAGCTAACGATAGAGGACACTGAAGCGGTTTACCGTATACGCAGTGATTATGAAGTCACCCGTTATAACACGGGGCTGGCCTATGACCGCGTCGACCAAGCGCGGGACTTAATTCAGGCCATTCGCGCCGGGTACGCCGACGGGGCAGAACTGCGTTGGGGAATCACACTTAGAAGTGACCCGACCGTAATTGGCATGTGCGGCTTCAATTATTGGGTACGACACGACCGGCGGGCTTCAATTGGCTATGATCTGGCGCGCGCCTACTGGGGACAGGGACTGATGACCGAAGCGGTACGAGCAATGGTGGATTTCGGCTTCGACAGCATGAACCTCAACCGGATTGAGGCCGACGCGGATGGTCGTAATCCGGCTTCGGCGCGTGTTCTGCACAAAGTTGGCTTTCGGGACGAAGGCATCCAGCACGAACAGTTTTTCGAGAACGGCAGTTTCTACGATTTGCATCTGTTCGCGCTGCTGCGCCGCCAGTACTTCGCTAACGGCAATCATTCATGACATTTTCAAAATCACAGCCTCATCTTACACCCGCAAAATTGGTCGGGCAGCGCTTCCCACGAGATACATTTAGCGATACCAAGATTGCGCTGGTAGCATACTGTCCCCCCCCACGCATTCTAGAGCAGTACAATCCGGTTTCCACCAGTGACCAATATTTCATCCATGTCTCGCCGGACAGTGTGAAAAAACTTTCCTATAACGGCATTAATTTTCTCTCGCTGGTGCATGTTTACGGTGGGCCAGTATCCGCCACGACGGTGGAAGAACTGGCTTATTATGATTTTGACTACATTCTCGCCTATGGGTTAGCAGGCGGACTCGGCACAAAGAACCTCAAAATGGGTGACTTTTATAGGGTTGACACCGCGCTGGCAGCCGACGGCACAACGCGACATTACACCCCTGAAGCGATTGTCTACGCAGACCCAACTTTGAAAACTGAAATCGCAGATCGATGGCAAGTTACCAATTCGCAGCCGATTTTCCCCGTGCAAGCGATTACGGGCGATACGCTGTACCGTGAGGATGAAGCCTTTCTAGAGGCGGCGCGGGCGCAAGGCTGCGACATTGTGAACCTCGACTCGTCTCATTTGTACGCGGTATCGCAAATCAACAGTGAAAATAAGCACATCAAAACGATTGAGTGCGGTGTCATCTCGGATGTGACAGGCAGCAGCGCCGACCAAGAATGGGACAGCACCTTGTCTGTGATGCTGTCTTCAGAAAGCGGCGCGGGTTTAAATCCGTTGCAGCTTACTGGAAAAATCGCTGCGTTTTATATTGAGCAGCTTGCGCCAGTTCTGTTGGGACGGGCATAGCTACGGCGGGAGCGATAATCCCCGTCCCTACAAGGATGTGTAAGGCAAAATATGGGTGGCGCAATTCTCAATATGATTACGGTTGCCATTGGCAGCATTATTGGGCTGCTGGTCGGAAACCGTTTATCACAAAAGATTCAAGAATCAGTGGTTACAGGAATCGGCTTAGTGACGATATTCGTAGGGGTTAGTAACGCGGCTAAAAGCGGAAACATCATTATTCCCTTACTCAGTATCGCAATCGGTGTGATTATCGGCGAACTGCTGGATATTCAGACCAAACTCGAACGCTTCGGCGGTTGGTTACAATCGAAGTTAGCTAAAGATCAGCCGACTTCTCCTTCTGACGATGAAACGCAGAATACTGGCAGCCTAGATTCACGCACCCGATTTATCACCGGATTTGTGACCGCCAGCCTCGTTTTCTGCATCGGCCCGCTGACATTCGTGGGTTCGATACAGGATGGCATGGGACTGCCGGTGGGCTTTCAACAGATCGCGATTAAAAGTATCCTCGATTTGTTCACGGCGATGGCCTTTGCGGCCAGTTTCGGCGTGGGTGTGAGCTTCAGCATTGTGACGATTCTTGTGATACAAGGCGGTTTATCACTGTTGGGCGCGGTGGCGGGCAATGTGATGACCACGGCGATGATTAATGAGATGACGGGTGTGGGCGGCATTATGCTGATGGGACTGGCGCTGATTTTATTGGACATCAAGAAACCGCGCATGGCGAACTTCCTGCCCGCGCTGATCCTCGCGCCGTTAATCGTGGCGGTAGCCGGACTGCTGCACATCAATATATATCCATTATGAGTCTCCAGTCGTCAGCTACCAGTCTCCAGTCAAATACCAATACGATATATCGTTTAGATCGGAAATGTCGTCAGTGTCATCTCAACCCATTTAACAACGAAATGATTCAAAAACTGCAAATACCAGAACGGTTTTGGTGCGGATTTAAGGGAGCGAGATGCCGAAGATTCGCAAAATTCTTCACATTCTTCAATTTCGCAGTGAATTTTGTGGCGGCGTTGACGGCGATGTCGTCGGCGACATAACCGGATTTTTGTGGCGGATAGTCGTCAGTTCAATCTAAAAGCGGAATATGCGGCACGACAAGCGGCAGCGAAAGCGGCAAATTTAGTCTTTAGTCAACAGTCTATAGTCTTCAGCCTAAAGAAAAGCCCATAAGCCTTCTGTTGGTGGCAAATTTGGCAGCAATTTCGGCAATGCCGGTGGTGGGTTTTGTGCCAGATTTGCCAAAGGATTGTTAATGTGCGCGGTCGGGATAAATCCCGCCCCTACGAACATTGTATTCGATTCGCGGATGAAACGGGTTACCATTTGGAAGAACATTTTGTATCTCTTTCGTGAGGTTGGTACTAACCATTTGGAGGGAGTGAGATTGTTAAGGTGGTTGAGAATCCGTTGGGATTTGGTAGAGCAGGTTTGTAAATTTAAACCAAGTAAATAATAAACGGTTCGAACTGTTATTATTAAGTGTAGTGATTTGGTTCGAAAGGATAAGCTATGCCGTCTATGAATCATTATTCGACGCAGCTTGGAGAAGTTACTTTAGAGATTTATCCAGCGGAGGCTGGTCAAGCACCCGACCGGAAAGCAGGCGGTGCAACGATGATTGGTATCAAGGTGGAATCGGTTGATGCTGTCACAGATGTGTTGCAAAACTTGGGGATTAAGATGCTATCCATGCCAAAAGACTCGACATGGGGACGACGGGCGACGGTGCTTGATCCCGATGGTAGGATGATTGAACTAACGCAATAAACTGGTCAAACAGAAGGCAGAGCATGCAACGCGAGGGGTAAGACCAAGAGAATTGCGGGAAGCGCCATGCGGGCAGATTCGTCGAGGATGCCGCCGACAAAGACCGCGATCATATACATGAATGCGATGAGCAAGAACTTTCTATCAAGTGGATTGTGACGCTTGCGATAACCGACAACAGCCAAAATCCATATCGGGAGCATGACTGCATTAATCAGCAGGCCATGAGCGAGATGATTCAGATTGATTTGCAGCGTTCCCATAAAGCCCTGAACGTGGGCTGCTGATCCGAGTGCGAGATGCAAGCCAGCAGTGATAACTGCCCATACAATTAGCAAAGCAAGGCTGAATTTGAGTCCGGCTTTACCCCCCAGCGCGGCATAAACCGCCACCAATAATAATCCGGTTTCGCGGTTGAAGCTGGCGAGGATGATTATCGTCAGCGCCAACCAACGATTACGCCACGTCACGAGCACGAGTGATAAGAGCGCAACTTCAATGATGCTGGTGGGTGTTAGGAAATAACGGTTGAAGGCGAACATCAGCATCACCGACATGACGCACAAGCCCAACAGGGTTCTGGCTTTGCCGACTTCGGCACTCAGACGCAGATATAAGGTCACAAAGATAATGGCAAAAGCCAGTATATGAACGCCTGTTCCCGCGCTGAACCATAAGCCGTGCTGCTCTGGTTGGGCAATCAGACTCATCAGCGTGGGAGCCAAGACACGGTAACGAAAAGGTGCGAGGGCGGTGTGATTCAGAATTTGCCGGTCAAGGTCATAGCAGGGAACGGGATCAAAGGTGCATTGGGTAAGAACACTGCCGAGAAACGAGGTTGTGGTCAAACATAACAGTAAAATGATTAACCCTACAGCCGCACGTTGATAACGGGTCGATGGCGCAGACGTTAGGGTTGTATCCATGTGTGAGCCTGTTTAAACCTCCGTAGCGCAAAAGTATGCTCAGGAATAGTCTATTTTCGCAAATTTTAAATCCAGTTTTCCCATGCGAGTCCCCTATCGCTCCGTTTATCTTTATAGTAATTCGTTTATTTATTCATTCCACGCGAGATTAAGCATGTTAAACAGCCGCATCAACATTCAAGAGATTAGGGAACTTCCGAATGTCGAACTCAGCAAGCGCACCAAAGCCGCGCTCGATGAGTTTGTGCAAGCTTTAAAGACCGGTGAACAGATCAGTGAAAAAGGCCGTGTCTATCAGGCATATGAGAATGAGCGGATTAAACGGCTGGATAACACGCGAAGCAAATATTCGCACTTTGGCTAGATTATTGCTCAACCTGTGCCTTGAGTTCAGCTTTCATTTCGGGGGTTAAGGCATTCCAGTGGATGTTGAGGAGCGCGGCTTGCATTCCCCACAAGGCGTTAAATGTGACTTCGGTGGGGCGTGACAACTTTAAACGTCGATAGGCCTCAACTGCACCGATAGTTTCCAAATCTTCCAGCGAATCGATACCGATTTCATGCAACCAGACGCGGCTTTTCGGCCCCATATTTTTGATGGGTGTCATGGCGCAGCCTGCTTAAAAGTCCAAATGCCTCCAGTATTTGCTCCGCTGCCGTACATGACGAGACTGCCATCCGATATATCAATGATGTCCACATCAACCATGCCCGAAATAAGCTCATTTTGCGAGTCGTAAAATTCGAGCCATGCGGTCGGGGTGAAGGTTACACCGCCATCAGTGGATTGCAGCAGCAGTGTATTCTCGGTCATAAAGGTGACATACATATTAATGGTATTTTCGACCTGCAAAGCCGTAGGATCATGTGCGTTTTCTAAAAGGGGTCGCGGATCAACTACCCATGCCAATGTGTCGATTGAAACGGCAGTCATGATATAAGGCGTTGTGCCTTTATCGGGGAGCAAGGCCGTAAAATACATGCGAAAACTGCCATCGTCGGTTTGGATAACGCGACCGTGTCCGGCTGCACTCAGTCCTGTGACATCCCCAACATCAATGCGAATGCCGGGATCGCGCTCGAAACTTTGTCCATCGCTGGAAAAAGCACTGAAAATGCGGGCGTTAGTGGTGATGCCCGTCAGTGGGGCAAGACAGTTATCCGGCTGACCTTGATAATACATGCGATAGCCGTTGACGACAGGTATCACCCACGGTTTACCGATTGAGCAGTCAGGCTGTCCTGCTGGCGCATTGATCAAGCGCGCCTTGTCGTCAGTGTTGAAGCGTAAGCCATCGGGTGTCGTGGCGCTGCCAATCCCATTGAGCGATGGGGCGTTCCAATACATACGATAATCGCCGTTATCCAGCGGGATGATGCTGGGTGCATTATTCTCCGGTTGGGAAATGTTACTGATGGCCTGCCACTTCTGGACTGTCGTTACCGCCGGCAAAGCAGCCCGCTCCTGCTGACGACGGACGGCTGTTTGCGGGTCAACGGTAGGCGGCGGCGCAACCTGCGGCTGACAGGCCGCCAGCAGCATCAGCCATGCCAGCACAAACCCGCTGATAAACGAACGACGAATTGGCCGTTTCATAGGTTTTTTAATGTGCTTTACTCTGCGACGACATTTTCATCATCTTGGTCTTCGGGGCGGACTTCCCAAACTTCTTTGGCAATGTCGATATAAAGCTTGCCATCTAAATGGTCGATTTCGTGTTGGAACACACGCGCCAGCCAACCTTCGGCTTTGATGCGCTGTGGCTTGCCGTAACGGTCAAGACTGTCGATGGTGATTTTTTCAAAGCGATCCACCGTGCCCAGATAACCGGGAATCGAGAGGCAGCCTTCGACACCTTCAACCATTTCCTTACTGGTTTTGACGATTTCGGGGTTCACGACGACATAAAGTTTGCCAGCTAAATCACCAAACTCTTCTTTGCTTTTCTCGTCATCTTGCAGGCGAATAACCGCCATTCGCTGACTAACGGCAACCTGCGGCGCAGCTAAACCGACACCGGGGGCTTCGATCATGGTTTCAACCATGTCATCGACTAGCGCTTGAAATTTTTTGTCAAAGGTGGTGACTCGTTTGGCTTTCTTGCGCAGAATAGGGTTATCAGGATGGATGATGTCTAGTAGGGTCATAATGGCTTGAACTACTTACTTATTGGATTGTATGGATTTATTATCGCACAGATTAAGCTCAGCTAAAAGTGCCGTAGCAAAAAGAGCCAAACGCCCTAATTTGACTTATTCGGGGTGGCTGCCCGCAGCCGTTCATTCCGGGTAGCGCCTTCTAAAAAAGTGATGGCTTCTTCGCGCGTGTCAAATGATTTGTAGTTGCCACGCTGCCGCATTTTCATGACGGCGTTGAATAAACGGTGGGGTTGAATATAGACGAACCAGCGTCCGTTGGGGTGATAAATCCATTCACTGAGGGATGACAGCTCGAAAACACGCGTCTCTACGCCTGTGACCTCGGTCATATCAATCAGAAAGTAAACCGGATGTGATTTGAGATTAGGCAGGCAGGCCTGAATCACCGCGCGCATGTCATCGGTTGTGACCATTCCACTGAGGTCAACAGCTGTTATCCACGGCTCATCAAGCCAGTAAACTTGAACAGGCATAAACCGTTATACTCGTTAAGTACCGGGCGGAACATCACGGCGCACACGGGGGATTCCGGGTGGGCGTGAACGGTCACGAACGCGCGGTGGCTGTGGACTGTCATCATCGGCGTTGTAATTACCGGATTGCAAGCCAAAAGCTGCCGGAGCCGACTGTGATGAATAGCTGCTGGCTGGTTGCGCAGGTGCTAATCCCTGCCCGGAGCCATTGGGAGCAGCAGCCGGCGGCGTCCCAACTGTTTCGTGATAAACAGACAGATAATCGATAATGGCCTGCTGCTGGCGCTGCGCTTCTTGCTGCTGCTTGAGGGCTGCGGCGCGATCTTGCCGTCGTGAAATCTCCTGTTGAACTCGCTGAGGGGCAAACACACTGGTAAAACGTTTGGCATTTTTCTCGTCGGTTCCAACCAGCATCAACTTGACATCACCAATTTGAAAGATGCTGTTCATAAAACCATGCGTATCTGATACCACATTGTCAACTTGCGACAACAAAATCTGGTCTTTTTGATCTTGCAGGAAAAGTGGACGGCGGTGAATGATGGTCACTGTTTGATCACCCACAATATACATATCATTGCGCCAATCCCAATCAGCGAGATAACCCCAGAAAACCGCCAAGAGCATGATCGGAATCGGGATAACCACGCCTAATACGCCGATCAGCAGCAGCGTAAACCCGCCCATAAACAGCAGCGCCGCTGGAACAAGATGAGTCAACAGCACAAACCAATGTTTGCGATAAACGGTTTCGCCTTTCTCGTTGATGTATTCTATGGTGAACAAACCGGGACGGTTGGTTACACCCGGAGGCGCACCATTATTGGCTGGCGTTCCAGCGGCTGAATCACCACCCATCACTTTTGCTACGAGTTCTCCACGCATAGCATTGCGGTTTTCTTCGAGTTTGGCCTGCTGATAATTATCCCGGTGGGTAAAAATAGCCTGCTGCACCGCCTTAGGATTCGGGATTTCATCCAAGCGGATATTGTTGGCATCGCCCGACGTTTTGATAATGATCGAACCATATCCCAGAAAGCGTCCGGCAATGTCGGTTAATGCGGGCAATTTCACGTTCACTTCGTGGATGGCATCTAGCGGGATTTCATTGATATGGGTTTGGAAATTCAGGATGGTTCGCTGAATATTGACCACACGACGGTCGGTGATGATGAGTTCGTCATTAGCCCATTCGGCATAATAATAGGCAATCAGTAGGCCGAGCAGAATGGTCACTGGTATCGCGAGCAGCAAGGACGGGAAACCGGGAACCAGTCCGGCGAAAGTCGCCGCCACAAACCACACCAGCAAAATCACGATGCCGATACCGACTGCTCGCGCTAATAAAGCACCAATGTGCCTGCGCGTTTTTAGAAGGGTCGTTTCATTTTCGCGCTGATTTTGAAACTGCTGTACCTGCTGCGTTTGCAGCTTCGGCAGTCCCGGAATATTCAGGTTACTTTTAATTTCAGGATGATGCGCTAGCAAATTGCGCATCTGCTGGCGCGAGAGAAAAAGCGCGATGGTGCTTTCACTGGCACGCAGCGTCGCTTGTGTGGTTATTTCATTAAAAAGTGCGGTATCGTTTATGAACTCGCCCGCGCTCACTTTCCCAAAAGGGCGTTCGATGCCGTCTGCGCCGCGCTGAACCAGTAAGCCGCTGCCAGAAATAATCATCAACAAACCCTGTGCTATTTCACCCTGCTTGAATAACTCTTCACCGGGTTCATAGCGCAAGACCTGCGTCACACTGGCAACCCAATCCATCTGTTGTGCATCGAGCCGAGCAAACAGCGGTAAGCGGCGGGCATTGGCGATAACGAAACGGTCTGCCATCGTTAGGGTCAGCACCTCTAAAATGTGAACTGTATTATTATATCAGTTTTTTCGTGTCTGTGACGATTCCGTGTGACAAAAAGCACAATGCCCCCATTTCTTTATTCTCACTTACGTCTGTCTTCAACTTATCTGCAAGATAGCCTTAACAGAAGTTCGAATTATCCCACCCTTATAAAGTTTTGCTCAATTTTCAGTTTCGAGCACCATTTCAACTTCATCTTGGACAGCGTTAGTTAAGAATTGGTAGAGATCATTACAATACACACAAGTAAATGTGATATAGTTTCTCCATAGTTCGATGCGCTGTGTTGGCGAGATCATACGATGCGTAAACTACTTGTATTCATCTTCAGTCTGGGCCTGATAACGGCTGTGATATTTCCTCTGTACGCGCAGGACAGCGGCGGCACAAACAAAATTTTGGGCGTGGATATTTATCAACGAGCGCTGCAAGAACTGAATGATAAAAAGTACGAACAAGCGATTTCGGATTTGAGCCTCGTGATTTTGCTCAACCCTACTTTTACCGATCCTTATCTGCAGCGGGCGCAAAGTTATCTCCAACTGAAAAATTATGATGCGGCGCTGGTTGATCTAGATCACCTGATTAAAATGGTAGGTCTTGATCCAAAGGTTAAAGGGACTGCCTATACATTACGGGGCGATCTTTACCGGGTACAATCCGATTTTGCTGCGGCTTTAGGCGATTACAGCGCCGCACTTCGTTTGTCACCTGACGACGCAAACGCTTATTATGGGCGGGGCATCATTTACTTCGTCCAAAGTGAATATGAAAAATCGCACAAGGACATGACACAGCTTGCCAGCATCGCGCCGGACGAGCCAACCACCTATTACTTCCTCGGTTTATTGGACAACCAGCTTAAAAAGTACGAGGACGCGGTTAAGCAGTTCGACACTTACATCAAGCTTGTCCCGAATAACCCCGATGCCTTCGCAGGTCGAGCTAATGCTTATGTTCAGCAAAAGCAATATAAGCAGGCGCTGTCTGACTTGAACCAAGCGATTCAACTCAAATCCGATGATCCGACACTGTATCTCCAACGCGGTTTGGTGCAGCAGAAATTGGGCGATGAACAAGCATCCGCCGACGATTATCTGACATGGATTAAGATCAATATCAATGTGGAAGATCAGAAAACCAATTTAAGGCTGCGTCCCGGTGAGTCTCAGGTCGTATCAATGGGAAAAGGTCAGGTCTACATCTTCGACTTTGAAGGTCAGGCCGGTCAAACAATTAGTCTCAGTACCAGCACACAAAAAGATCAGCCGATTGACTCGCTGCTCATTCTGGCGGATAACCAACTCAATCCACTTACCGCCGATGATGACAGTGGTGGCGATATGAACGCTGCCATCACCAATTATGTTTTACCGAAAGACGGTTCCTATGCGGTCATTCTCAGCCACGCTGGCGGGAATACCGACGGCAATGTGCGGCTGTTGATGACGGTGGGCAATTGATGTGGTAATTAGGGCGGAGAAAGAACGCCCTCCCTAACCCACGTTGGATACCTTCGCAGGCTCAGTTCTCCAACAGCCCGCAAGCGATGGAGGGAATCATACGGGCGGAAGATGTTCCGCCCTGCAATATTTTCGTCTAACTTGGATTATGCGTTGGGTTCATCATCAGCAGGTTTGAGCGAAACACCTGTACCGTTTTTGGCTTCTTCTTCCTCCTGCTTCAGCACCATCACATGAAAGGTTTCGGCGTAGGTGTAGCCATGCGCTTTACCCGATTCGCGATCCCACCCCTTGACCATGTCCACGACTTCTTCACCAAGCTGTGATTTGTGACACAACAGGGCTTGAATTTTCTGGTCAATGAAGGGGGTAATATCGACAACTGTTTCGGAAACGGTAGCGAACATTAACCAGAGCTGTGAAGGGTCAAAAGGTTCAAGACCTTCTGCCAAAAGTTCAGGGAAAATGGGACGTGTGCCAGCGCTTGGAAAGACAGCATAAGCGGCGGCCTCGCCTGCTGCGCGATGATCGGGATGGTTAATGTAATAATTTCCGGCAAAGAACATGGTCGGGTCTTGAATCATGACGCGATCAGGCTTGAGTTCACGAATAATGCGAGTTAAGTCGCGGCGAAGTTCCAACGTCGGTTGTAGGATACCATCTTGATACCCCATAAAGCGCACATCATGTACACCGAGGATAGCGGCAGCGGCGCACTGTTCTTCCTGTCGCTGCTTAATCAGACCAGCTAAATCAGTATCCGGTTTATTGCTGCCTGCTCCACCATTTGTAACCATACAAAATGTGACTCGCGCACCGGCTGCCGTCCACGAAGCAATCGTGCCAGCCGCTCCGAATTCAATGTCGTCAGGATGAGCGGCAATAACCAATAAATGTTTTGGCGGGAGAATAGTCATCTTTCTAGTAACCTTTGTATTGGTGATGATAGGTCTATTGTATACCCAGAACAGATGTTTTGCCGCTGCGTAACCTTACCATTAATGTTAGAAATAGGTTTATGTTGTCACCAAGATTGTCATGTTATACTCGGAGAAATGATATTCGGGTAACATTGGAAACAGAATGTTTTCATCTCTTTTGGAGCCGGTTCGAAAATCCAGCGCGCAAATTTGGGATTTTCTTACTGAGCCATCTTCTTCTATAAGTGACCCACAAATTCGCCAGCAATCCCGCTTGTTAGCTTCCATGCTGCTGGGCGCGATGTTTGCCATTTTCTTTCTGATCATCTTATCAACACAAACCAGTAATGGGCTGTCCGGTTCGGGCATCTGGTTAGTGGTCAGTGTCGGATTAATGGTACTGGTCTGGGCTGCATATTTTTTGACGCGGAGGGGACATTATCGCAGCGCGGTTAATGCCCTTTTGACACTATCAAGCGCCTTCATTCTTGTTCCAGCCGTTGCTATCGGCGGGCGCGGCTCGTACAACAGTTTATTTTATCTGTTCACGGTGACGGTGTTCGCCTACACATTCTTGCACATTCGGACTGCCGTCATTACGGCTGCAATACACCTTATCGTTATATTTTTATTTCGAGATCGTTTCCCCGGCGTTTCAGCCGAAGCGATTATCAGCGGCCCTTTCAGTTTCAATTTGTTTTTGTCGATATTTATGCTGCTGGTGGGTTATCATCAACAACGTTCAACCCTCGAACGCCAAAAGGAATTAGCTGAAAGCGAAGGGCGCTACCGCATCGTCAACGAACTGATTTCTGACTATGCCTATTCGTTGCGGGTTACAGCCCATGGTGACGTGCTGCACGAATGGATTACCGAGGATTCGTTCCAACGGGTAACCGGATACAGGCATGAAGAGCTGGATATTGGTGAGAATGTCAACCTGACCCTGTTTCTTGACGAAGATAAACCAGAGCTAGAGGCCGAACTGCAACAGACTTTAGCCAACAAGACGACTACGGCTCAACACCGTATTCAAACCAAAAGTGGCGAAATACGCTGGTTACAAATTTCGCGTCTGCCAGAGTGGAACGCAAAAGAAGGGCGCGTAACCCGTTTCTATGGGATAGCACAGGATATTACAGAACGTAAGCGTGCCGAGAAAGCGCTGAAGGAAAGTGAACTGCGCTATCGTCTGCTAACTGAAACCATTCCTGACTTTGTGATTCAATATGATGTCGCAAGCCACAAAATGCTTTACATTAGTCCATCTTACGAAAGAGCTTTAGGCTATACCGTAGATGAGATTAATGCGCTTGATCCTTTTCAGCGCGTGCATCCTGATGACCTAGAAGTAACAACCGCTGGCTTAATGCAGGTGGTGAATGGAAAATCCGTAGTAGGCACACAATATCGTTCGCGCACGAAGTCCGGTGATTACATTTGGGTCGAAGCGTACTCCAACCCGGTTATGGATGAATCTGGCAAAGTTCAGCAAATCATTATTTCTGCCCGCGATATCACCTCGCGCAAGCAAACTGAAATGGCACTGAAAGCCAGTGAAGAACGCTACCGGATTATCAGTGAGCTTATTTCGGATTATGCTTATTTCTACCGCTTTAATGCAGACGGCACACGCACCCGTGAATGGATTACCGACTCGGTGGAACGGGTGACCGGTTTTTCGCCATCTGAACTGCCACAGCAAACGCGGGGCTTAACTGACAAATCGTACTTGGGCGATTATGAGGCTGCCGAAAAAGACATTGAGCGCATTCATCAAGGCGAACAGATTTACCGGGAATTCCAAACTTATACCAAGAACCGCGATCTGCGCTGGCTCAGCGTTTTCCGCCGTCCGGTATGGAATGACGATGAGACAGAAGTCATCGGTTATTACGGTGTAGCACAGGATATTACCGAGCGTAAACAAGCAGCACTGGCACTAGAAGCCAGTGAAGAACGCTATCGAATGCTGACTGAACTGACATCGGATTATGCCTATTTCTACCGCTTTAATGAGGATGGCGCACAAGTTCGTGAATGGATTACCGAGTCGGTCATTCGTGTAACCGGATATTCGGCTGAGGAAATGCCGCAGACGCCGCAGGAATTGGCAAAAATTTTCTTGCCGGACGAAATTGCAAAAGCCGTTGACGAAATTAAGCTGCTCAAGCAGGGTCAGATTGTAAACAGCGAGACCCAACTATACACGAAAGACGGAGAACTACGCTGGTTGAGTATTTCCCGCCGTCCGGTATGGGATGAGAAGCATACACATATAACCGGTTATTACGGCGTTGCGAAGGATATTACTGATCGCAAGCTGGCGGAACTGGCACTGCGCGATAGTGAACAACGCTACAGAAAAATTTCTGAGTTGATTTCAGATTACGCCTTTTATACGCGCGTCAATGAAGATCGCACACAAGTCCGCGAATGGATTACCGACTCGTTCACACGGGTGACCGGTTATACGCCTGAGGAAATTGGTGCCAGTGACGCGGCAAAGTTGTTTCACCCCGACAGTCTTTCCCAGTTGGAAGCCGATCATCGACGGACGTTAATGGGTGAACAGATTAGCAATGAATACCGGATTATCACCAAACAGGGCGCGATTCGCTGGTTAAATTTGATACGGCAGCCGGCGTGGAATGAAAGTCATACCCGCGTTATCGGGTATTTTGGTGTCGCGCGGGATATTACCGAGCACAAACAGGTTGAAAACCAGAAAATGAAACTGATGCTCGAACAGGAGCAGTTCGTCATGGTAGGCCATCTGGTCGATGCGCTTTCGCACGATTTCCGCACGTCGCTGGCAACCATTGAAACCAGCCGTTATTTGACCGAACGCTTAGTGGGTGACGCAATCCGCCCAACCGTACAACCGAAATTAGAATCCATCCAACAGTCTGTAAATCATCTCGCCGCTCAACTCGAACATCTGCATATGGTGTCGTTTCTGGCGGCGCCCTCACCAAGTCCGTGCAACCTCAATTATCTGGTCTCGAGCATCATCAGTGAGCAGAATCAGAAAGCTATACAGAAGCACATCAAGTTAGTCTTTAAGGCTGACGAGGGTCTACCAATTCTCAATATTGATGCGGTCAAAATTGAAAAAGCCATACGCCATTTGATCGCCAATGCCTTAACACATACACCTGCCGATGGTAATGTTCTGGTTT
Organism: Anaerolineaceae bacterium; assembly: GCA_016124855.1. Classification (GTDB taxonomy): domain Bacteria; phylum Chloroflexota; class Anaerolineae; order Aggregatilineales; family Phototrophicaceae; genus CFX2. The sequence continues at coordinate 141,808 of WGMX01000011.1, read as the reverse complement.
ATACACGACATACGGATGACCAAGCCATTATCGAGGTTCATGACACGGGCATAGGCATCACTTCCGAAGCCCTAGAACGCATTTTTGAACCGTTCTTCCGGGGAGATCAAGGCCGTACTGTTGACAAAGGTGGCGTCGGGCTTGGGCTGACTATTGTAAAAATGATTATCGAAGCGCACGGCGGTACGGTGAATGTTCGCAGCGATGTCGGCAAAGGCAGCATATTTAGCTTAACTCTGCCGTTAAAGGAAGAAATCGCGGCATCAGCCTAACTTTACCTGTGCGAAAGAGCAGCATTTCTTAACCGATAACTTATTGAGGGTTTGTCCTCTAATTGATGAGTAACCTGACTACGGTCTCATCTTCTTCGCCTCTGAGCTAAAAACAAGGTCTTTAGTGGATATGATGGGACGATCCATAATCTTACCCGGTTCAGCCGTCGCTCCTTACGCGCGTCATTTTTATATCTTATTGGGCGCGACCTTGATCATATTTGTGGGGATGCTTCTGCTGGTGAGCAGCTTTTTTTTGCTGTTAGGCTTTTCGATAGCGTGGTATCACATTCCCTTAGCCGCTGTCCCAACCATGCTTTTTGTCTGGTGGGGTGCCGGGCAGTTCTTTCCGCAAACACAGCGGCGAATGTTTCTTATAACCAGCGCTTGGGCTGCCAGTGCATTCATTGTGCTCACCCTGTTGAATGGGTTGGTATACGACACCTCGTGGGATGGGCAAAATTATCATTTCGAAGCTATTTTGCAGATGATTAACGGTTGGAATCCGTTCTATGGTAATCCTACTAACGCCGTGTACTTTCAACACTTGGAGCATTTCACAAAAGGCCCGTGGCTGAATGCGGTAGCGATCTACAAATTGACCGGTCAAATAGAGCAGGCCAAAGCATTTCATATGCTGCTCATGCTGGCGGCATATTTGCTGTGCGCAGCGGCTTTTTCGACCTTTCGGACATTGAATCACCGCCGGGTAGTGCTGTTAAGCCTGCTCGTCGTCTTCAACCCGGTCAGTATATACCAGCTATTCACCTTCTATGTAGACGGCTTAATGTCGTCGATACTGGTGATTGTCGTCAGCTTGTTCATCCTCATGTATCGCCAACCGAGCCGAGTTTTGATGGTCACCCTTGCGAGTGCAATCGTTATCATGGTCAACATCAAACTGACCGGCGCTATTTATGCCGCTATTTTAGGGGCGATCTACAGCCTCTGGTTTATCTGGCATAAAAAGCAGTACCGTGTCGGCTTTGTCGCCTGCTTGTTCGCGGGCTACTCCGCCGGTGTGCTGCTGGTTGGCTACAATCCGTATATCACCCAGTACATCGGTCAGTTTCTGTCTAAAGGAGACCCTTTTTATCCGTCCAATTTAAAAACGTTTATTCCCTTAGAGGACAATATCCCCAGCAATTTTTCCACTATGAGCTGGGGGGAAAAGCTGCTCACCTCTCTCTTCTCAAAATCGCAGGCGACCACTAAGCCTTCTCAATACAAACTGCCATTCACAGTGTCATTGGATGAAATCCTAACCTTCTATGCGCCAGATGCCCGTGTAGCAGGCTTTGGGCCACTTTTTAGCGCTGCGCTGCTAACAATTGTCCTGTTGATAATCGCCTTGGCTCGCTACCGGCGACGGTTGAGGTTTGCCTCAGTCCTGCTGCTGCTTATGGGTGGGATTCTCGTTAGCGGGCTGTCAAATCCTGAAGCGTGGTGGGCGCGCTTTGTTCCCCAATTGTGGATGCTGCCGCTGTTCACCATCCTTCTCATCATGGTTGCTACGCCGCGCGGAAAGCTTTACCGTCTCAGCCGCATCATCCTCATCATTTTATGCATCAATCAAGTGCTTATTGCCTCCCCCTATTTAATCAGCGCCGTTGCTCGCAGCATTTTAGAAACACAGCAGATGATACACCTCAAAAATTCGGGTGAGCGCATCAGCATCACTTTCAATCATTTTGTCAGCATCGAATCACGATTCAAAGAATGGGGAATTGAATATCAGTCGGTTGACGAACTCCCATGTGCTGTTTCGCAGCAGCAGTCCATCGTTGGCACGGAAGCGCGTATTTGCTCACCGTCGGGCTGAAATCAATAAAAATGAAGGTGTGATCGGCTCATTATTCAGCGACAAAGCCCTTCTTCATGTGGGTGTTATCGCAGAACGGTTTGTTGCCAGAACCTCCGCAGCGGCAGAACCATTCGTCTGTGCCTTGATAAACCAACTCGCCAGCCTCGTTCAAAATGGTGAAATTGCCGCTAATATGCAGCGGACCATTAGTGGTGGTTTCGATCTTCAGCTTACCGCCGTCTAATGTTTCGACGGTTGTTTGGGGTTCGGCGACGGTAGGCGGTGCGACAAAGCCAATCGTGATGTGGGTGTTATCGCAGAAGGGTTTATTTTGTGATGCGCCACAGCGGCAGAGAGCAGCGCGCGTATCATTCACAACCAACTCGCCCTGACCATTGACGATAGTAAAATCGCCGCGCAGATACAGCGGGCCATTTTCGGATAAGCGAATGGTGTTATGTTCAGGAATCGGCTCAACCGCGCCGCTGTCTTTGCGCTGGTAATGCAGCGCACCGGACGGACAGTGGAGAACAGTTGCCGCTACACCATCCGCTAATCCGGCATCCGGCTGCACCCACGGACGTTTACTGTTATCGAAGACGGCATGTAAACGGTCAATACATTCTTCCGCATGAATACAACGTCCCACGTCATAAGAGACATCTATCTTTTCGCCAGTGTAGTTGTGAATGCGGTGTGCCATCGTGCCTTCTCCTGATTTAGCTGGTACGTGACGAGAAATAGTCTGGTTGCTACAATCCTGCTAACGAAAATACCGTTAATCATGGGCATGGGCAAATTTTACAGTGTTTTTACTCATGTGTAACCGACCCGCGAGGTCAAGGATAGGACGTTTTGCTTATGGAAATCGCGTGGGGAAAAGTCGCACCGGTCATCGTCTCGATCATCATTATTATTTTTATCGCGGTCATCAGGGAGTATTCTAAGACCATCGCGGCAATCGCGGTGACGATGCCGATTAACCTGCCGTTGGGCATCTGGCTGGTCTATGGCAGCAGCACCAAAGCCGAGATGGAACAGTTCACCCGCGCCTTGATGTTCAACCTCGTACCGACCTTCGCCTTTGTCATCATTGCGTGGCTGGCAGCACGGGCCGGTTGGAAGCTCATCCCGATGATTGTGGCAGGTTACGCCGGTTGGGGTGTCGGTTTGTTTTTGCTAATGTTGGTGCGGCAGGCCATTGGGTTTTGATTTAGTCGTTAGTCAATAGTCTTTAGACTTTCGTTATTAGACATCTGATTGAAGGCACAGGCTATAATCAAGAATAATTTTTGAGAAATTATGCACCGGACGCGATGTATCAAGTCGCTACAAAGGACTACTTAAAAAATGGATTTTGAACTGACCTCCGAACAGCAGATGTATCAACGGGCCGTACACGATTTTTGCGCCAAAGAACTCAAGCCATATGCCACAGAAGTCGATGAAACTGGTGAGATACGCTGGGAAGCCATTCACAAGATGCCTGCTTTGGGTTTGACCGGATTGCAAGTGCCGGAGGCTTACGGCGGTGTGGATTTAGATACATTAAGCGCAGCAATTGCGGTTGAAGAATTGGGTTGGGCATGTGGATCAACTGCGCTTTCGGTATCTGCCCATAACGGTTTATGCTGTGGGCCGATCAACAATTGGGGAACAGACGCTCAAAAAGCAAAGTATTTGCCCAAGCTGACCAGCGGTAATTTTCTCGGTTCGCTGGCGTTGACCGAACCGGGTGCGGGTTCTGATCTGGCAAGTGGTGTTCAAACCAGTGCCGTTCGTGATGGTGATAGTTGGGTCATCAATGGCAGCAAAGCATGGATCACCAATCCCAAGTTCGCGCCCGTAATCGTGACATTAGTGCGGCTGAACAAAGAAGCCGGAACGCGCGGCTTCGGGATGCTGCTGGTTGAGCCGGGAACGCCGGGGTTGACCATTCATCCGCCGGAAAAGAAGATGGGGCTAAAAGGCTCGCCAACGCAAATGCTGACCTTCGATAATGTTCGTGTTCCTGCTGATGCTTTGCTCGGTGAAGAAGGTCGTGGTTTTCATCAAACCATGCAAACATTAGACGGTGGACGTATCAGCATCGGCGCGTTGAGTATCGGCCTCGCACAGGCAGCCTTTGAGGAAGCCGTGCGTTATGCCCAACAGCGGCGCACATTTGGCAAACCGATTAGTGAGCATCAAGCGATTCAATGGATGCTGGCAGACGCAGCCGTTGAGATCGAGGCGGCACGCATGTTGGTTTATCGCGCGGCGTGGTTGAAAGACAACGGCAAAGACTTCGGCAAAATGGCGGCGATGGGCAAATTGAAAGCATCCGAAGTTGCCGAGAAGGTCTGTCATAATGCCGTCCAAATTCATGGTAGTTATGGCTACAGCCGCGAATTTCCAGTCGAGCGCATGTACCGCGACCAACGCCTCATGAGCATCGGCGAAGGCACAAGCGAGATTCAGCGTATGGTAATCGCCCGTCATGTGCTGCGGGAGATGGGGAGTATGTAATCCGGTTTCGAGGGTGCGTTATGTTGTATAATTCACTTCAAGACTAAGTGGATTGGAATGCACAATGTTTGTCGCTAAAAAGGTGTATACCTTCGAGGAATTCGAGGCATTTATCAACCTGCCTGAAAATAGCGAGCGCCTATTTGAACTCATCAACGGGGAGATTGTCGAAAAAGTGCCAACTCAAGAGCATGGCGTGATTGCGGTCAATATTTCGACAGATTTCAAAATCTATTCTCGGCAAAACAACTTTGGACGTGTCGCTGTGGAAGTGCTGCATCGTGCCCCTAATGACAACTACAACGGTCGTCAGCCGGATATTTCATTTTATGTAGATGTAACCCAGCCCGTTGGTAAAAAAGGCCCACTGTCCCATATGCCTGATTTGGCTGTCGAAATCCAATCTCCATCGGATAGCATCAAAAAACTGCGCGAGAAAGCTGATTATCTATTGGCGAATGGAACACGTATGGTCTGGTTGGTCTACCCATCGAAACAACTTGTCGAAGTTGTAACACCCGACGATGTGGAATTCTATACCATGGGCGACACAATTAGCGGTGCCCCCGTATTGCCGGACTTCACAACAACGGTTCAATCCATATTCGAGGGCTAACCTATGTTAGACGCACCAGCAAAACCGAAGTTACTCTCTCTTGACGAGTTACTCAAGCTTGGCAAGCGCGTTGAAATCATCAACACAGTTCCTAAGGAGAAGTGTTCGGCAGGCGTTCTACATCAGCTTGTTAGTCAGAATATTTATCATGCCCTGTCTGCCTATAGTGATCAAACAGTTTTGGGTGTTATATTTTCGACTGGTCTGACCTACCTCATGTATTCAGAGGCAAAGGGTTTAAAAGACTCGTTTGTGCCCGACATCTCATTTATTCGCTTACAAAACATTCTGCCGATGCCAGATGTGAGCAAACCGTATCCGGGCATTCCCGATTTGGCGGTTGAGGTAATCTCACCCGGCGAAGATGCCGATGATGTACAAACCAAGCTGCGAACCTATTTGGCGAAGGGAACTGAACAAGTCTGGTTAGTCTATCCAACGACCCAAGAACTGCACCAATATCGCCGTGACAATAACCCTGAAATTCGTATTTATCGCGGTTCACAAACACTCGATTTGGCGGATTTATTTTCCGGTTTGGAATTAACCACTGACCAAATCTTTACCATTCCAGAGTGGGCGCTGCGGTAAATAATTGTTGATTATCTTGCTATGTTGTGTGAGAAGGTAAACTTTTGACGGCGACACACTGGCGAAACGTTGATGAAATTATTGAAAAGAGCTTTCATCAACATGTCGTCTTTTTCCATATCCCCGATCCCAATGATGCACCTTTAAAATTATGGAAGCATGTGCTGCTCTCTGCCCATAAAATTGGCGTTCGCCATCTCATCATTGATGGTTGGACTACTGTATATGGAAAATCGCTTGATTATGCACTGCTTCCTGCGCTTGATTTAGATTGGACGATTTTGTCTTTTGAGGCTGATCCACGCCCTTACTTTGCTCAATATAAATCTATTAGCGTAGAAAATTATGATGTTGAACAAATCTGGAACATGACTAAGACACTCGATGGATTTCCTTCGTCGTTTTTTACAGAATGGTTTGAAGCAGAAAATGCTAAAAGTCTTGTTCATTTGATCGCCAAACTGCCCAATACGCCGTTATTGGTTGGATGTGCGAAAAGTCATCCTGAAGTTGGTGATTATTATTACAAAACATTAGGTCAGCATTTCTTACAACTCACGGGCAATATTCCGTTTGTCGTCGGGCAAAATGCGTCAATCCGGCACAAACCCATGTCCGATAAATACCTTCCCTTCTGGCAACCCTTGTTTAATTTGGGTGGCTCGGGAGGATACTTATTGAGTGAAGCAGGGGATAGATTCAATGAATTCAATAAACTGCATGGTGCAGAACTATGGTTTATTGAGCAACCACAACCATAAGTATGCGTCCTTCTCAGTTTTTTCACGTTTTAAATAAACAAATTTTTTGGATTGCAATCGCCATTCTGCTTCTTGCAGCCGCCACACGCATCATCAATGTGAGCAGTTGGCCGGTGTGGACGGATGAAGGCTGGAGCATCTGGGCGACGGATGATGCCCACTTGGATGTCGTGCTGGATAACCTCGCCCATGATCGTCACCCACCACTTTATTTTGTGGCGCTGCGTGGATGGCGTTCGCTGGCAGGTGACAGCCTTTTAGCACTGCGATACCTGAGCATCGCGGCGGGACTGCTTACCGTCGCAGTCATCTATCGCATCGGCGCGGATATATTTGGGCGGCGCACAGGGTTGTATGCAGCCCTATTATTGGCGGTTTTGCCAATTGCTGTTTACTACAGTCAGGAAGTGCGACATTATGGCTGGTTCATGCTGTTTGTCGCACTGTCGTGGTTATGCTTTCTGAGATATTTGAAGCGTCCTCAATTAGGGATATTGTTGGGCTATATCCTCAGTCTGACGTTAGCCTTTTACACCCTGTACTTTGCCGTACTGCCGTTAGCGATGCAAATTATTGTCGGATTATTTTGGAAATATTCACCCTCACCCTTAGTCCCTCTCCCTCAGGGCGAGGGAAACCACAAACCGACTTCACCCTTCCGTCCAAAACTTTATCTGATCGTTGCGTGGATTATCGCAGCGGTTTTATATGCGCCGTGGATGTGGGTGATCGCGACCATTCAATTTCCGACATTGACCAGCGGTATCGGTAACTTACCGGGAACGTATGCCGCGACGCTTGCCAAAATTCCGCCGCTGGGTGAACTGCTGCTCGGAACACAGTGGGCGCTGCTGCTGGGCTTGGGCGCATTGGCAGTCAGGGCGATGTGGCAGAATCGGAAGGGAGCACACGCAGGTGCTGCCCTACAGTGGGTTGTCGCACTCGGCGGCATTGGACTGCTCGTCATCATGTTCATCTTGAGCGTCAAATTTAATTTGCTCTCAGGACGAACGCTGGTGTTTCTTGTGCCGATGTTGACGGTGGTCTGTGGTTACGGCGCGAGTGAGATTAATAATCCCCACCCCAACCCCTCCCCATTTCATGGAGAGGGGCTAAAATCATCCTCTACAATCACGATTGCCAACATATTAATCGGCGCATGGGTGATTGTGACGTTGGCAACTCCGATGGTCATCCAGCCGCGAATCGACAGCGACAAAGTAGCACAAATAGGAGCCGAAGATTATGCGGTCGGTGACTTAATCGTGCTGGAAACGGGCTGGGATGACAACGCATTTGCCTATCAACTGCGGCAGATAATCCCCAACGCTGAAATTATCCGCACCATTACCCGCGCCGATATTTACTCACACGACAAAAATCTGCTGCCAGCGATCACGCCGCAGTTGGAATCGCATCGGCGTGTCTGGGTGGTGCAGTGGTTGCAAGCACCGCAAATTATGAGCGCACTGGATAATGGTGCGTCTGGATTTAGAGCGGTTATGCGCCGTGAACTACCGGTGAATGCTGATTATCGGCAGCGTTTTGGGGATTCAGTCATCAAAATGATTTTGTACGAAAAACCGGCGTTGGATGTTAAGCCGCTACAGTTTGGTGATGTATTTACATTGCGTGATTCGCTGCCACCGACGCAGGCACATGCAGGCCAACGACTGCCAATCGACCTCTGGTGGTCAGTGCTGAAGCAACCAACGCTCGATTATTCAGTGGGGGTGTTTGTGCTGGACAGCGCGGGTGCGGTTCGTGCTGACCATAATGGATCACCATCCGATAAGCCGACAACACAATGGTCGGTCAATCAGGTTTATTTCGACCGTCACACGCTGACTCTACCAGCCGATTTACCCGCCGGACATTACTCCATAGTGGTCAAAGTCTACTGGTATGGCGATAATGAAGCGCTGCCTGTCGATGGGCAGCCGTATGTGACGATTGGTGAAATTGAGGTGCAGTAGTGGAAAAGGCTTTCGAGCGCCGCCCGTATTTAGTGCCATTGGTGCTGGCGCTGCTGACGATTTTATTCTTGCGTCCGGCAATTTTACCGCCACCCGGCGAAGTACTCGCCGCCAATGACTTTCGGGCGATGTTCTATCCGCTGACGACCATGCTGCACGACATGATACACGCCGGTGAACTGCCGCTCTGGAATCCTTATACCTTCATCGGTCATCCCCTCATTGGGAATCCTCATTCAGCGCTCTTTTATCCGGCGACGTGGTTGATCTGGCTCATCGGTGCAGATCGCGGCCTCGGCTTAGCACTAGCCTTTCATGTTTGGTTAGCCGCTTGGGGCATGTCACGCTTAGCACGCAGCTTCGGCAGCACGTACACCGCTGGACTGCTGGCAGGCGTGGTTTTCGGCATGAGCGAATGGATGGGTACACGCTTCTACGCCGGACATTACACGCTGATTATGGTCGCGGCATGGATACCGTGGGCAGCCGCCGGTTATCATCATGCCCTAAAGCGCGGCACATGGCGTTCAACTTTGCCTGCTGGTGCAGCATTGGGTGCGGCGCTGCTCGGTGGCCATCCGCCAATGGTCTTTTATTTAGGGTTGGCGCTGGTCGTCATGCTCATTTACCACATCATGACCGCCGAAGATACCGTCCGCGCTGCATGGGTCGCTATTCGCCAATTGATATTACTCGGCATCGTGGGTGTCATCCTCGGCGCAGCCTTGATGCTGCCCGCGCTTGAACTGACTCGCCTTTCGGTGCGCGATAATAATGATCTGGCGTTCATTAATACCTTTGCACTGCCACCCGCACAATTTTTGTCCTTAGCTCTTCCCGGACTCTTCGGCAATCCTAATCAAGCGCCGACTTATTATTGGGGACAAGATTTCTACGAGGAGTTCAGCGCCTATGTCGGATTGCTCCCGCTCTTAGCGCTGCCGCTGGCCTTCCGCCGGATGCGTAAAGAACACGTCTTTTTCATTGGCCTAATCGTCTTGGGCGTGTTGATGAGTGTCGGTCTACAAGGGGCGATGCTGCCCATCGTGGTGCGCTGGATACCGGGCTTTTCTTTTTTCCGTGCGCCGGGACGTGCTTTGTTCTTTGTCATGTTCGGCTTGGCGGGTTTACTTGCGCTGCTGGTCAGTCAGCTTCAGCGGGATACGCTTGAAGAACGCCGCGAATTTCTGCGTCCCGTTTTGCAGCGCTGGATTCCGGTTGCCATGCTCATCGCTTTCGGCGCATCGGTCTTTTTCTCAGGCTGGTACGCCAGCGCCAGCCACGTCGAACCGATGCCTACTCGTGCCTTGATGGTCGCAGGCACGTTGGCAGCATCGGGTATCGTTTTGGCGGCGCTCTGGGCAGCGCTGTGGATGTGGACAAGCGCACAGGACGGTCTCCCCAAAATCACGAATGGTGAGGAAATCGTTCCGCACCGGACTAACGCCAATATTGTGAAATGGGCATTACCCATTTTGGCGCTGGTGGTCATCATTGACGCTTGGCGCATTCCGCTGCAATTGATTAACAATACAACTGGCTGGCGTGACTCCTTATGGGAAGGCGCGGCGGTCAATATCCCGGCGGCGGCTGATGCGCGGGTGATAGAAATCCCTGACGACAGTCCCTATAATGGAGGCTATGTCGAAAAATTGCAACACGTCATCGGCTATGATCCACTGCCGATTGAAACCTTCGACAAGCTGCAAAAAATCGGTGATCTTCATGATCCGACAAATCCGGCGTATACCTTGCTGGGCGTCAAATACATTCTGGCAAAAACGCCTTACGATCGCACTAATTTTGAACTGATCGGTATCGCTGAAGGTGGCATCTATTATCGGCGTACTGATCCCTTCCCGCGCACATGGTTTGCCACCAAAGGCGTAACCGTTGAACCCAACGATGATGCGGTGCGAGACGCGATCAAGAAAGATGTCGAAGCCCTGCGTGACACAGCGATTGTTGACAGCCCGATGGACTGCCCGACGGGCGGCAGCGCCACAGCCACTATTAGCGACTTCCACCCGACCAACCTCACCATCCAAACGGACGGCAGCGGTGGTGTGCTGGTTTTGAGTGACCAGTATTACCCCGGTTGGGAAGCGACGGTTGACGGCAACTCGGTTCCGATTACGCGCGCCTTCACCGCCTTACGCGCCATCTGTGTGCCATCGGGAGCGCATACCGTACAGTTTGTCTATCGCCCGACGTCGCTCATCATCGGCCTGATTTTGACGGTTGTTGGTTGGATGGCGGTGGCTGTGATTTGGAGGCTGCGAGGCATTGACTAAACACAGCATAGGTCAGCCTCAATTCTACTCTCGACGGAAAGGCAACTTTGTCGGTTCTGGTATATGGGGTATAGCAATCAAAAATGACCACATTTACGCCCGATTATTCACACTACTTCTGGCAAGGCGAAAAAACCAGACTGCGCCCGTGGCGGCTGGAAGATGCCGAACTGCGTTTCGTGGCATCTTTGGATACACCAACCCGGCAGCTCCATCAGGACGGCGTTGAACTGCCTTCATCGGTGGAATTACAGGAGGAATGGCTAAAGAATGCAGCCGATTGCAAAGATGATGGCATGATCCGGTTCGCCATGGAAAATTTGGACGGTGTCACTGTAGGCTGGGTTACATTACACAGCCGCGACCAGAAAAATGGGACATTTGGATTTGGTGTTGCCGTCTATCGGGATTTTAGAGGACGTGGCAATGCCGTTGATGCTGTACGTACGCTGCTCAAATATGGATTTTGGGAGCAGCGCTACCAAAAATGCAATTCTCAATGTATAGATATCAATGAAGCATCTATACGGATGCACCAGAAACTAGGGTTTATTGAAGAAGGAAGAATCCGGCGCAACTGTTTCTTTAACGGGAAATATCATGACGATGTCTTGTTTGGGATGACTCGTGAGGAATTCGACGAACTCATGAAAAGATAAGACCGGCGCTTGATATGGAACGGGCAGGAACAGCGGTTGTTATCGCTAGAATCACATCTGGCCTAGCCATTACGACTTGTTTGTCCGGCTTGTGTGAGTTGATTACTCTCATCAATCACGTAGCGCACAAAGCGCACGACCGCATAGGCGCGGGTGAAGCGCGAACTATAATTCGACGGTTCTTGTCCCTGCCGGATCGCCAGCGCATCTTGGATCAAGGGATGCCATTCGGCAGGCGCATGTTTCAGCCCATATTCGCCCGCCCCTACCTTTGACGTGATGTCCTGCTCACGGAAGCTGTAATACTGCCGCAGCACGCCCAGCACAACCCACGCCACGCCATCATCAGGCAAATTCCGCATCATCCGCATGGGATTGGTGGTAAAGCTCGCCCAATAGCTGTTGATATTCTCGTGCATGTAGCCGAGCAGTGTATCCCAACTCGCCTCAAAAGGAAGCTGCTGCGCATCAGCACCCAAAATAGCGATGCCCTTATTTTTGAGCAGCCACCATGTCACCGGATTAACATCAAAGTGTCCGGCAGAATCGAGCTTGTTATCATGATAGATAGGATGCGGTTGGATAGCACTTTCAGACTGTCCCAAGTCCGCCGCTTGCAGATAACTAACCTCTAATAACCAGCGGCGATATTGGCTGGCAAGCGTTTTATGCAGCGAAGTGAGCTTTTGCACATCGTTTTCATTTGCCGGTCGCGAGATGACCGTAATTGTATCAATGTCGCTGCGCTGTTCGTCAAAAGCATCCAGCGCAATCGAGCCATGCAAATAAACCGCCTCGACAAAATCCGGCAGTTCACGGTTCAGCAAATCGACATAGGCTTGCAGCATCGGCTGAATAACTTCAGGAATACGCTTATCCATTTTCCCTCCCTCAATGTTCCCAACTGCCGAGTCTAAAGAAAGGCAAAGATAGCTTCAACTTAATTGAAATGAGGATTAGCCATATTGTAGGGGCGCAAGGCTTTGCGCCCGATTCAAATTTGGGGAGAGGCGTATCACCTATCGCGGTACGGTCGCCGTCAGGTTCAATTGGAATAGGCCGTCATCACGCGCTTGGCTGCTGAGCATCACCCGTTCACGGCGTTCGGCGCTCACGGTTATGCCGCCCGTCAATAAATATTGGGGAAAGAAGGTGTTGTAGAACACGAACACATCCAGATACAAATCCGGGCGCGACGTATTGGGAAGCTGCGTCCAACGCTCCATATTAACGAGTCGGTTGTCACCACGCGCGGCAGCCAATACCTGTGCCGCCGAATTACTGGTAGCGATCATAATCATGTTCCGCTGGTAGCCGACTTGAACAGCGATTTGCCGTCCTCGTCCCATCCCCTTAAACGTCCAATCCCCCACAACCTGTTGATTGCCGCTCTGGAGGTTGAACATGGTGCTGAGCAGTTTAACAAGACTGTCCTGCGTTTTAGGGCCATCATCCACTTGCCCCACCAGAATGAAATCGAACGGCACGTTGATGATCGGCAGCCGGAAGTTAGGGCGCGGCAGCAGTGCCAGCGCGTAATCCCCTTGTAGATGGTCAAGCAGGTCTTTTTGCACATCCAAGCCATTGATCCGCTTGATGGCATCCATAAAAGTGGCTACTGCCAGCTTCACATCATCGGGATTCGGGTCAGACACGAACTCATTCTGAAATGAACCGGCTGTGTCAAAAGGCAGTCCGCCGATCAATTGGCTGGCGAAGTTGGATACCGGCAGCGCGGTAATCACATCGCCCGCGAAAGCGCGGAAATCGGTTCCGCTGTGAACAAACATCGCTTCGCGCGGCATCATTTGCAGCAGCGTCGGGTCAACCGCTTTGGTCGTCAAATCAGTCGGCTGCGCAGGGTGAAAAATCGCGGTAGCCGACACCGTTTGTCCGGCCTTGCCCCGCACCAGATACACTTCGGCGGCATCAAAACCACCGTTCAACAGCATCTGGCTAAAATTGGACTGCGATTGACCGATCCCCATCGCACCACCAAAGGCTTTGAGCGCGGGCGCGGAAAATGGATCACCGTTTAACAAGCCGTTGACCGCTGGCATGATATACGAACCACTGACATACGCCGAGACAAAGGTATCCGCTGGTTGGGCAGCATGAACCGTCCGGTATGTGGGGTCAGACGTAATCGCGGAGGCAGCTCCCGCTTGAATATCCAATGCCATCTTTATCATGTCCACCGGCCCGATAAACACAGCGGGAACAGTCATGGCAAAGGCCGCTTTATCACCTTCGTAAATGGTGATTCCGCGATAGGTTTCACGCTGCGGCAGATCTTGCCCCTTCAGCACTTTTTCAATCCGGTTGCTGGCGTCCAACACATTTTTGTTGGCTAAAATCATGAGGATGTCATTGTTGCTGGCAGTCAACCCCGCATCAAATTTGCGGTAAGCAATCGCCATATCTTGCCCCAACCACGGCGAGACAATCCCGGCGAAATCCTGCTGTTCGAGGTCAAACCACGTCCCAAACGGAATAAAATCGTAGTAGCCCAACACATCATTGATTGACGTATTCACACGCAGCGGTTGCAGCAGCTTGGCTGATCGTATTGCTTCATTCAGGCTGCGCAGCGTCAAGTTCAGATCAGTCGTTTTGATGGTGATGAACCCTGCAACATTTTCTGGGACGTAATCAGCCGCCGAAAATGATGCGGCATCTTGTGCGGCGGCAGGCAGCACGACAGTTATTAGACAGAACAGCAGCGTCAAAAGCAGTAAAAAGCGTTTGGACATGGGCGGCATCCATTTACATTAAAATCACGTCATATAAACAGAGGCGAACCTGTTGTTCACCCCTGCTGCTATTCTACACTGTAACTGATGTTTGGGTTCGAGGGCAATTTGTCTTAATGTTTCACTCACCCACAAAGGATTTCTGTCGGGTTCGCCGCCCGCTTAAACCCCGATATCCCGCCGTTGAAAAGCCCGGACACTCGCGAAGACAAGCAGCATTGTTAAACCCAGCAGCAGTGCAGCGCCGCCGATATTGATGCCCGTCTGCATGACGTGGGCATTGTCATAATAGGTGAAAAACGAAATCACCCGCAGCTTTGCAATCGGGGACTCGCTGGCTAACCCGCCGACAAAATCGAGGACGTAACTCCCCACAATAAAGAAAGCGGCTACAGCGGTCGCCAGATTTTTGCGGCGAAACAACGTCCCGGCAAACATTGTAAAAGCCAGCATCAACAACGCGCTGGGCAGCACGTTGATATTCCCCATGATTAGCTTCTGCATATCCAATTGGATAGCTGACGAAAAACTACCCACCAACAGCCCCACATAGCCAAGAGCCACCACACCCGCTAACATCAGCGCATAAGCCGCGAACTTCTCGAGCACAATCCGTCGGCGCGACACAGGCAGACTCAACACCATATCCATAATACCGGCGTCTTCCTCGTTAACGGTGACATTCAAACCCGCCAGCACTGCGTACACCGCAATAATCAAGATGACGCGGCCAAAATAACCGGCACTGATAAATCCCTCCGGCGTTGCCATCTGTGCGGCGTCTTCCATCCCCAGCGCTTTGATAATTCCCGGCATACTGTTGAGGAAACTCTCGAATTGTTTTAGGAAGTCTACGTTGGGGATGATAATCATAATCAGCAGCCCCAACAGCCCTAAGCCTAAACCCCAATAAATCATGCCGCGCCAATTGCGTCGGAGTGTTTCGCTAAAAATTGACCACGGCATAATTTTCTCCTTGTCCATAACATTCACAGGTTGTTCGCTAAAAGTATCGCCTATATTCCCACATCGCGCCGTTGGAAACTCCAAACCGCTGCGCCTGCACAAATGACGGTCACAACCAGTAAAATCACCACATTCCCAATCGACAACCCGTGCAGGATAACGCCTTGATGATCATAGTAGCTGAAGAACGACAGCGCCTTAACCTTGTCAAAGAACGTTCCGCTGGCGGCAACACCCAAAAAGTTCAACACGTAACTGCCGACGACGAAGAATGCGGCAACCGCTGTCGCAGTCCCTTTACTGCGGAACACCGCGCCAACCAGAGCGGTGAAACCCAGCATCAACAATGTCGCCGGAATAATGTTGACAGTCGCCTGAAACAACCGGCTTCCATCAATCTGTAAAGCCGAAAACCGCGTACCAATCAACAAACCCACATAAGAAATCGCGACGATGCCCAGAATCATCAGGCTGTAAGCCAGAAACTTCTCTAATACCACGCGCCAGCGAGGAAGCGGCAGACTCAACACCATGTCCATGATGCCTGCATCCTCGTCGTTGGCTGTGATATTTAACCCCGAAAGAATCGCATATACGGCAAAGATCAGCAGCAAATAGCCGAAGAAACCATACGCCAGAAATCCTTCAGGTGTAGCCAATGAAGTCGCGTCGCCGCCGAATAGTTGCAGCAGCGCGGGCGGCAGGGCTTTGGAAATTTCGCCGTACTGTTTAAGCAAATTGGAATCCTGCACCACCAGCATAATCATCAACCCGTAAAAGCCGAATCCCAATCCCCAATAAATCATCCCGCGCCAGCCCCGACGCAGTGTTTCTGTAAAGACCACCCCGTTCATGATATACGCTCCTCTTTTTGCGTTTGACCATTATTGCCGTAGAACGACAGGAAAATCTCTTCGAGCGTCGGCTCGGCAACGGCGACATCTTGGACATAATAAGGCGCAATCGCCCGCAGCAGTGGATCAAAATCGCCGCTGAGCCGCAGTTTGTAGCCACCGTCAACCGCGCTGACATCGCTCACACCATCCAGTGTGCTGAGTTGAGAAGCTGCCACCGGTTCCCGCAGTCGTAGCGTCACCCAACGGAAATTGGCGTGAGTCAGATTCGAAACAGTTTCGACGGCTTTCAATTCGCCGCCGCGCAAAATGCCAACGCGGTCACATATCGTTTGCACTTCGCCCAACATATGCGACGACAAGAACACCGTTTGCCCCTGCTTTTGGGCTTCCAGCATCAACTCGTTGAAGGTCTGCTGCATCAACGGATCAAGACCGCTGGTCGGCTCATCCAGAATCAGCAATTCTGGTTTATTCATCATCGCCAGCACGATGCCGAGTTTGCGCTTGTTGCCGGTCGAGTAGCTGCGGATACGAAGGCTCAAGTCAAGCTCTAAGCGCTCGGTCAGGCTGCGCACACTGTTCATATCCACGCCACCGCGAATCTTGCCGATGTAATTCACCACCTGTGCTCCGGTCAAGTTTTTCCACAGGTTGAGTTCCCCCGGCAGAAAACCGATGCGCTTATGCAGTTCGACGCTGTTTTGCTGCGCGTCCAGACCAAAAATGGTCGCTTTGCCCGCTGTCGGTCGAATCAGATCAAGCAGCAGCCGGATAGTCGTGGTTTTGCCTGCGCCATTTGGCCCTAAATACCCGAAAATTTCTCCCGGCTGTACGCTAAAGCTCAACCCCTTGAGCGCAGTTATGGTTTCGGTGCGGTTCTTGAAATAGGTCTTCGTGAGGTTATCGGTTTGGATAACGGGTGCATTTGAATTCATTTCTTCCCTCGATTCAGTTTGACAACCAAAACATTTAAGCAGCAATTAAACTGGATATTAGTCTAACCTAAATACCTTTGTATCCCCCAATTATTAGGGGGATACCCATCGCTTCACGGTTAATTACTAGGCGTATTCGAGCGCGGGTTGCAGCAGCCCGTCGATGACCTTCAGGGCGTTCCCCGTGCCATCCTCTTGTTTGAGCTGTTCACCGAGTGCTGCCGCTTTCTGGCGCATCATCGGGTCTGTCGCAGCCGTGCGGATAGCCGCCGCCAACTTCTCGGCAGTCATCTGTTTTTGTGGAACAGGCTCCGTGCCGACACCTAACGCGGCTGCGCGCTTGCCCCAGAAAGGCTGGTCAGCGATAAATGGACAAATAACGGTCGGCTTTCCGGCTAACAAACCGGCTGCGGTCGTACCTGCCCCGCCGTGATGCACCACCGCGCTCATTCGGGGAAACAGCCATTGGTGCGGCGCTTCCTTGAGCAAAAAAATATTCGGTGGCAAATCGGATGGGCGTAATCCCCCCCAACCACTGGCGATGATTCCACGCTGGCCTGAAAGTTGAAGCGCATCGATGACAGTTCGTGTGGTTTTTTCGGGTGACTCGGCAATCATGCTGCCGAATCCGACATAGACCGGCGCTTCTCCAGCCTCCAAAAAGGCTTGTAATTCAGCCGTCGGCTGCCAATTCGCCGCCTCATCCAGCCACCAATAACCGGTCACATGAGGGGAGCTGTCCCAATCCGCCGGAATAGGGACGACATATCGGCTGTAGCAGTAAAGCACCGGAATCGGCTTGCCATTCATGCTGTTACCCGCCACCGCTGTCGACTTCTCCGGCAGACCCAGCACATCGCGCCGCCATTCTTTGACCATTCCGTTGAACATACTGGTACTCTTACTAATGACGCTGTAAGTCATCCGGTTGAGCATTGGCCCAAGGTTTTTAGCGGTAACACCCGGTGCGGGAAATGCGCCGGTTGCTGTCATAATCGGCAGCGGCGAAGCGGCCCATACCGGAATGTTTAACTTCTCAGCGATATGCGGCGCGTGAAACAACTTCGGATGAAAGATAATGGCTTCGGCATCTTTTGATGCTTCCCATGTATCATCCATCAACCGTCGGATAAGCGGAAAAACCGTCTTTCGCATCTGGCTCATCACGCGGATCGGGTTGCCGGATTTCAATGCTTGGCCTTCCGGAGAATCCAAGAGTTGAAAGTAATCGGCTCGCAGCGGAGCGAACGCGATGCCATGCCCGCTAACGAATGACTCAAAGTTCATCGGTGCGGCCAACCGCACGTCATATCCAGCCGCTTGTAAGCGTTTCGCCAATGCCACATAAGGTTGGACATCGCCGCGTGTGCCCGCTGTGAGGATAATGATTTTCATATCGTTTTCTCCTTATACTTTTGCAGAACATCGCGCGTCATATGCAGGATATTTTCGAGCGCAATCTTGCCTGCAGCTTTGTCTCCGCCACCTTCTGGCGCTAATCCCCGTTCCAATAATTGACCGAGTGCCTTACCCGCCGCATCCAGAGGCAAAATTGACTCGGGCGGCAGAAACTCGTTCACCAACAAGAATCCACTTTTAACCAGTGCCATGACATACGCCACTTCCGTCGTATCTAAATCTTGGCGGATGACATTGGCCTCTTGCAGCTGCCTGACCATCTCGTGCTGGATAAAAGCGCTGTCTATCGAAAATGGTTTGTCCTTCAACCGCCGTGCCATATCCCCGATCACTTTTGCGTCCCGCCGCATCAAGGCCAGCACCACCGGGCTGCTGTAGGTGGCGACCATCGCGTGTTGGTACAACGAAAAGATCGAACCCGCGTCAGGGTCAGCCTCGACCCGTTCCAGCATGACATCCATCATCTTCATACCTTCATGGATAATCATGGCGTCGAACAATTCTTCTTTGCTCTTGTAATGCAGGTAAACCGCCCCTTTGGATATACCCGCCTCCGCTGCAATATCGCTAACCGTCGTCTTGTCATAGCCATAATGGGCGATCAGCTTAGCCGCCGCCTCTAAAATACGTTCCTCTCGTTCAGGATTGGTTGGGTTGTTTTCTGCCATGTACGCCCTTTGAATAATCTGCTAATCCGCTCAGCCAACTTGCTTCAAAAATTCCACCATCACCCGATTAAAAAACGCCGGATTATCTTGGTTGGAAGCATGACCGGCATTCGGAATAATCACCAGCAGGGCTTTATCGCGTGCTGCCCATACAGGCGCATCCTTGGCAATATTGCCGAGCTTGTCATGCTCACCGCGCACAATCAACATCGGCTTGTCGATGTGATAATCCGGCTCATAATGAACCGAGTTCGCCGCGCCAGTCAGGATGGTGACGAAATCATTCTTGCTCATCGCGGACATCACCCGCCTTAGATACTCGCGCACCGCTGGCTTAATCGATGTCGCTTCTACCGACTGCTTGACCAGCATTCTGTAGGGATACATCCGCAGCAAAGCAGGTGTAAGTCCCAACAGGAACTTATCCATACCGCTTAACTTGAAGGTGATGCAAATGCAGTCGATCATCACCAGCGCCGCGACACGTTCAGGATGCCGGAACACCAATTCCTGCTGCACATATCCACCGGTCGATTGCCCGGCGAAAATGGCTTTATCCGCGCCGGCAAAATCCAATATGGCGATTAAATCATCAACCGAACCGGCAGCGGTAAATGCTTCACCCATCGGTCGTGACGCGCCATGCCCGCGCATATCCCACGTCAGCACTCGATAGTCTGCTTCCACCGCAGGCAGTTGGTCACCAAACATGTGGTGATCAACCGTCGCACCGTGTGTAAACACAATCAGCGGTTTACCTTCCACCCCACTCAGCCAGAAATGCAGCTTGCAGCCCTGCCGTTCTAGCGTATATGTCCCATTCGTGATCATGATGTATCGCCCACTTTGACCTCGTGACCAATTTTGCATTTTTGGTCAAACAGTCAAATCATAGGACGATTTTCATTTAAACAGCCCCCCAATTATTAGGGGGTACGAACTGGACTCTGCTGGGGCTATTCGTCAATTACAAGACCGTCTAGGATAAACATATTCACCTAAAAGAGGATAATTATCGTGGATACTGCCATCGGATTATTATTTGCGTTTTTATGGGCATCCGGCCCGATTGCTGCCAAGTACGGCTTTCAAGGCTCACAGCCGCTGACCATTTTGGAAGCCCGTTTTTTCTTCGCTGCCCTCATCATGCTGACCCTGAACTATGGCATTCAACGCGGCAATCCCCTTCCCAAACGCAGTGATTGGAAGCACATCGTTGTCCTTGCTTTGACTAACAGCACCATTTACCTCAGCATGTGTTGGTTGGCTGTCCAGCAAATCCCCGCTGGAATGCTCAACCTGTTCATCGCCTGCAACCCCTTTTTAGTGGCCATCTTCTCCGGCTTTTGGCTCGGACGCAAAGTTTCGCGGCAAGAATGGTTAGGCATGATTGTTAGTTTTGCCGGTCTAATCATCGCCACGGCGCCCTCAATCACGGTGGATCATGCTGGTACGGGCGGCATCATTATGGCGATCATCGGTGTCGTCACTTACGCCTTTGGCAGTGTCTACTTCAAATGGGCAAAAGTCGAACTTTCGGGTCGTCTCTTAAACGGCTGGCAAATCGCGTTAGGTGGCATATTCTTACTGCCCTTTGCCGCTGCGCTCAACGGCCCAACCCTTCCACCCGTCACCCCCAATTTGGTCATTGGCTTAAGCTGGTCGGTCATCGCTATTTCCATCATTGGCCTGATCTTGTGGTTTCACATCCTCAAGAAAGACCCGGTGCGTGCCAACATGTGGATGTTCCTCACGCCGATTTTGGGTTACTTACAGGCGGCGGTCGTCTTAGGTGAACACATCCGCGTAACCGATGTCATCGGCACAGTATTTGTCTTGCTAGGATTGATCGTTAGCGGCACAATCGAAATCCGCTGGTGGGGCAAAACCGAATCGCCCCTCGTCCCTGCCGACTAATAACAGCAACCTGCTAAAGGAGCAGCAAGCAATGACCTTTGACCCTGTGAGTATGGACGTTCCGCAAATGACGGGTGATTTTCCGGCACGGCAAAATCTCATCAGTTTCACCAGCCATAATCAGCCTTTGCTGGCACGGATACAAGTTGCGGATGGCATCGGGCCGCATCCGACTGTGATTTTCCTACATGGCTATCCCGGTACGGAACAACACTTTGATCTCATGCATGCCCTATGTCGCGCGGGCTGGAACGCCGTTCACTTTCACTATCGGGGCGCATGGGGCAGCGGCGGTGATTTTTCTTTTTCAAACGCCTTGGAAGATGTCACAGCAGCAATTGACTTCGTAAGCCAAACAGATACCGCTGCAACCTATCGCATTGATCCGACCAAGTTGGTCCTGATCGGACACAGCATGGGCGGTTTCGCCGCCTTAATGACTGCCCCAAAGGATGCTCGTATCTACGCAGCAGCTTCACTGGCGGGTTTCAATTTTGGCATCTATGCCCAAGCACTGCGAAATAATCCTGAAAATCTGTCGAACGCCGCATCTGATTGGGATACTGCTCCCGTTCCCTTACGTGCCAGCAGTGGACAGCAGCGGGTCAATGAAATCATGCATCACGCCGACTCGTGGAATGTGGAAAGCTATGCCGTCGATCTCGCAGCCAAACCAATCTTGCTAGTAGCCGCCCAACATGACACGGCTGCCCGGCCTGACATTCACCACTCGCCGCTGGTCGAAGCATTGAAAAAAGCCGGGGCAAAGCACTTACGCGCTGAAATGATCGATGCCGATCATGGTTTCTTCCAAGCCCGTATCACGTTGATTCGCACCGTTCTCGACTGGCTGAAAACGGTCTAATCAGGCGGATTAATCGACTAAGCTCGCTTGACTGCATCATAATAGTGGCCGCCGCTTTCGTCCTCAAACTCGCGTGTAACGGACAGGCCACCTTTAGCAAGTAGGTATCGATATTCTGCTGCGCCAAGTGACCGCGATTCCAATCCGGTCATGGCGTCATTCCAGACCAGAGGCTCCGTGCCAGTCGATGACGTGAACAGAAAGCGACCACCCGGCACGAGAACATCGGCAACTTTTTGAATCAGAAGCCGTTGATCTTCAGGGAGAAGCAGGAACATCAAACCCCACGCGAGGACAGCGTCGAACGTCCGGTTAAAAAATGCCGAGTCTAGAACCGATTCACACGCGACGGGTACTTCAGGCAGGTTACGCCGAAAGGCCTCCACCAAAGAGGGTGCTGCATCAACGCCATAAACATGCAGCCCCTCGCTCACCAAAACGTTGGTAATGGGCAGACCCGTGCCGCAGCCAAGATCCATCACACTGGCTCCTGACGCTAACATCCGCGCCCAATCGCGCACCGCTCCCGTGCCAACAGCAGTCGAGGGCGCACGTCCTCGCCCCGCAAGAAACTCGGCAGCCACACCTTCGTATCCATTAGATGGGTCGCTCATATCAAAAAACGCCTTACTGTTTCTTCCCCAACTATCCACCGCCAGCGATTTTACCGATTTTGGTACATTTCCACATCGCATAATTTGCAGCCTTACAATGTGCGATAAAGACGGCGATAGTCGAGCAAACATCTTGGCATTCTCTTTGCGTTCTTGGCGACTTGGCGGCTTAATCTTCAGTGGCACAATCGAACTAGGACGGTGGGCGAAAACCGAATCGCCCCTCGTCCCTGCGGATTAGACGAAATAATTAAATAAAGTATTCAAGCACATCTAAATTACCATAATAATTGGATTCGTCTTTAATTTTACTCACATATATACATTAATAACCATCTATTATAAGAGTTATCAATATGAGAAAATAATTTCTATACATTGTATAGAGTATAAATCCTGTTGATTATCTAGGATTTAAAATATTTACATCAGACAAATCATATTTGCTATTATTATCTTAAAATTGATATAATCCGTTATAATTTCGAGTCTTACATTAATATGGCATGGCCTTTGATACATTTCGTTTGATGACATTACACCTCCTTCAATAACTGCCATCCATTCCCAAGTTCAAAAAGCATAGTTTGCATTAGGACAAGTGATTTATGGCACCGCGGGTATTCATTTCATATCGTCGGGCAGATACTCAAACAATGACCGAGCGGATATACGAACGGTTGGTGGTGGCATTTGGTCGTAATAAAGTATTCAAAGATATTGGTAGTATTCCAGCAGGTCTCGACTTCCGTCAGTATATTCAGTCGCAACTCAAGGGTTGCAAAGTCATGCTTGTAATTATTGGTCCACAATGGGCAACCGTTAGTGACGATAGCGGGTTGCGCCGATTAAATAATCCGGATGACTTAGTACGAGTAGAAGTTGAAACTGCCTTATCTCGATCTGACATTCCTGTAATTCCGATCTTAGTACCCGATGGAAAAACACAAATTCCTGATAGTCAGGATTTACCAGAAATCCTTAAAAAGCTCCATCACAGAAACTCCCTTTCAGTGCGACATGATCCGGATTTTGATAGTGATATGAATAGACTCATAATGGAATTGAGTCTCTATCTTGGCAGGCCACGACAAGCCCGTTCACGAATTAGTTTTTGGCAGATAATAGTTCTTCTTGGTGTCTTATCATTATTGATACTTGGCGCGACATTACTCTATCTTCAGGTACGGCGTGAATTGCTTCTACCAACCCAAATTGCCCAACTGACACAACAATTTGGGCAGGCAACGGCTATGCCTATACCTACTTCTGCTCCTAGAATTGAGCCTACATTTACAAATTCAACAAATCCATCACCTATACCACCGACTATCCATTTAGCCCCTACTGTGGATGAGAGACCAGCCATAAGTCAAACAATATATAGTTTTTATAATGCTGTCAATTATAAGGATTATTACGCAATGATGGCCTTATATGACAGTAATTCTCCCAATTATCAACAGGCCAGTGACTACGCAAAAGTCTTTACCAACCCATATTTAACAGTCTACAGTACAGTGAATCAGCTTACAATAAGATCATTTAATCATTTTGAAGCATATGTGGATGTGTCAATAACGCTTTATAACTCAACGAATGGAACCTCCCAAAACGGAAATCTTAGCTTTTATCTTAGAAAGCAAATAGACGGCAGTTGGAAACTTTGGCTATGAATCAAAATCATTAAGAAGCATCTCATAATATAAATTAATCAAGAGACAATTCTTTAGCTAGAACTTGCCAAACCTTCAATCTAGCGAATAGAGACCTAATGTGGTTTAATTTCCCTAGCATTTGAGAGGTTGTAATTTATGCGATTGCCTCCTATTCAGCGTTTCGAGTCGAATACCGGCGTTCGCATCTATCGCATTCCGGCAGAAGCCTTCCCCAACTTCATCGTTTACGCCTATGTCCTGCTCGGTGCAGGCGTACCCACGCTGGTTGATACCGGATCAGGTTACGGTAACAGCAATGAACAAATCCTCGCCGGAATCAGGTCGCTCAAATCCGACTTCAACGAACCCATTACCGAGAAGGACATCAAGCGCATCCTCATTTCTCACGGATACATTGACCACTTCGGCGGCGTAGCCTTCATGGTCGAGCAAACCGGCGCGGAAGTCGGTGTCCACGAAATTGACCGGCGCGTCCTCACCAACTACGAGGAACGGGTGATTGTCGCCACCAAAGATTTACGCGTTTATCTCGAACGCGCCGGAGTCAGCGACTCATTACTGCCCAAAGTCATCGAGATGTATGGCTATTCCAAGAAGCACGTCAATTCGGTCCAAGTCAGCATCAACCTCACTGAAGAAACAGCCATCGACGGCATGACCTTCATTCACACACCCGGACACTGTCCCGGTCAGGTCTGCATCCGCATCGGGGATGTGCTGCTGGCTGCCGATCATATCCTTGCGCGAACCACGCCCCATCAATCTCCGGAAAGCATCACCCGTTACACCGGACTTGGACATTACCTCGAATCCCTGCAAAAAGTCGCCCGCTTGGATGGCATTTGTCTATCTCTCGGCGGACATGAAGAACCCATAACCAATGTCTACGAACGCATCAACGGCATTCGCGCCAGCCACCAGCGCAAACTTGACCGTGTCATCAATGCCATCAAAGCCGCCGAAAAACCCATCACCATCAGCGATATTTCCAAGCGCATGTATCCCGACATTCACGGTTACGATGTGCTGCTGGCCTTAGAAGAAGTCGGCGCGCATGTCGAATACCTCTATGAACATGGGTATCTCGCCGTCTGCAATCTGGATGAAGTCGAACGTGAAAACAACCCCGCCCTTCAATTCGGCTTGGTTTAACAACCTGTGTAAATGGTGGAGAGATTGCAACCTTTGCTCAAGCACCCTTTTGTAGGGAAAAGGCGTGCCTTTTCCGGTCTTTAAAGCCCTTCCCTGTTCTATGGGAGTTTGGGGTGGGGTATGTATAGCCTCCACCACTTAATGCTGTCCTACCAATGACCACCACCAAAGTATTTTCAGAATAAATGTGCTATACTATCTCACACTTAATCAACCCATTCTGTTTCAACTTTGATGGGACTCACGAAGGAAACCCTCATGAAATTACTGCTCACGTCCGCTGGCATCAAGAACCCGAGCATCAACAAGGCACTGCTCGACCTCTTAGGCAAACCGATTGCTGAGTGCAGCGCCCTCGCAATTCCCACTGCGGGATACGGGCATTCACAGGTCAAACCGTTCATGGCATGGCGGTTTATCAGTGGGCAAGAACCACAGTGCCCCATGACCGAGCTGGGTTGGAAGTCAGTGGGCGTACTGGAGTTGACCGCGCTGCCCAGCATCGAGAAAGAACGTTGGGTGTCATGGATTCACGAAACGGATGTCTTCTTGGTGAATGGCGGCGATCCTCTGTATCTGTCCTACTGGATGCAGCAGTCCGGACTGGCAGAACTTTTACCCTCACTGAACGATAAAGTCTGGGTGGGGCTAAGCGCGGGCAGCATGATTATGGCCCCTAACATCGGAGAATTCTTTGTCGGCTGGAAACCACCCATTAATAGCGACAGTGACAAAACGCTCGGAATAGTCGATTTTGCAATCTATCCGCACCTCGATCATCCCCAATTACCGTATAATACGATGGCGAACGCTGAAAAATGGGCCGCCACTATGACGGTTCCAGCCTATGCCATTGACGATGAAACCGCCATCAAAGTTGTTGACGGTACGGTCGAAGTCATCTCCGAAGGTCATTGGAAACAATTCACGCCCTAATGTCTTGTCCGGTTTTTACCGAAAACCTTCAAAAGCACATTTCGTAGAGACGCGGCGTGCTGTCTCCAATTTCAGTCTTACCTTGTACAGTCGTAGATGCCGCTAGCAAACCCTACCGATCTTCCGGTTTCTTTTTTCGCAGCGGCATACCACCGCATCTATTCAACCGGTTCGGCTGCGAAAACCGGTATGATACGACTGGTCTTCTTCTGATATTCCGCATAGGGAGGATAAGCCTTCACAGCGATTTCCCAAAGGCGTTGTCGTTCGGCTTCATCCACCACTTCACGTACACGCATATGGAAGAACGCTGTCTTATCCTGAATATCAACAAGAGGATCGGCCTTGAGATTGTGATACCACGCCGGATGTTCTGGTGCACCGCCTTGTGATGCCACCAAAATGTAATTTTTTCCATCCACAACGCGCATCAACGGAGTCTTACGAATGGCGCCGGTCTTCCAACCGCGATTGGTGACAATAATGACAGGCAGTCCCGTATCGCGCAGCGTTAATGCTTCAGTACCGCCGCTGCCTTCATAACGCTCGACCTGATCAGCAACCCATTTGCTCGTGCTGGGAATGTATTGATTCATCGTATCCTCCTGAAAATGGTTGATAGTCTCTCTACCAACTTAACCTCATTAAACGACAACTTGAAAGACCAGACTATTACCAAAAAGTTGTATCATTATCGAAATCGGATTGTAGCAAATCCCATCTTTAAATCCCTCCGACCCTACGATGTATTTTCGTATTGGATGTTTTTTACTCAGGCAGATGCTTGAGCATCCGACGACATCGCCGCCAACGCCGACACAAAATTCACTGCGAAATTGAAGAATGTGAAGAAATTTGTGAATCTTCGGCAGCTTGCTTCCTCAAATCCGCCCACGAACCCATCGATTGTAACTGGGGTTTTTGCGACCAAAGGGAGTCCTTTAGGGCAGTTTTTGAATCAGTGTAAAGCAGTCATATTCTTTGTATTGGACTAACAACTAGCGACTAAAGACTGACGACTGAATCCGACTAAAAGCGTTTAATAATTTCTCAAACCTCTGTTACAATCCTCTTATAAGGATTAGCTAATCACCTGAACGACCGAGACAACTTTGACCCGTCACTACGACCAAATTATTGTCATTGATATTGAATGCACCTGTTGGGAGCGCAAAATCCCTGAAGGCCAAGAAAACGAAATCATCGAAATCGGCATCTGTCGGCTCAAGCCGTCGAATGGGGAACGCCTTGAAAAGCGCAGCCTCATCGTCAAGCCGGAGCGCTCGACCGTCAGCCCCTTTTGCACCGAGCTAACCTCGCTCACGCAGGAGGACGTGGATAAAGGGATGCCCTTCGCCGATGCTTGCGCCATTCTGGAAAAAGAGTTCAAAACCCGGCAGCGCGTTTGGGCCAGTTACGGGGATTATGATCGTCAGCAGTTCGAAAAACAGTGTGCCGAACGCGGCATCAAATATCCGTTCAGTCCGTCCCATCTGAACATCAAGACCTTGTTTACGCTTATTCAAGGGCTGCGTCACGATGTCAGCATGGCGCAGGCCATCGAAAGTATGGGGCTGCCGATGGATGGCCGCCACCATCGCGGTGATGATGACGCGTGGAATGTCGCACAGCTTTTGTATCTTATCCTGACCGCACGTAAGGAAATTGTTAAACCATGAAAGCCATCATTATCGGCGCAGGCATCGGCGGCCTCAGCGCTGCCATCGCCCTCCGTAACGCCGGATTAGAAGTCGTCATTTACGAACAAGCCTCAGCCATCAAAGAAGTAGGCGCGGGATTATCACTCTGGCCAAACGCTACCAAAGCACTCGAAAAACTCGGCCTCGGCCCGGCCCTCCGTCAGATCAGCGTCCCGCAAGCTGACGGCGGCATTCACGATTGGCGCGGCAGCATCATCACCGCCGCTTCGACCGATTTCATCGAACGCGAATTTGGCGCGCCGGTGATCATCGCCCACCGTGCCGAACTCCTCGCCATGTTGACCGATGCCGCAGACGGCATCCCGATGCACATTGCTGCCCGCCTCAAGCACTACCAGCAGGACGGAAAGCAGGTTACAGCAGTCTTTGAAAACGGTCAGCGCGATACGGCAGACCTGCTCATCGGTTCGGATGGCATCAAATCCGTCGTCCGTAATCAAATGCTAGGCAGCACAACGCCGCCGCGTTATGCCGGTTATACCGCGTGGCGTGCCATCGCCAATTTTGATTATCCGGCTGATGCCACTTATTGGGGTGAAAGTTGGGGACAGGGTGCGCGTTTCGGCCTCGCGCCTGTGAGTAAAGGACGTGTCTACTGGTTTGCTGTCTTGAATGCGCCGGAAAATAAGACTAAACCCGCTGAAGGTCACAAAGCCTATTTGCTCAAACACTTTGGAAACTGGCATCATCCAATAACCGATTTAATCAATGCCACCGATGAGTCAGTCATTCTCCATAACGACATCTACGACATTGAGCCGCTCACCCATTGGACAGATGGACATGTCGCATTGCTCGGTGATGCTGCCCACGCCATGACCCCTAATTTGGGTCAGGGTGCTTGTCAGGCAATGGAGGATGCGGTTGTCTTGGGCAGCGCTGTACAGGCTACAAAGAACATCGAATCAGCCCTCGAACTCTATCAGGCCAAGCGTATTGAACGTGCCAACGGCATCGTCACCCAATCCCGCCGCATCGGTCAGGTTGGGCAGTTGTCCAATCCACTTGTCTGTTGGCTGCGTGATAATCTCTTTCGGAGTTTGCCGGAGGGTATCCGTAACCGCCAAATCGCCGCTGTCGTCGGTCACGAAGTCTAGTCCGATTCGCACGGTATCCACACTTGAAAGCACGTTCCTTCGCCGACCGTGCTTTCAACTTTGACATTCCCGCCGTGCTGTTCAGCGATTAATTTAACGATAGATAGCCCTAAACCCGTCCCGCCGTTTTGCATGGAACGGGCCGAGTCCGCCCGATAAAAACGCTCAAAAATCAACGGAAGCTGGTCTTTATCGATCCCGATGCCCGTATCCCGCACCAGCATCACCATGCTGGTCGCTTGATACCGCGTTTCAATCGAGATCAGCCCCTTCTCCGGCGTGTAGTTAATGGCGTTCTCGACTAAATTTGCTACCATCCGCCATAAGTCTTCAGCATTGCCCCTTATAATGGATATGGAATCAGCCAGTTCTAATTTAATCACCTGATTTTTGGCATCAGCCCGCGCTTGCAGGTTTTTCGCTACGCTGCGAACAATAGCAGCTATATCAACAGGATCACGCACTTGTTTATCAAATTGATCCAACCGCGATACCGTCAATATGTCCTGAATCAGCTTCTCCAGACGTTCAGCCTGTTCTTTAATGGTTTGCAGCTTATCTTTTTGACGTTTGGGGTCCTCCAACCGCTCTAACAGATAAAGACTGGTTTTAATAACCGAAAGCGGGGTTTTAAGGTCATGCGAAATGTTACTGACCAACTGCTGCATCAACTCAACCCGCTCGTTTTCCAGCATCAACCGCAGATTTTGTTCTTCGCTGTGCTTCAATTCACTGATGTCGCGGCTGACACCCACCAGCCCCACAATCTCACCCTGAGAATCACGTAGCGGAACTTTGGTCGTTAAATAGGTGATATTGTTCCCGTCTCGGTCGACTCCCGGTTCTTCGCGGTTCAAAATCGGTATACCCGTTCGCATCAAATGCTGCTCTTCATTGTAAAAACGCTGTGCCAGATGCTGCGGCAGATAGTCAAAATCCGTCAGGCCGATCATATCCTGTTCGGTAGCCACGTGTGTGGTATTCGGAACTGACACAGTGTTGGTCATAATCACGCGTGACTGCCTATCTTTTACATAAATCATGTCAAGCGTGCTGTCCATGACCGCCCGCAGCATATTACGTTCTTTAAGCAGCGCCTCCGACGCACTCTTGACACTGCATAAACTGCCCAGCGTGAGTCCGTAAAGCCGTAAGATTTGAATATCTGCGTCGGTTAACGGCTTATGATTGATCAAGTTATCCGCTGCCAGAAACCCTATTATTTTTTGGCCATCCCACAGTGCCGCCATCACATTCCAGCCATGGCCGACAACAACACCGTCATCACTGTATAAAGGACACTCAAAACGGATGATCAAATCTTGCTGCCGTTCCAACGCCATATAGATGTCGTCGGTATCATGCCATTCGACTGGCTCCCCCTGCCGTTCATCGCGAGGTTTTCCATCCTCACCCGTACCAAAAGACGGTATAAAATGATTGGGTTTGTCCGTCAGGAAAAAGATCCCCAAGCGGTCATAACCCAACTGCGACAAACCTTTTTCAATCGCTTGACGGCATAGTTCCTCAAACGTTGAGGCATTCGTCAATTCAAGACTGGCCTTTTGCAAGGCGGTCAACCGCGTCAGAAAGGTATCAGGGTCGTTCGGAAGAAAAACGGAGTCACTGAGTGCGAACAATCCGCCTTTGCACCATGCCCTCCGCCAGCGGCGAACAATCGTTGGTGTAACATCCGCAATTTTGGCTACTTCTTCAACCGCGTAACCCAGATGCAGCAGCCGAATCGCCGATGCACGCTGTCGCAGTTCAGGTTGTGGCGCGTGGTGTACGGCATCCTCAATTAGACGTAGATCATCTTTAGCAAGTTGAAAAAAACGTTTACTTCGCATGTTTTAGACAGTAATTACTGGAAATAATAACAAATACTTAAGGATAAATAAATTTGCGTTAGTTATCCTGTTGTTTCTTATTATACCGGTCTAACGGCATCAAATGGATTGATGTATTAAAACCTTCATTCAGGAGAAAACAGAATGGAGATAGCGAAGACAGGAGTTCGACTCACTGCTCAAGCGAAGGTTCTAGCATTGTAGAGTATATCAAGTGATTACGAACGTCAATTGATGGAAATCACATCTTTGGATGACATTTCAAAACAAATGAAACATCTTTTGTAGGGGCGGGATTTTTCCCGCCCGAAAGTTCACACGAGAGAGGATTTAACTTATGTGGTAATCATCTGAGCGTTTAAATAACGCTCAACCGTTTCCAGATCGATATGTTTCCCGACCAAGTCGCTGTAGAA
This sequence comes from Anaerolineaceae bacterium, assembly GCA_016124855.1. Taxonomy (GTDB): domain Bacteria; phylum Chloroflexota; class Anaerolineae; order Aggregatilineales; family Phototrophicaceae; genus CFX2. Next base: position 110,482 of record WGMX01000011.1, on the reverse strand, counting down.
CACCTCACGAAGGTTCCCGTCGGGATCAATCAAGAAATCAGCGGGCATCCGGTAGAAATTACTGCCTTCTTCCTCGGTCAGTTCAAATCCTGCTGCGGATGCTTCCGAGATCACGTGCTGCGCAAAAGCAGCGTCCGCCATCGTCGCCTTGACCTTTTCTGCCGAGGTTTCGACACCATATAAATCATACAGCCGTGCCTCAGCATCACCGATAATCGGAAAGGGGGCGCCTTGCCTGCCGACATATTGCAGCGTATTTGCCTTAGGTGATTCAAACACCGCCAGCATATCCAATCCCTTTTCCTGATATGCTGCATATTTGCCAATCAATTGATGCACGCGCAAATTACAAATCGCACAGGCAGCGTTCCGGTAAAACGACAGCAGCAGCCAACGTCCTTTATAATCTGCTAGATTAATGGGCCGGTCGAATAGATCAAGCGTCTGGAATGCAGGCGCAGTCATACCGACCACCAGCTTAGGGGCAGTTTGAGACATGATATTCCTTTCGAGTTCGAAATACGTTTTGCGGTATACTAAGCGAAGATCATAAATTAGTCAGCCTGACTGACCAATATGATAAGGTAAGCTGTCTATTTTGTCAACAGGTTGAACGGTATGTCTGAAAAAACGACTTCACCCTCCCAAGCACCAGAAGGTTACGACGACAACATTGGTCGACTTTTGCAGCTCGCCTTGCGTGACTTTCAAGCCCGCTGTGCCGAAAAACTTCATTCGCGCGGCTACACCCAGCTCAGCGCCACCCACCTCACCATCTTGTCCTACATCGATCCGACTGGCACGCGCATCGTGACCTTAGCCGAACGCGCCGGCATGACCAAGCAGTCGATGGGTGATCTCATCCGTGAATTGGAAACGCAGGGTTTCGTCGAACGTTCACCTGATCCATCGGATAAACGCGCGGTCATCATCAAAATGGTTCAGACAAATACCACCTTCTTGGCTGATGCCTACAACATCATTGCCGAGATACAATCCGAATATGCCGCCACGTTAGGCAAAGATGGCCTACCACAACTACGGGCTTTATTGACAGCGCTCTTAAATCGGAATGTGACTGATAAATAGGGGATTTACGGCATGACCAAACACCTCAACACCCTCTGGCAAGTCGTCAACGCCGCTTCTACTGTTGCCGACTTTACCCGCCAGTCCCAGACCTATACCTTTGCCGTTGGGCCAGCCATAAGTGTCTATCTTCGTGCCGAACAAGCCGAAATTAAACTCGTCCGCTGGGACTTACCCAAAGTCGATATATTCGTGCAGTTGCAGGTCGCTTTTGGCTGGCGAATCGCTACCGATCAAAATGCGGATGGGGTTTATGTCGTCGCCAAACGGAAGATGCTTCTCGGCAGCATGTCCCGCGCCAAATTCACCCTCAGTGTTCCCCACGATGCGTACCTCATTCTCAACCTGCACCAGAGCAGTTTGCTCATCACCGACGTCAACGGCACGCTTCAGCTTCCCCCCAAAGATGATCAGCCTCAACTGCTTCTGCCGAGCGCCGTATCGGAATAATCCACACACGTGAATCGTGAAACAGGGGGAATAATTTATTGCGGTGCGACGTTGATAACCTTAATCCCGTTCGTGTATTGAAACAGCTTATGCAGCTCATCCGTGACGATGTTCAACGCATAAATGCCCGAAGCCCTACTATTCTTTCCATAATCCACATTAATCAGAATATCTTCATTGTTCGGCAACCACGCCACCGAATACAACCGGCTCGGAAATTGATGTGACATGAAAATAACTTTTCCGCTCGCCTGCTCCCTTACAATCACCTTCGTCCCGTTGGAAACGACCGCGATATATCTGCCGTTTGGTGACCAGCTTGAAATCGTATCATCGGGATAGTTTGAACTGGATAAAGGCTGGGTATCACCGGACTCCACGTTCGCGATGTAGATTGTGTTTCCATTCCTCTGTTGCGACATAAATGAAAGATATTCACCGTCCGGCGACCATACCGGATACCAGTTCTGCGCTTCCGGGGTTAACACTTTGCGAATAGCCTGCGTTTCCGTATCAAAACTATAAATCGCAGATCGCCCATTAGCATAACCACGAAACGTCAAATAACGGCTCGTCGGTGACCAAATCGGTTTCTCCTCAGCCGTTTCATCCCAATTCACAGGAATCACAGTGCTGCTGTGCTCATCGACTTTGACAATATGGATTTGCCACGTCGTAAGTGAACCGGCTGACGCTTTCACAGGCCGTGAAAGATATGCAATCGATTGATTGTTTGGCGACCAACTGGGAAACCGATCATCATTTGCACCGGACATGAATTTGCTGGTCGTGCCAGTGTTCAAATCTTTGACATAAATCTGATAATGACCGTCCCGATTACTGTCAAAAGCAATTTTCGTACCGTCCGCTGACCAATCGGCGTTGTATTCATCAGCACTATCGCGTGTCAGATTGACCGCGATGTTCCGCTTCCAATCCAGAACATAGATTTCGCTTTGATGGTACGTCTGACGGTCATCGACCGAGGTAAATGCCAACGTATTCTGTCGAATAGAACCGTTCAACAGAGCGATCAATTCAATGATGACGAAAAATCCTACACTCAGTAGTGTTGTAATTCGAAGTATCAACCTTCTTCACCTGATTCAATCTAATAATCGGTTTTAAGAGATCGTCTAAAAATTGAAAGAGAACCAGACTCGACATATCAAGTCCCTAGATTATTTGATGTAAATAGAGGCGTTTTGCAATTTTTAGAACGTCTTTCGTAGGGACGGCATAATGACATTTAACTTTTTAATACGGAGTACCCGCCGTAGGGGAGCACCTATGTGTGCTCCCGTATTTCTCCCTTGCCCTGTTACTACGGGAAAAGGGCTGGGGTTAGGGGTATGATTTTTTCTCCGTTCCAATTTGTTAAACATCATCATGCCGTCCGAGAACTTTGGAATGTTCTGACATGCTCCTAGGCTCATTGAGGTTTTAGACTACGCCGGATGTCCACTCAATCAACCTACCTTGTCATCTAATATACCCCAAACCCCACTGCTCAGGTTCGAGTAGCTGCACATCAAGTCCGTTCTCAACCATATGATCTTGCCATTCTGCCACCGAATGCGTAATCCTCGGCGCGACATCAGCCAAAGCAGATTATCACTGAAGCAAGCCTTACACGCCTAGCACCAGCACCAATTCTATGATACAATAATAATGTCCTTAGATATACCTATTTAGGGAAGACTATGGCAGGAAATAAACTATTTATCAGCTACGGGCATGAGGACATCAAATCAGTTAATTGGTTAGAGCGTCTCAAACTTTATCTCGCTCCTTTACGGCGGCAAAATGTTGTCGAGATTTGGGACGACTCTCGAATCATCACCGGTAAAGAATGGCGACCAGAAATTATAAAAGCATTAAGTGAAGCTGTAGCTGCAATATTACTTGTTGGGCCAGATTTTTTGGCATCGGAATTTATTCTCCGTGAAGAGTTACCATTTTTACTGGATTCTGTTAAGCAAAAAGGGCTTAGGCTATATCCTTTAGTCGTTGGATACTGTAATTACACCGGAAGTGAGCTAGGGTCTTACCAATCCTTTAATGATCCCAATCAACCACTTGAAGCCTTACCGGAGGCAGAACAGAATCGCTGGCTAAACGAAATAAGTCGAAGAGTTGACGAGGATCTACGGCTTATTCACGAAATGGCCGTACCCCCGCGAAATCAAGAAACAACTGCTCAAGCTATGCGCATCATTAATGAGAATTTAGATAATACTTGGACTGCATTTAAAGCCCAAATTCGAAGACGAAATGAGCTTGTTGAAATACTGCGAAAGCGGCTTGGGGTAAAAGAAAACCTTGAATACGAAAATTTCTTTTTCCGCTATTACAGCCAATTGAACGATCTAGAAACATTCCAATTTCAACAAATCAGGGCAATTACTGAAGGTGCGTTATACAAAGGTAATCAGCAGATTTTGAATACCCTAGATAAAAATCCCCAAATTTTTACGGAGATCCCTAGATTTTTAGATTTACAACAACATTTAGTGTTTTGGCTTAATAAATATGAAACTATTTTTGTAAAACGACCGGAAATGTGTCTACTTTACACTGGCGTTGAAGATGGCGTACCATTTCCACATAACATTGGAGATGAGGTCAAGCATTGGATTAAAACTCATTAAAAGCCTAACTATTTATAAAAACTTGAATCCTCAGCCTACCAAAATGTCAATTTTATCAATTCCCCGATTTATTCATTGATTTCAACAAACCGTCTTCTCAATTCCGCAATCTGCTCATCACCAACACCACAGCGCGCCAAATACTCGTTGACACCGCCATAGTGCTCAGTCAAATAGGTAAGTGTATTCACCATCGTTTCAGGCATCGCGCTCGAATCCCGCTTTAGAAGCCGCATATCGTAATCATTCTTGATCGCATATTCCTCCCATTGCGCGACCAAGTGCTTGATATGCTGGCTGGTCTGTGCATAATCCTCAGCGATATCCTCGCTTGAAACGCCAACAGCGCTCAACACCAGAGCAGCGATTAAGCCTGTGCGGTCTTTTCCCGCGTAACAATGAAAAAGGGTTCCCGGTGTGCTTTCACTGATAGCCGCCATAATCGAGCCAATCTGTGCTTGGCAGTGATCAAGGTAACGGCTGTATAAGGCTTCTAATTGGAATAGCTTCTGGTTTTCCAGTTTCCAAACCTCATCCTGTGACAACTGATTGCCGAGCAGCGGTAAGCTCATATACCGCACATGGTCAGACTGAGCGAAAACATTCGGGAAATCTTCAACCTCCCACTCATCGCGCAAATCAATCACCGTCTTAATCCCATAGTCGCTTATATACTGGCAGCCTGCTGGTGACACCTTATCCAAATTTCCCGCTCGTACAAATACTTTCCAACGGGTGTGGTGTCCGTCAGCCGTTGAATAGCCACCTAAATCACGAACGTTATAACTCCCCTCAACATCCAAATTTCGCATGAGGTATGATGCCCTCCGTTTGAATTTCCAAACCCCGTCTACTGTTCTCCAACCGTCTCCCAACCCGCTTAACAATCTCGCTCCCTCAAAATGGTTAACGCCAACGCCTCGAAACAGTTACAAAATGTTCTTCCAAAATGTAACCCTTTCCCCCTCAACATGTGCTACCCTGTTCATATCACTCTGTATTTTCTTGGCGACTTGGCGGTTTATTTTGAATTTGTCTTTTCTTGATGTTCTTTGTGTCTTCGTGGTTAATCCGTATTGCATTTGCCTTTGCATTTTCGGCGGATTGCTCCCTCACACCTGCTGCAATGGCACAACAACTGCATAGCGGCGGATACAGCCGACCAATCCGCTGCAAATGCAGCAATTCAGTGGCCTCAGCCGACCCAACCGCCGACACAAAATGTCAATTCAGCGGCGTTTCTCGTGTGTCCCGCCAGTCATTTCAGCGGAAAATATGCAAATTTTGCAGTAAATGCGAATCGTATCTGAAAACCGAAACAAAACTCATCTTACTCTGTGTCTCTGAGCCTTTGAGTCTTTGTGTTAAAAATGATTTGGCGGTGCAATTGTATTTATATTCGTCGTCGTTCGCGCAGGGCTGCCAGCGCTTCTACAGGCGCGGTATACGCCCCAATCGGGTCATTCGGACGGTGAAAATCCGACCCGCCCGTTAGGATTAACCCATGCTTGATCGCCAAGCCGCGCACATTCTCTTTCACCGTCGCCGGATTGCGCGGATGGTTGTACTCAATGCCATCTAAGCCTGCCGGAATCAGCCGTTCGAGGATTGCCAGATAATCAGGAACCAAACCCGGATGCGCCATCACCGCCACCCCACCCGCCGCGTGGATCAGCGCCACCGCTTCTTCAGGCGACATTCGCTTACGCGAGACATAAGCTGGCCCACCATGATGCAGATACAAATCAAAGGCCGCGTTGACCGACTCCACATGCCCCGCCTCGACCAGCGCCCGTGCCACATGTGGTCGTCCCACCGAACCACCGTCCGCCAGTTCCAGCACCCGCTCCCATCGGATCGGTTTACCCAGTGCCGCCAGCTTTTCGACCATCCCTTGCCCCCGGCTCAGACGGTCATTCCGAAACCGGATCAGCGCCGCTTGGAAGTCCTTATCGTCCGGCTGAACATAATAGCCCAGCATATGCACATCGACTTCGTTTTCTTCCGCGCTCAGTTCAATCCCCGTTACAACTACGGGCGAACCTTTAGCCGACTGCTGAGCTTCAAAAAGCCCATCAGTCGTATCATGATCGGTTATAGCAATGGTATTCAAGTGGTGTTTACGAGCAAGCTCAATCAATTCCTCTGGCCGAAGCTGACCATCGGATGCTGTCGTATGAAGATGTAAATCGGCTCTCAGCACGGCTAATCTTCTGCGCGATGAGAAAGTGTGCTCTGTCGGGGTGCACGGCTTTCCCAACCTGCCGGACGCGGCTCCACCGAGAAGCGCACTGCCGTCCGTTCTTGCCCGTCGATCAACACCTCGGTGAAATAAGGGGTGAACACAATATCAATCTCATCGCGTCCTAAATAACCGCGTGCGATTGCCAGCGCCTTCACCGCTTGGTTCACTGCACCTGCACCGATAGCCTGCACCTCCGCATAATGATGCTCGCGCATCACGCCTGCGATGGCTCCTGCTACTGCTGTCGAACGTGATTTTGCCGAAACCTTAATCACATCTGGACCGGATAGGTTTTCTTCGTCGAAGCTCATTGTTACCTCGCCTTCGATAATCCCCCAAAGTGCGGAGGAGAGAGTGCGGCACGCCGATCTATCGCCTATCTAACTCAGGTCGATACTACTATTCCAGCATGTGTTTACGTACTATTAATCTTCGCTTCATTTTAACCGAAAAGTAAATTTCCTGCTACAGCCTTGCTTTCTCCCTCAACAAGCTGTGTTATCATTACGCTTGCCCTTAAGATGTGGATGGATTTTTCTCATGCTTGACTGGTTGATTATCGGTGGTGGCATACATGGCACCTATTTGTCCCTTTACCTAACCCGACGCCGAAATATCTCGCCAGATCGTATCCAGGTGCTTGACCCTTACCCACAGCCCCTCGCCCTCTGGCATCACTTCACTGCCAACACCGGCATGTCCTACCTACGTTCATCTCATGCCCACAACCTGCATTTCGATCCTTTTTCGCTCATCACTTTTACCCGTACCCGCGCCGGTCAACCGCTGGCTAACTTCATCGAACCTTATGGTCGGCCTTCCCTTGCGCTCTTTAATGCTCACAGTCAACTGCTCATCGAACGTTACAAGCTTGATACTGTACGTGAAATCGGACGTGCTCAGGGATTACAACGCCTGACTAATGGCTGGCGTGTCGAAACTGACTCGGGCAGTCTTGAAGCCAAAAACGTTATCCTCGCCTTCGGTAATACTGAACGCCCTTATTGGCCTTCATGGGCACGCGAGGCACAAACATCCGGCGCAAACATTCATCATCTCTTTGACCCTACATATAACCGTACCGTCCCCGATGGTGAAACGTTAGTCATCGGTGGAGGCATCACCGCTGCGCAGGTCGCCACCACCCTCAGCCTACAATCACCCGGCGAGGTCACCTTGCTTATGCGTCATGAACCTCGTCTACATCAGTTTGATGCTGACCTCGGTTGGATTACGCACCAATATCTTGATAATTATCATCAAGAAACGGATTACACCCGTCGCCGGGAAATGATTCGTGCCGCCCGTCACCGGGGTTCAATGCCGAATGATATCGCCCGCGAGTTAGATCAAGCCGTGCAACATGGCCTGCTCAATCTCCGTATAGATGAAGGTATACACGTAAGGCTCGCAGATAACAAACAATCTAAATCCATGACACTTGAACTGGCCAGTGGTGAAAACCTAAAGGCTGATCACATCATCTTGGCAACAGGCTTCGAGACAAGCCGTCCCGGTGGCGTCTGGCTTGATACAGCAGTTAGTCAACATGCTTTACCCACTGCTCCCGACAGTTTCCCGATTGTTGATCAGCGCCTCTGTTGGTCACCCGGTTTGTTCGTATCCGGCTCCCTAGCGGAACTCGAAGTTGGCCCGGTCGCCCGCAATTTCGTCGGGGTTAAATTGGCCGCAGAACGTATTGGAGACTCTCTATGAAAAAATGGATCGGTGTAACCCTCGGTGCAATCGGTACAGTAGTAGGCATTGGCACACTCATCAACCGGCGCAATCAAGTCACTCGTGTTGATCCACAGTCGCTCATCATCCGTCTGCCCGACGATTTACCGGGACGTATCATCGAGGTGGAAGGGGTTGCTAATTTCCGTGATTTGGGCGGTTACCATACAGCAGATGGTCAGCTCGTCCGTACCGGCTTGGTTTATCGTTCTGGCGCGTTGGGGGAGATTACTGAAGCGGGTTTAGCCAAACTTCAAGAATTAGGCATCAAGCTGGTCTGTGATTTGAGAAGTGACGAAGAACAAACAGCCGCTCCTGATAAACTCCCTCAAAACCCCAGACCGACATATGTTCACCTTCCATTACTGGCTGCCGACAACCGGCGCGAACGGTTCATGGCACTGTTGTTCAACCGCAGCCGCTTCAACACCATGATGCCGGAGATGTACAGCCGCGTCATCATTGATAACAACGCCCATCTCTATGGTGATATTCTGCGCCGCTTGGCGAATGCCGACAACCTGCCCACTCTTATCCACTGCACCGCTGGCAAAGATCGTACTGGGGTCGCAGCTATGCTCATCCTCGCACTGCTTGGTGTGCCAGAAGATGTCATTATTGCGGATTATTCGTTGAGCAATTTGTATTACGATAAATTCCTCAAATTTGGGGAGCAGGCTATCAGCTCCATCGCATGGATGGGCGTAACCGCAGAAGATATCCAACCATTATTCGTCTCGCACCCTGACACGCTTAAGTCAGCGCTCGCCCATATTCATCGTAAATATGGATCTGTAGATAATTACCTGCGCAGTGCTGCAGGAGTCAATAACGAAATCCAGCAGAAAATTAAGATGAACTTATTAACCACTTAAATCTTAATTATTCACCTAGTCACGGCAAACATATTCAATACCCTCCGTGTTTAGGGGAAAAACCATCCATTATTGACCTTGCATAGCTCAATAGTCCCCTTGTCATTTACTAAAAATTCAGACAGAATAAATAAAACAATTGACCAAAAGTTGATATTCATGCTATTATCTTCTTTATAACAACGTTGCAAGTCGAGTTATAGATTGAGAAAAGGCGATAGTTGCGCCCATAATCCGCGCATATCAACCAAAATGCCAAAAGAAACTGCTTCACTTTCCGAACTCCCTCACCTGTTTTTTCTGTTCAAGAACACAGAAGTCAGTCAGGTTGTCCGGCGTTTACTGGAACCCGATTTTAAGGTTACGAATAAGCGGGAAGAAGAAAAACTCAATCATAGTGATTTAGCTAATTATGATGTTGTGATCATAGATGGGGATTTAGAACAGCTCAAGTCCATTCGCGCAAATACCGCCGTGATCGATTTGCCGATTTTGATGATGTCTTCACCATGCGAAGCAGGGTTACAAGTTCAAGCATTTGATTTGGGCGTTAATGATGTAGTCGTCATGCCTTTACCAGTAGATGTTTTGAAAGCGCGAATTCGCCGTTTAGTGAAAGCTAAGCAGCGCATTGATGAAAAACAACAAGTCATTAGCTTTCTCAAAACAGCTTATGAGAAGAAAGATCGGTTTCTGCAAATCGTCACTCACGATTTAAAGAATCCAGTTAATAATGTTCGATTGGCGCACTATTTCTTGCAGACGGAAATCAGCGATACCCCCGCGAATAAAGAAGCGCTTACCACAATTGAAATGGCGATAAATACGATGAATGACCTAATCACAAACTTTTTGGATACAGCGGCGCTCGAAAAGGGAAAAACCCATTTGAATCTTGAACCAGTGGTCATGGAAGACCTCATCTGGGAGGTCATTTCACGTTACAGTGAAACAGCCAACACCAAGAACATCACCCTCCTAATGGGCGAAACCGAGGGCGAAGTAATGGCAGACCCCAACCGCTTTATGCAAGTTATGAGCAACCTTGTTAGCAACGCGATCAAATTTAGCCCCAATGACCGCTTTGTGACGATTGCTTCGACGGAAACAGCGGGCAGAGTACGGTTAACAGTTACTGATGAAGGCCCCGGCATTCCCACTCATGAACAGAGTGCTTTGTTCGAGCCTTTCTCGAAACTCAGCCCACGTCCAACCAATGGCGAAAGCAGCACAGGCTTAGGATTATCAATTGTCAAGGAACTCGTCCTGTTGCATAACGGGAAAGTCGGTTTGGACAGTGAAGAAAACAACGGTTGTACCTTCTGGGTTGAACTCCCTGCCTACAAGCCCGAGTTGGAAGCTTTGGCTGGTTAATCTATCAGCATCATAAACTCAAAGAGACGCGCCTGCGTCTCTTTTTCTTTAGGCTTTTATCCGTCCCACCATTCTGTTCCTTCGGTGGGTTGATGCGGTACATATTCGCGGCGATTTGCCTTCTGAATGTAGTCCAGCGCGATGGGGAAATTTTCTTCGGGCGTTCGCATCGAGTCCATAAAGAGCGCATTGTCATTCCATGGCTGATAATATTCACGCATTCGCGTCACATCTTCCCAACCGACGGGTTTCCAACCGGGAACATAGTGAACACGGTCGCGCATCCGTTCGCGCCATGTCGCATCATCCGAGCAATAACAGTACACCGCGCAAAACTTAGCTTTATGACGCTGCGCGATTTCGCTGGCAACGGTACGAAAATGGTCAAGCGGGAAGGTCGCATCCAGAATACAGCTTAAGCCCAAACCCAACTGCTCTTCCGCCATATCCAGAATAATATAATAGCCATCTCCTGAGCTGGCATCAGCAAGATTATGATCGCGCAGCACGCGCTGGACCCGATCTTTAGCAAAAACCGGAATACCTAACCGGCGTGAGACCAAACGGGCTAAGGTTGTTTTACCACCCCCCGGCATCCCCGCCATAACAATCAATGTCGTATCCATTGCCATAAACAATTATTCCCTGTTGTGCAGTGTAAGCTGCGACTTGATACACAGATGGTACGCAAAAGGCTCACCCCTTTGCATACCAGTCCTGAACATTATTTAATCTTCGCCCATGTACCGCCGCTAGAATTGCTAAAGCGGAATACACCCAGCGGTGAGTCGATGTAAACTGCGCCCGTATCCTCAAACTGAATGGTTCGGTTGCCCGTGTCGACATTGGTCGTGCCAAAGCCTACCGAACTCGACCAAGCGCCAATTGGGGCATTGGTATTGCAGTACACCCATGCAAAAACAAGTTGCGGTGCAACAAGTCCATTTGGGGGCGTACCAAAGCAGCTGTAGGTCGTGGTGCTATCCCATCCATTGCTATAAGTGATGAACCGCGCATCCTGATTTTGAGCGCCGAAAATGGTATTACGGTTGTTGTCGTTAATATAAATCATGAAGCCCCGCTCAAAAGCTTGGAATCCTCCATTACCAGTCGTTTGTGGACCGCTCGGACAGCCAGAATTCGGCGGCGCATATTGGTTGCCGAAGAACCATGCAGTGGCACACTGTACCGTAACGGCTACCGAACGCGTATCTTGCTGTGTTCCCCGGAAAACCGTCAAACGATAAATCACCAATGTGCCGAGGTTACTGGGTACGGTCACGGGCAGCGAACCTGAAGGCACAACATTGAAGGTTTGCGAGACTTGGCTCTGCGCGTTCAACACATCAATCCGTGCCGAGTCGGCCTGCGTGCTCCAAACCAAAGTCACCGTACCATTAGCTGTTACATTGGTGGCGCTGGCATTGAATGCTAAAATTTGGGGGGCAAGGGATGTGGCAGTTGCAACCGGCGTATTGGTAGCGGTTGGTGTATTAGTTGATACAGGTGTATTGGTCACCGTGTTGGTTGGTGTTAGCGTAAAGGTTGCGGTCGGCGGCACCAAGGTCGAAGTTGGAGATAACGTAACGGTCGGTGTCATAGACGGCGTGAATGTGGGTGTAAGTGTAGCTGTGGGTGTATCTGTTGGAGTTGGAGTCAGGGTTTCAGTTGGCTTTGGTGTAGGGGTATTACTCGGTGTGAGGCTTGGCAGCACAGCCACAGTCGGCAGCACCACTGTTTCTTCTTGGGGTTGGCAAGCTGCAAGCAGCAAGAAAGTTAGACTAATGAATAAGGCACAGACCTTTTTTGACACCATAATCCCCCTCCGCGAATCTCAATAAAAATGCATAAAAGATTGACGCGCTTAATTGTTACTCTAATCATACTCATCTTCATGTGTGGTTGCCAAGAGACTACAGTCCCATCCGTAACACCCAACTTACCTATTCAAACACCGATTACGCTTCAAGAAGTGCGTCCAACCCTGACACCGCGCCCTGTCCTTGAATTAATCCCTACGGCTGTACTTTCCCCTTTACCTACACAGCCGCCTTTATCTGTTCCACCTACATTTCCGCCGATCTCGGCTACCTTAGCCCCGCCACCATTATTGAACAGTCCGTCACCTGCCAGCACACTTGATCCGAGCATTACGCCCAGCGGCACACCCGTTTTGACTCGCTATCCGGCTGGCAACACCTTTGTGATCGGGAAGTCGGTTGAAGGCCGCGATATTCTGGGATGGCGCTTTGGCAGTGGTGACAAAGTGCTGATGCTAGTTGGTGGAATACATGCAGGCTTCGAGTCGAATACGGTACTGCTCATCAATGCATTGATTGCTCACTTTGAAGGAACACCTGCCGATGTGCTGCCGAAGATGTCCATTATTCTCATTCCGGTGTTAAATCCCGATGGTCTGGTTCGTGGGCGAACAGCCGACGGACGCTTCAACGGTAACTTTGTCGACTTGAACCGCAACTGGGGCTGTGATTGGTCAGCCGATGCCTATTGGCAGCAGCGAAAGGTCAATCCCGGTGCAGAGGCTTTCTCCGAACCAGAAAGTGCCGCGCTTTCGGTCTATATGCAGCAAACACGTCCGACGGCTGCTCTGTTTTATCATGCTGCTGCCAATGGCATCTTTGAAGGCACTTGTAATGATAAAGTTGATTCGGCGCAGCTTGCGGCCATCTTAGGAGAGGCTTCCGGTTATCCCTACGGCAAGCCCTTTGATGCCTACATCGTTAGCGGAACGGAATCCAATTGGGCAGACGGACAAGGAATCCTCTCGGCGGATGTTGAACTGGCAGGCTCACGCGATGCCGAGTTCGACCGCAACCTGCGCGGCATCATGGCGGTGCAATGTTGGATGACGGGTGATTTCGATCTGTCGCAGTGCAAACGTGGGGGATAAAGTGGCTGAACCATTTATTATTCGCCAGCCGTATGGCATACAATAATATGTATTGACCGAATATTGATTGAGTCACCACAACAAAGGCGCTTGGCATATGAATATGCGCTCAATACGTTGGATTGCCGTCCTGTTAATCACAGCCGCGCTTGGCGTGTTCGGTATTCGTGTTTTGCGCGGCACGCAACCATTCATCGAGTTTTATACAGCCGACCATCTTGCCGTTGATTATCCTACTGTTGAAGAAGGGATAGAAGCGGTCAACATGTCGTGGAAGGCTGTCAATGTATCGGGCGAGAACTTCATGCGGATGGAGGCTTGGGTTGGTGAACAATGGGTCTTAATCGGAGAGCATTTTGCGCCAGAAAAATCGGATCGGATTGTTGTTTCACATCCACTCAGCTTTGCCCATCCTCTTTATCGCTTGACGATTCTCAATGGCAGCGGGGAAATCATTGATGAGCGAAAACTCGAACTAACCTACACCAATACAGAAACGAAACCCCAAATCGTCCAGTTTATTGCTCCGGTACGCGGTGGTGTGGCAGCAGAGGCGCTCAAAAAAGGCAATGTGAACATCCCTGTTCTATGGCATGTTGAGAACCGAAACTACAACCAGCAACCCGTCATTGAACAAGTGGTGATGCCATCAGGTGAGTTCATTGGAGCAGCGATGAGCGATTTACAATCATGGCTGCCGCGCCAAGATGAACGAACTATTCACTTATCGCCTGTGGATGGCGATACTATATTTTTAAAGCTGCGCGTGGTGGATACAGTCTCGAAACAGACACTCACTGAAAATTTGATAACCCTGCCTATCGTAGCAAATTCGAATGACCATGAGCCGGTTTCTGTAAGTCCGCTTCCCTTATTTGATGAAGCGATTCTCAATCATGTCCATGAAATTTATGCCGATGGACAATCACAGGGGAACACGCCTCATAGCTTTATGAAAATTGGAGACAGCAATATCGCCGGAGACTCAGCGCTGTGCAATTTCGGTTGGGGAAATGATGATCTCGGAACATACACCGATTTGCAACCGACGATTGATCTTTTTAAAGCTTCTTTCTGTGCCTCAAGTGCCTCGGCAGGACGATCATTTAGTTCGATTTCGCTGCTTGACCCGATGTGGGCAACGGCTAAGAGCTGCTTGCCGAATGAAACACCGTTAGATTGTGGCATTCGCGAACAACATCCGAGCTACGCGCTGCTATATTTCGGTGTACAAGATGTGGATCACGCCCTTTCACCCAATACCTATCGGGACAACTTCACGAAAATTCTGTCCACGCTCACCGAACACGGCATCGTACCCATTCTCACGACCTTCCCGACCGGATACACCTTTCATAATGACGGTTCGGCGGATAACTTGAACGCTCTAATTGTCCAGATTGCCAACCAGCAGCATCTCCCGCTGATTGATCTGCGAGGAAGCACGGTTTTGTATCCCAATCGCGGTGTGGATGTGGATGGCTTCCACATGTCTACGCCGCCGAGTGGCAAAACCAGCTTTACCGGAAATGAAATGCTCTATGCCCGTACGCTCTATGAATTACGGGTTTTAGAAGTGCTGCATCAGCTTGAACAGGCTGTGAGGTCATAAATAATGGGACGATGGGGAAAAGGCATCTATCAAAGTGATGGGGCGCTTGATTATTTCAGCCTGATTTCTGATCGAATTGAACGGGAATTTGCTTTCCAATTTTCACCAGAGCGTGTCACAGCGGAACATTGGTGGGTTATACGGGTTATAAAATTAATTGAAGTCGTTCTGCTGTTACACCAACATGGCGTAATAAATGTTCTTTATTTCGACAACCTAGAAACAGTCAAACGTTGGCAAAAAACGTTCTTTGCGGTCTGGGATTTTGATTGGAAATCCACTGGCAATCCTCCATTTGACCAAATCAGTTTTCGAATTGAAAAGCGTCCTATTGTTGAAAGGATGTTTTCACAACTCGAAATCGTCGTTGAAAGTTGGGTCAAACTGAGTCCGCTTGAAATTGATTTACAGACGTTGCTCACACCAACCTCAAAAGATTCGATCAGTCGATCTAAAACTGACGAGAATCTTGAATATGTATTTTTAGATCGATTTATTTTTGAGTTAATTGAACAATTAGTCAAAGACATCATATATTGGCTCTCGCCAGAAAAACGAGCCGAATTACATAGCTTTTTCGGAGGGCTTGATGATCCAGTTGTTGCCGTTGATGTTCTTGGTTGCCTGTGTGAAGCTTATCAAACTACCCCGGGTATGAAAGCAAAAGTTATCCATGCTTGGAAAGACTCTTACATCCAAATAATGAAAGAAGTGTATGAAGAGTCAAAACTTGAATTAGACGAAACAGGTGAGCGCTTTAAATCAATCGTTGCAGCTTTCGACAAGTTAGAAATGCTCGCCAACAAGTATCCTCCAGAAGATTGGTGGGAATAGGATCATTACATTTGACAAATGGCATACCATTCCCCTCTTTGACCGTGTTATACTTATTGAACCCTTTTGACCCCTTATTGTTCGATAATAGAACGCGGAGTTATGATAATGCTCACAGCCGACAACAAAGCTTTAGCTCGTGCCACGCCTGAAAGTCAGGGCATTTCTTCAGCGTCTATTCTTCGATTTGTTGAGGCGGTAGAGAGCCAGATTCATGAACTCCACAGTTTGATGCTGCTGCGGCATGGTAAGGTTGTCGCTGAGGGTTGGTGGTCACCTTATGGGCGTGAGTATCCGCACCTGTTATTTTCGCTCAGCAAAAGTTTTACCTCTACCGCTATCGGTCTGGCTGTGAGCGAAGGTATTCTCACGCTGGATGACCAAGTGATTTCCTTCTTCACTGACGAAGCGCCAGCCGAACCCAATGAGCATCTGGCAGCAATGCAGGTTAGCCATTTGCTAACCATGTCTACAGGGCAGGATAATGATACATGGTTGAATATGATTGATCGAGCAGATGGGGATTGGATCAAAGGTTTCTTTGAAGTGCCGGTTGTCTCGCCGCCGGGAAGTCACTTTGTCTACAACAACGGAGCAAGTTATCTGCTGTCAGCGATCATCCAGAAAGTCACGGGCATGAAGCTGGTTGATTATCTGAAGTCCCGACTGTTTGAACCGTTGGGTATCACGAATGCCATTTGGAAAGAATCGCCACAAGGCATTTCAGGCGGTGGCATCGGATTGAGCCTCAAAACCGAAGATGTCGCCCGTTTCGGTCAACTCTATCTCCAAAAAGGTCGCTGGCAAGACCGACAAATTTTATCTAAAGATTGGGTACAGGAAGCGACAGGGTCACAAATTTCGAACGTCGGCATTGAAGTCGATTGGTCACAGGGCTATGGTTATCAATTCTGGCGCTCCCGTCATAATGCTTATCGAGGGGACGGCGTATTTGGTCAATGGTGTATCGTCATGCCGGAACAGGATGCCGTGCTGGCAATCACGGCGGGCATCGATTTATTCGAATCGCAGCAGCCATTGAACCTCGTCTGGGAAATTCTGCTTCCGGCGATGCAAGCAGATGCACTGCCTGATGATTCCGCAGCTTACGATACGTTGTTCAAAAAATTGTCCGGTCTAATCCTGATGCCGGTTCAAGGACAGCCCACATCACCGATTATCCCGCAAATTTCGGGGCGAACTTATGCGGTAGATGCCAACGAACTGAAGCTCGAAGCTATCACCCTGAGTTTTAGCGATTTAGGCTGCGAAGTCCGCTTTAAAACGGCGGCAGGCGAGGAACCAATCACCTGTGGTTACAGTTCATGGCAGCGGGGCGAGATAACCTTATTCAACCAACCGTTATTATTTGACTATTCACCTGTCGCTGTTAGCGGCGCTTGGACAGATGATGACACTTTTACGATGATTTTCCGGCTTTATGAAACGCCCTTCTTCCATACGCTTGTATGCAATTTCGCTGGCGATGAGCTGATGATTGAAAGTCGGATTAATGTCTCGCTGGAGTCGACGAAACCGCTGTTATTGACAGCCCGTTCTGTTGAACTGATTGCTTGAGTAATGGAATACCCTTCTCTCGCATGACGGCGTTATACTCCGTTCTATCTTCTTAGAAATACGGAGTTATTACGATGCTTACATCCGTTAAAAATGCTTTAGTACGAGCTACGCCCGAAAGTCAGGGTATTGCGTCAACAGCTATCCTTCAATTTGTCCAAGCGGTCGAGAGCCAAATCCATGAGATTCACAGTTTCATGCTGGTGCGGCATGGCAAGGTTGTGGCTGAGGGTTGGTGGTCGCCTTATGGACGCGACTATAAACACATGCTGTTTTCGCTGAGCAAAAGTTTTACCTCAACAGCCATCGGATTAGCGGTGAATGAAGGGCTTATCTCACTGGACGATAAGGTCATCTCCTTCTTTCCAGATGAAGCACCAGCCGAACCAAATGAACATCTGGCAGCGATGCAAATCCGGCATTTGCTGTCGATGTCTACCGGTCATGACGTGGATACCCAACCACCGATGGGCCAAAGTGCGGACGGCAAATGGACAAAAGTCTTTTTTGAAGTGCCAGTTATCCACAAGCCCGGAACACACTTCTTATACAACACCGGCGCAACCTATATGCTGTCGGCAATCCTTCAAAAAGTTACCGGAACCAAGCTGATTGATTATCTGCAACCGCGCCTACTTGAGCCGTTGGGCATCGAAGGCGCGACATGGCAAGTGTCACCTCAGGGAATCAACACGGGTGGATTCGGGCTAAATATCAAGACGGAGGATATTGCCAACTTTGGGCAGCTTTATCTACAAAAAGGCAAGTGGAACGGCAGGCAGCTCGTGCCGGAAGCATGGATTGATGAGGCGACTCGTTCGCACATTTCGAATGGCGATAATCCTGAAAATGATTGGAATCAAGGTTATGGCTACCAGTTCTGGCGCTGCCGTCATAATGCTTATCGCGGTGATGGCGCGTTCGGTCAGTACTGCATCGTCATGCCGGAACAAGATGCCGTGCTGGCGATCACCAGCGGCCTTGGTGATATGCAAGCCCCGTTGGACCTTGTCTGGGATATTCTGCTGCCAGCGATGAGCAGTGAATCGCTGCCCGATAGTCCCTCAAATCAAAGCAGTTTGGTAAAGAAACTAGCTGACTTGAAATTCAATCCAGTACAGGGACAAGCGGCTTCAGCCGTATCCGAAAGTGTCTATGGACGTGTCTACAAACTGGATGCGAATGAACTAGGGTTCGAAACGATTGCGTTGAAGCCTAGCGGCAATGACAGTTGGACGATAAATATCAAAAAAGGAACAGTTGAAGACCATATCACCTGTGGCTATTTGACGTGGCACAAAGGCGAGACAACCATGTTTAACCAGCCATGGGAACTGGAGGCTGCGCCGATTGTCGTCAGCGGAGCTTGGATACACCAAGATATGTTTACCCTGCGCGTCCGGTTTTACGAAACGCCTTTCTACCAGACGATTACGCTCCGTTTCGCGAATGACAATTTGACCGTCGATACAAAGATTAACGTCGGATTCCAGCCGCCTGAAACGGTAACTCTCATTGGACATACCCTGTAGCTATTTCACTTCATCCTATCGGCGCCATGTTTGATACGGTTGCGGATGAAGGCTTGTTAATTTCGGGCGCAATAACTGGCGTATTTGCGACCTGACTTGCTCGATACTGATCGGCTGCGATGATAGCTTCCAGCGAACTCCAATGGACAGATTCTTGGCCTATTCGCGCTAGCAGTCTTGAGCGTTCTAAATACTCATACACAGGCTTATTTAGGCCGCTCAAGTACACTTTTCCGCCCTGCCGTTCCAAGCGTGTAACCAGTTGGTCAATACTTCGCAATCCGGTGGTATCGATTAATGGCACGGTACGCATACTTAGCACAATATCACGGACACCATTCAAGTTGGTGACTTCTTCATCAAAGGTGGCGGCAGTTCCAAAAAACAACGGCCCAACCACGTAAATTACCATGATCTTGCTGGCTTCTGATTTCATTGTATAGCCACGCGCCAGCATTTTCTCTGCCGACGCGGGCAGTTGTTCAATCGTAATCTGACTAATACGAAAGATAAACACCACCGCTGATAGCAGTACCCCTAAAATAATGGCTTGTGTCAGATCAAGGACAACGGTTCCTACCAGCGTTAATATGAAACTCAACATAGCCGTCTTGAAGCGTCTGCCGAAGATATGTTTAATCTCGCGCCACGCGTTCATGTTCCACGTCGTCACGGCCAATACACCTGCCAATACGGCCAATGGAATCTGTGATAGGAGAGGTGCAGCCAAGAGAACAGCTAACAACAGAATGATCGAATGCACCCAACTGGTTACCCGTGTTTGCGCTCCACTTCTCAAGCCCATACTCGTCCGCGCAAAAGCAGATGTTACAGGTACGCCACCGAAAAACGGTATAACCAAATTGCCGAACGCCAACGCGTATAAATGCTGATTATTGACCATCTTGCGTTCGGCTTCCGGCATCCGGTTCGCTGCCGCTCCGCTCAAGAGCGCTTCAATCACCACCAGTGCCGCCACCGAAAAGGCTGGCACAACTAAACTACCGACATAATCCCAAGGAAAGGCGCTGAGTGTTAAATGCTGATCCAAAATAATGTTTTGTGGGATGGTATTGATCGTCGGGACATTCATGTGGCCGACGACAGATAATCCGGTCACAACCACCATCGCAATCAGTGAACCGGGAATACGCCTGTTCAGTTTTTTAGGCCAGAAGACCATGATCAATATGACCAACACACCCAAGAAGATAGTGCTGAGATTGGGTGTAAAGCCGCCGTTAAAGTAATTGAGTAATTTTAAGAGGGCGTTAGGTGCAGCAGGTGTTTTGACACCCAGTAAGTTATCAAGCTGTCCGATAAAAATAATGGCGGCTACACCGCTGGTAAAGCCGACAATCACTGAAGCAGGGATGAAGTTGGCTAAGTCACCCAGATTCAAAATCGCCAACAGGAGAATGATGAACCCTGCTAGCAGCGTAGTGACCCAAATAGCTTCGAGGCCGTATTTGCTGGCAACCACAATCAACACAGCCGTCATCGTACCGGTCGGGCCTGAAATCTGGTAGCCATGACCGCTGAACAGTCCAACTACGAACCCTGCAATAATGGCTGTTACTAAACCGGCAGCCGCCGTCGCCCCTGAGGCCACGCCAAAGGCTAAAGCTAAAGGCAGCGCCACCGCAGCCACCGTGATTCCAGCAATGATATCTGACTGGAGATTTTTAACCCGATAGCCTTTGAACTCGTCGCGCAGAATGTGCGGAAGTGGAAAGTGTTTTTCGATGAAGCCCATTCCGAAGAGTCCTTGGTTGTAATCACCATACAGGCACATAGGTGATTTTAAAGATGCAATTTTTGTTCCGGAAGTAACATTTATCACCTCTTGCACATGACATTTGTCAGGTCACATATGCGATTTGCAAGTCTCATCACCGGGTGGACTTTTGCTGCATGACGAAAGTTGAGGGAAAACAGGATGAGTATCACCTGCCCTAATAACACTTCCACCTGATACTTCATATAGTTCTATATTGATTATTGCTCTATCACCGATCAACTTAACCGACCGATTCGAGGCAAACTGATCGTCTATATAGAGATGTGATAGTAAGTGAGGGAGTAGAAATGAAGTATCAATCCATCTTAAAATGGCTCATCCCGCCGATTGTCATCTTGGCCTTTTTCGCGGCGGCTATGGGCTTGTTTTACCAAACACCCGGCGAACCTTTTGCCTACACCAACCATCGGGGAGAAACGGTCAGCATAAACGGATATGGCCTTTACAGCTACGACACGGTGAGTTCCGCTGCCCAAGAACGCGGCAACGATATTGTCACCCTGTTGGTTGGGCTGCCGCTGCTGGTCATTTCGGCATGGTTGGCTTTTCGTGGATCGCTGCGCGGTCAACTGCTGCTCACCGGAACATTTGGTTTCTTCCTGTACACCTATTTGTCGATGTCGATGCTGACTTCGTTTAATCCATTGTTTCTGGTCTATGTTGCACTGTTCGCGTTCAGCCTCTATGCCTTTGTGCTGAGTATGATGTCCTTTGATCTTGCCACCTTAAGTCAGCATTTTTCGCAGGATTTGCCCCGACGGTGGATTGCCGGACTGCTGTTCGTGATTGCGGCCTTTCTCTCGATGGCATGGCTGGGAAAAATCGCGCAGCCGCTTGTCCAAAACCAGACTGCCGACCTCCAAAACACGACCACGATGGTTATCCAAGCGATGGACTTGGGCTTGGTCGTTCCTTTAGCGGTTATCGCGGGCATCTTGCTCCTTCGCCGCAGCGCTTGGGGGTATCTGCTGGCTTCAGTGTTTGTGCTGAAGGCCATTACACTTGGTCTGGCTGTGAGCGCGATGGCGATTAACATGTCAGTGGCAGGTGTGCCAGAAAGCCTCGGCATTATGATCCCATTCCTTGGGATTACGGCTGTTAATCTGGTAATCGCGGTAGTGCTGCTTCGGAACGTCCGTACGCAGCCCATTCCGTCCTTACGTCCCGCACATGGATAGTAGGACTTTAACCTCATGAGTCAAAATGATGCCTTTGACCGCTTTGCCCCGGCTGTAGTTCAAGTGTATCGGCGCAATCCTGAAGCGTTCTGGAAAGCGATTATGGCACCCTTTCTAGCGGATGGAATGCCTTTGTTGACTATGCTACGTCATCTCCGCGTTGATATGGGGTTGTTAACGGCCTTCAGGGGACTGGATGAGCAAGCCCATCACATCCTTCAAGACTTCGGCACCCCCTTGAAGTTGGATATAACCCAATGGAAAAGTAACCGAACCCAGTATTTTAAAGATGCCTATCCGATTTTCGCCTTCCTCGCTATTTGGATGGCGGAAGAAGGACTGAGCGATTTTCTTAATCATTTTTCAGATGTGTTACGGGCAGCAGTGTACGGTGTAGCGGGTTACGGCATCCTTGATGAGAACGTAGATAGTGATATGCCTTCACCTGTCGAAATTTTGACTGCACAAGCTCTCATCGCCGAATATGAAAACACCATACTTAGGGTTTTTGGTGTTACGGCGTTCAATTTAGGAATACTACATAAGATGCGTACTCTATTCCTGCAAGCTGAGATCAAGGAAAAAGCCGCCCGCCACATCGCTAGCCCCTACACATTCGATAACCCCAAAGACTGTGGCACAAAAGGCGCTCATAGTGTGACCCCTTTTATGCTGGGGTTAGAGCGTCTAGGTAGATCAGCCCAGATTGACGATTATTGGGAAGTATTCCTGTTGTTCGGCGCAGTCATCCAGATCATTGATGACTGGATGGATTTGGAAGATGATTTGGCGATTGGTCATTTCTCATACTTAACTTTAGGCAGTGAACCGATTTTCAGGACCGACAATCCAGAACAGACAGCCAAACTCCTGCGTACAGACCGAATGCGCATTCGCAAAAGCTATGAGGTATGCAAAGACATGATTGACCAATGTCACATTATCCTCAAACGATTAAATGACCCGTTCCTTGTCCGTTTGGTAGATGTGACCGACTTACGGCTCGACTCCTATTTCCGTAAAGAGTTGAAGTTCACCTATCAACAGGTACTGGTCGAGAGCTAAATTCCGCTTTGTCAATGCGGCATTCGATAAGTTTGTAATATGGGTAAGAAAGGACTCACAGCATGAGCTTCGGCGACATCAAACGATGGATGTATAACGGAAACCACCCGAATTGGATGGCGAAAGTACTCAACCGCTTTTGGGCGTGGGCGCATGGCATTGGTATCGCACCGAATTATCTGGTGACACTGGATGTGGTCGGACGGAAATCGGGCAAGATTATTTCGTTTCCGCTGGTCATGACGGTACTGGACGATCAGCGGTATCTGGTGTCGATGTTGGGCGATGATGTGCAGTGGGTTAAGAATGTACAGGTCGCTAATGGCAAAGCAGTGCTGCGGCATGGCAAACGTGAATCGGTAAACCTTAATATGATTCCTGCGCAAGAGCGACCTCCCATTTTGAAAGCTTATTTGCAGCACGCGCCGGGGGCTGTGCCCCATGTGCCGGTCGATAAGAATGCGCCGCTGGGCGAATTTGAAAGGATCGCGGCGCAGTTTCCGGTCTTTCGGGTCAGCGTGGTTTGATGAGACGCGCCACCTTTTCGTGAGTAGATGGCTGCCAAGCTGTTCAAACTGTTCAAAAACCTGTTCACAACTCGCTGATACAGGCGATGCATTACGCGACGTTAGGACAGGTAGATGAGTAGCCGATGGTTGCACCATGATTCAAAAACTGCGAATTCCGCAAATACCAGAACGGCTTTTACGGCGGCTTTGAGGGAGCGAAGTGCAGAATGTGCGGAAAATTCTTCATTTTCTTCAATTTCACAGTGAATTTTGTGTCGTCCAACGGGAAGCTTCGCACTCGGATGCTCAAGCATCCGCCTGAGTGAATAACAGGCGCTAAAGCACCCATTGGGTCGTCGGCGAATGCAAAGGCGGGAGACCAGAAAAGCGTGAGTTGGCGGCAGTGGCGGCGGCATTGACATGGGCAGCGTGGGAAATGTTGTAAATATTGTAAATGTTGCAGTTGTGAATCAGGTGTTTTTGTCACATTTGCAACATTTGGTGATGTTAAGGTGCGTAGGATGAAAGGGTTTGCCGACGGAAAACCCGTACCGTCCTATAGATAGTGTATGCGATCTGAGGATGGAATTGGTTACATTTTGGAAGAACATTTTGTAACTGTTTCAAGGTATGGGCGTTAACCATTTTGAGGGAGCGAGATTGTTAAGCAAGTTGGGAGACGGTTGGAAATCGGTAGACGGGATTTGGGAATTCAAACGTTGGTGATAATAAGGTTGTCGTAAGTGCCGCAGGTTATGGTACTTAGGTTACGGACAGCAAGTATGCCGTCCCTACGAAATTTCCCTTGGTTAACCTGTTTCATATCCCAAATTCACCCAAGCAACAAATGTATTAAAGATAAACTCCTGCGCCTCTTTTATTTGTTGTAATAAGTACAATTGTGACTCACTCAAAGACCCTAAATTATCAACCATCAAGAGCAATTCACAAACACGACCTACACCAGCAAGTGGGCTACGCAAGTCAAATGCATAACTACGAGAGTTAATGTTCAGTTCAGCATAATCTGATACATGCTCGTTGTAAATCGAAAGCAATCTCGCTGCAAACAGTTTGAGGTAGGCCGCATGTTGCTGCTGTTCATCATTCAGGTTGGCTGCATCAGCTAGCAGCAGCTCAACATCGCGCACGATGGCAGCGGCGTAGTCGCCGACACGAGGATCGAGTTGAGACATTTTATGACCTTCCAGAATGAGCAATCAACTATCACGCAAGAAAAGTAAGCCTTAAGCGTCAACAGTATTATATGACGGGCAGCCTCACTTTAGCTCGAAACAATGGCGAGCATTTACGCGGCGTCCGCCTAAGAATCAAATAATTGTGAATTTAAACCCAAAAACGGGCAGCTTAACCATTAAAATAGGATAAGATGAGCATATTCAATACGTCTCACATTAATCCAATGCTGAGTTTTGGTTTTTCATCGACAGTTGTTTATCGATAGTGATAAGGGGTAAAAGTCCATGTATATGTGTTATGATGTCCTCCGGCGGCGACCACGCCGTCGCAAGCGTTTCAGAGGTTCGGAAGCTGGACAGGGTCTTATCGAGTACGCACTTATCCTCTCATTGGTCGCGGTTGTCGTCATTATTGCCCTCACTTCCGTCGGCCACACAGTCTCCAATGTATTTGAAAATATCACATGTACTTTAGACAGCCAAAGCTCCTGCGGCGTTGAAGTTGCCATGTCTCCGGGCGACTCAGGTGGCAGTGGTACAGGTACAGGTTCAGGCACAGGTACGGGTTCAGGAACCGGCAGCGGCACAGGTTCAGGCACGGGTAGTGGAACTGGTACTGGCACGGGTTCAGGTTCTGGCACAGGTACGGGTTCAGGAACCGGCACAGGTTCAGGCACAGGTTCAGGCACAGGTTCTGGCACAGGTACGGGTTCAGGAACCGGCAGCGGCACAGGCTCCGGTACGGGTAGTGGAACTGGTACTGGCACGGGTTCAGGTACCGGCACGGGTACAGGTACAGGATCGGGCGCACCAAGTACGAATCAATCACCTACCCTCGACGAAGTTCCATCACAGATGGTCAACGAAGGGCAAACACTAGCGGTCTACTTTAACGCCGTTGACCCTGAATATAATTCACTTGTCTATTCCGCTGTGGGGCTGACAGGCAGCTTCATGACGTTTACCGATAACGGGAACGGAACCGCCCGTTTAGACATCACACCAGATTATGCTGATTCTGGAACATATACGGTGAGTGTTAGTGTCGGGGATGGTTTGAGCGCCCCCGATTCGCAAGATGTCAGCATTACGGTTCAAAATGTGGTTCATGATAGCGACGCAGATACGATTGAGGACGAAGTTGATAATTGTCCGATGACTGCGAACGCCGGTCAAGAAGATTGGGATAACGATGGTGTAGGCGATGCCTGCGATGGTCATTATTACCTGACATTCGGCTCAAACAGCAACTTCAATGACTCAGATGGTCATACGTGGATTGCGGCTAATGCAACATCCAGCGGCGGAAACATTTACTCGGTTACACCGACCAGTATGTCGGGGATTACTGATCCGGCAGTTTGCCAGACACTGGTGGAATCGCGCAGCGGTTCGACGGGTAAAAACCTGAACGTCAGCTTCGCAGGACTGCCCAATGGGGATTACGTCCTCAATTTGTACTTTGCTGAAACCCGAACCAGCAACCAAGGCAAGTTCCATATCCTTGTCGAAGGTGTCAATCAATATTCGAATTACCAGCCGAAAAACGACGGTCTCAATGTAGCACAGCTTTACACCACATCGGCGCAAACGGTATCGGATAACACGCTCGACTTGGTTCTACAGCGCAGGAGCGGCATCCCCAGCCTGTGTGCGATGGAAATTGTGAAACAGTAAGCAGGTCATTGTCGAGGGACAGGGTTAGCTATCCTGTCCCACCTGCGCCCGTGCTATATACCGATGCGGCGCGTCCTCAACCTCAACGTCTGCCCAACCACCGCTGATGAGCAAGTGGCGCATATCTTCGCCCGTCGGCAGGAGATCATGATGCAGCGGTTCTCCAGCGCGGGTGTGGATACTGTTGACAAATTCACGCGAGTTGTTGTGTAAGATCATGAGTTTGCCGTCGGGACGAAGAACACGCTTGATTTCGTCCAGTGCCTGCTGCTTTTTTCTGAAATGGGGAAAGCTGTTGTGGCAGACAACGAGGTCTATGGCAGCAGATTCGAATGGCAGTTGGTGAACGTCGGCCTGAAGCAATCGTGCATTCGGTATACGCTGCTGTGCGTGGTGAAGCATGGCGTGAGCCAAATCGACAGAGAAAAGCTGCGCGTCTGGGGCGAGCGATTTCAGCACCGGAATGAACGCGCCTGTGCCCGTGCCGATCTCAAGGATGGTACTGGCGACCTGAAATTCAGCAACAAAAGGTCGGGCGAAATCGAGCAAAATGGCGCCGTAGTTGGGTGGCATCCGTGCATCCCAAGTGGCGGCGCTCTCTTCAAAATAAAGCTGGGTGAGGTTGGGTATCTTGATGTCGAGATGTTGTAATTGGGTCATTGGTTTATAGTCTTCTCTTCTCGCGTCTACTACTGCTGAGTATGTCCTTGGCGCAGCACACCGAAATCACGGAAGTGTCAAATTTGCTTCATTCTTGAAGGAAAGTACCGTTATCCACAAAATATTCCAACGCTTTTACGAGATCACTTTGCGTTGGATTCGGGTGAACCTTATTCGCTACATCAACAACCGTTTGGATGATTTGCAGATAAGAAACCAATACCCAAGGGCGTTCTTTGGCCTCATCAGGAATAAAATCGTCAGGGTCATCGTTCAGAATGAGCAGCAATCCGCATTCCACGTTTTCATCGAGTGACCATTTTCGATCTTTTGGCACATATAACGAATAGGTTGCTTGAGGTGGTTCCGTAAACGCATTTGCCCGTTCGAGTAAATCGCCCAATCTCCCGGTTGTAATTAACCTGTCAGGCATAGTCGTTATTTCTCCACCAAAAGCATTTTACCTGCGCGATGTTCGGCATCAGTAATTATGCCAGCCAGTCAATCATAGAACATAGCAAAGATAGGAGTGTTCGGGCGCTAAATAAACCTGATTTGAGAAAGGTTCCACATAATCGACCGTACCCAGTGTCGCACATATGTCGAGTGCGTCGGCTTCACTGGGCGCAAGAATCAGCGCAAGGGTTCGACCGTTTATGTGATCGCCGTCAGGGCAGTCACCTGTGACGTAAAGATCAAGATTACCAAGCGTGTTGATCGGCCCGATATATCGATAGCCGAAAATATTTGCGAGAAACCAACAGGTACCAATAGGTGGCTCTGGTATGTTATCGGGATCAGTCGAATCGTCAGATGTATCCGGTGGCGGCAGCACCGACGTAAATTCATCGGGTACATCATCGCGGGAAATGCGACCATTATTCACAGCCGCGAGATACCAGCCTGCTTTCCAATACCATTCGGTTGGACAGCCATCTTGGTTTTCCTCACGATACAACGCACCGCCCGGATTACATTCATTTTCTTGGGGTGTGCCGGGTTCGGGGGTTGCCTCTTGGGCATGAACCGCGTTACCAGCTAATAACATCAGCATGAGAAAGGTGAAGAGTAGAATTTGCTTCTGTTTCATTTTTAATCATGATCTATGGCTAGGTTGAATAAATTCATCATATCATGCCACAGCATTGCGTGTTCCTTGCGATGACTTATCAATTGTTAGAAGTTAATAGAAGGGTTTTACCTGCCAGCGGGAGGGTCACAGACCCTCCCCTACGAATACCATTCAAATAACGGCGGGCGAGCTTGTTTTACAACCTTCGCTTCTCACGACCGCCGCTGCCGAGTTTTTCCTTGGCGGAGGCAGCCGATAGACCGCCTTCGCGAGTGATAGCGGCGTAGAAATCCTCGTCGTAGCTGCGGGTTTTGATGACGACCGGCATGGGTACAGCATGACCCATGATGATAGCCTGCTGTTTAGTATCCAGACGCGCCAAGACCTCACGCAAGCCCTGAGCGCCATTGATGCCATTGAGCACGGCGTTGATGTCACGCTCGTTATCGAGCAAGGCGGTGACGCGCGTTCCGATCTGGCTCATGACTTCTTCGTCGATGCCGCTCGGACGCTGATCGACGACCACTAGCGTGACATTGTACTTTCGCAGTTCGCGGGCAATTGTGCCGAAGATGGTTTGTCCGGCAATACCGGGCTGCAAGAATTTGTGGGCTTCCTCGATGGTAATCAACAACTGCGGCGGCTTTTGCGCGTCGTCGCCCAGCGAACGTTCGACCAAATCCACGTACTTATCACGGATGCGGCGGGTGAGGTAATTCGCCACCAAGATATAGGCTTCCAGTTCGTTGCCGTAACGCCCGAATTCCAGCACCACATTCTTGCCGTTCATCAGCAAATTGATGATCTGGGTCACGCTGTCGCCAGTTGATTCATCCACCAAGAAGCCCCACCGTTCAAAGCGCTGCAAACGGCGCTGAAGGCCGAGCAGCGTCCCTTCAGCGATGTTGGTGTTCATGGTGATGTCGTCGAAGTCCATTTCGGTGGCTTCGTTGAGGCGCTTAATCCAGCCCTCTTTCCAGCGCTTTTTGAGGGTGTAAGCCGCGTCGATCATGGCATCAGTCAGGTTCATGCTGCCACGCAGTGCGGCGATGTCCTCAGGGTCAATTTCGTCATAACCAAGTTTGACCTCAAAGTCGGTTTTCGCGCCGCGCCGACGGGTGCTTTCACCATCCAATGTGATGATGACAACTTGGCTGTTGAACAACTGTTTAAGCCCCTTGGCCTGTGTGCCACGTTCGTCGGTGGCTGCCCAACCATAATCGTTGTGCATGTCGAAGATTAGATTGACCGACTTGCCCCACTTGATGACACCCGCAATCAACAAACGGGTGAGGAAACTCTTACCCGTACCGCTCTTCCCGAAGACTCCCACCGAACGCTCAACCAAGCGCTTGAGGTCGAGGTTGATCTGGGTGGTTTCCAGTTCCAGTGGCGAACCCACATTGAAGTGCGAGTCATCCTCCGCACCAAAGACGGCATTAACATCCTCGACGGTGGCGTTAAAGACCTGCGTGAAATGTCCGGGGATGGTTTTTACGGGACGCGGATTGCCGTCCTCGATCATCAACATGGGGGTGACATTGATGACTCCATAAACCGCAGTACCGACATAAACCGCCTCCAAAAATGGATCGCCTTGAAACTCTGGCGGGTGATTCTGGATGCCGGGGTTGGCGCTGTTGAGGCTGATGTCGTTCAACATGCAGAAGAAGCGAGTATCGTTCGCGCCGTGTACCACCACATAGCGTCCGACCGCCAGTTCTTCCACCGTCTGTTCGCGATCCAATTTGACGACCAGTCCCTTGCTCAGCGATCCGCCGACGACCACGCCCAAGCGGGAGTTCACGTCATGCGATGCACCGTTGGGGAACCAGTCGTTTAGGTTTTCGGTTGGGTATTGCATGTGTCTATAGTCCTTAGTCTATAGTGAGTAGTCTTTAGTCGACAGGTAACAGTCCGTTATCATTTCACTACAGTAAGTTTCCGCCATTAATAATATCTCACTCGTACGCAACGCATGAGGCTAAAGCCGTCATGCTAACCACCAGACAAGCCTGCTAAAGCGGCTATTTTCTAGTCATCGTCGGTTTGTTCTAAATAAGCATTAGTCGTTTTGTTGGCGTGATGTATTTTTTGCTGCTTAATATATTTCACGACAGATGGTAGTGCCTTTGTTCCAAGCGTCAACAGACCATAACCTTGTTGCCATCGAAAGCGACTTTCGAGGTTGGGAAAAGAGACATTCACATTATGAGCCGATAACCCTTTCATGATGCGTACCCATTCCGCGCCTGCAAGATGTGGTGGAAATGAAACGGCAATGTGGATATGATCTTCAATCCCATTAATAGCAAAGACTTCACCTTTAAGTATCCGTGTTTTAGCCTGTATAGCCTCAAAAATGACCTTTTCCAAGTCACTAGAGATGACAGGCTTACGTTTATAGGTTGACCATATCGCATGGTAAAAGCATTTCCAATATGGCATCTATTATTTATCTTCCCGTATTGCAAATGTTTTAATAGTCACATTAGTAGACTTGTCCCTTGTGTAGCCGTAGGGCTTTAGCCTACGGCGGCACTAACTATAAAGTGCGGGATTTATCCCCGCAAATAGGCCAGACTCTTCGCAATGCGCGACTCGGCCTCACCGTCACCATCGAACTCGAAGCAGTAAGTAATCGACTGCGGGAGGGCTTCGAGTGCTGCGACAATCGCATCCATCGGGAACGCGCCGCCGCCTAAGTAGGTGGTCGCCTCGCCGTTCATGACGGGTTTGTCTTTGAGATGGGCGTAAATCACACGATCACCTAAGACCTTGATCGCCTCCAAGACATCCTCGCCGTGCATGGCGTAGTTGCCAACATCGACATTCACTTTGAGGGTTTCTGAAGGGATGTTGTGGAGGATGTAGGTTAGTTCGTTGAGGTGTCCACCGGGCAGCTTGCCCCAATTTTCCAGCGCGATATGGAGGCCAAGTGAAGCGGCATATTCGACGGCTTCATGCGCCCACGCCCATTTCGCGTCGGAAACATCCAGCGGAGCCGCGCCGGGGAATACGCGCAGCAGCGGCGATCCCAAGGCTTTGGCGGTGTCCAGATCATGCAGCAGCCGTTGATGGGCATGGGCATCCATGCTGAACAAGGTGCTGAAGGTGGCATAGGTCACCATATTATCCGCCGCTTCGATTTGTTCGCGAACGGCTGCCACTTCACGCTCATAATGCGTCCACAGCTCGCGCCGCAGTTCGATGCCGTCTACGCCTAACGTGTCGAGCTTGGCAATCAAATCGGAAACTGTGAGCGTTCTGGCTTTCAGTTCTTCGGCGTATTGCACGACACACATCAGAATCGGTCGTCGGGTTTTCATTCTTGTTCCTCAATAATAATTTTGGCGGTTAATCTGGATTAAATCGTCGAGTATCCCAAGCGCCCGATTAGGCGATTGACCTTATCCTCGTAACTGGCAGCACTTTCGGTTTCGACGGTCAGCGCGTTCTTTGTGGCGAGGATGTCAATGATTTCGACGCTCAAAGCGCGATCTTCCGCTTTGCCGGTGTAGGCTTTACTGAAACTATAATCGCCATGACAAATCGGGATGATTTTGCAGGTCGGGATTTTCAGTGCGATTTCGATTTCTTCCAGTACCGCTTTGGATTTCAGCGTTTCCATTGTCAACAGCAGGATAAAATACTGGCTGGCTTCAATCCGATCTTGTAGCACATCGCGCCATTCATCACCCAGCGGAATATCTTTGTCGATGAAGGCTCTCAAATTGCGATCTTCCAACTTCAACCGCGCTTCGATCAACAAGGCGAGTGCGCTGCTCTGTTTGCGGGCGTAGGAGATAAAGACCGCCGGTGGATTAACCGGTTTTTCCAACAGGGCGAAGGCTTTGGCGGTCAGCAGATAACCGTCTTTCTGCTCGAACTCGATAAAGTAGCCAAAGGACAGCATCAGGTAAGCAGACGGTGGACGATCCGCCCATTTCTTCTCCATATACTCACCAAAATTGACCGCTCCATTTTGCGCATTTGACCAGTTCATCCATGTTTCATCGATTGATGTCCGGTCAACGGTGATGTTGGTTCCCCATAACCCGCGTGAAACCCCGTAAGCCAGATCACGCGCCATCGTATGCACCTGTTCAATCGGATCATCAGGCACTTTCGCTTCCAGCGGATTATCCATTTTTTGCTCCTGAAGGTGAGGTTGAGGCATCGCCTAATTGTACTCGCATCCGCCTATCAAATTCGAACGCCTTGATCCTCAATAGTCAATAAACCCCTGCCTACTGACTTTCTTTCCCCGCCCACAGTGAAAGTTTCATCGGATGCAGTTCTGGTCGCTGCACATTTGCAATCACCGAGGGATCATTTTGTAAAAATGCTCGCGCATCGTCTTCCGAATCGACCCGCAGCAATCCGATGCCGAAGGTTTTATCGAGCATCGGGCCAGCTAACAACAGCTTACCTTCTGCCAACGCTTGCTTCAGATATTCAAAATGGGCACTCATGGCAGCTTCTTCGTGAGGCTGCATATCATTAAAAAAGTCCTGCCCACGCACCGGATGAATCATGAATAGATAATGCTGCTTGTCTGCCATCTTTGATCCTTTTTTGGTGGCTCAATTTCCCTATAGTACGATATCCAAAATACGACCTTTGACTGATCAATTTCCAGACGCATTTTTGATACAATTTGACCAAGTTTTGAACAAAGACCTCATCTCGTACGTTCTAGTTGATATAGCAGCAAATTTCTCCCTCAAAAATCCGGTTTTAAAGGCCGATTAATGAGCAAGATTCGGATAGAAAACGCTTGCCTTTTTCGAAATTTTGTGCTATCCTATTCATGTCATTTGAAACACAGTGCAAGCACCTATTTGGAGGGGTTATGAACAACAAAATCAGTGGTCACAACCAGCACTCATCCAGCCCTTCCGCTGCCAGTTATACACGCGAAATTGCTGGTCGGGCATCGGCTCTTGCTGCTGCCAAAGCCATACATCACCAGCAGATTGCGCTACTGGTCAACCAGAGCCTAACCACCAGCGTGGTTGAACCCTGCCTCTCACCATTACTGTGGTCAGAGTCCTTCCGTTTGCGTTTGGATGGCTGATCAATATGGCAATAAATGGCTCCTTGCCATTGCCGACGCTTGTCGTGCTGCCAAATTTGCCAAACAGTTAAACCTATGCAGGCCGTATCAATGCCAAGACATGCTCTAAACGCTTCAGATCATGTGAAAGCTGCCGTGCAATAGCCCGCCCGCAGCCCACAAGAAACTGGTAACGCTGGGTTTCATCATCGTACTGCCATGAAGCGTAACGAATGGCTGCCGCTAGCAAATCATCCGAAGGCACTTCCGCCGCGTTGAGGATCAACGTCAGATAATCGTGCCGCCGCGTAAATTCAAGAATGACATCGCGCGTACACAAATCGACCTGACTCAGGCTCATGGGTGGGCGCGGGGGTAAACTGTGGACAATCGCGCCGTTCGAAATATAACGGTAGCCAATGTTCAGGACGCTGATTTCCATTGGAACCATGCGGTTCTCGCGCTGGTCACGTAAGATGCTGTTGTTCACCGAGTCCGCCATCACCAACTCATTAACCAGCAAATCGTCCTTAATCTCGACTGCATAAATCAGTCCGACAGCTTGAATCGAGTCGTCGTTGGCTATCGGCGCACTCACGAACGCGCCAAAATCCTGATTACTGTTCACACGGTTGCTCTGTGTGCCGCAGGCGAAACCGCGTGTGCTGGCTCTCAGCACGCGTCCCACCATATATTGTGCTTCTACGGTCATCATATGAACCGATACCTCCACACGATCTATGCTTCGATGTTGTACCTCTAATCTCCCAATTTTGGGGAGAAGGTTAAAGGCGAGGGTTTGTTACTTTATTTTCTGTGCTCTCTGTGCAGTTCAATTCGATCACAATTCGTGCAACCGCTTCTGACTCCGTGCGACGCGCTTGCCAAAGTTCTTGGCTGAGATCACCAAGGGATCTAATTCCGGCTTGTTCAAGCGCCATTCCAACCGGATCATCTCTTCGAGCTTGGCTTTGTCCTTGCCTGTTACGACCGCCAATTCATCCGCCCGTGTTAGCGCGTAGGGATAAGGATTACGCCCTTGCATGGCACTCTGAGAAACAATCAGGGCGTGAAGTTCGTCCACCTTTTGACGATCACGCGCTACCCACATGGGAACGTCCACCCGTGCAATCGCATCCTGATAGCCGCTGCTGACCTTCACGTAGAAACAGGCAATCTCATAATTCACGCCGCGCTTTTTATACAGAAGATTACGCGGCGAATTCTGAAGCATCAAGGCAGAACGATCTCCCGGCCCAAGCAGGACATTAAACAGGTCGAGGTCTTTCAACCCTTCCATATCACCCGAACCGAGATCATCGCCTTTGATATCCTCTTCAGGTAAATTCAATAGATGAAGCAAACGGATGACCATCTTACTGCGCGTCGGGTTATCGACGTATCCGGCCAACAACGCGCCGGCATCGTGTAGATGCACCAACCCGCCCCAATATTTCTTCATCAGTTCCACATGTCCGGTCACGTCGGTGTTGACCCAAAACATCAGGTGGTTGTCATACAATGCCAGCAGCGGACGGGCTTCATCGCGCAAACTCCACGCGACGTTGCCTAACTCGCTGATTTCACGGACTGTGCGCATAGCATCAATTGTCCGGCTGCTCAAGACACGATTGGTTTTGTCGCGGACATGATCAGGATGATAAACCAGCTTCGGCAAATTGATCTGTTCAGGCGTGCGCTCGTCACCATGATGATAAACAAACAACCCGACGTTCGTCAGGTAGTAAGGCATTCGCCATTGTTCATTGGGGTAAATCTGTGATCCATCCGCCGCGATGATTGTGGCACTAGGGGGCAAAGGCGGTGCTGGGAAAATGTCACAGATGCGTTCGTGAAAGGGCGCATCAAGGGGGGCTGCGCCGCGATACCCGCTGACATCCGGTCGGCGCACCATTTCGATGCGCTCATGAATGAAATCGAGATCGGTGGCGGCTTCAAAACGTTCGAGCGCAATATCGAGGCGATCACTGACATCGAAGTCAATCTCGTGGATCATGTGCCCCATTTTTTGAAGCTGATCAACTAATTTGTTGAATTCAAGCGCCAAATCTCCCCCTAAACCATACTAACCAAATCTAAACCTTCATCATAAGAGTAGCACCGGTGTTCTAGGGTGTCAAGTTAATGCCATTTTAAGAGGGGCGAAAATAGAAATCATTGCCTAGCCGCATTTCACATTTCCGTGCGCCACAGTCAAATTTGACGTGTACGTTAGAAGCGGTAAAATCACCAAACTAACCAATAGAACAATTCGTAAGATAGGCACATCTACCAATTGGTTTGGGTTATGGGTGAGTTGTAAAATCTTAGTTCATTCACAAACCTAATTTTTCTTGTATCGTTTTACAATCTGTTGGCTAAGACTTGTTCATTAGAGACTAAAGATTAATTGAATGGCTGAATCTGTTCGTGATACTGCCCCTGTTCTGCCCGCTGCCCGTGCCGACAATCCACCGCCGGATCGCACGAATATTAAAACGATCTTGACGATGCTGGTACTGGTCATTTTATTGGTGCTGCTGTGGGAGGGTGCGAAGAGTTTCGGCAAGAGTAACGGCTACAAGCTAGACATCGGCGGCTCGACCATTGATCTCTCAATATTCAACGACACGAAACTGCCGCATTTGCCAGCGATTATCGAAGCGTTTTTCTTGCCTGCCCAGCGTAACGGGCCGCCGCTGTACCAGACGTTGATTAGCTACAGCATTTTCACACTCGGTGAGGCGCTGTTTGGATTTGGTCTGGGTGGGATACTCGGATTTTTGTTGGCGGTGGTATTCGCCCATTCGTCGCTGATGCAGCGCGGCGTTTTACCCTATGTGATTGCTTCGCAGACCATTCCGATTTTGGCGATTGCGCCGATGGTCGTGATCTGGATGCGCAATATCGGGCAAGGTGGTTTGGCTGTACCGATCATCGCGGCTTATCTAACCTTTTTTCCGGTGACGATTTACACGCTGCGCGGTTTGACGGACGTGCCGCTGACTTCATTGGAACTGATGCAATCGTATGCTGCAACAAAGTGGCAAATTTTATGGAAGCTGCGTTTACCGAATGCACTTCCACATATCTTTACCGCGCTCAAAATTTCAGCAACCGCCAGTATTGTGGGTGCAATCATCGGTGAACTGCCATCCGGAATTCAAAACGGTTTGGGTATCGCGCTGTTGAACTTCACCCAGTTTTATAACCAGTCGCCACCGCGTTTGTGGGCAGCGATTTTTACGTCGGCCTTAATCGGAATTATGCTGTTCGGGGCTATGGCGCTGCTGGAACGTTTCGTCGTGCGCTGGCAAGTTAAAGAAACGAATTAACGGGTAAGGGCGCACAGCCGTGCACCCCTACAGGTAAATAAAGGTTTAATGTGACTCCCATTATTTCCATTCAGAACCTCACCAAACGTTTTCAAGGGTCGGACTCGGGTTCGGTGCTGGCGCTGGATAACATCAACCTTGAAATTCAAAAAGGCGAGTTCATCTCGCTCATCGGGCCATCAGGCTGCGGTAAAAGTACCCTGCTGCGGGTAATTGCTGATTTGATTCAGCCCACTTCAGGAATGGTGACGGTCAACGGAAAACCGGCGGAACAGGCGCGCAAAGACCGTGATTACGGCATGGTCTTCCAAAACGCGACGCTATATGAGTGGCGCAGCATCCTTAAAAATGTGCAGCTTCCACTGGAGATTATGAATTATCCTAAACCGGAGCGTGATCGCCGTGCGCGTGAAATGCTGAAGCTGGTGGAGTTGAGCGAGTTCGAAGATAAATATCCGTGGCAGCTTTCGGGTGGTATGCAGCAGCGTGTGAGCATTGCGCGTGCTTTATCGTTTGAGCCTCAAATCCTGCTGATGGACGAACCCTTCGGCGCGCTGGATGAAATGACGCGCGAACGCATGAACAACGAACTGCTGCGAATCTGGAAAACGATTGACGGCATGACCGTCATCTTCGTGACTCACAGCATTGCCGAGGCAGTGTATCTTTCGACCAAAGTGGCAGTGCTGTCGCCGCGTCCGGGACGCTTATCGGAGATTATTGATATTCCACTGCCGCAGCCGCGCACATCGGATACCCGTGAGATGGATGATTTCTTCCACCTGAGTACACGCGTGCGTAATGCGTTACGCTTTGGAGTGGAAACCTAATGGCGGACACTCTCAATATCACACAATCAGGTGGCGTGAAGCCGGCTGCGACAGCCTTTGATGATGTAAAGGACGATCACAGCGAGAAGCGCTTAGGACGCGATTTTGTAGCGCTGGCGACTATCTGCCTGATTATCATCACCTATCATCTGCAAAATCCACTGTTGATGCAGCTTCAGTTCGGGCAGGCGTGGCGCAATCCTACACTTCAACCGGTACTGGTCGTCGCACTGGGCGTATGCGTATATGCGCTGGCAGGTCGTTGGTCATGGCTGAAGCAAGATCGCGGGCGCATGTTGGCGGTTGGCCTGCTGACCATTTATGTGGTTTATATCCTGCTCGATGTGTTATTGAAGTTCAATGTGCTGGCGGCTGTCGTCGGCGTATCACAAGACATTTATCACGGTGATATTACCGCTGATTCGCCAATGGCCGCTTTACAATCCGCGTTGAACATCAGCAGTCTGCTGGAATATCTGGCGCTTGTCGCGGTGATTATGCTGCTCGCGCCTTGGAATCGCATTCCGGTTTATATCGCAGCCATCAAGCGCAATGCCGCGCCATTATTGGTGGCCGTAGTTGTACTGGTATTGATGGAAGTGCTGCTGACCGTTTTCAATGTGCAGCAGTTCTTGCTGCCTAAACCGAGCGTTATTCTTGCTGAGTTGTTTACCCTTTATGACCAACTGATTACGGTTGGATGGAACACCTTTCAGAACGCAGTATGGGGATTTGTCTGGGGCTGTGGTTTGGGCATCATCACAGGGATGCTTTCGGCACGTTTTACCAATTTTAGTAAAGCACTGATGCCTTTAGCGATTGCAGCCAACTCGGTACCGATTATCGCCTTCGCGCCGATTTTCAACACATGGTTCGGCGCACTCAATCCGCAGTCCAAAGTGGCGATTGTGGCGGTACTCACTTTTTTCCCGGCGATGATCAGCACGGTTAGGGGGCTGAACTCGGTCGATCACCGGTCACTGGAGTTGATGCGCTCTTACGCGGCGACCGAGTGGGAAATTTTCCGCAAGCTGCGTTTCCCGAATGCGCTGCCGTTCATCTTCTCGGCGCTGAAGGTGGCAACGACGCTGGCCATGATCGGCGCGATTGTCAGTGAGTATTTTGGTGGCTCGACCAAAGGGCTAGGCTACCGTATCCGTGAAGATGCGCAGTTGTTCCGATACCCCGAATCGTGGTCAGCGATTATCGTCGCGGCTTTGCTGGGTATCCTTTTCTATTTGGTGGTTTCTGCCGTAGAACGAGCTATGATGCCGTGGCACATCTCGTTCCGCGAGGAATAAAATAGGGTTCTGTCATTTTTCAAGGAGAAATGCGATGCTTCGTAAATTGGTTCCAGTATTCGCCCTCGTGGCAGTGGTCATGGCGTTGGCTGTTGCACCGGCAGCCGCACAAGACATGACTCCCATCAAGTTTCAGTTGAAGTGGGTTACGCAAGCCCAGTTCGCCGGTTATTATGCGGCGCTCGGTGAAGGTTATTACAAAGACATGGGTTTGGATGTGACACTGCTTCCCGGCGGTCCGGATATTGGCCCGCAGCAGGTGGTTGCCAGCGGTGGCGCAGAGATGGGCACCGACTGGATCGGCAGCTTGCTTTCTTCGCGTGAAAACGGCGGTGATGTGGTTCACATCGCTCAGGTTTTCCAACGTTCCGGTATGCGCGAAGTGACATGGAAAGACAGCGGCATCACCAGCTTCAAGGATATGAAGGGCAAGATCGTTGGTGTCTGGGGTTTCGGTAACGAAGTGCCGGTGAAGGCATCCTTGGTCAAGAATGGTATTGATCCTGAAAATCCAGATGATGTGACGATTTTCAACCAACCGTTTGATATGAACGCTTTCTTGAACAAGGAAGTCGATGCAGCCGCAGCCATGACCTACAACGAACTGGCTCAGGTCTTGGAAGCCAAGGGTGAAGACGGCAAGTTCCCGCTGTACACCATGGATGATCTGAATGTCATTGACCTGAACGTTGACGGCGCTCCCCTGTTGGAAGACCTGATCTTCGCCAACGGCGCTTGGCTGAAGGACAACGAAGAAACCGCGACCAAGTTCCTCGCTGCTTCTTTCAAAGGCTGGATGTTCTGCCGCGATAACGCTGATAAATGTGTTGATTATGTTCTCGAATCCGGTTCAACACTGGGTAAGGGTCATCAAACATGGATGATGAACGAAATCAACAAGCTGGTTTGGCCGTCGGAAAATGGTGTCGGACAACTGGACGAAGCGGCTTGGAAGTCGTCGGTTGATATTCTGACCACCTACAAGATCATCAAGGAAGCTCCGAGCGAAGGCGCTTACCGTACCGACTTGTCAAAGGCTGCGCTGGATATGATCACCAAGGCTGACGACAAGGCCGATGTCATGGGCAAGGATTGGAAGGCGGCTGAGGTCGAAATCACTGCCGGTGGCGAGTAATAGTCTCTAGTTAGTAGTCGATAGTCTTTAGAGAACCAAAAGCGGTGGGCAGTTGCTCACCGTTTTTGATTCGGTCTAAGCAGCGTTAGTTATTGAAGTAGTGACTTTCCATATCAGCGATGAGGCCGGGTTGGGTGGGATGCCAATCAAAGCGTTCCTCAGTCAGTTTACCCGATACCGGAATATCCAGTTGGAAAATGCCTCCGAGAAAGCCAAAGTGCGACATGGCTTGGTCGGCTGGTATCGAAACAACCGGAAGATTCAGATGACGACCGATGACCTCAGCGATTTCGCGGGTAGGTACGCCTTCATCACCGATGGGGTGCAGACGTGTACCGGCGGGAGCGCTTTCCAGCGCCAAGCGGTACAAACGGGCCGCATCAACACGGTGTACGGCGGGCCAGCGATTCGCGCCCTCGCCAATGTAAGCCGATACACCTTTCTGTCGAGCAGTGTTGATGAGATACGGAACAAAACCGTGATCCCCTTTGCCATGAACGGATGTCGGCAGGCGCATAATCGACACCCGCACACCGCGCGCGGCAAATGATAGTCCGAGGGGTTCCGAAACACGCGCTGCCACAGCCGCAGGCGCTTCGCCAATTATATCTTCCGTCGCAAGGCGACCGGGAGCCAAACCGCCTGAGCCAGAGGTCACAATAAAGGGACGATTTGATCCAGCAAGCGCTTCGCCCATTGTTTCTATCGCGCGACGATCTGCTTCAGCGGATGCCGCAAAATTCGAAAAGTCGTGAATAAAGGCGCAGTGAATCACGGCATCGGCCTGTTCCGCGCCCTGACGCAGGCCGTCCAGATCATCAAGTGAACCGCGCAGCACCGCTGCACCTTGTGCGGTAACTGCCGCAGCAGATTTATCCGAACGGGCGAGGCCGACGACTTGATGTCCGCCAGCGATCAATTCAGGGACAACAGCCGAGCCAACAAATCCGCTCGCGCCGGTGACGAAAACTTTCATAGTCCATTTCTCCATTAAATTTAGGGGAGGCATCGATTGCACAACCACACGCCTGATAGGCACAGTTGTATAATGAGGCACATGGTTTAGCGAGATAAGCGTTTATCCTAGAACTAACAGTCCCTGTTTGAGGTCAAGGAGCATGTTGCGTGGCAGTCAATGAATTGGAGTTGGATCGACATCACGAATTAGCCGAGTTTTTGCGAAGCCGCCGCGCCCGTTTATCCCCTGAACAGGTTGGTTTACCGCGAGGCACACGCCGACGGACTCCCGGTTTACGACGCGAAGAGGTGGCGATGCTCGCCGGAGTCAGTCCAGAGTGGTACACATGGCTGGAACAGGGACGGGACATTAACGTCTCAATGCAGGTGTTGGAAAGTCTGGTGCGGGTCTTGCACTTAGATGCGAACGAGCGCGATCATTTGTTTTTGTTGGCGCTGCGCCAACCCCCTCCGCCAATCGAAATCTATTCACCGCCGACAGTCAGCCCGATATTGCAACAATTTATAGATCAACTGACGACCTCTCCGGCGTGCGTGGTTGATGTGCGCAGCAATGTGGTGGCGTGGAACGCGGCTTACGTCGCGGTTTTCATTGGCGACGAAAATGAGGCGCGTGAGTTGAATGAGCGCGACCGAAATTTGATCTGGCGCATATTCACCCGTCCGGCTGCTAAGCATTACAATGAGGGCTGGCGCGAGATGGCGCGGCGCTTTCTGGCACAATTTCGCATCGGATATGGTCGCTTTATCAATGACCCTTGGTGGGCAGAACAAATCGCCGAGTTGAGTGCAGTGAGTCCCGAATTTCGAGAATTGTGGGCGCAGCATGATGTGATCAACATGTCCGAAGGGCATAAGCTGTTCCACCATCCGCTGGCTGGCGAACTGGATTTTGATATTCTGTGGCTGCAAACGGTTGAGTCCGATGATCTGCGTTTGCTCATTCATACACCGCGTGCCAATACCGGAACGGCAGAGAAAATCGAGCGGTTGTTAGCCTCAGAAGCTAATGAGACCGCTCAGGAATCATTTTCATATTAAGCAAGAAAACAGTGGGATAGTGGATGCCTCACAGGGATAACAAAGAGGCATCTCAAAGTGGCTGATTGAGTGATCAGGAACGACGGGTCTGCCTTAGCGCGGAACAAGTTTGATAGTCGCGGACTGGGCTTTCGGACTCAAGGTGCTGTTGACGATGTTTGCGGCATAGCGCTTGTATTTGGTGCGGTAAGCGGCGTCAATCTGACTGCTAAGGTCAGCGGCGCTGTCTACATCGACAAAGGAAACGTCTTTCTTAACACCACCTGCTTCAATATGCCCTTGATGCTGGTCTTGAGTGCCGCTGAACCAATCGGAAGTACGCCCATTAACCGAACGAACATAAAGATCATCCCCGACGCGCACGACCCAAATCGTGCGCGATTTTCGCAGCGTACCGTTGCTGCGGCGTGATGCGATTTCCAATTCTTCAGCATTTCCGATTCTGCTGAGTTCGTCACTTGTCCATGTTGTCATGGTTACTTCTCCTTCTTGTTTACTGTCTCATTCCGATGCATGTGTCTTAGATGTTGGTCATGCGTTCTTGTTCTTCAGTATAGCGATTACCCTGCACGGTGATCTGCGAAATGGCCTCTTTGATCTTTTGCAGGTCATCAGGCGTGAGTTCAAGATTCGCAGCGCCGATATTCTCGTCCAAACGTTCCAGTTTTCGACTGCCGGGGATGGGAACAATCCAAGGCTTCTGAGCCAGCAGCCACGCCAGCGCGATTTGTGCTGGAGTTGCCCGCTTCTGTGCTGCGATACTCTCA
Source organism: Anaerolineaceae bacterium (assembly GCA_016124855.1). Classification (GTDB taxonomy): domain Bacteria; phylum Chloroflexota; class Anaerolineae; order Aggregatilineales; family Phototrophicaceae; genus CFX2. The sequence continues at coordinate 67,987 of WGMX01000011.1, read as the reverse complement.
AGCAGATCAATAACCACGCGGTTAGATTTGCGCGCTTCCGGCGTAAATTGCGGGCTGCGACTGCGAATATCGGAACTGTCGAAGGTGGTGTTCTCATCAACTTTACCGGTGAGATAGCCTCTGCCTAGCGGACTATAAGGAACCAAACCAATACCAAGTTCCTCAAGTGTCGGGATGATTTCGGCTTCTGGTCTTCTCCACCACAGCGAGTATTCGCTCTGAAGGGCAGTAACGGGCTGGACGGCATGAGCGCGGCGAATGGTCTGTGCGCCTGCTTCTGAAAGGCCGAAATGCTTGACCTTTCCCGCTTGTATTAAGTCCTTCACCGTTCCTGCTACCTCTTCAATCGGCACGTTGGGGTCAACACGATGCTGGTATAAGAGGTCAATGGCATCAACCTTGAGGCGTTTGAGCGAACCTTCGACTGCGCGTTTGATGTGTTCCGGTTGGCTGTTCAAGCCGCCGTGATTCACACCGGTTTCAGGGTCAATATCGAAGGCGAACTTGGTGGCAATGGCGACTTGATCACGAAACGGTGCGAGTGCTTCACCAACCAGTTCTTCGTTGGTGAATGGGCCGTAAACCTCTGCTGTATCAAAAAAGGTGACGCCGCGTTCAACCGCCTTATGAAGAAAAGCAATCATCTCCTGTTTGTCGCCAATCGGTGCATCGCCAAAGCTCATCCGCATACAGCCGAGGCCAAGAGCAGAGACTTCCAAACCGCTGTTACCCAGTTTACGTTTTTGCATGTTGTTTCCTCCTGTTATTGATCTGTCACGTCCAGTACCTTCACTTGATTGAAGAAAATTCCAACGGTGTTATACAAGCCTATGGCGTGTTTTGCATCTATAGAGTGATTATAGAGACTTAGGCAGACAGAGCGGTAGAATGATCGTGGCAAATGATTGTATAATCCTGCAAGGGTTGAACGAGGATGGCAGTCATGATAAACACGATCAATCACCAGCAAACGGAACGTGAATCGCAGCGGATGCAGGCCAACCGAGAAGAATTGGTCGAGCGCATTGCGCGGGTGCTCCCTGAAGATGGGGTTATTCAACCGCTTCAAGGAATCCATCTAGCCCGTATTTGTACACCTCTGGAAAAGGTTCACGGCGTGATGGAGCCATCTTTGTGTGTGATTGCCCAAGGAAGCAAGGTGGTATTTGTCGGCGACACCCACTATCAGTATGATGCCTTCAATTATTTGATTGCCACTATCGAAATGCCGAGAGCCAGCCAAGTGTTAGAAGCATCGAAGGAGCAGCCTTATCTCAGCATTCGCTTGGAACTTGACCCTAACCTCGTGAGCACCGTTTTAGTAGAGGCCGGCGAAGTTCAATCTGCGGGACGTGCTGATGTGAGGGCGATTGACGTCAGCCCCTTAGATGCCGATTTATTGGATGCGGTCGTGCGACTGGTCAGACTGCTTCAGTCGCCTGCCGAAGCGCCGATTCTCATGCCGCTGATTACACGCGAAATTGTTTATCGTCTCTTGATGGGTGATCAGGGAAGTCGGCTGCGCCATCTGGTGATTTCAGGTGGTTACACACCTTACATTGCTAGAGCAATCGAACGACTGCGGCAGGACTTTGACCAACCTTTGAGTATTGAGGAGATGGCACGAGACTTGGGCATGAGTGTGTCAGGTTTCCATCATCACTTCAAAGCGGTGACAGCCATGAGTCCGCTGCAATTCCAGAAGCAGTTACGCTTGCAAGAGGCACGCCGTTTGATGTTGGGCGAAGACCTTGACGCGGCCAGCGCTGCTTTTCGGGTCGGCTATCAGGATGCATCTCATTTTAATCGGGAATACAAAAGTGTGTTTGGCTTCCCACCTATGCGCGATGTACAACGGCTAAGAGAAGCCGCCAGCGCTTTTCCCGGCTGAGCATTGCTACTTTCCAAAGCTTCGATTTTGTTCTATAGGATTTTCGTTTTTGCTTCATTAACCCTTACTTGACAAAGAAAATATCTTCGCACCATAATTAGATACCATCCGTATGGTATGTAAAAACAGCCGAGATTATGGAGCGAACTGCATGGAAGCCACCTCACAAATACAGAAACAGCCCGAAGGCGCTCAAGGATTTCCCTTCATCGGGAATTTACCTGAATTTGCCCGCGATCCGATTAAATTTGTTACCCGACTCCAGCGGGATTACGGGGATGTTGCTGCATTTTCCTTAATGGGCACCAAAAGCGTCCTCGTCAGTGATCCGAAAGAAGTTGACCGAGTTTTACTGGAAACGGGTAAACGCTACGACAACGGCAAAAATGGCGGGTCGGTGACACAAGAAACCATACTGGGAAATGGTCTGGTCACAAGCGAAGGAGATTTCTGGAAACGCCAGCGTAAGCTGATTGCGCCTGCCTTCCATCACCAGAATATTAAGCAATACGCCGATCTGATTGTCGATTGTACGCAGGATATGGTTGAGACGTGGCAAAACGACAGTGTGCGGGATGTGCATCAGGACATGATGACGCTCACGCAGCGCATCATCATGAAAGCCCTGTTTGATGTCGATGTGCGTGATAACGCCAGTGAAGCCAGCGAGGCATTTAACGCCATGATGCATTCGATGGGCGCAGAGTTGAAAGGTCCGGAGGCGATTTTACCGGCTTTCGTTCCTACTCCATCACGGACAAAGATGAAACAAGGTGTGGAATATATCAACAGCCTGCTGCTGGACATTATCGAGAAGCGGCGTTCAGACAGCACAGCAAAACGTGATTTACTCACCATGTTGATGGATGCCCGTGACGACGACGATCAGCCGATGAGTACCGTGCAGTTGCTGGATGAAATCCGCACTCTATATCTGGCGGGACATGAAACCACTGCCACAACCCTTTCATGGGCGTGGCTGCTGCTCTCACAAAATCCACAGGCTTATGCCAAGCTGGAGGCAGAGGTTGCAAGCGTACTGAATGGACGTGCGCCGACGGCTGATGATGTGCAGCAGCTCGTTTACTGCAACGCGGTCATCAAAGAATCGCTGCGCAGCTATCCCGTGGCATGGATCACACGGCGGGTGGCGCTGGAAGATGTCGAAATCGGCGGCTATCAGATTGAAAAAGGCACTTCGGTCTTTCTCAGCCCGTGGGTTGTGCATCATGATGCCCGCTGGTTTCCGCAGCCGGATGCATTTTTGCCGGAGCGCTGGCTGAAAGATAAAGCCGAACTGCCGCCTCGTGAGGCTTATCTGCCGTTTGGTGGCGGGCCACGCATCTGCATCGGCAACGGATTTGCCATGATGGAAAGCACGCTCATATTGGCTGCCGTGTTACAGCATTATCATATTGAAGTGCTGCCAGAGCATCCGATTGAGATCGAAATCGTTGGAACTATTCGCCCCAAGTTTGGCTTACAATCGCGCTTCACAGCCCGCAGTTCGTAAGCATCTTCTCAGGACGATTATCATGATGATTGGCAGCACAGGATGTTAACGGATTCACGCCTATTGCGGAAAATGAGCCTGTGTGCCAATCTGTAGTGGATGATAAGCGTAAACTGGATTATGGCAGGAGACACCCATGCGAAAGACCAAAGAGGAAGCGATGCAAACGCGTGCATCTGTACTTGACGCCGCCTCACAGATCATCACGCGGCACGGGATAAGCTCCTTCACCATTGAAAGTGTTGCCCAAGAAGCGGGTTTGACAAAAGGTGGTGTTCTGCATCACTTTGCATCTAAAGAGGACCTGATTAACGCCCTAATTGAGCAAGTAATTCAGGCTTATCAAACGCGGCTGGCGCAAGAACTCGAAGTGGAACCAGCCGATCAGCCGGGGCATTGGCTGCGTGCTTATATCCGCACCGTGTTCTCGATGCAGTATGAGGACAAAAACCTGATTCCAGCCCTCGCTGCCGCATTGTCATCTGAGCATCAAATTATGGATCGTGTACGCATCTCTTTTAGGGAAACCCAACGGGCGGCAGTTCAGGACGGAATTGATCCGGTTCAGGCCATGATTATCCGGCTGGCGGTAGATGGTGTCGTGTTCGCCCGTGCCTTGAACCTCGATGTGATGGATAAGGAAACCAGCCAAAAAGTATATGACGAACTATTTCGCTTAACCGGTTCAACCGGTGTTAAGGCCTAGTTCAAAAGAGGTCTTTATTTTGCGGCATTAAAAACAACCAATTGCACTGAATGACTTTGAAAGGATAAGCTGATGAAGGTGTTGAATAAGATCATTGTCGTTACGGGTGCGGGAAGTGGAATGGGACGTGCGCTTACTCTGGCGCTCGTCAAAAAAGGTGCGCGGGTTGCGGGGGTTGATATTCATGAAAACACGCTTAAGGAAACGGTTGAACTTGCCGGACAGCATCGGGACAAAATCAGCATCCATGTGCTGAATGTGAGCGACCGCCAAGCGGTGAATGCACTGCCCGACCAAGTTATCGCCGCCCATGGAGCCGTTGACGGATTAATCAATAACGCCGGAATTATTCAGCCGTTTTTGCGCCTGAATGATTTGGAGTATGCGGCAATCGAACGCGTGTTAAACGTAAATTTATACGGTGTCATTTACATGACCAAAGCCTTTTTGCCACATTTGCAGAAGCGTCCGGCTGCTCATATTGTAAATGTTTCAAGCATGGGTGGGTTTTTCCCTGTACCCGGACAAACTCTATATGGAGCATCCAAAGCAGGTGTCAAACTATTGACCGAAGGACTCTATTCAGAACTTCTTGAAACTAATGTCCATGTAACCGTTGTTTTCCCCGGCGCAATTGCCACCAATATCACCCAGAACTCTGGTGTCCCCATACCCTCTAATGCAGCCAGCGAATCTTCACAAAGTTTTCCCACAACATCCGCTGATGATGCGGCAGAAACCATTATCAAGGGCATGGAACGAGATCAATTTCAAGTCTATATCGGTAATGATGCCAAGTTGATGAACTTCCTATATCGCCTGAGTCCCAAGCGGGCAACCCAATTTATGTATAACAGGATGAAAGGGTTACTCCCGCAGTAGGTTAAGCAAGATAATTTCATTATCCTTTTTTGCGGCAGCTTATGTTGATAGATCAGAAGTCAAAAGGCCACAACCATGATTGAAACACGGGAATACCTTCCACAACTGTGCGCTGTGCGCCGGCGATTACCTTCGGGTGAAGAAGTGAATATTCGTGCGCAAATTCGGCATGAATGGGAACGGCTGAATCTTGCCGAACAGGTGAAAGGCAAAAGCATCGCGCTTGGATTTGGCAGTCGAGGTGTAGCGCGGATTGATGAAATTGCGCGTGAAATGGTGGCGATGGTCAAGGCCAGCGGCGGCGACCCGTTCATTGTGCCTGCAATGGGCAGTCATGGCGGCGCGACTCCAGCGGGACAAATCGAAGTCTTGAGTGGACTGGGCATCACCGAAGAATCGGCTGGATGTCCGATCCGTGCCACGATGGAAACCGTCATTCTGGGTCATACCGGGCGCGGACAACCCGTTCACTTTGACCGTTTTGCCGCCGAAGCCGATGGGTATATGATCTGCAACCGCATCAAAATTCACACCGATTTTCACGGCCCACATGAAAGCGGTTTAATCAAAATGCTGGGCATTGGCATGGCCAAAGAAATCGGCGCGGCTTCTCTACACGATCACGGTGTAGTCGGACTGCGCGATTATATGCCGGAAAATGCCCGCTTGGTGCTGCAAAACACACACTTCATGGCTGGTTTCGGGGTAGTCGAAGATGGCTATCACCGCCCGGTTCATTTAGAAGCCTTCACAAAATCTAACGTTGAAATAGGCGAAAAGCGGTTGCTCGATTTAGCGCGGTCGTTGATGCCGCGTTTGCCAGTCGATGATATTGATGTGCTGATTATTGATTTCATGGGCAAAGACATCAGCGGCGCGGGGATGGATACCAACGTCATCGGGCGCTGGCGCATCCCCGGTGAACCCGAACCAGAAACGCCGCGCATCAAAGCCATTGTAATCTTAGACTTGACAGAAGCCTCCCACGGCAACGCCATCGGCACAGGCTTGGCGGACTTCACCACTCGCCGCTTACTCGACAAAATCGATTTTCCGGTCACCACCAAAAACGCCTTCACCAGCGGCTTTCTGATGCGCGGGAATTTGCCCATGGTCTTTGCAACCGACGCAGAAGCCATTGATGCCGCACTCACATCTGTATTCCGTGCGAACCCACAGGCACACGGCGGTGCGCGGGTGATGCGAATCCGCAGCACACTTGACCTCGAACAGATTTGGGTCAGCGCGACCTTGTTAGACGAAGTAACAGCCAGCGACGGTTTCATTGACGCGGGCGAACTGCAGCCGCTGCAATTCGAAAACGGCGTATTGATTTAGGATTCGGTGCTCAAGCGGGCTAAATACATTTAGTGAACCACAAAAAAGTCATAAAAATCCTCTATTTTGACACGTGGATACAAAATCTTAAATTCAAAGCATTGTAGTAACTGGTCTAAGGTCTTTGCTTGGTTGACTTTGACCAAAAATGCATCTGCCATTTCCAGTTTAACTTTTCCCTCACTATCTAGAAATTGCCCCCAAATGCCCGATGAGCGTGGAAAAGGAATATCTTCCGCTATCATGTTGGCTGTAAAGGAAGCGGGGAATAACCTTTTGTACGCCGCAATGTTGTATAGCCACGAACCGCCATGCACAAACTTAGCTTGTGGGTACTGTGTTTTCACTCTAGTGAACATCTCTTTTAGATCTTGAATTCGTTCCGCTTGCCTCACTTTTGATAACGGCCCGTAACCGGAATGGTCGCGGTTATGAAAATGAATTTCGATCACGTCCCGATCACCTCGCCATTCGGGGTGAAAATGAAAGCTGAAACAACCAAAGTAGGTTTTGTCGGCATCTGTTTCTTGATAATTCCGCCTATATAAGTCATAGGCGACGACATCGGCTTTTTCTCTGTTTTGAATCCGCGCACATAATTCCTGCCAATCGGGCGTCATTGGATCAAAAGTCCATGTCAAATGGTTGGTTATTAAAAAGGAAAGGTTATTGATGCGTACCCAGTACTGCGTAAACGCCATCAGCGCCTGCTCCAAAGAGGTATGTGAAATTTCCGCTGCTTTTTGGGCATACTTCAGTTGCAGAGAGAAATGTTCTAGAGGAAGCATGGTCAAGCTTCTTTTCCTCCCGATTTGAAGGGAAGGAATCACGTTAACGTTAATCAACAGACGGCAGGTCGATGGGTTCGTTCGGCGTATCAGAATGAGCGAGAAAAGCCAGCTTGTCCGGATTAAGGATATTGCGGATGCCTGTGATTTGATTATTCACAATCTCAAAATTCATGACCAAAATGAGTGCATCCGCCTGCCAGACCATTAATGAAATGCTCCCATTGATGTCATGCAGTTCGTAGCGCATATCCGGTGTGGTCAGACGGAATACACCCAAGAGTAAGCGTATAACCGCTTGATGTCCACGCTGCGGGATACGCGCAGCCGGTGCTTTGCCACCGCTGTCGGCATACATCACGATGTCCTCTGATAGCACATGCGTAAGGCCGTCCATATTCCCTTCTGACACGGCTTGCATAAACTGATAAACCAGTTTGGTTTGTGCGTCGGACGAAGGTTCAAAGCGTGGGCGGCGTTCGACCAAATACTGCTTGGCAAGATGATAGTAACGGCGGCAGTTGACCTCACTCTTATTCACGATATTGGCGATAGCGGCGTAGTCATAATCAAACACCTCGCGCAGCAAAAATACAGCGCGTTCAACCGGCGATAGATTTTCCAGCAGCACCATAAAAGCCATCGACAGCGTTTCGGTTTCTTCAGGCTCAGGGTTAGCGACCTGTTCGGTGAAGATCGGTTCAGGCAGCCATGTGCCGACGTATTGTTCACGTTGGGTTTTGGCGGATTTCAACTGATCGAGGCACAAGCGGGTGACAATGGTGGTCAGATAAGCTTTAGGGGATTGAATCTCCTTATCACCGACGTTTTCATAACGCAAAAAGGCTTCCTGTACCATATCCTCGGCTTCCATCGCGCTGCCCAACATGCGGTAGGCAATTGAAAACAAGAGATGACGATATTGTTCGTAGAGTTCGTTATTTACTAAAGCCATATCAACATGAATCCATCCTAGACACTATGCTTCCATCATACAAGGAAAAAAGGGCCTACTTCCAGTAAGCCCTAAACAAGCTGGCAAAAGCCTTGCCCCTGCATATGCCAGCAAGTTCCCACAACAATCGTATGCCGGTTTAGCTAACGAGCGCCGCAGCCGTCGATTCGCGATTCGCACCTTCAGATTTCGGGCGATGCTGGTAGAACATCCACTGCGGATTGCTCACGGCCCAAACGGTGTACCGGCATATCATCTCTTTGGCGAGAGCAGCCAGCCGTCCGGTAAGAACCATTTCTTTGGGCTGATCGTCAACGTCATAGGTCTGTAGAAGAGCGGCGCTGCGCCCCAAGCTCATGCAGCGGTAGAAATCAACTACTTCATGTGGACGGTGTGCTGTTCCCGAAATTCGTGCCGCAATTTCGTCGGCGGCGTAAGCACCCATCGGGATAGCGTTGGCACAGGCCAGACGGGCCGGCGTGCCTGTTGCGGTAGCGACATCAGCGGCATCACCAACGGCATATATATCTGGATGTGACAGCGAACAGAGATGATCGTCGATTACGATTTGGTCGCGTTCGTTGACTTTGATGCCCGATTGACGCGCTAGTTGAGGTACGGCGAATCCGCTTGTCCATAGGCAAATGTCGTATGGAAGCGCGCCGCCGTCGTAACAAACCTCATGAGGCGTAATCTGTTGAATGACCGCTTTATCAATCACATTGATTTGCAGGCGATCAAATATGCCCTTCAGGTAATTACGCCCCTTTTGCGATACTTTTTCACCAAACGTGTCGGAAGTGATGAGCGTAACCTTCAGTTTTGGATATGTTTCTGCAAGTTCGGTGACCGCTTCGATACCCGTGAAACCACCGCCACAAACCACTAAGTGACCAGCGTGTTCGGCAATCTCAGGGAGATTATCACGCAGTTTAATCGACGTTGCCTCTGTGCCTAAGGTCATGGCATATTCCGCCACACCCGGTACTTTAGACGTATCAACAAAGCTGCCCAAAGCATAAACCAGATAATCATACTGGAGCATCTGATTGTTTCCAGTCGAATCTTGCAGAGTCAATTCATGACCCCGTGGATCAATCCGGGTGACACGAGATTGTGTGAATTTAACACCTGTACCTTTGAGCATTTCGGTCAAGGGGATTCGATCCGGCGCTTGATGGGCTGCAAGCTGATGAAAACGAATCCGCTGAACGAAATCCGGCGCGGCGTTGACCAATGTGATATCGCTGGATTGTCCGCGTAGTTTGTGGGCAAGTCGGCCTGCCGCCATCACACCGCTGTATCCCCCACCCAGCACCACGATACGAGTCTTTTTCATGATGATTCTCCTTTTCAAAGGGCATTGATGATTACGCCCCAATTGCTTTCTAGAAAAGAAGACGATTGAGCATGTCATTTTGTGATTCACTGGCAAAAATCAGGCTTTGATTTAGCCCACAGAAACGAGGAGACCTGTCATTGCTATTAATCTTTCACTCAGAAACTTCTCGCGAGAATTGTCAGTTTTATATACAACTTCTCATGAATAATTGTCCTGTTTACCTTAGCTATCGGCACTTGACTTCCCTATAATCAGTCGTGCATCTCATAAATGAGGGCAGCCTGAAATTCTATAATTCCGTTGGAGGGACATCATGGTTCGCACGAAGTCGTCAAAAATTATATTCATTATTGCAGCATGTTTGGCGGTCATTGCTTTGATGGGATGTAGTCCGTCGGCTACTGCGACACCCACTATTGCTCCTGCAACTGTTAAACCCACCGAAGCCGCAACGGTTGCAGCCCCTGAAGCCACCGAAGCGGCCACCGCCGAAATGACTGCCGAAGCCACTGAAGCCGCAACTGCCGAAATGACCGCCGAAGCCACCGAAATAGTGAGTGAAGCGGCCACGATGGAAATGACGGCTGAGGCCACTGCCGAAATGACCGAGATGCCCATGGAAGTAACAGCCGAAGCCACTGCTGAAATGACCGAGATGCCGATGGAAATGACGGCTGAAGCCACTGCCGAAATGACTGAAATGCCCATGGAAATGACGGCTGAGGCCACTGCCGAAATGACTGAAATGCCCATGGAAATGACGGCTGAAGCCACTGCTGAAATGACTGAAATGCCGATGGAAATGACAGCCGAGGCCACTGCTGAAATGACTGAAATGCCGATGGAAATGACGGCTGAGGCGACCGCCGAAATGACTGAAATGCCCATGGAAATGACGGCTGAGGCTACTGCTGAAATGACTGAAATGCCCATAGAAATGACGGCTGAAGCCACTGAGGCTTGCCCAACGTCTACACCAACCGCAACACCAACTGTTACACCAACGATTGATGTGTCGGTGACAGCAACGGCGACTGCGACACCAACTGTGACTCCAACCTTGGATTTGACCACGACGGCAACCACAACACCGACCATGACGCCAACGGTTAAGCCCTGCTAAAACAGACTTAATCGGCGGGATTGACCGCTTGTGAACGTGTAGGGAAATGTCTAAGGTTTCCCTACTTACAAACAATCATCATCATGAAAAGACTATCTGGAAACAGATGGTCTTTTTTGTTGGGATGCGGCCTGAGTTATGCCCTACTTCATGACATCCTTTGCTAAATATGCCGGTAAATAAAAAGCCATCCATGTATCCTGTACCGGATGGCTTTTTGGCTGTTAGCGATGATGTGTTGAGTTAGCGAATGGTTGGATCGCTAATCCAAACATCGGGTGAGAAACGTGTTTCACCTTCAATGAGCAGGTTATTGGTATAACCATAACCGAACTCATACACGTTCAACCCGTTTTGTGTCGAGATAACAGGCTTGGCTGTGCCGGTGGCGTTGTCATAAACGCGGGTCACAGGTTCGCAGTCGGTCTGGGTGGTTTCGGCGCAGATTTCCAGCGTGACCTGTGCGGTACGAGCAGCGGAGTTATCTTGCAGGTAAGTCACACGGATGTTATTCCACGACACCTGAGTCTTCTGGTTCTGAACTTGGTTGATGTCCGGCGGTGCGGGCGGTGTACCTTGATTGAGCAAGGCTTGGAGAGCACCACCACCAGTCGGAGTCGGGGTTGGGCCGGGGCCATTACACCAACCAGCATCACAGAAGGTCAGTGGTTTAACACCTTCCAGAGTTGGCAGTTTTTCAAAGACATCTTGCGGCATACTGGTCCAACGGCGGTCAACAAAGACGGCAAAATCTTGACCACTGACGAACATCATGGTCGAGTCGCCAAAATTCCGATACCATGCCTTGAACTTGGTGCCACCGGGCATGATACCCATGTATTGAGTGGCCTTGACATCCAGATAAGTGAAGGCGTACTTGCCTTCAAACACATATTTATCACTGGCTTCGGTTGTATCAGGCGGCGGCGGATTTTCGATGGTGTTATTGACCGTGATATCGAGCTGCTGGCAGAAATTACCGGGCGGCACAGTATCGGTCGAGAAACCGTAAGCCCGTTGAGCCAGAGCTACCAGATTTTGAAGCTGCGGGGCACAGGATTCGGTCTGGTCAATACCTTGCCATCCACGAGGACGGGGGGTACGACCAACGGCATTAGCCAGCAGTTCCAGATTAAAGCGCAAGTATTGATAGCCATAAACGGCAACGGCAGGCGGTGTACCAAGCCAACCGACAGGACGTTGACCGATACCCAACTTTTCGTTGGCGAGATTTTCCAGATCAAGGAAGTTGTCGCTGAGCAAAGTCGCTGAGCCTTTGTCCTTGTTGCCGATCCAACCAGCGGGACGGGTGTTCAAGCCGAGTTCTTCATCAGCCAAGCGTTCAAGATCACCACGGGCAGCCAGCAGTTTATCCGGCAGGGCTTGTTCAACTTCGGGTGTGCTGTAAATCTGTTTGAGCACCTGTTCTTGATTTTCACCGGCAACCTGCTGGCAGTAATTGACCGCATCATTAGCCGTTTGCAGCTTGACGTTGAACGTTGTCCGCAAAACTTCAACCGTGTTCATGATGGTACGGTCACATTTGAAAAGTGAAATGCTGCCTTTCCAGTTTTCGGGGCGGTTGTTTAACCCGTAGACCTTATCGGCAATCAATTCCAGATCGTGACGGATGTTACGGGCGACAATGTTGATGTCTTTGGTGACAGGAGCACCAATCCAACCGTCGGGACGTTCGTTACCGAAAACGGCGGTTGCCAGCAGTTCATTGTCGTACCACAAATCCGCGACATAGGTCGGTGAGCTGGTGTTGTTGATGTCAAACGTCCAGCTTTCGGGGCGAGTACTTCCACCGAGGGCTTCGGTGGCGACTGTTTCCAGATCAGCACGGACATCCAAGACGAAGGCGGTGATATTAGTGATCTGTTGGGCTTGGACAACACCGGTCAAAGCCAGTACAACCATGACAACAATACTCAAGAATTTATACCGTGGCATACGGTTGGCCTTTGCAAAGTTCAGTTTAGGACATAACCGAATTATACAGTGATGCGGCCTAAACCAAAAGTAACCTAGAAGTACGGGAGGGAAAACGGTGGAAATTCAATCACAATTGAACCACAAAGGCACTAAGAACACCAAGATTGAGGGAGCAAAATTGAAAAAGACCTGCTTTGCAGGTGGAGCAGGTAAAAAGTGGCCGTTTTGAGGCCATTTATGAAGACAACGTTTGGAAGTTGAAACGGAGTTCGAACGATCAAAAGTGAAAATTTGTGGTAGAATTTTTGTTCTTATCACACTACTTGTTATGCTTGCGGATACGATTCTGTTAAAATGTCGATAGGTTCAGCAGCGAAGAGATTTTTGTGGCGAATTAAGAACCTCACCCCCAACCCCTCTCCGTGTACAGAGAGGGGAGCCAAGCCATAAGATTTTAAGGGAAGTGTTGATTCGCCGATAATGGCAAGGACAAACCAGCCGATGATTACCCCCCGCGATTTTGTAACGCGTTGGGCGCAAAGCCAACTGCGCGAACAACAAGCTGCACAGAGCCATTTCAACGAACTCTGTGAAATGGTCGGCTATAAAACGCCGACTCAGCTTGATCCCGAAGGTAAATTCTTCACCTTTGAGGAGCAAGTAACCAAAGCAACTGGTGGCAAAGGTCGTGCTGATGTGTGGTACAAGGGCAAATTCGCGTGGGAATACAAAGGCAAGCACCGCGATTTGGACGAGGCTTACGCCCAATTATTGGCCTACAAAGGCGATTTGGATAATCCACCGCTTTTGGTGGTGTGTGACTTTCTGGAATACCGTATTTATCCGCAATGGCCGAACACCAGCGGTTTGCCCTTCATCTTCCACAACGACGATTTACTACGCCCTGAATACCAGCGCTTTATCCTGTGGCTGCTGGAAAGTCCTGAGCAATTCCTCGCGCTGCGCCAGAGCGAACTGGAACGTCGCGAACAAATCACGCTGAAACTCGCTGAAAAATTCGCACATCTAGCTGATTTGATGCGTAACCACGTTGACGCACAAGGACACAAATGGGAAGCCATGCGGGTAGCCCGTTTCCTCACCAAATTGGTTTTTGCGCTCTTTGCCGAAGATGTTGGGCTGATGCCTACGCCTTTCGACCAACCGGCATTCCGCTACTTAGTGGATGGCGCACAGAGTGTACCAGAAGCCTTTGTGAGAGAAACGGAACGCTTATTCGCAGCGATGGATGGGCAGTATCCAGATTTTGTGATGAAGCCTGTACCCTATTTTAACGGTGGTATTTTCCACGAGTCCCATGAAGGTGCGGGTGATGCCTATGAAGTTCTCGACCTGACCCAGATCGTCGGCGGTATTAACCTGCTGGGCGAAGTCAGCGAGGCCGATTGGCGCTTCGTCAACCCGACTATCTTTGGCACACTGTTTGAAGGCGCGTTGGATGTGAGCAAACGGGCGCAGTTAGGGGCGCATTATACTGGCGAATCAGACATCCGTTTGGTGGTTGATCCAGTGTTGATGCAGCCGCTTTACCGTGAATGGGATGCCATCCGCGCCGAGGCGGAACCGCTTTTGCAGACCTATCTAACCAGTGATGCCCCCAACCCCAAACAGAAAGCCTACGATCAGCTATTGGCGCTGCATAACCGGATGATGATGCGTTTGGAAAACCTCCGTGTGCTTGATCCGGCCTGCGGCAGTGGCAACTTCCTCTACATGAGCTTACGAGCGCTCAAGGATTTGGAAGGGCGTGTCCGTAAATTCTTTGAACCGCTGGCGCTGCCCTTCCGTGATGTTGTCACGCCGCGCCAGTTGTACGGCATTGAGAAAGACGAATTCGCGGCGAACCTCGCCAAAGTCGTGGTGTGGATTGGCTACCTGCAATGGCGCTACGAAGATGAGGGCGGCGTGCTGCACACTTATAATGCTCGCAAGCAGCCCCACCCGCGCCAGCTACCGCACCCGATTTTGAAGGACAAAAACAGCCCCGACGAACCCGACCGCATTGTGTGTGATGATGCGATTATGCGGTATAGGAGAACTCCAAGAACCTCACCCCCTAACCCCCTCTCCGCAAGCAGAGAGGGGGAACCAATGCACGCTTCTGACTCTCCCTCTCTGTACACGGAGAGGGAGGCGGAGGGTGAGGTTCTGAATTGGGCGGATAAGGAGCGGAGATGGCTCACGCCGACTGCATTATGGGACAAGTTGAAACCGTTGGCGCGGCAGATGCGACATGAGGCTACACCTGCCGAAGATGCATTGTGGGAACTGCTGCGAAATCGCCAATTTGAGAACTTGAAATTCCGCCGCCAGCACACGATTGATCGGTTTATTGCGGATTTCTACTGTGCTGAGGCCAATCTGATTGTCGAAGTGGATGGGGATATTCACCAGTACACACAAGAAGAGGATGCCCTACGAACTGCATTTCTTGAAAGTCAGGGGATGCGGGTTGTACGGGTGCAGAACGAGGATGTGTTGAATAGGCCGGAGGCCGTGCTATCTATGCTGAGGAATGTACTGGCTCAACCATCCAGAACCTCACCCGCCAACTCCACGTCAGACATAAGAACCTCACCCCCTAACCCCCTCTCCGCAAGCAGAGAGGGAGAACTAATACACGCTTCCGACTCCCCCTCTCTGTACACGGAGAGGGAGGCGGAGGGTGAGGTTGAATTACGCCCCTACGAACCCGACTGGCCTGAAGTGGATGTCATCATCGGCAACCCACCGTTCTTGGGCGATAAGCGGATGCGTGGCGAAATGGGCAAACAATATGTGGGCGATTTACGCAAACTGTACGAAGGGCGTGTCCCCGGCGGTGCGGATTTGGTCACCTATTGGCATGAAAAAGCCCGCGCTCAAATTGAAAACAATAAAGCTAAACGGGCGGGTTTGCTTTCGACCAACTCTATTCGGGATGGTGCAAGCAATAAAGTACTCCAACAAATTAAAAATTCAGGCGATATTTTTATGGCTTGGAGTGATCGTGATTGGGTGCTTAGCGGAGCGTCAGTACGCATTTCGATAGTTGGTTTTGATAACGGTGAAGAAAAACAACGACAGTTAGATGGTAATGAAGTCCAACACATCAACAGTGATTTAACTACCAACTCAGATGTGAACAAAGCGACAGCCCTGAATGAAAATGAAGGATTGTGTTTTCTTGGTGTAATGAAATCTGGGCCGTTTGATATAGATACTAAAACTGCGTTAAAGATGTTGACTGTCAAATCAAATGATAGAGTCGTGAAGCCTCGCATAAATGGAAAAGACATTACCGACAGATCCAAAGATGGATGGCTAATTGATTTTGTCGAAAGGACAGAGCAAGAGGCTAGAGAATACAAATTACCATTCGCTTACATACGAACTCATGTCAAGCCAGTTCGAGAAAAGAACACTGTAGAGACTTTAAGAAATAATTGGTGGTTACACGCTAGGCCACGTCCTGCAATGCGAGCTGCGATTAAAAATTTAGGGCGTTATGTTGCGACACCGGAAGTTGCTAAACATCGAATATTTGTGTGGCTTGATAAAAATATTGTTCCTGATCATACACTTCATGTAATCGCTCGTGAGGATGATTACTTCTTTGGTGTACTTCATTCATATATTCATGAACTATGGTCATTAGGTAAAGGCTCTACCCTTGAAGATCGTCCTCGTTACACCTCTACTGTTACCTTTGAAACCTTCCCCTTCCCGTGGTCGCCGGGGAAAGAGGACATTGCCAGCCCTCAACATGCAGCGATTAGTGCGGCTGCCAAGCAGTTGCATGAGGAACGCGAGGCGTGGTTGAATCCACCGGATTTGATCGCTTTGGGCGCGGATAACAAGGCGCTCAAAGAACGAACACTGACCCATTTGTATAACGCAGTCGTTGCCCATCGGGCAGGCAAACCCAACGGCGAAAAGTTGGTCAAGCCCGCGCGGGACTTTGCGCCGCGCCTCGCCCAACTGCATGATGCATTGGATGCGGCGGTGCTGGCGGCTTACGGTTGGGATGATCTGAATGGCAAGCTGCGAACGGCTGAAGGTGACGAAGAACTCTTGCGGCGGCTGTTGGCGCTCAATCTGCAACGGGCGGGATCAAGCTGACCGGTAAGGGAATAGCAATCTTGGCGACGGACATACCAACAGGCGATTGTCGCAAATCCAGCCGAGCAATCCGCCGAATCGTCACAATTTTCGCCATAAAACCACGCTTTATATGACGAAATTGCTATAAAATTGCCACTTAAATGAGGGTTAAAGCATACTTTCGCCGCCATCGACGTTGATGGCTTATTTAAGGATGATTATTGGGATCGTCTACGCTGAAACCTTCACCAACAGCCGCGTTCAAAAGATTTTTATCTGCGCTGATAAAGGTCATCGGTTCGCCAAGCGTGATAGCTGCTTCAAGCGAACTTGCGAGTTGAATAGCATCTAAAGAACGCAGAGGATACCGGTTGAGCAAATCACGAGCGCGATTCAGTACAGGGTTTTCTAATGAGATGGAGAGGTATTCTTGCCCAAAGTCTGCTAAAAATCGGGTCTGTAAAATGAGCGTATCTGCTGGCGCTATTGTTCCCTCTCGCCTTCGACGAGCGAGTGTAGAGAATACTTCGACCGCCGTTAAATCGCTCACGACAATGACGTGTCCAGCAGACACATCAAGAAGGTTTTTAATCCACGCCGAACCTATTTCAGTGATGTACCGTTTGATAAGCGCACTGGTATCAAGGTAGTAACTGCTCATGCTTCATTTCGATCTTCGTTGATCAGGTCTTCTGATGGACGCGCGCCCGAAGGCAGCGTACCAGCGGCCTCAACTTCAGCATCAGTTGGAATACGGGTATTCGGTGGCAGTCGATAAGGCGAACTGAGGAGTCCAGCGGCAGCCAATTTTGCACGAGCAGCCTCACGCGCATGGTTAGCCGAAACAGAAGATTCCGGTGATTGAATAATGATATTGATTGGCCCGGGAGGAATACTATCGGGGACTTTGACTGTTAATTGACCATTTTTATCAACAATCGCTGACAATTGAATAGTGACCATTTTGATTATCTTTCTCTATGTCACGCTTGTGGTGATTATAGCATCAGATAATCGCCTCTAGAGCATACTCTCGCCGCCATCGACGTTGATGGCTTGTCCGGTGATAAAGCGGGCAGCCTCTGAGCAGAGGAAAAGTACGACGCTGGCGATTTCATCCGGTGTGCCATAACGGGCTTGGGCGTTGGTCGGTGGAGTCGTGGCGGTTTCGCCATTTGCGATATGACCGGGACAAACGGCGTTCACACGGATTCCAAGTGGGGCAAATTCACGGGCGCACTGTTTGGTCAGGCCGATGAGTCCGGCTTTGCTCGCTACATACCCGACTCCGTCGGTAATCGGGTTGGGGTGTCCGGCGGTCGAGGCCACATTCACGATCACGCCGCCGCCTTCATCCGCCATCACACGTCCGGCAAGCTGGCTTACGAAAAAGGCGCTGTTGAGATTGACTTCCATCATGCGCCGCCAATCCCACTCGTCGTATTTGGGCATTGGGCCACCTTTGAATGCCCCTGCCGCATTAATGACGATGTGGAGATGTCCGTAAGTGTCCCGCGCGGCTTCGATCAACGAGCCAACCTGAAAGCGGTTGGACGCATCAGCCTGCCAAGCGGTGGCTTTGCCACCTATATCGAGGATTTCTTGGGTCACTTTTTCAGCACGGTCAGGGTTGAGGTCGTTCACCATCACGGATGCGCCGGACTGCCCCAGCGCTAACGCTATCGAGCGACCTACATCTGCCCCTGCACCGGTAACAATGGCGGTTTTTCCGGTGAGATCAACACTAAACGAGGTCAAATTGTCTGCAACCAATCCTGTAAGGCCGTGTCGGCTCCAAAATGAAATTCACCACTACGTGGGTCTTGCAGCATCCGATCGCCGTAAGGGGCAACATAATAATGCGCGCCGTGCTTGTAGGCTTCGTTATGGCTTTCGCAAACGGATTTACCAAACTTCTGCCACGGTCGCCAGTCGTTTTGTCCCATCAGCACCAGCACGCGGCTTTCAATTGCCAGCACGGCCTGTTCATCCAGCGCATTGGTCGCAAGCACGACACCGTACGGCAGTTGAACACGGGCAAACAAACCGAACGAGTCGCCCAATATGCCGGTACCGGCTGCCTGAGCCAGAATCACCACACGCCGCCGGTCAATGTTGGGTTGTTCCAGCGCCACCTCATAGGCATTGACGGCATCCTGTGTGGTCGAACCGACGCCGCCAGCACCGCTGCGTCCAGTCCCACGCTTGTCCCAACGAAAAACGGCATAGCCTGAAGCCAGTCCTGCTTGGGCAAAGTGCCGGTAGCCACTGCGATCATCACAACCAGCGTGATGCAATATAAACATTAACGGAAAAGTCTTTTGACGCGAAAGAAGAATAGGATACTCGATTTGCCCGTCAAGGCGCACGCCATCACCAGCAAATACAATTTCCTCGGTGCGGGAGACCACCGCGGCACGTTCATCTATTTGGTTGACTGTCATATATAGCTACTCCATCTGGCTCATCGTAAAGGGATTTTGCGATACTGGTAACAATGAAATATTTTTATCAGTTTTGCACAGATGAAGTTGACAAATATCAGTATAACAAAGTTTTTAGCGTCCCGCACCTATATTTTTGGGATAAATGTCATGTTTTTTACACTTTTGGGAATTTAGTGGATGTCGGATGCGCACTTTTCGAGCATTTCACCGGTCTGAATGATGCTGCCGCAGCTCTCACGCAAGTATCATCATTTTGTTTTGAAGGGGGCAACAAATGATCCAACATTAAGGTATTGAAGCCTAAAGCCGGAGCATAATGATGTAATAGACTATTACTTTTATTTTTTTACGAGGCGAAAAAAATGGCAACTAACGAAATCAAAATTGGCACGTTAGCAACATTGGTCGGCCCGTATGCTGATGCCGGAAAAGACGGAATGCGCGGACTCGACATGGCGGCAGCCGAATTGGGTGGCGAAATCGCGGGTAAAAAGTTGACGGTATTCAAAGAAGGCACGAACGCCATGCCTGATGATGCCGAAGACAAAGCCGACATTCTAATGGAACAATATAAAGTCGATTTTATGATCGCGCCGCTTTCGGGTGACGAAGGTTTGGCCATGCGCGATTATGCAAAACAGCATTTAGACAAATCGTTCATTAACGGCATCGCTGGCGCTCAAGATATTACGCTGCGTAACGCTGCGCCCAATTTCTTCAGCTTTACGGGCAATGGTGTGCAGTGGATGTCGGGCTTGGCAGAATATGTATACAGCGTACAAGGTTATAAACAGGTTGTCACACTGGCGGAAGATTACAGTTTTCCGCACGGGCAAGTGGCGGGCTTCTCGCTCCAGTTCTGTAAAATTGGCGGCAAAATCACACACCGCTATTGGGTTCCGCTGGGTACGAGTGACTACAGCGAGATCGTAGCGGCTATCCCCCCGCAAATTGACGCGATTTTCGTCGCGCTGGGTGGCACAGATGCCATTAATTTTTTGAAGCAGTATGCTGCTACAGGCCGCCAGACTCCGTTAGTTGGCGGTACACTTTCGGTCGATCAAACTGTGCTGGGTACACGGGGCGCTCTATCTGACCGGCTGGTGGGCATGGCAAGCTGTGGCCCGATAGCCGACAACAACCCTGCCCCTAGCTGGCAGAACTTCGTCAATAAATACCGCACTATGTTTCCTAAGGGACTGGCTTCACCCTCGCTGTTTGCGTGGGGTTATTATGTGAACACATTAGCTGCTTTAACCGCGCTAAAAAATGTGGACGGTGATTTATCCGAGGGACAATCGCGCTTTCAATCCATGCTGCGGATTCTGGAACTCCAGACTCCGACCGGCAAGGTGAAGCTCGATCATAACCGCAACGCCATCAGTAATAACTTCCTGACAATGGTAGATAAACGGGTGGACGGCAGCCTGTATAATAAGCTGGTGCGTATCGTTCCAAGCGTGAACCAAACGTTGGGCATTCCTGAAGATGAATACCTCAAAATCGGTGCATTCAACCGCAATAATCCCCCAGTTTGTCCATAACTTGATGCCGCAAATGCCGCGCAGGTGGTTCGTGGCTGCCTGCGCTTTACTGCCCGTCCTTTTAATCGCGGCGTTAGTCTTCCGCCAAGCCGACCCGATTAACGATTTACAGACAGCGAAGGCAAAGTGGGCTGCCAACGGCATTTCTGATTACCGGATCGTGGTCGAGTATAAGCGCCCGTATTTAACCTGTCTGCAAGATTTTGAAGTCCGTGAAACTTACATCGGCTATAAATACAAAGACACTTGCAATATGGGAAGTGGCGTAACCGGCAACCGCAGCACGACATGGCCTACGGTTGCGAACCTCTTTGACCGGATTGAAGCCGCACAAACCAATCCCCAGTGCGGGCCGAACGGCTGTGTGTGCGATGGGCCGATTGAGGTGACAGCCGTCTATGATCCGCAATACGGCTATCCTCAGCAAATCACTTATACACTACGCCAAGATTTACGATCCCGTGATCTGGCTTATTGGCTGGCGATGCTGGATGGTTCACTGGCGAACTGCCCACAGGTGACGTATATCGGGCAAACCATCAGCGTGATCTCGCTTGTGCCGATTCCGCCGCTGGTGGAAAATCTCACCGAGGCGACACCCGAAGTAGGCGTGGGCAATCCCACTAAACCGGACGTCACGCCAGAAGCTACACCACAGATTAGCTTGGGCGATGCGATTAAACCGGAATTGACACCTGAGGCAACACCTTAACCGCATTCTTCGTTAGAGGGGGTAAGATGGAACTTGTGGAGCAAATTATCGACTCGTGGCACATTCACAGCCGCATCACCTTCTATTTGTTGGATGCTATTCCTGAAGAGGCGTTAGCCGGAATATCGGCTTCCAAAGGGCGCAGCGTCGGGCAGATGTTCGCCCATGTTCACAACGTTCGCCTGATGTGGCTGGAATCGGCAGCGCCCACGTTGATGGAAGGCTTAAGCAAAATCCCATCTGACTCGCCAGATAATTTGAGTAAAGCCGCCATCAAATCCGCTTTAGAAGGCTCCACAGCCGTGATTGAGCAACTGCTTACGCAAGGATTTGAAAGCGGCAAGATCAAGGGATTTAAGCCGCACCCAATGGCTTTTTACAGTTATCTGATTGCGCATGAGTGGTATCACGTTGGTGAGATTGGACTCACGCTTAATCAAGCGGGTCACAAGCTGGATAAGAAAGTGGCCTTTGGCATCTGGGAGTGGGGAACGCGGTAGGCGTACCGAGTACCGAGTACCGAGTACCGAGTACCGAGTACCGAGTACCGAGTACCGAGTACCGAGTACCGAGTACCGAGTACCGAGACAAGGCTAAAGCCGGTTGATTTGGATGTCAAGTGATTCAAAATGTTGCAAAAATTGAATATGTTGCAGTTGTGACAAAGGTTCTGACGGCGGGTTGAAGGGAGCGAAGTGCCGAAACTGCGGAAAATTCTTCAATTTCTTCATTTTCATAGTGAAGTTTCGCTTTTAATCATTATTCAAAAGCGCTTTATGACGGAAATATCGGAACCGCCAGTCAGAGGCTCAAGCCTCCGCCTGAATAAAGAAAGGACGCTGAAGCGCACTCAAGGATTGGCAAAGTTGGCAATTTTGCTTGCCATTTTCGAGTTGACATGTCATTTCAGCGGGCGGCTCGGCTACGGATGCGGCAAAAGGGGTGTGGTGATGTCTGACGACAAGATTGCCAATTGAGAAGTCCTGAGTGCTGAGTACCGAGTACATAGTTTATTTCGGCGGCGGCGGCGGTTGATCAGATGTTAAGATGCGTGGGAGATATCCCTAACCTCCAACCCCTTTCCCCATAGTAACAGGGCAAGGGGAGCAAAGGCAATTTCACCAGAGATAGTGTATTCGATATTGACGACAAATGGGTTACCTTTTGGAAGAACATTTTGTAACTCTTTCGAAGGGTTGGCGCTAACCATTTTGAGGGAGCGAGGAGGCGCGGCGGGTTAAAGGATGGTTGGCAAAGGATTTGTCGGGTTAACCGAAAGTAAACCTATGTACGAAGAAGTTGTGGCAAGCCGGGTTATGAGGCGTTATTCGTTGTTTCGTTACCCCACACCGAGATTAATATAGAGTGTAACATCACCAGCCATTCAACCGAAAGATACAAATAGAACAATGAGTAGCAAACCTTCTTATAATGAAATTTACTTACTTATGTGCGATGAATTAAGGGAAACGGCGGAGCGAATTTTGGAGCGACCCTTAACAGCCCAAGAACTTGCTCACATCTATAACGCAGGATCTCTGATGATGCTTGAAAGTGTGGGAAGAGGTATTGAGGCTGGTTCAAAAGAGAACCTTTCAGAGACTTTGATCTCAGCGAGTTTTGTTGATCGGCTTGCTGAAATAAAAAGAACATTACCTAAGACCTTAGAAGATAATTTTCTCGGTCAAGCCGTGAGTCAACAACTTGTTGAAAAGCTCAATCAACTTCCGTATGTCTATACAGTCTTTCAAGTAATGCTAAGAATGGAGCAGACGCCCGAAGAAGCCCGTTATCAAGAATTAACTCATATTCTGGACGAACTAATCTAAAACTCGACTTCTTCTGATCTTCGCTAAATGGCTGATGAAAGCGACTTTTAATCCGTAAGATCAGTCATCTAAAATCATATTGTGAAGACATCAAACTTGCGGCATGCAATCTGCTCCGATGTAATGACTTTCAGCGTCTATATCGCGCGGCGTAGGTCGTCCGTTGAGGCGATAGACTAAGAACATTTTGCCCCTCGGCAGCCTACAGCGTGTTAATGTTCGCTGACTTCAGGGATTGTTGTTCGCCCCCGGCGGTGCAGTCAGCACTCTGGGGACGCACTCCAGCAATTGGATTTTGCCGTCGAATATTCGGGTGCTAACCCTGTCGAGCGCGACATCGGGATAGCCGTCGTAGATGCGTTCCGCGCCAGTGGCACCGGTGATTACGGGAAAGACGACCACCCGGAAACGGTCTACAAGACCCGCCTTGAGCAGCGACCGGCATAGTTTTACGCTGCCGAGCGTGCTGAGGATGCCGGAGCCTTGCGCCTTCATCGCGCGAACTGCCTGTACAGCATCGCCGCGCACGAGAGTGGTGTTGGCCCATGTTAGAGGCTCCTCGAGTGAGGCCGAGAACACCACCTTCGGCGTTCGCGTAAGTTCATCGACGCTGGCCTCCTCCTCGGACTCCATCTCGGCGGTTCCCGCTGGCGGAGTGCCGCTGGCGAAGCTGGACATCAGCCGGTAGGTGTTCGCGCCCATCAGGTAGGTCACTGGAGGCTGCTCACCGAGCCAAGCAAGGTATTCCGGCCCTTCGAGACCCCACCAGCCGGGCCAGCCATCCGCCGATGCATAGCCATCCAATGAAGTGATGAAATCGATCAGAAGCTCTCGCATGGTTCTTCCTTTCTCTCATGTTCAGGTTTTGGAGATCACTACGTGACTGAGACTGCTTTATTCCCTCACAGTGCATCAGGTAATTTAAAATACTGCTTCATGAAATCGCACCAATCTTCATGTTGCCGGAGTTCAAAAAAGGCCGGTGCCGTTGCAACGAAATCGCGTGGTGTACAGTGTGCAAAAGACTTAAATTCGCGGATCAGGTGCGCCGGATCACTGTAGCCATAGACATCCGCCAAATCCGCTAAGGGGGCAAATGGATTCACGAGTAATGCGGCTTGGAGGCTGCCAAAGCGAACAATCCGGGCATAGGCTTTAGGCGAAACAGCCGTGTAATGTTTGAACTGTCGCTCGAATTGGCTAAACGACAAATGGCTCTGTGCGGCAAGGTCTGCCATGCGTATTTGACCATGAGCACTTTGCAATAAATGTCCGGCAGTGCGGATTGGCATGAGATCGTGCTTATGCCGGTAAGCCGTTTTGCAGACAAATTCCTGATAGCAGTCGATGGCTTCTGTATAGCCTCGATGCGCTACAATCCCCATCAGATCATCCGCAAAACGCTGCCAATGGGAATCAAGGCCGATCACATGCACCGTTGATGGATCAGCATCAATATTCAAGATGGGCTTGACCGCCCATGGATACAACTGCATTGAAATCATCTGGCAGAAACCAGCAGCGCGAATCCGAAGCGGCTTATTTTGAAGCGGATTCACAAATGCCCGTGGTAGTTCGAGCATTCCGTAGACGCTCTCCAACAGGAGCGGCGCACCCACATTGATTATCACTTCGACATAGGCATCAGGTAGGTACACCTCATGGTTATAGCTTTCCTGATCTTGCTCAAACGCCCAAAAGCAGCTCACATCGGCTGCCAACATGGACACCGGAGCATATATCGGTTGATGCCGCATTCAACAACCTCCCTATAGCGACTCAGCAGTCCACATTATAACCGAACTTACGATCTATCGAATTGAATAAATTCCGCATCTCTTTTTTTGGAGCCTACGTGAGGGGAAGGTGAACGGTTATCGAGCAATTCACGTTGTGATTAGCGATTAAGGCGACATCACAAACGCCTACTCGATTGAAGTAGGCGTTTTTCATAATCTGGCTGATGATTTGAATTGGTGTTAAGTGTTATGCTCGATCACGGGATGACGCGGTTGTTGAGCATTTCGTTGATCTCTTTGACGAGACGGCGGAGTTCGGCTTCCAAATCCTCGCTAATGCCGTCCTGAATGGCGGCCTCGCGGAACATGTCGCGGGCTTCGCGGATGTCGGCCTGACCGCGTCGCAGTCGGGTTAATCCGGCGCGCATTTGACCCCGCGCGTCACGGCTGGCGGGGCTGGTATACATATTCGGGAAGTCCCAACCGTGGGCGGAGGCGGCTTTTTGCAGCATGGTGATGAACTGGTCAGCCGATTCTATCTGCATTTCCGCACCCGCTTGGAGCAGGTCTTTAATGCCTTGACTGAGGGTTGGCTCAACGCCAAAGTCCAGTGCAGTCACGCTTTGATAGCGGGCTTCGGCTTCGGTGATATTTCCCGGCTGTGGACGAAGGGTGGTTTTTAAGGGCGACAAACCGGTGAAGATGGGATAGAGAATGCCCACACACAGATTATGAATGTCGGCGCGATACTGCTGCTGATCTTGACGACTGTTGCCTTCTAATTGGCGTGAACTGTTCATGTCGATGATGCGAAGCTGCGTGCCATCCCAATAGACATGTTCTAGTTTATGATCGAGATACACAATGCCCTTTTGATGCGACATTCTTAAGAGTTCGCCGAATTGCAGCGCCAGAGCCAAACCTTCCTCGCTGGGGAGACGCCAGCGAACACCGGGCTGGTTGGGTTTCATCAGATAGAGCAGATTATTCAAACGGGGTAAATTTTGCAGGGCTAGATAAGGCCGCCAGCCGCTTTCGGCATATTCCTGCATGGCCTGCGCAAAACCCAGCGCATCCAGATGAAAAGATTTGATTTCGCCATCGGTGGGCGCTTCACCCGCGCCAGAAATGTAACCACAGTCCAACAACTGCACTACATGCGGATTGCCTGCTACTTTCATCAGCAGTTCGGCTTCGTTGGGGAAGGCGCGATATTCCCATTTGAGTTCACCATCCGGCGACATGTGCTCAGGACGCAGCAGTTTAAAAGCGACTGACTGTCCATTACGGCGGTCTTGAGCATCCAACACGCGGGCATAATGTCCCAGTGCGAACGTATCGTTAAATTGATCGAGCTTATACAGGTCTGTCAGGTTGGGCATACATTTCATCCAGTATAAATATATCCCAAATTCAAGGGCAAATTTGGGATATGTGCCAACTTTACCATGAGATGACGTTGGCGAGTAGGGTAAATCTGGTGGGTTTTAGTGGAGGGAGGTTGGGATATATGCATGAAGAAGAAGCCTCCGGGGCAAGTGAGGCAGGCACTTTTAGCTGTCGTCGTTGGGATACGATGGGGTTATTCGGTAGAGGACTGCCGGTACATCCACAGCGAGACTAAGCCCATAATGCCGAACACGATTGCATAGAGCGGCTGGACAGGCTTGCCGGTGGTCACATTCCAGAGATTTGCCAGCGCTGCCCCGAAACCGTAGACAGTCATTGTGATCAGTGTAACCCGCGCAAGATCTGCACTTTGCAGACTGTAGACTGCGGCAACCGCAATGGTCAGCAGCATGACCGCGATTAAGCGGCTGGTGAGGAGATCGCCCGGCCACACCCAAATGAGATTGATCGGGCCGCTGTCGGTGATGAGTAGGGCAAATCCCCACAAACCCATCAGCAGTCTTACCCCATTGAGCCAAATCCAAACGGGTCGAGTCGGCAGCACATTCGGCTGGCTTTCTACAAGGACAACAGGCGTACGAACCAAATACCACAAAGTTGGCACAATCAAGGCCGTCACAATGATGAAAAAGGCATAGGTTATGGGCGCATCTGGATTAAAGCGGTCAAGATGGAATAGAACAATGGCTATCGCCAGCGGAATCAGATAGACGGCTAACATCAGTAATACTAAGCGAATGCGCTGTTTTGTTGGACGTTGAAGAGTCATAAAAGTTGCTGCGCCAAAGGCCCAACCTGCTGCCGCCAACATTCGGCTGGCTAAAGGGGGTAAATCCCACGAGAAGGCTTCAGGTACATCAAACCACCAACCGGTGCTGCCGACTAATCCACCGATCATGGTCACAGTAATAAGCAGCAGCACACCTTTGGTTTCGAGGTTGATGTTGTGAGGACGTATCCAGCGCCAGTATGAAGCAGCGATCAGTGCGAGGAATACCAGCAAGCCTAAAAACTGGATGGCGATGTCGTTCATAAATGCCCCGTATGATGAGAAAAGTCACACTTATCATACCGGCGAAGTATTTTTTGTGCTGTTGGATTCAGGTTTGCAATTTAATCGATAATGAATTTGAAGCGATTTTCATCATCTGTAGGTATGAGATGCTCTTGAATAATAGCATCTCGGTTCAATATCAATAAAAGTTGATTGTGAAAACTTGGATTAGGTTCAGTTACTCTGATTGGAAATCGACCGACCACATTACCGTTTTTGTTCCAGATAAATTCGTTGGGAAGCAGTAATAATTCATCGGCATTATCTCGTTCTAACCATTTAAACATGCTGTACCAAAAATTAAGAACTTCTCCTTGTTCAGCTTCATGGAATAAAGAGAGCCACTTTCCACTACGATAATATTGGTCAAGGTTAGTCATGCGGGAATAGGTACTACTCGTTTGGTTTGTACGAGTAGAGCAGCATACGCTAGAACAGCTAGCAAATCATCCCGTTCCAAATCGGGGTAATCTGCCAAAATATCGTCATTGGTCATGCCTGAACTGAGTAGTTCAAGCAGCATCTCGACGGGATAGCGTAAACCTCGAACAACAGGTTTGCCGTGCGAAATATCTGGATCAATTGTGATGCGGCTTAAAAGATCGCTCATTGATTGGTAGCCTCGAAATAAGCATTGTCTTTCTAAGCTATTATACTTGACTAGCGTAAGATAAATCCGTCTTTTAAAGGATCGTCGGGATCAATGAGGAAGGTGTGCTGTCCGGTGATATAGGCTGTGCCAGACACTTCGGGAATAATCCCCGGCAAACCACCAACTTCAACCGTTTCAACAACCCGTCCAGTAAAGCGCGAACCGATTAGGCTTTCGATGGTGATAGTTTCATCCAGCGGTAAATCGCCTTTGGCGTGGTGAATGGCTAAGCGTCCGCTGACACCTGTACCAGTTGGTGAACGGTCAACTTCACCCTCGGCAAATATGCACACATTACGGCTTTGAACTTCTTCGGTATGGAGCATCTTGACTAAAATCGTGCCATATAAAAAGTTGAGGTCATCATCACCAGCCGGATGATGCAGCGTTACGCTGTTCATCACAGCACGCTTAATGCGCATTCCCACATCGATTAACCGAGTCTGATGTTTATCGTCAATTACAACGTGTTGAAGCGCCGGTTGATCTATGTCGACATAAGCATAAAACGCACCGCCAAAAGCGATGTCGTATGTGATTTGGCCTAGCCCTTCAACATTTATCGTCAAATCTTGCTGGTATAAAAAGGATGGCACATTCAAAAACGACACGCGCTCGACTTGCCCATTTTGTATATGAGCGGTGGCGGTGACACGTCCGGCGGGTGTGTCGATCTTGACGATAGTTGCATCCCCTGTTACGGGAAACATGCCGGTTTGCACGCCAACTTTCACCAGCCCGATGATGCCGTGTCCGCACATGGTGCTGAAGCCTTCATTGTGAATGAACAATACACCTATGTCGCCGTCGGGTGTAACGGGGGGTGTCAAAATCGCGCCGTACATATCGGCGTGACCGCGTGGTTCCCACATCAACGCCCGACGCAAATGGTCGTAATGGGTGCGGGCATAATGTCGCTTTTCAAGAATGGTGCTGCCGTCTAAGTCAGGAAATCCGCCTGTGATAATCCGCAGCGGTTCACCGCCGGTATGGGCATCAATCGAGGTTATTTTGAGCCAGTGGTCAGGAGGAGTCCAGTTCATATTGAGCCTTTAGTTTTGAGCTATCAAAATGTCAACGGATCAACTATGACTGATTAGGGCTTGTCCGGCAAATCCATGTTCAAATTGGCACGGATCTGTTCGACAAGCAGCCGGTATTCACGTTCCGGCAGCGTATGGCGATTGATTTTAAATTCGTTGCGAGGCCAGCCTTCCCAAATGGCTGTCCCCAACGCGGATCAGTTTTGTAGCGCGGCACGATATGCCAGTGGAGATGGGGATTGCTGTTGCCGAGGAGTTCGTAATTCATGTGGTCGGGGTTGCAAGTGATTCGAATGGCTTTAGAGGCTGTTCGTACATCGGTCATGAACTGGCTGTATTCGGTATCGCTCAACGACTCAAGACTGGTCGCATCCCAAGCCGAAAAGCTTAACAGGCAATATCCATGAAAGCGCTGCTCTCGATAAAGTAGCAGGGTCGAAATGCTCATTTCGGCGATAAACAGCCCATCATCGTTATCTTTGGGATGTTGCTTCATGCCGGTCGCCGACTACTCCAAAGCCATGCGAATTTGGGAGGCTATCTCTTGCATTCGATTTTCGCTGAGCTGCAAGAATTGACTATTTTTGATCTGCATGGCTTCAAATTGCTGTTGATGAAACGGTGTATCCGGAGGACAGGGACAAACGTGGATATGGAGATGAGCATTTCGTTCCGGACTGCCCAATGAAGCTATATACATGCGAATGGCTCCTGTAGACTTCGAAACAGCTTGAGCAATTCGTTGAACAACACTTTGCAGATGCTGCCATTCTTCAGGGCTCATTTCGGACTCAAAGCGCTCGATGTGCCGTTTGGGGCAAACAATCGTATAGCCTGCTTGTGTGGGAAATTGATTGAGGAAGGCAATCACTTGCTCATCCTCATAAACAATTTGTGGGTTAGGCACGAGGGGTTTGCCCGCGATAATGCGGCACACGAAACAATCCGACCTTGCTAGGCGGTCATATTCTTCATGGTTCATGATGTTATCAGGGAACACACGCTAAAACCCCGATACGACTTTTGCCATATCTCCGGTTTTCTAAAATCTTTCAACCGCAAGCTCCTTGAATTGGTTTTAGCCAACCGCTAAAAGCCAATTGCCAACAGCCAGCATTCAATTCGGTATCGGCTGCGGCATGTAACCGAGTTTCTTCAATGCCTCAATCGCGGCCTTGCGGAAGGTTTCGTTGCCGGAGTTCATGGCAGCCAGCAGCGGGTCTATGGCGCGGCGATCACCGATTTTGCCGAGTGCTTCGGCAGCGTATACAGGTGTTTGGAAACCGGGGGCATCAAGAGCTTGGATCAGAGGGTCAACGGCGCGGATATCGCGGAGTTTGCCAAGCATCATGGCGGCGCGCCCACGTGTGATGAGGTCTTCATGGTCGTTACGAACAGCCATAATGAGCGCCCGTACTGCGTCTTCGCCACCCATTACGCCGAGTTTCATCACGGCGGTGCGGCGCTTTTCTTTGTCAAACCCACGAAGATCGGCCAATAATTGCTTGATAAGTGTTGGGTCAGGGTCCGTCATTGTGCTGAACCTTTCAGTGCTATAAGGACTTCCTTCCAAGATCAGCAATAAAATTAATTATGCCCTATAACCTTGCATGGCGCTAACGATTGGTTATAGCAGGCTCATGATTAAGTGTAACGATCAATTTGCCTTCGTGAATCCGTCCAACACGGTCGGCGAAGGGAAGAATCTCGGGATTATGGGTGGCCATGACCAGCGTTTTTCCGGCGTCACGGGTTAGTTCTAGCAGCAAAGTTAGTACAGTTTGCCCTGTATCTTCGTCTAAATTGCCCGTAGGTTCATCCGCCAGCACGAGCTTGGGTTCATGGGCTAAAGCCCGCGCGATTGCGACCCGCTGCTGTTCGCCACCGCTGAGCCGATCCGGATACGTTTCGGCACGGTCGATTAAGCCGACACGTTCTAGGAGTGCGCGACCTTGCTGCTCGACTGAACGACGGTTGTCGCCGCGCAGTTCAGCCGGCAAAGTGATATTTTCGAGAACGGTTAAGGTCGGTATCAGGTTAAAAAATTGGAAGATGATGCCGATTTTGTCACGGCGGAAGAGGGTTTGCTGTTTTTCGTTGAGCGCCGTTATATCCGTATTGCCGATCACGATTTGTCCGGAGTCCGCGTGATCAATACCACTGATGAGGTTAAGCAGCGTACTCTTACCACTGCCGCTTTTCCCCAACATGACAAAAAATTCGCCTTCTTCAATTTCCAGATTGACGTTATCCAAGACCTTGCGACTTTGACCACCTTCATCATAGTGCTTGGTCAAATTGCGGATTTGGACAATTTTCGAAGGCGTGGAACCGTTCAATGTCATCCTGATTTATATCTCAGCTTGTTCCAATTTTCACACAACATTATACCATAGGACAAGAGTGCTGTTTACTGCCATATATTAAAGGCATCTTATAAAAAGCCTAAACCTGAAAGATTGGAGATAGCACAAATAAATAATTAAGGTTTTACTTTTCCTATATACTGCTTGATTATTCTATCCTCCCGTATGTCGCCAACCCTCTTTCCCCATTACATGAGGAAGCGAAACAATGCAGATATAGCGACAAAGAGCGAATAAAGACTTCAAACTTGAATATTCTGGTGCCTGCTAATGTAGAGTCTCGAGAGAAATGAGTTGACCCTATACTCATCACCCTCAACTCCTGTCCATTTTATAGAGACGGGAGCAAATCAGCCTAGTGAGCGAATGGCTCGTTCATTTCGATAATCCACTTATATTCCTTAAATGTTGTCAGCGCTGCCCGGTTAGACAAAAATGATGCCCGTAATGTGGATTGACATCAAATTTGGCAAAACCCAGTGATTTCATGTTAACATTATAAATTATAAAGGCGCTCAGCCCTGCTGAGGGAGGAGGTGGTTAGAAACTCGACCCTTTTGGCATCGCAGTTTCATCAAAGTACAGGTTTTTCTCAACTTAATTTTATGTGGAGTAGATCAAATATGAAGCAAAATAACCGTTCTAAGTCTTTATTGGCATTCGTCGTCCTTCTCTTGGGAATGCTCAGTTTTGCACCCACATTGGCGCAAGAAAAAAGCATTGTTTTCTGGGGTGGACTCATTTTCTCGGAGAAAGCCAACAACGCACTGGTCGCGCGCGCCCAGAAATGGGGTGAAGAAAACGGTGTTAAGGTCGAAGTCGTCATGATTAACCAGAACGAAACGGTGCAAACAGTTTCAGCAGCCATCGAAGCGGGAACACTGCCGGATGTGCTTGATCTGGGTCGCGACTTTATGCTGCTGTTGAGCAAGCAAAATCAACTGGTGGCTGTCGATGATTTGTATGCTGAAATTGGCAAAGCACACGGCGGTTGGTTGAAATCAGCCGACAGCTTAGTCACCAGCAAAGATTTCGGCGGCAAGATTTATGGTATTCCTTATGCGACTAATGGTAACGTGCTTTACCGTCGCAATGATTTGTTGGAGCCCAAAGGTTTTAAGGATGCGCCGAAAACATGGGAAGAACTTAGCGATATGGCACGCGCCATCAATAATCCGCCTGATTTGTACTCGATGGGTTTTGCGCTTTCAAACGTGGGCGACGGCAACCTGACTACGACGATGCTGCAATCATGGGGTGGTCGCATCGCCGATGATACGGGTAAGACCTGCACCATTGACAGCCAAGCAACCCGCGACTTCTTGACATGGATTAGCAAAGCGTATGCCGATGGTTTGTTCCCACCGGGCGCAACAACATGGGACGGCGCGGGCGACAATACGGCTTATCAATCCGGTCAGGCAGGTTTCATTGCGAACCCCGGCAGCGTCCGTAATTATCTGGTGGATAATGACCCTGAACTCGCCGACGCAACCAAGTATTCGGCGCTGCCTGCAGGCCCGGCCATGCGTATTTCTCCGGTTGGCACGGTAGTGCGTTCCATTCCTGTCACCAGCAAGAATCAAGATTTGGCGGCTGAGCTGATTAAGTATTTGGCAGACGATGATTTCACGGCTGAATATTACAGCAGCGCCATTTATGGTCCCGCACTTGAAAATCACATCAAGGCTCCAATCTTCACCGAAAGCGCAGTTCATGCCGGTCTGTTGGATCTGGCTTTGAACGGCACAGCGGGTGCTTTCCCGGATGTGAACAATGCGGCCTTCGCGGAATATCAGACCAACTTCCTGACACCCCGAATGGTTCAGCGGATTGTCGTGGACGGGTTGAGTATTGATGATGCTATCAAGGAAACGCAAGATGCTTGCCAAGTGATTTACGACAAAAACAATACATAAATAGCGGTGGTTTGCAGGGGCGCGTTGTATAGCGGTTTACTACTTGGTGTGGAGAAATAACCCCCACCCTAACCCACATCCCCTCGTTCGCAGGCTCACTCTGGTGATAGCCCGTAAACGAGGGAGGGAATTATACGGAAGGGTCATAGACCCTTCCCTACATGGGATACTCCGTATTAAAAAGTTAAAGACCATCAACATGCTCCTGCAATGCCTGTTTCCGAGAAAGGCTTTCCTCGATGTCTCAACAGGCCATCGCTAATTTAGAACCCCGTCGGCTGTGGCGACCAAACCTGCAACAATCCGAAAGTATTCTCGGTTATTTGATGGTCGCGCCGCTGGTGGTTTGTATATTACTGCTGGTTGTTTACCCTTTTTTCTTTGCGATTCAAATTAGTTTTACAGATCGTGTGGTGGGCAGTGACGGGCAGTTCGTTGGCTTCGCCAACTACATTAACCTTGCCCAAAAGCCGGACTTTCAGGCGTCAATCCGCAACACGATTGTCATGGTCAGCGCTATACAACTCCTTAAGCTGGGTATTGGCCTAGGATTAGCGGCGCTGCTCAACCAAAAAATTCGCGGACGACCCTTCTGGCGAGGGCTGATTTTGCTGCCGTGGGCAATGCCGGCTTTTGTGGCTTTCATCACATGGAAGTTGTTATATGCGCCGCAAGGAGGTGCGTTCAACTATATTCTCATCAACCTCGGCTTGGTTAGTTCGCATGTTGATTTCCTCAGCACCAAAGAACTGGCTTTGCCCAGCGTTGTTGTGGCGAGCGTGTGGCGCGGATTTCCCTTCTGGGTGATCTCGTTTTTGGCGGCTATGCAGGGTGTCCCGAGGGAACTTTATGAATCAGCGGCTTTAGATGGGGCGAGTGCATGGCAGCGCTTTTTGAATATCACCTTCCCCGGTATCCGTCATATTGTGCTGGTGGTGATTTTGATTTCCACGATTCAGACCACCAACAGCTTCGAGGCGGTCTGGATACTCACAGGCGGTGGGCCATCCAACGCGACCATGACCTTCCCAGTATTGGCCTATTACGGGCTGCAAAGTTTACGCATCGGAGAGGCTTCGGCGGTATCGGTTGCCTTGCTGCCGGTCTTTGCCGTTCTGGCCTTGATCGTCGCCATTCGTTTGCAGAAGGAGGATTAACGATGTTCGACAAACCCGCATGGTGGCAGAAAATCATCAATTATGGGCTGTTAATCGTCGTCGCCATCATCATCCTGTTTCCGATTTACTTCATGTTTATGGTGTCGCTCAAGCAGCCTAAAGATATTTATCGGACACCGTCACTGCTGCCGATTAATGCCTCGTTGAAAAATTATCAGGAATTGATCGTGGAAGATCATTTTTTGATCAACGTTGGCAACAGTGTGTTAGTAGCCGGCATGTCGACTTTTGTCTCGGTGCTGTTTAGTGCCAGCGCCGCCTATAGTCTGGTGCGGTTGAAGTATCTTTATCGCAATTGGATCGGGCGTTTAATCCTGTTTACCTATCTCACACCGAGTGGATTACTGTTTATTCCGCTGTCGGTGATCATTTCGCGGATGCAGTTGGGGAATACGCTGCACGGGTTGATCTTTGTTTATCTAACGTTTGCCGCGCCGTTGAGTACATGGCTTTTGATGGGCTATTTCAGAAGTATTCCAGTTGAGCTAGATGAACAAGCGATGGTCGATGGCGCAACCCGTTTTCAAGCCTTTTATAAAGTGGTACTGCCGCTGGCTGGCCCCGGATTGGTCGCCGTAAGTGTATTCACGTTTACCGCCGCGTGGGATGAACTGCTGTATGCGCTGATCTTCATTACGTCGCCCACTTTGCAAACTGTGCCAGTCGCCATCAGCCGCTTGATTACGGGTGACGTGTTCCGGTGGGGACTCATTATGGCTGCGGCAATGTTTGCAGCGCTGCCGGTGATGATTCTCTACTACGCGGCACAACGCTTTGTGGTACAGGGCTTGGCAGCCGGTGCGGTGAAGGGGTAATTTGTACCCCACCCCAGCCCCTCCCCAAAACACAGGGAGGGGAGAAAATGCAAAATGTGATACTAGCTAGGAACACAATTTCAAAATGCCAACAAATCATCATTATTTAAAATTGAAGGAGCAAACATGACAGGACGAATGCGCGTGGCATTGGGACAATTCAACGAAATGACCCACGAACGCTTAACTTTTGCCAAACAAATCGGTGTTAGCGGCGTGCAGATGAATACCCCGCTGCTACCCGACGAAGATGGCTACTGGAAATATGAAGACCTCAAACGGATTAAAGACCGTGTGGATAGCTACGGCCTGCGGTTGGAAGCACTCGAAAACACGCCGAGCCGCTTCTATAACAAGGCCATGCTCGGCTTACCGGGTCGCGATGAGCAAATCGAGAATTATCAAAAGACGCTGCGCAACATGGGCAAAGCCGGAATACCAATGCTGGGCTATAACTGGATGCCCAACGGCGTGTGGCGCACCCCGCACAAAAAAGGTCGCGGGGGCGTCACCGTCACCTCATTTGATATGAATGAGATTGACAGCGCACCGCTGGTTGCTGGCACAAGGACGCTCGACATTTTAGAAGGGCGAACTGTTAATCACGACCAGATGTGGGAAAACTACCGTTATTTCACGCAGGCAGTTCTGCCAGTTGCCGAAGAAGCCGGAGTCAAAATG
Source organism: Anaerolineaceae bacterium (assembly GCA_016124855.1). GTDB lineage: Bacteria > Chloroflexota > Anaerolineae > Aggregatilineales > Phototrophicaceae > CFX2. The sequence continues at coordinate 32,018 of WGMX01000011.1, read as the reverse complement.
GCGATTCACCCTGATGATCCGCCAGTCGCAGAACTGGGTGGTGTGGCACGGTTGTTTTACAACGTCGAGAATTACAAAAAAGCGATGGAAGAAGTCGCGCCCAGCCCTAATCACGGTATCGAGTTTTGTATGGGCTGCTACAGCGAAATGGGCGATAACGTAGTGGATACGATTCGTTATTTCGGGCAGCGCGGCAAAATTTTCTATGTGCATATGCGCGATGTGCAGGGGTGTATGCCGTCTTTCCAAGAGTGTTTCTTGGGCGAAGGCAACTTTGATCCAGTGGAAGCGGTCAAGGCACTCAAAGAAGTCAACTTTGACGGCTTCATCATTGACGATCATGTGCCCAAAATGATTGATGACAGCGACTGGAATCATCGCGGACATGCCCATGCCACCGGATACATTCTGGCGCTGGTGGATGCCGTTTATAAGTTGTGTTAATGGGAATAAGGTAGCGGAGATACCCCTAACCCCAACCCACGTCGGCTATCTTCGCAGGCTTAGTCCGCCGATAGCCCGTAGTAACAGGGGAAGGGAGAAATACGGGAGCACACATAAGTGCTCCCCTACATTGGGTACTCCGTATTGAAAAGGTAGACATCAGGATGCTGTCTCTACGAAAATCACATCATTCGCGCAGTTCGGGTGCAAGCTGATTCTGAGCGCTGAACACGGTCGCGGGGTAGCCAATAGCGCCTTCACTCAGTGCGGGTACAGGCGCTACCCAATCAGCACCATACTCTGAAACAGAACGCATCCAGTTCATAAAATTGAGCCACCCTGAATGGAGTTCGCTCACATCCTGATCAGAATCAAAGCCGCTGTGGGTAAACGTGAGCCATGTCTTGCCGTTGTTCTCTTTCAACTCCCATGTCATCACCGTTGGTGATTCACCGGGTGGAAATGGCGGTGTCTCAAGAACCAGTTTTTCCTCCGGCACAACGTCAAGGACTTTACTTGCACCGTAATCAGTATCGCCTGCTGTCCAGCCCAAACCGTACACACCATCCTTTTCGAGATGGATATTCGCGTTCGTGGCAATCCAACGATTCAGTTCATCAGGGTTAGTCAAGACATGCCAAACACGCTGTGATGGTGCATCAACCTCAATCTCGTGCTGGATATGTCCACGCATGGGAGCGGTGAAATCCACGCGGGCATTACTAGGCTTGCCATCAAGATAGCGGCGCAAATTTTCCAGCGACAGGAACCAGAAATCCTCTCCGACACCCTTTTCTGAAGTGCCTTCGTTATCCGCCGCATGACGCAGGGTTAATAATGTGCCATTTTGATGTGGATGCAGCCGGAACGTGACCTGCGTATCATGGTCACCAACGAGCCAGCGATAGGCCAAGACTTCTCCCGGCACACATTCTACAATGGGATGTTTTCCACTGTCGCGATCTGGCACAGTGGGTGTGTACTTACCCCAAAAATCGTAGTGCTTGGCTGCGAGGTCGATTTCGGCATATTCACTGAACCATGACTGCACGGCTTCCGATTCGGTGAGCGCTTTGAACACGCGGTCAGGACTGGCACTTAACCCAATTTGCATCCGTTTCGTGGCAAACGTCATGACTTTGACTCCCGTTTTGGATAACACATTAATACAAGGCGGAAATTCATTGAATCATCAGCGTCTTCGGCGGTGCCATATTTCATGGCGAGGTTTTGAAAGGTGGTTTGTAGTTCTTGTAGAAATTGGGCACGTTGGGCGGAATCGGCAAGGTGAATTTGTGCTGAAAGCGACAGCGATGCGACCGGCTGACCGACTTCAGATTGGCTTCCAAGCCGCGCCGTGTCTTCGATGACATCCTCGGCAAGCTGAAGCAGAATACGCAAACTCGCCTGATCGCGGGTTTGCTGGAGCGAACCAATCTTCCCGACCAGACTAGGTGCTATCCAGTAAGAACGCGCTACAGCCCGGTAATAGCCCTCGACGGTTCCGCGTATGCGTTTGTCGGCGACCTTTTCGACCAGCCCTGCCTCTTGCAAGGCCTTGACATGGTAATAAATCTTCTGTGTCGAATCTTGAAAGACCTCAGCCAGATCATCACAGGTACGCGGTTCATCGAGCCGCCGCAGTATTTCGAGACGAAGTGGCTTGAGCAGCGCCATCGCTTGATCGACTTCTTCTATGTAACAGACATCTTGCATGACAGCACCATTGTAAAAATTAATTTTATTATAAAAATTTCTTTTTACATTGTCAAGTTGGGCATGATGTGTTTGGGGCACATCGCGACTGCCCCTTACGTCCGGTTTACGGTTGAATAAATTTGTGATATTCTGGCTACAAAATGGTGATACCTATCATAGCAATTGCGCTCTGCATCATACTAGGCTATTAAGAGGCATAGTTGTGGATTGTGGGGAGATGAGGTATGAAACACCGAAAGCTGTCCGATCCATTAAACAATTGGCTCGTCATCGCAGCGGTTTTAGTGGTTCTCTTTTCCAGTATGCTGGATGCCCATGTTGCATTCCTCTTATCAACCGGTGTGGCGCTCACCTTTGCCACAATCAAAATTATTCAATCACGAAAGTTATTTGAATAGCGAGGAGACATATCATGATGAACGGTCAAAATGGGACAGGCGAAAAAGTACAGGATGCCGCCCAAGATATTGCCAATGACGTTTCGAAGGAACTCGGTGAATTGGGACGTGAACTGCGCCAACGCGCTAACAGCGTTCGTAAAGAGGCCGTTAAACAGTTGAACCACGCTGCCGAGAGCATCCGTAAAGAATCACGCGAGGCAACGGACGATAAAGATGCTCACAAAACCGCCGACGAAGTCGCCAAAGGTTTAGAGAAAGCTGCCCACTATCTGAATACCAATTCAGTGGAGCAGATGGGGCAGGAAGCGACCAAAGTTGTCCGGCAAAATCCGTTTTCGGCGCTGCTGGTGGCGCTGGGCATCGGCATGGTCATCGGATTACTGCTCAACAGCGGCGGTAAAAAGTAATCCCTCTGAATCACGAAATTTTATGGATATAATCGAGGCCGGGTTGGAAGCAACCCGGTTTTGCTTATTTCTATAGGATGCCTACGCACATGGTTAAGTTCATGATCACCTTTTCGACACCCGCGAATATCGCCGCATTTGAAGGCGCTTATAACGATTTATTGGCGCTGGTTGAGCGAATGCCAGATATTGAACGGCGGCAGGTGGTCAACGTGTTGGGCAGCCCTGTAGGCGAAGCACCGTATTACCGCATCCTTGAAATTTATTATGACAGCGTCGAAAGTATGGAAGCCTCTTTGCGTTCCAAAGCCGGGCAGGAAACCGGCGGCGAACTCGGCAGACGTTTCCCTGCTGGTCAGTACGCAGCTTTCTACGCCGAAGTATTCGAGGAAGCCGGCGGCAGCACACCAACAGGCACAACTTAGTGAACTCACGAGCGCGCTGCAACAGTCGCGCTTTTTGTTATTCAGACAATTGATAAGGACAACAGGACAATGAAAGCACTTCAGGATCGCATTCTGGCAGAAGGCCAGAATCTTGGCAGCGGCATACTCAAAATTGACAGCTTGCTCAACCACCAGATTTACCCGGATTTGATGATGCAAATGGGCGAAGAAATCGCGCGGCTATTTGATGGCCTTAAAATTGACCGCATCCTCACCGCCGAGATTTCCGGCATTGCACCGTCGCTGATGGCAGGATACGTCATGAAAGTGCCAGTGGTTTATGCCCGTAAAACCAAACCAATCACTATGGCTGGCCCTGTTTTCTTAGAAACCGCGCCCAGCCATACCAAAGGCGGAGAGGTTAACCTGCTGGTTTCAGCTGAATTTTTGCGCGCAGGCGAAAATATCCTCATCATTGATGACTTCCTTGCGACAGGCAAAACGTTACTGGCTCTAGCGCGAATGGTCAAAAGCGCCAAGTGTAATCTGGTCGGTGTGGGCGTCGTCGTCGAAAAGTCATTCGAGGGTGGACGGAGCGCCATGCTCAAGGCCGGTTACACCCAGATTCCTATACATGCCTTAGCCACTATCGTCAGCATGGATGACGGAAAGATTAAATTCGCTGATTAAGGCATCAAGAAAACCGCTGCATAACGGCTGTGGTATCCTTTGGTTCGGATGCCCGTTGGCTAAAATTCCCGCGTATCGTTAATCTCATGAACGTGATGCGATATTCGACTATCAAGTAAGGAAAGGCAGAAACATGGAATTCATACCGCTGGATACCAATCAAGATGCCAAGTGGAAAAAACGCTATCGGGCAGCCAGCATCGCATGGTCAAAACTGGCGAGCAATAATCCGGCACATGGTTTGGTCTGCACAAACAAAGATGGCATTTACCAGCTTTACGGGTGGGAAGTCGCCAGCGGTGCGCTGACGCAGTTGACCAGCCAGCCCGCCGGTGTGGTCGCGGGCGCGATTTCAGCCGACGGTGAATATGTTTATTATCATCGCGACCAGCAGGGGAACGAACTCGGTCATTTTGTCCGCGTTCCATTTGCAGGGGGTGAGGCCGAGGACATGACGCCGGATATGGCACCATACGCCTCGTATTTCATTGATGAAAGCCATGATGGACACGTCACGGGTTTTTTGACGGCCAGCGCACAGGGCTTTGAGATATTCGTGATCAAAGACGGTCAAGCGCCGTGGCGCATCGCCCAATACAAACAACTGACCTTTGGCCCGACGCTTTCTTATGGCGGTGAAATCGCAGTCGTGGATACAGCCGAATATTCCGGTACATTGGATACTTGTCTGGTTGCCTTCGATACCGTAAATGGGCTGGAAATCGCCCGCTTATCTGACGGCGATAAAGTTAAACACAACTTCGGTCCATTTTCGCCCATAGCACGGGATATGCGCATATTAGCCACCACCAACATATCGGGTTATGACCGTCCACTGATCTGGAATCCACGCACCGGCGAACGTCATGATCTGGCAATTGATGAAATTCCGGGGGAAGTGACAGGCTGGGCGTGGTCGTTGGATGCACAGCACATTCTGCTGGGACAAATTTATCAAGCGACCTACCAAGTCTACAGCTATGACATCGCAGCGCAAAAAGCGACTAAGCTTAACCATCCATCGGGTGTTTTAGGTGGTTACGCGGGCAATGCCTATTATGTTTCTGAAAAGGAAATTTATACGACGTGGCAAGACTCAGTACATCCATCGCGCGTGATTGCGTTGGATGCTTCCACCGGAGCGCAAACACGAACCGTCCTTGAGGCCGGCGATGTTCCCGCTGGACGTAAGTGGAAGTCGGTCACCTTTAAATCCGAGAATGGCGCGGATATACAAGGCTGGTTAGTCACACCGGAAGGTGATGGCCCATTCCCGACCATTCTGGAAACACACGGCGGCCCAACGGCTGTTATGAGCGAGTTCTATTCGCCCAACAGCCAAACATGGGTTGATCACGGTTTCGCCTATTTCACTATTAATTATCACGGCTCAACCACTTTCGGTAAGGATTTCGAGAAATCCATCTGGGGCAAGTTGGGTCATCTGGAAGTGGATGATATGGCGGGTGCGTGCCGCTGGCTGGTCGATAACGGCATCGCTCAATCGGACGGCATTTTGGTCACAGGTTGGTCATACGGCGGCTACCTCACACTGCAATCGATGGGAACACGTCCCGAATTGTGGGCTGGCGGCATGGCAGGCATCGCCATTGCTGATTGGGCATTGATGTATGAAGATCAGGCTGAAACCCTGCGTGGTTATCAACGGGCGCTGTTTGGCGGTACGCCTGCCGAAACGCCGGAGGCTACCCGTTCCAGTTCACCGATTACTTACGCCGATAAAATTCGTGCACCGATATTGGTGATACAAGGCAGTAATGACACCCGCTGCCCGGCGCGGCAAATGCGGGCCTACGAAGACAAGATGAAATCGCTCGGCAAGGATATCCAGATTGAATGGTTTGATGCAGGTCACGGTTCACGCGCTCAGGAGCAAAGCATCCACCATCAGGAATTGATGCTGCGCTTTGCTTATAATGTTCTCGGCTAAATTTCAGCTATCGATATTCGCATCGTAGGAAAGGGTCTGAGACGCTTCCGCAATAAAATCTGTCTGAGATTAATCAAAATACCGAGTGCGATCATGATGATTTAACTAATTGGGATAGAGAAAGAACCCCCACCTTAATCCTCCCCCGTAAACGAGGGAGGAAATCAAACGGAAGGCACTAAGAGCCTTTCGTACAGAGGCATACTCCTAAAAAGTAAACAACGGTAAGTTAAACAAAGGCAATCCATGACAGACCCACGCTCCGGCGGCATCGCCGTAATTGATTTTGGCTCACAGTACACTCAGTTAATTGCCCGACGTGTGCGCGAGTTGAATGTTTATGCGGAAGTGTTTCCCTTCGACGCGGCACAGGAGAAGATCAACGCGCATCAACCGCGCGGGTATATTCTTTCCGGAGGTCCGAACAGCGTCTATGAAGTTGGCGCGCCACAGATGCCGCGCTGGCTGGTCAAGAATTATCCGATTCTGGGTGTGTGCTATGGGATGCAAGCGCTAACTCATGCCCTTGGAGGCATTGTCGCCGCCTCGAATGATCGGGAGTTCGGGCCAGCACAAATACGCCACACGGTTGCTAATCCACTACTGAACAATCTGCCGGATAACATGAATGTCTGGATGTCGCATGGCGACCGCATCGAGCAGCCGCCCGCAGGTTTTGTGGGCTTAGCGGCGTCGGATAACTCGCCGTATGCAGCGATGGGCGATCCGGCGCGGAAACTTTACGGCGTGCAGTTCCATCCGGAAGTGGCGCATACACCGCAGGGCAAAGACCTCTTGAGGAACTTCCTGTTCGACGTGTGCGGCTGTGAACCCAAATGGTCACCGGTCGCGTTCATCGAGGAAGCAGTCAAGGCGATCCAACAGCAGGTGGGCGGCGAACGGGTGATCCTCGGTTTGAGCGGCGGTGTCGACTCGGCAGTGGCGGGCGCACTGTTACAGAAGGCCATCGGTGACCAGTTAACGGCGATATTCGTCAACACGGGCTTATTACGCAAGAACGAGCCGGAACAGGTGGTGCAGGTATTCCGTGAACAGCAGGGCATGAACCTGATCGCGGTGGATGCGACCGAGGAATTCCTTGACCAACTAAAGGCGACGACTGAGCCGGAAGCCAAGCGTAAAGTCATCGGCAAGTTGTTCATTGATACGTTTGCGACACAAGCTCGTGAACTGGCGCACGAAGGCGTGAAGTTCCTCGCCCAAGGGACGATTTATCCCGACGTGATTGAAAGCGCGGCCAGCAGCAAGACATCTCATGTCATCAAGAGTCATCATAACGTGGGCGGCCTGCCACCGGATCTAGGATTTCAACTGGTGGAACCGCTGCGCGATCTTTTTAAGGACGAGGTGCGCAACGTGGGTACAGCGCTCGGCCTGCCGGATGAAATTGTGTGGCGGCAGCCCTTCCCCGGCCCCGGCTTGGCGGTGCGCTGCCTCGGTGAGATCACATGGAAGCGATTAGAAACATTGCGTGAAGCGGACGCGATTTTCACCGAAGAGCTGGACAAAGCGGGTATGCTGCGACAGGGAACTTCCCAAGCGTTTGCGGTACTGCTTCCGGTCAAGAGCGTGGGTGTGATGGGTGATTACCGAACCTATGAAGAAGTGCTGGCGCTGCGGGCGGTGACGACCGACGACTTCATGACAGCGGATTGGGCGCGTATTCCTTATGATTTACTGGCGAAGGTCAGCAACCGCATCGTCAATGAAGTTCGCGGTATCAATCGCGTGACGTATGACATCACCAGTAAGCCGCCGGGAACGATTGAGTGGGAGTAGTATAATGCTGGCAACCTGCACAAGATTCGCAATTTTCGCATTTTGTGCAGATTTCCCGCTGAAATGGCAGGTGGGACGCTCGCTCAGTGCCGCTGAATTGAGATTTATGGCAGGTGGATAATCCGGCTGCTGCCACCGAACTGGCGCATTTGCAGCGAAAGGCTCCCGTGATGCCACCGCCTGCCATTTGTGCCATACCGCTGCCTAAAACCCATCTTTTACTACAAAGCCAGAGCGATTTGAGAGCAATTCATATTTCATCTTAGAACAAAAGTTCACAACCGTCAAGCGAAGTTCGTTCGAGTTTACAAACTTTGGCATAAACGGACGGGTAGTTCTGAGGGCGGCAAAGCAGGCTTTATGAAGTCGATTTCTGCTTTCGATGCACTCAATTATTAGGCAAATAATCCCATAAAAAACGTGAGCGATTGTAGGTCATTGACCAACGGACTTCGCCTATAATGTGGTGTGGTTGATGAGCACAGCGCAAATTGAACCAATCTCTGTTCAGCGAGCGGACGGCTGATATTTCTGAAAGGCGACATATGAAAATCGGAATCGTAGGCAGTGGATTTGTAGGATCAACAGCGGCTTATGCGCTGGTCATGCGCGGTATTGGACGCGAAATTGTCCTTATTGATCAAGATGAAAAGCGAGCGAGTGCCGAAGCGGATGACATTTTTCATGCCGTGCCATTTGCCCATTCACTCAATGTCCACGCGGGCAGCTATTCCGACTTGGTCGGCGCAAAAGTGGTCATCATGGCCGCCGGCGTGAACCAAAAACCGGGCGAAACCCGAATGCAGCTGCTTGAGCGCAATGCGGCGGTATTCAATAGTGTCATTCCAAACATTCTCCGTCATGTGCCAGATGCCATTATTGTGGTTGCCACCAACCCTGTCGATGTGATGACACACTACACAGCCCAAATCGCCGCAAAACACGGCATCCCCAGCGGGCGTATTCTTGGCAGCGGCACGACACTTGATACGGCGCGATTTCGGGCACTGCTTTCCAGACATTTAGGTGTTGATCCCCAACAGGTTCATGCTTATGTAGTCGGTGAGCATGGCGATAGCGAAGTGCTGCTGTGGTCACTGGTCAATGTTGGCGGCGTTCCCGTACATGATTTTCTCACGGCCCGCGGAATCAACATTACGGATCAAGATAAAGCTTCTATTGACGAAAAAGTTCGACGCGCAGCCTACCACATTATTGAGGGTAAAAAAGCGACTTATTACGGTGTTGGAGCCGCGCTGGCGCGTATCTGCGAGATTATCCTCAACAATCAACGGGCGATTTTGACGATTTGTGCGTCGCATCGGGAAGTCGTCGGGGTCAAGGACGTGACGATTGCGCTGCCGCATCTCATCAGCGGAGAGGGCGTGATCGGCAGTTTGCCTTTAACGCTGGCGGATGAAGAAACGGCACTGCTGGCAAAAAGCGCCCGGATCGTGCGCAGCGCAATTGAGCTTCTGCCCTGAGAGCGTTTGCAGCGCGCAAAGCCTTGCGCCCCTACGGATGCCCGCCGTTCTCGTGACCATGTGCAGCGCGATGGCGGCAAAAATAAGACCTCTGCAACGTCAACGTAGGGCGTGTACAATGGGTACTCGTGTACTCGCTTAAATCGGACAAACTTATGCCCCCACGTCAATTCGAACGCCGCATATTTTATTTGATCGTCTTGAGCATTCTGGTACTGCTTGCGGCCTGCTCCGGATCACCTGCACCGACGGCGACTCAAGCCTTTACGCCTGTCCCGTCATTAACCACCACAGGCATCAGTGATGTACAAGCGGCGGTCGATGGCACGGTAACAGCCCTCGCCGCGCAGCAAGCCTTGAGTACGCTCGATACACCGCCGCCGAATGTCACCTTCGTGCCGGACTTCACCCTCACGCCGACTGAAGCGCCGCTGGTGATTACCCTGCCACCGACAACAGGCGATAAGGTTCCGCCGCCACTTGACATTACTTTGCCACAGGGTTGGAAAGCCGGTTATGATGCGCAGGTTTTGGCGGATGTCGAACCCAATAAATTCCGCATCATTCCGGTGGCGGTCTACAGCGGCCCGATTTCCGGCGGCACGGGTACGATTGCTGTGTATTGGGGCTTCCCAAATCTGGTCACGCCGGATACGAACACGATGGCACAGGCCGCAATGGGCATGACACTGGCCGCCACGCCCGAAGCCGATTTGTGGTCAGACGGTGTGCGCTTGCTCCGTTCAGCCGTCATTGAAACGGACTGCAACATCGGGGTTGATGTTCGACGCAGCTACCGCGTCGGTTTGCTCAGTGCTGAGGGAACACAGTGGTCAGCCGTTACGTGTAAGAGCGGTTTGCCAGATACGCGAGGGTGGTTCGCGGGCGTTAAAGAAAAGGGCATTAACTTCGTATTCTATGTCTTTAGCGACCCTATAACCGCGATGGATACCAGCAGCGGCGAGTTACAAGCTATTCTCGACACGGTTCGCTTTCATGTCGAGTCGATGACGCTCACGCCGCCCGCCGGTTCTCAGGCAACACTCGCTGCTCCACCGGCAGAGGTGACAACTTCGCCAGAACTTCCGGCTTTTGCCACCAATACACCAGCGTCGTAGATCCGTATCCAATAAAAAGCTGCCTTCGTGAAGAAACTCAGGAAGGCAGCTCGTAATAAGGGTTAAGTGACGTGTACGGAATTACTTCCGTAAGGTGATCGTCCCATTCTCGCCCATTTTACTCGACTCGCTGTTGATAAAACCGTCTTTGTGACACTTGATAAGATCGCTTGTCTTATTGATATTTTCGTGTTTGGTTGTGCTGTTCTTTATTACCGACGTATCTATTTCCGGTGTTTTCAATCCGAATACCATGAAGCCTGATTATCTAGTGGAATGGGCGTAGTTTTGGTTTTGAGAACTGCGCCCATATCTTTGCCTGAGACACACTTCATGGCCTGCCGAGAGCGAGCTGGACAGTCGCTGCCAGCGGCATCGGTGCTCGATTGGACGTACTGTAGACCCGTGTTCCACAGTGAGGACAAACTTTCTCGTTACCAACCTGCTGCAAGGTGGTATTGTGGCAGTAATGGCAGCTATCTTTGGAATTTTCAGTGTACTGCTGAGGTTCGTAACGCTCACTCTTCATATTCAGGGTCTCCTATTTATACGTTCAAGTCCGATAAAATTGAGGTCAGTGTCTATCGCTGTCCGCCAAATCCACCGTGACTGCTCACGTTGGGATCATCATTGCGTCGTCCATTTTCAGGCCCACGCTCGACGGTACGCTGGCGGCTATAGGTCGGCTTTGTTTGTCCCTGTGCGAGTTGATCCAGCTTTGATCGTGAGCCGCCGCTTGGGCCAAATCCGCCATGACTTTCGATATTTGGATCATCATATTGAGGGCGGTTATAGCCCTGTGATTGTTGGTTGCCACCAAATCCACCGTGGCTCGAAATGTTCGGGTCGTTGTATTGAGGGCGATTCGGTCCCTGTTGGCTGTAGGGTGACTGCTGCGGCATCAAGCGCTTGAGCAGCAGGACAACTGCAACCACAATGATGGCGATTAAAATCAGTGTTCCGGTATCCATAATTCTTCTACTCCTCGTCCGGCTTACTGGACGTTAAAGGTAACTGATGAAGCCGCGTTTCCATTGACAAAGAACTGCGCTTCGTACGTACCGGGTGCAAAATCCGCGCCGGTGGGTTGGAAAACGAAATTGATACAGTTCTGGATGTAATCTTTATCGGCTGTTATTTGAGGCGTGTCCTCGATTGGCGTGTTGTCGCGATACAGACGGGCAAAGACAGTCGTTCCTTGGGGAACATTGCTGTTTGGGGCAATTACATAAATACTTTCATTCCCTGAAAAGGTACGGGTTGTCTCGGTGGCGCAGCCATTACGATCAATGCCAACCGCGCTCACGGGTGCGCCCAACTGAATATTGGTGGTGTCACTGTTGACTGGATTTTGCTGCTGCGGAATAGTTGGATTATTGGTTGTCGTGGATGGTGTGGATGTGCTGCCGAAAATACGCGGTAGCAATAAAGCCGCTGCAATGACGACTACCACAACGATGATGAGATTGGTTCGGTTAGGTGTTCCCTGTGTGTTGTTTTGCTGCATTCTCTATACTCCTTTCCTTACGATCAAACTGGCTACAGTCTATAGCTGGCCCGCAACTAACCCATGTGCGCTGTGATGGATTTATAGATAGGCCACCTAGATAGGTCTAGTTTAGGAAGCCTTGAAGATGTAGGATGTTCTAAGGGAAAAGAGGGTCTAAACAGCAGTCAGAACAGGCGGAATCCGCTGTAATATTATGAAACGCCACAAACAGCAGCCCGATCTCATTCCACGACAAACCGAACAGACCAGCCGCTGCGTCTTGTGCCAGCGCGAGGTCGCTCACATCACACGTCATCACTTAGTCCCGCGTTCTGAGGGCGGCACAGAAGTCGTGGATTTATGCGTTCCCTGCCACAAAACACTACACAGCTTTTTCAGCAACCGCACTTTACTTAATGAGCTGCATACCGTCGAATCGCTGCGTCAAGAGCCGGAAATTGCCCGCTATCTGACGTGGATTCGCAAGCAGCCTGACTGTGTTATCCGTGTTGCACGGCGCAAAGATAAGCGTTGAAGATCAGGCTTTTAGGTATTCAACTCGATTACACATTTCTTCAGCCGAATAAACGGTGTAAATTAATTCGAGGAAGTTCACCCAATCGCCTATTGAATGGTTGTGTTGACCAAAAACAATTCCAGCGTGAGGAGTACCAGCCGAGGCAATATCTATATAATCGGTATCATGTGTACACAATACATAACCCATCTCGGTTGCACGACTTAAATGGGTAATATCCTCATCACCAAGTCTACCCAAATCGCGAACGGTAATGGCATCAATTCCGCGTTTACGCAACTGTTCAGCAATGACGACTTGCACGTTTTCGTCAAGGTAAAAGCGAGGAACGGTCATTGCCTAGATTCTTTTCCTGTGCTTCGCGCCCTTTAGCAATTTGCTGACGAATATCCTCGTCAATTTCCTGACGGTGTTCATAATAATAGGCAAATGCCGCGTGAACACCTGCTAACGGGACATCATATCCCGAAGCAATCTCATCCGCCGTCATGTGATGAAAACGCTCCGCAACCACCACATCCGTGACACGAAAGCCAGTTCCCACAATACAGGGACGACCACCACGTACCTTAGGATTAGACACAATCAGATTGATGCTTAGTACCGTTTCCATGAAACGCCCTTTCTTTACATCGTAAGCATAATCGAACCTCGCAAAACGGTCAATTCACCAGCATTCAAATCCGTTCTATGGTCTTGTCTTTCGCTTATTTTTAGCGTATTTGGCGATTTCCTCTCCAACTTTAATTACTTCATATTCGAATTCAAAGGTCACCTACAGGTAACTACCTAACTTGAAAGTGTCTACTTCCCATTTGAAAGTAACGCTCATATAGTAACAAATGTGCATTTATCGTATCTTTCAGGAGTTAGACAATGTCAGACAATGGAAAACCTACTTTGCTGGTTACAGGCGCGTCGGGCAAGCTCGGTCAACGCGTCCTTGAGTTACTGCTCGAAGCCAACGCCGGAACGATTGTCGGCGCTACCCGTACACCGGAGAAGTTAGCCGCTTTCGCTGAAAAAGGGGTTATCGTCCGGCAGGCAGATTTTCACGATGGAGCGTCACTCATCAAAGCTTTTGAAGGTGTTGACCGGCTGCTGTTGATTAGCACCGATACCATAGGAAACCGTTTAGATCAACAGATTGCTGCCGTCAAAGCGGCAGAAGCAGCGGGCGTAAAACATGTCGTTTATACGTCTATCGCTAACGTGCAAGAAAACTCGACGGCTCAAGCAGGGCCTGACCATTACGGTACGGAACAGGCGCTGATCGCCAGCAAAATGGGTTATACCTTCCTGCGGAACAGTATTTATACCGACATGTTTTTAGTCACTCTCGGTCAGGCAATTGCATCCGGCACATTATACGCCGCGTCCGGCGATGGCAAGATTGGTTATATCACCCGCGAGGACTGCGCCCGTGCAGCGGCAGCGGCCTTAACCGATGGCTTTGAGGGACGGCGGGCGTTAGACATCACCGGGCCGGAAGCGCTGTCACAATATGACATCGCTGAGATTGCTTCAGCGGTTAGTGGCAAACCCGTCACCTATGTTCCGCTGACGCTGGAAGCTCTAATCAAGGGTATGGTCGGCGCAGGACTGCCGCAGCCCATTGCTGAAATGATCGCATCATTTGACGCGGCGACGGCCAAGGGCGAACTCGAAGTTGTAACAAACGCCTTCGAAGAACTCACCGGTCGCAAACCGGTTAGCGTGGCTGATTTCCTTGCCGCTAATAAAGAGGCGTTAACCCAACCCGCTGCTGCACATTAATTGTCAGCTTAGTCGTCAGCTATCAGTCGAATACATAGCGAAACAAGCGGCGAAAGCAGCAAAGGCGGCACACGCGGCAGACCAAATGTTGCTGTTGATGCTGTTGTTGCAGTTGAGAATGGCTTGTTTTTGTCTCATTTGTAACGATTGATGGTTGTTAACCCCCACCTCAATCCTCCCCCGCAAGCGAGGGAGGAAGCAATACATGAGTTCTGAGTATTAGTGTACAACGGGTGAGAAATAAACGGGTTACATTTTGGAAGAACATTTTGTAACACTTTCATGGGATTGGCGTTAACCGTTTTGAGGGAGAGCGGTTGTTCAGTGAGTTTGGGAATGGTTGGAGAATGGTATGCCGACAAACCTAAAGTAAACTTTGATGCTAATAAATGACGTGGTGTGGTACTGAAAAATATCTGAGGTTGCGCCGCATGAGGCTATTGGCGATTTACAAATGGGAATGGTAATAGGCGACGGACGGCATGATGATGTTTAACAAATTGGAACGGAGAAAAAATTATACCCCTAACCCCAGCCCTTTTCCCGTAGTAACAGGGCTAGGGAGAAATACGGGAGCACACATAGGTGCTCCCCTACGCCGGGTACTCCGTATTAAAAAGTTAAATGTCATTATGCCGTCCCTACGGAAACACAAGTGATCGAAGCCGGCATTTCAACTTTGTTTACGATATTAAATAGTGAATAACTATAATCCGTCATGCTAAGCATCAGACGAGTCCACTGAAGGGACTGCAAGAGCAGTAGATTTCTCATTTGGTTGGCGCGGGAGGGTCACAACCTCCCCTACGAGAAATATCTGGAGGACATTCAGCGCAGGCGGAATGTGGCTGAGAACTAAAGAGTCAGGTTGTAGACGTAGTACTCGGTATCGCGTTTCCAGCCCAAGCGTTCATAAAGTTTTTGGGCGGTGGTGTTGGTCACCGCCGTTTCCAACATCAGCCCTTTCGCGCCGTTTTCCACCGCGAATTGACGCGCCCGCTCCAACAAGGCTTCACCGATGCCCTGCCTGCGTCCGTTGGGAGATACAAACAAGTCGTTGAGTATCCACAAGCGATTCATCGAGGTCGAGGAAAACGACGGATACAACTGGGTGAAGCCCAGCCCCGCATCATCCATGAGCGCTAAAAAAATCACCGACTCGTGGCGGATTAGACGGTCTTTGATGAACTGCCGTGCGCCATCCAAGTTGGAAGGCTGTTTATAGAACTGGCGATACCCGTCAAATAAAGGGGCAACCAAATCGAGATGTTCAATGGTTGCGCGGATAATGGAGTGGGTCATAAAATAATCTTTCGTTTTGGGTGGTTGCAAAGTAAGTGATAATATGCCGTGCAAACACCGGATAGGTAATGATGTTTACAAAATAAGACAGAGAAAGAACCCCCACCCTAACCCTCCCCCGCAAGCGATGGAGGGAATTAATACGGAAGGGTTTAGGACCCTTCCCTACAAGAAAGTGGTCATTAGACGGCGGACGGCATATATGCCGTCCCTACAAAAATACACTTGGTCAAAGCCGAATTTTCCATCATGGTTTACCACAATAAGTGTTCGCCGCCATTGACGTGAATCGCCGTGCCGTTAATAAAATCCTCGCTGGCGAGATAGGCTACGGCGCGCGCTACATCTTCCGGCGAACCGACGCGCTGCACGGGTGTGGTGGTCTTGCCGACTTTGGCCCATTCTTCATCGGTCATATTGGTTCCAGCGGGCTTCATCACCGGCCCCGGAATAACCGCGTTGACGCGGATGTCCGGCCCTAAGCTGGCGGCGCTGACCTGAGTCAACATCCACAAGGCGGCTTTGCTCACGCCATGATGCGGATAGGCAGGCCAAGGGTCAATCGCGCCCCGATCCAAAATGTTGATGATACAACCGCCCGACGGATCATTCCGGCGCATCATGGCGGTCGCCGCCTGCGTACACAAGAAGGCAGCCGTGACGTTGACAGCCATTGTTTCCTGCCATTCTTCCAGCGTGACGCTCAACAAATCGCGCTTTTGAAAGGTGGAAGCACTGTTGACGAAAATGTTTAGGCGGTCAAAATGTTCACGCAAGGCCGAGAAAATGGTTTCGACGGCTTCTGGTTTGCTGATGTCTGCCTGAACGGCATAAGCATCAACACCCAACGATTTAATTTCTCGAACGGTTTCGGTGGCTTCTTTTTCAGATGTACCGTAATGGACTAGTATATTTACACCGCGTCGGGCTAACTCTAAAGCAATTGCTTTGCCCACACGATGCGCCCCACCGGTTACCACTGCAACTTGATCGCTTATATCAATGTGCATGGTTTTTGCCCCCTATAAATGAATAAGGACGAACACGCAGGTTCGCCCTTACAAAACTCAAATTTGCAAATGCAGCTCGCCCGAATTGAGCACGCTCATTGTTTTAGGAGTAGCCGCCCACTGGAACAATCGAGAGGAAAAGCACCGCCACGATGACAAGTGCCACAGGGATGAGCAAGCAGGCGAGGAAGATGCGATTATCCTTGTTCAGGTGCATATAGAACCACACCACAAGCCCGGCTTTAATCACGGCTAAGCTCAGCATCAATGGGATGGTTAGAAAGCCGCGTGGCAGTTGGGATAAGGTGACTTCAATTAATGTCAGAACACCCAGCAGGATAAATACACCGGTATAAACGGGAACTGGAAAAGTACGACCCACGAACGAGAAGTTCTCGTCATGATCGTGCGAGTCTTCGATATGTTTTTCAGCGTCATGTGTAACTTCAGACATCATACCCCCTAGACCAGATACAGCATGGTAAACAGGATAACCCAGACGACATCTACAAAGTGCCAGTAAAGGCCGAAGACTTCGACACCGACATAATTTTTACTGTCGTACTTGCCTTTACGGGCGTTGTTGATGACATACAAGCCCCACAAGACACCGACAATCACATGTGCGCCGTGAAAGGCTGTCGGGGCGTAGAAGCGCATCCCGAAACCGTCATAAGCGTTCCCTTGATTAAAGAGGGCAATGCCTTCGTGCGCCAGTTCTTGATATTCAACGTATTGTAGGCTGACGAATACGATGCCTAACAAGCACATCAAACCAAACCAGCGGATGAGTCCTTGCGAATTATTCTGCCGAATTTCGCGCAGCCCCATGACCATTGCCCAACTGCTGGTCAGCAGCAGGAAGGTGTTCAGGGTCACCAACAAAATGTTGGCGTTATGGTGAACTTCAAAAACGACTTCTGGACTGTGGATACGAAAGACGATAAACACGCCAATCATCGAGGCGAAAATAACCACTTCAGAAGCCAGATAGAGCCATGTGGCAAATTTTAAGTTTTCAGCACGTTCGGCGGTGTGATCATGCCCGTGTGCTTCTTTATGCGCTACAGGTTCAGCAACCGGTGCTGGTTTCTCGATACTGATTTCACTCATGTCAATAAACTCCTATTTTTGACCGAGGAAGCTCGGCAGCCCGGTACGCAGCACTTCAGCCAGCCAACCCGCCACATCAGGAATGAGTGTCATCCATTTAATGGCTGCGAACTTAGCCCACATACTCGCGGGAATAATCAACTTCAAGTAAGGCACAGGGAGTATCAACAGCAAGCTGAAGATGACGGCCAGCACACTAAAGAGCATTTCCCAGAAGTCATCACGCGTCAGGCCAACGGTGTAGACCAATACGCCGATGACGGCGATAGACAACACGATGCCGGCGGCAATCTTCCATGACCGTTCGGCAAGGAAGTGATGCAGCACATTGAATATAAAGGCCAGTATGCCGACACCAATCACAGCGAACATCACCGAGGCGATATTGGTCACTTTGACGGTGGGTACAAGGACGGGCAGCGCCAGACCGATCAGCAGCAAAATCGCCCAAATCGGACGGCGATAGGCAATCAACAACAACAGCGGTGGCAGCAAGAAAACCGGCACCACAACTGCCATCGGCACTTCGCGGCTGGAAACCAGCAGCGGTATGGTCAGCAGCGGCGCGGCCACACCGAATATGAAGATCAACACCCGCCAAGCGATGCTGGTACTGTCAGGATTTTTCTTACCTTGAATGAAGTAGCTGACTGCACCCGCAAACAGCGCCCCGAACAGGAACAGCGAAATCATCGTTATGGCAACGAACACGATAAACAGTATCAAATAGCTGACCTGCAAGCTCGCCAATTCATCCGACATTTTTGGCAGCAGTTCGAGGCTGGTGGCGGTTTGTAAGAATTCGCGAATCGGCTGGTAGATGCCACCCAAGGCCACGAAGCCTACACCGGAAACATCGCCCTGACCGGGATGCACGTTACGGATATGCGGTCCGGCGGGTAAAAAGGCGAAAACCGCAATAATCAAAACGCACAAAATTGTCCAGAACGTGACCTGCCATGTAAACGCACCCAAGATGCTGGTCGGTGCAGGTTCTTGAGGCGGCGCTGCTTTAACCACAGCGTGTTCTTCCTCGGCATGTTCACCGTGGACGCTCATGCGCGGGTCAAAACCACCCATACCCCAGACAAATACACCTGACGAAATGAACGCGCCCAAGACGAAGGCCGCACCCACCGAACCAGCAGGGTCAAGTCCCTGTAACATACGGATAACTAGCGCCAACAAAGCGCCGCCAATAAAGCCCAGAATGCCCATTGGCACTGCGCGGGCGAGACCCGGTTGCAGCATAAGCCAATCCTCTCGTTTGCAAATCAGTCAAAAATCAAAGTTATTATCGGTAAGGAACAGGCGTACCTTTTCCCTACAAAGCGATTATACCGCAGGCTCAATAATTATCGAGCCTGCAATGACGTTCCAACGCAATCTTAAATGACGTACAAGACCACGTAAAACAGAACCCAAGCGACCGTCACGAAATCCCACAAACTTGTTCCGCCTTCAACCGGCCAAAAATCGGTTGATGTATATGCGCCGCGCTTGGCATTCTGATACACACGGATCATGTAGTATCCAATCACCAGCGCGTGAACGTGATGGAAGCCAATCATCAAACGGTAAACGCTGAGAAACTGACCACTCCCCGGCGCAGCGACAAATTCTATCGCCATGACTATCGCAAACACACCTCCCAAGAGCAGTCCATTGCGCCAGTTCAAGGTGAAGTTGGGAAGATCACCCGACTTAAGGGCACGCGCCCCCCGGCGAATAAAGAAACTGCTGGCGATAAGCGTCAGCGTCATCAAGGTCGGGATCAGTTTTTCGACTACAACCCCGGCAGGCGGCCAACTAGGGTTGATACTACGCATCCAGAAGTTAACCACGATCAAACAGACAAAGGTCATAATCCAAGAAATCTGGAAGACCGTCAATCCAGTACGGCGGTTACGAAGTTGTTGTAATTCCTGCCGTGAAAGTTTTTGCTCCAATGCTTGTTGAGTCATTCAATCATTCCAATAAAACACACTCAAATACTGATGTTACTCGGTGTGTAAGGGTTTGCCGGCGGCAAACCCCTACGTGAAATCCTATTAGTCACCTGCCGGAGCCGGTGCTGGCACAGGTTTCGCTGCACGCGGAACCATCTCGACTTCACCCATACCAAAGCGGCGATCAATTTCGTCCAGATATTCGACTGATCCAGCCGTGCCGTATCCATATGGGTCGGGGAAAGGAACCGGATCATCAATGAAGTTGGTCGCGGGAGGCGGTGAAGTGGTTGCCCATTCTAAGGTGAGTGCGCGCCAAGGATTGGCACCGGCAATCTTACCTTTACGCAGGCTGACGAGAACATTGGCGACCAGCACAAAGGTCGATAGGCCCAAGATGAAGGCCGAAATGCTGATGAGGGTGTTAATCCCTTGAAATTCCGGTAGATAGATGGCAACACGACGCGGCATTCCCAACATGCCCGCGATGTGCATGGGGAAGAAAGTGAAGAAGAAAGCGGGATAGGTCAGCCAGAAGTGAATTCGGCCCAAGCGTTCATCTAACAGCCGTCCAGTGATCTTGGGGAACCAGTGATAGATTCCGGAGTAGATGGCAAACACGCTGCCGCCGAACAACACAAAGTGCAAGTGCGACACGACAAAGTAGGTGTCGTGTACTTGAATATCAAACGGTACAGCAGCCAGCATAACACCGCTGATTCCGCCGATGACGAACATCGACAAGAAGCCCAATGAGAAAAGCATGGCACTGGTAAACCTGATCTTTCCGCCCCACAATGTCCCTAACCAACTGAATATTTTGATTCCGGTGGGCACGGCGATAATCATCGAGGTAATCATAAAGGGGATACGCAGTTGTGGCGCAAGGCTGGTAAACATGTGATGCGCCCAAACGGTAAAGCCGATGAGCGCGATAGCCATGCTGGAAAGCGCGATCATCTTGTATCCGAAAATCGATTTACGCGAGTGGATGGACAGCACTTCGGAGAGGACACCCATACCGGGAAGCACCATGATGTATACGGCTGGATGGCTGTAGAACCAGAACACATTCTGCCAGAGCTGCGGATCGCCGCCTTTGGTCGCGTCAAAGAAGCTGGTTCCACCGACACGGTCAAGGATCAAGAGGGTCAGTGCGCCTGCCAAAAAGGGTGTCGCCATGACGACGATGATAGAGGTCGCCAGAATTGCCCAGACGAACAAAGGCATCTGCCACCAGCCCATGCCTTCGGGGCGCATGTTCTTGATGGTGACGATGAAGTTGATTGCCCCAAGGATCGAGCTGATACCGAGCAGGTGAAGTGACAATGCCGCTAAGGTCTGTCCGTCGCCGCTGTAGAGGGTGCTGAGCGGAGGATACTGCGTCCAACCGGCTTCAGGCGCGCCCACCAGCATACTCGCCAGCAGCAGCAAACCCGCCGGAGGAATGAGCCAGAAGGCAAAGGCGTTGAGCCACGGGAAGGCCATATCTTTCGCGCCCAACATTAAGGGGACAAGATAATTACCAAAGCCGGCGAACATTGGAATAATCCAAAGGAAAATCATAATCAAGGCATGAACACTAAAAAGTGTGTTGTACTGCGAGCCTGTTTGTACCACATCCAAATTCGGTGTCAGTAATTCCCAACGAATCATCATTGCCAGCGTGCCGCCAATGATGAAGAAAACGAAAGCAGTAACCATATACTGAACGCCGATAATCTTATGATCGACGCTCCAGCGCAGGAAATCGCTGATTTTCAGCTTAGGGCGTGTCAGTTCGCGTATCTCGCGTTCTGCCCCGCCTACAGGTACGGTAATGCTTGCCATAATGAAACCTTTCCCAACTACCTATTCCCAAAATCTCCACTAAATCAGAGCGTTTGATTCACTATTAAGGTGCAGCAGTAGCTTCCGCCGTTGCTTCACCAGCTACAGGTGTTACTTCGGCTGTCGCCTCGACTGCGCCGGAAGTCGCTTCGGCGGTGGCTTCGGTTGTCGCCTCAGACGTCGCCTCGGCGGTGGCTTCAGCGCTGGCTGCATTACCTGAAACCTGACACTGCGGCGGAATATCCACTGTAAATGGCGCTTGACCGGTTTCAGATTGTGTTGACAAATAAGCGACAATATCCCACACCTGACATTCGGGTATGCCCAACTGTGGCATCAATGGGCCGTAGCCGGGAACGAGATAAGCTGTCGGATTATGAATGGCGGTATACAAATATTCCTGCGGCGTTTGACCGGTAGCCGCCGAGCGGGTGGTTGCGGCGCGATCCGCGACACCGTTGAGCACTGGACCTACATTACCCACCCAATTGGCGGTCGATAAAGCGGACAAGGTGTGGCAGGTGTAGCAGGGATAAACATCACTTTCCAGAAGTTGACGACCACGCGCCACAGGATCTGCGGGCGGTTCTACCAATTTTTGCATAATAGGCATGAGCGCGGCGTTGAAGTCTGATTCATTGGCTTCGACGATGACCTGAGCGCGCATCGCACCATGATTTGCACCGCAGAGTTCCGCACATTCCAGCACGAATTCACCGGTTTGATCAGGCGTAAAGCGGACTGTGGTTACGCGTCCCGGTATCAAGTCCTGCTTGACGCGGAAGGCCGGAACCCAAAAAGCGTGAATTACGTCGCGGGGTTCCATTTGCATGACCACCGGCTGCCCATTCATGACATACAAAGTCGCGGAAGTCAGTGTGATCAGGTTGTCATCTTTGAGATCATCCTGCACCGCCTGTGGCAGTTTGCTGATGTCATATTCTTTGCCCATAATGCTCAGCGGCATCTGATACTCAAAGTTCCAATTAAAGCGCGCGCCGTTGGCTTTAATGGTCATTTCGCCTTCTTTGGGCGAGGTGATGCTGTTGAAGACTTGCCAACTGAGGATGGTCAGCACAAAAACGGTGACAGCCGGAATAGCCGTCCACACAATTTCGAGGGTGGTGTTGCCATGCATGGTAATACCTTCGGCTGTCTCGCCGGGTTTAGCACGGAACCGCCACACCGAGTAGACCAACAGACCCTGTACCAAGAGGAATACAACGCCACCGATGACCAGCAAAATATGAAACAGGTTATCAACCTGCTTGGATTCAGCGGAGGCCTGTGCAGGGAAAATACTGGGGGTAGCGAGACCAATCAACAGACCACCAGCAATCAAGAGAATACCGACTACGACAATAACAGCGATCGTCGTACCACTGATGCCGCTGCTGCTTTGGTGCGGTTTTTGGGGGGTAATCGAGGCCATAAACGCTTCCTGACGACAAATAACGGTTAGAAAACTAGACACATTAGTGTCAACCTGCATCCGAATTGGAGGTTGAGACTAAAACTCAATTTCAATTTGAGAAAAATCTATGCTATTGTGAACAGTGAACCTTTGAGAGCGCAGGCTTAATGCCTTTGTACAATTTTACACAAATTTCAGTGATTTGCCACATGGTTCTCATCTTTCCTAATTGAAGTGCGATTAACTCTTAACTGGGGTTAATCGGGTTAGATGTTAAAGGGGAGTAGGCGTGTTTACAATGAGTCAAAGCTCAGATGATAATTTTGCCGACGAACGGGGAAAACCGGCACACGCACATCATTTTTATCTGGATATTGTAGCACAAAATGGTAAGCGTCAACGGGTTCCACTGCCCCAAACCGAGTTGGTCATTGGTCGCAGCCCGAACCGGTGTGAACTGGTGATTGACGATAACCGGATTTCGCGAGTTCATCTGCGGGTTTCACGCGATCCTGATAAAGGAATCACTGTTACGGATTTGTATTCGGCTAACGGGACAGTTTTTGATGGTCGCAAGTTGGAACCGGGTGTGCCGATTACATGGCTCATCAACCAAACAGCACATATCGGGGACAGCCGGCTGACGCTGCGTTACGGCACAATGGAAACGAAACGTCTGGGTGATGGGTAATATCAGTAATAGGTAACGGACGGCATATATGCCGTCCCTACGAAAATACGCTCATTTGAAACAGAATTTTCAACCATCATTTACCACATTAAATAGTAAACAACCTTAAGCCGTCATGCTACTCACGGGACAAGCGCACTAAAGCCGCTCCAAACACAGTTTTCTCGTTTAATAAATGCGGGAGGGATGAATCCCTCCCCTACAAAACGAGATGTTGGGTTTTGTAAGTACGAGTATGTTAGGCACTCGAATTAGTCGATTCGAACACTACCAGACGTTGACCCCGTTCCACGACAGTGCCCTGCTGTACCAACACGGCTTTAACCTGCCCGTCAGCCGGAGCCGTTACACGAATTTCCATTTTCATGGCTTCGAGAATCATAAGGGTTTGGCCGCGTGTCGTTTCTTCACCAGCTTGAACTAATAGGGCTATGACTTGTCCGGGCATTTGTGCAACCAAGTCAGCTTCGCCGGTTTGGGTAGCGCGGCGTGTTGATTTTGTGCCCGGTACGGTGAGCGTATATGACGCACCATCGACCTGAACAAAGCGTTGATCACCCTGTTTGGCCGTATAGACAATATGCGATTGACCATTCAAGGATAACCGCCAACCACCATTGGATATAGATTGTATATTTACCGGAATGGTTCGGTCGCCGATGGTCACCACATATTGACCATCAGGCTGCTGTTCAAGGTTGAGGGTGTAAGTCTGTCCGTTGTGTTGATAGGTATAACGCATTGATTCGAAGTTGGATTAAGGTCTGTTGACACGGGCACGGCGCAGGGCATCTTCGGCTTGATTGAGGAGGGAGTCCATGACTTTGAAGATGGTGGCTACTTCACCGCTGGCAAGGCGCGCACGTCCACGATTGGCTTCAGTAAGTTGATCGACGACCAGCCAAGGATTTTCATCCTTAGAGGCGACTAACATGTTGACCACTACGCCGCCCATCGCCAGTGGCAAATAAATGTAGCTGGGATCAGGATCACCCTCACCAGCAAACCATGCCAGCACACGATTGGCGTAATTGACACGTTCTGCCGCATCGCCTAAATCTTCTTTGACTTTGGGATCAATGGTGGAAAAGCCCAGCAAAATGGAATCGTAGAGCGCGGCCTCGAACAGATACTTGGTCACGAGTTCACCACGGTCAATATTTTCCAAATCCGGATTATGCGCCAAAACCTGACACAATGTCAGAAACCAGCGGCTGTCTTCCATCGAAAACCCCGGTTCGAGTTCGAGTCCCTCGTCCAGCGTATAGGTCATCATCTTGGCAATGGCGCGCATTTCGCCGGGATGCAGCGGCATTCCCCGTTCGGCAAAATGTTCTTCGACGGCCATCATCATGGGCACATAAACCGTATTGCGCGTCAGGCTGGTGGCAACACGCTGGGCATCCTCAAGCTTGGCCTGCACCAATTCGCGTTCCTCGACCATTTCCTGCATCGTCCACAAACTTTCATATTTGGGCTGTAAATCCTGCCCGATGGGCGGGGTACGTTTAGGGGCGATGTCAAAATAGGTGGTAATAATTTCGGCTGACTCGTTCCATGTATGCGCCGAAAACGCGACTTCACGCAGGGCTTGCAGTTTAAAACTGGAAATGCTGAGAACAGAGGGCGGCGCTCCTCCAGCGGGTGGCCTTACGGGATGTCCTTCGTTGGGCGTGCGATAACGGACAGCTACCCGTACCGGAAAACCGGTTCCGGCTTGAGTCGGCGGCAAGGGAATAATCGGAATACGCAGAACACCCACTTCGCCGGGACGCATCGACACAGCGAGGGTTTTTTGAGCCGTGTCAATGACGACCGGATGGCCTTTTTTATCCTGACTGGGTAGTTGCAGACCGACTTTAATTTGCATGGGTTGGTCAACCATATTTTGCAAAATCAGGATGACCTCGACGGGCTGGTTCATGTAGGTTTGAGTCGGGAATATGCCGAGGGCGCATTGCAGTTTATCCATGCTAATGCGCGCGCCACCCGTAATTGATCCCAGCACATCCGGATAAAGCGGTTCCAGTTTATGTATTGATTCTTGCATGATGCTACGCCCTATACCCAAACTTTTGGAGTGCGCGGTCAACAACCTGTTCGGCTAGATGGTAAACCATATCATCGTCCGCGTTTACTTCAGCATAATGCGATTTGAGAATACGTGAAAGTTCAGTGAGCATCTCGCCCATTTTCTCGGCTTTTAGTACCGCGCGGTCATAAATAATGACACCGCCCATCAACAACGGCAAATACACATCACTAAAATTCAGAACCGGTTTGCCCGATCGAATCTTAGCGATAAGCTTATCAGCGTAGTCTTGCATATCCTGTTCGCTGCCCATTTTCTCGCCAGTTGAGGTGGTGATCATCTGGAAGCCCAAGCGTATTGCATCACGTAGGAGTTCCTCATAGCCGGTGCTAGCAAGAGCCGCTGCCGGTTGTTCGGTTGCCAGTGTTGGATTAGCCTCAATCGCTTTGAGCATCCCTTTACACCAAGCGGGAAGACTTAAGGCATCTTGTTCGCCGCGCAGCACCCGCTTGAGCGCCAGTTGGACATCAAAATGAGGGTCTTTCAGATAATCAAGGGCGTTCTCGTCGGGCGCAGCAAGTTCCAGTATATAGACGAGCAGTTTGGTGATGTAATGTGCTTCAGGAGGTTGAATATCGTAACCGCATTGTTGGAAGCGCTGTGTCGTGGTTTCATAAAGCGGCGGGTAAAGGGTTTCGCGCTTTAGATTCGGCAGCACTAACGTCTGTAATTTCTCGGCGTACTGAGTCAGCAGTAAACTGTCGTCGTGATGATCGCTCACCTTCCATAGGCTAACCCATGCCGGTTTTAGATCGACCAATTGACCAATCTGGGCAGACATCACGTTGAAAGGCGCTTCGAGGACAGTACCCATCAACCCACGCCGATTAGTAGAATAGCTGAGTTTCTTCAAATCATTCAGCGTATTG
Organism: Anaerolineaceae bacterium; assembly: GCA_016124855.1. Taxonomy (GTDB): domain Bacteria; phylum Chloroflexota; class Anaerolineae; order Aggregatilineales; family Phototrophicaceae; genus CFX2. Next base: position 5,545 of record WGMX01000011.1, on the reverse strand, counting down.
ACTGTGTCCGCGCTCAAGTATTCGGGGTTCACGTGACCGCCACCTTCATTGGCACGGACACGGCGCGGTTTACCCTGTGCCTTGACATCAATGCCCACGCCGACTTTATAGCCTTCGCCAATGGCGGTATCCGGCAGGGAGTTTACGGGCAGCATAACGTAACCGACTTCAGCCGGACGCAAGCCGACGACTAAGCGTTCTGATTTGGCAATGAAGCGCTTGGGTTTCTTTTTGGCATCTTGCGGGGGTAACTGCAACGTCGCCGTTACATCAATATCCACGTCAGAGGCATTCTGGATCAGCAGAATAACCTCAAAGGCTCGACCAGCGCGAACATTGCGCGGACGCAGACCTAAGGCCACCTGTGCGACATTCACGTTATAACGTGCGCCACCGGTGATGCTGCCCAATATGTCGGGATAGTTGGTCGAAGTTTCTGCCACAAAAGCCTCCGTATAACAATTTTATTATACGCGAAATGCGGAAGTCTGTGGCAAGACGTTCCGGACAAAGATGATGATCGGCTGAAAAGCGCTGTTACATCCAATCACTATAGCGACGGAGAGCGAAGTTGGTCACCTCTTCAGCCATGAGGAAGGCGGCATCAGTTTCGGTGTTACGTTCGGTTTCGGCACGCCTGTTATAGACGTTAATCAGGTCGTGCATCCGGTCAAGCGGTTTTTCGTTGGGCAGCACCACATCCTCGGATACAACCGAGCCGGCTAAAACCAGCGGGATGTAAACATCACTAAAGGTTAAGGGGCGTTTGGGATGGCGCACAATCTGCACCAGATAATCGGTATACACGCGCAGTTCATGTTCCGTTCCGAGTTCACGGCGCGTGGCGACGCTCAAAATATGGAAGCCATGCACAATGGCATCCCGCAGCAGTTCATCATAGAGCGCGCCGGTAAAGGCCAGCACCGGGTCTTGAACCACTTCCTCGTCCATGCCGATCATATGCAGCAGGCTGCGGCACCAATACGGCAGTGGAATGGGCGTGCCGTCCGTAGGCCAACCTTCTTTAAGCAGCGTCATCACGGTATACATGGCTTCTTCGGGATAGTGATAGACCAGCGGCGGATGCGGTGCGATGCTTAGAATGTAGACCATCAATTTGGTGATGTAGTGTGCCTCAATGTTTTGGACGCGATAGGCTTTACTAATGCGTTCTTTGGTCACCGGAAATAGGGCTTTATAGAGCGCGGCGGGTCTAAGTCCGGGAATGATGCTGAGCGCTAACGTCCCACGAAAACGTTCTAGCAAGGGGCGGGCGTCGCTATCCGTGCCAAGTCCCCACAGCCTGAACCAACCGGCTTTCACGTCATTTGGGGGCATTTCTTTAGCGGGCGCAAGGGCAAATGAAGCTTCCAGAGTCGAGCCAAACATACCACGACGTTTGACCGAAAAATTCAGCATTTTCAAACCCATCAATTTTTGGATGGCTTCTTCGCTGAGCGAAAAATAGTAGTCCAGATTGATTTCTTCGCTCTGTTCGACTTGGCGAATCAGGCGCGGCTTACTGATGGTCTCGACCTGCACATCGACCGCGAGGGTATATTCTTTGGCCGGCGCAGCGTTTGCACGCGTACCAATTGGAATGACCAAATAACCCACTTCAGCAGGCAGCAAATTGATTGATGAATGCTCGTTGGGGGTTCCGAAGCGTCCCTTTTCACCCGCCGCATCTTTGAGGGGCAACTGCAACGTGGCCGTTACCGCGACGTTGGCATCCGACATGTTTTGTAACAGAAGAACAGCCGCGAACGGCCTGCCGACACGCGCTACAGGCGGACGCACAGCTAATGCCGCCTGAACAACCCCGATTGTTAGCTGCTGCCCATCTGTGATATAACCCAGAATATCCGGGTAATTGGGTGCGGTTTGTTTCTCAGCCATAAATTTTTTTCATGATAATGAGCAATTTCAAAATCACATCCGCAGATAAGATGCGCCGTTCACATCCAAGATTGTGCCTGTCAAAAATTCCGAACCTTCTGATGCCAGAAATAGGACGGTATAGGCCACTTCATCGGGTGTCGCTACACGGCCTAAAGGACTCTGGGCGCGAATAGCATCGCCCTCCGGCCCGGCAAGATAGGCTGCTGCCATGTCCGTTTCAACCCAACCGGGAGCCACCGTCGTTACATAAATTTTGTGTCCACCTAATGCTTTAGCAAGCGACTGCCCCATCGCATTCAAACCGGCTTTACTCGCGGCGTAGGCTGGCGCATCCGGTTCACCCCGAAACGCCCCGCGCGATGAGATATTGATGATGCGCCCACCACCGTGATGAATCATATGCTGAGCAGCGCAATATGTGGCGTTGGCAGCACCGAGCAAGTTGGCTTGAATGGTACGCATCCAACTGGTTTGCCATGCTGCGTAATCGACCTTGGACAAGGTGTGATCTTCATAGATGGCTGCGTTATTCACCAGAACATGAAGGCCACCCATTTGCGTAATAACCGTATCTACCATGCGCTGAACGGCCTCCGGATCAGCCAGATCAGCCTGCACGAGCAAATGACCTGTACCGGACAGTGAAGCTAAGGTTTCTTCGGCAGCAGCAGCATTGCTATTGTAATGTACGGCAACTCGCCCGCCTTTTTCAGCAAATTGGCGAGCAGTCGCACGTCCAATGCCGCGCGAAGCACCCGTTATGAGGATAATTTGGCCGTTAAAATCCATAACCGACATGTTCCTTGATGATGGTATTATGACTCGGTTTTCTTAACCGATTGGGTCTTCTTCTTGGGCGCTTTTTTAGGCAAGGTTTCGTCACTATCTTCCAGAAAATAAATATACATGCGGAGCTGGCCTAAGCGAATTTCGTCGGCGTTTTTGACGGGCGTTTCCACTTTTGGTTTTAAGGAGTCGCCGTTGAGATATGACCCATTTACGCTGCCCTGATCTTCCACCCAAAATTGGTTATCGTGATGGTGCAAGAGCATATGGATGCGTGAAACACCCCAATTCGAGGCATCATAACGGGTAAGGTCAACATGAGACTTTAGACCGCCTGTCGTGACCTGCCGCCCGAAAGAAACCGGTTGATTGGGCAGAACCGCGAGGACAATCGGTGCGTCACTATGTCCGGCGACGAACAAGACGCAGGTGTTTTGTCGGGTTTCGGGCTGTACGGCTTTGAGCGGCGCAGTCCCGACCAGATGCTTGGTATAGAGATTCGATTTGCCGGTTTCGTGCTGGACAATGAGGGAGGACATGACATGGCGGAGTTCTTGAGCACTGACGGGTCGTTCAAGAAAGACTTCGACACCGGCTTTCATGGCCTCGGCACTTTCGGGTGATTTTGAAGTGGTGCCGATGACGACCATCGGCGTGGTGTTCATCTTGACATCGCGGCGAATATACCGACAAAACTCCAAGCCGCTCATATCCGGCAGGATGGGATTGACGATGATGGCACTGGGACGATTTTGATTATAGGAACGAATCGCGCCCACAACTTCATGGGCGATTTTAGTGGTGTAACCGGCCTGTTCCAAAATCAAGGCCATGGCGTTGGCGAATTCTTCGTCCTGCTCCACGATTAAGATCAATTGGCCTTTGCCCGGCTGCACTTGATCTTGTAGTTGGAGGCTGGGTTGGCGATGGACAGCGCCACCAAATGTAGGCGACAGCACGAATGTAACATCCAGACGCAGCAAGCCCGCCATTATCTGATCGCCCGACGACAAGCGGTAAGCTTCGTCGGGTTTGAGGCGGTTACCATTCAACTGAGTGCCATTGCCGCTGTTGAGGTCACGTAGAATGAGCCGGTCTACATCAGGCTCAATCGAAAAATGCAGACGCGAGACGCCCATCGATTCAGCTTGATAAGGGGTCAAATCCACATCCGGACGTTTGCTACTGTCGCCTTCAACAACACGCCCGATATTCATTTTGTTTTCAACACGCAAGCGAAGAGGCGATTTCCATTGGGCGTTCGAGAGTTCAATAATCCATAAATCAAGCGGCGTGTCAGTCATAACTACTTCCTGAAAACGCTAAACAACATCAGATCGATTTGAATTATCATCGATTTGTTTGGACATATCATCAGACTCAAACCTATTGTTCAATTATCCGCCATTCGGATGACTAAAAATCAGTCAAATGGAACAGGTCAACATTGTTACTATACATTAACATTCTACTGTAAATACAGACTGGTTGGAAATACAAGCGTCAATGCCTGTTCGAATGTACATGAATTGCGCAGGTTTGTAATCAGTAGTAAGATTTGTACACATATAGAACTGGACGCTATTTATAATAGGATGATAAGCGATGACCGCAAAAATACGGCCTCACTTCAAGGGATTTCCACTGCTGATGATGCTCGTACTGCTTGTTGGCATGGTTATGCCGACAATGGGTGTGATGGCGCAGGCAGGGTCAGTCGCAGCGGTCAATACCGGTCGGCTCAACGTCCGTACCGGGCCGGGTGTGCAATTCAAATCCGTGACCAGTATTCCTTATAACACGACCATTACCCTGATTGGACGGGCTTCTAAGGGTGTGTGGGTACAAGTTCAACTGGCAAGCGGGCAGCAAGGTTGGGTTAATTCCACTTTGATCCGCACTTATGCCGATTTATCGCTGCTGCCGATTACCTATAACAGCGATGCTCCACCGCCACCCACGACGGATGTGCCACCCCCGACCTATCCTCTGCCGGGAACGCCGACTTACTATGTTGTGAAGGCGGGCGATGATCTGAAGACCATCGCGGCACGCTACGGGACAACATGGCAAATTCTGGCGAGTGTGAACGGCCTTTCGAACGCCAACTATATTTATCCCGGTCAGAGGCTGTTGATTGCTTACAGCGCGCCTGTTCCTTCGCAGCCTGTGCCGCAGCCTTCGGCAGGAACACATGTGGTAAAAGCGGGTGAGACGCTGGCCAGCATCGCGGCATTGTATGGAACTTCGCCCAGCACGTTAGCTGCGGTCAACGGCATCACCAACGTTAATCTGGTTTATGCCGGACAGGTCTTAAAGATTCCGGCTGCGCCCCGTTATTACACGGTGCAAGCGGGTGATACGCTGGCGACTATCGCTACTAAATATGGTGTGACGATCCAATCGCTGGTGACTGCCAATAACATCACTAACATTAATTTGGTCAAGACCGGGCAGAAGCTGCTAATTCCATAGGCGGGTTTGCCGACGGCAAAAGCTCTACACTAGACAACATTTTAAAACGGGCGGCTGATGGTCACCCGTTTTTTATTGCATATTTCGCACGTTGTCCGCCGAAAATGCAAAGACGGACTTAACTACAAAGGCACAAAGAACACAGAGATAACGGGGAGTGAGTTTCGCTAGGACTACAGTAAGTGGTGGAGATGGTAATTTGCCTCATGTACCCCACCCCAACCCCTCCCCGTAGTAACAACTGAGGGGGCGACAGTAGACAAAAGGACGGTTCATTTGGCAAACTTTCGGTTACCAAGCCAGAAAGAGAGACCAAATGAACCGACGGAAACTATATCAGTGGGTGCGGAAAACAAGCAAGGGATGGGAAGGTGTCAGTCGC
>WGMX01000034.1 GCA_016124855.1 Anaerolineaceae bacterium | reverse complement strand
CCTTACCTGATTTCTTCGCCCGTTTTAAAGCGTACCAATGTGCCGTCTGATTGTTTTAAAAAACCCGTGAGCTTGAAATATCACAGAGCCTACCCTAAAACTCGACAAAAATTACAGTGTCATAGACCGGAGCGCTATTGACCGAGCAGCGGATCGCGCTGGGCAAACGGTCGAAGCAGCGTTCTGATTAATGTCATATTGATGTCTGCCTCATGGATGTCGGCTAAACCGGCATTAATTTCGTCAGGGCTTATAAGACGGTCTGAATCGCTTTTGGCACAAATAATGCGGAATTTTGCTAATGCTGAATTCGTGCTGTTTTGAACATTTTCGAGCGCGGCTGCCAGCGGTTGATATAAGGGTTCACGCGCTAAATCGCCGCTGTTAAAGCTGGTGCGGCGCAGCTCAAAATCTGCCGGAATGTTGTTACAGGTTGCCGTCATACCGGTATCGAGAGCAACCCATCGACTTCGTATATCGTTGTAGACATCACTCAAGCGGGACAGTTCGCTTCTCAGTTGCAGCAGAAGCCTGCCATAAGGATAGAGATATCCCGCGTCAGGCACTCCGCCGACACCCCAAACGCCCACTGCCCAATTGGGCACCCAGTAAAAGTGATTGTTGAACTTGAACTGTATCCAGAAATATTTGGAGGAACTACCACCTAAGCGACCTGTAATTTCGACCCGAACAAAGGAGGTAAAAGGATTGGGGACGCGTTCTTTGGGAATCACTTCCCCGATAAATATGGGAATCTTGTCGCTCGGCCCAAGGGTTAGCAGTCCCCCGGCTTCGCGCGCTGTGGGGACGAACTGTCTGCCGTCTATAGGCAATTCGAGAATATTGCCTGTCCACGTCAGCAGCCAGTAGACGACCCAGCCATAGGTCACGCCATCGACAGTGAACTCGTTTCTCGCCCCTTCATCGAGTTTGCCCTCGTAAGCTACTTGAATCCACTGCCCATCGAGTGTACGTCCAGTTGCGCGATAAGTTGTCGCGAACGGCAGTACAGCCAGCCGATCCCAGTCACGACCCGGCCCGGCTCGCAATGCCGCATTATCCTGTGTAGTGACATAAACTACCGATAAATCAACACCTTCACCAGCGACACTTATCACACTCAGGAACAACAAACACAGAGCAAGTGCGCTAATCAAAACATAATGTTTACGCATAGTCATTGCTCCTTTTAGGGCGTTGCTGTCGCGGTTGGCGATGGCGAAGCTGTAATTGCGGGCAGGGTTGCATTAGGAGTCGGTGTTAAGGTGACGCTCAAGGTCGGCGTGACAACACGACCATCACCATATGTCCCCGGTTCCTGCGCCCATGTAATGATCTGGACGATTCCGGTTGTTAGATCAACTACTTCGCCATTGGCGATATTCAAAATTAGCGTATGTTGACCCACTCCGGGCTTAGATTCATCTTTGGGCAGAGGTGCTTGCAGGGCGATATATTGATTGTCCGGCGACCAGATAAACGAGCCGCCATAACCCCGTGCGCCTGTTTCCGGCAAACAATAGGTTCTTATCTGTCCTGTTTCGCTATCCCAAACTGCAATCGGCTGCGATAGTGAACCCGTGTTATAGGCAATGTATCGCCCATCGTTTGACCAGTTACCACTGGGCGTATAACCGAGAAATTGATTGGTCATGCTCGGAAAGGTTACCTGATAGGTTGATCGCATACTGTTATTTTCATCTGGGAAATTGTAGAACAGACGATCACCCCAAGGATGCCAATATACGCTAATCGCGCTGGTTCTACTCTGGGCAAAGATTTGATATTGAGCAGTGGTTGTGTCATATAAGTAGAACTTGTAACCGGTTCCTACACCAGTGTTATACGATGTGGAAACCACGATCCAATTGCCACCGGGCTGACGTGCGACCAATTGAGTTGGTAGTTCATTTATACTGATTTCTGGAATGAACGGCTTGGGGTCAGGATACACATTCAAGACATCACGAATATAAGCCTGCTTAAATACAGTGTACGGCTTTGGTGCAGCAACTGTTACCCGAATTCGCGCCTGCCACTCTAGCGTATCATTACCTGACCAGTTGATCTGCCGTGGCGGCGGTGTAGATGGGTTGGGGGTGAGTAAATTCCAGAGAATACGTGGATCACTATTGTCTGGTCGAATAATAAAAATGGCCTCGTATGACTCCGCCAATATCCATTGATTATTGGGTGAGAATTTGCACGAAACCCCGCGTCCACACTGCAATATGTCTTTGTCTTCTGTGCGTGTTCCATTTTCTGGTTCAACAGACCATAGATTATCACCTTGAATCGAGGCGTAGATTTTTCCGGTAGCGTGATAATCAGCCGGCAGCTTTGTCACTGGATAAAGAGACTCTGACGGGCAAAAATTCTGGTTACTGATGCTGCCTGTAAATACGCGATCCGCTGGTCGAGGATACAACGTTTGTTCCGGTGTGGGTGTCAATGTTGGACGTGGTGTACCGATGGCGTTGTATGTCGGCGAAGGTGTTGCCTGCCCTCTTATCAGGTTGGCTTGCTGTAACTGCACCACAGCTGTCGCGGTCATCTGTGCAGTAAGGCTGCGATAGGGAACCAGCAGTCGATAAATAATCAGTTCACCGGGCATACTCGACGCTGCAACCAATTCTTCATTTTGGCTGAGAATAGCCGTGCCCATCGAGCGCTTTTCCGTTTTCTCAAACAGTGTGTAAATCGGTTGGAGCGGGCGCGTATCCTCGGTCGGCACTTGATAATCCCCGCTGGCACGCTCACCCGTATCCGTATTGACAAACATGGTGTAACCCAACGACAGATCAATTACATCGGCTGGATTGATTATGCCGATGCCGTCGCACAGCATAACGGCCAATTCCCGTGTCTTTTCAGGGGTAAGTCCTTGTACCAACTGTCGCCATGTTTCCGAGTATTCTTCAACTTGCCCCGGATAGCGGTCTAATAGACACTGTGGAACTTCGCCCGTTGGCAGTCCCGTGACTCGAATGGTTTGAGGTGTCGCTGTAAGGACGAGCTGTCCGTCCACTGCGTCAGCGGTTTTTGGCAAATTAGCGCATAAGGTGGAGGATAAATTGTTGAGTTGGTCAGCCCCCAAGTTATAGACTAAGCGCTCCCAGAGTTGGAGGAAATGATCTTGCCTTTCGGGATATGCATTGGCAATACAGCGTGGCAGCCCATTCGCGGCGTAATCCACACCATAAATGCGCGGCGGCATATCGTGGTTGGTTCCTTGCCCATAGATATAGGCTGTTTTGTCATCGACCCAACCATATTGGCGCTGCGCCAGCGGCGGCAAATCATCACCCGCGATGAAAGATTTTAGACCTTCTTTATAGTCATATAGGGCGATTTGGTTGCCGGGATAATAAGGGCCAAATTGGTTTTCCGAATAGATGATGAGAAAGCGCGTCCATGATGGATTGGCATATATGTCGTTGATACTACTTCCCGGAATATTCTGGAAAGTAACCGAGTAATTCGTATTGTTGTTCATGTCGACAACCTGAGCGCCAACCGAATTACTGGTGTTGAAGTAGGTTAAGTAGCGGTAACCATCCGGTGATGTCGCTACGATTTGCCCGTTCAGGTAAAGCAGTTCACGTCGTAGTACCTTACCGGTTAGTGCGTCCCATTCGCGCCACTCCGTTCCCGCTAAAGTGATGATCTTCTTGCTGTCGTTGCTAAAGAAGAACCGGTCGAAGCTGCGCGAATAACGCAGATCCTCGGCCTCTACTTTGTCGCTGGCGGCATTGCGGCGTTCGAAGTCGCTGATGATCATCTTGCCGGACGCATCATACGCTAAGATGCGGTTTTTCGTTTGGCGGCTGTAACGACCAATCGACCGTAAGGCCGGAATAAATCGTCTTAGTTCACGCCCGCTCGCAAGGTCGTAGGTGACCACGTTTTCGTCTTTTTCTGTTAGCCGAACCAGTAGTTCTTTCCGGTCAGGACTGAGTACCATTTGTTGGGCTGTACCCCGTCCACCGAATATAAAGCTGCCTGTTCCGGCTGATTCATCGAATACGTAGAGCAGGGCTAGAACGTTATCCCGCGTGGCAGCGGGCGGCAGCACGAGGTCGATTAACGTGACGGTAAGCGGTTTACTGCCATAAGCAGATGGATCACGATAGCGCCGTCCTAAAAAGATACCAATTAACGGGTTATAGCTGCGGTCAGCAGTGCCACCGATGACTTGGGCAATCGAGCCGAGTTCGATGCCGCCGATCAGACTCAAATCGGAGTCAGTTAGCGGTTTGTTCATGGGGATTTCGACCAGTACGCCGCGTTTGGTGTCCACTTGCAGTAAGGTGTCTGTAGTGACAGGGCGAACGTAAACACTGTTATCGAGCAAACTATACCACGCGGTAAGCGGGTCTTGTTCGTAACGCGCTGTCGGAATTTCATATTCAGGTTGAAGTGTGAAAGCATCTAATATCCGCAGACGACCGGGCAGGGCTGCGATTATTTTGTCGTCGGGTGAGAGAACAAAACCGTTAGCGTAATCGACCATTTGTACCGCTTCTAGTTTCTTGGGGAAACTCGATTCCGCTTCACCCCGCGCGGCAGCTAAATTCCAGACCCAAGGATAAGTGATGCTGTCGGTTTCCGCTTGGCGCAGCTCTCGCGGCGCGGGATAAATGCCGAAGAAAATGAGCATCGCGTCATTGCTGGAAAAAGTGATCGGTCCTATGATGCCTTTGGTGTTGCCGAGTTGGGTCAAACTGGCGGCTAACTTGCCACTAGAGGTGTCCCACAGTTCCATGGTGAAGTTATAGGCTACAGCCAACCAGCGGCCATCGTGACTAAATGTAACATCGCTATAACTGCCTTGCTCATGCAGGATATAGATGGTGCTGTAGTCCAGCGCATTTATCAGCAGAAGCCGGTTATAAGCATCGACTACCGCTATGCGTTCGGTGTGTTGGTCGTAGACTATTTTTCGGGGTAAAGCTCTTCCAATTTCGCCTTCTATACGGAAAGCAGGCGGTAGCGTAGGCGTAATCGTTCCCGTCCCAGAAGGGGCATCCTGCGAAAATACCAATAAGCTCGAAGTAAATATCAGTAATAGACAGGCTATCAACAAGTATAGTCGTCGCATTATAAGTTTCCTAAAGTCAGCTAGATAATCTAAAACTTATTATATAGCCTAAGCGAGGTTGTTGTGCATATGCCCATTGCCAGCCTGACGGATTCCCTACGCTAATCATTCATTCCAAAAAGTTCGGCTATAGTAGACTTAACACAAATTGCACACGAAAACTAAACACTATGCTTCAAAAACGTCTATTTTTACTCGTGCTGATTTGCCTTACCGTATCGTTTGTCCATGCACAGGAAAATACGGATGCTTGCACAGCGGCATCTGGCGAGACGCTGCGGATTGGCGCGGTCTTTCCGGCACAAACGGTATTGACGGCTTCTGCGATTACCCCGTTTCGAGGGGTACAAGCGATGGTCGCGGCAGTTAACGCGTGCGGCGGAGTCGGAGGCCGTCCAGTGGAGTTGGTTAATGTTTCCGCAAATAATCGAGATAGCGCACGTTCGGCGGTCGCTCAACTTTCCGGTGATGTGCCGTTGATTATCGGCAGCGGATCGCCCGCAGTCAGCGAGGTTCTGCTGGAGTCTTCCCGCGACGGATCATTCGTTTATTGGGAAGTCTCCGAGCCGTTGGACACGCCCCATCAATGGAGTTTTTCACCGCTTCCCAACGACAGTCAGCTCGGTTCACAAACTGCTGATTTCGTTCAAAGCACGGTCGCACCCCTATTGGGGGAAAAGCAGCCGCTGCGTCTTGCCATCGTTCATGAGAAACGACCTGCCGCACAACAAATTGTCGATGCACTCTCAAGCAGCTTGGCGACAGCACCTATGTTAACCTATGCATATGAGAACGTGATGTCTAATAGTTACAAATTTGCGAAGCAAATTCGCGAGAGTAAGGTGAATGTGCTGGTAGTCGTTGCGTTGAACCGCGACTCCATTCAATTCTGGTCAAACATGCGTCAAGCGGATGCCAACGTCAAAGCCTACATTCAGGTGGGGGAACCCGACCGACGTAACTCGTGTGAACGGATTGGCAACTCGGATGGCCTAATTACGATTGGCCGTACCGGGGCAATTTCAGATACCTTTCGTGAAGATGTGCTTGGAGCTGTTTACGATCAATACAGGTCTATTTATTTGAAACAGTATGCCCTCTTACCCGATGTGACGGCTGACCTTTCGGCATCTAATATATATCTTTTGCTGCATCATATCTTGCCAGACACAATCAGTGACTTTACAGTAAACAACCTGCAAGCAAAGATACAAGCCGCACAAATTGCTATTGGCAGCGGTCTAATGGGGGAGGGATTTACGTTGAAGGGCGATTCAAATCAAGCGGCGGTCGCCGTTGTCCAACAGCGTCAGGCCAATAAATTCTGTTCACTCGTCCCAACGGATGGGGCGACATGTTCTGGTGGTTTTCAACCGTTTCCCACTTGGAGAGAACGGGTCAGCCAAGCGCAGTATGCGTCTTGTGTCGATTGAAGCGAGGAATAAACGCATGCTGTCCAAAAAAATCGCAGCACTGATCATTTCAATATCCGTTATTCTTACGATTTCGGTAGCATTTGCGCAACCTCCCGGTGATCCTGACGCGGCTAACCCCGGCGAAACCATTACCGGTATTGTTGAGTTTGAAGGCACACGGGTTTATGTCGGGCCAGATTTTGCTTATGATGCTTTGGGACAGCTCGATATAAATTCGTCAGTGGTCATTTTGGGACGGCGCGGCGACTTCATTTCGTCGTGGGATGGTGACCAATGGCTGGAGATTAAGTTCGGCGGTGAATCGGGCTGGGTTTATGCCCGTTTGATTCGTACCAGTATCCCGTTTAACAGCATTCCGCCCACAGGTCGTCGTCTGCCCCGCAATCGCAACAGTCGTGTTCCCGATGTTTTTAACCTGTCTGACAATATTTGTGATGCTTGGGTGGGTAATTTCACCCTCACAGGTAGTTTTGTGGCAGGCGATAAGGAGCTTACCGTAACTTATCCGGGTTTAGAGGGTGCGAACGTCTACAGTGTGATCACCATCTCGCCTACAGGTCAACGTAGAGCGCATGACAGTACGACAACAACTGCGCATATTAAGTTAGAAGATTTGCCGCGCGAAGTCGGTGAATATGTCTGGCGTGTCGCTCCGTATTGGACGAATGCCCCGCAGCGCTCCAGTTGGCAGCAGCTCTGTTTATTGCAAACGGGTGGAACATTTATCGTACCCGGTGAACCGCAGCCAACACGTCCACCGCGCTACCGCTATTATTACTATTGGACTCCTATGCCGCAGCCTACGCCTGCGCCGCTCGTGCCATAAATCGGAAATTCGTAGGGGCATGTTATCAGCTTGCCCCTAATAAAATTTCTTACGTTTAGTTTGAGTTTGTCCGCAAATCGTTAGCTAACCTTCCACCCACTACTTACTTGATTCCCTTGCCTCATAAGTTAGTATCGACTAATAAGGTTGCCAAGTGGTCTTCCAAAATGTCAACCGCCTCACTTCCATGTTCATGGTAATGGCTGGAGAATTCCAGCATCGAACACCTATGGATACTCAATAGAGTGAATATCTCAAAAGCGACAACGAGCAACGTGTGAATAATGATGCGTGTGACTATCAGGCTGGACGAGTGGTATTACAGCGGAGGCCACGACCTCCGCTGCTGAAAAACGCATTACCGGAGAGTAGGGAACTTATCGACTAAACTTTTACGCAGGATTTCCATTCGCTTCAAAATGAGTGTAAAGATGTTATGGGCATTGATCGCTTTTGCGTAGGCCGTCTGAATCTCAGGATAGGTATAGACGCCGCACTTCTGCATCATGCTGATTGATGTATTAATGTCGGCAATGGCTTGCTTCAATAAGCGGCTTTGTCGTCTCAGTTCCGGCAGCTCCACGAGGTCACGCGGACTCATATCATAATCTGTGAAACTTCCAGCCGGCGGCAGGCATTCCATCGTTTCACCGTCTGACATCAAACGCCAGTAATTTACTACGTCAGTCGTTGTATTGTTGACCGGTTTCAGAAACGTTACCAACCGGTCAATTTGGGAAAGTTGAACTTCCGGTGAGATCGATTCAAATGGTGCAAAATTAGGGTCACCCGCGTACTCTGGACTTACTGGGATACTATTGATATCGCTTGTCATGCGCGTGGTGTATTCTGCCACCCAACCCACATAACCTCTATAATTAATTTTTAGCCATTGATTATCAGGTGTGCGTTCCAGAACAGGCAGCGTCAAATTGAGCGGAATCGTGGCCAATTTTGCCGCAAAACGGCTGGGTGCATTGCGGAGTGCTGCCTCAATAATCAGCAATACTGAAAAGCCGCTGTCTTCGACAGGACTGTTTCCCAGTAATCCCGTGGTTGAATCAGTGATTGGTAATCGGGCGACGCTAAAGGTAAAAAGGGTCAACTTGCGTGCAATCCAGCCACCTGTCTTATTAAAGCCGGGGCGCTCAACTTGTAACCATTCGCCATCCATATTACGTCCGACCGCTATTAAGCTGGCGTTTGCATAGACCGAACCGACCGCCTTCGCTGTTTCAGCCGGCATTTCACGCATAAAAGCGCTCTCCGCCACAACTTGTAACACAAATTCTGTTTTGTTCTGTGCCGAAACACTGACTGTCATACACAAGATCACCAGCAAAATGAACCCGAATTTTCTCATAATCTTTGCCCCCTCGAAGCGGATCACATGAATACATTATACGGTGAGTTGCGTGCCAATAATCACCGCATGACCTACGTTTATCCGTTAATAAGGGACTGATCTTTATTCTTGATCAAACTTTCGCTGATTTAAGTATACTTTTTGAAAATCCCTCATTATTCGGCTGCGCAAAATTGTCCACTTCTCCTATCGAGAAACTGCCTACAGTTCTCATTGTGTACTCCGTGAAAAAGTTTACATTCTTTTTACGATCTTTGATCGATTGAAACAATGCTACCAGCGTATCGTAATGGCAGCATTTTTTGTTAGATACCGACATTAATCACTCGTGATCCTGTATCACAATTTGTGACCAATCTTAAATCGTAGATGACACTTGTTTCTACCGATGTTAGAGAGAAATTGATCATAAGGAAAAATTGGGTTAAGGCACAGGGAGCCAGATAATGAATAATACCGTTGGAATCAGCATGTCGTCTTTTCAGAAAATTTTCGCTTATGACGAAAAGGAATCAAACCACTTGTTTGACGTGCAGGTGAATGATTTCCCTCGCGTTAGTGTCATCATACCGACCCTTAACGAAGCAAAGAACCTGCGGTTTGTGCTGCCTTATATACCCGATTGGGTACATGAAGTCATCATTGTAGATGGTCGATCAACCGACAACACTGTTGAAGTCGCGCTTTCGATGCGTACCGACATCAAAATCGTTGAGGAACAGAAGAAGGGCAAGGGTGCAGCCCTCCGTGCCGGGTTTGACGCCGCTGAAGGGGATATCATCGTCATGATGGACGCTGACGGTTCCATGAATCCGGCGGAGATTGCAATGTATGTCGGAACATTGACCTCCGGCATAGATTATGTGAAAGGCTCACGCTTTCTACAAGGGGGTGGGAGTTCTGATTTAACCTTGTTCCGTCGTATCGGCAACTGGGGGTTGAACTTTGCCGTTAAAGTCTTGTTTGGTGGTCAATATACGGATTTGTGCTACGGCTACAACGCATTTTGGAAGCGCGCTATTCAAGTTATTGAACCCGACAGCTCTGGTTTCGAGATTGAAACCTTAATGAATATCCGTGCCTTACGCTCTAAATTGAAGATCGCTGAAGTACCTAGCTACGAAAGCGACCGTGTTCATGGCGACAGCAATTTGAAACCCATCCGCGACGGTATCCGTGTATTAAAGACGATTTTACGGGAACGTTTTAGTGCTCCTAAGAATCGCATCGCCAATCACTGGACGTGGAACGTGGAAAGCCCCAGCAATTACTACAATCACATCTCTGGCTAATGAGTTGTACATCAATTAGCGAGGTCAGGGGGAGTTTTTGATGGAGTCTACAACCTCCGGGATTGCAGTAATTATCTGCGCTTATACCGATCAACGGTGGCAACAATTGGTTGATGCCATCGAATCGGTTCAAATGCAGACGCTGCCAGCCAATGAAATCGTGGTTGTAATCGACCACAACCCGACTCTGTTGGCGCGTGTACAGTCACGCTTCCCCACAATTAGTGTTGTGGAAAACAGTCAAGCCAAGGGGCTTTCGGGCGCACGTAACAGCGGCATTGCAGCCACCAAGGCGGAGTTGATTGGTTTTGTGGACGATGATGCGGTCGTCGAAAAAGATTGGCTCAAAAACTTGCGTCAACTTATCTATGCCGATTCTCAAGTGATGGGCGCTGGTGGACGCATTATCCCGAAATGGGAAGGAACTCCGCCTAAGTGGCTGCCGCAAGAGTTCTATTGGGTAGTGGGTTGCACTCACAAAGGTTTGCCTGAAACCACTTCCGAAGTTCGTAACCTTATCGGTGCGAATATGCTGGTTCGGCGTGCAGCATTTGATAAAGTTGGCGGTTTTTTGAATGGTATTGGGCGGGTCGATACCATTCCGCTAGGCTGCGAGGAAACGGAATTTTGTATTCGGACTCGCCAAGCCATTCCCGATGCGAAGTTTGTCTATGACCCCAACACGGTTGTCGAGCATAATGTGCCAGTTCAACGTACAGGATGGTCATATTTTCGTGACCGTTGTTATGCTGAAGGGCTGTCTAAAGCTTTAGTTTCCAAGCTGGTTGGTCAACAAGACGGTTTGTCGGCGGAGCGGACACATGTGTTTAAAACACTGCCTGCCGGTTTTTTCAAGGGACTTGCAAATGCTTTGACGGGTGATTGGCATGGCTTACAACGGACAGCGGCTATTTTTGCAGGTCTTTTCTTAACCACACTCGGCTACATAAAAGGGCGCACCTCTAAAAGCGCTGTTCTCTCCGATCAAGTATCGGTCGCCTACACTAAAGATAGCCACAAACTGCGCATACTAATGGTATCTGCTCGTTTCGCTCCATATGTAGGCGGGACAGAAACCCACGTTAATGAAGTGGCTAAGCGCATGGCCGCTGAGGGTCATGACGTGACCGTTCTTACGACCGACCCCAGCCGAAAATTGCCGCGTTACGAAGAACAGGGTGGGTTTAAGGTTCGTCGGGTTGCGGCCTTTCCTTCAAACCGCGACTATTATTTTGCGCCCGGATTGTATCCAGTCATCACGCAGGGCAAGTGGGATATCATTCATCTTCAAGGGTATCATACACTCGTCGCACCTTTAACCATGTTTGCCGCTCTCGTCGCTAGAATTCACTTTGTCGTAAGTTTCCATAGTGGCGGTCACTCATCACAAATGAGAAATTCAGGTAGGGGCATACAGCGATTTTTGCTAAAGCCGTTATTAAAACAGGCAAAGCGGTTAATCGGTGTGGCTCAATTTGAAGCCGACTTTTTTAGCAAGCGTTTGGGCATTGATCGCAGCCGTTTTGTGGTTGTACCCAATGGCTCTCAACTGCCTAAGCTAACCTCTCCAGTCGAGCCAACTCCCTATTCCCTGATCGTATCTCCGGGACGTTTAGAGCGCTATAAAGGGCATCAAACCGCCATTCAGGCACTTCCCAAAGTCTTACGTGAAAACCCCAATGTTCGTCTGCGTATCGTGGGTACGGGACCTTATGAAGCCGAACTGCGCGAATTGGCGCGTTCGTTGGGTGTAAATGATCGTGTAGAAATCGGTGGTATTCCTCCCGAAAATCGTCAAGGGATGGCTGCCCTCATGTCACAAGCGGCTTTAGTAGTCCTGTTTAGTGAATATGAAGCGCATCCGGTGGCCGTGATGGAAGCGTTGTCGTTGGGGCGTACCGTTTTGGTTGCAGATACCTCTGGCCTGAGTGAAATTGCCAAAAAGGGTTGGGTAAAGGCCGTTCCACTCGATAGCACTTCGGACGAAGTAGCGGCGGCTATCCTTCGCCAATTGAATGCACCTCCCTTACAGCATGAAGTTATGCTTCCAACATGGGATGACTGCGCGACATCACTATTGGCGATCTATCAAACCGTACTCGTGCCTGAAGGGCAAATAACCTTAGCGGTGATAGCTCATTGACATCATTTGTATTTTGAGACAGGTATGATGAAACCATGCATATTCAATTTGGTGCGCTAGGGTTAATCAGTGAAAGCTACACAATTTCGTTCCTTAGCACGCTGCGTAATATCCACAGTGATATGCAGCGCTATCACGCAACCGAGAATCGTTCTTATCCTGCGCTCTTGATTATGTCTCCGGGCATGATTGCAAGCATCTATTATCGTCTCGGCCATTGGCTTTGGCATACGCAGGGTGTTCCTGAAGTGGTTTTATATATCCTGCGTCCGCTTTACTTACTCGGTAAGCGCTTGATCGAAGTCTATTCAGGTATTTCTGTTTCACCACGCGCCAAAATTGGGCGTGGTTTCTATATTCAAAACTTCGGATCCATCTATGTTGGTGCAAGCGTCATTGGCGATAACTGTAGCATATGCCAAGAAGTCAGCATTGGTAACATCGCTGATAAAGACAGCTCAGATATTCCGGTGTTGGGTGATCGTGTATTTATCGGGGCAGGTGGCAAAGTCATTGAACCGGTTTCGGTCGGAAATGATGTCGCCATCGGGGCAAATACGGTCGTCATGTCCGATCTTGCGGATTGCGCCGTTGCTGTGGGTGTTCCGGCGAACACCATTTCATACAAGGGTAGTTTTGAGTTTGTCATATACAACACCATGGACTCTGATCCTAAACGACTGCTTAATCGATTGGGGCGAGACCAGCGGGAAATGATCAATGAAACGCGCTGACCTAGCTGTTAGGTTTATGTCGCACGGAAATGCAGTTAGCCATCTTCAATAATTCGCTCAGCTGAATTTGATAGCGCGGTGACTGCTGAACTATTTGGTGGGTATGTTTTAGGGGAGTAGTGTGGATAACGAAATGGCTCAATCAATGCAGGCATCCAATGTTCGATCAACTTTTGAACCTGTGGCCTTACCTGTACAGGCAAAAACGATCATATCAGCAAAAGCCTCGGCGGCGCGCTGGGGATGGTTCCCTTCGCTGGTTCTGCTTGATTCTTGTGCGCTGTTAATTGTGTCACTCGGCTATACGTTAAGCCGCATGAACGTCGATTGGGCTGTCGGGCTATATTGGCTTAGTTTGCTCATTATTTTTGTGCCAACAGCTTATCGGTTGCTATCACCCTCTATCGCGCGACGGGAACGGCTTGGGCTTATCGTTGCTTTAGGATTAGCACTTTACTTGGTCAAGATTCTTCATAGTCCTCTGGATTTCACGTTTTACGATGAATTTTTGCACTGGAATACTGCTAATCACATTCTGTCGACCGAGCATCTCTTTGCTCCAAATCCGCTGCTGCCTGTGAGTTCTCTCTATCCGGGGTTGGAAATCATCACGACTGCAATTTCGAACTTAAGTGGTTTGTCGGTTGTGATGTCCGGTGTCGTTGTGTTAGGGATTGCTCGTATCGGCTTCATGTTGGGTCTATATCTCTTCTACGAACGCATCAGCAGTTCGCCACAAATTGGTGGGGTTGCTGCGCTGCTTTATACCGCTAATTCCAATTTTGTGTTCTTTGACTCGCAGTTTTCTTATGAGTCACTTTCACTGCCGATTGCCGTAACAGTTCTATTCTTGGTCGCCTATAGTACGACAAAAGCGACCGGGAAATACCTGCGGCATCTTCTGTTGATCCTGCCACTTGTCTTTGTTGTTGCATTTACACATCATCTAACAAGTTATGTGTTAGTCGGAATTTTATTTCTGTGGGCGGTGGTCGCTCTTCTTAAGGACTACAAATCAGGCGAATGGTTACGCGTGGGGGTAGTTAGTGTCCTTGCGCTTACGATTACCATAGGCTGGTCCACATACGTCGGTTCCACAACCAGCGATTATCTTGCGCCGGTTATCCGCAACAGTATTTCCGAAATTTCCGGCCTCATTCTGGATGAGAACAACGGACGGGTCTTGTTTCAAGGCACAAATGGACAGTCATCACCGCTGCTAGAACGTATCGTTGCAATCGCTGCTGTTGGGTTCATTCTGGTTGTGCTGCCATTTGGCATATTTGAAATTGTGCGCTCTCCGTTTCAACAAAGCCCGCTTGGCAAAAAAGTTACTTTGTTACGTTCGGAGTTGTTGCAGGCTTGGCAGCGCTACCGCAGTAATTCTGCTGCTTTTGCCTTTGCCATTATCGTCTTATTTCATCCTGTCATGCAGAGTTTTAGGCTGACATCAGCCGGTTGGGAAATTGCAAATCGGTCGTCTGAATTCATATTCTGGGCGATTGCATTTGTCGTGACCATTGGCTTTTTCTCACTGAAATCGACGCGTTTGTTACGTCCTATATGGAAAGGCGCCTTTGTTGTTTGGGCGAGCGTCGTATTCATCGGTGGCACCATATCTGGATGGCCGCCGTGGGCGCGATTGCCGGGATCCTATCTTGTATCAGCCGATACGCAATCGATTGAACCGCAAGGGATCGAAGCTTCTAAGTGGACGGCTGAGTTTTTGAAGCCGGAAACAAAGATTAGTTCAGACCGAATCAATTCGCTGTTGTTAGCCATATACGGGCATCAACGCCCTATCACTCATCTCGCAGATAAAACCTATTTGGCGTCCGTGTTTTTCTCGCCCAATTTTGGTAATAGCGAGCGTGACCTGATAAACCGCGTGAATGTTGATTATTTGATGGTCGATGAACGCTTAAGTACCGATTTACCCTTGGTGGGCGTTTATTTTGAAGCTGGCGAACCGAGAGACAAAGAGGACGACACGCCGCTGTCTTTAACCGCCTTAGAAAAATTTCGGAACGTTCGCAGCATTAGCCAACCGTTCGATGATGGCAATATCAAAATCTACGATGTGAGTGCAATCCATGTTAATCCGTAAACAATCTGATCTGATCCTGAGTCTTTTCGTTGCCATACTTCTGTCGGCACTCATACTGCTGAAGCTTGATATTCTCATTTTGCGACCAGCGTTGGCAATCATGCTTGTTCTCTTAACAGGACATACTGTGCTAACTGTATGGGCAAATGGATTAGTTTTACACCAAGCCGTTCGAATGCTGTTGGCGATTATGTTGGGTCTAACAATAACGGCATTGGTCGGGCTTGTTCTCAACTATACGCCGTGGGGGTTAACGCCACAGTCATGGGTTCTGGCGTTGTCGTTCGTTGTGATTGTGCATGTGATTATAGCCTTCATTCAACGATGGCGATTGGTCGAAGCGCCACAGCCGATGCAGCGTTTTGCATTTAACTTTGGTCAGGGAGTCATGCTTATCCTTGCTGCTCTCGTGGTGGGTATCTCCATCATGGTTGCTCAGATTGGCAGCCTAAACCAACCCAGACCCGGCTTTACTCAGCTTTGGATGACCGGCGATCCATCACAGACCTCATCGGCAACCTTCCTCGGTATCCGCAATGAAGAGGCGGAACCTGTGACGTACAACCTTGTGGTGACGCAGGGAAATGAAGTACTTCAAGATTATCAAGACATACAGCTTATGGCTGGTGAAACATGGCAAAGGTCAGTTGATCTAAGTTCGCTGACAGACAAAACGATGCCAATCGAAGCCGTCTTATATCGGTCAAACAAACCAGATGCTCCTTATCGAAGTGTAAAGCTCTGGCTCAAATGAATGCCCCTATCCCGTTAGTGAATACCCACATATTCACCTATTGAATGGTTAACTTGGTTCACATGATTGTATTTGTTAGTTACAGCAGCAAAAATCGTAAGCGTATCGAAGACCTCGTACTTCAACTTGGGCAGTTAGGGCATGATGTTCAGTTTGAATCAAAGATCATCGGTGGAGACGTTAGCTGGCAGCAGGTCATGGATACAATTGTGACTGCTGATCTCTTTGTCGCCACTTTAAGTGCAGAAACTTTGGATTCTTATTCAGCCCATCTCGAAAATGAGTACGCCATTAACCTCGATAAGTATATTCTTTTCGTTGCCCTTGATGATCTCAGTACCTTAACGTCACTCGATCCTCATCTCCGCGCAAAGGCCGTTGATTTTAGTGAACACAATCCTTCGGCAAATGACGTGTTAGCTGCCGCCATAAATTCGATTGCAAGCCTTGAACCTCGCAAAAGGGTTGCCGCACCAGTACCAGATTGGGAAGCAGCATTGACCAATTTGCGCCAACGCATGAGCGCGGTCAGAGCGGATCTTGCTGAACAAGGCGCAATACTTCTCAACCTGCGTGAATTTTTGGAGCGGCACGAAACGTTTCAAGCGTCAAGGAATCTACTTGCTAACTTTGCTTCGCGTGGCGATTTGCATCCCGAAATTAAACAGCAGGCGCGTCGTTTGCTTGGTCAAGCACGGCACGTCGGAAGCTTACTTCAAAAGATTCAGCAGCGAGGGATATTCTATGGCGCGATTATTTTGTCGCTCATGATTAGCTTGGCGGTCGTGCTGCTCAGCCAAGTTGTTCTGCAATTTCGTGCCCAGCGCGGCAGCATGTTGCGCTTAACCAGCACGGCACTGACTTTACAAGCCATCACTGCTACGTTCACACAGGTACAAACAGAAGTTCCGTCTGTTTTGACTAGCGCCCCCATTTTGACAATGACTGAGGCGAGTGCCAGCCGGATACTGGCTTCTCCAACCGCCGAAGCATCCCTGATTGCTTCAACTGCGACACCCACCATAACGGCAACTGAAATTCTGTTGGCTACAAATACACCAAGATCAGTTACTGCAACGGCAGTAGCACAAGTTCCCACAGTTACAGCGTCATCGACGTCAATTTCACCAACGATGAGATCGACCGTAACACCAATTCCAACTCAAACGTTGCCAGTTCCAACAAATCAACCACCGACCGGTGTGCCGAAAGAAAGCGCCGCGTCTGCACCGACAAAAGGTTCGAGTTCAATATCGAGTTTGGAATCCCGCATAACACGAAATCTTTATGTTGGATTTGCAGTACAGGACTCTATTTTTGGCCTGCGTGTGACGTCAGTGGGCGCGGCAGCAAAATCAGCCGGTGTTAAAGAAGGTGATTATGTTCTTGCGGTCGGTACAAAATTGGTGCGGTCAAGTTTTGAGTTACTTAAATTGATGCAGACTCAAACTACTTCTTCTAGCCATATCTTGCGTATTCGCCGTGGTAGGCAAATCGTGAATGTTCCTATAGTAATTGCCGAACGCGATTTTACTTTATCGTATCCAAATCAGACGGAAATACTGAAGTAATCAGACGCATTGCAGTTTTAATCAATAGTCTACGTTTGTCTCATTTTTAGTTATGGTTGGCATGGATGACAAAACCCGAGACCGTTCTACAAGCATCGAAATTTCAGCAAATCATCGCACACCTGCGTACCCCCTTGTATCGAAATGGGTACGCGCTCATTTTGAGTACTGGAATAACCTCGGCACTAGGGTTGTTGTATTGGGCGGTCGCGGCCAAATTTTACACCACAGAACATGTTGGTCTAAATTCAGCTGTCATATCCATCATGATTTTTCTGTCGGGAATTTCTCAGATCAATTTGCAAGAGACAATGATCCGTTATATCCCGATGTCTGGCACCACCACAAGGCGCTTCGTAATTTACGCCTATCTCATTGTTTTGGCTATATCAGGCATAGTGGGCGTGATTTTCTGTCTCGGCATTCAAATCTGGTCGCCGTCACTCAGTCTCATCACCACGTCACCTGCTTTAGCCATCTGGTTTGTTGCAGCTATCATGATGTGGGGCGTATTCGTCATCGAGGACAGCGTATTGACGGGTTTGCGACAAGCACTGTGGATTCCCGCTGAGAATGCGGTTTTCTCGGTTGCCAAAATCGTCCTGCTGATTGGATTAGCGGTCATTCTGCCACAGTCGGGTATTTTCATCTCGTGGACATTGGCGGTTTTGATTGTGATCATCCCCATAAATATATTGCTATTTCGCCGCTTGATACCAGCGCATCAAACTGCCACTGCCCATCAAACAACCCCGCTGCCGGTTCGTCAGATTTCCAAGTATATAGCAGGTAACTATATCGCTGCCTTGCTCTCAAATATGGCAAGCACTTTGCTTCCCTTGATAATCACTCAGGTAAAAGGGGCCGAAGCCAATGCACATTTTTTTCTCGCGTGGACGATTGCGAGTGCGTTGCAAATCATGACTGCCAACATGGCGACCTCACTGACCGTTGAGGCGTCGCTTGATAATGCCAATATCACCGCCTATCGTCGTCGCGCTTTCATTGGCATTATTCGCTTGGTTTTTCCAGCTGGTGTGCTGCTGATTATCGCGGCGCCACTCATACTTCGCTTTGTTGGTCCATCTTACATTGACGAAGGGGTGCCGCTGCTCCGGTTGCTGGCTTTGGCCGCTGTCCCTAATGTCTATAATGCTGTGTACATAAGTCTCTCCCGCACGCGCAATAATATTATTGGCATTGTCAGTGTTTATGGGGCTAATGCCTTCTTAGTCCTCGGGCTGAGTCATTTCTTTTTGCCGACTCAAGGCATTGTCGGGGTAGGCGAGGCGTGGGTGATCAGCCAAACACTTATCGCCCTCACCTTGTTTACATGGGAGCGCTTGAACCCCTCCAAATCAGCTTTGCCCATGACGGTTGATCCAGTAAGGAGTTTAGAAGTTGACTGACCAAAGATTTGATACGTTTGTATGCGTCCATTCGCGGGACATTGGCTATCTATTGGAACTGGTTTTGCGTTCCTATGAGGTCAACTTTCTTCCTAAGGGGCGATTAATTCTCATTTCTAACGATCAAACGCGCCTACAAGCTTTTGTAGATGAAATCAACCTCAGTACGCCTGTCACGCTCTACGAGGATAAAGACTGGCTGACCGAGGAGGAAATGAATCTGCCCGGTTGGTATAAACAGCAGTTGATTAAATTGCGTTCCCATAAGTTTTGTGATACTGAAAATTTCTGTAATTTAGGTGCGGATACCGTCTTGTTGCAGCCTATTACCGAAAATGATCTGGTGGATAATGGATTCCCCGTTTTGTACTACACCCGTCATTTGCTGCCCGACAACCATATCCGCTACGAACGTGGGCGTGTTGGCTACATTGGTGAAATGTTAAAGATTGAACCGACCAACGCCAGCCGTTATGTGGATTTCATTAACGATCTCTTCTGCTTTAATCGCCAAGCGCTTATCAGTCTTGATGCCTATCTCAAACAGTTATATGGCGACAATGCCTACGTAAATATGCTCAAAGGCTTGGATGACCGCATCGAAAACCGCAATAAGTTTGGAGAGTGGACACTTTACAGCGTGTATTTATTGGATAAATTGCAGAAGCAAATAACCATGCGAAACACCGGCAGTGGCTTTCTGCATCAGGTTCATAGTAACTTGTCTTTACGTTTGTATCGGTTCAACACCAAAGTTGCCCATTTTGTGAGCAAAAATCTGGACGTTGACTATATCAAACGGCAAATTGCTAAGCGCAACCTCAAGTTGGCTAGGAATTTGTAATTCGCTTTCTTACCCCTGACTTCTCCCCGTAGAAATGTGTTTTTTCGAAGGCACATTTCTATGTTCTGTCTATTGATTAGTGAGTAAATCTAGTTGATGAAACATCGAATCCGTACTCTGTCTGTCTTGGCGTTATTAGTGACCGGCTTCATATTCACAGTCGTATTTGCTGTGCGTGGTCAAGATGGCCTTGTACCAGATGGCATCATTGGCAAAACTTACAACGCCGCTTTTCCCGTGGCTATTACATTAGATGGTGATTTTTCGGATTGGCAAAATGTATCGGAGGCCACAGTCGTGGATGGCCCGCTCGTGCCTAGTGCACCCGATGCTAAAGGTGTGATGAAGTTTGCGGCAGTTGCTGATAGTAACAATCTCTATTTTCGTGTCGATGTTACTGATGCTCATATCATTGCTGGACAGCACGGCGACAATTACTTCAACGAGGATTCAGTCGAGATTTATATCAACGCTACCGGAAATTTGGCACTGACCGAATATCAAAAAGGTGTGGTTCAACTCACGATTCCTGCCGTCAATATTGGCAAGCCGCTTAATCAGTCGATTTTGTATGGGAAAGATTGGGAGTCTATCGGTGCACAGGCCATTGTCGTTAAAACGGACACGGGTTACGCGATGGAAGTATCCGTGCCGCTTCAAAATAGCTTGTGGTCAATTACGCCTGCTCAAAATGCCGTTATCGGCTTCCAAATTCAATTGAATGGAGCCAGTCAGCAAGATCGTGACTTGAAGTTGAGCTGGTCGAAAGCTGATACGACCGATCAGTCCTACATCAACCCCAGTTTGTTTGGACAGCTTATCTTTTACAAGGCAGATGAAAATGCAGTTGCTTTGGCTGCAACTGTTGTACCTTCTGCGGGGCCAACAGCCGTACCACACGCGACACTTATACCGGTTGGTGACGGTTTTTCAGTTCGTGGAACGAAGATCTATGGCCCTGATGGCAAAGAGTTTGTGGCAAAAGGAGTCAACGTCAACGGCTATAATTGGGTGTGGACCCGTAGTACCGTTAACGATGTGCATCTGATTGCAGACTGTTGGGCATTCAATCTCGTGCGCGTCAATTCTTTCCTGTTCATGGGCGAGAGTAAGTACCCACAGTACACCAATAACAACGACTTGGATGCGATTGTCAAAACCTACACTCAACGCGGCATTGTTGTGGTGTTCGAAGGTCACGACCGTATCGGCAGTTACTATCAAGGTGATGATCTGACGGCTTTAGTGGCGTGGTTTACCGATTTAGCCCGCAAATACAAAGATAATCCTTATGTCTGGTTTGATGTTGCCAACGAACCCGGCGGACGCAAATCTCTGGACTCGAATCTATGGATTAATATGCATGGTCAGGTCATTAAGGGCATTCGCGATGATGCTGGCGCGAATAATATTGTCATTGTTGAAGGTGCGTATGGTGGTCAAGATACAGCCTCAGATGCCCCTACCGTAACCGACAGTGCCATTTTGCAATATGGGAAAGATGTGGTGCATTTCGGTGGTCGCTCATTTCAAAATATCGTCTTTAGCATCCATACCTATGATCTATGGAATCAAGGTGATGCGAAATTGGCGGATTATTTTGATAAAGTGGCAGAACTCGGTTTCCCCATGATTATTGGAGAGTATGGTGTTCGCACTGACCGCGACGTGATGCAAGCTGCCAAGTCTACCTTTAATGTGGCTATCCCCCGCAATATCGGGTTGATTGTCTGGCAGTGGGAGGGTAGGGACGATAATGATCTGACCACTGGCACTTCAGAAGGGGGCGGTTGGGAAATTAACGACTGTGCTAATCCAACAAACCTAAGCTGGCTAGGCGAACAAGTTTGGAAAGATAACCACAGTACAGATGGGTAGTTCATGTTAATAAGTCAGGCACGTATGACGTAGGGAATGGTCTCAGACCATTCTTTGTTATGGCCCACAAATTTCGTACTTGGGTTTAAACCCACAAACCATCCCAAACACGTTTCTGACGATTTACCAACTTACTCAACAATCTTGCTCCCTCAAAACCGTTAATGTCAACTTCGCGAAAGAGTTACCAAATGTTCTTCCAAATGGTAACTCTTTCGCTGCCAACCTGTGCTAGCCTATTTCTATCACTTTGTATTTTCTTGGCGTTCTCGGCGACTTGGCGGTTTAATTGGTTTTCATTCTTTGTGCCTTTGCATTTTCGGCGGATTTCTCTCGTCAATCCGCTGCGACGACACCCAAATATGCAGGCGGCGACATTGACCGAGCAAATCGCTGCACTCAGCAGCATCAGCCGAGCCACCTGCCGACACAAAATGTCGATTCAGCGCCTTGCTCCCGTGTTCCCGCCAGTCATTTCAGCGGATAATCGGCACAAATTGCAATTTGTGCCGATTAAAAGTTAAGCCCGTCCCCATTTCTTGTAAGCATCGTCAAAGGACATACCTTTTGCTACATCATCACGCATTCCTTGTTCTTCGACTTCCAGCTTTTCGGCTTTTTCCAGTGCTTCCATCGCAATCGCTGCTGGAACCACTATCACGCCATCCACTTCACCAATAATCCAGTCACCGGGATTAACACGAACCCGCGCCGTGACTGTACCCGGCATCCCAATCGGAATATTGATACCGTTCATGCGCCACCGGCTGGAAGACTCAATCGGGGAGGTTCCAAGCGCACATGGCGTAAAGTTGGGGATAACTTCCAGCCCTAACCAATCCCGAATATAGGAGTCGAGGACAATGCCGGTCGCGCCGCCTTGTTGCAGTGCCCAACTGGTCATCTCACCAAACTTGCCCGCGTGCTGCTCTCCACCGCATTCAATCACTGCCACGCAGCCGGGATAAAGGTTGGTACGCAGCTTTTCAAAGTAATCGCCCGTCCAATCGGCTGCTTCCTCGCCATATGACATAGGCGATGCGCTTCCACGAAGGGTAATTGCTTGACCAGCCAAATGCCGATGTGGAAACAACGGTTTAATTTTCAAGTCTAGGCATTGATTCGGATAGCCCATCTTATCCAACGTGTCATAAACATTCGCCACACGGATTTTGTCCCAACGGGCTTGTAATTCAGCTACAGTTGGTTGTTCAGACATCTATTTTTCGCCTTTAACTTTTATCCTAATAGTGAAATTTTTGGTTAATCGAAGTAGGTGTCGCCGTTCCAGAGCAAGGCTTTAGCCGCCTTCGGATTGAGTTCAACGCCAATGCCGGGACGTTCTGAAACCGCCATGAAACCATTTTCGACAAATGGATGATCCCCATCGCACATATCATTCCACCATTCAATATCCCGCGCGTGAAATTCCAAGAAGAGGAAGTTGGGTACAGAAGCCATCACATGACAGGCTGCCATCATACCTAAAGGCGAGGACACATTGTGCGGTGCAATCGGAATATAGTGTGCATCCGCCATATCCGCGATGCGTTTGCCTTCGGCGATGCCACCTGCTTTTGCCAGATCAGGCATGATAACATCAACTGCTTTGCGCTCGAACAGTTCAAGGTACTCGAAGCGGGTATATTGGTTTTCGCCCGTACAAATTACCGTGCTACTGGAACGGCGCACTTGAGCCAATGCGTCAATATTTTCTGCTGGAACAGGTTCTTCTAGCCAGAGTAAGCGTAAGGGTTCAATCGCCTTGACCAGAGTAATCGCTGACGGTAAATCGAATTGCCCGTGACAATCAATTGCCAGATCAACTTCATAACCGATTGCATTGCGGATGCCTTCAATCAGATTGATGACATGTGTCATCTCCTTTGCGCCAACTGTCCAATTATATGCATCCAGTTTGCCTGTCCCTGTGCTGTCTACATCAAACTTGACTGCACCAAAACCTTCTTCCACCACTTCCATCGCCTTGTCTCCGTAAGCTTTTGGATCGTTGGTTTCACCTGCATGGCAGTCGGCGTACAGACGAATCTTGTCACGGAATTTGCCACCCAAGAGTTTGTAAACCGGTACATTCAGAGCCTTGCCAACGATGTCGTAAAGTGCGTTATCAATACCCGTTAGTGCGAAAATGAGCGGTGCATGGGTTGACCCGCCATAGCGTCCGCGCCGCCGTATTTTTTCATAAAGCATATTGATATTAAAAGGGTCTTCGCCAATCAGGAGCGGCTTCATGGCTAAAATCGCTACTTTAGTCGCAAACCCCGAAAAGCCCGGCCCACCTGAGTTGCATTCACCTGTACCGACGATACCTTCATCTGTGTAAATCCGGACGAAGGTCCATACACTGCCGCCACTGTGGGGTTCTTGCCGACCAATTACACAAGCTTGTACATCCGTAATTTTCATGCTTAACCGTCTTTCTAATAGAAATTTCGTTATGAATTGTATTCCGGCTCAAAGCCGATGAGTGACCGTGCTTTTTGGATGCTCACCAAACTGGCTGAGTCGGTGAGTTCACTTTTGAACTGGGTGACTTCAGGATAAAAGAGATGAACCAAGGTGCGTGAGTCATAGCCCAAAGCATTGTGTGTGGCGTTGATAAAAAGTGGATGGCTGCCTTGATAATCGGCTGTGATACCTTTTTCGAGCGACTGCGCTGCGTCGCGTACATCAACAAATGCCCAGAGGTCAAATCGATAGCGCATATATAGTCTGAATAAGAGATCATCATATGGAAGTTTGATGGGAGTCTTTTCTGGAAGTCGAAATTCGAATGCGCGTTCCTTTCTAAAATCCATAACACGCTTTTTGACCTCATTGAGACGTGTTTCTCGTTCGGCTTGAGGCTGTCTAACAAGTTCGTCTAGAAGTTCCTTAAGTGCAGTCCGATCATGATAGTAACGTTCGGTGGTTCTACCTTCTGGCGCATAAACACCCGGAAAGCGCAGGGCAACGCTGGAGATACTATCCCGTCGCCAATAATAATCACCGATTTCTTCGATAAGCTGCTTTGAAAACGAATAAGGGTCAGTAGTAAATTGAGGATGTTCCTCATCAATCGGGAAATATTGGGGGTATATCTGCCCAACGCTGAAATATGCCCCCAACGCATTGATTGAGCTGGCTTGAGCGACTTTACCGATGCCACAAACTGCGGCAGCCTCAAACACGTTAAATGTGCCGGTTACATTGATCTCGAATACTTTAGACCCCGGTGCGATGCTCGGCGCAGCAAGAGCCGCCAGATGAATAACAGCATCGCACCCTTTGATGTATTTAAGCAGATTGTCGTAATCGAGGATATTTCCTTGAATAAACTCGGCATCGGCTATATGCGTTTTCTCAGTCACATCAAAAATACGAACATCCCAACCTTTTTGAAGGAGGTGTTCGGCGGTTGTTTTGCCGATGTGTCCGGTTCCGCCAGTAATTAGCACACGCATGGTTTATTCTCAAGCCGCACAGTTAGCTCCACAGCCGGTCATGTGAACGTTCGTTATCCCACATATCGGTTGGGTCAAATGCCAGCGGGTCGCGTGGGTCAATAAACTCTTGTAGGCATTCCATGTTAATTTCGCCCAGACCTAGACCCGGTTCCTCTGGAACTTGGATAAACCCATCGACAATGAGAGGTTTGGGCAAACCATCAAATAAATAATCCCAACGTGGAATATCGATAGAATGATTTTCGAGGACGAGGAAGTTGTCGCTGGCTGCTGCACAATGAACACTTGCCATCGCTGCTACGGGTGAACCCGCCATATGCATTGCCATCGCGATGCCATGTTCTTGGGCGTAATCGCTGATACGCTTGGTTTCGAGGATTCCCCCCGATGAAGCCAAGTCGGGGTGAATAATCGACACAGCGTTGGATTCGATCAGTGGCTTGAAACCGTCTTTGAGGTAAATATCCTCGCCTGTACAAATTGGTGTAGTCACTGATTGGGACAAGCGCACATATTGACTGGTATGCTGCCACGGAATCATATCCTCGTACCAAGCCAGTGTGAATTGGTCGAGTGCGCGTCCGAGCTTGATACACGATTCGAGGTTGAGATGTCCAAAGTGATCGGCTGCTAAGGGCACTTCATCACCGATAATCGAGCGCACCGTGCCGACATAATCGACCAGTAAATCAACACCTTTTTTCGTCAATTGGATGCCAGTAAAAGGATGCATAATGTGGTTAGTGTGGATCATTTCGGGCGGAGCATTAATTGCGCCGGGAATATCTTCTACAAGGTCAATACCTACGTCCATTTTGAGGTACTTAAAGCCTTTTTCCATGCGTGCTTTGAGGCGATTGCCCATTTCTGTAGCATCTTTAACAGTCGGTGTATCACAATAGCACAGCACCTTGTCACGGAATTTACCGCCTGCTAATTGATAGGCTGGAACACCGTAGGCTTTGCCCGCCAAATCCATCAGTGCCATTTCGATACCACATACGCCGCCTGCCTGCCGTGCATGGTGTCCGAATTGTTTGATCTTGCGGAAGATTTTGTCGATGTTGCAGGGGTTCTCGCCGATGATGCGATTTTTGAGCATCAGTACATAGGTCTTACTCGCCCAATCGCGCACTTCGCCATAACCGGAGATACCTTGATTGGTGTCAATCCGAATAAGTGATAAATCCATCGGCATCCCAACGAGATTCGCCACCCGCAAATCCGTAATTCGCAGATCAGATGGGCGGGAACTGGTTTTTACATGATCGACGATTTGTTCTTGGTCAGGCATCAATATTTCTCCAAATCAATTTACGAGTTGATTGCTAAGAATTTAATATTTTTCGAGTGAGTGCAGTCTCGAAATTATAGAAGTTTCTGAATGGTTAGACAAATACCACCCACGTTTTGGTTTTGGCTCATTAACCGAGCAATTTTGCTAATGTCCCGCCGAGAATTTGTTCTTTATCGGCATCAGAGATAAAGGTGCAGTGATAACGGAAGGCTTCGAGCGCTTGCTTATAAGTCATATAAAAGCGCACTACAGGATAATCTGATCCCCAGCACATCCGCTCGGCTCCAAAGTGTTCATATTCTGCGCGGACAATATCGTGAGTATCTTCGTAGGGATAATCCCAATTAATTCTGGTGGCGTAGGCAAAACCCGACAGTTTGATGTAGATGTTGGGTATTTTGGCTGACTCAAGCACTTGATTAAGACCTTCTTTAGGAGCTGGTTCTGCGGCTTTGATCCAACCCATATGATGGCAAAGTACCGGAACGGAAGGAAACATTTCAGCAATTTTCCGAATAGCGGGCTGATGCTGCGGTTCACAACTGATGCTGGCAAACAGTGTGTGTTCAGCCGCAACTTGGAATACTTTTTGACCTTCATCGGAATAGAGCCATGCACCATTATCTTGTGGCTTGAGGTAATGTGTAAAGCCTTTGAGAGGCCATTGGTCAAGCATTTGCTTGAGGCGGTTGGCTGAACCTGCTGTGTGGTAAGTTGGTGCCCATTCGCTGTCGAGATCAGCGATTTGGTGTAATCGTGTTGGAAAACGTGTGACTTGCTCGGCGATATAAGTGTTATTTTCTGGATTGTGGTCAATTTGGGCACAGACTACAGCGGCTTGGTCGATGCCGTTCAAATCCATTTCGTTGATGAGTTGTTCAATTTTCGCGCGATGTTCGTCGTCTGGTACTGGCGGTTGATAAGGCCAGCGCGTCCATGCATGGCAATGGCTGTCAATAATCATAAAATTCTCCGTAAGTAAGCTTGTATTTTCATGAGGCTAAGAGCAAGTTTATTGTTTTATTTGTGTAGTACTTCTCCTGTTGTACCACGAATGATCAGTTGGCTAGGGATAAATATTTCTTGAGGCGGCAGAGTTGGATTTTCCAAACGCTTAAAAATCAGTTGGCTTGCCGCACGTCCTAGCGCTTCACCATCTACGCGTACGGTGGTTAAGGGTGGATTGAGGTATGCAGCCACCTCAATATCATCAAAGCTAACGATAGAAACATCATCAGGGATATTCAAGTGACGCTCGTTAATGGCTCGCATGACGCCTATTGCTAACATATCGTTGATGACGATAATGGCAGTCGGGGGTAATTGCTGGTCAATGAGGTTGGTTGCTGCTTTATAACCTTCATCAATTGTCGTTCCGCAGTATTGAATTAGACTTTCGTCTGTAGTTAAACCCATACTCTGCAAACCCTGCCGATAGGCAATAAGGCGATCTGTTCCTTGGTCCGGATAAACCGTGCCAACCCCATAGATTAGGCCGATTCGTCGATGACCAAGTTCCAGTAGGTGTTTCATGACCTCGACTGCGCCTTCTTTGAAGCTGGTACGGGCAATGTCCGTTTTGCTAGGAGAAGTACCGATAAGAACTACTGGTTTACGCTGCTGGACAAGATGCTCAATTTCTTTGTGAACATGATCGAAAAAAGTCAGCAAGAGTATCAAGCCGTCAATCCGTCGTCGGGCTAACGTTTGAACACTGTGCAGTTCATGATCGGGGTTGAGCGAAGCGCTCATCAACATGACATCAAAACCTTTGCTGCGAACTTCTTGTTCAACACCATAAGCAATTTGCCAGTAATGGGGATTATGCATATCAGGAATCAATAAACCAATCGTATTGGTCGTGCCAGAGCGCAATGATTGTGCCATCGCGTCTGGTTGATAGCCCAATTGCTCGACGGCCTTTAAGACTCGTTGGCGTGTCTCTTCTGTGATTGATACATAACCATCAGTAAGATCATTCAGGACGTAGGATACTGTTGCGCGTGATACACCAGCGAGTTTAGCAACATCAACTTGGGTTGGTCGTTTCATGAAAATCCGAGATTAATAGTCACATATTGGGCTAGTGTAGATAGAGGACTCATT
This sequence comes from Anaerolineaceae bacterium, assembly GCA_016124855.1. Classification (GTDB taxonomy): domain Bacteria; phylum Chloroflexota; class Anaerolineae; order Aggregatilineales; family Phototrophicaceae; genus CFX2. The sequence continues at coordinate 138,020 of WGMX01000034.1, read as the reverse complement.
ATTAGCAAGTACAATTGCAAAAATTGATTTTGACCATGTTGACGGGTTGGTTGACAAAACCCTACACCGCGTGGTATTCATTGTAAAGAGTACCCATTACGCGTGTCAATAAATGTATTGCTCAAAAATTCTTGTTTGAGAATATGTTTTTCGAGAGCTAAAAATGTTATTGCTATCTCGTCGTTTTTGTGTTGCCAAACTCAACGTAAACTCACTGTATCTCAACAACTTTTCTTTCCATCTGGCCTTCCAATTAAAGGACATTGACTGATGACGATTCGTGTTGGACTTATCGGCTGTGGCCTGATGGCACGGGCGCATCTGCCGGGGTACCAAACGACAGGTGAACGAGTAGAGATTGTCATGTGCTGCGACAATAATGAACAGTTGGCGCAGACCCATGCCCAAAATATTGGTGGCGATATTGTTGTGACCAGTGATTGGGAGCAGGTGATCGCCAATCCCAATGTCGATGCCGTTGATATTTGTTCGCCGCATTTTCTCCATGCGCCGATGGTGTTGGCAGCTGCCAAAGCTGGAAAACATATCCTCCTCGAAAAACCGATGGCGATGAATTTGACTGAAGGTCAGCAAATGGTTGATGCCGCGAATGCTGCCGGTAAAGTATTTATGGTGGCGCAAAATCAGCGCTATCTGCCGGAACACCAACCGATTAAAGATTGGTTGGATCAAGGGGCAATTGGGCGAGTGATTGCGGCGCGTATCGATGGCAATCAATTTTTGAGCAGGGCTTATCCTAAAGGACATTGGCTGTTTTCGAAGGCTTTGACTGGCGGCGGTGTGATCCGCACGACCGCTATTCATAAAATTGATTTACTCCGGTATTTCCTCGGCGAAGTCAAACGGGTAACTGCATTTTATTCCACATCGGGACTTAATCCTGAAATGGACAATGAAGATGTGGCGACGATTGCGATGGAATTTGAAAACGGCGCACTGGGCGAAGCTTTTTTCACTTTCGCCTCCTATCAAAATCCGATTCCGACCGCCAGCCATGAATTGGTCATCCTTTACGGCAGCAAAGGAATGATTAACAACATCAACGGTTGGAATATGTATAGCACTGAACTGGAAGCTTACAGCAGTGCAATGACACCAATGGGTTTGCCAAACGCGGATTATACTCAGTCGTTTGTTCGGGAAGTGGGTCATTTCTTAGATTGCATCGAAACCGGACAGGAACCGCTGACTTCAGGACGTGACAATTTAAACACAATCGCGGTAATTGATGCCATTTATCAAGCCGCTGAAACCGGAAAAGCCACTACTGTACAACGAATTTAAGGAGCTTATTGAGATGCCAAATTTGCGTTTTGCCGCGCCTAAGGAACGCCGTGTGGCGATTGTGACGGGTGGTGCGAGGGGGATTGGTGGTGCAAGTGCCATACGCATTGCAGAAGAGGGGCGCGATATTGTTATCGCCGATGTTGAAGATGGCAGTGATACCGTCAAACAAATCGAGGCACTTGGTCAGAAAGCACTCTACATTAAAACCGATGTGACCGATGAAGCGGCGGTTCATGCGCTAGTTGAAAAAACAGTTGAGACTTTTGGTCGGCTCGATATTTTGATTTGCTGCGCGGGTGTACTGGGAAAAGAAAAACCCTTTCTCGAACAGACGGCAGCTGAGTTTATCCGCGTGATGACCATTAATGTGAACGGCGTATTTTATGCTCATCAGGCAGCGATTCCGTATATGCTCAAGCAGGGTTGGGGCCGCTGTGTGACGATTACATCCGGTGCGCGGCATGGTGCGACTAACCTCGTCCCTTATGGAACATCTAAAGGCGCAGTTTTTTCATTTATCAATGCATTGGGCAATGCCTACCCGAAGCAGGGGGTGTTTGTTAATGGGGTTGAGCCGGGGCGTGCGCTAACCGAGATGGTTGTCCCCCGCTTTTCGGCTGAACATCTCGCTAATCCGGGAACGCCTATCGGTCGTTATTCGGATGCGGAAGAAGTTGCAGAAGTTGTCGAAATGCTCAGTTCCGAGCGCAACACCTATACCACTGGTTCAGTGTGGAGTGTAAAAGGTGGAACGGGCTAAACGTTCTCAATGATCGTGAAAGTCACCACGATGTGAGTTGTCACCTTTAAGTTGGTCATGCAGCGCGTGTTGGGTGAGGGTGATATGTTGAATCGCCCGTTCTTTGGCAAGTTCTTGATTACGCTGACGACAGGCTTCAAGAATGTCATCATGTTCCTGATGGATACGCTCGTGATCTCGCGTCACAAACATATAGCGAAAACGATAGAGTTCGCTGCGCTCCCAAAGCAATTGGATAACCTGCATTAGATGTTGGTTATCCAGTGCCTCATAAATGTGGGTGTGAAATTGGCGATTCAAACTGATATAGGTGTTGATGTCATTAGCATCAGTTGCGCGGCGCATGGCCTTGGTCATGTTTTCCAACTCGGTGAAGTCATTCTCAGTGAGAAGGGGGACTGCATTGTAAATCGCTTCGCCTTCAATCAAACCGCGCGAGAAGTAGAGTTTATCCATATCCGTGAGCGACACTTCAATGACAAATGCGCCTCGTCGAGGTTGAATCATGACTAAGCCTTCAGCTTCCAGACCTTTCAATGCTTCACGAATAGGAGCCATGCTGACCTGAAGTTGCTCCGCTAGTAGATTTTGGTCGATGCGTTCACCCGGTTTCAGGGTTTGTTTCAAAATTGCTTCACGGATTCGTTCTTGTACTTGTGCGGCTAGTGTACGTCGATGTTCTTCGATAGGGCCAAACGATTTGGTTATCATTGAGAGTCCTTAATTTATCAGATTGAGTTGACAGATTCGAAATTCGAATTTACAATTTCGAAATTCGTTTCAAGCATTCTATAGAATATTTCTCTTTTTGGAAAGTTTTACATGCCAACGGTTTTTGTTTATTGGTACCCCGGTCGTGATTCTGCACAAAAGCAAAAAATTGCTGAACGTATTACGGATGCCCTTGTCGAAGATGGAAACGCCAAACGCGAATCCGTTTTGATTATCTTCGAGGACATAACTCCTGACAATACCGCACGGGCTGGACGCTTACAGTCGTTACCAGCACCGGATACTCATGATTCGAATGACAGTGAAGCTACACATTCAGCCTAAACATTATAAGGAGGTAATTGCAGCAAACTAAATGGGTCATAGATTGTATATAGATTTCGCTATGTTTTAGTTACGGAGAGAAAACAATGTTTATGCGAAAAGTCCTTCTAAGCTTGATGCTTGCCGTTTTTGCGGTAGGCGCAAGCGTCGCGGTCGCGCAAGATGCACCCAAAGAATTACGTTTTGCCAGCTTGCAAGGCTCATTTATTGATGGCGTGAACGCCAAAATGGTGGAAGAATTCGCTAAAATCCATCCTGAAGTTACCGTTAAGGTAGAAGTCCTCACCGGTGATCTTGGAACAGTCTTAGCTGCGCAGGCTGCGGCAGGTACATTAGCCGATGTCATCTTTACAGCAGATCTGTTTGTCGTTCCATTCGCAAAGGGTGGTATTTCCATCGACATGGAACCACTCGCCAAAGCGGATCCTAATTTTGACCTCACCGATGTCTATGAAAACATGCTCGACCTAAGCAAGGTTGAAGGAAAAGGTCTTTACATGATTCCCTCATCTTACGATGTGGTGACTATGTACTACAACAAGACCTTATTCGAACAGGCTGGCGCGCCGCTGCCAACGGCTGACTCAACTTGGGACGATGTCATTGCTTCGTGCAAGACCATTCTAGAAAAGACTGGGGCATTTTGCTTCCCGGCTGGTGCTAATGGTGGTACGACCAAATGGTGGGCAACTTATGTACCTTGGATTGTTGGCTTCGGCGGCAAGATTCTGAGCGATGATGGCAAGACTGCTATGCTCAATTCACCGGAAGCGATTGCCGGCTTGACAGCCTACACCGACATTTGGACGAAGGATGGAGTTGGCCAGCCATTCGACTTTGATGCGGGTGGTGATTGCTTCGTGGTTGGCAAATGTGCCCTGCAATTCACAATTCCCGGTCCAATGAAGAGCATTCGCGCTCTTGATCCACAACCTTTTGAATGGGATGTCGAAGTTATTCCAAGCTTTGCTGGTGGCAAGAAGGTGACCGGTATGGGAACCTACGGATTTAGCGTCACCGCAGATGCTAAAGACCCGCAGTTAGCATGGGACTTTATCAAGGGCTTGCTGTCTCCTGCGACCCAAAAGTCAATCACACTTGATTACTCGGGTATGCCTCTGCTCAAGTCACTGGCAAATGATCCGGATATTTTGGCCCTGAAGGGTCCTCCCAATAACATTCTCGCATTCATGAAGAATGGTGCGAACGGGATTACCCCCACTTACTTCCCGGGCAACTGCGGCAGCTTATATGCTGGTCAAATCAATACAGAAATCAACGATGCATTTGACGCGGTAATTGTCGGTGGAACCTCAGTAGAAGAAGCATTTACGACAGCGAACGACAACATTCAGGCTTGTCTGGACAGCTCTAAATAACCGAGCATGACCTAAAAGTCTGAAAAGATCCCGCCGCAGATTTTATGCGGCGGGATTCTTAATAGCATTTTTTGAGGAGTCATAAATGGCGGCAGCAGCAATCAAACCTCCGAAAAATAAACGCAGCCCTACTTTCTGGCGAGACACTGTACGCGGTTACTTGTTCATTATGCCAGTGGTTTTGGGATTATTGATCTGGACGTTTGGCCCCATGATTGCATCGGCTTACTACAGCCTTACAGACTACAAAATAATCGGTGTACCTGAATTTATTGGGTTACAAAATTACGCTGATTTGTTCAAAGACAAGGTGTTTGCTCAATCGCTAAGCGTGACAGTCCGCTTTGGTGTAATGTTCGTCATACTTTCACAAATCGTCGGCTTGGGACTTGCGGTTTTGTTAACGCAAAAAGTACGCGGTTTGACCGTGTTTCGCACCATTTTCTATTTGCCAATCATTGTTCCTGCAACGGCATCCGCCGTATTGTGGAAGTATCTTTACAACAAGGAATATGGCCCAATCGACAGTGTATTACAAGCATTTGGACTGAAACCTATTAACTGGTTAGGGTCTCCTGAGTCGGCGCTTTTTGCACTTGTCATAATGAGCGTTTGGGCGAGTGCCGTAACGACGATTATCTATGTCGCGGGACTGCAAAATATTCCCGAGGATTTACTGGATTCGGCCAAAATCGATGGTGCGAATGCAGTACGGCGATTTATGCACATCACTATTCCAATGCTTTCGCCGACAATTTTCTTTAACGTCGTTACAGGAATAATCGGCGCCTTTCAGTTTTTTGTACCTGCTTTCATAATGACGCAGGGCGGCCCTGTAAAATCCACCTATTTCTACAATTACAATCTTTACGAAAAGGCCTTTAAGTGGCTAGAAATGGGCTACGCATCGGCAATGGCATGGGTACTTTTTGCGATTATTATCGTAATGACACTGATGATCTTTCGCAGCTCGCCGTTGTGGGTGTATTACGAAGGAGAAGCGCGCGAATGACAAGCAGAGCCATTTATATTACGGCGAGTGAATCCGCAAAAATCAAGGCAGTCCGTCGTCGGCAGGAAATCACGAGTAAGGGCATTGTCTATATGTTCCTTATAATTGGGGCGATCGTTTTCATGCTTCCCCTGATTGTCATGGTCAGCACTTCACTAAAATCTTTTACCGAGATTAACAAATATCCGCCGACGTTTTTGCCGAGTCAAATTATTCCATCGAACTATCCTGAGGCATGGAACTACCAGAACACTCAATTTCCCCGGTGGACATTTAACACTATTTTCATTATCGCGGCGACGGTGCCCGGAGTAGTCGTTACCGCGTCGCTTTGTGCATACGGTTTTGCACGGTTGAAGTTCCCCGGTCGCAACATTTGGTTTATTCTGGTGCTAGCTTCCCTGATGTTACCGTCGCAGGTGACACTCATTCCGCTTTACATACTGTTTTATAAAATTGGCTGGTTAAATACCTTTGCGCCTTTAATCGTGCCTGCTTGGTTTGGCGGCGGAGCAATCAACATCTTCCTATTACGACAGTTCTTTATGCAGATTCCGCGCGAACTGGATGAAGCGGCGATTATTGATGGGGCAGGTCACTTGACGATATGGTGGCGCATCTATATGCCTCTCGCACGACCTGCATTGATATCAGTCACCTTGCTCACGATCTTGGGAATCTGGAATGATTTCTTGGGGCCGTTTATTTACTTATCTAATCCAGATAATTTCACATTGGCGCTAGGCTTGAACGTGTTTAGGGATGTGTTCCCCACCATTCCGCGCACCGATTATGTCATGGCAATTTCAACGTTGATGGTTCTGCCCATGATTGTGATGTTCCTGCTGGCACAGCGTTACATCGTTCAAGGGTTTGTGACCAGCGGTATAAAAGGTTAAACATGTCAAATATTGACTATAAAGCTTGGATGGAACAGCCACGCATGTTGAATGAACGCTGTCGTGGGCTGCCGCTAGTGTGGACTCCGGATGTGAAGTGGTTCAACAATGACTGGCTTGGTCCGACGCCTCATGTGCACGATGATGCGACAGAGATAGGATTTCTGGCGCAGGGAAGTTTAGAAATCCAAATTGGTGGCAGCAAGCGGGTTTATAAAACTGGCGACTTTATGATTATGCCACCCAATAAATATCATAATTATTGGTTCGCTGGCGACGAAACAGTCTGTTTCTTTGTGGTCGTTGCACCTAATCATAAACATAACCGCTTGCGTCATAAAGATTTCACGCCGGACAATTACGAAGGCGATGCACCCTACGCTAATGTCTATGAGAGCGAGACACTGCCTTCGAATGAACATTTTAAAGCCGAGAAGGTGACGCTCCAACCCGGTGAGAGCGAAGGACAACGCAAACTCGATACACAAGATCGCGTGATTTATATCGTGAATGGGTCAGCTCAAATACAGGTGAACACCTTAGGTGGTGTGTTGGCGGCAAATCGCTATCAACTCATTCCTGCGACTACACCGCACCAAATCACTAATGCAGGATTTGAACCATTAGTTTATATCTCGTTGATTGTCACCGATCCTTTTACAGCAAACCCTGTACTCGAACATGAAGAGTAATCACGGAAGAGTAACCTCATGCGAATAGGAATGTGTGGGGCATTTTTGCCCGACGATATGGATGATCTGACATCCGAGATGTGCAAGCGGGTTCGGTCAATGGACTATTCTGGAATTTTTACCCGCTTTAGAAGTAATGATCCCCATACCACACCTCGTACAAAAGCCGAGCGTGTGCGGCAGTTATTAGCCGATGAAAACCTTCGCCTCTTTCAGGTTACCGGTTACTGGCAAAATTTAGTTACGACCGACGAAAATGCCCGTAAAGAAGCTGTCCGAACGGTACAAGCAGCTCTGAAATTAGCGAATTGGCTCGGCGCACGAGGCATAGATACAGGGCCGGGTTCGATGAATCCCGATGGGCCGTGGTTCCCGCATAGGGACAATTGGACGGAAATTTCCCGAAAGCAGTTGGTCAAGAGCCTTAAGGAATGCGCCAAAGCGGCTGAAGACGCTGGTGTTTACCTCAGTATGGAAGGCCACCAACTGGTGACACTGGAATCAGCCGAAGTCACTGCGTCCATATTGGATGAAGTCAATTCACCGTGGGTAACCAGCGATTACGACTCTGCCAATTGGATTACCCTCAAAACGGTCTTTGACACGACCTCCGCCGTCACGCATCACGTCGAGGTTTTGAAGAAGCACATCATTAGCTGCCATGCCAAAGACATCTGGGTTGAAAATCGTCTGGCAGTACATTTACAAGATGGTTGCCCCGGCAAAGGATTGATGGATTTCCATAATCTTTTCCGGCAAATTGAAGCTTTATCGCCAGATTTTCCGGTCATTGTCGAAGGGGCAACCTCTGATGAGATGCCCGATGTTGCCAAATTGTTTCAAAAAGTCGCGGAGGAATGCAACATCCGCGTACTGGATGCCCATGAAGAACCTGTTTCGTTGAATTCGGTCAATTGAGAGTTGAATTTACTCAGAAAGACATAGAAGCCTAAGATCATGCCCAAAGCTACAGCAAAGAAGACATACGCCTTACGCTTTGCCTACAGTACCATTAACTGGACGACAAAGCCTGATATGGTCGCCACCTTTAAAGACATCAAGAAGGCCGGATGGCACGCCGTTGAACTGTTCGATCATTCGCTGGATTGGCTTGGCCCGCCCGATTACTTGCGTTCGATTCTCCAAGGTTTGACACCGGGAATATTCTTCGGCGGCATTGAAGTGCCAGTTAATCCCGACACCATCACCATGCACAAACGCCGTATGGATTACGCTGCTTTGTTTGGTGCTGAACAGTACGGTTTAGTCGGCGGAGGCCGCTTGCGGACTCGTCCTCCGACAGCCGACGAGTATAAGAATCTCGCAGCAGGCTGCGAGGAGCTAGCCAAATATGGTGCGGACAAAGGCATCACACTTGCCTATCATCCACACGTGGGCTGCACCATCGAAACCGAAGGCGAAATCGACATTTTGCTGAATGAAACCAAGAAAACGATGTTATGCCTTGATGTATCCCACATCGGCCTCGTAGGTGAAGACTCGGTCGCACATATCCGCAAATATAAGACGCGCCTTGGTTACATGCATCTTAAAGATTGGGCGGCGGGCAAATTTGTGGAAATCGGCAAAGGCACAATCGGCTTAGACTTTGGCGCTATCTTAGCCGAATTGGTCACGCAGAAGTTCCCCGGTTGGGTGGTGGTCGAACAGAGCAGTAGCTCGGTTTCGCCGTTGGAAAGTGCCAAGATCAACGCCGCGCACATTAAGAGCCTCAATCATAAACTTGAGCTGCCAGAAGGAAATTAACCATGTCGTTCGCAATGGGATTGATTGGCTGCGGAGTCATGGGACGGCGGCATGTCATCGGCATGAAGCAGTTGAAGGCTGCCGGTAAGCTCAACTTTGATTTGGTCGCAGTTTGCGACATTATGCCTGAGAATCTTCAGAAGATGGGCGATCATGCTGAAGAACTGCTCGGTTCGCGTCCACAGCAGTTTGCTGATTTCGATAGCATGATTAAGTCGGTCAAACTGGACGGCATCATCGTCACGACCTCGCCAGAAATGCATGTCGATGTTGCCCTAAAAGCCTTCGACGCAGGCATTCATGTCATGGTCGAGAAGCCGATTACTTTGACCGTTTCCGAAGGTGTGCGCTTGGTTGATGCGGGTAAGAAGGCCAACCGTAAGTTGGCTGTTGCCGAAAATTACCGCCGTGACCCGATTAATCGTTTGGGCAAGGCGCTGGTCGATAGTGGGGCAATTGGAACACCCTTCCTTGCCACGCAGGAATCTTCCGGTGGTGGCGAGTTTGTCATCATCACCCCGTGGCGGCATCGTAAAGATCGCGGCGGCATCGTCATTGATATGGGTGTTCATTACACCGATATTCTCGAATTTTACCTCGGCCCGATTTCGACCGTCGTTGGCATGAACGCCATCATCGACAAGCAGCGTACCGACCAACAAGGTAAGAGCCATCCAGTCGATGCTGAAGATTTGTCAGTGGGTGTGATGCGCTTCGAAAGTGGCGCGATTGCCAATTGGTTGCTCAACATCGCTGGACGTGGCGAAGGCTCATTCTCACGCATGATCTACGGAACGGGCGGCTCACTGGCTATCCCCGGTGATCGTACAGGTAAAGCGCTGCGCCTCGTTCAACGGCGTGATGGCAAAGATGTGCCGGTAGACGACTTGCTGAGTCTTGTTCCCGATTTCCATCTCGATGATGTGACAGCCGCACTGTTCAAAGGTGATCGACTGGCAACCTATGACATGGTGTGGGCAGATATCGATGCCAACCTGCTTGGTATCGAACAAGCTGACTTTGTGGATGCTGTAATCAATAATCGCGAACCGGAAGTGACAGGCGAACAGGGCTTACGCTCACTGGCATTGGTTTTCGGTCTGTTGGAGTCTGAGCTGCTCAAGCGAATGATTACTCTGGATGAAGTGCTGGAAGGTAACGATGCGCCTTACCAAGCCGATATTGAACGGAGTCTGAAAGCATGAACGCTTGGTCGCACATGATGGATTTCGGTGTGATCCATCCGCTGATCTACCTCGAGTGCAGGGGCGGTGAAGGCCCGGTGGTGGAAACGCTGACCACGATTGTCAACGACGCGGATTTTGGGGCGGTTGAAATCGCCCCCGTCAAAAATCCCGAAGTGCGTCAGAAAGCCAAAGCGCTTCTCGCCCAGTCACAGTTGCAGGTGGTTTATCTGCCGATTTTGCCTGTGCTGCTGGAAAAACTCGAACCCGGCAGCGCGGATGCTGATTTGCGTAAAGCTGCGATGATACGCCTCAAAGCGCTGATTGACGAAGCCATTGACCTCAATAGCGTGATGGCGATGGTACAAGGGCCGCTTGACACTGCTCCTGACCAACGCGAGGCAACTACCGCCCGTTTGATCGAGGATTTGCAGGAACTGTGTGATTACGCGACTGCAAAATCCACCAAGAAACAATTGTTTATTACCTTTGAAAATTTTGACCGTGACATTGAAAAGAAACGTCTAATCGGCCCAACCGTTGAAGTTGCCAAAATGGCCGACGCAGTTGACCGCTCAAACTTTGGTTTGACCATTGACCTCAGTCATTTACCATTGTTGGGGGAGACTTCCGAACACGCCCTTAAAACCGCTGGTCGGCATCTCATTCATGCCCATATTGGCAACAGTGTCATCGACCACCCTGAATCAGCTTTGTATGGCGATTTTCACCCTCGCTTCGGGCATCCATTGGGACGCAATGATTTGCCGGAAGTGGTCGAATATCTCAAACAGTTGGATGCAGTTCAGTACTGGACAAAGGTACGTGAGCGCCTCGGTTCGACACCAATTCTTTCTATGGAACTTCGTACTATTCCCGGTGAGGAAACGCCTGAAGCCATCCTCGCCAACGGAAAACGGACATTTATGCGTGCGTGGGCGCAGGTGAGATCATCATGATAAACGTCGTTGTTTGGGAAGAATATAATTACGTGCTGCTCGGTGTGCAGTTCCGCAAGGAATATGCCCATGAAATTGACAAGCGCTTGCCTCCTGATGACCCCGCGCGTGCTGAATGGGCGAAGGATGCACCGCTCTTTGAAGAAATTTTTGCTGATTATGAAACCAATCTCATTAAAGTCAGCACATTAGAAGAACTTGATGCCGTCATCGAAAATTGCGATTATCTCGTTGTCCATAAGCAGCGTCTGACACCCGAAGTCTTGCGTAAGGGGAAGAAAATTCGCCTGCTTCAGCACATGGGCGAGGATTATCGTGGTATCCCGATGGACACAGCCCGCGAGATGGGCATTCCAGTTTGCGCGACACCTTTGATCAATTACATCGCGGTGGCTGAACATGCATGGACACTGATGCTGAATTACTTTAAGCAGACGCGCGAACAAGAACGCCAGATGAAAGAGCGTTTATATGTCGAACGCGGTTGGGGTGCGACTGTTCCCAATGTTCGCATCGTGCAAGATTACACACTGGGCTTGCTGGGCTTTGGCGAAATCGCCCGTCCAATGGCGAAATATGCCCACGCCTTTGAGATGAAATGCATCTACTGGGATAAGGTTCGCTTCCCTGAACTCGAAGAGAAATATCATATTCAATATGTCGAATGGGATGAGCTGTTCAAGCAGTCTGATGTCTTAAGCGTCCATATCCCGATTATGCCTGCCACCGAGAAAATCATCGGCGTGCGTGAAATTGGTTTGATGAAGCCCAATGCCTATTTCATTAATACCGCGCGTGGTAAATTGGTTGATCAAGTTGCGTTAGTTGATGCGCTGCAAAATCGTCGGATCGCCGGTGCAGGTTTGGACGTGATGTATGAAGAACCTCTGCCAGTGGACGATCCACTGCAAAAACTCAACGAAGACCCAAGCTATAATGTCACCTTGACCTCTCATTCAGCGTGGCAAGGTCATTGGACACACATCCGCGATTCGCTCAATATCTTTTTGAATATCTATCGTCACCTGCATGGTGACCCGCTGCAATACGAGGTCACCTAACAACATGTCGCATCCTATTCAATTTGGTTACTGTGTCCCGATTTTCGCATTGCCGGGCGGCGGATTGTTTCGTACACCGAACTTCCCGACACTCGACATCAAGACGGCAATGCAAACGGCTAAAACAGCTGATGAACTCGGCTATGATTCCATTTGGGTCGCGGATCACTTGATGTTAGGTAAAGATCAGGCCATTATGGAAGGTTGGACAACGCTTTCTGCAATTGCTGGAGCAACTTCTCATTCGAAACTTGGAATTATCCATCAAGGACATTTTTTTCGTTATCCGTCGGTCGCTGCTAAGATGATCGCCACGCTCGATCAAATCTCTGGTGGACGATTTATCTACTTTGCTGATACTGGAACGCGAATTGGGGAGCATCAAGCCTACGGACTGAACTATCCCGAGAATGTCGAAGAACGGATGGCGGATTTCTTAGAAGGATTGGAACTGACGCTCAAACTTTGGGAAACCAGCGAGGCTAATCCACTGACCTTTGACGGACGTTTCCATCATGTCAAAGCTGCTGTTTGTACGCCGCCACCTTTCACCCAACCGCATCCGCCGATTTGGTTCGGTGAAGCCAATCCCATTACCTTTGATGCAGTTGCACGCTGGGGGCAAGGCTGGAACAGCGTACCTGTTGGCTTGACCACCATGAACCAGCGTCTAAATTCATTGAAGGCCGCTTGCCAGAAGCTTAACCGCGACTTCAACGAACTCGAAATTAGTTACGAGGTTCAAATTCTGGTCGCTCCAACCCGCGAGGCTGTGCGCGAGAAAGTGAAGGCGATGTTAGCCCTCACACCATCCGGAATGGATGTGCCACAGGATGCTGATTTCCGCGCGTTTGTCAGCGGCGAGAGCAATGAATATCCGCATTACCTGACCGATACCGGATTAGTTGGAACGCCTGATGAAGTTAAAAGCCAGATGCAGAATTATATTGCGTTGGGCATATCGCATTTTATGCTGTGGTTTATGGATGCGCCTAACATTGATGGAATGAGATTGTTTAGTGAGCAGGTTGCGCCGGTATTCAAGTCGAGTCAATAAGAGGAGATTTTCATGTTAAATGGCCAAACTCCTGCCCTGTTAGACAGGTTGTTTCGACTGGATGGCAAGGTAGCTCTGGTGACAGGTGGTTATGGTGGAATTGGTGAAGCAGTCTGTCGTGGATTATCGGCAGTGGGCGCAAAAGTAGTGGTTGCTGGACGTAGTGCTGACCGTGCAGACAGGTTGGCAAAATCACTTAATGATAACGGATGCGAAGCATACCCTGTTTCGTTTGATGCGGGTGACCTTTCAGAAGTCCGGCGCGTTGTTGAAGATTCCGTTAGCCACTTTGGACGCATTGATATTTTGGTGAACTGCGTTGGCCTAAACCGCGAAGAAAAGTTGTTAGATGTGACCGAAGAAAACTTCGATCTGGTTTATTCTGCCAATCTAAAATCAGCTTTCTTTCTGGCGCAGGCTGCTGCCAAGCATATGGTGGCGCAAAAGCAGGGCGGTAAGCAGGTTCACTTGGGATCAGTTCGGACACAGCTCGGTTTACGTGGACGTGGTTATGCAGCTTACTGTGCAGCCAAAGGTGGGCTTGGAACAATGTGCAAGCAGCTTGCGGCTGAACTTGCGCCGGATAACATTAACGTCAATGTCGTAGCGCCGACATTCGTTCGAACTGATCAAGTTGCGGCTATGTTAGCTGATCCGCAGTTTTACGATGCGCTGACTGCACGCATACCATTGGGCCGTATAGCAGAGCCAGACGATGTGATGCAGGCAATACTTTTTCTAGTGTCGCCAGCATCAAACTTCATTACGGGACAAACGCTTTATTTGGATGGTGGCATCACAGCCACTCAATAAAGCCTTCTCTAACTTTATTGTTCATGACACCTCCCTATTTTCATTTCGGAATAAGGTTTTTTATGCTTACTCTCATTTCCTATTTAGAAAATTAGGCTACAGTCCCGACTAACACAAAGTAACTTCTTGATAGGGAGGTACTTTCAATCGAATGAATGAACCCGATACATCACGTCGTGGTCGCATACTTCATCGTTTGCAGCAAGTCCGTAGGATCGTGCGGAAAGGGCTGCCGTTCGTTTCGGGTGTGTTAGCCGCCTTTTTAGCGGTCTTGCTTTATAATTGGATTACCCCTAAACCTCATCAAATCACCCCGGATGAAGTCAACGAAACAGTTGCCCAAGCAATGGCATCTGCTACGCCTCCGCCAAGTTTTTCGTCGCTTGTTTATCAATCTATTGTCCCTTCGCTTGTTTTTATTCAAACAAATCTCCCGGAGTCGACCGGTTTATTGGCTGATGGCTTTGGAACAGGTGTGATTATTAACGATGGTGGCGACATCCTCACCAGCTTGCATGTGGTCACCAGCGCACCCCGAATTCAGGTGACTTTCGCTGACGGCAGTGAATCTCCGGCAGAGATTATCGCAGCACAAGCAGAAAATGACATTGCGGTGATACGGGCGAATTCACCACCGGAAATCATTATTCCGGCTGTATTGGGAAATCCAAATGCGATGCGTGTCGGGGATGAAGCCTATGTCGTCGGCAGCCCCTTCAGCTTATATGATTCGATGACCTCAGGTGTTATTTCTGGATTTAACCGAACCTTCCAAATTCCAGATAGTGGTCAACAACTGACGGGGTTGATTCAATTTGACGCCGCAGTTAATCCCGGCAACTCTGGCGGCCCGCTGCTCAACCGTGCCGGTCAGGTTGTTGGTATCGTTACCGCATTGCTGAACCCGACCAAACAAAATGTCTTTATTGGCGTGGGCTTCGCGGTCACGATTACCGCCGCTGGTGGAGCAGCTGGTTCACCACCTGTATAGCGATACCAAAAAACGTGGGTATTGGTATAGCAAGCCAGTACCTCGAATTTTCGCACAACTATTGAAAGAGATAACCGATGAATCAAAGTGTGAATTCGGAATACGGCACAGCTATGGAACGGGTGCTGTATGAAATAAAGAAGGTCATTGTTGGGCAAGATCATATGCTAGAGCGGCTGATCGTCGCGCTGTTGGCACGTGGACATATTCTGGTTGAAGGTGTGCCGGGGTTGGCAAAGACGATGGCGATCAAGACAGTTGCCGAATCGATTGGCGGCGAGTTCAAGCGTATTCAATTTACACCGGATCTTGTTCCGGCTGATTTGATTGGTACGCGCATTTACAACCAGAAAACCGGCGAATTCAATACCTCACAGGGGCCGGTTTTTACCAACCTCCTGCTGGCTGATGAAATCAACCGGGCACCCGCCAAAGTACAGAGTGCCTTGCTCGAAGTCATGCAAGAACGCCAAGTGACCATTGGACGCGAAACGTTCAAAGTCCCTAATCCTTTCCTCGTATTGGCGACCCAGAACCCTATCGAAACCGAGGGAACTTATCCGCTGCCCGAAGCCCAAGTTGACCGTTTTATGCTCAAGGTGTTGGTCGGGTATCCAACCTCGACCGAAGAATTTGTCATTGTCCAGCGGATGACTGGTGCTTTGGAAAAAGTGCAGCAGGTCTTGTCCACAGAACAACTGGTAGGTTTGCAGAAAGAAACGGACAAAGTTTATGTAGACCCCGCCATCATCGAATACAGTGTAAAAATGGTCAATGCGACCCGTAACCCTCAAGACGAAGGTCTGAAGGATTTGCAGCATTATATTACGTTTGGAGCAAGTCCACGTGCGTCAATCAATTTGATTCTAAGTTCACGCGCCCTCGCTTTTGTGCGTGGTCGTGATTATGTGCTGCCTCAAGACGTTTTGGACATGGCTTTAGACGTTATTCGCCATCGTCTGGTGCTGTCGTATGAGGCACTTTCGGATAATGTGACTGCCGATGACATCCTGAACAAAATCCTTAACCGCATTCCGAAACCAGTGGTACCTCTACATGAACACCGAAACGCAAGCGTCAACGCCTGAGCGCCTCTTACAGCGCCTCGACTTTAAGGTCATCCGTAAATTGGATGGCTTGCTGCAAGGCGATTATCGCAGCCTATTTTATGGCTACGGCCTCGACTTTGCCGATCTGCGCGAATATCAACCGGAAGACGATGTTCGGTATATCGATTGGAACGTCACGGCGCGGATGGACACGCCTTATGTACGGCAGTATCTCGAAGATCGTGAAATCACCGCTTGGTTTCTGCTGGATTTGAGTCCCTCAGTGGATTTTGGCGCAGTTGATAACTTGAAGCGTACGGTTTTGATTGATTTTGTCTCTACCTTTGCGCGGTTGCTGACGCGTCACGGTAATCGCGTCGGTGCGGTTTTATATAGCGGTCAGATTGATCGCACTATTCCCGCGAGGGGAGGCCGAATTCAAGTTCTCCGACTGATTAATGACCTGCTCAATCAGTCGCCACTGCCACGCGCGCCATTTACCAACCTGTCAACGCTCATTGAAAGTGGACTGCACTCGATTAAGCAACGTTCATTGGTATTCATAATCTCGGATTTTATCAGTGCGCCCGGTTGGGAACGGCCTTTGAGTTTGCTGAATAAACGGCATGAGGTTCTGGCTGTAAAACTGTGGGATCCACGAGAAATAGAACTGCCGGATGTGGGTTTAATTCTGATGGAAGACTCCGAAACAGGCGAACAAATCTACGTGGATACACATGACAAAGGCTTTCGCCAGCGTTTCATTCAGGCAGCACGCCAGCGTCAAGCAGAACTCGATCAAGTCTTTAAACGCACGGGTGTAGACATGCTCTCCCTTTCAACCGAGGAAGATTTAGTTCGCGCCATTGTGGGTTTCGCTGCCCTGCGGCGACAGCGGAGAAAGTAAGACCCATGAAATTTATTTGGCCTGCGATGCTGCTACTGCTGTTATTGGTTCCGCTATTCGTCTATTTGTATGTGCGAATGCAACTGCGCCGTCGTAAACTTGCCACGAGTTATGGCAGTTTGGGGATGATGCAGGGTGCGGTTCGAAATAGGCTAGGGTGGCGGCGGCATGTTCCGCCTGCGATTTTGCTGGTCGCATTAATCATTTTGATTGTCGCGTTAGCACGACCCCAAACCACTGTGAGCTTGCCCCGCATTCAAGGTACGGTCATACTTGCGTTTGATGTTTCCGGAAGTATGGCGGCAGACGACCTGAAGCCAACCCGAATGGAAGCCGCAAAAACGGCGGTTCAAAACTTCATTGAACGGCAGTCGCCCTCAGTTCGAATAGGCGTGGTTGCTTTTAGTGAAAGTGGTCTTTCGGTACAGGTGCCGACTAATGATGAAGTTGAATTGCTGGCGGCGATTGGTCGCCTCACGCCACAGCGCGGGACTTCGTTGGCGAACGGTATCATCGCGTCGCTGACGACAATCGAAAACAGCAATGGTGCGCCAACCAATTACTATAGCAATGCGACCCCGACCCCCGCGCCAACGCCGACCCCAATGCCCAGAGGAACATATTCCTCTAGTGTCATCATTTTACTAACTGACGGTGAAAACAATCAAAATCCCGATCCGCTGGAGATTGCTCAGGCAGCGGCAGATCGCGGTGTGCGGATTTATACCGTGGGGATAGGCAGCCCATCTGGAGCGGATCTGCATGTCGAGGGCTTCACTATTCACACCCAACTTGATGAAGCAATGCTGCAACAAATCTCACAAATCACTGGAGGCACTTATTACAATGCCGAAAATGAAGAGGATTTGCTGAATATTTACGACAATCTCAATCCGACCTTGATCGTCAAACCAGAAGATATGGAAGTGACGTCTTTATTGGCAGGTGTCAGCATCCTCATTCTGTTGATTGGCGGCACGATTTCGCTGCTGTGGTTCGGTCGCGTACCGTAACTTCAGGAAAATTGCGAACTGTATTGGAGGTGGTACATGAGTTTACTCTGGCCGGGGTTTGTTCTCCTGCTGCTATTGATACCCTTGGCGATTGCAGGCTACATCTGGGTATTACGCCGGCGGAAGCGTTTTGTGGTGCGATATTCCAGTCTTTCATTAGTGCGGGCAGCTGCCCCAAATCAATCCCGCTGGCGGCGGCATATTCCATTCGCCATGTTTATTGTGTCATTGGGCAGCTTGATTTTTGCCTTAGGCCGACCCATCACGATTGCCGCCGTCCCGACCAACCAGACGACGATTATTCTGGCAATGGATGTTTCGCGCAGCATGTGTTCAACCGATATTGAGCCGAATCGGTTGCAAGCTGCCGAAGCGGCAGCAATTTCATTCATTGAAAATCAAAAAGCGACCACTCAAATTGGTATCGTCGCCTTTTCAGGTTTCGCGGAACTCATTCAAGCGCCTACGTCTGACATAAATGCGCTTAAAGCCGCTATCCAAAGTTTGACCACTGGACGGAGAACCGGAATTGGAATTGGTATCCTCAAGTCAATTGATGCGATTGCTGAAATTGATCCGTCCGTCGCACCCAGTGTCAGCGATACATCGGGCGGTATAGAGCCGAGTCCTGTGCCAAACGGGGCTTATGCACCGGATATTATTGTTCTGCTCACGGATGGAGCTAATAATGTTGGTATGTTACCGGCGGATGCCGCCCAACAGGCTGTAGATCGTGGTATCCGTGTTTACACGATTGGCTTTGGTACGGCTAATGGTGGGGAATTCCCGTTTTGCGGACAGCAATTTATGGGGCGTGAGCCATTTAACGGTGGCGGCGGTAACGGGCAGTTCAATGGTGGTTTTAATGGTGGCGGGGGCGGACCGGGCGGATTCCGAAGGGGAATTGATGAGGATACATTGAAGCTGATTGCAAATACGACCGGCGGCACATACTATTCGGCTGAGAGCGGTGGAGAGCTTCAAAGTGTGTTTGAAAATCTGCCAACTAACTTGATTACCAAGCATGAAGTTGCCGAAATCAGTGTGCTCTTTGCGGCACTTGGTGCGTCATTCGCTGTTGCAGCAATGGGTTTGTCGCTCATGTGGCATCCGTTTCCTTAACCTATTTCTGGTGTAAGTGCTGAACGAATAGACTTCATTTCATGAATTGAAAAGGCGCGGGTTTACTGAACTGCGCCTTTTTTACAGACTCGGATTTTTGTTCGAACGCCTTACCCTGTTCTTAATCTTCAGTTTCACACCTCCTTAAACATCGCTTTAACATCTGACAAGACATCAGCATATTTTCGCATTCTATGGCTGCATGAAGTGAGACGATTCATGTCGGGTTAATGCGCTTACAGATTGTTATAAGTTCATTATGAAAGCTTGTAATTGAGCGGCAGTTGATGCCTCATTTTAAATTTCTTTATGCTGTTTTGATGCAGGATACATCTAAAATAAAGGAATTAATTAAGTTTGTCATTGCATAATAATGATTGTAAGGTGGTGTGCTGTTCAATATATGTATAGAGATTGGTAATGAATTTTACTTTGCCACGTAAGGTGGATGATAATAAAATAACTTGTGCTCAGGTGATCTGTAGCAGTTCAAAAAAACAACAGCCTTTTGTTGATATGACCTGTCGATATTTGTGAATAATTCTTCCAGCACGGACAATGGAGACTCCATAATGAACCGATCCGCCGTGAATGATAAAGTCAGCGATCAATTGGACAGTGATATTGCTCAACTGCTTCGTTCTTTAAAGCGTAATACAAGCAGTATGCAAAGTGTCGCTTACGATACTTCGTGGATTGCTCGGTTGTCTCCTCATTATCCGGGGCAGGGTTTTGATGAAGCACTGCCTTGGCTGCGTAGGCGTCAGCATAGTGATGGCAGTTGGGGCGGTGAAATTCTGCATTATCATGATCGGGTTATCTCCACGTTAGCAGCGATGATCGCCTTGCACACAACCGATCATGGGGAAAGTGATGAACGGCGCGTGCGGCAAGGGGCGGCCTTCCTCTGGCGCGAGAACGGACGTTTACATCATGATGCGAACGACACAATCGGTTTCCCTATTCTTGCGTTTTCGTTAGTGAGTGAAGCGCTAGAGCTTGGCTTAGATGTTCCTCGCGACTTGTATCAAGACGCAGTCAAAATCGAGAAAAAGCTTAATATGCTGGGGCATAATCCGCAGTCGTGGCGTTATACCACGCTGGTCGTTTCATTGGAAGCCTTGCGCAGTTACATTCCGGACGATGCCGACTTTATCGAAGCCAATGGTTCGGTCGGTACCTCACCGGCAGCGACGGCAGCAGCACTCCTGAAACGACATGACGACCGTTCAGTCCATTATTTGCAGCAGGTCGTTACGGATCAGGGCGATGGTGGCGCGCCCTTTGTAAAACCCTTTGATATTTTTGAAGCGCTCTGGACGTTGAACCATCTGCGCCTTGCAGAGGCCATCACGCCAACTAATCCGGAAGTCCGGCGCATTCTGGATTTTGTGTGGTCGATGTGGTCACCGGAAAAAGGGTTGAGTTATTCCCCTTACTTTCCGGTAACGGACTTGGATGATACGGCTGTCGCTTTTGGGCTCTTGCGTTGGGGTGGGTATGATGTTAACGCGGATGTGTTTAAACCCTATGAACATGAACAGCATTTCTGCTGCTATCCGGGTGAGCTTGACCAATCCTTGAGCGTGAATATTCGTTTGTTGGCTGCGCTGCAAACGGATCGAACCTATCATCAGTTTGATGCGTGGACGCAGAAGATTAGTGCCATGCTGCGCCGTTCCGATTTGACAGGTTATTTCTGGTTCGACAAGTGGCATATTTCGCCGTATTACTTAACCAGTACTGCGATTTCATCCCTCTACGGTGTGGTGGATGATTTACTGCCGTCGCGCATTAAATGGATATTGCAAACACAGCGTGAAGATGGTGGTTGGGGATACTATCATCAATCCACAATTGAAGAAACGGCCTACTGTTTACATGCTTTGCTGTTTTGGGACCAACATGCTTCCGAACGTGTTGATCCGGCTAGCATCCATGCGGCAGCCGATTATCTGATGAAACACTATCAGAACCTACAGTATCCACCATTATGGATTGGCAAATCTCTATATACCCCACGACACGTGGTACGTTCGGCAGTGTTGGCTGCGCTTTACAGTTATCGGGAATATGTCAGCGCGTATCAGCCAACAACAGTCGCGGCAGCTAGTTAACTTGAGGAGTCTGACGTGAACATTGAAGTGGTATGGGACAACGATCAAAAAACGATCCTCCGCTATATCTACGGTAAAAGTTGGACTTGGGCTGACTTCAACACCGCAGCCAAAACGGCCTATGATATGCTCGACACCGTTGACCATAAGGTCAGTATCATCATGGATTTTCAAAACGCCAACATCATCCCACAGGGTGCGATTACCCACGTACAGCGGGCTTTCTCCACGCCCCGTCATGCCAACATCGCCACAACCATAATTGTTGGTTCAAGTGCCAACACCTTTCTGCAAGCGATTGCAGGCGTTGGGCGTAAGTTGTCCCGTTCAGGTTCCAATGACTGGCAGTTAACGTTTGTTTCAACATTGCCAGAAGCCTACGCGACACTGGAACCCAAAGGTAAAGCCGAATCGCAGTGACATAACCGCCTTATTAAGTTAACTATCATCGCAAGAGGATCACCGCATGACCGAGCAATCATTTGCTGACCGTATACGGGCGCGCTATCCCGAAGGGCTGACCGGTGTGTTTGCCATTGGCGGTACACGTACCACTTATGTACTGGAACAAAACCGTCAATCCGTTGACCCCGGACGAATCGATAATTTTGCCACACAAGGGGAATATCTTGTGCGGCGTTACTGGGATTTCTGCCGCACATTTTTTGATCTGGGCGGTCAGAATATGATTATTACGGCCTTTTCGTTTCGCGGGTTTTATAATCGTGGGGCGGAATATGCAGAAGTCGTTACGCAGGAAATGCTGCGGTTGATTGGCGATGGGGCAGTGGCGTTTTATAACGAGTACGAAGTTGACCCATACTTTGTGGGCATCGACTCGTTATTACTGCTCCCAACGGATAATCCTGCGCATCAGGTAGCACAAGATTTCATTAAATTTCAAGATTCTTGGTCCTACCAAGAAGGTCGCCGTAAGCTGCTGTGGGAGATCGCGTCAATCCCGTTATATTCGTTCTGGGATTTGCCCAACCGGATGAGTGAAGAAGAACGGCGGGCGGTTGATGTGGAATTGCAGTCCGTGACCAACCTCGAAGATATGAACCGTGCATTGTACCGGCATTTTTCACGTGCAGTTTATGGAACTGACGTACCAATGCCCCATTTCTATCTCGGTACCAACAAAAGTGGGGATTTAAAATGGCGTTCGCCTATGCCGCTGGCGTTGAGCGGCGGCGATTATCTACGCATGTTCTATACGCCTTATCCGTCGCTTTTTACCACTTCAGAAACCATGCAAACCATTCTCGACGATCTGGCTTTTAAAGATCGTTTCTATTCACCTAAGACCGATTACAGCGGGCAGTACACATCCGAGTTGGTGCAAGCGGAGTATGACCGCGTCATGGACTTGAGTTCTGATCCGTTGACAACCTTAGGACTTTCGCGCAAGGTCGCTGCGCCTGTGCCACAGGCCGACTAAGCTATGCTGAACCAACCCGTATCTATTCGCGTTGAACATTTGACCCGTACCTATACTGGCAAAACATCACTGGTCGCGAATGATGATTTGACCTTTGAAGTAAGGCGGGGCGAAATCTTTGGTTTGTTAGGGCCGAATGGTGCCGGCAAAACGACTCTGGTGCATCAACTGCTGGGTTTGACGCAGCCGACCTCCGGTTCAATTTGGTTAGAAGGAATTGATGTCGTTAAGCAGCCGCAGCAGGTCAAACGCATCACAGGTTTCCTGCCTCAAACCGGACTGCCGATGCGCTATGTTGAAGTCGAACGGGCACTGCATTACACCGGTCGTTTACGAGGCCAAAGCGAAGCTGATGCCAAAAGTCAAAGCCGTCAGTTGATTGATGAACTGGATATTGGTGATTATGCCAAACGCTATGTCCATAAGTTGAGCGGTGGAATACTGCGCTTGACTAATTTTGCGATGGCCTTGATGGGATCACCGCAAGTCGTAATTTTGGACGAGCCGACCAATGAACTTGATCCGCAAAAACGGCGCATCGTTTGGGATATGATTGGCCGGCTGAATACGGAACAGGGCGTGACCTGTGTATTGGTCACGCATAACGTGTTGGAAGCTGAACGGGTCATTCAACGTGTCGCGGTTATGAAGCAGGGCAAATTTGTGGCTTTTGGCACTCCCGGCGAATTAAAACTTTTCTCCGGCGGCAATGTTCGATTGGAATTTCGCCTGAAAGCCGGTGAGTCTTTGGATAAATTAGAAGCTGAACGCTTAACAGCGCTCGGCACACTTGATACCTCAAAACCCGGTGATTACACGGTGTATCTGGCGGCGCATCAAGTTGCCCCGGCCACCGAAATGCTGATGACCCAAATTGGCATGGTGCGTCTGGATGATTTTAGATTGTCGCCACCTTCACTTGAAGATATCTATCTGCAATTCGAAACAGCGAATGGATAACCGACCACATGGAAATTGCCCATTCATCCCAACCGCTTGATAATCCCGCCTCATCACCGCGCATTGACGGGCTGCGAAAGTTTGCTGTGGACTTGAAATATTTGTGGCTGGAACAAATGCTTGAAATCCGCACCATCTGGTATTGGTACTTTATGTTTTCCCTGTTCCTACCCTTAGCGATGGTTTTCGGTTTTACCCGCATTGGCAGCGGCCTAACTGATACCAACAGCCTTATTTACATCATCAGTGGGGCAGCGATTTTTTCGGTCGCCAACGATGGACTTTATACGATGGCCATTCGCATCGGCTCGATGAAAAAAGAGGGGATGCTGCTGTATTATGCCTCGCTGCCAATTAGCAAAGTGGCTTTTGTCGCCGCCATTATGCTTTCCCGCTTGACGGTGACGCTGCCGGGGATGATCGCGCCGATGCTGTTCGGTTCGCTGGTTTACAAAATGGATTTGAATTTTAGCGTATGGGTTGTGCTGCTTCTGCCGCTAACCGCTCTCGCATTATCTGCTATCGGTATGGCTCTTGGGTCGCTCATCAACAGCTTGGAGATGATTCAAATCATCGTGAATCTGCTGCTGTTTGTGCTGATTATGGCTGCGCCCATTTTTATTCCGTGGCAGACATTGCCTGCACCGCTGCAATGGTTGGCATTTATATTGCCGCCAAGCTATGCGGCTGATGCGCTGCGCCATGCCTTATCCGGCACGATTGATGCTGCCTTTTATCTTGACCTCGTTATCCTTGTCTTAATGACTCTAGTCAGCTTTGTGGTTTTAAATCGCTGGCTGAACTGGCGTATCTAGGCCGGCTGCTTAATCACGATTTTCTCGTTATCAATCAGCCATTGCACGGCTTCGTAAATGGCATCCAGTGATGTATAGCGCGGTTGGTAGTCAATCATGCGCCGCGCTTTGGCGATACTGGCGTTGGGACTGTGGGCAATATGATCCCACGTCGCCTGTGCTTCTGCCTCTGAAACGGTTGTTTTCCACTTTTCCCACGGTAAAAAGCTAAGCTTTGATTCTTGCCCGAACCATGCGTACATAGCTTCAGCGTAACCGCGCAAAGTGATTGCGGCTGGTGACACCGCGTGAAAACTTTCACCAATACTGGTGCTGCGGTTGATAATGGCCTTTACAAAGGCTTGCGCGACGTCGGAGGCATGAACGTGATGAACAGTTTCCATGCCGAGGTTGGGCAGCGCTAATTCCTCACCACGCGCGATTTGAGCAAAGACTTGCGGGTTAAAATGTCCGGCAGGATTAAGCGGCGCGTAACCCGGGCCAACGATATGTCCGGCATGGAGTAACGTCGCGGGGAAGCCATTACGCCGTGATTCATCTAAAAGATAGCGTTCAATAGCGGCTTTTCGGATGCCGTACTCCCCAAATGGATGACGCGGCTGGTCTTCTGTGGCGGGAACTTGGGTGCTGTGGCCATAAATCCAGACTGTGCCGCAGTGTAAGAAATGCTGCACATTGCCGCGCAGCGCTTCGACAAGCTGCCGCGCGCTGGCTTCGGTGAAGCAAATCAGGTCAATGACAACATCTGCTTTGAGGTAATTGACAAATGTCCCAAATGTACCTGCTTTATCCTCTTCTTCACGGTTAGCAACGACCTGCCGGACGTTTCTCCATGCGGCTTGTGCAATATATGGTTTGCTTTGGCCACGTGTGATGTTAATGATCTCATGTCCGCGTTCGACCAGCATTGGAATGAGATACGTACCGATATGTCCACTTCCGCCAATTACCACAATCCGCATGACTTATTCCTATTCGCCAAAAATTCGATTTCTAAAACGCGCATCGTAGGGGAGCGCCTATGTGCGTTCCCGATTTAGTTTTAGTCAGCCGAGAATTTATAGACCGTCGTCGTATTATAAGTATCGCCCGGTTTCAAGGTCGTAGTCGGAAAAGCTGGTTGATTAGGTGAGTCGGGATAATGCTGTGTCTCTAAGCAAAATGCGTCGCCTTGACGATAGATACCACCGCTCGAACCCACCAGCGTAGCATCAACAAAGTTGCTGGTGTAAAACTGGATCGCAGGCTCGGTCGTCCAGACTTCGACGGCACGCCCCGACGACGGATCATAAACCCGCGCAGCAATTTCAAGAGCGTTGTCTGTTTTGCGGTTCAAGACGAAGTTGTGATCATATCCCCGTCCATAAACCATCTGTTGATGACCCGAACGGATTCCACCGTTTACAACTTTAGGACTGCGGAAGTCAAACGGTGTTCCCGCTACAGGCGCTAGTTCTCCGGTTGGAATCAACGTCCCGCTGACAGGGGTATATCGGTCGGCATAAATTTGCACGATGTGATCGTAAATTGTACCTGAACCGTTGCCAGCTAAGTTGAAATAAGAATGGTTTGTCAGATTGACTACCGTTGTTTTGTCGGTGGTGGCGCTGTAATCAATGCGGATGGCGTTGTCATTCGTCAAGGTATAGGTGACCGTCACCGATAAGTTACCGGGATAGCCTTCTTCGCCGTCAGGACTCAGATAGCTCAGTTCAAGCGCAATTCCGGTATCGCTTTTGCCTTCTTTGGCTGACCAAACTTTCTTATCAAAACCTTTGACACCGCCGTGCAGCGAGTTCGGCCCATCATTGAGTGCCAGTGTATATTGAGCGCCATCCAGCATGAACGACGCTTTGCCAATCCGGTTGCCATAACGCCCGATGAGCGCTCCGAAGTAAGGACTCTTGGTTTCATAATCTGTCAGGTTAGTGAACCCTAGAACGACGTCAGCCATGCTGCCTTTGCGATCCGGAACACGCAGCGAAGTAATAATGCCGCCAAAGGTGATGATCTTGCCTTCTACGCCATTGGCGTTTGTCAGTGTATATTCTTCGACGGCTTGACCACTTGCAGTCGTTCCATAGGGACGTTTAGAGATTGAACTATTAGTTTGTGTCATTGTTATTTATTTATTCATATTAAGATCAAGGCTAAAAGTGCCTAGATCATAACCTAAGTTGGGGAATTTCGTAATGCCTTTGATGCTCACGCCGCGAATTGGTATGTCTCTAACCTTCGCGCCGGTAAGGTTTGAGCAGCGCTGCCGGATAGGAAGCGTTCCGTCCGGTGATTGCCAACACGATTATCGTCATCACGTAAGGTAGTGCTAGTAGCAGCTCGTACGGGAGGGCTACACCTTCGGCTTGTAAACGCAGTTGCAGCGCTTGCAGTGCGCCAAAGAGCAGCGCGCCACCTAAAACTTTTAATGCTGACCAGTTGCCGAAAATGACGATAGCAATCGCCACCCATCCACGCCCGTTGATGATACCCTGTGAGAATGCACCTAGCTGTGCTAACGAGAGAAATGCTCCGCTAACACCCATAAAAACGCCACCCAATATCAGTGCGGAATAACGCATCTTATACACATTGATACCTGCCATGTCAGCGGCTTCGGGGCTTTCCCCAACGGATCGTAAGCGCAGTCCGAAAGTCGTCCGGTTGAGCAGCCACGCTACCAACGGCACACATAACAGCGCCACATAGGTTAGTGTGTATTGGCTGAAAACCGGTGCAAGCGATGTGCCTGATAAAATGCTTAGTTGAGGAAACGATTCGGGCAGCGAAGGTGGCGTTTGCTGTCCGGCATAAACTTGCCGGAACAGGAACAGTGCTAATCCTGTCGCAAACAATGTGATGCCCAATCCCGCCACATGCTGATTGAGTCCCAATGTAACTGCCAGAAATCCCATCAATACATTGAGGATTATGCCTGTAAGCATGGCGACAGCTAATCCGACAAACAGGGAACCGGTTGTTTGGGCGGCAAAAAATCCGGTAAAGGCCGAAAGCATCATTGTTCCTTCAATGCCTAAATTGAGTACACCGGAGCGCTCAATGATTGTTTCGCCTAACGCCGCATACAGAATAGGTGTACTGATGCGTAAAGTTGCGCCGATTAGCGTGAAAATAAAATCCATTAGCGCACTCTCCGCAGGCGATAACGATTGAGCAGCAGCAGCGCTAATGTGGTAATAAGCAGTACCGCTTGAATCACATCACCGAGATAAACCGGCACGTTGAGTTCACGGTTGGCGGAAAGCGAACCCCGTTCGATGAGCGCGATGAACAAGCCTGCTAATCCCACACCCGGCGCGGTTAGCCCGCCTAAAGTGGCGACGATGATGCCGGTGTATCCATAACCCGGTGAAATCGCTTCCACCAAATGATGGTGAATGCCTGCGATTTCGCCGACACCTGCTAACCCCGCCACGCCACCACTGACGAGTGCTGCGGTCAGCATGACACGGTTGACGCGCACCCCCATAAAACGGGCAGCATCTTTACCCATACCCGCCGCCCGCAGTTCTAAGCCGAATCGTGTGCGCTGGAAAATCCACCACAGCCCGATGATAGCCATAACCGCGACAATGAAACCTAGATGAATGCGTGAACGTGGAACCAGAATTGGAAATTGCGCGCTGTCGGCAATCGTCGGCGATTGGGGCCAGCCGGTGGTTGGATCACGCCATGGGCCGTTAAGCAGCGCACTAACGATAAACAGCATCACCGAGTTGAGCAGCAGCGTCGTGACAACTTCGTCTACACCCAAGCGAACTTTGAGCAAAGCCGGTGGCAGTGCCCACATTGCTCCAGCGATGAACCCGCCAATCAGCATGATAGCAATCGCTACAAGCGGTGGCTGGCTTTGTAACTGTGGTCCCAGCCATGCGCCCGCAATCGCTCCAGCGTAAAGCTGTCCTTCAGCGCCAATATTGTAATAACCACTGGCGAATGCGAATGCTACTGCGACACCCGTCAGGAGCAGCGGAGTTGCCATGACGATAATATCCCAACGGGCTGTGGTTTTGGTCAGCGGATTAATCAGCAGTTGGTTGACCGCCTCAAGCGGATTCGCGCCCGCAAAAATGATGATGATACTCACCAACAAAAAAGTCAGCACAACCGCCAAAATCGGGATTAATCCCCTTAACCAGATGGGCGCAGAACCCCGTTCGAGTTTAAAGCCAAGCATAACCTATTCCCTGTAACAAAATCACTTGACTGCTGCCTTCGAACCAGCCATGAGTAAACTTATTTGGTCAATATCAATCTCGTCGGCACTGAATTCACCGACAATACTTCCGGCATAAATAACCAATATTCGGTCACTTAATAATCGTGTTTCATCCAAATCCTCAGAAACGAGCAAAACTCCCGCACCACGAGCCTTTTGCTCCAACAGCTTTTGATGTACGTACTCGGTTGCGCCAATGTCCAATCCGCGCGTCGGCTGCGCGGCGATCACCACATCGGGCTGGCGCGAAAGGGTACGCGCCAAAATCACTTTCTGAATATTGCCCCCCGATAGCGTTCGTACACGGTCGCCCGGTTCAGCCTTGATCTGAAAATCGGCGATTAACAACTGCGCCATCTGTCGCATTTGTTTGTGGTTCAAATGTCCCGCGCGTGTGAAATCTCCAATCTGCTCCAATGCCAAATTTTCGGCCACGCTTAAGTCACCGACGACTCCTTTGAGACGGTCTTCAGGGATACGCGCCACTTTCATCTGGTTAAAGCTGCGAGGATCACCCAGCTCGACAGGCTGCCCACTCACAAGGACTTCACCCGAGTCCGGTTTGATAAGTCCACCTAAAACGGCCACCAATTCACTTTGACCATTGCCGGCAATCCCCGCGATACCTACCACTTCGCCTGCGTGAACATCAAACGACACATTGCGTAGCGCCGGAACACCGCGTTTGTCCGAGACGCTCAAATCATTAACTGCAAGCGCTATTGACTCTGCTGCTATATGCTCTGTGTTGCGTGTGACTTCCAGCACATTACGCCCGACCATGAGCCGTGCCAGCGCTTGCGGATTGGTTTGTGCGGTCACTTCACGTCCTGCCACTTTGCCCAGACGCAGTACCGTTACGCGCTGGCTGATTGCCATCACTTCTTCAAGCTTATGCGTGATGATGATGACCGAAAGATTTTGTTTTTGCAGTTGTCGTAAGGTGTCGAACAATGCTGCCGCGTCACGTGGTGTAAGAACGGCGGTCGGTTCATCCAGAATCAGGACACGACATTGGCGATATAACGCTTTGAGAATTTCGACGCGCTGCTGTTGCCCAACCGAAAGATCACGCACAACCGCGTTCGGCTCAATCGTGAAACCATATCGACGCGCAGTATCGGCTACCGTTTGGTTCAGCTTGTCGTGGTTCAGGATCGCGGTGTTTTCAAATCCCAGAACAATATTTTCGGCAACCGTAAACGTTGGTACGAGCGAAAAATGCTGTGAAACCAAGCCGATGCCTGCGCGAATAGCATCTACGGGCGATTTGAGTGTGACGGGTTTTCCCTCGACTAAAATCTCACCTTCATCAGGTTGATAAAAGCCGTAGAGGATTTTCATCAAGGTACTTTTGCCTGCGCCGTTTTCACCGAGCAGGGCATGTATCTCATTCGAGGCAATATCGAGGTCAATCTGGTCATTTGCCACCAACGAGCCAAATCGCTTGCTGACACCCCGCATCTCTACAACGGCCATAAATCTCCAAGGGTATTTCTTTGGTAGGGTGGGATTACGATGTTTAACTTTTTAATATGGAGTATCCCTTTGTAGGGGAGGGTCATAGACCCTCCCGTATTTCTCCCTTCCCCTGTTGCTACGGGGGAAGGGTTGGGGTTAGGGGTATCTCCGCCCTAATTTTCCGCGTTGCCTCAAAACCTAGGATGCAGCGGCTTCAGGAACAACTGCGTTCTCAGGTGTGTTCTCGTTGATGTCCACACGGAACAAACCATCTTTGATGTCCTGTTCACGCTTGGTGACCATCTCCAAAACCTTCGCATCAATCGTCTTTTCGAAATCATGCAACGGTGCGAGTGCTGCGCCACCTTTGCCCATCATCGAAAAGTCTTTCAAGTCTTGCGCCGTATAGGCTCCCGCGGCCACTTCTTTAACCACATAATCAATCGTCGGTTGCATATTCCACACTGGCCCACTGACCACTGTATCGGGAGCCAGTTCGTTCTGGTCGCTCATGCTGCCGAATGCCAGCAGTTTCTTTTCCTGTGCCGCTTCGATGACACCAAAACGTTCGGCGAACAGCACATCCGCACCGGCATCAACCTGCGCCAAAGCTGCTTCTTTTGCCGCCGCCGGATCAAACCAACTGTTTAAGAAGGTCACCAACACTTCAGCTTTCGGATTGGCTTCTTTTACGCCTTGAATGAAGGCGTTGACGATTCGGTTCACCTCTGGCACAGGATATCCACCGACTACGCCAATCTTACCGCTCTTGCTCAAGCTGCCGGCCAACAAACCGCTGAGGTAAGCCGGTTCATGAATCCAGTTATCGAATACCGACAAATTGGGTTCTGAGGGGCCGAGGCCGGAGCCGAAAACGAAGGCAATTTCGGGATAGTCCTTAGCCACTTTACGGACTGCTTCTTCGTTGCCGAAAGCATCACCGAAAATGATGTTGGGTTGCTTTTCCTCGGCCACTTCACGCAGCACGACTTCCATGTCGCCCGAATAACCGATGTTATCTTGGTAATCGTACTCAATGGTTCCCGCTTCTTTGGCTTTTTCCAGCGCCGCATGGATAACCCCATCCCACGGCTCTTCAATCGGCGTTGCATAGGCTGCGAATACTTTTAAAACCATTTTGTCTTGGGCGTTGGCGGGTATCACTGCCACGACTAGCAGTGCCATCAGCGCAAGCACAACCAAGCGGCGTAACTTCATCATCGTTTCCTCCGTAAAATAGTCTGTCAAAAAAGTTGCGAGAATAAAGTTTAACGTTTAGTGTAGAGGCGCATATCTACAACTTTAGCGAGATTAATCTAACACTTTTTAGTGAGTTTAACCAATCAAAAAGGGGAGTGCTCGTGTACGACTTGATTTTGCGGAACTGCCGTCTTTATCCCGAAACTAAATTGGTCGATATTGCCATCCAAGCCGGAAAAATTGCGGTGGTTCAAGCTGCGATTACTGAAAGTGCCGGACGTGAAATCGACTGCGATGGTCAGTTGGTGACACCCCCTTTTGTCGAGTCGCATATTCACCTCGATTCGGTGCTTGCTGCCGGAAAACCACACTTCAACATCAGCGGAACACTTTTTGAAGGTATTCAAATTTGGGGTGAACGGAAAAAATCACTCACGCGTGAAGACGTGCAGCAGCGCGCGCTTGCCGCCCTTAAACTCATGGCGGGTAATGGTGTCCTTTATGTGCGTACTCATGTTGATGTAACTGAACCCAACCTCATAGCCCTTGATGCACTCTTAGAACTCCGCGATCAAGTTAAAGATTGGATGACCCTGCAAGTAGTCGCTTTCCCGCAAGATGGTATTTACTCCCGACCTGAAAATGACTCGCTCTTGGAAGAAGCCCTCAAGCGTGGCGCTGATGCTGTCGGGGGCATTCCGCATTATGAACTGACTCGCGAGGATGGCGTGCGCTCAATCCACCGCATTTTCGACCTCGCTGAACAGTACGACCGTTTAATTGATGTGCATTGTGATGAAGTGGACGACGACCAATCCCGCTTTGTTGAAGTGATAATAGCCGAAGCCATTAAGCGCGGAGGAGGGGGGCGGGTTTCTGCCAGCCATACCACCGCTTTCGGTTCTTATAATGATGCTTATGCCTACAAACTGATGGGTTTCCTCAAGCGCACTAATATCAACTTTATCGCTAATCCCTTGATCAATATCACTTTGCAGGGGCGCATGGATACTTATCCCAAGCGTCGCGGCTTAACCCGTATTAAAGAACTTTGGCAAAATGGCGTGAACGTCAGTTTGGGACAAGACGATATTCACGATCCGTGGTACATCTTTGGCACAGGCAGCATGATTGGTGTCGCACATATGGCAGTTCATGCCGCCCAAATGACCGGCCTCAAAGAGATTGATGCTTGCTTTGATATGGTAACTTCTCATGCTGCGCGTTCTTTGAACATCAGTGATTACGGCATCAAAGTCGGCAATCCAGCCAATCTCGCGGTACTCGGTGTGGTTGATCCCTTTAATGCCATCCGCTATCAAGTCACGCCGCGTTATGTCATTTCACAGGGGAAGGTCATCGCAGAGACTCAACCCACCCAAACCAACATAACTGTATAGGCTTGCTAAAGTTTCGGGCGGTGGCGTTGTTAACATCGCCACCGCCCGAATACATAATCTGCTGTCTAAAGATTGGTCGTTTATAACCAATGTTCAAATCGTAATACTTCAATTTCTGCTAAAACATTGTTATCAAAATAAAGAAAGATTCGCCACTCGCCACTAATAAATAAGAACCACCAGATTCGATAAAAAGAACGTAAAAGATTTCTCCAATTGGACAATCTAAAAATGCCTAGTGATGCTCGCGTGCTAAAAACAATGCCCATCTCGTGTTTCCGCACACTTAAAATCTTTGGGTCAAGTTTATCCGGTTCCCAAAAAATAGGTTTATTCTTTTTGCAGAACCAAAGAGCATCCTCAACTGTCGCTGAACCGATTTTCAATTTCTCTTCGAGAGCCTGACGCAGAGCATTTTCATCTTTATGTTTCATAAAATGGAAAGCCATAAATGATCTCAAAGCAAATTCAGATTGAAATTATTGGCGTTCGATGGCACTGAGTAGCTTTGTGTCCTTTTCGCAACGGACAACAATATTTTCTTAGTTTATTTTTGGTTTGTGCCATTAACCGTTTACCAACTATCCACCAACTTGCTTAATAAACTTGCCCCCTCAAAATGGTTAACACTAACCTCGCGCAAGAGTTACAAAATGTTCTTCCAAAATGTAACCCGTTACCCACAGTGTTATTGTATGATGTTCGTGGGGATGATTTTAAAACCATTATCCGCGCACCTTAACAATTCAGTAATTGAGAATATAAAAGGGCTTTCTCAACTGCAACAATAACATCAACAGCATCATTTCACCGCCGCCACCGCCATAATTGGACAGGTGAAAGTGAAGAAATTGAAGAATATTGTGAAGTTTCTCCCGTACATTCATTTCGCAATCTTCACAATTTGCACTGTGGGTATCATCTTTTGACTAAATATAGAAGTGTCTAATCACCTGTCGGCAACGTAAAATAGAATAAACTGCCTTCACCGACCGCGCTTTCTACGCCGCACTGCCCGTCGAGTTTACTCATAATGCGCCCCACAATGGACAACCCCAGTCCATGTCCTTGAGCGCGGACTTTGTCCAATCGGGTAAATTCGGTGAAAAGTGATGCTTGAGCTTCGGGTGTAAGTCCCCGTCCGTTGTCCCTTACGTAGAAACGAACGTGATTGTCCGCCAGAAGCTGTGCTCCTAGCTCAAGGTAGGGTGGTTCCCCGCCGTATTTTAGTCCGTTGGTCAGATAATTGACCCAAACTTCTTCAACCCATGGCTCGTAGCCCATCACTTCCGGCCACGTTTCGGGAAACATGATTTCCGCATGGTACTTGTCTATGATGCCCGATAGACGATACATCACTTGGTCAACGACCTTTGCCATGTCCAGCACCGACGTTTGAACAGCTTCTTTGCGAATACTGGCTAACAGTAACAGTTCTTCGATAATACTGTGCATTTTATGTGCGCCGTTTAAGCTGATGTCCAGTGAACGTTCGCTATCTTCATCCAAATCGGTGGCGAGGTGCTGCATTAGCTCCAGTCCACCGAGGATCGTCGAGAGCGGATTCTTAAGATCATGCGCGACCGTATGGGCGAAAGCTTCTAGTTCGTGGTTTTGCTCTTGGAGCTGACGGTTTTGTAAATCCAACGTCTGTCTCATCTCTTCCAGACTTAAATGGGTTCTAACCCTTGCCAGCACTTCCTCAATCTGAAAGGGCTTAGTGATATAGTCAACAGCGCCGATAGAAAACGCTGTTACCTTATCAAAAACCTCATTCAATGCACTGATGAAAATAACTGGAATGTCATTCAATTGGGCGTCAGACTTAAGCTGCTGGCAGACCTCATAACCATTCATATCGGGCATCAAAATGTCGAGCAAAATCAGATCAGGCCGTTCTTTGCGGATACTGGCTAATGCGTGTTCCCCGTTAGGCGCTGATCGAACGCGATAACCCTGTTCATTCAGCATTTGCCCCAGCAAGCGTAAGTTTTCGGGCGTATCATCGACGATGACGATGGACTTTCTAGGTTGGCTCATCTATTGTCTCCCGTGCGAGGTCAAGCAGTTTGTCATATTCAAATCGACTGGCAAGTTGACCAAGTGCCTTGGCCAAAGTGTGATCGTAACGATCTATTTCAGAAATAACCGTATCAATCAGCTTGCTATCTCCCAATTCTAGGCCATCCACCAAATCAGTCACCAGCCCGGTTGGCAAAATATTGATTGCGGATTTTAGTTCAGTGGTCTGTAATTTGTCTTTAGCGGGCTTGATGGATTGTTCTGGCTCATCTTCGGCATATACATATCGCACACCCAAATGTTTGCTAATCATGGCGAAAATATCCTCGGTACGGAATGGCTTTCGCAAAAAGTCGTCACATCCTGCCTCGATAATATCCTGCCGTTCTTCATCAAAAGCGCTGGCTGTCAGGGCGATGATAATTGTTGTTTTGCCCTGTGGACCTGCTTTTATTTGCTTGGTTGCGTCTACGCCGCTCATCACTGGCATCCGCATATCCATCCACACCAGATGCGGCTGGAACACGCGTGAAATTTCGATGGCCTCCTGTCCGTTTTCGGCCTCACGCACTTCAAAACCCAATGGCGTCAGCAGCTTGATGAGTAACTGTCTATTCACCCATTTGTCATCCACCACCACCATGCGATATTTAGGCTGGTCAGGTTCCAGCGCAATGACATGTCGTTGACTTCCATAGGCGGATGCTTCTGCCGAAGTGGCTTCGGTGTATCGGATTTGAAAGGTAAAAGTTGAGCCTTGTCCTATTACACTTTTGACACTAATTTCACCACCCATCAGCCGGATAAAACGTCTGCTAATTGCTAATCCTAATCCGGTTCCTTCTTGGTTTTGTCTTCCTGATTCCGCTTGAGCAAAAGCGTCAAAAACTTTGTTCAATTCATCTGCTGCAATACCTGCGCCCGTGTCCTCAACTTCAAACTCAAGCTGCCGTAAATCCGTTTTTTCACTCTGAAGCTGACGAACACGCAGAGTAACGCCCCCTGTTTTCGTAAACTTTAGTGCATT
Organism: Anaerolineaceae bacterium; assembly: GCA_016124855.1. Lineage (GTDB taxonomy): Bacteria > Chloroflexota > Anaerolineae > Aggregatilineales > Phototrophicaceae > CFX2. The sequence goes on along the minus strand of WGMX01000034.1, from coordinate 102,311 downwards.
ACTAATCAGGTTAATTAGAATCTGACGTAACTTGACTGCATCGGAATGAATATAGCGCGGTAAATCACTAGAGTATTCGAAACGTAACTGCAACCGCTTTTCGTCAGCACTCAAGACAAACATCTCTTCCAAATCGTTCAGCAGTCGGTACAAATCAAAGTCGACTTCGTTTAACGTCATATGTCCGGCTTCGATTTTGGATAAATCGAGCACTTGGTTAATCAACGCCAGTAAATGTTCGCCGCTTCTCAAGACGATGCCGAGGTTTTCCCGCACTTCTCTGGCAAGTGTGCTATCCCGGTGCACGACCTGTGTAAATCCCAGAATGACATTCAATGGGGATCGCAGCTCGTGGCTCATACTGGCTAAGAAGGCGCTTTTAGCCCTGTTGGCAGCCTCAGCAGCTTCTTTGGCATTTTTAAGCTGTTCGCCTCGTGTTTGGAGTTCTTGGGTTTGTGTTTGTAAAGCCAGAGTCTTTTTGGAGACTTCGATTTCCAGAGAACGGTTGCGTTGGGCGATGGTACGTACCCGCCAATGATACCCGCCTAGCACCACCCCTATAGCAAGGAGCGAGACTAAAGCTCGGAACCACGTGGTTTCCCACCACGGTGGCAGCATCGTCAACGCCAATGCTACCGAATTGCTGCTCCAGTTACCATTACTATCCGTAGCTTGTACCCGGAGGACATAATTGCCGGCGGGCAGGTTTGTATAAGTGACGAATCGACGGGTGCTGTCCGATTCATTCCAGCCATGTTCAAAACCGTCCAATTGATAACGGTAGCGTGTTTTCTTCGAGGCAGCATAATTTAAGGCTGCGAATTCGAACGCAATGATGTTTTGGTCGTGGTCGAGCGACAGCACATTTGTTGAACTTATCGCCTGTTTTAGTGGCGACTCTTGGCCCGGTACAACGGGTGCGTTAAACAACTGGAAATCGGTTAAAACCACTGGCGGTTCGTAAGTGCTGTCACTTATTTGCTCTGGATAAAACGTAGTTAGTCCGTTCGTACCGCCAAAAAAGATACGACCATCCCCGGTTTGGATAAATGCACTTTCGGAAAATTCACTGCCTTGCAAACCGTCAGAAACCGTATAATTGCGAAATTTTCCGGTTGAGGGTGTAAACTTCGAAATTCCCTTTTTGGTGCTGAGCCATATATCGCCTTGTTTGTCCTGTACCAGTCCTACAATGTAATCGGTCGGTAAACCGTCTTTTTCCGTGTAGTATGCTGCGGTTTTGCTTATCGGGTCAAAACGAATTAAACCATCTCTGGACGCTGCCCAAATGATGCCGTTGTTGTCCTCTAAAATGGCCTCCATCCAACTATCAGGACCTTTTGGATCTGCTTTGGCACGAAATGATTCGAATGTTGTCGTGCGCGGGTCAAAGCGGTCAAAACCATTTAAGGTGCTGAGCCAAATGTAACCTGCTTGATCTGTGTACAAATCATTTATAGGTGGCTGAGGTGCGTTTGGAGGTGGAGGGTCGGCGTCAGGTGGCCTATAGGCTGTAGGGTGTTCAAAGAATTGAATATTCGAACGGGACGCATCAAGTTTATACAATCCATCGTGATTAACAGCCATCCATAAATTGCCCTGAGCATCCTCAGAAAAATCGATGATCGATTTTGGTGGAGTCGGGCGCGTAACTTGGGATTTGATTGGAAATGCTGTGAACTGACCGTTTGTTACATCAAAACGGTAGAGGCGGAGACCGCTCGTACCAACCCACACAACTCCAGCATGATCTTCGAATACCCCGCTAATACTGCCGGAAAAATCCTTAATCGATGTTTCAACCGGATAATGGGAAATTTCATTGGTTGATAAATCAAGCAGTTCAAGGACGGATCCAACGCCGAGCCACAATCTATCCTTGCCGGACGTAAACATGCTGCTTATAGTCCCTGCGGCCAGACTGCTGACTATATCCGGGTTATGGCGATAGTAACTGAACATCATTTGGCGAGGATCGAAAAAGTCGATGCCTGAGCCATCTGTTCCTGTCCAGATGACGCCGGCTTTGTCACGGAACACACTTATTTTTCGAGTGTCACTCAGACTATCTTCATGATAGGTATCATGTTGGAAATTTTCGATAACGGTTTTGGTCTGTGGGTCAAAAAGCTTTAGCGTGTTGGATGACGCAATCCATAAATGACCGTCACTATCCTGCGCTATATCATTTACTGCGCGTAATTCGGGGTATAACGTATAGCTTCCGCTTTGAAGATCAAACAGATAAAGTCCCTTACTGCCTCCGACCCATACATTACCGTTTGCATCCTGTTCAAACACCTTTAATTGTTCTTCTTTCTTCCCATCCTTAAGTGGCGGCGGAAAGTATGCAAACTGATCTGTGCTTGGGTCATATTTTGCCACGACTATGCCAGCCGCAAACCACAAGAAGCCGTTGTTGTCTTCGAACATATCCCACACAGCACCGCCTTTAAAACTATGGGGATCATTCGGATTTGATAAGTAACGTGCGACAGTATGAGTATTTGGATCATACTTATTTAATCCGGTTGTTCCGCCGCCTACAAACCAGAAGTTGTTCTTGCTATCCTGAAAAATATGAAATACACGGTCACCGGATACGCTGTCAGGGTTTCTAGGATCAGACGCATAACGTGTAAATGTCTCGGTTTGAGGGTCAAAGCTGTTCACACCGCCTCCCTCGGTTCCAATCCATATGATCCCATCATGATCTTCAAATAGGTCGCGTATATGGTTTTGTCCGAGGCTGTTGGGGTTGTCAGGGTCGTTCTGATACGTAATAAACCGATAGCCATCATACCGGCTTAATCCATTAACCGTTCCGAACCACATGAAGCCTTGCCGATCTTGCATAATGGCTTCAACGGTATTCTGCGCTAACCCATCGTCGGAGGTCAAATGGTTAAAGCGAACGGTTGGTTCAAGAACAGGCGGCGCGGGATTTTGGTCTGCTTGAGCATGTACGATTGGGACTGTCACAGTTGACAGCCCTACACAAATGGCAGCAGCAGCCATACTTTGATGTAAAAGTTTAATGAATTTCATGAGAAGCCTCATACGGCTAATGATATTTTTGTTGCATTAAAGACACCCCAACTTTATACCGAAAAACATGACCAAGCCCCTTAAGACTGTTTGTGAGGGGGACAATGAACAGATCATGTCTTATGCGAAGGCTGGAATGGTTATAGACATGCATGCTTTGGAAAGTGCAGGAATTTGCGGATTAAATAACACTATTAATCAGGAAATCAGATATAGGCATTCGACCTAGCCATACTTTGATTTGAGTGGAAAACGGTCTTATGTTGCTAATGCATCGAAATCAGGCGTTTGAGCGAGGTAAAGTTGTCCATAACCACTCATGTCGCTGGTGAAGAGGATGTGGTTTCCATCAGGGTTAAAACGCGGATGAACGTGCAGCTGCTGCACTTGAAACGTACCGCGATGGGTTAATATCTGACGTGGACCTTCGAATTGCCCATTTTGAAAACGCCACAACAACAAATGCGGATGATCACGCCCGCCATCACCGACGATGAAGTTCAAATTATTACTGTGAAAATGCATCGACTCACCGGAAAAACTTGATTCGATTTTTTCGCTGTTGTCATAACGAATGCTGCCGTAGAAACGCTCGCCATTTTCATAATGTCCGTGATAACCAATGTGTTCGCCGTCAGCTAACCAGTATTCATGTCCGGCTTGGTCACCCGCCTCGGTCGGACGGATTTTCCAGTTGCGACCATCGTTCATATCGAGCCCCCAAATCCGATGGTCAACCTTATGCCAAGGGCCTTCATGGCAGTAGGTAATGATATGCGGATGTTTTGGTGAAGTGTTAACATGCCCGATCCAATAATCTTCTTCAAAAACTACTTCGGCTGATCCATCATCAGTGTTGATCCGAATGATTTGTGAATGCGGTTTGGCCTCCCAATACGCTTCAAATCCCACATAACCATGTAGCAAATCGACCGCGAAGCGCATTGATAAATCTTCATAGATACCCGTACAGACGTATTGACCATCTGCCGTAACATTGGTCATATTCACGGCATATCCATCAGGCACACGGTACAATTTTCGGGTTTGAAGTGTTTTTAAATCGAGTGCCACCAGAAACCGCTCATGCCAGAAGTAGACCTCATCGCGGAGGGGATTAAGGCTGCTAAACAAAAAATCAGCTCGAGCCGGTTCGAGGTCGGTCACTTGGGTGATTTCACCAGATTCCAAACCCAAGCTAAAGAGGTTAGTTCGGTTGCAGCGATCCGAACCGAACAGTAGTTTTTTGCCACCGTCGTACCAACCCGGATTCGTAAAATACAAATGGTGGCTGTGTGCTTTGTAATCCGTCAATTGGCGAATCTTTACCCCGGTCTGAGCATCAATAAAGTTTCGCGATTCAGATGGAAAGGTATCGCCTGCGGACATTTAGAAATATATCTCCAAATGAACTATGATGCTTGTTTGATAAATAGTGTGAAAAGATTGTTTTCGTAGGGGAGAACCTGTGTGTTCTCCCGTTTTTCCCGGCAATTAATTCGTCTGTGCTTACTTTGGTTCAGTCACAATAACAGCCGCTTGTGCTTGCGCTTTCAGTGCCAGTTCTGATGCTAAGAATGAGTGAGCCTGTGTCATTGAGGTTTCAGTACGGTTTAAAACATCGTTGACGAACTGACCACCGAAGGGCAGGGCAACATCATTACATGGAATATACTGCATGCCTTTTTGATCGACGAGGAACAAGTGATTATCGCCCTCACGTCCCGTAACATCACAATTTTTGCGGAGTTCGATATAACCATCTGTACCCGTGATGAACAGGCGCACATCTCCCCATGTGCTAAGCCCATCCGGTGTGAACCAATCGACACGGATGTAACCCGTTCCTTGAGGGCTGCGTAACAGTACATCGCCGTAATCATCCATGTCAGGATATTGAGGATGATGAAAATTCGCGACTTGAGAGGCGACAATTTCAGCTTCAGTGCTGCCAGTAAAAAATAAAAACTGATCAATCTGATGGCTGGCAATGTCGTTGATGATGCCACCGAAAAAGCGCTTATGGAAGAACCAATCGGGGCGACCTTGCTTAGTATATCCGAACATACGATGAGGGCCGAATCCAGTGGTTTGAATGACACGACCAATCGCCCCCGCTTTGACCAATTCGCCCGCTTTAACCGTTGCCCGCTGTGCGAAATGTTCACTGAAGAACACTGAATAGATGCGTTTGGTTTCAGCCTGCACACGCCGAACTTCCGCTAGTTGCTCTAAAGTGGTGAAACCGGGTTTATCTACCAGATAATCTTTGCCATGCTGCATCACGCGAACTCCGAGCGGTGCACGGTCAACCGGAATCGAGGCACTCGTGACCACTTGAATGCTCTCGTCATCCAATATTTCATCGACAGAGCGGGCAACCGGTGTTCCCGGATACTGCTTCAAAAAATCTTGGAGTAGGTCTTGCTCTTCCGCGTAAACCCACGCCAGTTCCATCCCAGCATCGAGTAAGCATTTTACCTGTCCGTAGATATGACCATGATTCAAACCGATAGCTGCAAATCGAATAGTTGTCATTTCGGTAAAGACTCCATTGCGCCATTCATTGAATAATAAAAAGGATCATCTTCATTAATCGAACCGCGTTCGACCACCTCACCGGTGAAGGCAGATTTATAAAGGCTGGCGTTAAACTCTAAAATACGCCGCGATTCCGCGCCACTCACGGATGGACGTTCGTTGACGTCCATGCTGTGTAGCATTTCGGTCAACTGTTCGGCATGGGAACCTTTCGTGTTCTGTTCAATCGTTTGCCAGCGGCTTAAATTGGCTTCATCGGGCGAACCATCGACGGTGCTAAAGCGCCAGTTTTCATTGGTATACCGGTAAAGCGCTGTGCATTCGACCGTAGCCCGTTGGAAGTCTAGTCGTAGGTAAGTTTCCTGTCGCGGCGACACAGTACTGGTGTTTACTGTTCCCATCGCGCCATTTTCGAACCGCAGTGTGGACATTGCCACAGTATCAACCTCAATGGGTCGATCCAGCGATTTAGCAATCGTGCGAATATCGCGCCAATCACCGAATAAGTATAAAAATAAATCCGTCAGGTGAATGCCGTGACCAACGGTTGCGCCACCCGTTTCAGTTGCCCATTTGGCACGCCATGCCACTTGGTGATACGCCAGCGGACGATACCACAAGATATTGCAAACACCGACCAACGGATCTCCTAATTCATTGGCGGCCAACAACCGCTTAAGGTGCTTAACTGCTGACCCAAACCGCCATTGGAAAACAGTATTGATGTAGCGACCGGTGCGAACTTCGGCTTCACTCAGTCGGTCAAATTGGTCAAGCGAAGCGCACAGCGGTTTTTCGCAGTAAACCCATGCGCCTGCTTCCAAACACTGCACACACAGGTCAAAGTGCGTGAATGGTGGTGTCAAAACATGAACAAGATCAGGCTGAACAGCCGACAACATATCTGTTGTATTGGTGAACCCCTGCGAAATTTGCTGCTGTTCGCAAAATGCCTTGAGTTTGGCCTCATCGGTATCGACCGCTGCCACGATTTCGACGCGGTCTCCAGCGTGGCGCAGGGCTTCAATGTGGCTGGTGACAATTGCCCCCGTGCCGATAATCGCCACACGATAAGTTTTCATGATGGGTTTCTATCCTTATTTTGGCAAAGACGGACATAATGATACCGCGTCCATTGCCTTGAAGTCAGGTTAAGTAGCAAACTTATTTATTCGCATTGAGGTTAAACTCACAAATCACGCCAAATAAACCATTGAACGGACGTGTTTCTTGAAACGTGTATCTTGTAACGACTTACTATTTTGTGGTCTGCGCTGTCTCTTGCTGCTTTTTAATAGCCGCCAAGACCTCTGCTTCGGGACTTTCTTTATAAAAGTCATCCAATGGATAGCAGCCGGACACTAACCCTTTTCTTGGCGCCGTGGTGCAGTCGCTGAAGGTTCGGCACAAACGCTTACGCTCCAAAGGTTTACCCGATAAAACGTCAGCGACCAATTCGGGATACGACAGCATCATACGCCCGATGCCCACAAAATCCGCATTGCCTGTGCGAACGACGTTTTGCGCCACGCGTGGCAGCCATTCTTGTAGGTATGAATAGCCTGATCCAATAATAATTAACTCTGGCCGATGTTTTTTAAGTTCAGCCGTGACATTAATCTGCCGTGCTACCCCGACCAGCGGGTCTTCCGGCGGTTGATAACCATCGGACGGAGGGAATAACGCCGGACGTTGCAAATGGGGTGTGTAATAGGGACTTCCACCGGTAATGCACACCAATTGAATATCAAGCGAGTGAAGCAAATCGAGAAACGCCTTGGGTTCAGTCAAATCAATGCCTGTTCCACTCCCATCTGACCCAAAAGCATAAGGATAGGGCCTTTCACCGAATGATTCTGGTTCACCGGTTCCATCCTTTCCCGGATGAAAAGGTATCCAATCGAAAGCACTTAGCCGTACACCAATATCCAAACCCGGCGCTTTCGAGCGTACACCATCGACCAGTTCGCGCAGGAATCGCGTTCGGTTTTCAAAACTGCCACCGTAGCGTCCATCTCGGTCAACTGCGGTCAAAAACTCGTGACCGAGATAGCCGTGGCAGTGTTTAAGATCAACAAAGTCAAATCCAATCTTTTTGGCAATAACCGCCGCCTTGATGAAATCGTCTATTAAGCGGGCAATCTCATCGTCGGTCATTAGCGGTTGATTGGGCGGCAAATTGTATTTGCGGTCGAGAAAAGGATGGTTATAGAGAATGCTGGGTTCGAGCTTTCCATTATCATATGGACGGGCGAACCTTCCTGAGTGCGTCAGTTGCAAGCCGATTAACAAATCATCAGCGCTTTCGAAACGTTCTCGATGTGTCGACACTAACGCCTCTCTCACAGAGGCAATCTCACCGCAGGTTTGCTCGTTGATAACCAGTTGGCGTGGGTTGGCGCGACCGTCCATCCGCACAGCTACAGCTTCACCGCCCCAGATCAATTTGGCTCCACTTCGCCCGAAGTTCTGCCAGCGCCGCCGCACCAAATCAGTGGGATATCCGTCGCTGCTGCCATCCCAACCTTCCATCGGCAGTACAGCGAAACGATTGCTAAGAGTTTTCCCTTTATAAGTTATAGGTTGCGAAAGAGGAGCGCTTGTGCCTGTTTGCAACTCGTCGTCAACATCTAGCTTTGCACCTAATTGCAGCAGATGACTGCGGAAATCATCAGTTGTGCGGAGTTGGGCGATTCTGCGATATTGCATTATCTTGCCTCCATCGCTTGTAAGCGTTCCAGTATGTCGCGCAATATTGCGACATCCGATTCGGGTCGTCGCGTGGCTGATGGATGAGGTGCGTCGGAGTTAATCCAGCCCCGGAGCTTTAGAAACTGTGCTGCGCTGTGTTTATACGACGGAACCGGAGCGCGGAATGCAAAAAAACCTAAATATTGAATCAGATCATTTAATTCATAGAATCCGGGATCCCCCGCCGCCCACATTGCATCTCGTTTAGCGAAGAAATCAGGGGCAAATGTACTGAGTCCCAGTAAATAATCGCTGCCATACATCACCATATCGACCGCTAAATCGTTGCCGGTAAAAACCTTGAAATCGGGGCGAATCCGGTTGCGCAGTTCAATGCGCTCCCACTCTAATTGGCGGCTTAGTGACGAATGTTTGGCCCCGATGCACGCTTTCACGCTCAATAAACCGGCGTAGGTATCGAGATCATAGATTTGACCAAACGGTGCAAACATTTTGCCCAGTTCGAAAGCAATAAAGCGCGAACAGTGCTGCCCAATTTCGGCATACGACTCGACTATTTGTTCAGGTTCTTGTCCTGTCAGTCCATAGGATTGAAAGATAATTGGTGTGCCACCTTGTGCTTTGATTGAGTCGATTTGGTGGAAATAAGCGTCTCGATTCCATTTACTATCGGGCTGGTCACCCACGAATGCGCCAGCGACAAATTCACCACCCGCTAAGGATTCGCGAGTGCGTTCAAGCACAGCCTGCCGAGTTTGGGCATCAAGCAGGTTGACATAACCCGTATCCATATTCACAGCAGGGGTAAGCCCCGCTTGTGCGGTTCGGGAGACATGGGCACAAAAGCCATCCCAATCTACCGAGCCATCATCATTGAACGGCAGCAAAATCGCTGAAATACCGGTGATTTTGCGCTCCGGTGCAATCAGAGCAAGTGGAGTAAATGCTGTTTTGATCATGGACAACCGTCCTCGCTTGTGAGAATTTGACCTTTGGATTGCAGGTGTTGAAGGTAACTTTGCAGCGCGTTTTGATTATGTTCGCGCACCGCTTTCTCGACAGTATCAGGATTTCGAGAACGAAAGGCGGCCAATATTTGCTTGTGCTCGCGCTGTGCATCACCGATACGGTACCCAAACACATCCTTTAAATAATGAAGCCGCAGCCGATCCCAATGATCTAGAACTTTGTGGGTCATCTTCGTGGTCAATACATTTTTGGAGCATTCGCAGACAAAAAGATGAAGCTGTTTGTTCTCTTGCGACCACTGTTCCGGATTTTCTAAATTCTTATCCATATTGGTAATGATTTCGGCCAGATTATCCATTTCGCGCTCACTCATACAGCGACAAGCTGCGCGACTGCAAATGACTTCCAACGATTCAAGGAGGGCAAATATTTCGAAAATAAAATTGGCGTTTATTTCAGTAAGTGTTGCGCCAACATAGGGTTCGAATGTGATGAATCCGTCTGCTTCGAGCTGGCGCAGCGCTTCGCGAATCGGGATTTGGCTCACACCCAGCGACTCAGCTAAATCGTCAATGACAAGGCGCGAACCGGGTTCGTATTCGCCCTCAATGATAGATTGTCGCAGCATGTCATAAACTGCCTCATTCTTACTCTTAAACACAGGGCGCATAAGCAAACCTTTGCAATTCTGGAAAAATCATATATCCTATAGGATATACGACATTCACCCAATTGCCAAGTACCACTGAAAGTGAAAGGGGAGGGTAAACAAATCAACCGTAGTTGTTGTCGTTCCAAACACATCGTTTAATTAAATTTAGGAAAGAGAAAAATGAAACCGTCCAAAATTACTGTCCTCATTATCGCCTTGCTCACTACACTTTTGTCGGCTGCCGTCGTCCATGGGCAGGATAAGACCTTGTACATCGAATGGTGGGGATCACAGAACCGCCATGACCGAACCATCAAAGTCATTGAAGCCTATGAAGCCGCACATCCCGGCCTCGACATTACTTATGAATTTGCTAACTTCAACGACTATTGGACAAAGTTGAACACACAGGCCGCTGGCAGCCAACTGCCATGTGTCATGCAGCAAGATTATGCTTACTTGGCTGAATGGGGCCAACGTGGTTTGTTAGCGCCGCTAGATCCGTTCTTTGATTCAAAGGCGATTGATGTTTCACATGTTGCCCAATCGATTTTGGATAGCGGCACTGTAGACGGCAAGGTATACGGCTTGAGCCTTGGAACAAACTCTCAGTCATTTATCTTAGATGTCGATGCATTCGCAAAAGCAGGGGTTGAACTGCCAGCTGCGGACTGGACATGGAAAGATTTTGAAACCATTGCCATGACCCTCCACGAAAAATTGGGTATTTGGGCGATGGCTTACGGCTTGGAAGATGTGCAAATGTGGAAGTCTCTATACCTCGGCGCAGGCGCAAATGCCTTCAAAGTCGATGGCACAGCATTAGGCTACAGCGATGACAAGCCCCTTACAGATTACTACAATATGATCATCCGTTTAGAAGAAGCGGGCGCAATTGGCTCACCGGATGAAACTGCCGAGTTTGTAAATGGCAGCCCCGAAAATTCACCTCTGGTCACTGGAAAAGAAGCCATGCGCTATCAATGGAGCAATCAGGTCGTAGCCATTTGGAAGGCTGCCGGTGAAGGCCGTCATTTCAAACTGTGGCCGCTGCCTCGCTTAGAAGGTGGCAAACCGGAGAACTACTTGAAACCGTCCATGTTCTTCTCCATTACTGCGTCCTGCCCAACACCCGATCTCGCCGCTGATTTTATTAACGACTTCACCAATTCACTCGAAGCGAATGACGTGTTAGCAGCAGAACGCGGCGTGCCAATTTCGTCGGTGGTGCGTGACCATTTGCTGCCTAATCTAGATGACGTAGGTAAGGCTACCTTCGATTTCCTCGCACAAATTGAAACAGATAGCAGTCCTGTTCCACCGCCTGACCCGAAGGGTTATAGTGACATCTTGAACAACGTTTATACTCCGCTGTTTGTTCAGCCTGTGATGTATAAGCAGATTTCGGTGGATGATGGTGTCGCTACACTTCGCAAAGAAGCCGAGGCTATTCTTGCCAAGAACAAAACGTCTTAAAGCTATCCCCTCATAAACCGGGATATTAGAAAGTCGATTTAAAGTGGATGCTGCTCAACCGGGCAGCATCCAAAATCGTTTCAGTTGCTTTTTTGACCAAATGGTGATTACTATACAATTGATATTCGATTAAATCGACAAACTAACTATCTGTAATTTAGATATTTTTCTTAGGTAATTTTATATGGAAAAACCTGCGATTGCCGTAACCGGGACAAAACCGGTTGAGCCGGAGTCCGCGCAACTACGACCAAAATCCAAAGTTAAAGCACGAGACTTTCGACAAAATAACCTTGTTGGCTATCTATTTATTTCACCTTGGCTGACCTGTTTTGTACTGTTTGCCTTAATCCCTATTGGCATTTCGCTCTGGTTAGCATTCACAGACTATGACATTTTGAGTCCCAATGCCGGCCAATTTATTGGCTTACAAAATTTTCATCGCATGTTTTATGAGGATGCGCGTTACGCCCGTTCAGTGGTCGCGACCTTTCAATACGTATTTTTTTCTGTCCCGCTCCGCTTGGCTTTTGCCTTGGGGGTAGCGCTGATTATGAATGCGAAGCGGCGCGGCGTATACTGGTATCGTGCCATCTACTACATCCCCTCGATCATCGGCGGCAGTGTCGCGGTAGCCGTGATGTGGCGCCAACTTTTCGGTAATAATGGAGTAATTAACGCAATTATCGAATCAATTGGTTTTCCCGAAGTGAGATGGTTGGGCAATCCCCAGACAGCCATCTGGACTCTGATTATCTTAGCAGTTTGGCAGTTCGGTTCGCCAATGCTCGTGTTTCTTGCGGGCTTACGACAGATACCCCAAGAATTATATGAAGCAGCATCTATTGACGGCGCGAACAGTTGGAAGAAATTTCTGCGAGTGACGTTGCCGCTTTTGACCCCCATCATTTTTTTCAATCTGATTATGCAGTTAATTGCCGGGTTCAAAGTGTTTACACAGGCTTTCATCGTGACCGGCGGCGCACCGTTAGATACAACCTTGTTCTATACACTTTACCTGTATAACCGCGCATTTGTGAATTATCAAATGGGCTATGCCTCAGCCATGGCATGGGTCATGCTAATTGTCATCGGTGTGCTTACTGCCATTAGCTTTAAGTTATCGTCGTATTGGGTATTCTACGAAACGAAAGAGGGATAATGTCTACACAAACCATCGCCATTAACCTTCGAAACGAGCGACGAAAACAAAAATTTATCAACTCGTTAATCTATCATGTCGCCGTGATTTTTGTAGGCGTGCTCATGTTATATCCGGTGATCTGGTTATTCTCCAGTTCATTCAAGGCAGCCGACGAAGTATGGACGACTGTTAACACTATTATTCCGCCAGTGCTTCATTTTGAGAATTACGCCGAAGGATGGAGCGGTTTCGGCGGTATATCATTCGCAACGTTTTACAAAAACTCATTCCTATATGCTGGTATCGGGACGTTGTTTACCGTAGCTGGATCAGCGTTGGTTGCATATGGATTCTCACGGCTGAAGTTTCGTGGTCGAAATATTTGGTTTGCCGTGATGCTGTTGACGCTGATGTTGCCTGCACAAATCTTGATGATTCCCCAGTACATCATCTTCAGTAAAATTGGCTGGTTAAATACCTATCTGCCATTATTGATTCCGCGGCTGGGCGGCGATGCCTTTTTCATCTTTATGATCGTCCAATTTATTCGCGGCATTCCAGTCGAACTCGATGAGGCAGCGATGATTGATGGCTGCGGTAAATCGGGTATCTTTTTCCGAATTATCCTGCCACAAATCAAACCTGCGTTAGTGACGGCAGCTATTTTCTCCTTTTATTGGACGTGGGAAGACTTCCTTGCGCCCTTAGTTTATTTATCCGACCCGCATCTCTATCCAGTTTCGGTTGCACTCCGTTCATTTTCTGACCCCGGCGGCATCACCAATTGGGGTGCAGTGTTCGCCATGCTCGGTCTGTCGCTTGTGCCAGTCTTCATACTTTTTGTATTCTTCCAGCGCTATCTGGTCGAAGGGATTGCCACAACAGGACTTAAGGGATGAACATGACTCGACCACAAAATACTGACTTATTTGCATGGGCAGATCGTGCCGGCACGTTCATCTTGGCAAATTTACTCTGGGTGCTCTTGTCGCTTCCAATTATTACCTTACCATTGGCGATGGTTGGACTTTTTGCCACTCTCGCTCCTTGGGGAAGGGGAAAGCCGTCGGAAGTCTTTCGCGATTTTTTCGGTGGTGTTCGTGAACATTGGCGATCAGCGATGGTCATTGGCGCGATAAATCTGCTGGTCGGTGGGTTAGTGGCTCTTAACTTGTCCATTTTCCGCCTGATGAATATGTCACAGCCCGTCGCATTACTCTCTCAGAGCATCACATTTTTTGTTGCTCTTGTTTTAATCACAGTAAATTTGTATATCTGGCCGCTGCTGGTCACATTTGATATTCCACTACGCGAGTTATTATCCATCGCCCTTAAATTGGTTTTTGTTCATCCGTTTGCCTCTATGGGAATATTGTTGGCAACAGTAGCAATATTGTTGGGCAGCACAGTACTGCCTGCGATGTTTTTGCTTCTCGGTTCTGTTTCGGCCTGTGCCTTGACCATCTGTTGGGGTGTGTGGCGTGTGGTGCGTGGACATATAGCAGAAGATGAGCGGATGCGGTTAGAATCATAACGCGAAACACTTATTCCCGACTTCATTCTGTGAAACGCAAAATCTGACATCGGGAACAGGTAAGCCTATTTGAATAGTACAAATTAAGGAACGACTCATGACTTCACGCAAACGTTATGCAATCGTGGGGACGGGTTCACGCGCCGGAATGTATGTCGAGGCATTAACGCATACGTATCGCGATTCTGCCGAGTTAGTAGCCTTTTGTGATCTGAGCCAAGTACGGATGAATTGGTATAACCAACAATTGCAGTCCCGTTCGAATATACCTCCTGTTCCGTCGTATCTGGCTGCCCAATTTGACCAGATGATTACAGACACTAAGCCTGACGTGGTTATTGTCGTGACCATGGACTCGACACATCACCGCTATATCATCCGTGCGATGGAATTGGGCTGCGACGTGATAACCGAAAAGCCTATGACCACCACTATTGAAAGTTTACGCGCAATTTATGATGCAATTCAACGCACGGGCAAATCGCTGCGGGTGACGTTTAATTATCGCTATGCTCCGGCCTATACCCAACTGCGAGAAGTGGTGATGCAGGGCAAAATCGGTAGACCGCTCGCGGTCGACTTTTCGTGGCTGCTCGACACCAGTCACGGAGCGGATTATTTCCGGCGCTGGCATCGGGAGAAGCAAAATACCGGTGGTTTACTCGTTCACAAAGCGACCCATCATTTCGATCTCGTAAATTGGTGGATTGATTCATACCCCAAACAAGTATTCGCAATGGGGGATTTGCAGTTCTATGGCAAAGAAAATGCTGCCGCTCGTGGAGAACACTACGACTATGTACGTTATACCAACGAACCGGATGCCGCCAACGATCCGTTTGCACTCTCTTTAAATGACAAAGAACTATTTCGTGGATTGTATCTGAATGCCGAAGCAGAGACCGGTTATTTGCGTGATCGTAACGTATTTGGCGAACCGATCACGATTGAGGACACCATGAATGTGACCGCCCGCTATCGCAATGGTGTGTTGCTGTCCTATTGTTTGATTGCCTATTCACCGTGGGAAGGGCTGCGTATTGCTATTACCGGCACAAAGGGACGAGTTGAATTGGATGTGATGGAAAACATCAATCACTTGATGGGAGATGGTCAGGTCGGAAACGCCAGTAAAGGAGCATTCAAAGAAGCGACCTTGCGTGTGTTTCCAATGTTCGGAACATCTTATGAAGTCGAAGCTCCGGCTGGCGATGGAGGGCATGGGGGCGCAGACCCCGTAATGCTGGAACAAATTTTTTCGCCGAATCCGCCTCACGATCCATTTCATCGCGCGGCTTCGCACATTGATGGCGCGGCCTCGATTCTGGTCGGGATTGCCGGCAATGAGTCTATGAAAACAGGCAAGTTAGTGACGATTGACGATTTATTCCCACTGCCTGAAAAGAAAACCGTCAGTGTGAATGAGACTCCGTGAAATAAGTTGATAACGGTAGGGCGATGCCGTCGCCAAGCCCTCATATCAATGCCCTTTATTGAATTTACTACCATGACTAGAAGGTTTTACGCGATATGGATGAACGATATTTTTCTCCTGATCCAGCGCAGCGCCGAATTGCATCAGATTTATATAATCGGGTCAAAAACCTACCGTTGATTTGTCCACATGGGCATGTCGATCCACGGCTGTTTTCGCAGCCAAATTATCGCTTCGGCACACCGGTTGATCTGCTGATTATCCCTGACCATTACATTTTTCGGATGCTGTATTCACAGGGTATCACGTTGGAGTCACTGGGTATTCCAACCAAGACCGGAACACCGGTCGAGAACGATCATCGCAAAATCTGGCAAACTGTCTGTGATCATTGGTATTTGTTTCGCGGCACGCCAACTGGCGTATGGCTGCGTGACGAGTTGCAAGGTGTGTTCGGCATCGGACAGAAAATTAACAGTGCCAATGCTCAGGCGATTTATGACGCGATAGCCGACAAGCTGGCATCTTCGGAATTTTCGCCCCGACAAATGTTCGATCAATTTAACATCGAGGTGTTAGCGACCACCGACGCCGCAACCGACACACTTCTACACCACGAAACAATTCGTCAATCAGACTGGTCAGGACGCGTTATACCAACCTTCCGCCCAGATGCCGTTGTTAACATAGATACCGAGAATTGGCGCGCAAATATCGACCAGTTAAGCGCAGTATCTGGTATAGATGTAGTGAACTACTCATCCTATATCGCGGCCTTAGAGCAGCGTCGTGCCCATTTCAAAAACACCGGAGCCACCGCGACCGATCATGCAGCCTTTAGCGCTTATACCGGCTCTTTGAGCGATGAAGAAGCCCACACCATCTTTACGCGAGCCTTGAAGGGTTCAGCCAGCTCGGATGATGCGCAGCGCTTCACCGGACACATGCTAATCGAGATGGCGCGCATGAGCGCTGACGATGGGTTGGTCATGCAGCTTCACATCGGCAGCTTTCGTAATCATAATCCGCGCATATTCCAGCAATTTGGGCGTGACATGGGGGCAGATATTCCAGTTACGGCGGAATTCACGCGCAATCTGAAGCCACTCTTAGACGAATGGGGCAACCATCCTGACCTAACAATCATCTTATTCAACTTGGATGAAACCACTTATAGCCGTGAACTCGCGCCGCTTGCAGGGCATTATCCAGCACTTAAGCTTGGTCCACCGTGGTGGTTTTTTGACAGTCTGAATGGCATGCGGCATTACTTTGATGACGTAATCGAAACCGCAGGCTTATATAACACCGCCGGTTTTAACGACGACACTCGTGCCTATGCCTCGATACCCGCGCGGCATGATTTATGGCGGCGCGCAAGTGCAGATTGGTTAGCCGGGTTAGTGGTACGCGGAATCATTGACGAGGAAGACAGTAGCGCGATGGTTGCGGATATGGCCTATAACCTCGCAAAACAAGCCTACCGTTTGGGAACATAGCCTTACGTTGAAGTTTCTAAGCCCTCAAAGATGGGTTTGAGGGCTGGATAAGCCGCCTTGAACCAAGTGTATTGAGCATCATAATGTTGACGTAATTTGGCTTGAGGCTCAAATATCTCTTCTTGCTCAGCGGAGATTGAATAGTTATGCTGCTCTCGTTCTCCTGAGGCGACTTGAGCGGCCAAGATTGCTCCTCGTGCGCTGGCATGATCCGCATCAGACGAAATCGCGATGGGTACACCAATAATGGTCGCAATCAACTGACACCATTCGGCTGAACGAGTTCCCCCACCCGTTAACGTTAATCTATCGATTCGATCAGTGACTAAAGTATCCAGTATGTGACGGTAGGCGAATGCAATGCCTTCCAGCACAGCTCGACAAACCTCCTCGCGTCTATGAAAAACTTGTAAGCCAATGAAAGTGCCTCGCGCAAACGGATCACTAAAAGGGGAACGTTCGCCATTAAGATAGGGCAAATACAGCAATTTGCCCGGGGAGGTGTTTAGCGCCGCTCGTATCATTTGGCCTACATCGGCTTCACCAAATAACCCGCGCAGCCACTCAAGATTGCCGCCTGCGGTCAGAATCGGTGCGATACAGATGTAATGTTCCGGCGAAGGATGGGCAAGGGTAAATACGCCTGTTTGTGCGCCAGCTTGTTGCGAGGCAGTAAATGCTACCCATCCGCTGGTGCCAATATAGGCATAGGGTCTGCCAATTTCACCGCTGCCGGCTCCTAAAGTGGTCGCTCCTGCATCGCCCGGCCCATGAAAAACAGGAATATTGTCTTTAAGGCCAAGTTCACGACTGACTTCTGCTCGCAAGCTGCCAGCTTTTGTTCCCCCGGTCTGTATTACCGGAAATAGACGGTTTATATGCGCCAAACCCATTTCCGTGAGTACATCTTGCGCAAGTGCCTGCCGGGTTTGGATGTTGAACAATCCGGTTGTTGAGGCGGTGGTTGTGTCGGTGACGCTCTGACCAGTCATTTTATAGGCAAGATAATCGGCAGCTCCAATCAATAATTTGTCACTTTTATCGAGCGTCTCAGGTTCATGCCTCGTCAGCCAGAGGAGTTTTGCCAGCAGGCTGTCTGCGCCTTGATTATTGCCTGTTAATTGACGCAGTCGATCTATCCCAATTTTCCGATTTATCTCATTGGCTTCCTCATGTGCGCGAGTATCGCTGTATAAAATGACAGATCTTGTGATTCTGCCGGCAGCGTCCAAAAGAATAACGTCTTGCATCTGGCCGGTTAGCGCGATGGCTTGCGCTTCAATAGCCCTCAGTTCGCTTATTGCCTCAACGCTCGCTTGCCACCAATGATTAGCGTCCTGCTCGGAAATGCCACCTTCTTCGACATGTGTCGGATAAGCCCGATAAGCGCTGCGCAGCGTCTTTCCGCTTGTATCCATCAATGCGGCTTTGACCCCCGTAGTGCCGCAGTCAAGCGCGAGCCAGAATTGAAACACGAATCGACCTTTCACTTGATGTTAAGATAAACGCTTCGATAGACTGCTTAACATGACGGCCAGAATAATTATGCTGCCAGTAAGTATTTGCTGGATATAGCTGTCAATCTGCATTTGCGTCAGGCCATTCACCAGCACACCTAAAATGAGCACGCCGAGCAGTGTCCCCAACACATGAGGTTCGCCTTCTTCGCTCATCGTCATGCCTAAAAAAACGGCTGCGATGGCGTTCAGCATCAAACCATCCCCTTGAGTCGGATTGGCAGATGCCAAACGGCTGAGAAGCATCAAACCTGCGAGGGCTGCGCCTGTTCCGGTGGCCGCGAAAGCCAGCAGTCGCAGAAAGCGGACTCGCACCCCACTAAGATGAGCAGCCTCCTTATTGCCCCCAATAGCATATAACCTACGTCCAAATGGAGTCTGTTCCATAATGATCCAAACCAGTGCGAGAATAATGAGCGCTAAGATCGTTAAATTGGGCAGCTTTACAACCTGTTCATTAACGGTTCCTAGGATGATGCCCCCGCGTGCAAAATCACCGACTTCAGCCGGAATGACGCGTCCAAATATGGTTTTGCCATTACTGATATGAAAAGCGAGTCCGCTGAATACGGTCAAAGTTCCTAATGTAGTCACGAATGGGGAAATTCCCACATACGAAACCAGTAGACCATTAAGCAATCCTCCGACAAGTCCTGCGGCCAACGCTGCTGCGATTGCTGCGGCGATAGGCTGGCTTTGTTGGAACATTACAGCCGCTACGATACCGGCAAGACTTGCCGTCGAACCGACACTCAAGTCGAAATCGCCCATTGCCATGACAACCGTCATCGTAAAAGCGACCACACCCAATATGCTCACCTGTTGAGTGATATTTAACCAGTTAGGCAGTGTCATGAATGTTTCGGGCTTCTGCCACCAGAAGATAGCAATCACTACCAAAAAGGCAAGCAAAGTGCCGAATTTGCGCAGCCATCGCCCCCAAACAAATACTTGCGGCTTAATATGAGAGTGCTCAGTTGTCACGATGAATTTCTCGATAACACAGTGCCAGCAGTGTTTCTTCGGTCTGTCCAGCAGCGTCCACGATTTCCACAAGTTGCCCTTGATGCATGACTAATATCCGATCACACAAACCAATCAATTCACTCAGTTCGGATGACACCATGATGATGCCATTTCCTTCGCTGCTGATATGTCGAATAAGCTGATAAATATCGTACTTTGAACCGACATCAATACCGCGTGTCGGTTCGTCGAGTAGGAGAATACGCGCGGAACATGCGAGAGCCCGTGCAAATAATATCTTTTGTTGATTACCACCGCTTAACTCTCTTGCCCGCTGATGATAGCTTTGTGCGCGAAGTTTGACGCGCTCACCGAGTTGTGAACTGATACGCTGTTCTCGTCGCCGGTTGAGTGTCAACCCACGCCAACTGAGTGTGCTCAAATGCGGTAACATGACATTGCTGCTAACGCTGTGCCCTAGAATAAGCCCTTGTGAACGGCGTTCTTCGGGAATGAAAGCAAATCCATTTTCCCATGCTTTAGCCGGTGACACGTTTATTTGTCGCGTTCCTTCTAATCGGATCTGTCCAGCGCTGAGTTTATCGACACCCATTAATGCCCGCAGCATTTCGCTCCGACCTGAACCATTTAATCCGGCGATGCCTAAAATTTCTCCCACATGCAGTTGGAATGTGACCTGCTTGACCGTCCGAGTGCATAAATTGTGTGCATCCAGCAAGACCGTTTCAGTGGGTATTGCCTCTCGCGGTGGATAGACCTGTTCTAATTTACGTCCAGTCATCAGGCGAATTAAGTCGGCTGGCGTCGTGTCCGAAGTCGAGTTGGTTTCAATGATCCGCCCATCTCGCATAACTGTGATTCGGTCACTGATCTTGAAAATCTCTTCCATCCGGTGCGAAACATAAACGATAGCACAGCCCTGTTCGCGTAAGCGGCGTATCACGTTGAATAGAAGCGTTGTTTCTTCGCCTGTGAGCGCAGCGGTTGGCTCATCAAGTACATAGATAAATGCCTTTGATTGCTCAGCCCCAACGAAGGCACTGGCAATTTTGACGAGCATCTGGTCGCCCGGTTTTAACCGCGCGATGATTTCCCTTGGATTGATGTGTGAAATACCGAGTTGATTTAATGTTGTCCGTGCGGCCTGTTCAAGTTTTCGCCAGTTCACGAAAATGCCAGCGTAAGTCGGGTATGGCTGACTAAGGAAAATATTTTCTGCAACCGAAAGCTGTGGCACGACATTGAGTTCTTGGTGGATAAAGCGCAGTCCGTGACGAAAGGCATCCTGTGGGTTGTGTATGAAAATAGGCTGCCCTTGCATTTCCAGTTGCATAGCATCAGGTGTGATAACACCTGCCAACAGCTTGATCAGGGTCGACTTTCCTGCGCCGTTCTCGCCCATCAATGCATGAACTTCTCCACCGAAGAGTTCCAGCGACGCATCAATCAATGCTGGTGCACCACCGTAGGTTTTAGTTGCTCTTGAGATGACGAGTAGGGGAGTTGACATGCCTATGATTGCGCCCGCGTTTGAATTGATCGACTGCATTATTTATGAGGATCGTTTTGCGGGGACATGCTTGCCACATCCCCGCAAATTGTTGTGTAACTTGCTCATCAATAATGCGGTTATTTGGCGATGAACTCAGCTACATTGCTGGCAGTAACCAATTTGGTGGGCACATAAGTGACACTCTGGGTAATCTTTTCGCCACCAAGATAATTTTCAACGAGGTCTGCGACCGTCGCGCCCATGCCGTTAAAATCCTGCGCAATCGAAGCCTCAAAATTCCCGTTGGCTGCGATGGCATCCAGCGCTTGAGGATTCGCATCGATACCCACAATCACGATACCTTCATTTTCACGACCGGCATCTTTAATCGCTTGCAGTGCGCCTAATGCTGGTTGATCCCAAGCTGCCCACACAGCCGATATGCTTCCCGGTTCGGGATTCGCTGCTAATACTGCTTCCATCTTGGCCCGTGAATCAGCTATACCGCCATCGGTTACATCAGGGGTGATGCGGTCCAGTATCTTAATGTCAGGATTGTTTGCAAAAATCGCGTCCGCGATAATGCCTCGTTTTTGCACCGGTGGATAAGCATCAAAAACGAACATGACGACATTGCCTTTGCCATTTAGCCGGTCAATAACATAGGTCGATGTTTCAGCAGCCATCGCGTAGCCGTTGCTGGTCACGTTCGTTACAAGCAGTGGATCGCTGCCGGCGTCCAACCCAAATACCGGGATATTTGCATCTTTCGCGGTCTGTAAACCAGCGGCGACCTGAGCCGGATCAACATTGATGACAATCGCGTCTACTTTTTGAGTAACTGCATCTTCGATGCGGCTGATAACGGCGGCCACATCGCCCGCTGTATCAATCACATTAACTGTCCAACCCTTCGCTTCGCCGGCAGCTTTGAAAGCTTCAACCATGAATTGGGTTCCGGGTTGTGCCAGATAGGGCGTAATGACGGCAACGGTAGGCTTGTCTTGAGCCAAAACTGACCAACTGCCCATCGTCGTCAAAATCAACAGTGTGACGAGCATAATATTTCGTAATCGACGCATGTTATTTCCTTTTTATCTAAATAAATTCATGTGTCGTATAAAACTATCCTAAAATGCAGAGGATTGCTACGATTTCGCTGAAAGTAACCTCGTTTGATATGAAGTTTTATCTGTAAGGTGCAGTTGATGCTCCACTAGATTGTAATATTTGCTAAGTTTATTTTTGGTTAATCCGACAAATGTTTTTCCAACCTTTAGCCAACCCGCTTAACAATCCCACTCCCTCAAAATCGTTAATGCCCACCTCCCGGAAAAGTTACAAAATGTTCTTCCAAAATGTCACCCTATCCCACGTAGTATCGATTACACTGTGTTGTAGAGGCGGGATTCATCCCGACCGCGCATATTAAAATTTTGTCGGCAAATCTAGCACACAAACACCCTTTGCCATTACCGCTTTCGCTGCATGTACCGCATGTTTAGCTTTTAGGTTGGGACGTGGGCTGGTGACGGGGTACGAAGCCTCCCATGGGATAGCTGATGACTGGCTACAGAGCTAAAATCTAATCGCCGCATTTGCAGTATTTGCAGCATATTTCGCATTTTTGGCAGAACGCTCCCGAAGAAGTGCCGTCAAAATTCGTTGTAACAACTGCATCTGCAACATTTGCAACGTTTTCGATTTTTACCTGATGAGGTTAAATATTAAATTGTACCTTCACCCGCTTGGGGTCTTTTTCAGCCAGTTCTAACCCCTTGCTGAAATCATCCAGCGGTAGTTGGTGTGAAATAAGGGGTTCAACCTTGATCGCGCCATTTTGAATGAGCGCGATGCTTTGCGGGAAAGTCCGGTTCACGGCAAAGCTGCCAATAATTTGTAGGTCTTTGCGGAACACTTCATAGGATGGGAACTTGACAGTTGTCCCTTGAGGAGTGACACCAAACACCCAGACTTTTCCGCGCGGCTTAACGAAAGGAAAAGTTCCTTCGAGTACCGCTGGAATGCCGGTCGCATCCACCACAATATCGTAACCTTCCGCTTCAATAGACTTGAGTTTGGCTGTCTGATGATTGTCTGCCATCACTGTGTGCGTCGCCCCCAATTGCTCTGCCATCTGCAAACGCCATGGAACAACATCCGTTACCACAACCTTATGCGCGCCAGCCTGCTTCAGCGATTGCGCCACTAACAAACCCATTGGCCCTGCGCCAAATACCAAGGCTGTGTCTCCTGCTTGAACATCGACTCGTTTGATACCCCAAACCACACATGCTAGCGGTTCAATTAGGGCAGCAGCACCATAAGTAATATCACCGATGTTGAACACGTTCCCTTCCGGTGCGATCACATATTCCGCGAAGGCTCCGCTGCGCGTCACACCGATAGCCCGTAGATTTTTACATTGGTTAGGTTCGTTACGCTGGCAGTAGTAGCAGCGATTACAGGGGATATTCGGGTCAGCCGTCACGCGATCACCGACTTTAAAGTTGACGACGTTTGCCCCAACAGCGGCTACCTCACCGCTAAATTCATGACCGGGGATTATTGGATATTCGGCTTCGTATTCCCCTTTAAATATATGCAAATCCGTACCGCAAATACCGGCGGCGCGAACTTTAATCAGAACGTCATCCGCTCCCGGCATTGGGTCGTCTGCGGTTACAACTGTACTCTGTCCGGGGCGTTCGATGCGCGCTGCTTTCATGATAAATGCTCCTCGTTCACATTAATTTGGGGGTAGGGTGATCTGAACTTTGACTTGGTCAGGCGGCATGTGCAGGGCGAAATCAAATGCCTTAATGCTATCCTCAAAACCAAATGTGTTGGTAATCAAAGGCTTCACATCCAGCGCACCGCTGCCCATCAGGGCAATAGCGCGTGGATAAACGTGGGCGTAGCGGAAAACATTCTCGATACGCGCCTCTTTTACTTGAGCTGCCGAAATATCAAAAGGAATGGGCGCGCCGGGGATACCGATGAATACCACTCGCCCAGCCGGACACAATGTATCGAAAACACCTGCTGCTGCTTTGGTATTGCCGCTGGCTTCAAAAACAATGTCCGCGCCCCATCCGTCAGTAAGTTTCATGACCACGTCTTTAAGGCTTTCTTTCGCTATGTTGACGGGTGTCACTGAACCCAGCGTCGCCGCTAAATCGAGTTTTGGCTGCTGCACATCAGTAATAATCACTCGGCTGCATCCACCTGCTAATGCCGCTAGCACCGTCAACATTCCGATTGGCCCCGCACCCATAACTACCGCAACATCACCCGGCTTAATCTGTGCTTTATTCGCCGCGTGCATCCCAACCGCTAACGGTTCGACCATCGCCCCTTCGGCGAAGCTCACGTTGTCAGGTAACTTGAATGTAAAGGCTTCGGGATGCACTACGGTTGGACGCAATACTCCATGAACAGGTGGTGTTGCCCAAAAGCGTACAGCCGGATCAAGGTTATAGATACCGAGGCGTGTCGCTTTGCTGTTGGGATCAGGAATCCCCGGTTCCATGCAAACCCGATCACCAACTTTGAGCCTTTGAACCGCTGAGCCAATTTCGATAACTGTACCTGATGCTTCATGGCCTAAAACCATCGGTTCGCGCACGACAAACTGTCCGATTGCGCCCGTATCATAATAATGAACATCGCTGCCGCATACACCGACCGTATGCAGCGCAATCTTAACATCATGCGCGCCAACTGTTTCAGGAATTTGAATGTCACGTAAAGAGAGTTCGTGTGCTTTTTCTAAAACAAGTGCTTCCATAAAAAATATTCCTTTTAGATTCATAAAAACCGGCGCGACAAGTTAATCACAAATTGTCACTGTAATTGTGCCCACCAAGCGGCACTCCATCACCAATTCTTAGCGATATTCTCAGCCGTACGCCATGCCAGCGCCATAATAGTTAAAACCGGATTAAAGCCACCGTTCGTCACATGTACAGAACCGTCTGCAATAAATAAGTTATCGTGACCATGAACTTTGCACCAACGGTCAACCACCGAGCTTTGAGGATCGTCACCCATCCGGCAGGTTCCAGCTTGATGCTGCCCACCGGATAAATACAGTTCAGGTTCGGCGCTCCAGATTTTGATGGCTCCTGAG
The DNA here is from genome assembly GCA_016124855.1 of Anaerolineaceae bacterium. Classification (GTDB taxonomy): domain Bacteria; phylum Chloroflexota; class Anaerolineae; order Aggregatilineales; family Phototrophicaceae; genus CFX2. Next base: position 77,173 of record WGMX01000034.1, on the reverse strand, counting down.
GCTTGCAGCCATTCCTTTGCCCGTTCGCGCATAAACCTCGCTGTTCGGAGTGTCTCTGGATGAGTTGTGCCTGAGAGATGTATCACCGGAATACCGTAACGATCACGTACCTGCCTGTCTATTGTGACGCGTCCATCAGGACTGGGAATTTCCTGAACAGGGCCACGGAGGTCGCTAACGCGCCGGTAGTTGTCTCGCATAAATTGCTTGTTGGCCTTGCCCCACTTAGGAATATCGGGCGGCAAGCTGCGCTTCCAAAAAATGATGGGCAGTAAAATGTCATCGTCAGCTAACATACCACCACCAACAATACCGTCGTTGCCATGATTAAATTGGCAGGTTGCGATAGCCGCCCCCGGCCCAAAACCGTCGTAAATATCTTGCTCAAACAATCCAAGCCCGCCGGGGTAATAGTGTCCTTGCAAATGTCGCCCGACCTGATCGCTGTTGTTGCCAATACCATTTGCTTCTTGTTGAGTAGTCGAGTTGAGTAATAGGCGTGCCGTTTCTACCGCTCCACCGCTTAACACCACCACTGATGCTTGGAAGTCCTGTGTATGTCCTGCGTCATCTATGGTCCTTACGCCGGTCACCTGTCCGGCACTATTAACCGTTAATTCGCTAACTATGACGCCTGTTACGAGCGTACAATTACCGCTGGTCAGTGCGCGTTCAATCATCGTGTTTTGTGTGCCGTTTTTGGCGTCAACCGGACATGCAAATCCGACACAATGTTGGCAGTGAACACACGCGGGTCTACCATTGTAGGGTACGGAGTTGATGAGGCGCGGAAGCGGGAGGTCTTGCCAACCCAAGCGCTTTAACCCCTCACGAAATATGGTTGATTTTCGCGATAGTTCAAGCGGTGGCATTGGATACGGTTTGTTGTAGGCTGGCAAATGCGTCATAAATTGATGATCGCCGCACACACCGATGTTCCATTCAGCCTTCTCGTAGTAAGGCATGAGGTCTTCGTAACGGATTGGCCAGTCCGCGAGTGAGCTGCCTTCTGGTACACCGTAAATGCTTGCCATCTGAAAATCTTGTGGCATGAATCGCCACGCTTGTCCCGCGTATACCCTTGTTCCGCTGCCCAATGTCGCAGCATTATTTTGGTAACCTCCTTCATGTGGGCGAATAATGCGTCCATCTTCACCTGTGCGTGGGTTGCCATCGATATCTGGGCCTGCATTATGCCCATATTGAGACAAACGTTGGTTGCGTAAATGATCGCGCCCTACTTCTTTAAAACTCAGCTTTTGCCCTCGTTCGATTAACAGAACTTTTTTACCAGCCTCCGACAATATTCCAGCTGCGACACCACCACCTGCTCCTGAACCAACTACGATTGCATCGTATTTCGTGTTTACCTCAGTTAGATCGTTCATATTGTCACCTCGAAGCCAATCATTTTCCAAGCAGCACCGTCGTGGTTGCCATAGTTGTCCGGATCACTGTAGAATCCTTCTGCACAATGTTCGACCAGCATCGCGAAAAACGCTGCCGGATCAATCGGCCAAGATGTTTGAACCTGCCCATGCTCCATAGTCGCCATAAAAGCTTCTTGAGCATGTGGGTTAAGTTCGGCAAGGAATTGACCTGTCGCAGCTTTGGCTTCGGTATCAATCGCTAGCAAACCTTGCTGATAAGTCGCAAGTTCAGGCTTAAGATCACCCTCAAATTGATGTAATAAATAATCACCAACGCCGCTTTCCCAACCGCCGGGGTAATCATCAGGCGGTATAAGGATATTGACCACGGTTTGCAGAATTTCGAGTTGGTGCGGATTGAGCATAAGTTTGTAATCCTCGCAATAAGTTTAGTTATCATAAACCGAGCAGCCACAGTCGTCTGTGGCTTTATTTGTTTTGAAAATAATTGACAAATCACCTGTTTACGACAGGTAACAATATGCACGACGGATATTGTTCACTGTGGTATAGGCTTTGAACTGCCGGTTTCATTTCCGCGTCTTCTCCAATAGTGTGACCCGTGTTGGGATTACGGTCGTATAAAGGGAAATTTGCACTTCGAATATCGACCCGAATGTGATGCCCCGCTTGGAAAACATTCACAATCGGCGCGAGCTCGATACGAACCGGATAGATTTCACCGGGTGTCATCAGTTTTGCCTCGTGCAGTGATTCGCGATAACGTGTACGCAGTGCACCCCATGCAATGCGTATTGAGCGTTTATCAGGATACACATCACACAGCGTCACATAAAAATCGGTGTCAGGTGCGTCTGAACTAATATAGATTGTGGCAGTTGGCGTTCCAGCAATTTCGAGCGGTTGTGCCAGCTTTTGGCTCGTAAAGACCAAAACATCATCACGTATTTGCACAAAGCGCTGGTCAAGCCTCAGGTCTTGTGGCGACCATTTTTCGTCATGGTTAATCCAAGCTGGAGTAGGGTTAGACGGATAGTAAACGTAGGTGTCACTTACGGTGCCAATGGCAAATGTTGTACTTAAAATGCCATCGCCCTCTAATGTCTTGGCATTTGCGGTTGCATCCAAATAAAAAGGTGTCATGTTAGCATTAGAAAGTGTCCATGAGCCTTGGCTGCGCCACCGATTTTCACCCAGAACAAACAGGTTGACTTTTGACTGCTCAAATACCTCACCATCTTTTAAGTAACGGTCAAAAAATCGGTTTTGTAAATCCAGCACATCTGCAACCGCGTCATCACCAAAATCTTCGCCGTATAGCTTGCGTTGAGGTTCACGAGTACCATGATGATCCCATGGCCCAATGACCACATATTGGTCATTTGTTGCTGGTGACTGCGCAAGCATCTGTTCATAATTAAAAATTGTAGAAATCATGCAGTCATCAAACCAACCGGTGATGTGCAGAGTTGGAAGGTTGATTTTGCTAAAGGCATCGTCCATACGAACCTGATACCAATAGTCGCTTAAGTCCGGTTTGCCTAACCATTCGTGCCACATGGGACTGTAAAAGCCCGTTAATTCGTCAAGTTTACTCAGTGGTAGTTGGCGGAGAATTTGTGCCCAATTCATGCCCAGAGGATCATCGCCGACACCTTCATAGGCGGCGATGGACGATTGCATAGATCGACCATGAGTCAAATAAAACCATGCAAAAAGTTCTAATGAAAGAATGCCATTTCTGTAAGGTAGACCATCCTCAAGCCAGCGCCCCGGTGACGCCGTACTAGATAGTGCAGCCAAATGCGGTGGATTAGTTTTGGCTGCCATCCATTGTACATGGGCTGCATATGAACCACCCATCATGCCAACTTTTCCTGTACACCACGGCTGTGCCGCAATCCATTCGACTGTATCGTAACCGTCTGACATCTCGTTCATGAACGGTATCCATTCGCCATCCGAATCGCCTCGTCCTCTTACATCTTGGACGATAAAGGCAAAACCGCGTTGGGCAAAGTAACGTCCAAATGCCAGATAGTTGGGCTGGCTATTATCGTAGGGTGTACGCATAAGAATAGCCGGAAAAGGGCCTTCGCCGGATGGGAGAACAATATCAGACGACAGATGTACTCCATCTCGCATCGGTGTTTTGACGTCTATAAATCGGCGCATCGAGTTACTGGGTCTCACAATAGATGTGGATGAAGTCATGGGTGTTCTGCTCCTTAGAAGTGCAGTTTCAAGTATAGACACAACACAGCAAAAGCCCCACTTGGTCTTATCTGATTTTGAATATCTTTTAGACTGATAGGATTGTCAAACCTTAAGCCGGTTCCTCAAAATTGTTGTGAGTTTCTTAGCATAGGTGATATCTTTTTGAGTAGGTAACAACAATTGCCACCAACGAGTATTCGTCATTCGGTTGAAGATATAGATATGGGCTATCCCATAATATGCATAAGCGAGGCTTGATGCTAAGGCCGCTCCTACATAATCGTATCGTGGAATAAGGATCAAATTAGCGACCAGATTAATAATAAACGCGATGGCGGCCTGTCTAGCAGTGATGTCGGGTCGACCACGACCAGCTATATCAGATGAAAGCATCACGCCAAAATTGAATAGTATTACACCGGGGAGGATGGCAAGTAGAGCATGGATAGCGGGTCCAAAAGCTTCCCCATAAATCAGAACGATTACCCATTCACCTAACACAGCTAGTCCGCCAGCAATCATCACGCTAAACCAGAAGGTGTAACGTGTAATCGTTATTGAGAGTTCAGTACGATTGGACTCAGCACTTTCCGAAGCAGCGATTCGGGGCAAAATGATCCGGCTGGCAAATCCACTTACTAACCAAACCCGGTCTGCAAAAAGAACGGCAATTGAATAAATACCAACTGATGCTGCTCCGTTGCCAACCAGATTAATCAGCAGTACATCTACACGTAGTAACAGATAGATGCTGATAATATTTAACTGAGACTTCAGACCATAATTCAGCATTTGCTTCAGATAGGTTCGGTCTATTCGCAGTGAAAACAATGGCTGTGAACTAAGACTGCGCCTCTTCAGGATGACAATTACAGCAATTGCAGCGACCACATTACCTAGTAAATAGAACACGACGACATCTGCAACTTGAACTGATGAAGCCAACATCAAGATGACAAGTAATGTGAATGTGACGATTGAAGGAATGATCTCGACGAGGCTATAAGCCCTAAAATCTTGTAGCCCTTGTAAAATTGCATTTAAATTCATTCTAAAATAGAGGAAGGGCAGTGCTGCCAAACTCAAAAGCAGGACGGCACGCGGAATGCCCGGAAAAACCGCAAAACCCGCAAAGTAAGCAATTAAAAGGCCGACTACTGATCCGAATAAACTAATCCAAAAAGACAATGAAATATTTCCACGTGTTGCACCGGTAACATCATGATCACCGTGTGCAACGTAGTAAGTTGATGCGGTCGTAATGCCCAGATTAAACAGCCATTGAAGCATAATCGGCAGTAAGATGGCTACCTCATAAATGCCTTTTCCCTCAGTCCCCAAGGTACGCCCTACAATAGATGTAATACCAAACCCGAGCAAAACAGTGACTATGATTTGAACGAGATTGATCAAACTATCTGAAGCAAAACTACGAAGATTGAGTTTACTATTCATGGATTGCTTGTACTTTCATCGAAAATGCGCTCAAAGGCTTATTGCATCAATAAGGACTTTGCAGCAAAAGAGGTTTCAGTCGCGAATTTTGAATCAATATAGGTGTTCAATGGACGAACGATACAAACTTGAGAGATTATGTTAGCTGAAAATGGGTTGCCAGAATTCGGCGTGACTGTCAAAATGAGTATGTAAACTCAATGTTTGATCAACCTGTTTCAGCCTATAATGTAAATGTTAGTTACGAAATTCATGAAAAGACCTTATGGATTATGACACAAAATCAACCATTCGTGAGTATAGGCTTGCCAATATATAATGCCGAGCGATTGGTTAGACGCGCCATTGATACCCTCCTTGCACAAGATTACCCTAACTTTGAACTTATAATCTGTGACAATAATTCGACAGATGATACATGGAATATCTGTCAAGAGTATCAGTCAAACGATTCGCGTATACGGCTGTATAGAAATTCAACTAACATTGGCGCTAGTGCAAACTTTGAGCGGGTTTTCTCCCTCGCAACAGGTGAATATTTTGTGTGGACTGCCCATGATGATTGGTGGGAACCTACTTTTATAAGCAAGTGTGTTGCAAAATTGCAGGCCCATCCTGATAGTCCGCTCTGCCACGTCCTCCATGTAGAGGTTGACGAGGTAGCTGGGGAATCTAGGGCTATTAATTATCCTGTTGATTTAGAAAATCCCTCCGTCTGGCAGCGAACTTATAATTTGTTAACTGCTTGGCCCATGCCAAATGTCTATATTTATGGGATTTTTCGTCGTGAAATGCTGAACAGCCTTATGCCTGTGGTAAATATCACAGGTGGTGATACGGTGCTGCTGCTTAAGGCAGTGCAGCTTGGTGTTATTGTCGGTGTCGATGAAACCTTACATAAATATTCGGTCGGACGCAGAGGGCGTGGGCTGCGACTATATATTCAGCAGTTTGCACCAAACATTAGTCAGTGGCGAACCTTAACATGGGATTGGCAGTTATTTTTTATATTAGCCAAGCTGTCCCAAACTGGCGCACCGAACTTGAGATCGCGTTTGAGTGGTATATCTGCCGCCGCTAGTTTGGTACATCGCTACACAGGTTGGCCTTTGTCGATAAAGATGATTCTCAATATTCTTTATATCCTCATGCCTGAATCGCTCGCATCTGGTCTGCGACGATGGCTCGACAATCATAGTCGAGTTGAAAAAATGTTAATGCGTTTAATCAAAAATCAACGAGCACTCGCGAAATAAGCATTAAAGAAATTGGGATGATTTAGGTAAAAAGCTATGACAGATTGCACACCTAAAGTCGTGATTCTTGCCGGCGGATTGGGAACCCGTTTAGCCGAAGAAACCGAACTGAAACCAAAACCAATGGTTGAAATTGGGGGATACCCGATTATATGGCACATCATGAAACATTATGCCCACTATGGTTTTAAAGAGTTTTTCGTTGCGCTCGGTTATAAAGGAAATGTCATTAAGCGATACTTTCAAGACTATTACACATTGTCGCGAAATATGACTGTGAATCTGAGTACGGGTAAAACCGAGTTCCATGATCAAGAAAGCGAAGATTGGCTGGTTCATTTGATCGATACTGGACAAAACACGTTAACAGGCGGGCGTGTCAAACGACTGCAACCATGGCTGCAAGACGGAACATTTATGGTGACTTACGGTGATGGGGTCAGCAATATTGACTTACAGGCATTATTGCGTTTTCATCGGTCGCATGGTCGTCTGGCAACGGTGTCGGCAGTCCGCCCTCCGGCTCGCTTTGGCGGAATTGCCTTTGAGGGAGAAGCTGTCAAACAATTCGTTGAAAAGCCGCAAATTGGCGAAGGTTGGATTAACGGTGGTTTTTTGGTCTGTGAACCCGGAATATTTGATTATCTTGAAGGTGATTCGACCAATTTTGAGGCCATAACATTAGAAAAATTGGCTGGTGTCGGTCAGCTAATGGCTTATAAGCATGATGATTTTTGGCAGTGTATGGATACCCTACGGGACTATCGACTATTGGAATCCCTATGGCAGCAGGCCAATCCACCGTGGAAAATATGGGAGTAGATGTGGCTTACAGTAATCCTTTTTGGCAAGATCGATCTGTATTTGTTACAGGAGCAACAGGGCTTGTAGGTTCTTGGCTTGTACGTCGCTTACTTGAACTTGGCGCAGATGTAATTTGTCTGGTTCGTGATTGGGTTCCTCAAAGTGAGTTAGTACAAAATCACTTAATTGATCGTGTGAAAGTGGTTCGTGGTGATGTAACCGATCAGGTGCTGCTCGAGCGAATCTTGGGCGAATACGAGGTGAATACAGTTATTCATCTTGCCGCCCAGACCATCGTAGGAATCGCGAATCGTAATCCAATTTCCACTTTTGAAACCAATATAACGGGTACGTGGGCATTACTCGAAGCTTGCAGGCATAGCCCTACGGTTAAACAAATTGTGCTGGCATCGTCAGACAAAGCCTATGGTGATCACGATCAACTTCCGTATACCGAATCGACCCCGTTGCAAGGTAAACATCCTTACGATGTCAGCAAATCCTGTGCAGATTTAATCGCACAAAGTTATTTCGTTACGTATGGTTTGCCGGTTGCAATTACGCGTTGTGGAAATTTTTACGGCGGAGGTGATCTTAACTGGAATCGAATTGTACCCGGAACAATTCGATCTGTATTGCGGGGGCAACCACCCGTAATCCGATCAAGTGGTAAATTAATTCGCGATTACTTTTATGTCGAGGATGGAGCCATAGCCTACACGACTTTAGTCGAAAAAATGGCACAAGACTCCTCTGTACATGGTCAAGCCTTTAACTTTTCCAATGAGATTCAAGTGACTGTCATCGACTTGGTAGGCCATATTTTGAAACTGATGGACTCAAATCTGGAACCGAACATACTCAATCAGGCCAGTAATGAAATCTTGCACCAATATCTGAGCGCCGCACATGCCCGTGATACGCTGGGCTGGCAACCTTCCTTTTCGCTCGAAGATGGCTTATTTAGAACAATAGCTTGGTATAAACAATTCATGGTCAATTCCATATGAGCAACTCAACCATTTCATGCCGGTCATGCGGCTGCCAGAACCTACAACTGATTTTGTCATTAGGCACAACGCCCCTCGCGAATGCGCTGCTCCGGTCGGAACAATTGGAACAGCCGGAAGAACGTTATCCTCTGGATCTGGTATTTTGCCCTGAATGTACGTTGGTTCAAATTACTGAAACAGTTCCACCAGAGAAACTATTCAGCGAGTATCTATATTTTTCTTCTTTCTCGGATACGATGCTCAAACATGCCGAAGCACTGGTGAACAAAGTAATCCCACAATATTATCTGACTGCTAATAGTCGAGTGATAGAAATCGCGAGTAATGATGGCTATCTCCTTCAATACTACAAGGAGAAAAATATTCCGGTCTTGGGAATTGAACCAGCATCAAATATTGCGAAGGTAGCCCAAGAACAGCGTGGGATAGAAACAATCTGTGAGTTTTTCGGTACAGAGCTAGCTCAAAAATTGCAAAACAATGGACAGTTCGCTGACATCGTGCATTGCCATAATGTATTAGCCCATGTTGCGGATTTGAACGGGTTCGTAAAAGGTCTCGAAATTATACTCCGTGATAACGGCACGGTGATTATTGAAGCACCATACATCAAACCATTCATTGACCACAATGAGTTCGACACAATATACCATGAGCACTTGTGTTATTTCTCACTCACTGCACTTGATAAATTGTTTCAACGGCATGGGTTAATGATCTATGACGTTGAATTGCAAGCCATTCACGGTGGTTCGTTAAGAATATTTGCTGGCAAAACAGGTTCGGGTGTGGAAAGAAAAGTATCCGTTAAATCCCTTTTGGCAGAAGAATCAGTTTGGGGGGTAGGGAATTTTGAGTTTTATCAGAATTTTGGTCAGCAGGTCGAGTCTCTCAAAACGCGGCTTCAAGTTTTCCTAAAAGATTTGAAATCAAAAGGTAACCATATCGCAGCTTATGGAGCATCCGCCAAAGGCAGTACCTTACTCAACTACTTTGAGATTGATAATCAACTCTTGGATTATGTTGTGGATCGGAGTACACATAAACAAGGCTATTTCACGCCGGGTACGCATCTCCCAATTTATGCACCGGAAAAATTGTTGGAAACGACACCTGAGTGTGTCCTGTTACTAACATGGAATTTCGCTGAGGAAATCCTACAGCAGCAATCAGCGTATCGTGAACAAGGTGGAAAGTTCATTATCCCCATTCCTGATATTCAGGTGTTGTGATGATTTTCAGAGAAACACCATTGTCTGGTGCATTTGTTATTGAACCAAACCTCATTGAAGATGAACGCGGATTTTTTGCGCGTACCTTTGACCAACATGAGTTTGAAGTGCGGGATTTAAATCCTTGCATCGCTCAATGCAATATCTCTTTTAATAAAAAAGCGGGAACACTGCGCGGGATGCATTACCAAGTCGAACCCTATGAAGAGACCAAATTGGTTCGCTGCACGATGGGAGCGATTTACGATGTCATCATTGATCTACGAACTGATTCATTGACATTTCGCCAGTGGTTTGGGGTTGAATTGTCCGCCCAAAATAGGCTTATGCTGTACATCCCCAAGGGATTGGCACATGGCTTTCAAACACTTATGGATGACAGTGAAGTTTTCTATCAGATGGGGACATTCTATCAACCAACGGCGGGGCGGGGTATTCGATGGGACGACGAGGCGCTTCAGATCAAATGGCCCCTGCCAGTTACGCTTATGTCAGACAACGACCGGAACTATGCTAGACTGCAATAAACGTCGAAACTAAAATTTTAAGGAGCGTGCACATGAGCGACATGTCATTGCTAACGTCCGAACAGGTTAAATCATTTAATGAAGATGGTGTACTGGTTGTCAAGGATTTCTATGACCTTAAGAGTGAAATTGAGCCAATTCAACGGGCAATTCACGGCATCATCCGAATCATTATCCAAAAATATGGTCTTTCCATCACACAAGCGCCTTTTTCGCCTGAAACCTTTGACAATGGTTATCAAGAAATTATTGCAATTAACCGTTCAATAGGTGGTGAGATTTATGATGCTGTTAAGCAGATTCCTGCTTTTATTCGACTAGTCTCCAACGAACGCCACGATTTACTAACTTGCCAATTGCGGGATACAGATTTACCGGGTATTGCAGCGGGCGGTTATGGCATTCGTATTGATAATCCCAATGAAGAAAAATTCCGCGCTGTGTGGCATCAAGAATATCCCTCGCAACTGCGAAGTTTAGATGGATTGGTTTTTTGGAGTTCCTTAGTCCCTGTTACGCAAGACATCGGCCCTGTTATTTTCTGTTTGGGATCACACAAAAAAGGCTTGGTGCGCGTTCATACCAAGGACCCCCGTAACCCCGAGAAAACTGCTGCCTATGCATTAGTACTCGAAAATGAAGAGGCTTTGGTTGCTAGTTATCCTCAAGTAGCACCGCTCACGAATCCGGGCGATTTGGTCATTATTGATTTCTTGACGCTCCACGCTTCGGGAGTCAATGTTGGTAAACGCTCTCGTTGGACGATGCAGACACGCTACTTCACTTTTACGGAACCCACAGGGGTAAAAATTGGTTGGAAAGGCTCTTTTGCCGCTGGGGTCAAATTCGCTGATATTCATCCAGAACTTGTTGTTGACTGATGACGACGCTTCAATACTGTAATATTTGTAACCAGAAACTGGGTGAACCGATATATGTGTCTCCGCGGAATATATCGGTTACATCGAATGCAGATATAGTTGCCATCCCTACACAGGTTTATTTTTGTGAAACCTGTGGACATTTAGAAACGCCGCCATTCGATGATCTAGAATCGTACTACGATACGGGCTACAATATCCTAACGGACAGTGACGACGAAGATCAGCTTTATCAATCCATTGATGGGCAAAAAGCGTTCCGTGCCGATTTTCAGCTTGAGACACTGCTTAAAAAGCAAACCATCTCCCCAAACGCTAAGATACTTGATTTTGGGAGCGGCAAAGGGACAACTTTACGCCGCTTAGCTCTGCGTCGTCCCGACATTGCCTATTCACTCTTTGATGTTAGCCAAGCTTACGTGCCGTTTTGGGAGAAGTTTGCTACACCTGATCAATGGGCGACATACACACTTCCTGAAACATGGGATGAGAATTTTGATCTAGTTATCTCATTTTACGTTTTAGAGCATGTCGCTGAACTACAAGAAAGTGTGAAAAATGTTGCACGGGTTCTAAAACCGGGTGGTGTTTTTTACTTCATTGTTCCCAATGTATATGCCAATACCGGTGATTTTGTAGTGGTGGATCATGTCAACCACTTTTCAGAAGAGTCCCTGCATTACTTGCTTGAGAGGAGTCAATTGTCTGTCATTGAAATTGATAAGACCACCCATGACTCTGCTTTCATTGTTACCGCCCAAAAAACACCACCATCAGCTTATCGGGTCGTAGAGTCGTCTCGATTATCTCAGCAGGTGAATCAAATAAGTGAATATTGGCTCAATGTTATCGAGCAGGTGCAAGCATTTGAAACTAAGCATCCCGATAAACCTGTTGCCATTTATGGAGCCGGATTTTATGGTACTTATATCGCGACCTGTTTGACGAACTTATCACGAGTACGTTGCTTTATAGATCAGAATCCCTATAAGCAAAACGAAAAGATACTTGATATACCGGTAATTGCGCCAAAGGATTTGCCTGAAGATATTGAAACCATTTATGTTGGTCTAAATCCACGTAAAGCAGTTGCAACGATTGACGCAATTTCGGTATGGAGTGAACGCCATCACTCTTATTTTTTCCTGTAGGGAGCAAAGATATGATAAGCGGTTCTCTGGTGACGTTGCGTGCTCCGACTGATGCAGATTCAGTCTTCCTCCACAACTTACGTAATGATATTGAAGCTCAATATTTGCTGATGTCTTTGCCTCGCGCCAATACAACTGCCCGCATGGAACAATGGTTACGAACCATTTTCGATGATCCGGCTAGTGTTTTTTTTGTGGTTGCTAGTATCAATACAGCTGAGGTGTTGGGCTTTGTACAGGTTCGAGAAATGAATTTCATTCATGGCACGGGTGAACTCGGTATTTTCATGGATGCAAAAGTCAGAGGCGATGGCTCTGCATCAGAGTCATTACTCTTGTTGGAACAATATGTGCGCGATGTGTTTAACCTTCGCAAGCTAACTTTGAAGGTGCTCGAAACCAATAAAAGAGCGATTGGGTTTTATTTGAAATCGGGCTGGAAGCAGGTTGGGCTAATGACAGCTCATTTTTATCAAAAACAACATTATCATGATGTAGTTTTGATGGAGAAGTTTTTACAACAATGAAAAAGGTTGTCATTTCTCAACCGATGTTTTTCCCGTGGGTAGGTATGCTTGAGCAGATCAAGCTGGCAGATATCTATATCTACTATGATGATGTTCAATTTTCGAAGGGCAGTTTTACGAACCGAGTTCAGATTAAGACATCTGATGGGTTCAAATGGTTGACTGTCCCCGTTAATGTTGTGTTGGGGCAGACAATCCGTGAGGTAAAAGCAGACGACCGCCGCGATTGGCGCGCTAATCATTTGGCATTTTTGGAGCAAACTTATCGCGACGCACCGTTCGTACGTGAGATGCTCACGTTAGTGCAAACTGTTTACGACCGTCCACTTAAGACCATTGCGGATATTTCAACGGCTAGTACACAGGCACTTTGTAATTACTTTGATTTGACCGAAAGTACAGAATTTATGGTGTCATCGACTTTAGGCATTGGTGGTCATAGCAGTAAGCGCGTGCTGGATATCGTGGAGCATGTCGGAGGCGATGTCTATATTACAGGACACGGTGCGAAAGATTATCTTGAACACTCAATATTCGAGGAGCATCATGTTCGAGTAGAATATATGGAGTATCAAAAACAACCTTATCCCCAATTATATGGGGAGTTTAACCCTTATGTTTCTGCTCTTGATCTGGTTGCTAATGTCGGTAGAGAAGGTCGAAATGTCATTGCTTCCCCATCTATCTACTGGAAGGAGTTTCTCAACCAATGAACAAAATTGATGAATTTTTTGCCGAGGTTCGGCAAAACATTGAACGACTAGGTAATGATCATGATTTACAAGGGCTAAGCCGTATCTTACTCCGTGAGATGACACGCTATAAGTATAGTTACAATTTTACGTGGATGGGACGACCGATTATTCAACTTCCGCAAGATATGGTCGCCATGCAGGAGATCATCTGGAAAGTTCAACCTGACCTTATTATCGAAACGGGCGTCGCACATGGCGGCTCACTCATATTTTATGCTTCTATGCTGGACTTGTTGGGTGGAGAAGGGCGAGTCATTGGTGTAGATATTGATATTCGAGCGCATAACCGCACCGAAATTGAAAATCATCCAATGTCAAAACGGATTTCCCTTGTAGAAGGCTCTTCTGTGGATACGGAGACTGTCCAAAAGGTTAAGGAATTCGCTAGCAATAGTAAAAAGGCGCTCGTGGTTCTAGACTCCAATCATACTCATGAACATGTATTGAAGGAATTGGAGATGTATTCCCCTTTCGTTAAGCAAGGTAGTTACGTGGTTGTCTTCGATACTTTGATTGAAGATATACCAGATGAACTTTTAGGTGACCGCCTTTGGGGTAAAGGCAATAATCCTAAGACCGCAGTGTGGGAATTTCTCAAAACGAATGATCGCTTTGAAATTGATAGTGTTGCCTCCGACAAGCTCCTGCTTACCGTCGCCCCCGATGGTTATCTGCGATGCATAAAGGACTAATGAATAAATGCAAGAACATATTTATGTATCCGGACCATCCATCACGCAGAAAGAAATTGACTACGTTACGGATGCTGTGACCAACGCTTGGTACGGTAATGCCAACGTATTTAATAAACGGTTTGAGGATGCGTTTGCTGCTTATCACGGTGTTAAGTTCGCGGTGGCGCTGCCGTCATGCACAGCCGCGATTCATTTGGCATTACTTGCGCTCAATATTCATGAAGGTGATGAAGTCATTGTTCCAGAGTTGACATGGATCGCTTCATCTGCACCAATAAGTTATGTCGGGGCGACACCCATTTTTGCTGACGTCGACACGAAAACATGGTGTTTATCGGCGGAGTCTTTCGAAAAATGTATTACGCCGCGCACAAAGGCAGTGATTACCGTTGATTTGTATGGCAACGTACCGGATATGGATGCTATTCGGACGATTGCAAACCAACACAGCATCGCCATCATTGAAGATGCAGCGGAAGCTGTCGGTGCATCTTATAAAGGACATAAGGCTGGAAGTTTGGGTGAAGTTGGTGTTTTTAGTTTTCATGGATCTAAAACATTGACAACGGGCGAGGGCGGTATGCTCATTACGAATAATGATACGCTTTACGAACGGGTATTGTTCTATCGTGATCATGGTCGCCGCCCCGGTGATAAATTGTTTTGGAACCATGAGGTTGCCTATAAATATAAGATGAGCAGTATGCAAGCCGCGCTCGGTCTTGCGCAGCTAGAACGAATTGATGAGCTTGTGGAACGCAAGCGAACCATATTCGCCAATTATGAAGAACAATTGTCGGGTATTGCAGGAATAACCCTCAACTATGAAGCACCCGATACAACCAACGTCTATTGGATGGTAACCGCAATAGTAGACAGCAAGTTTGGATTTGATAAGGAAACACTTGGGGCTGCGCTGGCAAAGCGCGATATCGATACTCGACCATTTTTTTACCCCTTAAGCGCCATTCCAGCTTATGCAGATACTCCACAAGCACAGGGCGCAAAAGATCGTAACCCCGTGAGTTACAGTATTAGTCCTTATGGCATAAACCTTCCGTGCGGCATGGATATGACAGAGGAAAAAATTGCCTATGTATGTGACGCACTTAAAGAATGTCTTTTAGTGAGTCACAAAGTGTGATGTGCGTCGCATTTGTCGACCGATGAGTTTGAACCGCGGTAGGGAGTAATTTTATATTTCGGTCGTGAAAGATATATGACTCATTTGAGTCATTGATAGCACTATTTATATATTGGTCGTGCTGATACTGGAAAAGTATCAGCACAACTTGCTCAACACCTCCTGTTGAACTGAGTGGCGTGCTGCTGTTTCCCTGCAATTATCCTCGGATACCTTTGGATGAGTTCCATTTTGAATTTGTCGGTGCTATATTCAAGCCACTTGATTATGGTTATCAGACCAATAGTACATATCCGGTCACAAGGAGCGCCATCATGATTACTGCACAGGCGGTTGCCCAAGCTGGCTTGTTAAGCGCCGACACAATTCAGGATACTCTCGCACAGGGTCTTCAAGGCAAATTCGCAAAACAAAAGGTGCTTGTACTAATTCCAGATCATACCCGCTCTTTACCTTTGCCTGTGCTGTTTCGTAGTGTGGTAAAACTTCTGCACGACGCTCGCCAGCTTGATTTTATGGTGGCATTGGGAACACATCCAGCACTATCAGAAGAAAGCCTTCTGAGGTTGGTTGGCATTACCGCAGACGAACGGTCAACCATTTATCAACACGTCGGATTGCTTAACCATACTTGGGATGATTCTAATACACTCATTAGTCTTGGGATAATGGAAGCCGATGAAATCAAAACGATTGCGGGCAAAAGTTGGCATTCTTCACTCCCTGAGTCGATAGATATCCGGCTTAATAGGGCAGTGCTGGATTACGATCAATTGGTGATTATTGGCCCCACTTTTCCGCATGAAGTTGTCGGGTTTTCAGGGGGAGCCAAATATTTGTTTCCGGGTATTTCTGGATCAGAAATGATCAATGCAACCCATTGGTTGGGAGCACTGGCAGGCGTGGTGGGAACGATTGGACTTAAAGAGACACCTGTACGGGCTATGATCCATGCTGCGGCACGGCGCTTACAGACCCCGGTGACGATGATCGCTCTTGTGGTTGATGGTCATGAACTCGCTGGCATGTTTATTGGCGATATGTTTGAAACATGGGACTCGGCGGCTGATCTCTCGGCAGATCGCAATATACAGTGGTGCGAACGTCCTTTCCAGCAAGTATTGTCATGGGCACCGACCATGTATGATGAATTGTGGACTGCTGCTAAGGCAATGTACAAACTAGAACCTGCGATGGCCTTGGGTGGGGAAGTCATTATCTACGCTCCTCATCTTGATGAGGTCAGCCATGTTCACGGTAAGTATATATATGATATTGGTTATCATACTCTCCCCTATTTCCTCAATGATTGGGAGCGATTTAAACATATTCCGCTTGGGGTGTTGGCACACAGTACCCATGTGCGTGGTTCTGGGGTGATGCAAAACGGTGTCGAAAATCCCAATGTGAGTGTTATATTGGCAAGTAAGGTCTCTGCTGAAGATTGTGCGAGGTTGAACCTCGGTTATTTGGATCCCGCAAAGGTCGATCTACAGAGTTTCCAGAATCGCGAAAATGAAGGTATTCTTTTTGTTCCGCGTGCCGGAGAGGTTTTGTATCGATATGCACACGAGAAGGTTGGTTCAATTTGAATGGCCTTTTCCAGTAAGTTATATTTGACTAACCCTGTGCGGCCTGAATTTTAATAATAGAAAAATGGTGTCATGATGGGTGTTATCCCAAACAAAGAAAATGGAAATAAGTTAAGCGTTCTTTTTATCGGCGCTCATCCTGATGACGCAGATATACAGTTTGGTGGTACCGCTATAAAGTATCTTCAACTGGGTCACACGGTTAATTATTTATCAATGACCAACGGTGATGCTGGACATCAAACGCAGGGTGGTGGGGCGTTAGCCCAACGGCGACGTGGGGAAAGTCAATCAGTTGCCGAATTTTTAGGTATAAATTACTTTGTGTTAGACAATCACGACGGTGAGTTACAACCGACAGTTGAAAATAGAAGAAAAGTAATTCAGATTATTCGCGAGGTGAAAGCCAATTTGGTTATCACCCATCGCCCAAATGACTATCATGCCGATCATCGGAATACGTCATTAATTGTTCAAGATGCGGCATATCTAATTTGTGTGCCAAATATTGTGCCGTTTACCCCGCGCTTAGAATCTAATCCCGTGATTGTTTACCATCAGGATCGTTTTAAAAAACCATATCCTTTTGTCCCCGAAGTCGTTGTGGATATTACTGAGGTTATTGACCGGAAAATGCAAGCCTTGGCGTTTCACGAGTCCCAAGTTTTCGAGTGGCTTCCATTTATCGAAGGGTATCTTGATGAAGTACCTAAACAAGCCGATGAACGGTTAGCATGGTTGAAGGCAAAATGGTCAAATCCAGTGAATATGGACGAATTCCTTCCTGAACTCAAACCCAAGTTTCCATTAGAAGTTTGGAACAACATTCACTATATAGAAGCATTTGAACGTTGTGAGTACGGTGGAAAATTAACGCATGAAAATGTAAACACGTTGTTTCCATTTGGCACTGTCAACTTCTAAAGCGTAAGCGTATTTTGTCGGCCAACTGTCGGCTTACTGCTGATTGGTATCTACAATTGGTGGGAGCTTTGCCATTTGATAGCGTGCCATGTACGGACGATAACGTTCTAATAGAGCTGCGTTATGCTCAGCACTATCTGGAACGTTTCCGCTGACAAAAATGGGTGGTTGAATACCGCGTTCTGCAAGTAGTGTTGCCGCTTGTACTGTGATGGACTGAAGTATCGCCGAACCTGCAATAGTCGAGGTTGCGCCCACTTTATATGTACTGCCGGGTAATTCAACGGAAGCGTCGCCTGTTGCACCATGAGTGTCAATAACGATGTCCGCTATATCGGATAGTTTCTTTCCGCTGGAATGACGCGAAGCTACAGATTGGCTGTGAGTTAGAGATGTAATCGCAATCACTTTAAATCCGCCGGATTTAGCGATCATCGCCATTTCAATAGGAACAGGGTTGATACCGGAATTGGAGATCACTGCCAGTACACTTGCTGGGCGCAGTTCATATCGCGCGAAAATGTATTTTGCTAATCCTTCCATTCGTTCTGTATCGCCATCAGCAATATCATCGATGACCATAACGGGGGCGAGTCCGCCAGCTCTATAGGCCGCATCTTTCGCAATTAGGGCAGAATGACCGCTTCCAAACAAAACAAACATGCCATTATTCTGGATTGCGTCTGCAACTGCTTCTGCCGCTTGATGAATCGCGGCTTGCGATTCTTGCTGAATGGTTTGCAGTACTGCAATCACATTTGTAAGGTAATTCTCCACAAAATTTGCCATTATTTTCCCTTGTTTGTAGTGAGTTGGAGATAATATCCAACATTCTATCGCCAATTCTAGTAACGTGGGCTACTTTACATTATCACGAAAATTTGTTAAACATTAAGCAAGTTCTCATTTGTGCGACAACTGCATAAATAGTGACTGATGTTCTTTGTGCAACCGGAAAAAACTTTAAGGAGAGAGGCTCATGAAAAAAGTTGTTTTGATGTGTACGTTTCTGATGCTTGTGCTGTCGATGGTGGCAGTACGTGCACAGGATAAGGTAGAGCTTGTAATGGGTAGTTGGCGTACCGAAGATGTTGAAGCGTGGGACAAAATTCTGGCTATATTTGAAGCGGCTAACCCGAACATTGATGTCAAGTTTGAGCCAACGCTGAACACAGAATACGACAGTGTGATGACCAATGCGGTTGCAGCAGGAACCGGCCCTGATCTCATTACCTGCCGTCCCTTTGACCGTGCCTTGCTCCTTTATCAAGCCGGCGGTTTGGCAGACATCAAAGACATCGAAGGTCTCAGCCATTTCAGTGATGTTGCTAAAGGTGCATGGTCAACCGATGACAAGAGCGCAACTTACTGCGTGCCTATGGCATCAGTGATCCACGGCTTTATTTACAACAAGGATATTTTCAAAGAAGTCGGCGTTGAAGTACCAAAGACCGAAAGCGAATTCTTTGCGGTGCTGGATAAGATCAAAGCCGCAGGTATTACCCCGTTGGACATCACCACAAAAGATGCGTGGACCACTCAGACAATGGGTTTCAATAACATGTGGCCGAACTTTGCTGGTGGCGAAAAAGCTCGCCTAGCCCTCATTGATGGAACCATGAAACTGACTGATCCCGGATTTGTGGCTGCCTTAACAACTGTGGCTCGCTGGAAGGATTATCTACCAGAAGGTCACGAATCAATTGGCTATGCCGATGCGCAACAGTTGTTCCCCTTGGGACAAGCCGCAATTTACCCCTCTGGTTCATGGGAAATACCGCTGTTTGAATCGCAAGCAGACTTTGAAATGGGTGCTTTCAAACCCTATACGCCTGATGGTGCGACTGAATGCTCAATTAGTGACCATGTAGATATTGCAGTAGGTATGAATAGCAAGTCTGCACATCCTGAAGAAGCTAAGATATTCCTGAACTGGCTTACAACAGCTGAATTTGCTCAGGCATATTCTGATAATCAACCCGGCTTCTTCTCATTGTCAGATCACCCGATTGAAGTGAAGGATCCGTTGGCGGCAGAATTTGTGTCTTGGCGCAAAGAATGTAGTTCAACCATTCGCCTATTTGATCAATTCCTGTCACGCGGCGAACCTGCTGGTAACACCACTTCAGCCGATAACATTTACCTGATGGTTCAAGGTAAGAAGACTCCAGAAGAAGTTGCTAAGATCATTCAAGATGGGTTGGATGAATGGTACAAGCCGATGACCAAGTAAATTAACGCTGGTCGTTAATTTACGCGGTATCGTTGCAGATGGTGGCAAGTACGAAAGTTTTGCCACCAATCCTTATATTCATCGAAAATTACAATGTTGGGAATATTTTATGGGTTCGACACGACGCGCTCGATGGCATCACTTATTAGTTTTTTTGGGTCCAGCAGTTATCATATATTCATTATTTTTGACATGGCCGTTACTCGATTCTTTGCGCGCCAGTTTTTTTGATTTAGAAGTTTCCACCGCCAACGGCGTTACAACCACTACAGAAACGTTTGTAGGTTTTGATAATTTCAACCGCCTGCTAACTGACCCCAATACTACTAATTATGACGAACGGCTTTGGAATGCTATTGGCAATAACATCCGTTTCTTCGCAATCTTTATGGCTGTTCAAAACCCCGTTGCACTACTATTAGCGACGCTCCTCACAAGTAGAAACTTAAAAGGTGCAGCCATTTACCGCACCATTCTTTTTACCCCCACCACATTATCAATCGTAATTATTGGCTGGATATGGACACTTATGCTTAATCCGCTGTGGGGTGTCGTCAACAATATTTTTAAAGGGCTAGGGTTAGCAGGTTCTATTCCCAAAGAAGGCTGGCTTGGCTCACCAGACCTTGCGCTTACTGTCGTTGCTTTGGTTGGGGTATGGCAGTATGTGGGTTTACCGATGATTTTGTTTTTATCCGCATTACTGGGTATTGACGGTGAACTGATCGATGCCGCGCGTGTCGACGGCGCAAGCCCTTGGAGGGTGTTCTGGAATATCAAATTCCCACTCATTTTGCCGACTGCCGGTATCGTAACCATTTTGACATTTGTTGGAAATTTTAGCGCGTTCGATAATGTGTATGTGATGCAAGGTAGTCAGGCTGGCCCGGACTTCCGAACGGATTTATTAGGGACATTTTTTTATCGTGTGACATTTGGTGCTGCTGGACAACTCCCTAATCAATCGATGGGAACAACCATTGCAACAATGATGTTTCTCATTATTTTGACGGGTGTCATTCTATACCTGTTCGTTGTTCAGCGGCGCCTTGTTCGAGACTAGTAGTAATGTAAGGTGACACAAATGACTTCTTCCGTTCAATCACTGCCCACATCCAAGCCGCAGAAAATATTTGTTGATTGGGGATACCGGATTGCGCAGCTACTACCTCATGTGATTTTGATTGGATATTCTGTTTTGGCCTTGTTTCCCACGGTTCTTATTCTTATGAATTCGTTTAAGGATCGAAAGGATTTATTCAAAGTTCCCTACACGCCGCCGATTTGGTTTTCTTTCGATGGTGGTTTCCATGTTGTTAACTTGTTCTCCACAAAAGGTTACGAACAGGTTCTGGCACGAGCTTCAATATTCACTTATTTTGGGAATAGTCTGTTTGTAACCGTTTTGTCCCTTTTCTTAATACTCCTGCTTGGTTCAATGGCTTCATTTGCGTTATCTGAATATGAATTCAAGGGCAATCGCTTACTAGGGTTATACATGGCTATCGGGATCATGATTCCGATCCGCTTGGGAACAGTAAGTCTCATTCGACTCATGAACACGTTGGGTGTTTATAATACGCAGTGGGCTCTGATACTGGTTTACACAGCATCGGGCCTGCCAATTGCCGTATTCATCATGACAGAATTTATGAGGCAAGTTCCCGTCGAACTCAAAGATGCGGCGAGAGTAGATGGAGCAAGTGAATATCGAATATTGTTCTCTTTTATTATTCCACTTGTCCGTCCCGCGTTGGCGACCGTGCTGGTTTTCAATATGCTGCCCATTTGGAATGATTTGTGGTTTCCCTTGACGCTTGCGCCCGGCGGCAATGTAAGAACGGTTACGCTCGGGCTTTCAGAATTTGCGGGGCAGTATAAGACCGATTGGACAGCTCTTCTAGCTGCCCTCGTGTTGGCGATGATTCCGGTACTTCTTCTCTATATTGTGTTCTCTCGTCAGTTTATTCAGGGTCTTACACGTGGCGCATTGAAGTAAATGATTTAGGCGGTCTCGGTAGCCTCACGTAGTTTGTGCACCCTGTTGATTTCTGCTGCAATCTGCTGCCGCATAAGCAGCACTAGGATAGCGGCTAGTAAACCTGTACATGCCGCAGCTTGGAATAAGAAATGCGGCCCTGCATGGTCAAACAACCAACCGCTTATAGAGCCTGTCAGCAGCACTGCCATTGCCGGAACAGTGACTTGGGCAATAGCTTGGTTAGTCGCGACATTAGCCGGGTGACTTATACGCGAAACAAGTAGTGTTGCTGAAACATTGTAGAATGTATAAAAGGTTCCCCTGATCATCATCAGCGGAATAAGCAGCGAAGACCCCGTAAGTAAGGTGTAGCCGATCCACAATAGAGCTTGACCTGCTGCCCCAATGGCTAATGTGGTACGAATACTCGCTCGACGGAGCAGACGATCAATCAAAATCATTGAGGGGATTTCAGCTAATGCAGATACCGAGGAAATGATGCCGATTACCTCGGTACTCGCACCCAGATTTTCTTTGAAATAGATGAAGCTGAAAGCAGCAATCGCGTTAGCACCTACATAAAACAAAAACACAGCTAGTAAGTAAAGATAAAATACCTTAGATCGTGATGATACGGTAGTTTGCTTTGCTTCACGAATAGAGGTGTGCGAGGGCAAGACACGCACGAATGGCAAAATGATGAGGTTGAAAACGGCAGCCAGAATAAATAATAGTTGATAACCGCCAATCTCAAAGATACGCCCGCTGATTAAGGTTGCAACCGCCCACCCGAATGACCCCCATGCTCGTAAGCGTCCATAAATCGCTCGCTTTTGTTGGTCTAGCCATGTAATGGTGAGCTGAGATAATAGAGATGCGCTCGGCGTATCGGATGAGTCCCGTACAATAATGGACCCACCGAGAAAATAGGGGCTGACTTGTGAGACAATACCCATCAAGGCTAAGGCATTCGAAATCAGAAGACCATAATATAAACGGCGGTGTTTATGAGTCTGGTCAGCAATTGTGTGAAAGAGTGGGGTTACTAAGAGCTGAATCAGCGCGCTGACGCTGATAAGCAAACCGATTTGAGTAGCCGTAAATCCTGTTGATTTCAAATAGATATTCACAAAAGGAAGAACAAACCCTCGCGCAGCAAACGTAAAAAATGTAATCACTGCAATCTGGGATAAGGCTTGACGAGAGTGTGTTGAAGGCATAGTTGGTCACTTTCAGCAATGGAATGGTTATCATTATGCCGCCTGTGACCAAACCACATCAGTCCATTAAAAATAGCAGACAGTCAGCGTCATTTTACCTGTTGAGCATTTTAATGAGTGCTTCGCTGACATCTTCAGCGCTTCCCTGTGCAAAACCTGCGGGTAGCCCATAAAATAGCGGCGCAGTTTCGACTTCATAACCACCTTCCAGATAAGCACTCGCGACCGGTAAATAGCTGTTACATCCGTTGGTATATCCTGCAAAAAATGTAACTTTTCTCGCAGAGGCTGCCTTAACTGTTAAGCCTGTTTCGGTGAAGGGTTCAGTTCCCACTGTAGCAACAGACCACGTGCCTATTTGGAGGCATCCAACGTGAATCGGCGAATATACGCCATCAACACGATTTTCGAGACTGACGTGCCATGGAAATATTTCACGGAGCTTAGCGCGAATTTCATCGTCCGAGAGACCCGCCGGCAAGAACGTGCGCAAAGCAGCACCATAGTCATGAGCAGGCATTAGCCGCAACCATAGGTTGGTCTGTTGCGCACCGATATAACCAACATCAAGAGACTCTAATTGTGAACTCGCGCGTAAAACAGCTTGGGCTACTGTTTTTCCTTGCTCATCGACTTCATCCCAGCTATCGACTGTCCATCGCATTTTGCGTGGATTCACATCAGCGGTTGCTCCCTGTATAAATAGACACAGGCCCTCTAATTTGGATTCAACATGACGGCGCATAGCGCCTACCCAATCAGCAGATGCATAACGATTGAGTGGCCCCATCACCACTGGATGGCAGGCATAATTGACAAGCGTCGCGACAGGTTTGTTGGTCTGCGAAACGATTTGTACAACCTGTACGCTTGAATCCACTGGCCCATCAGGATTGTTGCCGATGATGATCGAACCATCAGGTTGACGCTCTCGCCTGTTGATATTAATTTGAGCGAAGTCGGTGGCCGTTGCAATTGTGACCGGTTGTAGATTTGATATAGCATCAACAACACTGCCGACTAACTGATTGACCAAATAAGTTATGTAGTTACGATCTTCAGGACTGGAATATTCATCGGCATAACCGATTGGGCTCGCATGAGTGTGTGAGCAGCAAAGAAATATGGATTCGGCTGCTAGTCCGGTTTTGTGGGTAATCTGCGTTTGAACTTGCTGGACAATCAACGAATTAATAAACGTGTGATCAATTGTGAGCAGGGCAGCGCGGGAACTACCATTATCAAAAACAACGGTCGTTACAAATAATTCATCGTGGATACCGATATTGCCTTGTATCCGGTTGCCATAGCCCATCAAATAGATTCCAGTTGGTGGCGAAATGGTTCTCCGTGAAACACCTGCTTGAAGGGCGGACATAGCGGACTTCTTTCTCTATGGTTATCATATTCAATTGGAAGCATAAAGTTCTATATTCTATGCCGTTTGCATTTTAGAGAAAAGGTGTTGATCATGCCGGAAAAATTGGCCCTCTTAGGTGGACAACCGATTTCGCCCACGATTCCGACGTGGCCAGTGCGTGACGAGCGCGAGGAGCAGGCACTTATTGAGGTGGTGCGCTCTGGTGTTTATGGTGGCTACCCTGAACCTGCGCCCCACGCGGCTCGCTTTGCCGCCGATTTTGCCGAGATGCACGACGCAGCTTATGCAATTTCCTGCGCCAACGGCACCATTACGATGACAACTGCGCTCTTAGCCGCAGGAATTGGTTGGGGTGATGAAGTAATTGTTCCTTCGATAACCTTTGCGGCAACAGCGTGGGCGCCCATGAGTGTGGGAGCTGTGCCGATTATCTGCGATATTGACCCTAAAACGTTTTGCCTAGACGCTGAAGCGCTTGAGTCAATTATCACGGATCGTACGCGTGCGATTATCCCCGTGCATCTCGGCGCGACTATTGCTGACCTTGATGCGATTATGGCCGTGGCACAAAAGCACAACCTGATCGTAATTGAGGACTGCGCCCATGCTCATGGGGGAAAATGGCGTGACAAAGGGGCAGGCAGTTGGGGACATTTTGGTTCATTTAGTATGCAGTTGACCAAGACATTGACCAGTGGCGAAGGTGGGTTGATCACGACCAACGATGCGCTGTATGCAGAGACTTGTCACAGTCTCATAGACTGTGGTCGTCCCAAAGATGCGGCGGAGGAAGTTTACCACCTAGGAGCCAACTACCGCATCACTGAATTTCAGGCTGCACTTTTGGAAGTAGGGTTAACTCGGTTGCTTGACCAACAGGCAATCCGTTCGGGCAATATGCACTATTCGGATGAGAGACTGAACAACACTGAAGGAATGTGCCCGCAGTGGGTTGATCCGCGAGTCACCCGCCGTCCCGGTTATACATATATTACGCAGTTTGACCCCAGTGCATTTAACGGTATCAACTCTAAACAGTTCGCTGCCGCACTTGTCGCCGAAGGTTTTCCGTGTGGTACGGGCAATCCTCCGATGCATCGTTATGATCTGTTGCAATTGACCGACAAGAATTCATTTGTCTATCGCAATTTCAAGGATCGGCTGGATTTCGCCAGTATGCATTTCCCTGTTGCCGAGAAGGCCAGCCAATCCACAATATGGGTCGCTCATCAAATGTTCCTTGGTGGAACTGATCTCGTGGACAGTTTTGTCGAAGCGATTGAAAAGGTGCGCGTCAACAGCAAATCATTACAAGACTATCACTAGGGGAAACGTTCGCCGGCTTCTATTGGAAATGGCAGCACATTGCTACGGGGTGGCATAGGGCAGGTGGTAAATTCACAAAAAGCACAGGGCGGATGGTAAAATTTGTTAAAGTCCAGATCAACAGTTTGATCTGAATACAGCCGTGCCATCATGAAACGTCCCGCCCCATAAGTTGATTTTCCGGTTGTGCCATCGCGCATCAGCAACCAGACATAATCCGTGCCTTTTTCGGATGCCGCCGCCTCGAAATGAAACGATTGACCGAACAATTCAAACTCAACGAAGCCAATATTCTTTAGCTCCTGTGTCTCACCGCCAGTATGATCAACAGTCATATTTTTGATATGCGGATATAACGAAAACTGGCCGGTCACACGGTATTTGGTGTTAATTGGATACCAAACACGACCGGGAAAATTGAGTCGTTTCGGGCTGTTGGCATCCCAGACACGGATATTATAGGGATCACTTGCCCACTGCATGATACCAAATCGTATATCGCGAATACGGATAACCGACATGCCACCGGCTTCATAATAATTACGGAGTTGAGCGCTTCGCACGGGCACATCGTCGACCGTGACAACCTCATCGGTAGTGACGTGTAATGTCCCGTGTTGATCATGAAAGTCAACGATACCAATGCGCTCAGGTGCAGAATTGGGTGGCAGCAGTACATCACTATCGGCGGCGCTGCCTATTGTATTTTTCCCCTCATTAAGCGGATACATGCCAACGATTGCTAACCAGCCACCCGGCCCCGGTGCCCGTATCTGTTGTTCCATATCGCGCCGCCATGCCTCAACCTCTGCGATGTAATCTGCTGGTGTTTGTTCAACAATCCCCATCGGTTTTACCTCTACGTATAGAATGCTGTCAGGCAATACTCAACATGAATTCACATCAATATTATGATAAATGCAAGAAAGAATGCTTTAACACTCTTTCTTGCTCATAATTGACTGAAATCTAACTACTAAAAACGCTGGTCAACTGGAACATAATCTACATCGTAGCCGAAGTAACGTGGCCCAACCACCGTCAAAGCCTTCTCGCTGCGCCAATGCTGGTGAGCAGGCATCGCCAGTACCATCACCCTGAATCCGTATCGCAATTGCTCGGTTGTAAGGGGTTCACCTGTGTCTTCCTCAACCATTGTAATCAGGTCAGGGACACTCACGATAATTTTACCGTCTTTTTCAGCCATCAAATTCTCGTTTTGAAACTGAATTTTCATTGTACTGCCCGCGTTTTCAGCAATCCCTTCCAAAATTGCCTCACCACGTGCAAAACCCGCTACGGTCTTACGCTGTACATCAGTCAGTTTGCCATGAAACACCACAAAACCCTTGGTGACATCCTTAAGTGCCTGAATCACGTCGGTGTGTTCAGCGCGGGCAGCACGAATCGTCTTCCCAATTTTCTCGGCAAAACTCATTGTTCCATAGACAGCGGCTTCTCGTTGTTGTTTTCCAGTTGCTGCGTAAGCGCCAATCATTGCGGTTGCACCCATATTAACAGCGATGCTGCGCGCAAAGGTTTCCATCCAACGGTTATCGATGGTCGAGAGAACAGCACTGTTACCTTTCTCGTCTGCAATGGTAAATGGAGTTGCCGTAATTCCAAAGAGATTGTGCGTCACCATTTGAATTTCCGGGAAGGCGCGTCCCATCCCATCTATGTCAACGAGCGGGAGCCGCAGCTGTGCCGCTAAAGTAATGGGAATTGTCGAGTTGATGCCACCGGCCTCAATCGAATAGACATATTTAATAGGTTTACCAAGATAAGATTGAACCGCGTTAAATGCCTCAACACACTCGTTACCGCCGGGCATCTTTTCAACCATAACCGTCGGCGCACCCATCATCGCAATCGCCACTGACATGTCATCATCTTGCATCTCATCAACAGTGACGAGTTCGACCGGCCCAAACTTGCGGATGGCCTCGTTTGCCATCAATTTTCCCACATATGGATCACCGCCACCACCGGTTCCTAAGACTGCTGCTCCCAGCGCGATGTCTTCCACATTTTGCACATCGATCATTCGTTTCATGATCAGAATATCTCCATGTTAATCTACTCAATTCCCTGTCCGGGTCGCTTAGGCAACGGATTATAGGTGACTTCGGGATAACCAAAGGCGGCTGGCCCGACGACCTTTAGTGCTTTTTCGGTACGAAATTTGTCGGTGCAAGGGATCGCCAAGATATTGATCCGCAGTCCGTATCGCAGTTGCTCGGTAGTGATTGGTTCGCCTGTATCACTTTCTAACATGCAGATCAAATCAGGTACACACGCCACCACTTCGTCACGGCTGTCGCGATTGCCCCGCCATGCCACCAAATTTTCATTCTGGAAGGCAATATGCAAGAAATCTCCGCGATAGCTTCCCAAGCCTTCAGCGACCAATTCGCCTCGTGCGAAGCCTGCTATTGTTCGCCGCTGCACATCAATCAGTTTCCCTGCAAAAATTTCTTTGCCGCCTGTTACATCCAGCACCGCATCTACAAACGGTGATTTGACGGTACGAGCATGAAGAACGGCATCACCCACCTTTTTAACCAGTGTCAATGTGCGGGGAACGGAATGTGCTTTGACATCTGCTCCTGACATAACTGGCAGTGCTAGCAGCGATACACATCCCATTTGAACGCACAAATCACGTCCAAATTTTTCAAAGGTGCGCGAGTCGGTCAAGTGACCGAAGATAACGGTGTTCCCTTTTTCATCGACCATTGCTGCTGGTGTACAGCCGACACCGTTGATGAAAAGTGTACTCATCTGCATTTCGGGGAAAGCGCGCCCCATCGCGTCTCCATCGACTACGGGCTTGTTAGTCAGTGCACCAGCCTCAAGTGGAGCTATTGAGTTCGCGCCACCCACTTCTGAGCAGGCGATAGCATCAATCTTATGCCCGATGTATTCTTCAAGTGCGGCTACGACATGTACCGACTCATCGCCGTTAGGCAGCTTTTCGACACCGACTGTCGGCGCACCCATCCAGCCTACTTCACAAACTCGCGCATCATCCGCCAATTCTTCTAAGGGCATAATCTGCACGGTATAACCCTGTTTGAGTATTTCCTGCATTCGCAATCGACCGATGTAGGGGCTGCCCCCGCCGCCGGTTCCTAGAATGCCCGCACCAATCGCCATGGCCTCTATGTCATCTTGGGTAACATTCCACATAGTTTATTCCACCGCCAATGTGCCTACAGCCTTAACGCGGACGCGGGTCGCGTTCCCCGGCAGGTAGGCCAACGGAACTTCTTCAACATCAACGATTTCAATACTGTCAGCGACAGCGCCGCCGTCAAGTACACGCTGTTGAGCCTCATCCTTCGCCTGTTGCAGCGCCTTATCACGCGGCATGGCCTCTAAACTGAAAATTCGGTCAACTTCGCCGCCAACCTGTGCGATAGCTGCGCCGATAGCGTTGGCAACCGAGGCGTGTTCGGGACGATACAGTTCAGAAACACCGCCCAGTTTGTCTCCAATAAGAATGATGCCGCCGCCGACCAAAATTACGGGAACAGCTCCAGCCGCAGTCTTCATACGATCGACGCTAATTTCGACCATTTCCCACATGCGCTGCAAACTGCTGTCAACGAGCGACTTAGAAAGTTGGCTAACTTTGCTCTTATCACCAACATCCGCCATGCCAGCCGCAACCGCAATATCAGTCGTGGTTAAGTCGTTACCGCCAAAAACTAACGCACGGGTCGTAATCTCGTAACCTACGCTCTGTGGTCCGATTTGCAGTGGTTCTGGCTTTACATGACTGCCACCACCAAGGCCGAAGGACAACACATCTGGCATACGGAAATTGGTTCGCACACCACCAATTCGTACTGCAACTGACGCTTCACGGGGGAAACCTTGGTTTAGCACACCGACATCAGAGGTTGTACCGCCAATATCAACCACTACAGCATCTTTTAGTCCTGAAAGGAATGCTGCGCCGCGCATACTGTTGGTCGGTCCAGAGGCAAAAGTTAGAACTGGATATTTTTCGACAAAGTCCGCGCTCATCAATGTGCCATCGTTCTGGCTAATATAGAAGGGAGCAGTAATCCCCAAACCACTTAATGCATCACGGAATGACTGGACAATCTTAACGGCCAAAACCGCAAGGCAGGCATTCATGGCGGCAGCATTCTCGCGTTCCAACAAACCAATGCGCCCGATTTCATGCGACAAGCTGATTTTGGCATCCGGGATAACAGAGGCAACAATATCTGCGGCCTGTTTTTCTTGGTCAGGGTTTACAGGTGAAAATACGGACGAAATCGCAACAGAACTGATGCCTGCATCCTGAATTTTCTTGGCCGCATCGCGAATTTCATTGGGCTGCAAAGCAGAAATAGGACGACCATCAAACTCGTAACCCCCGTGTACCAGATGATAAACACCACCCATTGCCTCACGCAGATCATCGGGCCAATCGACATAAGGCGGTAGGGCAGCAGTCGCAGGCAAGCCGATGCGCAATACAGCGGTCTTTGCCAGCGATTTACGCTCTACGACCGCATTCGTAAAATGCGTCGTACCAAGCATGACAGCATTAATGGCACTGGGAGCGATCTGTGTTTGTGCCAATAGTGCGGTCAATACATTGGTGATACCACTGCTGACATCACGGGTTGTAGGCGATTTTGCCCATCCAATAACTTTGCGCCTATCCATCAATACCGCATCGGTGTTAGTTCCACCAACATCAATCCCGATTCGCATACAACCTCCTGTTGCGATGATGATTTAAGACAGAAAATCAGGCTGAAGTTTGTTTAACCTATCAAATTCTTTTTAGGGGAAACAAGATGATTATAGTGATCATGAATTGAAACGCAAAAAGTCATGGTATGTGGATTTGTTGCTGGCATGTAAGTGAGGTGTTACATTTATTAACATTGTTCTCTTGCAATCGTGCGCTCATCATCCAGATACTTAGAATAGAGGGAAACAGTCATGCCCAACCGTTCACTTGATCCTACTCGTAAAATTGTCGAAGAGTTCCAATCAGGGCGTATCAGCCGCCGTCGATTCCTGCAACTGCTGGCTGCTGTAACAGGAGGCGCGGCTATGGCATCCGTGCCAACGGTCGCTGCCCGTAATTCCCGCGTGTCGATTGCATCAGCCTCCAAACTAGCCCAGACCATTGAACCCAAGGTATTGGTTTATGGCGCGTCGCAAGATATTGCCACGCTCGACCCATTTGACCGTGTAGATTACTCTATCAGCGCAGTGATGCGTCAGTTGTATGATCGCCTGTTCCGATTTGAAGGGGGTTGGCCTCAACCCGTTGAAAAAGGGTTAGTCGAAAAATGGGGCGTTTCAGATGATGCTAAAGAATGGACATTTGAGCTTACCGATAAAGCCAAGTTCCATGATGGTACACCAGTAACCGCAGAGTCAGTGGTATTTTCATATCAGCAGACTCTAAAAGCCCAAAAGCAGCGTTCCAGCCTCTTGGCAGGATTCTTGACACCAGAAGGCGTGGTGGCGAAAGATAGCAAAACTGTTGTCATGACGCTTACCACTCCATATGCTAGCTTTGATCGTTTGCTGGCCTTCCTCGAACAACCAATTGTGAACATGGAACTTGCTAAAGCCAATGAGAAAGACGGCGATGGTGGCGGCGCTTATTTGATTGACAAAGAAGCGGGCAGTGGCCCATTCACCATTAAAGATTGGCAAATTGGTTCGGTGTATACGCTCGACGCGGTGCCCGACTACTGGCAAGGTTGGCCGGGAGCAGGGCGCTTGGCTGGCGTCGTCTGGAAGAAAACGGAAGACCCCGGCACACGCAAGACGGGTTTGCTTTCCGGTGACTTCGATATCTCGGATACGATTTCAGCCAATGACATTGACGAAATCAATGCCAACGACACAACAACGGTAAATGTTGGGTATGGTTTGCTCGGTGGCTATCTTAAATACAACACGCAAACTGGCCCAACGGCTGACCCGAACTTCCGCAAGTTCCTTGCTTACAGCTTCAACCGGCAAGCCTTCTCTGATTCGCAAAAAGGTTATGTCAGTTTGATGACCGGCCCATTGCCCGAAGGTGTACCCGGTTATGATCCCAATCTCGATCCTCAATACAGCTATGATCCCGCAAAAGCAAAGGAATATTTGGATAAGACTGAATATAAAGACGGCGGCATCTCGCTTGATTTCATGTATGTCAGCGGTTTGGACTTTGAAGAAGCTGGCGGCCTAATCCTCTTGGACGAACTGAAGAAATACAACATCACCATCAATATGACACCAAAGAATTGGCCGGATATTGTCGGTGCTTGCACGTCTCCAACCACCGGCCCTGCCATTGGTTTTATCTTCGACCAATTCCCACCACTTCCCGATACATGGTTGATTGAAAAGTATTCCAGCAAGAGTTGGGATCGTCCAACGGGCGGCAGCTATCAGGCTTGCTCATTCTATAAGAATCCCGACGTCGATGCCTTGCTTGATCAACTGCGCACCACCACCGATGCTGACGCGAATGCCAAGCTGGTAGCCGAAATCCAAACCAAGATTTCGGAAGATGCGCCAGATATGCCATTGTATGTCACCCCGAATATCACCGGCTTTAACAAGAAGGTCAAGGGCTTCAACTACTATGGCGATATCGCTGTTGATTTCTGGCGGTTGTGGATTGATGAATCGGCTTAATTTGTTCGGTTAGCTGCATGTCAACAGAGGGACACGACATACCGTGTCCCTCGTTATTTAGAGGTTATGACGTTTATGCTGCGCTTTCTTGCCCGACGTTTGTTGATTATTCCAGTGATTCTCATTGGTCTTTCACTTATCACATTTGTCGTTTCCCGTTTGGTACCCGGTGATCCGGTTAAACTGGCGGCGGGACCGCAAGCGCGCCCCGAGCAAATAGAGAAGTTGGCTAAAGAGTTTGGTATGGATTTGCCACTGCCACAGCAATATTTGAATTACATGGCGGGGTTGTTTCAAGGCAATTGGGGGTATTCGATTAGCACCAAACGTGAGGTGGGTAAAGATTTACTGACCTATTTTGCGGCTACACTCGAACTCACAATCGTTTCTACGCTGGTTGGCCTACTTGTAGGGATTCCCTTAGCAATTGTCTCGGCAAGGTGGAGAGACAGGTGGCCGGATCACTTTTCGCGCTTGATTTCGATTGGCTCAGTGAGCATCCCCGTTTTTTGGATCGCGATTGTGTTACAAATTATTTTTGCGCAGAATTTGCGTTTATTACCGGTAGGCGGGCGGTTTGATCCGCGCGCGACCTATCCAGCAACCTATACTGGAATGCTGTTGGTTGACACATTAATTGCAGGAAATTTTCAGGCATTTGGAACAGCTTTGCGCTATATGATTTTGCCTGCCTTTTGCCAATCCCTGCTGGTAATCGCTGTGGTGACGCGACAATTACGCGGTGACATGCTCGATATTGTAAGAAAAGATTTCGTATTGGTCGCACGTGCAAATGGTATTCCTGAACGCATCATCTGGTCGCGTTACCTGATGAAAAATGCGCTCATAGCCACGGTGTCGATGCTCGGTTTCTTAATCGGCTTTGAATTAGGCGGCTCTGTGCTAATCGAATATGTATTGGATTGGCCGGGAATTGGACAGTATGCCTTAAAAGCAGCATTATTATTGGACTTCCAACCGATTATGGGTTCAACTTTATTCATTGGCTGCGTTGTTGTGCTCATCAACCTCATTACAGATATGCTGTATCGTGTCGTTGATCCACGTATTGGCATGAACTCGTGAATTCGTTTTAGCGATTTCGCGAACAGGTAATCTCTTTCTGAAACGATATATATGGTAACCGCTCATGGCAACTTTATCTCCACCCCAACCGCAAAGTCCCTTCGCCCGCTGGCGTACTGAACACGCTAGCCAGATCACCGATTTTCGGCGGGGTTTGTATCGCTTCAGTCGTAACCGGCTTTCGGTCATGGGCTTGAGCATCGTCATAATGCTGTTGATCGTGGCAATTACTGCGCCGCTGTGGGTGCCTTATCCCGACGATGTAACCGGTAATGTCAATATGGCGCAGCGTTTGAAGCCGCCCAGCGCCGACCACTGGTTTGGAACGGATGATGCCGGTCGTGATGTGTTTTCACGCACCATCATGGCGACACGCACGTCATTTGAAGTGGGCGTTATCATTCTCGTTGTTGCAATCAGCATCGGCGTGACATTAGGCGCGATAGCTGGTTACTTTGGTGGTTGGGTTAATACACTGATCATGCGCTTTACAGACATCATGCTCACGTTCCCCGGTATTTTCTTGGCGTTGGCGTTATCAGCGGCCTTGGGACGTGGTGTATTGAATGCGATGCTGGCGCTTTCAATTACATGGTGGCCGGGTTACTGCCGTTTGGTGGAAGCCCAGATGCTCAAGATGCGCGAAGAAGATTTCGTAGCAGGGGCGCGAGCAATTGGTGCCAGCAACGAGCGCATTATTTTCCGACATATTCTACCGAATCTTCTGACCGCGATTATCGTGAAAGCCTCAATGGATTTCGGGTTCGCGGTACTCAGTTTGGCTTCACTTGGGTTCATTGGGGTAGGTGTGTTACCGCCAGAACCCGATTGGGGTTCAATGATTTCATCAGGGCGACGCTTTATTCCTGCAAGCTGGTGGTATTCGACTTTTCCCGGTTTGTTCATGTTCATCACAGTTCTGGCGTTTAATTTGTTGGGTGATGGTTTGCGTGACTTGCTCGATCCGAATGCGACGGTGCGTTAATGATGACTCCTACATCGCAGCCATTAGTTGAAATACGCGACTTATACGCCGAGATGGTCACTTTCGATGGCGTGTCCAAAGTACTAAACGGAGTCAACCTGACCATTAACAAAGGTGATTTACTTGGACTTGTAGGCGAAACAGGCTGTGGAAAATCAGTTACAGCCTTGACGATCCCTAGGCTTGTGCCGCAGCCACCCGCCCGTTATCCAAAAGGCGAAGTACTCTTCAGAGGCGAAAATGTACTGAACAAAAAAGGTGGTGAGCTGCGAGAACTGCGCGCCCAACATATTGGCGTGGTATTTCAAGACCCGATGACCGGACTGAACCCGGTATTCACAGTTGAAGAGCAAATGGTGGATGCCATTTTGAGCCGTCAGAATCAACTGCAAGCAACGGGATTCATACAAGGTTGGATGCCTTCCAACCGGCAGCGACGGGCACAAGCCCAAGAACATGCAATTCAACTGTTGCGACGAGTGGGTATTCCCCAACCGGAGAAACGGATTCATGCTTATCCCCATGAGTACAGTGGTGGTATGCGCCAGCGTGTACTGATCGCGATGGCGATTTCAGGCAGACCTGACTTATTAATCGCTGACGAGCCGACTACCGCTCTCGACGTTTCGGTACAGGCACAAATTTTACGGCTGATCGCGGAACTTGTGCGTGAAATCGGCCTAACCGTGCTGCTCATTACCCATAACATTGGAGTTGTGGCTCAGTTATGTAACCGCATTGCAGTGATGTATGCAGGTAATGTAGTCGAGTCTGGCTTAACGCAGGACGTGCTGCGCTCACCTAAACACCCTTATACACAGGGTCTTTTGCAAGCCATTCCAGACGAGACGGTTGAGCGGGGAAAACTAGAAGGTGTTGCCGGTTCGGTGCCGAGTTTAATCAACCCACCACCGGGTTGTCGCTTTGCGCCACGCTGCGCCCATGCGGCAGAAAAATGTACACTTCGCTTTCCAACGGCTATTGATGTCGCTCCCGACCATCAAGTCTCATGTGTTATCTATGAAGAAGGCCAATGAGCACGATGACTCTAGAACTACGCAATTTAACCAAGGTATTTGGTGGGCGCGGCAAACCAATTGTGAGGGCAGTTGATAATGTGTCGTTCACCATTGCCGAAGGCGAGACATTCGGTTTGCTAGGTGAATCGGGTTCCGGAAAAAGTACCTTGGCCCGTATGATTCCACGATTAATTGAACCAACTGCCGGTGAGATCATATTTCAAGGAAATCCACTCACTCATTTAAATGAACGTGACATGCGAAATGTGCGCGAACAAATCCAGATGGTATTTCAAAATCCATTTTCTTCGCTCAACCCGCGCATGACCGTCCGCGAGTTAATAGGGGAACCGCTGTTGATTCACAAACGCGCATCAGGAGCCGCGCTCGATGATCAAGTGCGTGATATGATGAAGTTGGTAGGACTAAACCCCGAACACACCAACCGTTTTCCGCATGAGTTTAGTGGGGGGCAGCGGCAGCGTATCGGTATCGCGCGAGCGATCATCCTGAACCCTAAACTACTTATTTTGGATGAACCAACTTCTGCCTTAGATGTTTCTGTGCAGGCACAGGTACTGAACTTACTTATTGATCTCCAACGCTCGTTGAAGTTAACTTTTCTGCTCATCACCCATGACTTATCGGTAGTGCGCTACATGTGTGATGCTGTCGCACTCATGTATCTCGGTTCTATTGTCGAACAGGGCAATGTGAATCAAATTTTTAAGCAGCCTAAACATCCTTATACGCAGGCTTTGATGCGCGATATTCCTTCGACCAATCCTGCCCAACGGATGTTAGAGCACGTCAGCCTCGAAGCGGATATTGTCAGTGCACCGTGGTCGGGGCAAGGCTGCCGTTTCTCGCCGCGCTGTCCTGCTGCGCAAATTGGCAATTGCAAAACGGTCGAGCCACCACTGATTCCGGTTGGCGATGGGCAGTTGGGCGCTTGTCATCTGATACAGCCCCAAGTAAACCAAAATTGATGTCAACAAAGAGGGTGGTCACTTTTAGTGCGTACTCAACTGTCACCGTCTTACTGAAACGCGTCAAAGATTGCCTCTGTCAACGTAGCGGTAAAGCAAATCAATTTCATTCTTACCGTAGACAAATTTGACACGTATTCCTGTTCATTGTTACACTGCGCCTTCGTTCATGCTGTACCTTCTTCTCGGTCATTTTGCTATAGGGGGTCTTAAATGAAACGCAAATTCACATGGATTTTGTCAAGTCTTCTTTGCTTAAGTCTGATAGCCGTGATGCCAGTG
The DNA here is from genome assembly GCA_016124855.1 of Anaerolineaceae bacterium. Lineage (GTDB taxonomy): Bacteria > Chloroflexota > Anaerolineae > Aggregatilineales > Phototrophicaceae > CFX2. The sequence goes on along the minus strand of WGMX01000034.1, from coordinate 40,429 downwards.
GCAGCCCAAGAAAAAGTGAAGGTTGTGATATTTGTCGGACTTGGAACAGGAACCGACCCCGAACAAATTCCACCACAAGAGGCATTAGCCGAGAGATTCAATTCAACACATGACAACATTGAGATCGAATTCCTGATTGCCCCGCACGAAGAAGCTACAACGAGACTTTTAGCCATGATAGCTGGCGGTAACGCGCCACAATTGGTTGGCCCGAATGGTATTTCGACTATTGCACAGTTGCTGGATAGCTGGACCGATATAACGCCATTTATTGAAGCCGAAAAATTTGATTCGAGTGACTTTTATGGGCCAGCCGTGGCATTAAACGAATACCCCACGATAAACACGGGTTTACCGTTAGGTTTGTATCCCTCCTTCATAATCTATAACATCGACATGTTCGATGCCGCCGGCCTTGATTATCCACCGTCTGATTTTAGTGATAAGTCATGGAATATGGACAAATTGCGAGAAATCGGGATGAAGCTCACCCTTGACGCGAATGGTCATGATGCCACATCACCCGATTTCGATCCCGAAAATATTGTCCAGTGGGGTTATGGTGATCAGTGGTCAGAGATTCGTGGTTTGGTGGCGCGTGAAGGCGCACCTGATGTGGGTCGCCCTACCTCATCCGATTATAAAACCGCGACGGCCAACTCACCCGAAAATATCATGGCGTTGCAGTGGTACAGTGACGGTATTTGGAAAGATCATTTCATCCCCAATCTTGAGCAGGGAACGGCGATGGATTCGACAGGTGGCTCACCCATCGAAAGTGGTATGCAGGCTATGTTTCAAACGCATACGTGGTATCTAAGTGAGGCCATTAACGGGCTTCCATTTGAAGTTCAACTCGCTGCACCGCCGTTCAACCATAAAGGTGAACGTATCGCGGTCATCGACGCTGATAACTTCACCATTCCCAAAGATGCCGCTCACCAGCAGGAAGCATGGGAAGTGATGAAGTGGCTAACCGCTCCCGAACAGATTGTTGATGTGTGTTTGATCTACGGATGTGTGCCAGCGCGCAAATCGGCTCAAGAGCCGTTCCGTACAGCGTTCCAAGCAAAATTCCCGGATTTGAACCTTGACGTGATTTACCAATCTATCGATTATCTGGACAACCCGAATAACGAAGCTTGGGTTCCCAATTGGGGTCGTGTGAACGAAATCATGGAAAACGCGGGCAGTCTCATCAAATCCGGAACGAACAAGGACGCTAAATCAGTTCTGGACGAGACCAACGCCGAGCTTCAAAAAGTTCTGGACGAATATTGGGCTAGTCATTAATTGTAGGTCAGGACGATTTGCAATAGGGGCAGCATTTGGTTTGCCCCTTTTTCTATTTACCTAATAAATAATCTTGAGCTAGGTGAGCTTATGCAATGGTTGAACAGCCGCATCCAGAATTGGACTCTGGCACGGCGTGAGGCTGCGGCTGCATATGTATTTCTTTCTCCTTGGATCATTGGCTTCGTCTTGCTGACTGCCGGACCAATGATTGCGTCATTATACTTTTCATTTACACAATATAATATTGTTGACCCCCCTAAATGGATTGGCACAGACAACTATGTGCGTATGTTCAGCGATCCTCTATTCTGGCAGTCGCTAAAAGTCACTTTATATTTTGCGTTCATGTCTTTGCCATCGGGATTGATATTGGGTTTTTTGCTGGCAATTTTGCTCAACCAGAAAATCCCCGGTGTAAACCTGTGGCGGACTCTCTACTTCTTACCTTCGATTCTTTCAGGCGTGGCTGTAACACTGTTATGGATTATCTTGTTTAATCCACAGGTTGGGGCGGTTAATTTGCTTCTCGAAAAGCTCGGCATCAAAGGCCCCGGCTGGCTGAATGACCCTGACTGGGCGATCCCATCACTGGTCATTATGGCGTTGTGGGGGGTCGGACAAAGCATGATTATCTATTTGGCCGGTTTACAGGGGGTTCCGGTTGACTTGTATGATGCAGCTAAAGTAGATGGTGCGAATGGCTGGCAGCGTTTTCGGTCAGTTACACTTCCTATGATGACACCAGTACTATTTTACAATTTAGTGTTGGGTCTTATCGGCACTTTTAGCTATTTTACTCAGGTGTACGTTGCCACAAAAGGCTTAGGGGGGCCAGCTCGCTCGACGCTCTTTTATAACCTCTATCTGTATCAAGCTGCTTTTAAGTACAACGAAATGGGTTATGCATCGGCTATGGCTTGGGTGTTGTTTCTGATCGTTCTCGTGCTTACAGCACTTGTTTTCCGGTCATCATCATTGTGGGTCTACTATGAAGGTGAACTGCGAGGAAAGAGTTAATTATGAGCAGCAGAACAGCGACCACAGCCGAATCACCTTCCAGTCACACATCGTTGTTTGAACGGTGGAAATTAGGGGTAAGCGGTAGGACGTACATGGTCAAAGGGTTGACAACGCTTGTTCTTGCGGCTGGTGCAGTTGTCATCTTGATACCGCTATTTTACATGGTGTCTATTTCACTCCGCGATCGAACACAAGTCCGGCAGGGATCGCTTGAACTAATTCCTTCGCGACAGGTCGAAGTTGAAGTCAACGGTAAAAATGAGCCGCTTTATAACGTGACGGTTGATGGACAAACTAGCCAGATGGCATTGATAAAGAAAGCTCCGGGGGGCAAGGGCATCTTTGTTGATCCTGCTGTCCCCGACAAAACTTATCAACTGCTGTTGAAAGACCAATCACCTGTAACTGTAATTGATGCGCACCCCGAAAATTATCCTCAAGCGCTGACCGCTGTACCATTTGACCGTTATTTCATCAACACCATGATCGTGACATTTGTCTCGATGGCTGGAATGCTGTTTTCTTGTTCGCTAGTTGCCTATGGCTTTTCGCGTTTTCGAGCGCGCTGGATCAATGTACTATTCCTTGTCCTCCTGTCAACCATCATGCTGCCGAGGCAGGTAACGCTGATTCCGGTTTACGTGATGTTTCAGAAAATTGGTTGGGTAGATACGCTGCTGCCGCTTATTGTGCCCTCGTTTTTTGCTAATGCGTACGACGTATTTTTGCTCCGCCAGTTTTTCATGACTATTCCTCTCGAATTGGATGAAGCCGCCAAATTGGACGGTGCGTCACCGCTGCAAATCTTACTGCATATCATTTTGCCGATGGCACGTCCTGCAATTGTGGCAGTAGCCATATTTCATTTCCTATATTCGTGGAACGACTTTTACGAGCCGTTGATCTTTCTCCACAGCCGTGAAAACTGGACGATGGCTGTAGGACTTCAAACGTTCGACGCCCTCTATTCCGTCAATACACATCTCATTATGGCGGCTTCGGTGGTTATGATTGTCCCACCCATTCTCTTATTCTTCTTTAGCCAGAAGGTCTTTACACAGGGTGTTGTCATTACTCGCATGGCGGAAAAGTAGTGGCCTGTGGATATTTCTCATATCCATTCACAGCTGGACGAAGCTAAATTAAAGTCAACGGAAAGTTTGAATATTCGAATGCATACGGCTTTACTATTGTGAATTTTTGTTCTATAATGAGGTGTGTTTTTCTCTCAAAATCCTTTGGCGACGTGGTGGTTCAAATGTCTTCTCTTTGTGAATGTGTGGTTAATGCATATTTGCACTTTCGGCGGATTTCTCCCTCACAACCGCTTCTCCAATGCAAAAATTGCACAGCGGTGGCATTAGCCGGGTGATCCGCTGAATTTGCGCCATTTCAGCGGCATCAACCGAAAATACCGCCTCACAAAATTGTCGATTCAGTGGTTTTTCTCGTGTGTCCCGCCAGTCAATTCGGCGGAAGAATTGCACAATTTGCAGTTTTTGCTGTTAAACATTTAAAACCGTGTCGACAACAAATATAGACACGGTTTTGTACAAACTGAATGCGAGTCTTAGTTGCTCATGTTTGCATGAGACATCATCCAAATGTAGCCATCTTCCAAACTGGGTTCTGCCGGTATAGCTGCGTAATGAGCCTGTGGTTTGCCGAGAACCCGATATTGGATAGTGTCTTGTACATGAATAGTAGACGTGACTGTTAGCCCACTACCACTAAGATCTGAATTTGTACGGATAATCCATGTATTCCCACGTACTTCACGAATTAGATCCATCGGGCTGCCTCGAAACAGCAAAGTACCTTTTTCGATAATCGCAAGATCATTGCAACTGTGGCTAATATCTTCAATCACATGGGTTGAGAGAATTACGGTACATCGGTTTGCGGCTTCAGTGAGCATGTTTCGAAAATGAACCCGCTCTTCAGGGTCAAGTCCCACCGTTGGTTCGTCAACGATGAGCAGTTTCGGATTTCCCAACAATGTCTGTGCAATTCCAACACGGCGACGCATTCCGCCGCTAAAAGTTCTGAGTTTGCGATCAGCCTCTTTTGTGAGCCGGACTAAATCGAGGAGTTCACCAATTTGACGGTGACGTACTTGTCGGTTATCAATCCCCTTCAAATGTCCGACGTAATCAAGGAACTGCCAAGCCGTGAGGTCAGGATACAAACCGAAATCTTGGGGTAAATAACCCAATATTTCCTTGATTGACTGCCGCCCTTTTTCTGTCTCGGCACTGTGCCCATCAATCACGATTTGTCCCGAGGTTGGACGCAGTAATCCTGCCATAATACGCATGAGCGTTGTTTTGCCAGCACCATTTGGCCCCAGCAAGCCGAACATTCCAGTTCCGATTTCAAAGTTGATGTCCCGTAATGCGGTAAAGCCATTGTCGTACACTTTAGTCAAGTTTTTGAGAGCGATCATTTGCTCTTACTCCTTCTAGGATAAGCGTCGTTGCTGATACAAGACGACGAAAAATACAATTGCCATAGCTGCTGCACCCCACACAAGTGACATCATTTCTGCGACAGTACTGAAAATAGACATCGGTTGCATAGGTGGTAAGTTAACCATCCCGTTTAGCGCCCCTTCGAGATAGTAATTCAATACATGCCATTGGCTCGGTAGCAGGCCCGAACTCAACAGCGATATAGCCGACGTAATGATTAGCACTCCAAACACGGCCAGCAGCGCACTGCGGCGCGTGGGCTGAGTAGCACCGATTAGCACGCTTAAACTTGTGTTGAAGAGTATTAGCGGCAATACTCCAACCAACACGAGGTCGATCAATGGATAGAGGTCGAATATTCCACCAATGATGCGCCAGACTGCCGCAATAATGACCGTACTGGCGAAAAGGCTTATGATGGCGGCTATCCATATTCCCATCACTTTACCCAGCAATGTGGCAGCTTTTGATACTGGTAAACTTTCCATCAACTCGCTAATCCGCTGCTGACGTTCTGTAGCAAATACGTCGGCAGTTAGTAGGGGAAGGACGACCGTCATGATGACAATTAGAAAACCGGCGCCTAATAGAACCGGTATTAAGCCTTGAATGAGCTGCGCTTGGTTGGCAGGTAAAGTATCAAGTGGCGGAATTGAAGGAATGAGTTTGGCTAAATTATTGCCTAACACCGCCAGCAAAAGGCTTGTTCCAAGTCCTGCCGCCAGAGTCAGCACTTTGAACCCCGGACGCTGCCACTGCATACGACATTCGTAGAGGGCAATATTGATGATTTTTGCAGGCACATAGTCTCGGATCGAAGCAGGTACAGGCAGTGAAATCTGCTGGACAACAGATATGGCTGTATGCGGGACAATAGATTGTGTCTCTTGTGTTGAAGGTGAATGCTGCTTTCTGCGCTTTTGTTGGCTCAATACCTGTTCCGGATCAGCAATCTGTCGTAAAGCTAACATGAGCAGTCCAATTCCTGTGCTGGCCAACACCACCCGATTTAGCCAATAGTCAGATGTTGCTAAGTCAGCGTTAGAGGCATGAAGATGTATTCCCCATAGAAATGGCTGTACCGCGTTTAAGGGATATGGAAAGCCTTTTCCCGGCAGAAAGAGCGAACTGAACAGGGCAAAAACCATCCATAGAAAGATAGCAACCACCATGCCGAGTGTCGGGACGCGTGTTCGCAATGTGACGTATAGACTGATTCCACTCAAGAACAGGGCAGATGCGAACCAACCGATTAACACGATCAGGATATCCTGATTGGGTTGGAGAATTAATATGAAAGCAGTGCCAATTATTGAAACGGTAATTTGAATGAGAAGCAGTGCCACATACCGTTCCATAACAAGCCACGAAATGGGTCGAGGCAGAGCTAGTAAAACTTCAAGCCCCGGTTCGTCATCAGGCGAAAATATTATCGCTGTTTGTACCGCCATGATTAATGGGATAACAAATTGCAATGCATTTACACTATGTGCTTTCCCAAGCAGTGACAATTGACCGGCAACAATCGTCAATGTGACTCCGCCAATGCTAAATGCCCATGGCGTCCAGCCCAATTTGCGGAACGTTTCGACTAGCGCAATCTTTCGAAAATTGTGCAGGTAGATTTGGACTCCGCTTGCGATGCCGCTTAAGGCGATCATACCCAACACGACTGCACTGATAGTTATAGGCAAGCGAGTTGCAGTTATAGTTAAGGTGAAAGCAGGGCTAGTGACGGATGCAAGGCATGTACTGTTGGGCAACTCGGTTGGATTACGGATGAATGACGCCATGATAGTCTGTGCACACAAATCGGAACTAACGACATGACCCATATTCGGGAATTCGTAAATGCGGCTGTGTGATAAGGTTTCGGCGGCAAGGTGTGCCCATTCCGGTGGAGTTAGCGGATCAAATTGCCCTGCAAGCAATAATACAGGGACGTCGCTCACGGCAGGGGAAGATGCGGCAGAGCCAGTTTTTCCGGCCATTTGACACAGCCGGTAACCATTTTCACCAGAAAACGGATCCGGATTACGGAAAGCCTCTGGGTACTCATCTAAAGCGGTACGAATTCGCTCTATGTTGGTCGTCAGGTGCTCTGGACAAGCCATTGTAATCAGCAGCCCGACGTCTGGCATTTGCTCCGGTGCTGCCCTGAGTTTAGGTTCAAGATCTGCGGAGAAGGCGCTGTAATCGCCACTCGCTACTGAGTAAATAAAGCCCGGCAATGTTTCAATACTTGTCGCATTGATGAGCTGTCCGCTGACCGCTTCTTCGAACAATTTCGCGCTAATCGTAAACTGTTTTCCTGATACGATTACGCTAGGCGAAAGTTCTTTCAGTTGTTGAAACGTCTTAAGATACGTTTCTCTTAAATTCGGGTAAGCAGCGTTGCAAATAAAATCATTTGCGCAGCGCTGTTCCAGCGTGCCAAAAGCACGGTCGAATATTGCGGCTGTGGCTTCTAACGGGTTGACCTGTGGCGGAAGGGTCGAATCGAGGATGACACTCCGTATGCCTTGAGAATGGTCACGCAGCGCCATCAAAGCAACCCGGGTTCCGAATGATGTACCGTACAAGTTGACGGCGGAATAGCCCATTGCTTCGCGCAGTGCGTTGAAGTCAGCAGCATTTTGCTGCGCCGTGTACAGGCTTGGATTAATGCCGTCGCTTAGCCATTTATCACGACAAGCTCCTAATACATCGACATATTCGGGCGGTGGAAAAATAGCTGCATTCGTTTGCTGCATAAAATCGACAAACGAGCTGAATGTGCGACATTGGATTGAAGGTTGGGAAAGACCGGCACCGCGTTGGTCAAGCACGACGATGTCACGTTCGCTCAACAATGCTGCTAACCCAAATTGATAGATTAAAAGTGGCGCGGTCTTTACAAACGCACCACCCGGTCCACCTGCTACATACACAACCGGATCAGTGGCTTTTTCTGGGTTTAAGCTGTGAATCGTAGCGACAGCAAGACGAATGTGAGTGCCGTCTGGTTTCGCGTAATCTTCTGGTACAATGAGCCAGCCACAGTCGATTGGATACTGGCTCACCTGTTGAAACGGACATGCATCAGGTTCGAATATAGCACCAGTATTCTCTGATTGAGCCTGTGCGGTTGATACGCTCAATAGGCTTAAACCGCTTAGCAAAACCCCTACTAGGACAGGTGTCCACACTTTTCGCAGTAATATCATCGGTCAACTCCTCTCTTTCTAATAAAGTAGAAAGAATTTGTCGCCGTGTTATCTCGAGTTTGTCGCAAATTTGTCGCAGATTGTAGAAAACAACTTAAACAACAGAGATTTCTTAACCATGAGTCGAAACACTGGGTAGAAAAATATGAAAACAGCTTCCTTTTCCGATTTGGCTATCGACGGAGACATCTCCCTCCATAGCTTGGGTTAAGGCTTTGACGAGCGCTAAGCCAAGTCCTGACCCGCCTTCGTTGTTTTTTCCCCCACGGTAAAATCGATCCCAGATGAAGGGTAAATCATGTTCTTCAATGCCTTCTCCCGTGTCACGTACCGAAAGACATACACGCTCGACATTTTGCTCTTGTCTTTTCACCGTGACTTGTACTATTCCGCCGGGAGGTGTGTGCCGAATTGCGTTGTGGAGTAGGTTATGTAATATTTGCTGCAATCGCCCAGTGTCAATATCCACCAGTGGCAGGGTTGGGTCGATCTCGGCGGATACCCGAATGCGTTTGCTTTGCCATGCTATTACGGCAGTTGTGCCAACAATATGTTCAATGATGGGTGCAATCACGGTTGGTGTGCAGCGTAATGTCAATTGCCCGACCTCAGCACGTGACAGCGCGAACAGATCATCCACCAACGATTGAAGATGCCTAATTTCAGTTTCAAGAATTTCGAGATCATGGCGCAGATTTGGAGGCGGTTGTGACTCGTTTGGCCAGTGTTCAAAAATTGAATCTAAATAGCCGCGTGTGGTGGCGAGAGGTGTACGTAATTCGTGGGAGGCCGTCGCAACCAGTTCACGGTGGTTTTGTAATAATCCCTTGACAGTGTCCCGCTCAGTCTTGTATGCGGCCACAGTGTGTTCCAAATCACTAGCCAACGCATTGAAATGCTGTTCCAGTAGAGCAATTTCATCCTGACCACTAACCATAATGCGCGTACTGTAGTTTCCTGATCTGAATCGCTCAGCTGCATCAACCAGATTGTTAATTCGCTTGGCGATAGGTCGAGCGATGAAATATGAGACTGTTACCGCCAGAGCCATTATCAGCAGCACAACTGGAATCGCAAGAATGAGCGTGAACAGTGAAATGGTGAGGGACTGTAATAGTTGGAGGATAAGCCCCGCTAAAGGCGTGGCGTTAGTATTTGATACAGGTGGCAGCGAAACGACCCGAATGGCCTGCCCGATAATCAAAATGGCTAATAAGAATAAAATGGTAATTAATTGAGCATGAGCAATCGACCATAATAGACGGTGACGTCGCTGTACAAGCCACGTGGACAACAGGTATCGCAGAAGTCGGATTGGTACGTATGCAACGATAATGATTATCGAGTTAATAACCACTGCATACACTGCTGTTCCGGTTTCTGTGTAATACGTTTGAGGTATGACGCCATTCAGACAAGCGAATGCGATTGTTATCGCGACGAGTAACAGTGCTAGCAGCCCTATTTCTTTCTTTAGGAGTTGGACAGGGGCAGCTTTTAGTATCGGTGTTGCCGAAGTTTGCATTAGCCTTATACGAAGCGCATAGACGACACCTGCAAAGATACAACCCCATCCCCAAAGAAGACTGGATACCGGAGTAAATACGCTGTTCGACTGCAATAAAAGCACAATAATTTCACTCAGAACAACGGCTTCACCCAACGCTCTTAATATATAGAAATTGCGTTGTAACATGGAATTTTTTGACCAACCTTATGCCGGATCTGTCCAGCGATAGCCGATACCCCATACCGTCTCAATTGAGTCGCCTGCTTTACCGATTTTTTTCCGCAGCCTCAAGATAGCATTGTCAACTGCACGATCACCGTCAACGTATGATTGTCCCCAAACTGCGTCGAGCAGATAATCTCGGTTAAAAGTGCGACCCGGGTTTCTCATCAAGAGATGGAGTAAGGAAAACTCAGTGGGTGTCAGTTCCAATGTCCGTCCACTCACTTTAGCAATGTAAGCCGTTGAATCCAGAAATACATCGCCTTTATGTATAGCAGTCTGCTCAGGCTGCTGATCTGCTTTCAAAGTCTGGCGAATCAACGTTTCGCGGCGGAGTAACGCACGGATTCTGGCTAACAACTCGCGCATACTAAATGGTTTTGTCAGGTAGTCATCTGCACCCAACTCCAAGCCAAGTACACGATCGGTTTCTTCATCACGGGCTGTCAACATAAGCACTGGCGTAGCAACTGAAGTACGCAAACGGCGAAGGACTTCCAAACCGTCAAGGCCGGGAAGCATCCAATCAAGGATAACGAGAATTGGTTGGTGCTTTTCGTGCTGGATCAGCGCTTCATTTCCGCTAACACAATGAATGACTTCATATCCAATCGCCTCTAGTTCCCGAATAATGACATTTGCTAATTCGACCGTATCCTCAACCAGTAGAATTTTGTTCATACGGTTATCCGAACTCCATTTAATCGCACAAGTGCATGTTTGGTCAGCTAAGAATTTTGTACTCATATAGTAATACATTATTCAGGCCGTGCATCCGGGTAGGGATGTTTTGGGTACTTTCTTAGGAAATGGCGGTTATCTTAATCATACTTCAAGAAGTCAGGGAAGCTTCCTCGATACAGCAGAAACATAGCTACTGAAATTTGACGACAATAAAGCTGATATGTAACTGATTAACGCCGACGAACTTGGTTTTCTAGTAAAGTCATTGAAAAGTAGTCACAAAGTTGGCGTTGTTCGCCCTTTGTGCGATATTTCGACCTAAGTGCAGCGCGTTGGGAAGAATGTGGAGAAATTACCTTAAACAGTTGGCAATTTATAAATCTTCTATTTTTCTGAATCGTATAACCGTAGACCCGAAAGCAAATAAGTAATTAGGGGGATTTCCATCTCCGCCAAGTCCCAACAATACCCTGTGGGAAAATGATGACGGTCACGATGAAGAGCCCGCCGAGAATTAGTTCCCACATATCAGCGATGCGAATGCTAGTACTGCCAATAGTAATGACAGATTCGCGTAATACTGTATCGAGTAGGTGCAGACCACCGGCACCGATTATAGGTCCGGTAAAAGTGCCAATGCCACCGATAATCGTCATCAGCAGTGGATTAACCGTATTGCCGATTCCTAATATTTCTGGGCCGACTTTTTTGTTGAGCAGGATTTGCAGCATTCCGGCAAGTGCGGCGATCATACCCGCCAAGATGATCGATAACAGTTTGTAACGTAGTGTATTGTAGCCAATTGCTTGAGCGCGGTCTTCATTTTCTCGAACCGCCTTGAATACTGCTCCCGTTGGCGAGTTCATCAAGCGGCGAATGAACAAAAACACGCCTGTAAATACGAGTAAAGTAAGGTAATAATAAGTCAATCGGCTTTGAGCAGGGTCGAGCCAATTCGGTAACTCCGAAATCGGAAATCCATCTTCTGCACGCGTGAGTGGCAGCCTCCCGAAATAGATGAAAAACATCTCCGCGACTGCCAAGGTAAAAATTGCAAAGTACACACCGCGCAGCCGCAGCGAAACGAGACCCATTAACAAACCGACAATTCCACAAATGATAAGGCCTGCAATAATCCCAATGATTACTGCCGTACCTGTATCTAGTGCAGTATATTCCAGTGTCATGCCCAATGTGTAACCGCCGAGCCCGAAAAACAGCGCGTGACCAAAGGACACTATGCCTGTAAAGCCAAACATCAAGTTATAGCTCATCGCCAAAATCGATAAGATAAAGAGTTCAATCAATACCGCCTGCCAGCGTACGGATTCGCCACGCATAATCATGCGGTCACCGCGTGCTATCCCCATCGGGTTTGAACCTGTCAGCCAGCCAACAATGTAAGGGAAGAGCAACAGGCCAATGAAGATTAAGCTGTACAGCCAATTATCACGAAAGGTGCGATAAAGTTTTTGCCCCATGTACTTACCTCGTGCTTCCCAATAAGCCGCTGGGGCGAAGAAGCAAAATCAAGCTTAGTACCAACATTGGCGTGATGCTTGGCAGCACTGAAAAGGATGTCCCGATAGCTGCATCCTGCGCCACTGCAATCGCCAACCCTACCATAACGCTGCCAACCGCGCTGCCTTCGTAACTTCCCATGCCTCCTAGTACGACAACCGCTACTGCCTGTAATAGGAAAGCATCCGCTAAAGATGACGACGCACCAAGAAAGGGAGCAGCCACTGCGCCACCTAGGGCAGCCACCGCGCAGCCTAACGTGAATACGAGTGTGAATACTGCGCGCACATTGATGCCTAATGCTTCGACCATTGCACTATCTTCTACACCTGCACGGATGATGATACCAATGCGGGTGCGGCGTAACAGCAGGGCAATCGCGATAATCAGTAGAAATCCCATGCCGATGATGAACAAGCGGTAGACACTAAAGGCTTGTCCAAATAGCTCAAAGTTTTGTGTTCTTAGGCCGAAGACTTCTGTCCAACTATAGGGCGTGGTTGACCAGATAAACTTAATTGCTTCAGTTATCACGAGTGCTACACCAAAGGTCAGCACCAACTGAAATACCGGACGAGCATATAACTGACGCAGTAATCCGCGTTCCATAACGATTCCCAATAGGCCACCAACCGACACCGCGCCTACCAATGCCAATGGGAAACGGATGTTTGGATCCGGTACAATTCCAGTGATATCGATTACACCACCTGCATGTTGAATGTCGTAGGCCACATACGCACCGAGCATGAAGAAAGTGCCTTGCGCCAAGTTCAAAATATCCATAAGACCGAAAATGATGGATAGGCCTGAAGCGACTAAAAACAATAGCATTCCTTGAAATAAGCCTGAAAGGACAGTGATGCCAAAGTTGCCTAAATCGCCACCGGATTTCACCAGATTGAACAGCAGCAAACCACCGATGATGGTGACGATGGCAAAGAGCGAACTGCGCTGAATGCTGGTTGTCATGAGGATGCCCCTTGCTTTGATACGCCTAAATACCGCTGTACCAGTCCCTCGTCCTTCACAAGATCGCTCATCTTTCCACTGATTGGGCTTTGTCCGTTGTCGATCATAATATAATGATCGGCCAGTTGACTCGCCATACGAAAATTTTGCTCGACCAATAAAATGCTGGTGTGCGCGGCGAGTTGTCGAATTGCGTGCATTAAGTTCTCGATGATAACCGGCGCTAGTCCTTCACTGGGTTCATCAATGAGCAGTAGTCGATTTTCCGGCACGAGGGCCCGGGCAATCGCCAACATTTGCTGCTGCCCGCCGGACAAACTGCCACCCGGAAGTTGATAAAGCCGCTTAAGATCAGGGAATAATTCGAAGATTAAGTCGGATTTTCGTGCTAGGTCACCTGTTTTCCGTTCTGCGATTTGCAAGTTTTCTGCCACATTCAAATCTTTGAAAATTGCTCTGTGTTCTGGCACATATCCTATCCCAAGCTGCGCAATCGTATAAGGTCGCTTACCAACTAACGAGTGATCTTCAAAGGTTATTGTGCCTTTGCTTGGCGGAGTCATCCCCATGATGCTCTTAAGCGTGGTGGTTTTGCCCGCGCCGTTTCGACCTAAAAGCACGCTGATGCTGCCTTCTGGTACACGGACATTCACACCTTCTAGAATATGAAATTGACCGATAAAGGTGTGGATATCCTTTACTTCAAGAATGTTGCTCATGGCGCCTCCAAATCATATAGGCTACCAAGATACACATTTTGTACTGTCTTATCCGCCGCAATTGCACTCGGTGAGCCTTCGGTCAACACCTTCCCGTTGCTCATCACTGTAATTCGGTCGGAAATGCCCATGACAATGTCCATATTGTGTTCGACCATCACAATTGTTCGGTTGTCCGCCGCGCTAATGTCACCGATGATGCGCATCAACTCCGGAACTTGTTCGGAGGCCATACCTGCCGTTGGTTCGTCGAGGAGCAGGAGCTGTGCATCAGAGGCCAAGAGAATCGCTAGTTCGAGTTTGCGTTTACCGCCGTGTGGCAGAACATTGGCGGGCAAAGCAACCTGTTCACCAAGACCGACTTGTTCCAAGATTTCGAGTGCCCGTTGGCTATATAAGGTTAGGCTTTCTGTCCGTCGCCAGAAGTGAAAGCCCGTTCGATGCATCGCTTGGATAGCTAGACGTGTATTTTCGAGTACCGTCAAATTAGGAAAAATATTTGTAATTTGGAATGAGCGTCCGATGCCCAAATGCGCTCGTTGATGGATGGCGAGTTGGGTAATATCTTGCCCGTTGAATAGCACCGTGCCTTGAGTTGGTTTGTGCTGACCGGTCAACAAATTAAAGAAAGTAGTTTTGCCCGCGCCGTTCGGGCCAATAATCGAGTGGGTGCTGCCGCGCTGGATTTGGATGTTGACATCCTCTACCGCCACCAACCCGCCAAAAACTTTTCGTAGCGCCTTTGTTTCCAGAATAATGTTATTTTCGTTCATTACAAATTATGTAAATGAGGGCGGATATTAGCCGCCCATCTTTTGTTTCAGTATGTAAGAGTTTGCCATATGCAAACCCTTACGGAGGATATATTTATTTCGCTGCTTTCAAATCATCCATGAATTTGGCATCTGCTTCGGTGCGAGCCTTCATGTCATCCGGTAGCACGACCGGCGGCACGATCTCAGTCGCCGGAACTTCGGCCAGCAGTTCATAAAATTTCTGATCCTTGTCATCAAGATTGTTGAGCTTGGCGATATACATTGGAACCAATGCTTGATGATCTGACGGGCGAATACCATAAATACCCTTCGGACCGTTGAAAATCATCCCTTCAAGTGCGGGAATCATCGACTTCGGCAAGGTATCGCCGTTAGTAGCTTCGACTGCCTTCACTAATGCCTGCGCAGTTGCGAAAGAGCATTCGCTAAACAAATCCGGCCAATCTTTATAAACGTCTTGATATCCCTTTACCAGCCAATCGTTAATCTCATTCTTCGGGAAGGAATAATGGTAAACAATCCACGATACATTGCCGATGTTGCTCGGATCGCTCTTGGCAACAATATCATTCGAGTTGAAAGCCGAAACGACCGCCATTTTCTTACCAACACCTAGTTCCGCGATTTGCTGGAATAAGGTCACTGAGCTGTCACCTGCCCAAATCGGCAAGACCGCGTTCGCGCCCGAATTCAAGACTTGCTGAAGATATGGGGTGAAGTCGGTAGTATCCAATGGCGCATATATTGGATCGCCGTTGAATTCAATACCAGCGCCGCCAAGTATGGCCTGTGCTGCTCCAGCCGAAGACTTACCGAAGTCATTATCAATCGCTAAGATGACGAAGTTTTTACCAATTTCTTTGGTAGCGTAAGGTGCAAACGCCAAAAAGTCTTGGAAGGTATTACGGCAAATGCGGAAGGTGTTAACGTTGAAGTTTGCACCTGTAATGGCTGGAGAAGCCGCTGGGTCAACAAACAGGATAACATCAGAGTCCTTTGCGACTTGCTGTACACCGGTCATGACACCTGAACTTGGTGAGCCTACAAGGATTTCTGCACCTTCTTGCTCAACCAATTCACGTGCTTGGCTGGCGGCTTTTTCGGCATTGCTGCCGTTGTCGCGCATCACGACCTTTACCGGGCGTTCGCCAATCTTGACTGCTTCTAAAGCTTTATCTATGTCATTGCCGTAATCCGATGGATTTACACCTGCCGCATACAGCAATCCCAACTTAAATCCATATTCTTCTTCGTATCCGTAAATGGTCAGCGCACCGGATTGGTCAACCATCAAGCCGATGACCAATGGTTCGCTGTCTTGAGCGACTGCTCGCCCAATGACTAAAAAGAGACTGAGTACCATCAAAAGAACAGTCTTACGCATTATTTGCCTCCGTACAAACTATTTCCTAAAAATTCCTTATGCGGTTAGGGTGCGATCACCACCGCTTCACCCTCCAATACCATGACTCCATCCTGATTAGTGCAGGTTGTATGGAGCGTCGCGATTTGTTTGTCTTCGCGGTATTTAACAACTTCGACACGCGCTGTGATTGTGTCTCCAATAAAAACCGGTGCTTTAAACTTAAAGTCTTGTCCCAAGTAAACAGTGCCGTGGCCGGGTAAGTCATTTCCCAAAATCGCCGAGATGATGCCGCCCGTTAACATTCCGTGGGCGATGCGTTTACCGAAGCGTGTTTTTGTCGCATAGTCATCATCAAGATGTACCGGATTATGGTCACCCGTCGCATCTGCAAACTTGCGAACGTCTTCATCAGTAATTGTTTTAGTACGCGTAGCGCTGTCTCCGACTTTAAGGCTCATGGGCTGCTTCTCCATGTGAGTTAATCAATTCGCGTTTGAGAATTTTGCCTGCCGCTGAAATCGGCAAGCTCTCGCGGAACTCAATCGTACGTGGCACTTTGTAGCCTGCTAAGAAGTGCTGCATATGTGCCATTAACTCATCTTTGGTTGCCTGCTGATCGGGTTTGATGACCACAAAAGCCTTGCCTAGCTCGCCCCATTTTGGATCAGGTATACCGACAACCGCACACATTTCGACCGCCGGATGTTTGTAAAGCACATGCTCAATCTCGGTAGGATAGATGTTCTCGCCGCCGCTAATAAACATATCTTTCTTGCGGTCAACAATTGTGAAATACTGTTGGTCGTCCATAACGGCCAAGTCGCCGGTATGAAACCAATTCTGCTCATCGACCACTGAAGCGCTGGCTTCTGGATCGTTGAAATAGCCAGAACACATCGACGGCCCGCGCAGCACCAATTCACCGACTTGCCCCGGCGCAACATGATGATTGAACTCGTCTACAATTTGGGCGTCCACGTAAAAATTTGGTCGGCCTATGCTGCCAGCTTTGCGGACAGCATCTTCTTGGGCCAGTGCAAATACCCCCGGCCCAAACTCGGTCATGCCGAACCCCTGCTTAAACTGAACACCTTTTTCGGCTTGGAACTTCTCGACTAGATAAACTGGTAGGGGAGCACCACCACTAGTACAAAAACGCAAATTGCTCAAATCTGCTTGTGCCCAGTTTGGTGCGGTCGTCATCATCTGGTACATGGTTGGTACTGCCGCATAAACTGTCGCGGAATACTCTTCCAACAAACTTAGAATTTGTTCGGCTTCAAATTTGCGGGTCAATACCACTGTACCACCCAAAATTAGCAATGGTGTGGTATACACCAATAAACCACCCGTATGGAACAGTGGAAAGGTGTTAACAGTAACATCGCCATGCTGCAAGTCGTGAATAATTGTGTTGAGCGTGTTCCAACCAATCATCCGGTGGCTAATTTGGGCAGCTTTCGGTAGGCCTGTAGTCCCGCCCGTGAAGATCAAGCAAGCGATGTCTTCTTCAGTCACGCTTTCTGTGACTACGGGACGCAATATTGAGTCGCTGAGTGTTTTTTCGTAGTAGCGGCTGTTCGGCAGTCCCTTACCCTCGATGTGGAGCAAATGGCGAATCGGCGTATTATCAACGGTAATTTGCCCGATAACATCTTTAAATTCGTCCGAATAAATCATAACTTTTGGCTGGGTCTTGTCGATCAACTGTTGTAACTCACGCCAGTGTAGCCGCCAGTTGAGCGCTACCAGAATCGCCCCCAACTTTCCGCACGCAAAAAATGCATCCAGATATTCCACACCGTTGTAGGCCAATATCGCTACGCGGTCGCCTTGCTGGATACCCGCTCCATCTTGCAGCCAATTTGCCAACCGGTTGGCACGATTGTTCATTTCACTATAGGTAAAGGTACGATGCGGCACTTTACCTGCATCAACCAGTGCTAGTTGATCTGGGGTATACAGCGCCCGCCGTCCCAAATAATCCCCTACATACATAATCCCACCATCAGATAATTGTTTCGACTCTGCAATCTCTTAAAACGAAAATATTATTTCGTAGAAAAGGGTGTTAGATCCTTTTATCGCTCATTTCAACGGCAATTTCGTCGTCGCTTTCATCTCATTCAATACGGGACTCGGCTCGATCCGGTCAATTCCCGCCATCGTCATCAAATGCTCTGCGATAAACTTATCCAATTCCTTTGTATCTTTGACTGCTATCTTAAGCAGCAAATCGTGCGATCCTGCCGTCCGATAGCACTCCAGCACTGCGGGTAAATCCACAATCTGAGCCTGAAAGTGATCGAGCTGCGCCTTCGTATGTGGCTGAATGCTCACACGAATGAAACACAACAGGTCATAACCAACTGCCTCACGGTTCAAGAGCGCCACATACTGCTGGATGATGCCTGCGCGTTCTAGGCGTTTGATACGTTGATGCACCGCTGGCGGCGACAAATGAATCTTCCGCGCCAAGTCAGCCACGCTGATACGGCTGTTCACCTGAAGCTCATCGAGAATGGCGCGATCCAACTGGTCGAAACCACCATCAAATAACGTGTTCGGCATAAATGGTTTACTGTTTTCATCCTCATCGAACGACGATAGGATTGTAACATTATGCCTTTAGATGGTCGTGAAAGAGCTTGTTAAACGCCTCAGGTTGCTCAATGTAAGGTGTATGCCCCACGTTCGCCAGAACCGCTTCAGTGTATTCACCACCATTATCCTTATAGTGATCGAGTACCGTTCGTGTTTGGCTAACCATCGGTTGCGATGGAAATATGTCGGCGCCCGGCCAACCGGGAACTGCCCCCAATGCACCGAGAGTGCCAAAGTCAAATAAGGATTGGTCAGAAACGATTTGGTCACTTTCACCGCGTACCCAAAGAATTCTAGGCTTAATCGCAATCTTCCAGATGCGGCTGACATCACCTGTATATTTGGGCGACAGAGCGTTAGCTGGACCCCAAACGCCGGGAGCGACATTCGGCCAATTTTCCGAGGCGGTCATATCTCCCGGGTATTCTTGCGCGCCAATGTGTTCCGAAAGCAGTGAGGAGAGGAGTTCTTCTTCTCGGGCCGCTTTGAAGGGTGGTTTCCAATAAAAGCTGTTCATAACGACCCGGGGTGAGGCTTGCGGATTATCGGAGCCCCGTTCACCAGCCGCCATCAATTGGGTGAACGTCGGGTTGACCGTGCCGCCACCTGATCCTGTAAAGTCGGCGTAATTCGCTGTGCCTTGATTGTCCTTAGTGCCACCAAAGCCATAAGGCGAACCCGGTGCAGCCAACGTTACACTCAAAAATCGATCAGGGTGATCAATCAGCAGTTGCCAGATGACTGAACCACCCATCGAATGTCCGGCGATATGAACCTTGTCGATGCCTAATGTATCGAGTAGGGCAATTGCATCGTCTGCGAAATCACTCATGCCTCGGGTCGCATCAATCTTCTTGGCGCGGTCAGCATCGCCATAACCCCGTTGGTCAGGCGCGATCCCACGAAAGCCTTCCGGCAAAGCCAGCATGACATCTTCCCAATAAGTAGCCGAGGAAGCATTGCCATGCAAGAACAGAACCGGAAAGGATTTGTCGTCACCACTAAAAAGAACGCGTGTTGTGAGCCGGGACGTAGTAATCATTTTGGAGGAGATGCCCGGCAAAGTAGGAATAGTCATAAATAAAAACTCCGAAATTTTTAAAATTATTCATTTGCATTGTATGAAGTAAATGGGCATAGTGCTGCAAAAAAGAAAGAAAATAACTTTCCGGTCGCCACTTAACTTATTTTCGTTTGTGGTTAATGGCTTAAAATGGGGTATATAAGGATTTATTTGCAAAACGGTTTGTTCTAAAAGGAATATCTAATGTCGGTTCCGGTCGGTATTGTGGGTCTTGGTACTTATTTTCCGGATGCGCTGCAATCTGCTGCAGACTTAGCCACTCTTACAGGAATACCTGAAGTGGTTTTACGCGAAAAAATGGGGATTCGTCAGCGTCATATAGCGCTAGAAGCCGATACCGTGACTTATATGGCGACTCAGGCCGCGGGAAAAGCTATAGTGATGGCGGGTATTTCAACGGCTGAGATTAATCTTGTAATTTCACATGGCAGTGAACATAAAGATCATTTGGTGTGGAATGCAGCCTCGAAAATTCAGGATAATATCGGCGCGACGAATGCTTATGCGTTCGAAATCTACGCTTTATGTGCGGGTGCGCCAATCGCTATGAATATGGCGCAAGGTATGATGCAAAGTGATTCGCGTTTGAATTATGTGCTGCTGGCAGCGGGAAGCCGTGAGAATGATCTCATCAATTTTCACAATGAACGATCACGGTTTATGTTCAATTTTGGGGCAGGCGGCGGGGCGATGCTGCTAAAACGGGGAACAACGACCAACCAGATTATGGGTGCTTCGGCCATTACTGATGGTAGTTTATCGGAGTCAGTCATCTTAACTCAAGCCGCAGTTGGTGACGGTACGGAAGTCGTTGGTGAGCTTCGTGGGCGACTCGATGTGACCAATCCTAATTATATGGCAGAGCGTTTAGGTGCAGTTTCGTTGAATAATTTTGTAAAGGTCATTACCGAAGCGGTTGAAGTAGCTGGAGCAAAATTGAGTGATGTGCGCTTTATCGGTATTACCCATATGAAACGGTCATTTTACCTCGAAATATTGAAAGCTGTTGGCCTAACTGCTGAGCAATCCGTCTACTTGGAAGATTACGGACATATCCAAAGTGTTGATCAAGTGCTGGCGCTAGAACTGGGTTTGGCACAGGGCAAAATTAAAGCAGGTGATATGATCGTGCTGGCAGGGGCAGGAACTGGTTATACATGGAGTGCTGTTTCAGTTCGATGGGGTGAAGGCTGATTCAAACGTTAGGTCTTAACCTGTTAAACACGTGAAAACCGGTTAAAAGTTCTGAATTTAAGCCTGTTTGAAATTTCCAAACCCTCCTCAATATTACGTCAGTAAAAACTCAAACCGATTATTACCCTTAAAGTTTATTTATTTGGAGAGATCAAAAATGATTTTAGCCTCGGACTGGATCGCTTTCCACGCCGACCGTACACCGGATAAAGTTGCACTCATCGACCAGCACAGAGGAAGACATTTCACCTATGCCCAATTTAATGACCGCAGCGCACGTTTAGCGACATATCTCCGTGAGGCATGGGGTGTACAAACCGGTGATCGCATTGCAATTCTTGCCAAAAATTCTAGTGATTACTTTGAGTTTCAATTTGCCTGCATCAAACTTGGTGCGATGATGCTGCCACTCAACTGGCGCTTGGCGGACCCTGAGCTGTTGTTTATCCTTAACGATGCTGAAGTTAAAGGCATCGTCTATGACAGCGAGTTTGCGCCGCGTATGCCGTTGTTAATGCAGCAATCGACCGCCACATATGTACTTCATATTCATGATGGTGCTGTATCAATCGATTCGGCTCCGCTTTATGAACAAGCTATTGCCAGCACAACTCAACGTGTCGTCATGAATCCTCAAACTAACCATAACACCCCCTTGATGATTATGTATACCGCTGGCACAACCGGACATCCGAAAGGGGTTATCATCACTCATGGTATGTTTTTCTGGAACGCAATCAACATTACTGTGCCTACTGGATTGAACTGCGACAGTGTTCATTACTGTGTGCTGCCCACATTTCATATCGGTGGATTGAACCTTTATGCTAACCCAACATTTCATCTTGGCGGCACAACCATAGTTGCGCGTCAATACGACCCCGGTTTGACACTCAAAACATTGTCTGATCCGAATCTCGGTGTGACTCACTTTTTTGGCGTACCGGCGATTTATCTGTTTCTTGCACAGAACCCCGATTTTGACCGCACCGATCTCAGCGCAATTAAATCATGGGGATGTGGTGGCGCACCGATGCCGGTTGCCTTGTTGGAGCGATATGCCGCGCGGGGCATCATCATCCAATTGGGTTTTGGTATGACCGAAACTAGTCCGACTGTTTTCCTTATCGACAAATTCCGTTCGCTTCAGAAACCGGACTCAGTTGGCAAGCCGCTTCCGCATACCCGTGTGCGCGTGGTCAATGATGATTTTAACGATGTTGCCCCGGGAGAAGTCGGTGAAGTTGTCATCAGTGGGCCGAATGTAACGCCCGGTTATTGGAAGCGACCTGATGCTAATGAGAGCAGTTTTACACTCGATGAATACGGAAACCGTTGGCTGCATTCTGGCGATGCGGGCAAGGTGGATGAGGATGGTTGCATCTACATTGTGGACCGTTATAAGGATATGTACATTAGTGGTGGCGAAAATGTCTATCCGGCAGAGATCGAGCAAGTGATATTTGGCATCACCGAGGTGGCAGATGTCGCCGTAATTGGCGTGCCAGATGAGCGTTGGGGCGAAAGTGGATTAGCTTTCGTAGTCCTCAAAGCAGATTGTGATTTGTCGTCCGAACACATCATAGACCAGTGCCGTGCCAACCTTGCCAAGTTTAAAGTGCCAAAAATCGTGCGCTTTGTAGACAGCCTCCCGCGTAACGCAGCCGGGAAAGTTCTCAAACGTGAACTGCGAAATCAGGTGTAATGCTGAAGTAATGAGCGAATACACCAATTGTATTCAAGTATGAACCAAGTAAGGTCACAGTTAAGATCAAGCTTGTAAAAGGATATAGTGCTGTGGGCGCAGCATCCATCCCACTGACATAAAGTTCTGTTTCAAAGCTCTTGATGATTTATATGCCTCTTGGGAGCTTAATGAATGATCCGGCTCGGTTGGAACAATGTGTGGATAGACCTCAAATTCATCGTTATACATCGGACAATATCAAAAGCTTTCGGGCAGGTTTTGCCAGAGCTTTTGTGCCGAGGATTTTAAGCGACTGCCTCTCAGCAGCCAATTTCCTTAACGATTCATCATAGGAATCTTGATTCCGTTCGCCTGTGCAAATTCAATTGCTTCGGGGTATCCCGCGTCAGCATGTCGAACCACGCCCATGCCGGGATCGGTCGTCAGCACACGCTCTAAACGCCTTGCCGCTTCTGGTGTGCCATCCGCCACAATAACTTGTCCGGCGTGGATGCTATAACCGATGCCCACGCCACCGCCATGATGAATACTCACCCATGTCGCCCCGCCGACCGCGTTCACCAGCGCATTGAGCAAAGGCCAATCCGCAATCGCATCCGAACCGTCGCGCATAGCCTCCGTTTCGCGATTTGGGCTAGCCACTGAGCCGCTGTCTAAATGATCGCGCCCAATGACAATCGGCGCACGAATTTCACCCTTCGCTACCATTTCATTAAAACGCAGTCCGGCCTTCATGCGTTCGCCATATCCCAACCAGCAGATGCGGGCAGGCAGTCCTTGAAAGTCAATCTTTTCCCGCGCTAGTTGCAGCCAACGGTTGAGATGCTCATCTTCAGGGAACAATTCCATAATAGCGCGGTCAGTAGCGTAAATATCGTCGGGATCACCGGAAAGCGCCACCCAACGGAAGGGTCCTTTCCCTTCACAGAACAAGGGTCGAATATAGGCTGGGACGAAGCCGGGGTAATCAAACGCTTTCTTGACACCGAAGTCGAAGGCGCGCTGTCGGAGATTGTTGCCGTAGTCAAAAACGACGCTGCCTTTAGACTGCCATGCCAGCATGGTTTCGACCTGCTTTGCCATCGACTCCATTGCCCGCTGCTTATAGGTTTCAGGATCGCTTTCGCGTAAGGTTTTTGCATCGTCCAACGACATCCCCACCGGAATGTAGCCATATAAAATATCATGCGCTGAGGTTTGATCAGTCACCACATCAGGAATGACCCCGCGCGTCCACAGTTCAGAATAGATAGCTGAGGCATTGCCAATCAACGCAATTGACTTGGGCGTGCCGCTGTGAACAGCTTCCTCAATCCACGACATCGCTTCTTCCAACTCGTCGCTGATAGCATCTACCTGCCGCAGTGCTAATCGCCGTTCTGCCCGCCAGCGATCCACCTCTACCAGCAGTGCAACACCTTCATTGAGTGTCACCGCCAAAGGTTGTGCACCGCCCATCTCGCCTAGTCCTGCGCTCAGCACAAACTTGCCCTTTAGACTGCCCCAACCATGCTTGCGAGCCAACGCCCCAAAAGTTTCATACGTTCCCTGCAAAATGCCTTGTGTACCAATGTATATCCATGAACCAGCCGTCATCTGCCCGTACATCAGCAAACCTTCGGCCTCCCATTTATCGAAGTTGGCCTGTGTCGCCCATGCTGGAACGATATTGCTGTTGGCGATCAACACGCGCGGTGCATCCGTATGAGTGCGGAAAACCGCGACCGGCTTTCCCGACTGCACCATCAGCGTTTCATCCGGTTCGAGCTTTCGCAGTGACTCCAAAATTGAGTCTAACGCCTCCCAATTACGAGCAGCCTTGCCCCGTC
The DNA here is from genome assembly GCA_016124855.1 of Anaerolineaceae bacterium. GTDB lineage: Bacteria > Chloroflexota > Anaerolineae > Aggregatilineales > Phototrophicaceae > CFX2. The sequence goes on along the minus strand of WGMX01000034.1, from coordinate 16,247 downwards.
CGCCGTACACGATCAGGTTATCGGGGTCGAAGGCCACCATCGGGTCAAGATTGTTTTGCAACATGCGGTAAGCCGCTTCGATCAACCAATTTTTGCAGGTGAGTTCGGTTCCGCGCGGCGCTTGAATTTTGCGTACCATGATTACCTCGCTGAAAGAAATGCATACATAACAATGGCTGCTAACCGGCAGGTGCGCTGGTCAATATCATACTGGGGATTCACCTCGCTGATTTCTAGCAGCCGTGACTGGGGTTGTTTTCCAGCGAGAGTTGCGATGTGAAACAACTCGTCACCCGTTAGCCCTCCCGGATTTGGCGCACTAACACCGGGTGCATCTGCTGCCGTTACCACATCCAAATCTAATCCCCAAAAGATAGTAGTCGGCTTTGCATACTCCAAGATACCCGTAAAAGTTTGGATGACACCACCACTTCGCAGGTGTTGAAGTGATTCGCCGTGTGCTCCTATGTCTTCTATGTAACGATGGTAAATCGGCGAATTTGCGAAAGGTTGAAAACCCATTTCGTAAAAGTGATCCGGTTTGATAAAACCTTCTTCCAGAAGTTGACGGTAGGGTGTACCACTATTTCGCACGGTATCTGCCCGCACATCAAAATGCGAATCGACGTTGAAGGTTAACACCTCGCCGACCGCCTGAGCCAATCCACTGCAATCAGGATAGGAGATGTCATTACCGCCGCCAAGTACAATCAACGTCTTACCGTCACTGATAATCTGCCGCACAATTTGCTGCTGCAGCGCGTGGGTTTCTTCCAACGTCGACTGAATAATCGTGTTACCGAGGTCGAACAACTTGAGCTGTTCTAAGCCGTTGACAGTCAGCTTATAGAAACACCGCCGGATTTCGTCAGGCGCATCTGCTGCGCCCATCCGACCGCCATTACGCTTCACCCCTTCATCCTGTGGACAGCCCAAAATCACTATATCAGCAGTAGGATAATCATCTGGTGCAGATAGCACTGTTTCACCCAATCGGGGATCATTCACATCCTGCTTCTTGAAGAACAAATCCGCGTTCGGGCGTGTAGTGACTTCAAAAAGTTGACTCATACCACGCCCACGCTCTTGGCCGCCGCATCGATTGCGCCATTGACCACCAATTCGCGCACTGCCGCCATATAAGGGTAGAGCAGGGTATCTTCTGCGATAAACGGCACATGCTGGCGGATGAGCGCATATACAGGTGCTGTCCCACGTCCTAGTCGCGCATTTTCGCCGACAATAGGTCTTCGGAAATCAATGCCTTGCGCGGCTGCCAATAATTCCACCGTCAAGATTCGCTCTACATTTTCCAATACCTGCCGCAGCTTGAGCGCCGCCGTCACTCCCATACTGACGTGATCTTCGACGTTGGCGGATGTAGGTATCGTATCGACACTCGCTGGATGTGCCAGCACCTTATTCTCTGACGCCATCGCTGCCGCCGTGTATTGCAAGATCATGAAGCCGGAGTTTAGCCCACCGTTTGGTGTGAGGAATGCCGGAAGTGTTTGTGTATTAGAGGCCTCATCGGTCAGGCGCATGATGCGTCGTTCGGCAATATTCCCAATTTCCGTTGCGCCAATTGCCAGATAATCCAAAGCAATTGCCAACGGTTCGCCGTGAAAATTCCCGCCAGAGATAACCGTGATCTCGTCAGTTTCATCGTCAACAAAGATTAATGGATTATCGGTCACAGCGTTCAGTTCAATCTCGAATACCCAGCGCGAATAGGCTATCGCGTCCCGCGCCGCGCCGTGCACCTGTGGGATGCAGCGCAGTGTGTAGGCATCTTGAATATCCTTTGGTGTCGCCTCACGTGTGAACTGGCTGCCTTCTAACAGATGGCGCAGATAAGCTGCACAGTCGATCTGGCGGGGGAAGGGGCGCAGCGCATGAATACGCACATCAAAGGCCATCGGGGTACCATGTAAGGCTTCGAGACTCAGGCATCCCGCAATATCGGCTATATGACTAATACTTTCAGCACGGACTGTTTCCAACACGCCAATCGCGCACATCACAGCCGTACCGTTCGTCAGGGCCAAACCTTCCTTCGCCGCCAGTGTGATCGGTTCAAGTTTGGCTTGGCGTAAGGCTTGTGCGCTTGGCATCCGCTGATTGTTATACAATACCTCGCCCTCACCGATAATCGGCAGCGCCATATGCGCTAATGGTGCGAGATCGCCGCTTGCGCCCAGCGAACCTTTTTCGGGGATAACTGGATAGATACCTAAGTTGAGCATGTCTAACAAACGTTGCAGCGTACCGACCCGGATTCCCGAATACCCCCGCGCGAGCGTGTTGGCGCGGATCAGGATGATCGCTCTCGTCGTCGGAATATCGTATGGGTCGCCCACACCGACCGAATGACTGATAAGGATGTTGCGCTGCAACGTTTCCACGTCCTCGCGTGAAATTAATCGGTCTTTAAACGCACCAAAACCCGTTGTGATGCCATAAGCGATTTCACCTCGATCTAGCAGTTGTTGCACGGCTGCCGCGCTGCGCTTAACACGCTCCTGTGCCGTCTCGCTCAGGGTGACAATCGGCGCACCCGGTTGTCCATAAGCCACCTGAATCACTTGCTCAATGGTCAGATGTTCACCATCTAGAACTACAGGCTCTGTCATAAGACTCTTTTCAAAAACATCTTTATATAATCTTGCCGCGTTTGATAACTGTCTCTACCAGATTCCGGCCCAACTCGTACATCAGGTGGCGATAATCGGGCGTATTGAGGATCAGTATGTCGGCTTGCTTGCCGACTTCAATCGAACCCACACTATCGCCCATGCCGATGGCATAAGCCGCGTTGATAGTGCTGGCGTTTAGCGCTTCGGCAGGCAGCATTTTCTGGTAACGGCAGGCCAACGCCAAAATCAATGGCATGGAGAAGCACGGCGCAGAACCCGGATTGAGATCGGTCGCAAGCGCCAGCGCAACACCTGCATCAATCATGCCGCGCGCGTTAGCAAAATGGGTACTGCCGAGATGGAAATTGACAGCGGGCATGACCACGCCGATGGTATCTGATTGTGCTAGGATATTGATTTCGGCTGTGCGGCTGGCATCCAAATGATCAACGCTTAAAGCGTGCAGCCCAACCGCCAATGACAACCCGCCCAAAGAGACAAATTCATCAACATGTGCTTTGATACTCATGCCCAAGGCTTGCCCGGCCTCCAGCACATGCTTGGATTGCTCGACATCGAACGCCCCATCCTCGCAGAACACATCTACACTGAAGACGTGGTCTCGCTTGGCGAACACCGACTCTTTATACCACGCCGCCGCTTGAGGCAGCATCTCCTTCGCCACCAATTCGGTATATTCGCGGGCACGACTTTTATACTCTGGTGGGACAGCATGTGCGCCGAGAAAGGTCGGTACTATATCTACAGCACAACGTTCGGCTAGCGCTTCGATTACACGGAGCATTTTGAGTTCGGTAGCCGTATCCAGCCCATAGCCGGTCTTGATCTCAACGCTAGTCGTTCCCAAACGTAGCATGGTATCCAGCCGCGCTGAGGCCAGCTCAGTCAAATCTTCTTGTGATGTGTCGCGCGTGGCCTGCATAGTGTTGAGGATGCCGCCGCCCGCCGCCAGAATTTCCATGTACGTTGCGCCTGCGATGCGCTGCTCAAACTCGTGGACACGATCACCCGCGTAAACCGCATGGGTGTGGCAATCCACAAAGCCGGGGCAGATGACTTTGCTTGTGGCATCGATCATTTGATCGGCGGAGTAGACGCTCAAAATGTCCGGGGTGTGACCGACGGAAGTGATAAGCCCGTCCGTAATAACCACTGCACCATTCTCAATCAACCCCACGTCTTTCAACGCATCTTTGCGTTTGACGCTGCCCGCGCTGGCACAGGTCACAAGTTGCCGCGCACTATGGATGATAAGGCTCGCGTTATGAACCAATTTCACCACGCTCCCGAATGATTTGTTGAAGTTGCATCATAAAACTTTGCACCCGCGATTCGATTTCGGCAGCTTGTCCGAAGAAATCTCCGGATTTGTCACCGAGATTTTTAGCGTTGAATTTTACATTTAAGGTAGAGGTCATGATGCAGCTGTTAGCAAGTGAGGCGGCAGCATAGGCGTCACCGATAGCGTTAATATTTCCCTTCGCCGCCAGTTCGACCGCGAGTTCCATGACACGCAGGGCGATTTTCGATGTACCCAGAGGTACTTCGGTGACATGCAGGTTGGCCTGCTCAACGGCTGCGGGATCAGGTGAGTCTTTGGCGGCTCGATAAGACGCTAACAAGCCATCAAAGGCATCTGCATCCCGGCTAACGCAGGCTTCTAATTCCGCGCGGCAGTCCTCCGCCTCGGCGATAATTTGCTGTATCCTCACTTGAACATCGGCGTACTTTTTCTTGCCGAGAGTGGTCCGTGCGACCATAGCCACAAGCGCGGCGGCCATCGCTCCAGAGTATGCTGCGGCTGAACCTCCCGCGGGTGTGGGTGCTGGATTAGCCAGTGCGTTTAAGAAAGCCGAATCAATAGTGAAATTCATGATTCTGATTTGCCTATACTTCCAGCTACTTTAACACAGATTTTGTCGATTATAGTGGTCAATCCTAAGTTGGAGAAAGATTCCATCCAACCACAGCTAGAAAGCATACTTGGAATTACCCCAACAAACTGGAGTGTGCCAGTGCACTTGGTAAGGGAACGTCAGTTATGGATAAGGAGCGTATCAATCGACAAAATGGTTTGTTTGAGGCCGTTTGAAAAGTCACTTCGGTTGAAGAACTGATTCTTAATAATGACCAGTTTTCCTGTAGCGGCGTGGATTTATCCCGCCCGCTGTGGCATATATCAATCTTTTCATACAGTTTGTTTGAAAAATCGAACCAAATGCGCTTTACTATACTGAACTTATGTTCTATAATGAAGTGTTGATATGTATGATTTTAGGGGAATAAAACCCCATGTTCCGCATCCGGTTACCATTTAAAAACGCCGCACTCAACAACAATATGCAAAAATTGCAAGGCGGTGGCACCGAACGGGAGATCCGCTGAATGAGTGCCAATTCGGTGGCGTTGAGCGACGTTCTCGCCGTCAAAAAATGTCGATTCAGCGCCTTACTCCCTCACATCCGCCTGTCATTTCAGCGGGAATTATGCGAATAATGCGAAAGTTGCGAATCATTTGCATCATTTACTGCAATTTGTCGGCGTTACCCAAACGCTCTTATCAGGTTTTGTTTTTGCGGCTTAAGGCGATCAGCGAAATGAATTCATAGACTAGATTAGCTGCCAGCAAGCAGGTCACATTGCCTTGGGGATCGTAGGGTGGCATGACCTCCACCAGATCGAACCCGATCAGATTCAAACCAGCTAATCCACGCACAAGTTGTAGACATTGGGCGCTGGTAAAGCCCCCGACTTCTGGCGTGCCAGTAGCAGGAGCATAAGCTGGATCGACAAAATCAATATCGAAGGTCACATAAGCCGGGCCGTCGCCGACACGCTCTTTCACACGCCGAATCGTTTCTTTAACGCCAATCTCATGCAGTTCCGGTCCAGTAATCAACTGCATCCCGACTTCAGTGGTCATCAAGGCATCCGACTCGTCATAGAGCGAGCCGCGCAGTCCGATTTGACTGGAACGTGCGGTATCTAGTAGACCCTCTTCATAAGCGCGACGGAAGGGGGTGCCGTGTGTGTCTTTCCCACCAAAATATGCGGGCCACAGATCACTGTGAGAATCAAAATGTATTAACGCGACAGGGCCGTGTTTTCCGGCTGCTGCTCGCAACAAAGGCAGCGATACGGAATGATCTCCGCCCAAGAAAACAGGTGTCGCGCCACTGGCGAAAACTGCCGCTGCGCCTTCTGTGATCTGCTTATGTGATTCAGGTAGATAGCCCGGTATGACAGGCAAATCACCATAATCGACACCAGAGCAAATATCGAAAATCGGCACTTTCAAGGCGGGATTGTAAGGGCGCAGCAGCGTGGATTGGCTGCGGATGCCTTCAGGGCCGAAGCGTGCGCCGACTCGGAATGTGCCACCAGTATCAAAAGGAACACCCACAACCGCGAAATCCACACCCGTCAAATCGGTCACATAGGGCAGACGCATAAACGTGCGAATCCCACTGAAACGTGGATAGACCATCGCATCAATGGGGCGGTATCGCTTATCGGGTGTCATAGCAGATTCCTTAGAGATTTATTCGGTTTCGCTGACCAGACTAATGGCTTTCAGACTCTCTTCTTTAATCGCGTCCAGCACCAGCTTCTTTTGCTCTATGAATTCAGGCGTGGTTATCATCTCGAAGGTGCGGGGACGTGGAAGTTCGACATTCAGAACTTGTTTGATTCGACCCGGGCGCGCGGTCATGATATACACGCGGTCGCTGATGAAGAGTGCCTCGTCAATATCATGTGTCACAAAGATAATGGTTTTGGGTGTCTGCTGCCAAAGATTCACGAGTAGTTCTTGCATAATTGAGCGTGTTTGTGCGTCCAACGCGCCGAAGGGTTCATCCATCAGCAGCACTTCGGGGTCATTGGCGAGGGCGCGGGCAATAGCGACACGTTGCATCATCCCGCCAGAAAGTTCCTTCGGGTAGCTATTTTCAAAGCCTTTTAACCCGACCATTTCCAGATACTTTTGCGCCAGTTGTGAACATTCGCTTTTCGGCAGCCCTTTGAGGCGTGGCCCGAATTCCACATTCCCTTTGACTGTCAGCCATGGAAACAATGTATAGGATTGAAAAACCATGCCCCGATCAGCACCCGGTCGTGTGATGAGGCGACCATCCAGCAAAACCTCGCCACTCGTCGGCTCGATTAATCCAGCAACCACACGTAGCAAAGTCGATTTGCCACATCCGCTCGGCCCAACAATACTCAAAAACTCGCCGTTATTTACGTCCAATGATAGATTATCGACCGCGATAACCTCATCACCGCGACGGGTGCGAAAGGTCATCATAATGTCACGTAGTTGAAGTTTAGGTGTCATAGTGCTCATCAGCGTATACGGGGTGACCAAGGCAGCAGCCTACGATGCAGCCACTTGAACAAGAAATCACTGGCAAAGCCTAACAGACCAATCGTGACCAAGCCCACGAAAATCCGGTCTGTGCGCAAACCACGCTCTGACTCAAGGATCATGATGCCCAGACCATGTTCAGCAGCAACCAGTTCCGCCACAATCAGATACGTCCATGCCCATCCCAATGTAATTCGCAGCGCGTCCATTACGCCCGGCAGCGTAGCCGGGATTAATACGGTGGTCAGCACGCGAATTCGGGATGCGCCCAACGTATAGGCGCTGTCCAGCAGATCATTCGCCACATGCGTTGCCACGTCCGCGACTAACAAAATCAGTTGGAAAAACGTGCCAATAAATATGACAGCGATTTTTTCTTCTATCCCGATTCCGATATACAGAATGAGCAGGGGGATCATGGCGCTTACGGGCAGGTAGCGCACGAAATCGACAATTGGCTCTAAGAAAGCTTCTACGATTTTTAGGCTGCCCATCAGAATCCCCAACGGAACAGCTAGCAGCGTTGCGATGATCCATCCAATAATGACGACACTAAGGCTGGCCTGTGCATTTTCCCGCAGTTCGCCTGTCTGAATCATATGTGCGCCTGCGGTGATGACCTGTGTGGGTGTCGGCAGAAAGTAGGAGGGCTTGACGAAACCGCCATAGCTCAGAATTCCCCACACTCCAAAGATAATCACTAGACTCAGAATCACTGTTCCCGTGTAATAGCTGCGCGGGATAGAATAATGGGGTTTGAACAGATTGCCTAGCGACATTCTGCGTGGACGCGGCTTTTGGACTGCTTTTTCACTCATCAGGGATGACCTATACCACGAACCAAGAGCGCGGGCAGAACACTACCCGCGCTCCTATGCTTCTAAAGATTCAAAATCGTCTGATATCCATTAGGATGCTGGGGTTGCCTCTGGTGTGGCCTCCTCCATCGGCCCAACATATGACGCGTCGATCAGCTTGGCAGTATCAACCGGTGTGGTGATAATGTTGAGCGACGTATAGAAATCAATGGCGAATTGCAGGGTTGCCGTGGCGCTGCCTGTATCCGTGCCGCTGAAAAATTCTTTGTTACGGGCTTCGTCAAACAGCGTCACGCCTGCCAAATCAGCCTTGATGTCATCCGGTTTTTCATAGAAGCCGCCCAGACCTTGCTGCATCAGTGCTGCACCGTCATCCGGGTTTGCATTTTCGTAATCAACCGCTTTGTACCATGCGTTAACCAACGCAGTACCGACAGTGGGATTGTCTGTCAACACATTGTCGCGCATCACTAGAATGTCCACAATCAGGCCGGGGGTTTCTTTGGAGCTCACCAGCAAAGTCGCGCCATTGTCAACCGATTTGGAGAGGTGAGGTTCCCATGTCACACCAGCATCAATCTGGTTGGAGGCTAGCGCCGCAGGAACATCGCCCTGTTTCATTTTCACAAGTTGAACATCAGCGTCAGTCATATTGTGTTCTTTCAGCACGTATTCCAAGAAGAACTGCGATACCGAACCTACATTGACACCGATCTTCTTGCCCTTCAAATCCTCCACCGAGGTAATGCCAGAGCTAACCACAATACCGTCGCCACCCGACGACTCATCCAGACCGAGAATTGCGCGATAAGGGGTTTCTTCATTCCAATATTGCGACATGGTATCGAGCGTGGTCACCAGACCGTCAAGCTGCCCGCCCGCTAATGCGACGAAACGGTCTTTGGGGTCTTCGACCTTGACCAGTTCAACTTCTAGACCTGCTTCCGTAAAATAACCTTTTTCTTGGGCTATAAACAGTGGGCCATAACCCACCCAAGTCGAATAACCTATTTTGAGATGCGTCGATGCGCTTTGCGCCATCACACCCGAAGTCAGGGTAAGGACAAACACCATGCACAAACTCAGTAGCAGGATATGTTTTTTGTTCATTGCAGAATTCCCCTTAAAACGTATGTGGATTAAGAACACCTAGCTTGTTCTTTATACGAGGTGCTTAACATAACCCGCAGCATTAATAATTGCAAGCAACTCACAGATTGCGCTCGGTGTGGACGAAAATAGAATGGAGTGACGTTTTATTGCTGTACAACTTTGACAACTGACAGATTGTTGAGATCACAGTGAAACAGGACAAGTCCAATACAAGGCTCAACTCCGTCAATCAACCCCTGCAAGAAAAGAATTCCAAGCATAAGTCGTAGCTCTTCATTCGCTAGTGGAGCTATCTATCAATTGCGAAAATCCTGATTATTGGTGTTGGTACTGCATGGAAATTCGCCTAGTATAAGAACTAAACGCTAGTGAGTTAAGTTCCGCGTAAATTTTTATGCAAACGGTTAGTATTATCTATCAATTTGCAATGACAATACCGCCTTTTTTACGCTCTGTATCAACGAAACGAAGCGACTTAGGAACCTGTTTCACCAAATAGCATAGGTAAATATCGGGGTTGTGCTTTACTGACTCAACCGGTTCATAGACCGGTTGAGTGGTAGAATATCTACTGATCTGGATTTTACGTAGATAACTGATTTCGCGGTGGAGTTCATTTCTTGATTGAATTCAAACTTTAGGTTTTGCTATTTAGTGTTTCCGCTGTGTCAGATTGTGAAAAGGAAAGCAGTTGTAGATTCAAACCATGAATTCGGTTTAGTAACCCTAACAGCGCAGCCTGATCGGGAATCTCCACAATTAAGCGTGTTTCGCCTTCTGCCGCACTAGAGAGAATTAAGCCTTCCAACCAGTCTGACCAATCCTCCTTTAATGCTCCTTTGATTCTGATTTCTATATACATAGTAGTTGCCTGCATTCTGTTTTATGTACTTTAGGTAGTACGTGATCACAAACTGCCTTCACTGGTAATCCAATAAGACTCTGTTTTGCTCTCAATTGCGTGCTTCATCAAATGCTGCGGGTGAAGCGTCAAGTAAACGCGAGCCAGTGCCCAACCAACGCTAAGGATTGTAATCGTTGCAATCACGGTAAAAGCGTCGGGAGCGAAGAGCGCTATTGCTTGCATGGATGCATGGAACTGTGCCGGTAGGATTACCCACGCAATGTCCACAGGTAGAAGGTCAATTACCAGAGGAAGGTAGAACCGCCATAAGCGACTGATACCGTACAGGGGCAGCTCACCACGATTTTGCCAGCGCTTGATGGAATGGTAAGACCATGCAATCCAAAGGATTGGAATAAAAAACATAACTAGCATAATCACCTGTGGGATGATATTTAATGGTGGATTGGTGCTTGCCGTTAAGCCATTTCCACGAAGTATTTCGGCTACACCTTCGATTGGAATATCGTTCACCGCGCTCTTAAGAAATCCACCAACGTTAACGAGTACGACTATTCCGATATGCTGATCAGGGAGAAGCAGCAGATTGGAGTGGAAATTGCGGACATCCCCGTTGTGCCATATTCTGGTTGATCCGGGTTGGCCCTCAATCACCCATCCCATGCCATATGAACTCAAAGGACTTATCTTCGCGCCGGGTGCGTGAAGGGTGTTAATTCCCTGCGAGGATAAGACTTGGTTGTTGCCATAAGTACCACTGTTCAATTGGGCAATTAAGTAATGAGTCATGTCTTCAACCGATGAAATCAGAAATCCCGACGGGGTCATACGCCGCGGGTAAGAAGCATCGAAGGCAACGGGCCAAAAGAACCAATAACGATAGCCTGTGGCGATGTCTTTTACCGCTGGATCGGAAAGCTCAGCCCCGCTGTGGTTCATCTGAAGGGGGTTAAAGATCGCGGAACGGATATATTCTTCGTAGGATATTCCGGAAGCAGTCTGAACGATCAGCCCCAGTGTGTCATAATTCTCGTTGGCGTATTCGTAACTTTGACCGGCTGGCTGACTGAGCTCTACGCCAGCTAGTTCTCGAATGCCGTTTTCAAGTGCCCTATCGCTCTGGTCATTATCCGCCATGCCCTGCCGACCTGCGTCAGTAGGCAGTCCACTGTTTTGGTTGAGCAAGTTGCGGACAGTGATTTGGGCGGATGCTGTTGGGTCACTCGTGCGGAACCACGATAAATATTGGGTGACCGGTGCATCGAGGTCAATCTTGCCCGCCTCAACCAGTTGCATGATGGCCAGTGCGGTGAAGGATTTCGAAGTTGAACCGAGGATAAAGGGTGTTTGAGGAGTGACTGCGCGTCCGTCCGGCCCGGCGATCCCATAACCCTTGAGATAGACAATTTGATCGTCACGTACGATGCCCAAAGCTAGACCGGGAATGCTGGCCGCCTGCATTCTGGACTGAATATAGGTATCGATTTTATCTTTATCAATCTGCTGAAACGGGAAATCTTGGTTAGGCGCGGCATAAACAGGCGAGCTCATCGGCACTAAGCCAATGAAGATCAGAACGGTTAGAAGCGCGCAGAAGCTTTTTAAAGGGGACATTTTAGCCTCCGAAGTAGTGTAATCATTTAAAAATTGACTATCTCAACAGTAGTGGTTGAGATGGGGTAGTGTCATACCCCATCTAGGGTATTGTTTGAGGTATCAGCGAATTTCAACGGCACACGAGCAGCTTTCGGGATCACGTTGACAGGTGCAAACGACTTGATCGACACAGCGCCAACAGGGGCTGAGTCCATCTTCAATCAAAGGGACTCCCAACAGTGCTGCACCGATACGCGCCCGTTCCGGTTGGTCAAACGGAATCAGCCCTATGCTGCTATCATTCTGGAATGAAAGCTGCCCGACGGCTTGGAAACCAGCTTTTTGCATTCCTGCGCCCGATGGTCGATTCTCCGGCGCGTGGATAATCCATAAGCGTTCGGCTTGTTCCATCTGCACAATGGCTTGGAGCAGTCGCGGATACAGTCCTCTACCTTGCCACTCTGGTAAGGTTGCAAAATCCCACAAATAGCGATTATCTACGGGAATTGGAAAGATCAGATTTAGTTCCCCAATGGAGGCTTCGCGCGTAGCTACCCAACCATAGGTGACTGGTATTTCGCCCATATACCCGACATACGGAAGATTCCCCGCCTGCCGCCGGTCTTCGACTTCCGCGACCGTAAGATGGTTGATCGCCGCCATTTGTACGTCATTTACTGAAAGACACACCTGAAAGTTTGATAAAGGGGCCAAATCCATCAATGGATCCGAAGCCCACCATGTTGCCAGTGCCATTTGCTTACCTCATTTCTTATATATGTTGTAAATGGTTTTCAGTGAACTACTTAAAAGGTTTCACGCTTGAGTTTGGGCGGTTAAGTCACTTATGCGGGTCATGGGCAGACGACGTAAACGTCTACTAATGAGTATCGTGAGTGCCAGACTTACCAGCCCAACGAGCAGTGGGCGGATGGTCAACCACAGCGGCCAAGCGGAACCTTCCGTCTGCATCGTTCCCGGTCGGTACTCAAGGCGCATAGCATTTAGCACCGCTGTCGGGATATTTTCTTGACGGGCTAAGTCCTTGAGAGGCGCATCAAAGGCAAACTTGTCAGGATCGTCTGCATGAAGATAGAAAACCGGAGCGGAATTTCCGTTTAACTGCCAAGCACTGATTTCAGTTGCGGCCAGTTGATGAGCTTGGCTTCCCGGCACGATTAAACGCTCCATTGCTGGAACATCATTGAATCCCCATCGCGGTACAATCTGCAAACCATACTGGGTTGTGATGAGTTGTCGGGTTTCAGAAACGCTCATTAACCTAGTGGTATAGGTCGCGACATAGGTATCGTATGTGGCAGCCAGTTCCAATTCGTTGATGCCATCATACACAAGCACTCCGGCAGTGGGATGATTCCAATGAAATAGGATGTTTATGAGTCCTACAGCCGTCAAATCTGGAGTAGCGGAATACTGCTCAACCTGTGGCTGATCCACGAAAGCATAGCTGGGATAGTGCATTTTCTCCGCGACGGTCTTTGCTACAGCATCCCCGTTATGCTGGGCGATATAATGAAGCACCGCATCAATACCTGACGTGATACCTGCTGATGTCATGTATGTGCCGCCATCCACATAGCGCACGCCGCGGGCCCAATTTACGGCAGGATAAAGTGCTTGGATGCGATCAATATCACCCCAGTGGGTTGTAGCTATACGACCATCAAGCAGTCCCGTCGCCGCAAAGACTTCGGCTCCTACGCAGATAGAGAAAATGTACGAGCCTCTATCGGATTGCTGCTTAATCCACGTGAGAATGGGTCTATTGTCCGCGCTCTCCGGATTAGGGATAGCAGGTATCACAACCACATCAGGTGATTTGCCCAGCAGTGTATTGAGTTCAGCGTAGGAGAAGTCCGGCATGACCTCTAAACCGCCAGCGAGCGAGGTCGCTTTACGTTCGGGTGCTACCGCGTAAACGTTGTAGGCTTCCGAGGCCGAGAATAGTTGGTAGGGAATCAGAAAGTCTGTGTCCTCGGTGCGATTATCGCCAAGGACAACCGCTACAGTTGGTTTGGTCGGGTCGTAGCTTTTTGTTTGCAGCGATCCAACGCCACTCTGGGGAATAGATAAATTGGTTGGTTTGGGCAAAGTCAGTGAAATAGTCGAAAAATATCCAATCGTTCCAAGTGCCACAATGGATAGAATGAAAACGAGCGCGTAAATGACAATCCTGATGAACTTCTTCATACGATTATTCCTAATATCCTTGTTCGAAAGATTGATGAGGGAGGAATTTCTCCCTCTCTATTCAATTCTCATGATTTACAGAGTAGCGGTGGATATGGGGTAGTGTCATACCCCATATAGGGTATTGTTTTGTTACTATGCCACCGTGATAACGACTTTTCCTTGAGCATGTCCGGTTTCGAGATACCGGATCGCTTCGGCCGTTTCGCCCAACGGGTAACATCTGTCGATCACCGGTTTGACTTTGCCGTCTTCAAGAAGCTGTTTCATGAATGTCAGTTTGTTTTGGTCGGGTTTGGTCATCACGTTACCCATTTTCTGTTTGCCGATTATCGATACCAGTGGTCCCAAGAGCATGGCCTCAAACATTTGAGCATTAGCGCCTCCGGTCATGACATAAGTTCCATTTGGGGTTAACGCCCGCTTGTAAGCTGAAATCGGACGATAGCCATTCGCAGCCAGAATAAAGTCATACTGCTGCCCGTTTTTAGTGAAATCCTCTTGGCTGTAATCAATCACATGGTCAGCGCCAATCGAGCGCAGCCTGCTTACATTTCTTGTGCTGCACACAGCCGTGACTTCAGCCCCTAAAGCTTTTGCGATTTGCACCGCAAATAGTCCTACACCGCCCGACGCGCCATTAATCAGTACCTTTTGCCCCGCTTGAATCTGTTTGCTACTTTGAAGACCGTGCAAGGCGGTCACTGCCGCTACAGGGACGGCGGCGGCTTCCTCGAACGATAAATTGGCGGGTTTCAGCACCAAAGCATCTTCAGTCGCACACACATATTCGGCGAATGCTCCCCTGCTACTTGCGTTTAAGTCCCCGAACACCTCATCACCGGGCCGAAATTGTGTAACGTTCTTGCCTACCGCCTCTACTCGCCCCGCAACATCCGCTCCAAGGAAGATATTTTTGGGTTTGAGCAGCCCAGACGACAAGCGAAACAACCATGGTGTGCCTCTCAGGTAATGCCAGTCACCGGCATTCACGGATGCGGCATGAACCTTGATGAGCACCTGATCGTCCTTCGGGGTGGGTTTTTCGACTTCTTTGAATTGAATGACATCGGGTGATCCGTATTCTGTGTAGATAATCGCCTTCATGAGAATTCCTTCTTTCTTAGCAGCTTGTTTAGCCGCATATCTGATCGTTTGTCGAAATTTACTGATGAACATCGCAGTGCTGATGCCTTGATTGATGCAGCAGCGGGGCAGACTCCGTCCGCGTCAATGTGCTTACGAGTTGACTTCACTGCTCCGGAAAAGATTCGGTTTATGTATGGGTTGCGGCTAGTACCTGCTCGATGGCATCAATGACGAGATCGGGTTGATCGAGTTGAATATGGTGACCGCTTTTGTCTGCCAGTACTAATTTGCCCTGTGGCGAGAGCGCGGCCAGTTCCGTTTGTAAACTCAGCCAGCGTTGTTTGTTTTCCTCAGGGGTCAGACTGGGTGTAGGGTCGTCATCAATGCCGCGATACAGCACGACGAGCGGTATATTGCCTAAGGTTGTGATGTGAGCAGCACGTACCACTTCCAAGCTGTCGAAAATCGCATCTTGTTCAGCGGCTTGTGCTTCAATGAACTTGGGATCAGATATGGCAAGCGCCGTAAAGGTTTCGCGAGCTGGACTCGGTAATTTGGGATTATCAGCTAAGGCGGCCACGGCAGGAACGAGTACGCTAATGCCGCTATTAATCAAAATCCGATAGAGCGGCAAGGTTTGATTACTTTGCGCGAACATCGCCTTTAGGCTTTGCTGAATAGTGGGTGCTAAGCGTTCAAACTGCTCTTCATGCTGGGAATCGACCAGTACCATACCTACAACCTCGGTCGGATAGGTATGAGCGTAGAAGCGCACCAGCATTCCGCCCGTCGAGTGTCCGACCATGACGTACGGCCCTTCAATGCTCGCGTTCTTCAACAGGGTGTGAAGTTCTTCGATCATAATGTTTGCGGTGCGTGGCTTGGGACTCTTATCACTCCAACCAAGGCCAGCTCGGTCATAGACGCAGACACGCGTTGTAGTGGAGACTTTTGGCTGAACCAAAGCCCAGTTCAGCGAAGGTTCGCCTAATCCAGCCTCCATGATGACTGTTGGACTACCTGTTCCCTGACAGTTGATGTGTAACCGATAGCCACCCACATCAACCATCTGACCAAGAGGCGGATATTGAGCAATCAGATCGGCTTTGGCCTTAGCGCCCAGCAGAAGTGTCGTGATAACCAGAATAAGGAGCAGTGCCAGAACGGATTTAAGAATCTTTCTTGTACCACGTTTATTGGGCAGCGATTGCGTTATTTCCACGACGGGGTTGTGAGCATCGGTTTTTGGCGAAGCAATGGGTTGAAAAGACATGACAGAACCTCCTGAGAATGAAACAAACGAGTTGAACAATCTCAAGGTATCTGTTCCCGTGGGGTAGTGTCATACCCCATATAGGGTATTTAGCGATTAGAGCAAATGGTATTCCTCAGCATGTTTGATGGCTTCCCAGCGGCTGTGAACATCGAGCTTGCTATAAATGTTCTTGATGTGCTTGCGGGCTGTGTCAACAGCAATGACCAGCCGTTCTGCGATTTCATTGCTTTCCAGACCATCCGCCAGCAAGCGT
>WGMX01000058.1 GCA_016124855.1 Anaerolineaceae bacterium | reverse complement strand
CCACTTTGGTATTTGCTATACTGGTTCATAACAACGGCCTCCGGTTCCTAGGTTCTTTTTCTAACCCTAACTTTACCGCTGACCGTTGTTTTTTCCCTCATTCTCTTTTCCCTTTTGCGCGAAATTCACACAAACAGTTACATTTTGGTAACCCATTCGCCTCCATTTTCGCTTACAATAGAACTATTGCTCTATATCTCTGAGTCTTGGAGTCTCCGTGTTAAATTCTTCTCTCTGCATTTCCTTCTCTTTCTTTGTGTCGTTGTGGTTAAACCGCATTTGTATGGCATTTATGTCGTCGGACACACCAATATGCACGCGGTGGCACGCTCCCTCACATCCGCTGCAATTGTGTCATTTCAGTGGCATCAGCCGAGCCACCCGCCGACACAAAATGTCAATTCAGCGCCTTGCTCCCTCACACCCGCCGGTCATTTCAGCGGATATATTGCACAAACTGCGAAATTGGCGAATCTTCTGCTGATTTCGCTTTTCTCTGCTTTCTCTGTGTCTCTGTGGTTAGATTGATTGGTGATTAAAACATGGCTTTTTAGGTCTTGGGGGTTAAAATGGACTCCACTTGGATTTCTTTATTTGGAAAATCATCATGCCTACTTTTAACCCGGTCACACCTGAACTCATCACCCAACTCACCGCGATCCTCGGTGCAGGCTCGGTCAGCACCGCCCGCGCTGATATTGACCTTCACGCCAAAGACCAATCTCAACACCACGCTGTCCCGCCCGAAGTCGTGGTCTGGCCCACCGCCGCCCAACAGGTCGCGGATATTCTCAAACTCGCCAACGAACTTCACGTTCCGGTCACACCTTGGGGTGTCGGTACAGGCTTGGAAGGCAACTCGATCCCCGTTCGTGGGGGCATCCTCATGTCCTTCGAACGCATGACCAATATTGTCCAAGTTCACGCTGATGACTTCCAAGTCACCGTTCAACCCGGCATTGGTCACAAAGACCTCAACGCTCAGTTGGCTCGTTACGGCCTCTTCTTCCCGCCTGACCCCGGCGCAAACGCCACCGTCGGAGGGATGCTCGCCAACAACGCTGCGGGTATCCGCACCGTTAAATATGGCGCGAGTAAAGATAACGTCCTCAAAATGCAGGTCGCCCTCGCTGATGGTCGCCTCATTCACGTCGGTTCGCGCTCGGTCAAGCAATCCGCCGGATACGATCTCCTTCACCTGTTTGTCGGGAGCGAAGGCACACTCGGAGTCATCACCGAAGCCACACTCAAACTCGTGCCAATCCCTCAGTTTATGAGCGCTGCCATTGCCGCCTTCCCCACCATCAAATCGGCTGTGGAAACGGTTGTCGCTGTGCGTGGCAGTGGACTTGATCCGGCAGCCCTCGAACTGATTGATGCCACCCATACTAAAATGCTGCGTGAAGCCGAAGGTGTCGATCTGGTCGATCACCCCACGCTGTTCATGGAGTTTCATGCCGCCCAAGAAGCCACACTCGAAGCTGGACTTGAAATGGTCAAAGAGATTTGTGATGAAATGGGTGCGCTCAGCTTTCGCTCTACCACCGATTCAACCGAGCGCAAGAAACTCTGGCACGCCCGCCATGCCAGCTACGAAATCATGGTACGCTCCCATCCTGATAAAACCTTCTTTATCAACGATGTCGCTGTACCGATTAGTGCATACCCTGAACTCATTGCCTACGTCGAACAGCTCCGTGACGAACGCCACATCACCTGCTATATGATTGGTCACGCTGGTGACGGTAATATTCATGTCGAGTTCCCCTTTCAGGGCGAGGCCGAGTATCAAAACGCTTTGGAAACCAATGGCCTCATCGTCCTCAAGGCGCTCGAACTCGGTGGCACGGCTACCGGTGAACACGGTGTAGGTATCGGTAAAGCCAAATACATGCCCAATGAACACGGTGACGGACTCAATGTCATGAAGTCAATTAAAGAAACGCTCGACCCCAACGGCATTCTCAACCCCGGCAAAATATTCATTGAAACCGAGCACGAATCAGTGGAATAGCAAATAAATGTGTACGGGTTTGCGCTGGCAAGCCCTCTTACCTAAATCTCTGGATGTTCCTTGACCAACTTTTTTAACGCCAACAGGCGCCAAGCCTTATGAAATAAATCGCGCACTTCGTCTTTATCGACCCTGCTCATCCGAACCAACACATAATCAAAAGGCACATAATGATCCGTGATGGTGTATTTTTCCGGCTCCAATTGACACAGCAAATCACGTTCCACAATGGCCGATTTCATAATCAAAATATCGCCTTCACCACGAACGCCCAAAAACTTCTTACCGAGATAAAAGGACGGGCTGCCATGCGTAATCCCTTCTCGAACTTCTGGTAATTCCAATGCAATCGCCCGCACATCATCAAAAGTAACGGCCATTTTCGCCTCACAAATATTGAACATTTATTCTAGGTGTAGTATAACAAAAAAGGGCGAAATTCGCCCCTCTTGCAACTTGAAACTTGCTTCCTGTAACTATTCGATGTGATGCCCGTTGTGGTTACCGTTGGCTACAGGCATCGCTGCCATCCGGTTGTTTTCCATCGCGCGAACCGTCGCGCTCAATTCTTTGTGTCGTGCCGCCACCAGCGCGTTCACCAAACGGGTTTGCATGGTCAACGCTTCGGTCAGCGAATCGACTTTACGGTGCAAGTCCGCGATTTCAACTTCGCTTTTCAGGTTCACTTGGTAATCATTCTGTGCAACCGCTCGATCTTTAGCTGCCTGTCTATTTTGAGACATCAAAATCACAGGTGCTTGCAAAGCTGCTAACGTACTGAGCGCGAGGTTGAGCAGAATAAATGGAAACGGATCAAACGCGTGGCTGCCAAGGATGGCATTGACTCCGATCCATACTCCCATTAATAAACAGAAAAAAATGATAAAGCGCCAACTACCCGCTAAAGACGAAATTTTATCAGCAAACCTATCGCCAAGCGTCGCCTGCTCTTCCATCTCCTCGTACACGTCATCCGTAACGATGCGTGGACGCAGATCATTAATCAGCCGTTGTGCTTCCGGGCTAAGTAAATTTTGGAGTTCTTCAATTTCTTCAATTAGTTCTTGGACATGCTCTTCTGATTCATCCATCGAACCCATACGATTCAGCAAAAGATCATTGTACATAATGGCCTCCAAACAGATGTACTACAGATATACACCAATAACCGGTGTTTACCCGCCAAACGAATATACAATTGTAAGTTTGGAACTTGTCACCCTTATCCCACGAGGTTGCGGGACGGCGATAACGCTGTTGGCGCTATCCCCGGTGACACATCTGTGCAGAGGGGATCGACTACCGTTGGGCGCTATCGCCGCTGGCTAAGTGTGGCTGTTCCGTGTAACTACTGCCCTCGATCATTTGATCCTTCTATGGAACATTGACAAATTTGCCGGGTAAAAAGTACCACCCGACATCTAGATAATACGCTACATTTCATTTTTGTAAACCCCTCATTTATATCCTATTCATCAATGTTGCTTTCGGCCTACAAATAATACTTCTCCCAGAGACATTTCGAAAATGTCGCGTTCTATAATATAATCGGATTATCAAATGAACTGTACGGGAGCTCGATTTGCCCGAAATATTCATTTCGTACCGCCGTGCCGACAGCCGTGCAACTGCCGAACGAATTTATGATCGGCTTGTACAGCAGTTTGGCCGTGATAGTGTATTTAAAGATGTCAACGAAATTCGCCCCGGCGATTCCTTTGCTGATGTGTTGAAAGACAGCCTCGCCAACTGCGACATTTTGCTGGTGATTATCGGTAAGGTTTGGCTCGACATTCGCGACTCATCAGGCAGCCGCCGTTTAGATGATGCAAACGATTTTGTCCGGCTTGAAGTACAAACAGGGCTGAATCGCAGCGATATTCGTGTTATCCCCTTACTTGTCGATGGCGCATCGTTACCGGAGAGGAGTGCTCTACCCGCCGCCCTTCAAAAATTGGTTGATCGTCAGACGATACAAATTCGCTTTGACCCCGACTTTCACCGTGATATGGATGATTTGATCGCGGCTATCCAACCACCTCGAAATTCGCGGAATACTCGTCGGCTAGTCCTATCGGCACTCTTTGGTCTGTTACTAATCATGGGATTAGCATGGGTCGCCTTTAAAGGGATTAGCGGTAACGAAACGCCACTTTCTCCAACAGAAGCTGCATCGGCAACCGTCAAGGTCGCCGTAAACCCAACGTCCAAACCAACTGAGATACAAACGCCAACCCTCCTTGCGACAAATGACACCACGCCAAAACCCACACCTGAAACCGGCAAGTCGCTCGATTTCCCCAAAACCTATGCATTCTATCCTGTACGCGATGGCGTTCGCGTTCGCTTAGGACCGGACCAAGCCGTCGTTGCTGCTGTTAATCAAAAAGACATACTTAGATTAGTTGAAGGAACTGATACATCAGGCCCATGGCTCCAAATCCGCACGACGGCTGGGGCTACCGGCTATGTGGCTTCCGAGGACGTAAAACCATTACCGGTAACCATACCGCTTGGTGTAAACATTAATCCCCGTTCACAAGTTGATACGCCCGAACCTTCTCTATTAGGTCGAATCACATGGGTTCGTTTTGTTTACGATGTGTCCATGGGCACAGGCAATCAAGATTTGACTAAAGCCTACAATTTTTATGACCCGATCATTCAAAAATATGCCGATGCAGGGTATAAAGTGATGCTCATTTTCACTCACCAGACTTTCGGCGAAGGGGCAGGTTACAACTGGTCAGAGATGGATGATAAAAAATGGACTGAATATGTCGGCAGTTTTGCAGCGGCTTGTACCAATATAGCCGATCACTACAAAGACAAAAATATGGTTAGCTCCTACCAAATTTGGAATGAACAAGATGCCAATTCAGGTGCGTTGGCTTCGATCCCAATCCCACCAAAAAGTTATTCGGATATGCTTACTGAGGCCATACGTTCCGTTCGTGATACGGATAAACAAGCCATTGTATTGAGCGGCGGTTTAGTAACCGGGCCAAGCAGCGGAGCGTCTTATATTCGGGATGTTGCGAGCAAATCAAGCCCCGATACTCGTCAGGATGGAATTGCTATTCATCCCTATGGACGCGGGGTACTAGGTTCAATATACGCCAATTTTGGATCGATAACAGAATATGTGCAAAACGTCGAACGGGTATTTCCAAACGTAGCGGTCTGGTTTACGGAATGGGGAGTTCTTGAGCGTCAAAATGAAGCCGCATCTGATATTGCGCAGTTTGCCAGCGGGACTGTTGATCTCTTAACCAAAGATTATTCCGATCATGTTGCTGCCTTAATATGGTTTGGTTGGAGTGACAACATGTATAACAGTTATGGGCTGGTGGATAGAGATGGAAAACCTAAACCATACCTCTACGAGTGGTTTACGGGAATCAAATCGTAAAGTGCGACTAAGAACTTAGGCGATGAAACAAAAACAGACTCTCAATTGAGAGTCTGTTTTATTGAGGCGACGGCCGGATTTGAACCGGCGCATAAGGCTTTTGCAGAGCCTTGCCTTACCACTTGGCCACGTCGCCATGAGTGAAATTATAGCGGGTGTCTATAACACAATCAACCCTTAACCGCGACAAGCAAAGACCTTTCCTGCTAGTCTCGATGCTCTCGCTCTGGCGCATAAACCCAAAACCAGCCATAATATTCTTCATGACTAATGATGAACGCGACCTCACCCCAAACGACGATATATCATCTTCTGGCTTTGACCAGAGTGACGATGATTTACGTTACGCGCCGCCACAGCCCGTCGAAACGTCTGCCGCACCCAAAGAGTCTGAGCCGGAAGCGGAGGCTGTAGAGGCTGATGATTCGTCTACCACCGTAGTTGAGGTAGTTGAAGAATCACTTGAGCTTGCTGAGACTGATACAGAATCCTCGCCTGAAGTTCAAAAGGCTTCCGTCGATGTCACCAGCGACTCGCTGCCTGTCAACGTTACCGACGGCTTGGATATTGAAGCGGCTCTAGCTGCTGTTTCGACTTTAAGCGATGTTATAGCCGAACAGGAAGCAGCGGAACAAGCCCGTGTCGCTCATATCGAAGCCGAAGAACAGGCCAAAATTGAACGTCAGGCACGTATCGAAAATCCAGAACGGTTCTTTGCCGTTCCACCGATGATGTCCCTCAAACGCGGTCAAATCGTTTCGATTATTCCGGCGTTGTGGCTAATAGGGGTAGGTGCTTGGTTGACGTTTTCACTAACCACAACCCATACTGCTCCAGATAATTGGCTGCTTATATTCCTGCTCGCGGTTGGCTTAGGGTTAACCTTTCTGGCTCGTTGGTTCGCTTCGCACCGCTGGGCACGGGGATCACTGTTCTTCGGGTTAGTCTGTCTGCTCTTTGGAGGGTTGTTCTTTTACTTCAACCAACCAAACGCTTTTGGATTTACCAGCGCTTGGCCGTTGTTCATTGCTGCTACCGGCCTAGCAATGTTGATAACACGCATTCTCACACCTTCAGTCTCATCACGCTTGATGCTTCCCAGCATTATACTGATTGTTGCCGGATTAGCTGGTACAGTCATCACGATGGGATTGCTAGACAATACCATCACCCTTGCAGCCGCTTCGCTGTGGCCTGTCGCACTGCTCATCATTGTGGTGATCTGGTTATTCCCGTTGGTATTCAGGCAGCGTCAGTAAGTGCATATCGCGATTGATGCCAGCCGCACAACCGTATTTCGCGTCACTGGCACCGAAAATTATGCGATCCAACTCCTGAGTGCGCTCATTCGGCTTAACACACGGCATCACCTAACCCTTTATTTTCGAGATACGCCTCGCCCCGGTTTATTGCCAAGTTCTCCACTGGTCGAGCAGAAAATCATCCCGTTCCAGCGGATGTGGACTCATCTGCGTTTCGCGGCGGCTCTCTGGCAAGATAAACCCGATGTCACCTTCGTTCCTGCCCACACATTTCCTTTTATTTTTCCGGGTAAAGCAGTTGCGACTGTACACGACCTCGGCTTCAAATACTTCCCGCAAGCGCACCCTACGACGCAGCGTTTATATCTGGATTGGACAACGCGCTACAGTGCCAACCGTGCGAACATCGTTTTGGCCGACAGCCAAGCTACAGCCGATGATCTGCATAAATACTACGGTACAAACCTGAATAAAATCCGTGTCTTATATCCCGGTGTCGATCAGCCATTTGTAGATGACATTTCAATTGTTCGCCATAAATACAACCTTCCCGAACGCTATTTTCTGTTTATTGGGACGCTGCAACCACGCAAAAATATCGCTCGATTGGTGCAAGCCTATGCCCTATGGCGCAAGCAGCACCCAAATAATCCAACGGCGCTTGTATTAGCAGGTGGCAAAGGTTGGTTGTATGATCCAGCATGGGTTTCAGGTGTTGAAGGTGTGCAGCTAACAGGCTATATTGATGATGATGATAAAGGGGCGCTATATGCCAGTGCGGTCGCACTCGTTTTTCCATCACTCTACGAAGGATTCGGCTTTCCCGTTTTGGAAGCGATGCACTGTGGCACACCTGTCATCGCCAGCAACACATCCAGCCTACCGGAACTTGTCGGTGATGCTGGCTTGATGGTCGATCCATTAAATATTGAAACAATCGCCGCAGCGATGAGCCAATTTTCGAATGATGACAGCTTACGCAAAACTTATCGTCAGCGAGGCTATGAGCAGGTCAAAAAGTTCACTTGGGAAAGTGCTGCAAGCCAACTCCTTGACGCCTTTGAATCCATATGATGTCCTATCTGCCTAAAACACTATACTCACCATCCTTATGAACGAGTACTCAAAATATGAAAAGATGCGTGATGCGGGCGCATCCCCTAAAGAAGTGTATTTAGCAGCAAAAGCCGACAAGTTTAAATATGCCGAGCTAATCAAATTATTAAGGCGAGTTTTTGATCTTTCGCTGGTACAGGCCAAAGAAATTACCGTTGTAAGCGAAGGTTGGGCAGATTCGCTTGAAAAGTATCAGGAACGATTTATACCTACCCTTGAAACAAGCCTTGATATGCTAAGTATTGAGCTTGAACTTAAAAAACTGAATATTCGAAATATTTTAGTGGTTGAACTGGCTGATATTGGTGATCTGATTGTCTCAACACCTGCTCTGGCGGCTCTCCGCGAAGCCCGACCGGATGCTCACATCACATTGCTCACAACCTCTCACAGCGCTCCGGTAATCGCAGGCACAAATCTGGTTGATGAAATCATCACCTTCGACAAGAAACAGTTCAACGGCTCACGCGCCTTTTTCCAACCCGCTAATTTACGACGTGTATTTGAGCTGCGAAAAGGTCACTATGACGCGGTTGTTTTCTTCCATCACTTCACCCTCAAACTTGGCACACTTAAATTCGCGTTGATTGCCCTTGCCTCTGGCGCGAAACAGCGCATCGGGATTGATAATGGTAACGGTTGGTTTCTCAATCATCGGCTGCCAGATGGCGGCTTCGGCGCGAAACATCAAGCACAATATTGGCTTGACCTTGTTAGCCTCCTTGGCGCATCATCTGAACCCCATCAGGCTGTCGTTGCTACCCAGACCTTTTCCGGTTTACCTGAACTCAGTAATCAGTACCCGGCACTCAGCACTATCGTCATCCATCCCGGAAGTGGCGGTTACAGTCTCGCCCGCCGTTGGGACGCCGCCAAATTTGCAACCTTGGCTGACACACTCCACCAAAAATACAATGCACAGATAATCCTTGTCGGTGGAGAAAACGATGAGGGCGATGCAGTCAAAGCTGCTATGAAAACCGCACCTGTTGATTTGATGGGCAAAACGACTCTCGCTGAGTTGGCAGGTATCATCCAAGCGGCTGATCTTTATATCGGTGCAGACAGTGGGATTATGCATCTTGCAGCATCGGTTGGAACAGCAATGGTCGCCATTTTCGGGCCAAGCAATGCTGATGCGTGGAGTCCTTGGACACCGACGAGCAAATCAATCGTGGTTCGCAGCGCACCCGAATGCAGCCCATGCAGTTATGTTGGGCATAGTATTGGACTACGCGAAGGCTGCCCTGCCCGCACTTGTATGCGCATGGTAACAGTCGATCATGTTCTCGCGGCGGTCGAGCAAATCTTAACTCACGATTTCACGGGTACGCGTCAATTTATACCTAAACTTACCGCTCAATCAAATGCATATCTTGAGCAACAAAATAAGCGTTGGGCAAACACCATTCGCATTCTCGGTTTGCCCGTTGATGCAATCACCTATCCACAGTGGCTTGACTTGATTGGTGAATGGATTGCTACAAATCAAATCCACCATGTCTGCACCATCAACCCCGAATTCATCATGATTGCCCGGAAGGATATTAATTTCCACAACATTCTTTCACGCGCGGATTTGTGTGTGCCGGATGGTGTTGGTTTATTATGGGCTGCACGTCATCTCGGTAAACTCTTACCGGAACGGGTCACAGGTTCAGATGGCGTACCTAAAATCGCCGAGCGCGCGGCTCAGAACGGCTGGAAATTGTATTTTCTCGGTGCTGCCCCCGGCGTAGCTGATCAGGCTGCGAATGTTCTGTGCCAACAGCATCCCAGCCTTCAAATCGTTGGCATCTACAGCGGAAGTCCCGCACCAGAGGAAGAAGATTCGATTGTCGAAAAGGTCAATGCCAGTGGTGCAGATATTCTATTTGTGGCCTACGGAGCGCCCGAACAAGACAAATGGATTGCCCGCAACTTGCCCCGCTTACAGGTTAAAATGGCGATGGGTGTCGGCGGGGCATTTGACTTTATCGCGGGGGTCATCCCACGCGCCCCTCTGTGGATGAGGCGTTACGGGATAGAATGGTTGTATAGGCTTTACTTGCAACCGTGGCGCATCCGCCGCATGTTACGCTTGCCACGGTTTGTACTGGTAGTGCTGCTCAAAGGTAAACATGGCTAACCTCAAACAGTGGATACCCAAACTCGCGGGTCAACGAATTCTTGTTATTGGTGACCTGATTCTTGATGAATACCTGACTGGCAACACAACACGACTCAGTCGTGAAGCGCCGATTCCAGTGCTCGAGTTTGAATCACGTCATTTGATTCCCGGTGGCGCAGCCAACCCCGCTGCTAACATCGTTGCGCTCGGCAGCACAGCGGTACAAATCGGGGTCATCGGCTCGGACACCAACGCCACCAATCTACGCCAAGTGCTCCAAGCCCGTGGTATCGAAACCGATACCCTTGTTACTGACTCGTCGCGCCCGACCACTGTCAAAACACGAATCATGGCTCATATGGGCTTGCGCTTTCCGCAGCAAGTCGCCCGTTTGGATACACTATCACGCGAACCCATCAACCCAACGATTGAACGTAGTGTTCGTGCCACCATTGACGAACAAATCCCGCAGGCTAAAGCCGTTTTATTGTCGGACTATCATACAGGGTTGCTCACGCCGTCATTGGTCCGCACCGTCCATAAACTGGCTTCTCTGGCCAACATCCTGTTGACGGCTGATGCACAAGGGAAACTCGAAAAATACAAAGGGTTTGGCGTTGTCAAATGCAATGCCGATGAGGCACGAGATTACCTCCGGCGTTCGCTCCAATCGAATGAGGATTTTGCCGAAGCTGCGAATGAACTTTGCCAATCCTTGCAACTGACACAGGGCATGGTGATTACACGCGGTGCGGATGGCGCAACCGTCTGTGAGGCGTCAGGCGAGGTCACCCACTGCCCCGCCCCTGCTGTAACAGATGTTTATGATACGGTTGGCGCAGGCGATACAACTATCGCAGTACTCACACTTGCCGTTGCGGCTGGCGCTCCTCTAGCCGAGTCCACCATACTGGCGAATTATGCCAGCGGTTTAGTCGTTCGCCGTGTCGGGAACTATGCCCCTACACCAGATGAACTGGCTTGGGCATTTGACACATGGCGCGCGCATTAACCGCCGATTTGCCGCACATCTCGAATGATAACATCATCAAAACGCACCCATAACGGCTGTCCAACTGCGCCCAACACGACGCCAATTTGGCCGGACTTAAAGGTCGAGTCCCGCGCTTCAGCGATAAATACACCGTTAACCGTAAAACTCAAATAATCATCAAGGCAAATGGCTTCAATGGCATTTACGCCGTCATCTTTTTTGACTGCTCCGCTTGACTGCCATTTGACCAGTTGAATAGGGTCGGGTGTGCCGGGTACAGCTTTCAAGATTGCAAACTGTCCAGCGCTGGAAAGAACAAAATAGTAACCGTTACCATCTTTATCCGCCCGACACATCACCCCAAAACCATTGCCGCTGCTGCCACGTGGTTGTTGTATTGTCGCCTTGATGCTGATGTTCATATACTGCGGTTGATTCAATGACCAGATATATCCCTTGTCACCAATGACCGAACCAGTCAACGCCCCGTCTGAAATTCCAAAAAAGGCGGCATCATTTGGCAAACGAAAGGTATCCCAACTGCTTTGATCAGAATCGAAATGATATTCAGCTTCAATATTGCCAAAGCCAATAAGGGGTGTTCGGACGCTGTCGACAATTCCAGCACACCCTGACAACAATACCGTGAGGATGATTAAACCAATACCAAACTTCAACTGAGGCCGCCTTTTTCATAAAATGGACAGCCTCAGTATAAATGAATTGTCGAAATGATGGATAAGAGGGTTAGTTCACATGGTCTTCTGAACCAACCGGCATGACTTGCAAATCGTTGGCCACAGAGGTTGCCCAATCGGCAATTTTGTCCCAGTCACGGAAGTCGCCATCGAAGTTTGTAGGCCACGCATGTCCATCGTAGCGGGCAGCGAGTGACCAACGTTCATTCCAATCAACGGTCTGCAAATCCAACTTACCAGCGAAAGCAGTACGACTACGTACATTAAGTCCCTTTAGAAGCTCTGGAACCATGTAGAAATCCATTACATGGCTCATGCCATATTCTTCTAACACACGGATGCAATTGATCCACAGATAAATAGGCTTATTAAGCATCTGCGGATTAAAGGCCTTCATAAAGGCTTTAAATTCCGGCAGCCATGTACTGGCTTCGATTGCTGTGCCCAAAACAAATGCATCGTATCCATCAACATGGGTCAAGGTCTTGACGTCTGCAACGGTGACATTATGACCACGCTGGGTCAAAACATCGCCAATCCGCTGCGCAACTTCCGCCGTTGATCCATGTACGCTTCCATATCCGACCAATACCTTCATTTTGCTCTCCAGACCATTAATTTGTTCTACGGTTTGAGTCTATGTTTAGCCCCCCTTCCTGAACAGTAATAGTCCACACCGACATTTCATGATAGAAGACATATTCTCATGATTTGGTAAACTGAAGAGTTCATATCCTCCCTAATCTGCTAGTTGCTGTGGATCCATTTAAAGCGCTATAATGATTCTACGTCCAGCAAAATCGCTGATTATTGGTTGAAAGGTTCACCAAACCTTATGATAGAAGTTATTATTGATAGCATCCGGGTCAGCCTGATGTCCCAACACCGGGTGGTTGTCTTAAAAGATGCGAACAGCGAACGATATTTGCCGATTTGGATCGGCCCGTGCGAAGCAGAAGCCATCACGGTTAAACTGCAAGATATGCCTACGCCGCGCCCCTTAACCCACGACTTACTCCGTTCGGTTATTCGTGAAATGGGTGGTAAGATCGCCCACATTCTAATTAGTGATTTGCGCCAAGAAGTGTATTATGCTCGCATTGTTATCGAAGTAGCAGGTGAGCAAATTGAAATTGATTCGCGCCCCAGCGACGCAATTGCTCTGGCCGTACGTGCTGCCGTGCCGGTCTTTGTAAACGAATCAGTCATGGATAAAGCCGCCCGTGAGCCAGATGAGGACATCGAGAAAGAATCAGCCTCCGAGTCGGGGGGTGATGAAAAGGCTGATGAAAAGAGGCTCAGTGCCTTTGCTGATTTTGTCGATACCCTTGATTTGGATGATCTCGACGACCGCGAAGAATAAGTCCTAATTCCCGGCTCCTGCCGATCAAAGTTAGTCAAATAAGCGGTGCGTAATCGTATGGATAGGCGCACCGTTTTTATCTCTATTGCCCGGATAAAAATGAACGATCCAATCTCAAACTGGGGAACTTTACAAACACCCTATAGTCAGGAAGCTGAAGAAGCGACCATTGGCGCGATTCTCGTCAATTCGGTTATGTACTTCGCAGTTGCGGCATTCCTCAAGGCAGATGATTTTTTCATTCTCCGCCACCGATACATTTGGGAATCGCTTAGCCGCTTGCATGAGCGCGGCGAACCGATTGATTATTTGACGGTAACGCAAGAATTAAAAGATACGGGCAGATTATCCGAAATTGGGGGGCCAGCGTATCTCACTCAACTCGTGAATTCCACACCCACATCGGTTCATGCCGAAGTTTATGGTCGGTTGGTCGAACGGGCAGCCGTCCGCCGCCGCTTAATGGCCGCCTCCGACGAAATCAAATCGCTGGCGCTAAATGAAGAGCTTACAGTCGAACAGGTCATCGCAGATGCTGAATCGCGGCTCTTTGACGTAACCGAGCGTCAAACCAGTAAAGAACTCATCCCGATGAAAGACGCGGTCAGCGATTACTTTGACCGCATCGAATACCTCATGGCGAACCGCAATCATGCCCTAGGTGTGCCATCCGGTTTCAAAGATTTGGACAAACTACTCGGTGGCTTCCAAAAATCTGACCTCATCATCTTCGCTGGTCGTCCGGGTATGGGTAAATGTGTCGCTGCGGGAACACTCATTTCAACCGAACGTGGTCTTGTTCCGATTGAGTCATTGCTGCCTCAAAACGTCAAAGGTATCAACGACGATGAAGGTGGAATCTATTATCCACTCAGCATGGGAATTCAAACACCACAAGGAATCAAGCGAACATCTCACTTTTACGACAGCGGCATCCGACCAACCTTACGATTTCAAACACGAGCGGGATATACCCTTACTGGAACGCATATTCATCCGGTTTTAGTACTTTCACCCTCAGGGCAGAAAGTTTGGAAAACCTTAAGGGAACTCAATTGCGGCGATTACGTGGCTATACAATCTCAGAAAGAAACTCACCAGAATAAATCGCCCATTTTTGACAGCAATCGTATGGGTGTCTCTGCGAAACTTCAGCAAATAGCCGAATATGCACCTATTGTATCCGATCTTTTAGAACCGCAATTTTATTGGGATGAAGTCGTTAACATTGAAGATAGTGGATTACAGCACTGCTACGATTTGACTGTACCGGATGGACATAGCTTTATTGCAAATGGCATCGTCAATCACAATACCTCATTTATGCTCTCGGCTGCACTTAACATGGCTCGGCTCGGTCAACGCATCGCCATTTTCAGTATGGAAATGGGCGTCGAGCAAATTATTCAGCGCCTAATCTCGATGGAATCGGCTATTAACAGTCAGAGTTTACGGCTCGGGCAGTTGAATCAACAGGAATGGGCGCGTTTCGTTCATGCAGCAGGTAATCTCAGCAAGTTCCCGATTTACATTGATGATAGTGCGGCGCTCAATCCGCTGGAACTGCGTACCAAGTGCTTGCGGATGCAGCGTGAACATGGCCTTGATTTAGTCGTGGTCGATTACTTGCAATTGATGAATGCAGGTGGAACCTACGAAAACAACCGTGTTCAAGAAGTCAGCTACATCAGCCGTAATATGAAAGAACTAGCACGCGAGTTTAACGTGCCTATTCTCTCTGCCGCGCAGCTTTCGCGTGCTGTCGAGCAACGCCAAGATAAACGCCCTCAGCTTTCGGATTTGAGAGAATCCGGAAGTTTGGAGCAAGATGCGGACATAGTCATGTTCCTGTATCGCGATGAGATGTACAATGAGGCCACAGAGTTTCCGAACCAAGCCGATATTATCGTGTCAAAGCATCGTAACGGCCCAACGGGAACGATTTCGCTCTTTTTTGAAAAAACCTTGACCAAATTTATGAACGCGGCTGAACGCAGCGTAGATTTGAGCCATATTTGATGGATAAATTTTCTGGCTTTCCTGATGATAGCAAACTAAGTGCAACGGCCTTTCCTGCTACATTTTTCACGGAACTGCTTCCGATGATTGATGATCTGGCGGAACTTAAGGTCGTCCTGTATACATTCTGGGCGCTGAACCAAAAGGAAGGGTTATTTCGCTATCTTTTGCGTGAAGAATATGATAATGACATTTTGTTGGATGGATTAAAAAAGGCTAAACCCGATGATGATCCACAGGCGACCCTTGAGAATGCGCTAGCCCTAACGGTCGCACGGGGTATCTTGTTATGTACAACGGTCAATCTACCGGACAACGAAATAGAAATTTTTTGCGTCAATACGCACAAGGGACGGGTTGCCATTAGCCAAGTACAGGCAGGGGAATACAAACAGGGTGTTAATGGTCGCCCAATAGAAATTCTACCTGAACGACCAAATATCTACAGTGCATATGAAAATCATATCGGCCTACTCGCCCCGTTTATCACAGATGCCCTTAAAGACGCCGAGAAAAATTATCCGAATGAATGGATCATTGATGCAATTGACCGCGCTGCAAAGGCGAACAAGCGTAATTGGCGCTATATCGAAGCCATTTTGAAACGCTGGGAAAGTGAGGGACGTGGCGATGAATATGCTGGGCGACTGGATGAACAAGATGGGAAACGGTATATCACCGGAAAATATGCCAACTTCATCGAGCATTGAGCCTGAAGATGATCGCTGCCGCATTTGTGGTGGTGAATCGCAATGTGAGAATTTGGGTGTCATACGTTACGATGTTCCAGTTGGTGATCCGCGTTTTGGAAAACTTTTCCGCTGCCCTAACAATCCAATTGAAGCTGATACAGAACGCCACGAACGGCTCCGGCGCATCAGCAATCTAGATGCGTATGCTGACAAAAACTTTTATAACTTTGTCGTCGAACAACCCACACTGAAATTGACTGAGAGGCAGTCGTTAGATGTTGCACTAACCATTTCTGCCCGCTATGCTGAAAATCCTGAAGGCTGGCTGCTTTTAGAAGGTACTTACGGCTGTGGCAAAACACATCTGGCGGCAGCAATCGGTAACGAACGGTTGCAGCGCGGGGAGATGGTCTTGTTCATCACGGTGCCAGATTTGCTCGATCATCTGCGCAGCGCTTATGCGCCTTCTGCCGAAGCGACCTACGACGAAACATTTGAACGTATTCGTAATGCCCAACTGCTCATTCTTGATGATCTTGGGGCAGAAAGTCCCAGCGCGTGGGCCAAAGAAAAGTTATTCCAGTTATTGAACCACCGTTATAGCCATCGCCTACCGACCATTATTACCACCAACGTTGATCTTGATATTCTCGATCCACGAATCCGCAGCCGTTTATTAGACAGCGAACTTATCAAGCGCGGCAAAATCACCGCGCCCGATTATCGCACTTACGCCCGAAGCGAGAGTGACCAGCTTTCTAGTCTGGCGAACTACCACGATATGACGTTCGAGACGTTTGATCCCTATACCGGGCTAACTGGAGATGATTTGCAGAACATAAAACGCGGTGTGGAAAAAGCGTTTGAATATGCAAAGTCCCCTCAAGATTGGCTTATGATTTTAGGGGCAAATGGCGTAGGGAAAACTCATCTAGCGGCAGCCATAGCGAATTATCATCAACAGCAAGGGGCTGACGTGGTTTTCGTAACCGTCCCCGAACTGCTCGATCATCTACGAGTCACATTTAACCCGAATGCTACCACAACATTTGACCAGCGGTTTCAGATGATCCGCAACACACCACTTTTGGTGTTAGATGATCTCAGCACTGAAGGCTCGACTTGGGCGAAGGAGAAACTTTTTCAAATACTCGACTATCGATATGTTTCGCGCCGTCCGACTATCATTACTACCGATAAGCCGCTCGAAAAATTCGATGCCCGGATTCGGACACGACTGATGGATGTTCGACGCTGTTCAATATTTTTACTCAAAATTCCGGATTACGCTTCTCGAATTAATCCGCGCAAAATATGAAAGCTGCCGCTGTGTCCTCCCTCACGATTACCCCGTATCAGCGCCGCCATCTCCAGCCGATACGTGATTTACTGTTCCACAGTTCGTTTGTGCATACCCACTTGGATTGGCTGGACAGCGATCAATGGTTAGAAGCTGGCGAAAGTATGACACTTTTGGCATGGCAGCGCGGCAGATTGGTAGGCGTTTTAGGGTTGTCGTCGCCGCTCAACGGCAGCACGTGGATACGGTTGGCGGGAATCGCTGATTATGTTGATCCGGAACACATTCTATGCCTGTTATGGGACGAATTTGTTCCGAGACTGCGGCAAATGGATATTCATACCGTCGGGCTTTTAATCGTCAGTGAATGGATGTCCCGATACGCTCCGGCAATGGGCTTCCAATTTGGCGAGGAAATTATCACACTGGCGCGAAGCGGTTTGGAAATCCCTACAGCGTTACCGAACCGACCACGTATACGCGTCGCGGAAATGCGTGACATTCCTCAGTTGGCTGCGCTGGACCAAGCGGCATTCGAACCACCTTGGCAAATGTCGCTGTATGATTTACGCCAAGCCTACCGCATCGCTTCAAGTTGTACGGTGGCCGTCAAAGATGAGCGTATATTAGGCTTTCAAGTATCGACTTTCTTTTTTGATGGCGCACATTTGGCACGGCTAGCGGTTCATCCCCATGCACAAGGGCAAGGGGTTGGCGGTACGCTGCTTGGTGATTTACTGGAGCGTTACGCCCGCCGTGGCATCCGCATGATGACCGTGAATACCCAAGAGTCGAATCTCCAATCGCGGCGCTTATACGACCGTTTTGGGTTCGAAATCAATGGCTATAACTTGCCTTACTGGTCTACACATTTATAGATCAACGACCTTACATACACTGAATAAAGCACCGCTGACAAGGGATAATTATGACCGTCATTTATCATGATGAACATGCTGATCCGGACTATTTGAAGGACAAACGCATCGCCGTCATTGGATATGGTCAGTTTGGTCGACCAGTCGCGCTCAATCTGCGAGATAGTGGGGTCAATCTGATGATTGGCGCACTTAACGACACCAGCGGACAAACAGCAGTCAATGATGGTATGGAGGTCGGCAGCATCGCTGAAGCGGTTCAGCAAAGTGACATCTTGATTATGCTGCTGCCGGACGAAATCATGCCAACCATCTATTTGGAGCAAATCTCGCCGCACTTGCGACGTGGTCATACGATGATCTTCAGCAGTGCTTATACGGTCATGTTCCGGTTCATCGAACCGCCACCATTTGTCGATGTTGGGTTGATCGCCCCGCGCATTCCCGGCGCAGTCGTCCATGAACTCTACGAGTCAGGACAAGGCTTTCATAGTTTTGTCGCGGTTGGACAGGATGCCAGCGGACAAAGTTGGAATACTATTTTAGCGGTGGCTCAGGCCTTTGGGGCGCTGCGGCAAGGCGGAATCGAAGTCAGTTTTGAGCAAGAAACCGAACTCGACCTTTTCGTGCATCAAGCCATTTTGCCGGCTTTACATAATCTGCTGACGACGGCTGCATCCTTACTGCTTTCGCGGGGTTATCCTCCAGAAGCCGTGTTTACCGAACTTTATCTCTCGGGCGAATTGGCGTTTTACCTCAAACAAGCGTCAGAATATGGACTCTTGAATACCTTGAACCTCGCGCCGCGCATCAACCAGTATGGCACAACCAGCCGAATTGACCGCTTTGATGAACTTAAATTACAACGTCTGATGGAAGACGCGCTTAAAGATATTCATTCGGGGGATTTTGCTCGGGAGTGGACAAAAGAGGCCAGTGATAATTATCGGCGTTTACGGGGCTTTTTGAAGCTGCAAGAAAACCTCGAAATATGGGAGCTTGAACAGCAAACATTGGAATTATTGGGTCGTGATAACGACAAAGATTCCGATTCTTAAACAGACCTTATTCGACTCGCCTCTCGTAATGTCGTGCTGATAACGCTAGAATCAAAATATGCCTACACCATTTACCCACCTCGAAACCGCACAACGGATGCTCATGGATGAGCATATTCCTTTGGCTGTACGGGAAGCATTAGCTCTCCAAAAACCCGCTTTTCTGCTGGGAAATGTGGCAGCAGATGCCCGCACCAACGGCGACCTCACCCGCGAGTCAACCCATTTTTACAGTTATGATCGGGGGATCACCGAACATCCATGGCGGGTGATGGTTCAGCAAAACCCAAGTCTGCTGCAACCACACAGCGCGGCACAGCGCGTCTTTATCGCAGGATACGTCGCCCACCTGACTATCGACGAAACATGGTCATTGGAGATGCTCGGCCCACATTTTGTGAATCAAGATTGGGGCAGCAATCAATTTCGATTTTTGATGCTTCATATGCTGCTCATCTCAATGGATGAACGGGATTATAAAACGCTCCAACCGTGGCAAGCGTCAACTCTGGCGAAGGCAGCGCCCGACCACTGGCTGCCGTTTATGAATGGCCGTATTCTCAGCGAGTGGCGCGATTTTATCAGCGAACAAATTAGTCCTGAAGGCAGCAGCCAAACGCTGGAAGTCCTCGGCAAACGCATCAACAAGACACCGGCTGAACTCCGTGCCACGCTCGATTCCCCACAGATTCAATCGGACTTGTGGGCGAATATCACTCCGGAATTGCTGGCGACGGTCGAAGCCTCGATGTACCAACACGCGTGGGAACAGCTTCTGGTCTATTGGAACGAGTCAGAAGTTCCGGCTCACAGCTAACTAAGTGGAACGGCCTGCTCCTCAGCGACAGTGCGACACGCCGTGAACGGATAGGCATCTTGATTGTCAAGTGCAGCGAGAGCCAGTACAATCTTCGCCCATGCGAACGATCCAAAGTAACCAAAGCCCTAATGATTACAGCCTTTGGGCACGCACCCGGCGCAACGTGACCTTGCTGCGGCGTATGGCTTTTATGATCTACGGCTATCTGACGTTAGGTCGGCGTGTGCGGCGCATCTACCAAGAGAAAGAAGCACGCGGCGAAATCTTTTATGTGGATCAGGACATACCACGATGAAGGTCAAAAACGCACCCTCTCCAACTTACGCTTTCGGCTACAAGAATCCCCCGCGCTCCGGCAACGAGATTAACGGTCTGGGTGAAACGGTCAAACGCCGCGCTCGACATGTTTTCCATTCCGCCGGACTCGACGTGCTGGAATGGCAAGCTTTGGATGATTTCTTCAGCTTCATCAACCTCTGGGGTGTGTTCCGGCATGTTCTAGGCAACGTCTGGCAGCTCCGCCGGGAAAATGGCCCTGTCAATCCA
Source organism: Anaerolineaceae bacterium (assembly GCA_016124855.1). Taxonomy (GTDB): domain Bacteria; phylum Chloroflexota; class Anaerolineae; order Aggregatilineales; family Phototrophicaceae; genus CFX2. Next base: position 19,023 of record WGMX01000058.1, on the reverse strand, counting down.
ATACACGCAGAAGTCCACGATCCGACGCAAATGACCGAAACGATCAAAGCGGAAGCGATCAAATGCGGTGCGGGAATCGTAGGCATCACGCGCATTCCAGACGATGCAGTTTACGAGGGTTACACGATTGATTATGAATACGCCATCGTGATCGGCCTGCCCATGAAACGCGAGGAAATGGAACATGTGCCGCATCCACGCGCCGCCGTTGAGGTCATGCGAGCGTATAAGGAGATTTCGCACGTCGCTATCGAACTTGCTGAGCATATCCGCCAAATGGGGTGGCGGGCAAAAGCCTACGGCAACCCTAACAGCCTCGAAATCCTCCATATCCCGCTGGCGGTCAGCGCCGGGTTAGGACAGCTTGGCAAGCATGGCTCGATGATTAGCAAGGAATATGGCTCGAATTTTCGCTTGGCAGCCGTACTGACTGATTTGCCGATGACCACCGACTCGCCCGTCGATATTGGTGTCGAAGATTTATGCGCCAGTTGTATGCGTTGTGTGAAAAATTGTCCCCCGGATGCCATTTTCAACGAAAAACAGATGGTGCGTGGCGAGGAAAAATGGTACGTCGATTTTGATAAATGCGTGCCTTATTTCACCAAGACCTACGGGTGCGGAATTTGCATTGAAGTTTGCCCTTGGAGCGAACCGGATAATGGGCATTGGCTCTCCGAAACGCTACTCAACCGGCGAAACCAATCCTTTTGATAACAGCTTGTTATGCATAACTGACATTAGCTAGTTGATTTGCCACACACGCACCGTGTTATCGCCACTGCCGGTTGCCAAGAAACTACCATCTGAATTAAAAGCCAGCGCTAAAACCGGTTTCTCATGATCCAGAATAGTGTGAATGAGATTGCCGCTAGACACATGCCAGAACTTAATGGCAAGGTCACGTCCCGACGTCGCGAGTAACGTTCCGTCAGTTGAAAAAGCGACTGCGTCTGCCCCACCAGTATGAGCATCAAGCCGCAGCACTTCATTAGCTGTTTCAATATCCCACAAGCGAACACTGGCATCACGGCTGGCTGATGCCAAGCATTTTCGATCTCCGCTAACGGCTAAATGACGCACCCAACTATCATGGTGCAAAACACTTTGACACTTACCTTCCGTGTCCCATAAGCGAATAGTCGAATCCCAGCCTGCGGTTGCTAATAGATCGCCGTTACAATATATGACGCTGGTAATTTCATCTTCATGACCTTCAAGCAGTTGGGTTTGCTGACCACTTTCGACATCCCATAACCTGACAGTTTTGTCCGCGCCTGCTGAGGCTAATAAGCGCCCGTCCGCGTTCAGAGCGACCGCATCAACCGCGTCAGAATGTCCACGTAAGATCCGCTGTTGACCACCGGGCTGCAACCCCCACAAACGGACAGTTTTGTCCGCGCCTGCTGAGGCTAAAAGTGTGCCATCGGGATTGACGGCGATGCTCTTTACAGGGCCATCATGACCATCCAATTTGCCCATGAGTTTCAGGGTTTCGGCAGCATGGAAGGTTATGCCTTCGGCGCTGGCAGCAGCCAATACACGCCCGTTGGGTGACCATACGACATCACTAACCCAACCGCGCCGTATGCGCGCCACTTCATACAGGCGATTTACGTTCTCTGACGAAATGATCATGTTTGCCCTTTGTGTTTAGCCCGATTAGAGGAATGTCTATGCGAATAGCCCTTTCGCGTATAGGCAATCTTTGCCTATAATCTTACCCTATGACACACATCGGATTAAACGCACACCTTCTCTCTGGCAAGGCGAGTTACCGCTCGGCGGGAATTCACGGTTATATCTATCATACACTGGTCAACCTGCTGGCTGAAGCGCCGCAAGACTGGCGATTTACAGCAATGGTTGGCGCGGCCAACACCCTTGATCTCAATGGGCTTACTGTGCGCCACTCGAAATGGGACACTGACTCGCCTATTCGACGTATCCTTTGGGAGCAAGCGGCTCAACCCCTACAACTGAGCGACTTTGATCTGTATCACGGGTTAGCTTTTGTATCGCCGCTGCTGCTTACTAAACCGAGCATCGTTACTATTTATGACCTGAGTTTTCTCCATTATCCACAGGTGCTGTCAACATCAAGGCGCTTGTATCTGCGGATGTTTACGGCTTTATCCTGCCGGCGAGCCAAGCGTGTGATTGCGATTTCTCAAAGTACCGCCCGCGATGTACACCGATCGTTTGGCATTCCGTTGGACAAAATCGACGTTGCGCCACCGGGTTATGATCCGGCTGTTTATCGGCAACTGCCTGAGCGTGAAATTGCTGCGTTTCGCGCCAGACATAACTTACCGGAACGTTTCTGGTTATCTCTTGGCACATTAGAGCCACGCAAGAATCTGCCGATGCTGCTCCAAGCTTATGCGGGAGTGCCAGAAAATGAGCGTTTGCCGCTGGTTTTGGCAGGTGGCAAAGGCTGGGATTATGAAGCGATCTTCGAAGCCATTGAGCGCTACAACCTTAGCAATTGGGTACAATTCCCCGGCTATCTCCCTATCGAAGAACTGCCTCTCTGGTACAATAGCGCAGAAGTGTTCCTGTATCCGTCGGTCTTTGAAGGCTTCGGCATTCCCGTATTGGAAGCGATGGCCTGTGGAACACCGGTTATTATTTCGGATGCGTCATCGCTGCCAGAAGTCGCAGGTCAGGCCGGTTTGACACTGCCACCCCATGCAGTAGAGCGGTGGACGCAGGCGCTGCGGCAGGCGTTTGGTGATGCAAACTGGCGGCAGCAAGCCATTCAACAGGGGTTAGCCGAGGCAAAACGCTACAACTGGCAGTTAACGGCGGCTCAAACCATCAAGAGTTATCAGCAAGCGATCCATGCCCAATAAGTGGTAATATACTACGCGGATGAGACCAACCACGTTCATTTTTATCTAAAGGTTACACAGTATTTTAAGACATGAGCAGCAGCAACAGCATTCCGCCTAAAAAAAGTCTGTATATGCCACAGGGGTTTTATCCCCTGCTGGATATGGTATTGGTCTTTGCTGCTTTCGCGGTAGCCTATTACATTCGCTACGGGCTGCAACTCATTCGTCCAGTCTTTGATCCCAATCAAGCCCCTTTTCAACCATATCTGCCTTATACAGCCATCTTCGCGGCGATGATTTATATCAATTATCGGGCGAGCGGGCTGTACAAGAGCAATCGGGGACGCTCGTATTGGGATGAACTGTATGCGGTAATTAACGGCGTAACCAATTCGACGGTTGTGCTGTTGGGTTTATATTTTCTATTCCAACCACTGGTGTTCAGCCGTTTGATGGCGCTGTATGCGGCAGTCATCAGCATCTTGTTGCTGGCCTTTGTGCGGATTTTACGCCGTGTGATACAAGCCTATCTACGGACAAAGGGTTACGGCATCCAACGCACGCTGATTGTCGGCGCGGGTGATGTGGCAATGGCGGTGATGCGCACCATGATTGCCCGTAAGGAACTCGGTTACTTGCCGGTCGGTTATGTGGACGATGACCCCGAACGTGCCACTTCGGATTTAGGGCGGGTTAAGGGGCTGGGTGGATTGAAGAACCTCGGCAAGACCATCCAGAATAATGGGGTTGATCTGGCTGTGATTACGCTGCCATGGAGCGAGCACGACCGTATTCTTGATCTGGTGCAGGTGTGCCGGCGTGCCAAAGTTGAAGTGCGGGTTGTCCCTGATTTATTCCAGTTGAATATGCGGCAGGTACAAGTCGAAAACTTAGATGGCATCCCGCTGCTCGGTGTCTCGGGTGACGCGGTGCTGCTCGGTCATCAACGGGTACTCAAGCGGTTGATTGATGTTGGGCTTATTCTCATTGCCTCGCCGATTATCCTTATCTTGTTCCTGTTGGTCGGGCTGGCTATCCGGTTAGAAAGCGAAGGGCCGGTTCTGTATACACAACGGCGGATTGGTCTAAACGGTAAGCCCTTCAACATGATTAAGTTTCGCAGCATGATTCTGAATGCCGATGAACTGCGCGACCAATTGGTTAAAGAATCTGGCGAAGACCCACGCCATCCGAAGATCAAGAATGATCCCCGTATTACGTTTGTCGGGCGGTTTATTCGCGCGACCAGTTTGGATGAGCTGCCGAACCTCATCAATGTTTTGCGTGGTCAAATGAGTTTGGTTGGCCCACGCCCGCCGACGCCTGATGAGGTGAAACTCTACGAACCGTGGCACATGCAGCGCTTGAAAACTCTGCCGGGATTGACCGGCTTATGGCAGGTCAACGGGCGCAGCGATGTGCCTTTTGATGAAATGTGCTTACTGGATATTTATTACATCGAAAATTGGTCGGTCGGGATGGATGCCCAAATCCTGATGATGACCCTACCGCGTGTGCTGCTGCGGCACGGTGCGTATTAAGCATGTTCAAAATCTCTCGCTTTATGCCCCGTAAGAAAACGCTGCTTCTTGGAGCGCTGAGTCTGTTTGCCACTGCAATCCTTAGCCTAACCCTTTCTCGGGTTTACAGTGCTGAACGCGCCAAAAATCTGATTTACAACAGTGATAATGTGCCTACATATCCGGTCGCTATCATTTTCGGCGCGTGGGTTGATGCAAATGGTTATCCGAGTGCCGTGTTGGAAGATCGCGTCAAAATGGGTGCGAACCTATACAAAACGGGTAAGGTCAAGGCACTGTTGTTAACAGGTGATAACCACATCAAGACTTACAACGAACCGGAAGCCATGCACCAATATGCGCTTTCACTCGGTGTTCCTGACTCGGCACTGGTGCTGGATTATGCGGGCTTCCGTACTTATGATAGCTGTTACCGCGTCCATGAGATTTTTAAAGTCAATCAAGCAATTCTGGTTACACAAGCCTTTCACTTAGATCGGGCGCTGCTGGTTTGCAACAGCCTCGGTGTTGAATCGGTGGGGGTTGCAGCCGACGCTGTTCGACCGGAAGGCTACGAGAAAATTAACCTCATGATGAGTGAAGTGCGCGAATTTCCTTCCACGGCATTTGCCCTCATTGACTTGATTAGTGGCAAAAAGCCGACTTTCCTCGGTGATCCGCTGCCTATTTTCAAGTAATCCTTGAAGCCTGTTTTGATTCAAAATGTTCAAAAATTGCAATTGTTGCCCTAAAGGACTTCCTTCGGTCGCAGTTGTTACAACCTATACTGATGGCGGATGTGAGGGAGCGAAGTGCCGAATATTCGCAAAATTCTTCAGATTCTTCATTTTCGCAGTGAAAATCATCAGCAAACACAGCAGTTGGTTTTTAGCTTTTGGCGGTTAGCGATTGGCCTTTAGCTCTATTACAAGTCATCAGCTATCAGTCGCCAGTCATCGGTCAAAAGACAAAGTCGGAAAGCCGTTTTATGACGGGAATGGCGGTCTTGTCGCCATAAAAATCTACTTTTAGCCGAGAAACGTCGCTTGTGGCGGCACTGGCGGCGGCATTGGCAGCCCTCGAAATGTTATAAATGTTGCAAGTGATGCAGTTGAGAAATGGTGGTTTTGTCACATTTGCAACGATTATTGATTGTTAAGATGCTTGAGAATTAGCCTCAGTCGGGATGAATCCCGCCCCTACATAACATTGTAAACGATGTCTGAGGCAAAGGGGTTACATTTTGGAAGAACATTTTGTAACTCCTTCGGGGCGCTATCCTTAACGATTTTGAGAGAGCGAATTGGTTAAGAAGGTTGGAGATTAGTCAGAAAAGTGTTTGTGATGGTTTGTCGATTTAAACCTAACATATAAGATCGGCTCATTGACCTGCATATTCTGATGCGATACAGACCAAAACCATGATATACTGTGATTAATTTCACGAAGTTGAGCGAGGCCATGATGGTCACAGCTATTTACGATGGTTATTGTGTCATGTGCAACCAAACGCGGCGCACCGTGATGGCGCTGGATTGGCTGCACCGTGTCGAATTCCTGAACATCCACGATTGGAATGAAGTCAACAGTCGTTACCCAACGCTGGATTACGAAGTCGCTATGGGGCAAATGCATCTCGTCACGCCGGAGGGTCAGCTTGTAGGTGGTTTTCCGGCTGTGCGGCGGATGCTGCGGGAACTACCGTTGGGGTATCCGGTTTGGCTGCTGCTGCAACTCCCCGGCATGGGTACGGTTGGCGACAAAGTTTACAAATTCATCGCACGCAACCGCTACCGCATCAACCGCTTTTTCGGGATGCCGGTTTGTGAAAATGGAAGCTGCAAGGTTCACACGTAAAAACATCCGTTTAGTACCGAGTTGTGAGTACCGAGTACCGAGAAAACACTGAGATAGTGGATAATTTGTAAGTGATGGCGATAAGGGCGGAACATCCACAGGAGACCGGGAACTGTTCCGCCCCTACATTAATTCTGAAAATCAAATATCATTTACATTGTAATGACCACCATCTAGAGATAGCCCTAATTAATACAATAATCGAGTAAATTTTGTCCGAAACCACGCTGAGCAAAATCACCGATCACGTTTATTGGATGTCACCGGGTGAGCCTGACCGTCCGTCATTATGCGCGGTGGTAGGCACAAACCGGACGTTGATGTTGGAAGCTGGCGCATCCGATGCTCATGCACGGCTATTTCTGGATGCGTTGAGCGCCGCAAAGGTACGGCATCCTGATTATGTTGCCCTCACCCATTGGCATTGGGATCACATTTTTGGGGCGGCAGAATTGGATGTTCCAGTTATTGCGCATTGGCAAACGGCGGCTGAGATCGCTATCCAAGCCGGTTATGAATGGACGGACAAAGCACTTTATGAACGGGTGGCGAATGGCAAAGAAATCGCCTTCTGTGCCGATAACATCAAACTCGAACTGCCTGAACCGCGTCAGATTCGATTTGTGCAGCCAGATATTGTTTACCGTGATTCACTCGATATCAATCTGGGCGATGTACAGGTACACCTTCAACATGTGGGCGGCGATCACGCAGCGGATTCATGTGTGATGCATATATTGCCAGACAAGGTTCTGTTTTTGGGCGACTGTTTGTATGACGCAATTTATACACCGGTTCGGCATTACACAACCAAAAAAGTCTTCCCATTGTTAGACATAATTTTGAGCTTTGATGCGGATTATTACGTCGAAGGTCACACTCCAACTGTCATGTCGCGGGCTGAGTTGATGACGATTGTGGATAAAATGCGGATGGTGGGGAAGATTGTCGATGAACTTAGCGCTGATGAAGCTGCGGTTAAAGAAGCCGTTACAGCCGAAATGGGAACACCACTGGACGAGGACACATTGGGATTCATCCAAACGTTTATCGCTGGACAACAATTGTAAGAAACGGAAGGGTCACAGACCTTTCCCTACGAAAAGATTATTCGTCACATCACAAGAAGCTGCTCATCAACACTCAAAAACCGTTAATCTAGTAGGGGCAATAGAGAGTCGCAATCGGTCTGGATGAGATATTCGAGCAGCGCTTTGGCCTCTTCAAAGTGACTGACGCTCATCAGTGAAACCAATTTTTCATAGAGCAGCAAGCGCGCTTCTTGACTGTTCAAGCTGCGCGGCGCACGCATCTGGCGCACAATTTCCAGCAAATAAATGCGGTTATGCAGGCTTTCCAATATTTCGACGGTTTGCGCCTTACCAGACATTTTCCCGATTAAATTGTGGAACTCGAAAATGGCCTCGCTGGATTCTTCGAGTTCACCTTCCAGCATATCTTTGCGGGCAGTCTGGATTATGCGCGTGAGTTGGGTCAAGTCTTTGCGGGTGGCAGTCTTCATCACCCACTTCAACGCCAAACTTTCTACAGCCTGCCAGAGAGCATAGAGTTCGCTCACTTCGTCACGGGTGAAGGAACGAACATAGACGCCATGCCGGGCATGTTTAACGACCCAACCCGCCGTTTCCAACAGGCGCAGGCCGTCACGCACGGTGTTCTGGCTGACGTTTAACTTGGAGGCCAATGTCAGTTCAACTAAACGCTGTCCGCTGACGTAAGCACCCACGCGTATCGCCTGCCGAATCTGCTCGGCAACGATTTCGGCACGTGTTGCACCGGCTTCATTCCCGTATTCATGCCGTGAATTAGCCATATTTACACACAGGACTAAGGCTATTTGAAGTGGTTAAACCATTCCATATTAGGCGGGTCAGCGACTGCGCTCCTAGGGAAAGCCGCATATCGGTTTCAAATATAGGTCTTAGCCAATCTAACTTGCCAATCGGTTTCATTGATGGTTATCTGATAACAAATGGATAACTAACCTTCGCCCGGTATCCAGCTTGCGACCTGCCCGCCTTGATTGGTCACCTGAACGATGTTTGATCCATCAACTTTCATGATGAAAATTTCGTCACGGCCTGTGGAAGCAGCAACCGTCGAGAAAGAGATGTACTGACCATCAGGACTGTAATCCGCGCCCCATTCCAGTCCGACGCCATCATAAATGATGCGTGCATTAGTGCCATCGGCATTCATGACTGCCAGCGCTGAATCGCCCGCTGCTTTTTGGTCGCCAATACCCGAAGTTAAGAACAAGATTTGCTGACCATCAGGACTAAAGGCAGGCGAACGGTCACGCGTATCATTGTTGGTCATCAACGTATAATTTTGTGAGGCTAACTCGTAGCGCCCAATTTCCCATTGGCTGCTGTCACGCGGCGCGCCCGTGGTGAAGACCAGCACGCTCATATCGGGATTATAGCGGGGATGGCTGTTGCGTTGATTATTGCTAAAAATCTGTTGAAGGCCGCTGCCGTCGGGACGCATAGAATATATATCAAAGGTGCCGTTGTTGCGTGTATCTGACGAAAAGATAATTTGTGTCCCGTCAGGTGACCAACCGGGTACATTATCCAAGACGGTATTGTTCGTAAGCTGCCTCACATTGTTTCCGTCGATATCCATCGCATAAATATCAAAATCCCCATCGCGGTTGGATTGAAAGACAATTGTCTGTCCGTCGGGCGAAACAGCCGGATAATCATCAACATGTTCGTCGGTCGTCAGTCGAGTTTCGACGCCGGTTGCCAAATCGATTTTGTAAATGTCGTAGTTGTCATTGCGGTAGTCAAAATAGACCAGCCCACCGCCGATAGCCTGTAAAGTCTCGTTAACGACTTCGGTCGCACGGACACCGACCGGCGCAATCACCGGCGTGGCGGCCTGCGTTGCGCTCGGAATAAGGTTATCACGGGCTGCCGCGCTGGTAGGGTCTAAAGTGGGTATTGTTCCACTTTGATCTTCACCTGATCCATCGCTGGTTGACGGCCCCTGTACTGGAGCCGTTGGGGATACTCTCGCTGGTTGGTTGATGTTGCTGATGATAATGGTGATGATGAGGACGACCAAGGCTAACAGGCCGCATCCAATCAAGCCGCCGAGCGCAGCACTTGCCCATACATTTCCGGGGCGTTTCTTACGTCTAACAGGGGGATATACCTGCGAGTAATTACTGCTGGTGAGAGACGGGTTCATCGGTGGTACCAAGGGTGTACCATAGGCTGGCTGAAGCGGCATGGCGGTCACTACGGGCTGCGGTGGTGGTGATGGCGAAGCAGACTCCGGCGCGGTGGGACGTTGAAAACCGGGCTGGGTATCGTGCATACTCATGACCGGTTTGTTCAATGCCCGTTTGAGCGACTCGGATAAGGCTACGGCATTCGGGAAGCGTTCTTCACGTTTTTTTCGCAGCGCTTTAAAAATCACTTCTTCAACCGCAAACGACAAACCGGGATTGAGCGTCCTCGGAGAAGGCGGCGGCGCGGTTACCTGTAAAACGGCAATGCCGTAAGGTGTGTCACTTTCAAAAGGGCGGCGGCCTGTTACCAGTTCGAACAGCACAACGCCGAGGGCATAAATATCGCTGCGACCATCGAGCGGCAGCCCTTGCGCCTGTTCGGGACTCATATAACTCGGCGTGCCGACAACGCCCTGCGTCGTAATGCCAGAATGGGCGGGTTCACCTAACACACGGGCGATGCCAAAGTCGGTTAAATACGCGCCGCCATCGTCATCCAACAGAATATTGCTTGGCTTGATGTCACGGTGAAGAACCTGTTTGCTATGGGCATAATCCAACGCGGGAGCAATTTGCTCGATAATATTCGCGACTGTTTCCAACTCGATTGAGCCATTTTTGAGAAGATCATCGACCGAGCCGCCTGCCATATAACGCATGACAATGTACGGCTGTCCATTGTATTCGCCATAATCGTGAACCGGCACAATACTGCGATGTTCCAACTTGGAGACTATCGCCACTTCCTGATTAAACCGTTGAATATAGGTGTCGTCAGTCACGTACTGCTCTGGCAGCACTTTGACAGCGACCGTCCGATTCATAGATACCTGATGCGCGCGGAAGACGGTTGCCATGCCGCCCCGGCCAATCACATCTTGAATTTCGTAGCCGCCGATAGTTTTGCCGATTAAATCATCTGCCATAGCGTTTCCTCATTGACGGGTAGGCGCACCCTGTTGGTGATTATACGGCATACTCACACCCTAAAACAACGTGGCTTACATCACATGCGTGTCAGGTTATAATCAACCCATAACAACGCCCTAATAGCAAAAGCGGTCACTGGCTTATGAACCCCACCGCACTTCTAAATATTGGTTGGCAGCGCTGGCGCACACACAGCATTCTGGCAGTCATCACTGTCATCGGTTGTTATCTGGCACATCTGTACGCGCCCTACGCCGACTTGATTTATGACCTGACTTACGGTTGTGGTTATGTAGCAGTCATTCTCATTGCCTACTCGCTTCTAATCGGGCCGTATCGTCTGCTCTGGCGAAAGAAAAATCCTGTCAATATTAATCTGCGGCGGGATGTTGGTATCTGGGCAGGCATTACGGGTTGTATTCATGTCATCGCAGCCATCGCCATGACCACACGCGGCAACATCGTCTATCTGTTTTTGCGTCCTAAAGCAGAAGGCATCGGATATAACCTGCTGCTGTCACCTGCTGGAGTCAGCAACAACATCGGTCTGGTGGCAACCATTATTCTGGTGATCCTGCTTGTCCTCTCCAACGATTATTTTTTGATTAAACTCAAAGGCAAGCGGTGGAAGTTTTTACAGCGCTTCAATTACGGTTTAGCGGTGCTGGCATTTATCCACACCGTTCTTTACCAGCAACTGGATAACCGCTCAAGTACCTTTGTGACCTTCACCTATATCTTCGCGATTGCCCTCTTGAGCATCCAACTGGCGGGATTTTTCGTATCCCGAACCCGACGCGCTAAAATACGTTCCCCACTACAATAGAAATTAAGGGTCAGTCTTTGACTTTTGCCTTACATTAACAATGAGGAGGGAAATTATGAACCCCACAGATGTATTGAAATACGGGCATACATTTGTTACGCGCACCATTGACGGGCTGCCGCTTGATCAGTGGAATGAGGGCGGCGTATGCGGCGTTTGGTCGGTCAAGGACATCATCGGACATCTGGCATTCTATGAACATGTGTTAACAGAAGTGCTGTCTCCATTTGCTGACCTCAAAATCGAATTCAATCTCCTGCCACAGATGGCTCGTCCTGATATTAACGATACACAGGCCGCTTCTCGCAAAGCTCTTAGTGCTGAGGAAGTGCTTGCTGAGTACATCGACACCTTCACCTACAATCAGGAACAGGTCGTTCCCAAAATAGCCCCGGCAACGTGGTCGCAGGTCGGTACGCTGCCGTGGTACGGCGCGGAATACTCGCTGGACGATTATATTGTTTACAGCTTTTACGGTCACAAGCGCGAACATTCTGCCGAAATCAATGTGTTCAAAGACAAACTCAAATACACTTAATTTAACCAATAATTTTCATTTACTGTCTGAACTATTCGGCACGTCACTAAATAATTATGTACTATTAAGGGGTGTTTTATATGGGTGGTTCGAATTTTGTTTTACAATGGCCCTCTGATTCGGGAAAGGTCACCGTTCCGTATGATGCCGCTAGCGGTGTCGTCAAAATCGCGGCAACAGCCGGTGCAGTCATCAAAGCGGCAGCGGCGGGACAAGTCGCCGTAGCAACCGCAGACCGTATCGAAATTGTATCTGGCAGCTACCTTGTCATTTATAGCAATCTGCGAAAAGTTACGGCAGCGGTTGGTCAATCCGTCAACGCAGGCGACGCACTTGGCGAATCGGCAGGGCCAGATATTAGTCTCGCCGTTCGACAAACGATTGATCCTACTCCACTTCTGCCTTCCACACCTGCGCCCGCGCCAGCCCCTACCCCCGGCGCACCCAAAGACAAACTGTATCTTTCGCCGACCCAAAATGGCATTCGCATTCGCGAGAAGCCGGTTGACGGCACTCCCCTTATGTCTGTGGGTACGGGTGATATTCTAGAGGTGATCGAACCCATTGATGCCGCGCGCAAGAAAATTGGTGTGAACGGCGAGTGGATCAATGTGCGCACACAGTCCGGCATTAGCGGTTTTAGCGCTGCCCAATTTTATCAAGAGTATACGGGGCCGTTCCCGATACCTGCGCCTGTACCCGCGTTAACGGGTATCACGGGTATGAACCTCGATATGAACAATCCGCTTGGACATCCCAGCGCTGACCGTCTCAAAGGCATCGGTTGGATACGTGTCAAATTCAATGTCTCGAATAACCCTGCCAACAATACCTATGGCAATACGGATGTCAACGCGACCTTCAACCGCGTGCGCCCATTCCTGCAACCGTATGTGAATGCAGGCATCAAGGTGCTGATGGTCTTTACCCATCAACTGTATGGCGAAGGTGCAGGTTATAACTGGCCGCAAATGGATACGGGACGGTGGAACGACTTCATTCCAAAATATGCCGATTTTGCCAAGCGCACCGCCGCTCTATTCGCGGGCACAGGCTTGGTGCAAGCCTATCAAATTTGGAATGAACAGGATACACCACCGGCTATTGCCCGTGCCGCAGTACCCATTCCCGCTAAAGATTACGCCAATATGCTGACACAAACTATCCGCGCCATCCGCAGTGTGGACTCCAAAACAGCCATCATTACCGGTGGTCATACTGGTGGGCCGGATGCAGGCGGGGCTTATGCCCGTGCAACTCTGGCTGCTATGCCTGCCGATGTTCGCCCCGATGGTATTGCTTCACATCCTTACGGACGCGGTGTCAGTGGTCATAAGTTTAGCAACTTCGGCCCGTTAGAAGAGGAAATCCGTAAATACAGTGCCATCATGCCCGGTAAACCGATCTGGTTCACCGAGTGGGGTGTCTTAGACCGCCAAGGTGATAACAGTGTCATTGCCGATGTTACGACTTACGCGACAGGCTTCGTGAATATCATTAAAACACAGTTTCCAAGTCAGGTGGCCGCTGCGATGTGGTATGCGTGGGCGGACGGCATGGACAATGGTTATGGTTTAGTCGGCAGTAACGATCAACCGAAGCAGCCGCTTTATCAAAAGTTTGTTACTTTGTAGTTGCAACGGCATCGGACAGCATGGAAACGAAAATAGAGGGCGGAGCATGTTCCGCCCCTACGAACGCAATTTTGTGCAGAGACGGCTACACCGTATCGGACTTGCTGCCTCCGGCCAGAATCTGATGCGCGTCTTGGTTGGCTTTGGTGAGCAGTTCCTGAATGGCCTTGACCTGCTCCGGCGAGCCATAACGCCCTGCTTGCATTAAGGTTTCGAGGAGAGCCATCGCGCTGTGGCGAAGGTCAGACCGGTCTTGCCAATTCGGTTCGCCGCGCATCCCAAACCCGAAACGTTCATCCCCGATGTCCTGTTTATGCTGTTCGAGCAGCGTTTCACCGGCAGAAGTGATTTTATAAACCCGCTTTCCGTCAACTGTTTCGCTGATTAAATTACCTTCATCTTCCAACAGTTGAAGTGTGGGGTAAATGGTTCCCGGACTTGGACGATAGAAGCCACCGTAGCGTTCTTCCAACACCTTGATGAGCTCGTAGCCATGACGCGGCTGTTCCTTGATCAGTTCCAACAGAATGAACTTAATATCACCGCGTCGATGGCGCTTGCGTCCGCCTCCGCCAAAATCGTGCCCGAATGGGCCGCGACCACGCATGTGTTTGGCAAATTGCTTGCGCTTGTGACGATGACCACCCATATCAAAATCATGATCGTGGTCATCCCGATTGAAGAACTCGTGAAATTTAAACATTGTGTCTCCATAGTTAACGATATATCGCGATATGTCTTTAAGATACCCTGATAACGATATATCGTCAATGGGTCACTATACTTTTTGCTAGGTACATTCAGCGCTGTAACCCTATAAACAGCATTACATTCCTGTAATGGCGTATCCAGAACCTCCCATGATTTCGCTTGCGTGCCTAGAATCTCGTTTCAAAATCAGTCGATCTCCCGGTGGTTATCTCCCGATTTTCAATTTACAGCTACAATGGAAGAGCTTTCTTGTCGACTACTGGAGGAAACTCATGACGACAACGCCCCCGATTTCCCACGCACTTGTGCTGCCCGAACTCGATTTCCTCACTTGGCTGAAGGCTACTGATGCCTACACCAAAGCGTTTCCCCGCGTCGTAATCGTCCGTTCGCCTGCGGGTAATGACCTTAACCGTTATCGCAACATCACGGCTGTGCAAGCCCCCGGTGTATGGGTGGGCAATGATGCGCTGAGCCATATCCGGCGTGTATATCCGATGGTTGTTCGAGTAGATGTCATCCGTGCAGCGACACCCAATGATCTTGCGGCCATCCTTCAGCAGCGTATTACACTCAATGATCGCTACGGCGAAAAATTGACCCCCGGTAATATCAATGACCGTTTTACGCTGGAATGGCCGTCTGATGCGCGTCCGGCAAGCATTACGCGTGGATTCAATGACATCAGCCAGATCGACGGCAAGAAAAATGAAGGCTTGGACATTTTTGCGCCGACCGGAACACCGATACGGGCTTCGGCGGCGGGGATTGTCACAAGCGTAGTGCGGGTAACGAACGCTTTGGGTTATGGACAGTATATTCAAATATCGACCACACTCAGCGGACAAAGTTACGTGGTCACTTATGCCAAGCTTAACAATATTCGGGTGGTCATCGGCCAAACTGTCAAGATTGGGGATGTCATCGCGGATGCTGGCACGGATGGCACGATTAAAATCATTGTCCAGCAGCCGAGTAAAGGCTTAAGCGGTTATTTACTGCCGGACGTAGTTGACCCGACGATGATGATTTACTGGCAGGGTTTGCTGCTCAAAATCAACGTCACCGGTTTGCGTATCCGGGAACGTCCGGGAACGGATTTTAAAGTCATTGGTCAGCTTACACCCTTTGACCGGATCGAGACACTTGAGCCACATGGACGAACGCTGCTCAAAGTTGGGCGAACCAACGAATGGATCAAAATTCGTTCACCCCAAACACTTGAGGGCTATTCAGCGGCGGAATATCTGATTGCCGACGAAACCGGCGGCCTTAACGCGTTGAATATGACGGGCATCAATCTTGATATTCTTCATGCTCTGGGGAAACCTGCGGCTTCACGGCTCAAGGGAACAGGCTTTGTGCGCTTTGCGTATTCGGTATCCATGAATCGGGGTTCGACGGATTTGGACGCGGCCTACAATCTATATGCGCCATATATCAAAGCCTATTCAGAGGCGGGGTTTAAGGTCATCCTTGTGCTGACACATCAAACTTATGGCGAAGGTGCGGGCTACGTTTGGCCGCAAATGGACACCGGCAAATGGCGACAGCTAACCACTACGTTTGTCGATTTTGCACGGCGGATTGCAGCCCGTTTTGTTTCCACCGGATGGGTGACGGCCTACCAAATTTGGAACGAGCAAGATACGCCGATGAATATTGCTTCGGCGGCTGTTCCAATGCAGCCAACGGACTACGCCTATTTACTTTCCGAAACGATCAAAGCTATTCGGACAGTCGATACCAAAGTCAACATCATTACCGGTGGACATGTCGGCGGGCCATTCAACGGAGCCAGTTATGCCCGGGCAACGATTGCCGCAATGCCAAGCAGCGTTCGACCAGATGCGATTGCCTGCCATTCGTATGGACGTGGGCCAGTCGGCAACAAATATAGTCCATTCGGCAGCATTGATGACGATGTGGATGCCTATAGCAAGGTTATGACAGGAGCACAAGTGTGGATTACCGAGTGGGGGGTATTAGACCGTCCGAATGATCCACCGAATGATGTGGCGGATTATGCGACGGGCTTCATCAGTCGTCTAAAGACGTTGTATTCAGGTAAAGTGGCCTGCTGCGTTTGGTACGGATGGGCGGATACGATGCATAACGGCTATGGTTTGGTCAACCAGAGCGATCAACCGAAACAGCCCTTCTACAGCCGCTTCTTGGGTGCTTGATGACCTGATAAACAGGTGATAACAGGCAACATTAAGGAAACTATTACGGTTTACAGTAGGGGTTTACCGGTGGTAAACCCCTACGGGTTAGGATTTTTCATTTTCGGGTGTCAACCAATAATCACCTCCGCCGAGTTCACGCCGCATATAGCCATAGTCAATCAGATAACGGCGCACGGTCGCATAATCCTCGTTGATTTCGCGCAAAATGGCATTGACCTGTTTCTCGGTGTAATGCTTACCCGGCTCAAACTTGGTGGCTATCCAGCGCAGGATGACCAACCACTTGTTGACTTTGGAGGGCAAGTTAGGCACGCGACCATCAACCGTATAATCGCGCAGCACCTTTTTATCAGCCTCGTTCCAATCCAGCGCTTCAATCCACGAAGTATTTGATTTCACTTTTTCGGCTCTGGACGGCAGTTTTTCGATACCGTTGACGTAGGCTTTCAAAGTGGCCAAGCGCTTTTCGTTGATGCTGTAAAAACGCTGGTTGCCTTCCATCTTCAAGCGCAGTAAACCTGCCCCATGCAGCTTACTAATGTGGTGCGACACGGTGGGCTCGGTCAAGTTAAAGAGAGCGGCCAATTCGCTGACGGTATAAGCACGTTCGCTCATCAAACCGATCATCTTCAAGCGGTTTTCATCGGCGGCTGCTTTTAAGAGCAGCAGTAAATCCTCACTTTGTCCTGTATTCATTTCAATCACCTTCTAATTAGACGAGTATCTAATTAGAAGTTTATCTAATAAAGACTGTTTGTCAATAGGCGGCTTCGAGATTGGATCCAGTACCGCGATAGTCAGACCATTAAAAAAGGAAAAGCTGGACATCGTATCAGGCGTCTCCTAATATTGTTTGGCAGACCGTATACAAAGGGATGGATACATGATTTTTAGCAAGATCCCAGACCCGCGATTGATCACAGTGCGGCGCGGCGGCAGTTTACAGGATGCCGATCACCATCTTCTGGCTGTGTGGGCGGCGGACTGCGCGCAGCATGTGCTGCCTTTGTTCGAACAGGTGCAGCCCGATGACGACCGTCCACGCCATGCGATTGAGATGGCGCGTGCTTGGGCGCGGCGGGAGGTTACCATGACTCAATCCCGTACCGCAGGCGGACATGCGATGGGCGCGGCAAGAGCGTTAAAGGGCGCGGCAAGGGAAGCCGCTTATGCCGCCGGACAAGCCGCAGCCGTAGCCCATGTGGCTGCCCACGAATTAGGCGCAGCGGCTTACGCGATTCGGGCGGCACGCGCGGCAGCCGCTGAAGACCAACGGATGGAAGTTGGTCGCCTAGAATGTGAGTGGCAGCGCAAGCAGCTTCCTGACGAAATCCGGGAACTCGTACTTGATGACCAAAAACGGCGCAATGAGTTCTGCTGGTTCATATTCGACTGCTAACCAATCCAGAGGTTGGCGCAGTATTCCAGCTCAGGCGGTGAGGCAGAAAACAAAAAGCCTATGTTTTCAGATAGGCTTTTGTATCTCGTCTGATGAGTGGCGACTATTGACTAAAAAACCAGCTTGGCAATGCCGAGAATGCCCTGCTTCCACGGCACACGGTGCGAGACACCGGACTGTCCTTCGAACTTAGACAGGTTTTCTTTATACCACTGATAGTTGCGGACGAGGGCTTGTTTGTTGGAATACTTGGGTTTGTAGCCCAGCACCTTCTCGGCTTTCTCTATCGAGACAAAGGAGTCTTTGCTGGCAGTTTCATAAACCCACTTATACAGCGGTGAAATTTTCATAGCTTCCAGTATACGAAGCGTCATGATAGCAGGGCCAGCGGGCAAGCCGGTGATTTTCTTGCCGAAGCCAGCGTAGTCCAGCACCGCCTGATAATCTTCCTTCATGGTCGTGAATTCCTTCGCACCGATGTTGAAGGTGTCGTTCACCACGTCTTTATCCAGCGTACAGGTCAGGTAAATCGCGTCGCATAGGTCTTCCACATCCAGCAGTTGATAGCGGTTATTGCCGCTGCCCAACATCGGGAAGCCGTGACCATCCTTCGCCCAATCATAAAACAGCGCGAACACGCCTAATCGTTCCGGCCCGATGAAGGACTTGGGACGAATAACCGGGACACACATGCCCTTCTTGCGATATTCGAAGCACACCTCTTCGGCGGCAATCTTGGCTTTGCCGTAAGGCCCAACACCATCAAGTTTATCCGTTTCCAAGAGCGGGTGATGGTCAGGGATGCCATAGACGGCGGTTGATGAGACATGCACAAAGCGTTCGACACCGGCATTAAAAGCCGAGTCAATCATGTTGCGTGTGCCCTGTAAATCGGTGGACATAATATCAGCTTCGCTGTACAAGGGCAGCGCCGCCGCTGTATGGATCACAATATTGATGCCCTGCATCGCCTTATCGACGGTGGCACGGTCACGGATGTCACCGGTAATTTCGGTGATCTGGCTCTTTTCGGGGTAATCAAACGGGGCAATATCCAGCGAGGTTACTTTATGCCCGCGTGCCAGCAGATAACGGGCAAGGTTAATGCCTAAAAAGCCTGCGCCACCCGTTATTAAATACGACTTCTGTTCAGCCATTCCACTTCACTCCAATGCTATTCAAGAAAATACAGGGCTATGTCGTGTGGTGATCGCTCTAGCGCTGTTCAATCTTTGCGCCCAAACAGGCCGGACACAGGCAGCCCCTATCATCAGACTCATTCAAAGCTATTATACGGGGCAAACTAAAGCACCAACATTG
>WGMX01000020.1 GCA_016124855.1 Anaerolineaceae bacterium | reverse complement strand
CTGACACCTTCCCATCCCTTGCTTGTTTTCCGCACCCACTGATATAGTTTCCGTCGGTTCATTTGGTCTCTCTTTCTGGCTTGGTAACCGAAAGTTTGCCAAATGAACCGTCCTTTTGTCTACTGTCGCCCCCTCAGCCGTGTACAGAGAGGGGGAATTTTAGGAAGAAATTCACATAGCGCATGAGCGTTCTTTTTTATGGCAAAGTTGGCAGCAATTTCGGCAATTTGCTTTGCCATTTTGTGTCAATCCGGCGGATGGCTCGGCTGGATTTGCGGCAATTGGGATGGGTAATGTCTGCCGCCATCATTGCCAATCAGTCGATAGTCTGTAGTCCTTAGTGATAGAAAAAACGAGTGGATCAGATTATTTTGATTCCCAAATTTCTTCACATTCTTCAATTTCACAGTGAAATTTCGATCCATTTTGAATCTTCTCCCTCAAATGTTGTAATTGATGCTGCTGTTGCTGTTGAGAATCGGTGATTTTTGTCACATTTACAACGAAAAGAAATCCTCACCCCCGCCCCCTCTCCATTTCATGGCAGAGGGGAGAAAATGCAAATGCATCCATGAATAGTTTACAACAGGTGGAGAGCAATAGGGTTACCATTTGGAAGAACATTTGGTAACTCTTTTCGATGTGTGACGCTAACGGTTTTGAGGGAGCGCGATGGGGTGCGAGGTTGGCAGGTGGTTAGAGAGGGGTTTGTGGCACAAACGGAAAATAAACTTTATCAGTAACAAGTTGCAAGCAGCAAGTTACATGAGCGCGCGTCGCAGCGCCCATAGAAGAAGCAGAGTTCAGCTTGAGGCTGAGGTGGGAATAGGTGTGGCAGAGGCAGTGAACTGTGGACAAGTAGGTTCAGTGTCAGTGATGCCGAATTGGGCACGTTCGTCGGCATCAAAGTCGCGGAGATTGGCAAGTTGTTTGCAGGCGTATGTGATGAAGTCATGATAGTCAGCATCCCAGATGATGGCTGTGTCGTCATCACTAGACGTGACAATATACTTGCCATCTGGGCTGTAGGCTGCGGTGTGAACCCAACCTGTATGCCTAGTGAAAGCGCGTACCTGTTGCCCTGTTGTTACATCCCAGATGATAGCACTTTTGTCATTACTGGCGGTGACGATGTACTTGCCATCCGGACTATAAGCTGCACTGTTTACACTTTTCGCGTGCCCACCGAGAATACGCAGTGATTGCCCTGTTGTTGTATCCCAGATGATAGCTGTGCGATCACCACTCGCCGTGACGATGTACTTGCCATCCGGACTATAGGCCGCAGTACCTACCCAACTCGTATGTCCGCTCAAGATATGCACCTGCTGACCGGTTGCTACATCCCAGATGATAGCCGTAGTATCATCACTAGCCGTGACAATATGTTTGCCATCGGGGCTGTAGACTGCGCTGTATATTGCTTTCGTATGCCCGCTGAGAGTACGTATTTGTTGACCAGTCGCTGCATCCCAAATGATGGCTGTGTTATCCCTACCAGCGGTGACGATGTACTTGCCATCCGGACTGTAGGCTGCGTTGTTCACAGCGCCTGTGAGAGTATGTATTTGTTGACCAGTCGCTGCATCCCAAATGATGGCTGTCCTATCATAACTGATGGTGGCGATAGATTTGC
Organism: Anaerolineaceae bacterium; assembly: GCA_016124855.1. Taxonomy (GTDB): domain Bacteria; phylum Chloroflexota; class Anaerolineae; order Aggregatilineales; family Phototrophicaceae; genus CFX2. Next base: position 446,314 of record WGMX01000020.1, on the reverse strand, counting down.
CATCTGGGCTATAGACGGGGTTATAAACATCTCTGAGGACATACACCTGCTGACCAGTCGCTGCATCCCAAATGATGGCTGTCCTATCATAACTGGAGGTGATAATGAACTGCCCATCTGGACTGTAGGACGCACTCCATACATAGTTTTTGTGTCCACTGAGAATACGCACCTGCTGACCAGTCCCCGTATCCCAGATAAGAACAGTCTTGTCCCAACTCGCCGTGATGATGTGTTTGCCATCGGGGCTGTAGGACGCTGCGCTCCTCACGCCTTCCTTGTGCCCGCTTAACATACGCACCCTCTCGCCTGTCTCTGTATCCCAGATGATGACCGCACCATCATCACTAGCCGTGACAATATACTTGCCATCCGGGTTGTAGGAAGCACTCCATACCACGCCCACATGCCCCTTTAGGATATGCACCTGCTGACCGGTCGCTGCATTCCAAATAATGGCAATTTTATCATCGCTAGAGGTGACAATATATTTGCCATCCGGGCTGTAAGTTGCGTCCTCCACGCGATCCGTATGCCCTTTCAAGGTACGAATCTGTTGACCTGTCCCTGCCTGCCAGATGATAGCAGTACCATCATCACTAGAGGTGACAATATGCTTGCCATCGGGGCTATAGACTGCACTGTTGACAGCGCCGGTGTGGCCGCTCAAGGTTCGCACCTGCTGACCTGTTGTAGCATCCCAGATGATGGCTGTACTGTCAGCACTAGCCGTAACTATGAACTTGTTGTCTGGGCTGTAGACTGCGCCGAACACCCAACTCGTGTGCCCACTCAAGGTATGCACCTGCTGACCTGTTGCAGCATCCCAAATGATGGCTGTGTTATCCCAACTAGCCGTAACTATGAACTTGTTATCTGGGCTATAGGCTGCGCTGTTCACCCAACTTGTATGCCCGCTCAAGGTACGCACCTGCTGACCCGTTGCAGCATCCCAAATGATGGCTGTGCTATCTCTACTGGCGGTGACGATGAACTGCCCATCTGGGCTGTAGGCCGCGCTGTTTACAAGGTCTCCATGTCCATCCAACGCTACCCGTGCCGAGTTCTGGCGGAGGGCTGAAAACAGCGCCGCATCGGCTAGCGTCGTATAAGTTGTTTTTAATGATCGTATACTCAGCAGCGAAGCGAGAATGGGATTGGGTTGATTACCATATATCTCATCTACAGCTAATCCGGCTTGTCGGAGGGCTTCTATATGGGTATTGGCTAATGAAACAGCGGTTGATACTGCATTGAGGGTTGGTGGTACAGCCGAGAGAGCGACGTTGGCAGTGGCGACTTGGGTGCTGGCTTGATTTTGTGCGTCTATGACTTGTTGTTTAACTAATGTGAGCGTTGGCGGTACGGCAGTTAAGGCGCTGTTGGAATCTGCAACTTGAGTGCTGGCTTGGTTTTGTGCGTTGATGACTTGTTGTTTAACTAATGTGAGCGTTGGCGGTACAGCAGTTAAAGCACCGCTGGAATCTGCGACTTGAGTGCTAGATTTATCCACTTGAATTTGGGCGTTATTAACTTGCGAAGTTGAAAAGATCACTGCCACTAAGATGACCAGAAAGCTTATAAATGTGACGCGAATCAAGGTGCGACGTGCTCCAAGTCGAGATTGTTCTGATTTTTGAGCGGCTTGTTCGCTGCGTTGACGACTTTCTTCAAGTTCTTGCAAATGCTGTTCGCGTTCGGTGGCAGCAGCGCGGCTAGCTTGAATGTAGGTGTGCTGTAATTCCTGCGGAAGCGGATTGACAACCTCGACTTTAGTATTTTTATCGGATGCCGCGGTGGCGAAAGCTTTTCCCTGTTTGATCCATGCTTCGGCACGGTCAATTTCGCCACCAAAAAGCAGCAAATCCTCGCGCTGGTTCTCGCGTGACCATTCTTGAGCACGGGTCAAATAACGCGTGTGGGCGCGAACGTAAGGTAAATCGGTTTCGACGGTGGTCAGCAGACGTTCAAAGGAAGTGTCAAAATCGTCGGCAGCACGGCAGAAAACCCAATTGATGTGACTAAGGCGTTGCCAGTTGTCACGCGCCATCATTAGAGGGTCTTTGCCTGCAAGCCTCTCTTGCATGGCTTCGTCGGGTTCGAAATCGGCAACTGAGGCAAAGGCGTCACGGGTAATGACCTCCTGATAAACCACTGGAATGATGCGCTTGTGGAGGTCGATGGCGTAATCCAATTCCATGTTACAGACAACCGAGGCCATCGAGTCAGGACTCATGATGAAAACAAAACTATCAGCGGCTTCGATGCCCGTTTTGATCTCCATCCACCAATTGGGCGAGGTCAGCGGAATGCCTTCCCAATCGACCCACGCATCTTTACCGCGCCGAATCAGTTTCTCAATCAGACGGCGGGCGAAGTCACTGTTCTGGCGAGAGTAGGAGATGAAAACGTCAGCCATATGCGTTTATTTCTAAATACAGGTTATATGGACAATGACATTATTATAGATTGAATTTGATACTAGGGGAAATCAGAACCCCCATCACCAACGTTCGCAGGCCACTCTGGTGATAGCCCGCGAACGAGGGAGGGAATTAAGGCAAAGGAATTAGTTTTCGCGAATCCAGACGCGCATTTCGCCGGGTTGGCGGTTGGCCCAGAAGGCATAAGGAATGGCCTTGATGGCAGCGGGTGTGCGGGTGATGGTTTGGACAGACTCCGGTTGGTAGAGGCCGCCTTTCCAATCGGCAACGGCGCGCTGACCTTCAATGTTAATGACCGAAACGCCGTCAAATAAATCCGGCTCAAAAGTCGTAATCATGCGGGCATCGGGCGGGATGATGACGTTCGCCAAATTGTCGCCATTATCGACTTCTTCAATGCAGTAAACCACTGGCCCGCGCTGCAAGGCGATGTTGCCTACGTCGTGGCGAATCTGGGGATGCGGCAAGACGCGTTCGACGGGCATATCCAGCGCGAGGATGATCTCGTCACCGCTCGACCACTCACGGTCGATGAGGACATAGCCTTTGGTGGCGGCGGTGGTGACGGCTTGACCGTTGACCTTGAGAGTATAGCTTCTGCACCAGCCGGGAATGCGCAGCCCAAGCCGGAAACGTCCCGGTTGATCGACATCCACTTGAAGGCGGATTTGTCCCTGCCACGGATACTCGGTTTGTTGGGCGATTTTCACGCTGCGATTGTTGACGGTGATGTCGGCGTGGTTGGCGGTGTAGAGATGCACGTAAAGAGTGTCGGCATCAGTGGAATAGATGTAACCGCCGACGCTGGCAACCAACCGCGCCAGATTAGGCGGGCAGCAGGCACAGTCAAACCATTCCGAACGGCGATAATCCCGTTCGGCGACGATGCCGCTCCAATTGCCATGCGGTGTGATGTAGGGAAAGGCCGCCAGCGGATTGGCATAGAAGAAGTGTGAGCCTTCATGCGATACACCGCTGAGCACGTTGTTGTAGAGGGCGCGTTCCATGGTGTCGATGTATTTGCTGTCGGGATCGAGCTTGAACATGCGCCATGCCCAGAAAACCAGCGCAATCGCGGCGCAAGTTTCGGCGTAGGCGGTTTCGTTGGGGAGATCGTAGGGAACGGTGAAGCCTTCGTTGGCGTGGGCCGGCCCCAATCCGCCGGTGATGTAGAGGTGATGCTGGTTGAGATCATCCCAAATGGAGAGGCAGGCTTGTTTCAGTTCTTCGTCACCGGTTTCGGCGGCAATATCCGCCATGCCGGAGTAGAGATAGGCGGCACGAACCGAGTGTCCGGTTGCCATGTCTTGCTGGCGAACGGGGATATGCGCCTGACAGTAACGGTAGGTTTTCGCCCAATACTGCTTGGGGTCTTCGCCGCGCGCGATGGCTTCTTGATCGAAGAATAAGGGCTGCTGACCACGCTCGTCGATGAAATATTTGGAGAGATTCAGATATTTCTGGTTGCCGGTAGCGTGATACAAACGCACCAATGCCAGCTCAACTTCGGGATGTCCATCGTAGCCGTGAATTTTGCCTTCTTCAGCGCCAAACATGGAGTCGATATAGTCAATGTAGCGACACATCACGTCCAACAATTTACGCTTGCCGGTGGCTTCGTAGTAGGCGACTGCCGCTTCGGTTAAGTGACCGGCATCATAAAATTCGTGCCAGTCACGCAGGTTCTTGAATTTGTTCTGCGGCTCGACAGAGGTAAAGAAAATATTCAAGTAACCGTCCGGCTGCTGGGCCGAGGCGATGAGGTCAATGAAGGAGTCCATGTAGGATTCCAACTCTGCGTCGGGATGTGTCGTCAGACTGTAAGCGGCGGCTTCGATCCATTTTCCGGCATCGGAATCCCAGAAAATATGGGGTTTGACCTTACTGAGCGGCTGGGCAAGGATACTGGTATGACCATCCTTTTTACCCTGTTCTTGTTTATAGTCGAGCTTCCACGCATCGACACGGCCTGTCTTTTCCATCTGGTGTTTGATGGCAGGCAAGGTATGTTCACGGTTGTTGGCCTGCCGTTGACTCCAAAAACCGTCATCAATCACCACATTTTTCAAAGAAACCGGTGTATTTTGTTGAATACTGCTGGTCAAGATAAACCTCTATTTAAATTAAATGCGGATTTACAGCGTGTTTAGTGTATGTCATTCACCCCTTTTCTGACTAGTCCATTAGCCGTAGAATAGGAAGATAAATCCGACTTTTTGAAAGTGCTTTATGAATACCCAAAATGTTCTTCATTTGAATATTATCGGCCCGATACGCGCCCAGAATGCGGGCTTGTTCGTCTCACGCGGCGGGGTGATGCATCCCACACGCGTCATCGACTCGCACGAACTGATCCTCGTTAAAGAAGGCTGTTTGGACATGTGGGAGGCCAACCAAACCTTCCATGTGGAAGCGGGGCAAAGTTTGCATCTGTGGCCCGGACGGCGGCATGGCAGCACGATACCTATGCCACCGGATTTGCGCTTCTACTGGATCCATTTTGATCTGGATGAGAACGCCCTGTTTGAAGATGCGGCGGGGGCTTTTATTCCATTTATGCGTGTGCCGCAGCACAAGACCATCACTGAACCGGAGCGGATTGAGCGCTTATTCCGCATTTTCTTGGACGACCAAGAGACCGGCGCCCTGCATCCGTATGCTGCGAACTTATTAACAACGCTGATGCTGGTGGAGGTGGCACGGTCACGCGAGGCGACATCTGTAGACAGCCGTGATCTCAAGACAATTGCGATGTGGGCCAACACCTTCATCCGGCTGAATTATGACCGACCGATTACAGCGGGGAAAATCGCCTACGAGTTGGGTTATAACGCAGATTACTTAGGCCGTGTTTACCGCCAGATTTATCACTGTACGCTGACCGAAGCCATCCAAAAAAGGCGGATTCATGTGGCCTGTCATTACCTGCTTGACAGCGAAATGACCGTCGAACAAATCGCGGAAAAGTGCGGGTTTTCCGAACCCGATTATTTCCGGCGAATTTTCCGGCGACATATGCAAATGTCACCTGTGACTTATCGTAAGCAGTACGCGCACGTGAAGATCAATACGCATTAGCCCTAACGGATCTCAGCCAGAAGCAAAGAGGTAATTTTACAAATCGAGCGATTGGCTGTTCGTAGAACGATTCATGATAAACTGAAACCAATTTCCCAGAAGTCAATGAGACATGCACTGAATAAGCGATGAGGAGGGCAAAATGGAAACCCTTAAACTACGAACACATGTGGGCAGCGATGTGTATTGAAACTGGAAGTGCCGACAGCGATGAATAACCGCGATATTGATGTGGTGGTGGTGATGCAAGCGGTAGAAGAAACTCCGGTCGATGCACTTGGTTGGCCCGTGGGGTTTTTTGATCGGACTTACGGCGCGCTGGCTGATGATCCGCTCGAACGTCCTGTAGAACTACCGTGGGCCAAACGGGATGAAGTGGAATGAAGTATTTGCTCGATACGAATACGTGCATCCGCTATATCAACGGATGAGCGCCGAACATCCGGCGCAAGATGGCAACCGTGGCGCTGCGCGATGTGGCTGTGAGCAGTATTACAAAAGCCGAGATGTTTTATGGGTCAGCCAAGAGCCAGACACCAGAAATCTCGCGGCAGAAACAAGAAGAGTTTTTGAAGACGATTCAATCAATTGTATTTGATGACGCGGCGGCGCGGGCTTATGGGGATATTCGGGCAGATTTAGAGCGGCGCGGGCTGCCGATCAGTGGAAATGATTTGCTCATAGCCGCAATAGCAATGGCACATGATTTGATTGTGGTGACGCATAATACGGCTGAATTCCAGCGTGTGAGTGGGCTTCAGGTTGAGGATTGGGAAGTTTAGTGGTTGGGATTCGGTTCTTTTCTCTATTTCGTCGGGCTAAATTTTAATCCCCGCTTGGCGCTTCCAGTGATCGCGCCAAGCACGAACGCCATCCAAATGATGATCTTGCAGCCAGAAGTCGGGTTTGCCGATGCGCGGGGATAAATCCCGGATCATGCTTGCGCCTGCCCACGCATAGAACAGCGCCATGTCATCCAATTGACCACCTGCTTGCAGATAGCCTCGCTGCCAGAAATAGGCCAACAAACGCCGACCGATGTTGAGTTTGAAATCATCCGCTTGAGGGCCATAAGGCTCAATCCGTAGGATGGAATAAGTACGGGCGAAATCCGCACGGGGATCACCAGCACGGGCATTCGCCCAATCCAACACGCCGCTGATCTGCCCCTTATCAACCATGATGTTCAACGGATGATAATCCAGATGCAGCAGCCTTGTTTTACGTGACGGTAAATCCCGCAAACGGGCTTTGAGTTCGGGTTCATCCCCTGCCCATTCAATCCAGTTAGTGGGATTCATGTCCGACGGTGCTGGGATTTGATGAACAGCGGCCTGCATTCGTCCAAAGGCGATGCCGAGCTTCCAAATTTCCTGTGGATGGGCGAGAAGCTGTGTACCCAAGGTTTTACCGTTGATCCACGACAGCAGTAAGACAGGGCGGCCTTGACACAGGCCATGACGCACAACCTTCGGAATAGGAATGTGATTATCCGCAGCCACTTGCATCACACGGATTTCTTTCTCGGCGACAGGTGCTTGCTCAGAACGAAAGACACGCAGTGCATAAAACGCGCCATGCCATTGCACGCGCCAGATGGCAGTGTCAAAGCCACCGTTCACCGGCTCGATTTGGGCTGCATCGGTGATGTCTAGGCTGGCTAGAATTGCATAGGGGTCAAGTGATGATTGGTCGGGCATCGTTCTATATCCAGTGATTAGTGGCACTATAGTATCAAATGCGACCCGATTATTTTTGTTCAAAATATCAACAAGGCATTTTTAACACAGAGTCCCTATGAAATAACATCAGACCCAAAGATGAAAATCTAATCGCCATCCACAGGAGGCTTCGCACAGAGCGCCAAGGTGTTTTTGAAATAAGATATCCAAGCAATAAAGTTTTTCAGAACAGACACTATGACTCAAAGACACAGAGGAGAATCCAATTGGGGAGCACACATAGGTGCTCCCCTACGAGAGAAATCAGGCTGCGAAATTCACAAGAGAGGATGCAAATGATTAATTAGGCAGTGGACGGCATGTATGCCGTCCCTACGAAAATGCGTTTGGTTAGTTGAGTTTGCTCACCAATGACTCGATGAATTCTTCGTCGATGAATGAGCCTTTTTGCAGTAGCATTTCGATTTGTCCGCTGAGACGGGCGCGTTCTTTGACGGTGAGTTCCTTAGCGGTGACCACCACGATGGGAATGTCTTTAGTGGTCGGGTCGCTCTTCATGGTTTCGATGACCGCGAAACCATCGACATCGGGCATCATCAAGTCGGTGATGACCATATCAGGACGAACTTCGCGCACAAGCTGGATACCCTCTACCCCATCGGCTGCCAGATGGATGTCATAGTTACCACGCGCTTGCAAGATGCGCTTAATGAGGCGCGCGGCATCCTGATTATCCTCGATAATAACGATACGCCGGACATTGGATTCGACCTGCTGTAAGGCAGAAAGCAGACCTTCTTCGGGCAGCGTCGGTGCGATATGCTGCTGAGTCAGTTCAATCGAGTGCTGCCACTGATCACCGAGGATGTGCTTCTCGACGCTCATGGTATGACCTGAGCAGTTGAGGACAACCACATCATCGGGCTTAATGACTTTTTCGCGCACCATGCGAATGAGTCCAGCGAAAGTCACAGCGGTTGCCGGTTCAACCGAAATGCCATCGGTGCGAGCGGCGATTAAGGTGGCGGTGAAAGCCTCTTCATCACTGGCAGAGGTAAAATGCCCACCGTACTGCTGGACATAATCATATAAAAGTTCGTAGGCGCGTCCGGGATTTCCGGTAGCTAAGGTCGCAATAATGGTCTGCGGATTGTCAATCGGTGTCGCGATGCGCTGACCACGATCAAAGGCTTCGACCATCGGGGCGCAGCCAGCCGATTGAATCAAGCCGAAAGCGGGCATTTTATCGACGAGGCCAAAGCTCATCATTTCTTGGAAGCCCTTGCCCACGCCAATAGGGCCCATGCCGCCGCTCACCCCTTGAAGGAACCAATCCGGTGAACGCCAGCGCGCGCCGCCATCCAACTCATCGCCCAGTTCTTCGGCAATCTCGTAGGCAATGGTTTTCATGGCTTCAATGGCCGCGACACTCTTGATGCCGCGATCTAAAAACAGTCCTTTGGATTTGGCGAAACGCGCCGCCAATTCTTTGGTCTGGTCATAGGTTCCGGTGATCTTAATGACTTCCGCACCATACAAGGCCGCTTCACGCATTTTGTCGCCGGGGGTCAAGCTGGGGAAGAATGCCCAGACTTTGATGCCCGCCCGCGCCGCGTATGCCGCATAGGCAATGGCAACATTACCGGTGCTGGCGACCACGACTTCATTGACACCCATCTCTTTGAGGGCGGAAATAGCGACTGTGGCCTGTCGGTCTTTGAAACTGCCGGTTGGCCCCTGACGCTCGTCTTTGATGTAAAGATGTTTAAGCCCTAAACTGGCGGCTAAGGCGCGTGATTTCAGGAGCGGTGTGCCACCTTCGCCCATGGTGATGATATTCTCGGAGTTATAAATGGGCAAAACTTCACGGTACCGCCACAGATTACCCCGACGCCGCTTAATTTCAGTGAGCCAATCTTGTACATTAATCGCACTCAAATCATAACGGGCTTCCAGAATATTTTCGCCACAGGTGGGGCAGCCGGCTACGTGACGGTTCAACGGAATACGGGTGTGGCAGTTGATGCATTCGAGTTCGATTTGGTGGTGATCGATGGTTGCGAAGTCCAACGGGGTCTCCAATGAGTTGATAATACGACAGAATACGCCGATATAGAATCTACATCGTATCGTTTAAATTATTACACTATGAATCATGTTACCATGACAGAGAATAAGGATTACGTAAGGCTTCGTTACGATTCTGTGATACAGACAATTATTCAATTTAAAGGCGCACAGCACAGCCGTGCGCCCTTCATATTAAGGCTGATGAAAGCGGCCTAGTGCAGATGTTCGCGGACGCTTTCCATAAACTGCTGATAATTGGCCTGACTCAAATCCGTCTTATAGATGACCTCTAAGCTGCCTAGTTTATCCTGCTCCTCGGCATTGAGGGTGTCGGCGGTTACGATCATCACGGGAATGCTGGCCGTTTCGGGATTGCCGCTGAGTTCTTCCAGAACATCGAAGCCGTCTTTATCGGGCATCCGCAAATCAAGAATGATGAGATTTGGGCGGCGGCGAGCAATCAGCGAAATGCCTTCCTGTGCATTTTTAGCGGTAATCACACGGTACTGACCGGCCTCATCCAAAGCTTCTTGAAGCATCCGCTGGCTATCCGGTTGGTCATCAATAATCAAGATGCGTTCGGTCTGGCTGACGGTCAGCGCTTCGCGAACCGAGTCTACCAATTGATCGGGCATAAATGGACGCTGCAAGAAGGAAAATGCTCCGGCTTCCTGAGCCCGTTCTTTAACGTCTTCCAACGACACCATAATCACTGGAATTTCCCGCGTATCGTCACGCTCTTGCAAACGGCCTAAAATATCCCAACTCGCGCCTTTGGCGAAGTCCGAATCCATGACGATGAGCATGGGGCGTAGACCACTCGCCATCGCTTCGGCCTCCAAGGGAATAGAAGCGGTGAAAATATCGAAGGACTCCCGTTGAAGGGCGCGGCGGAATTGATCCACCATATCCGGATTATCTTCGATCAACAGAATTTGACGGTTGGTCGGCATGACCGCCATTGTCATGTTTGAGTCCCGTTTGTCGGCTTTCATCTTGGCTTCGTATTGGTCAACGACCGCCGGATTGAGCTGCTGCGTATTCAAACTCTTGGGGGTTGATGGTGACATGACCGCACTCATGACGGACGTAGCACGTTTGTCGGCAGGTTTGTTGGTGCCGTTTCCATTATTTCCGTTCTGAGAAACGGTTTCAGACGGCGTGCCGGAGTCATCCTCTGCTTCATCAGAGGCCGGGCCAAGCGGCAGCGTGATGCTAAAGGTCGAACCGGCATTCACCACCGAATGCACAAGCATTTGACCGCCCTGCATCTCGATGAGGTTCTTGGCAATCGGCAGACCCAGACCGGTACCGCCGACGGTACGCGTTAGAGACGAGTCAACCTGACGGAAGGCTTCGAACAGCAGCGGGATGTCCTTTTCAGCGATACCGATACCGCTGTCTTGAACATCGACACGCATCATGTCTTTGCCAGTTTCAGCGTGCTTATCCAGATAAACACGGACGATAATCGAACCCTGCTGTGTGAACTTGGAGGCGTTAGATACAAGGTTGAGCAGCACCTGCCGGGTACGGAATTCGTCGCCAAAGGCTTTGGGCAAACCAGACGCAATTTCCAAGCGCATATCGACTGACTTGTCTTTAATGAGGCCGATACCAATTGAGCGCACGCCTTCGACTACCGCCTTCATGTCAAAGTAGTCAGGATGAATATCCATCTTACCGGAGTTGATTTTGGCTTGGTCGAGAATGTCGTTGATGAGGCCGAGCAAGTGTGTACCGCTGTTATAGATGGTGCTGAGGTCTTGCTCCTGCATTTCAGTTAGCGGGCCGTCGATACCTTTGAGGATGACGCGGCTGAAACCGATGATGGAGTTCAACGGTGTTCGCAGTTCATGGCTCATGTTCGCCAAAAAGTCGCTCTTGAGGCGGTCAAGTTCACGAAGCTGTTCGTTGGAGCGCTGCACTTGTTCCAGCAGCCGTGTGTTCTGAATAATACTGGAGAGACTGTTGGTCAATGCGCCCATCAGGTTGAGTGTTTCCGCCGTGTAGCTGTTGGCGCGACGATCTTCCAAGGCGATGATGCCGATGGTTTGATAACCGGAAATCATGGGCACAGCAATAGCCGCTTTGGCATCGGTTGAAATCGGCAGGTAGTTCGGTTCATCGTCCAGATTGTTGAAAATACGGGGCTCGCCCTCGACAGCGACTTGACTCAGCGCATTTTCAGAGCTGCCGACCAAGATTTCCGACACTTCAGAAAGGGGTTGGTCAGAACCAGCCAAAGCCGCCGCGCGCAGTAAGGTATAGGATTCGCCGTACTGGTCGGTATAACTTTCGGACAAATAGAGGCTGACGTTCAAGGCATTCAGCGATTCACGCACCAGCGACACAACATCTGCCAACGACTCGTTCAGCGTCTTGTCAGCGCCTGAGGAAGCGGTCGCGGTTACGTTGAAGAGGAAGCCCATTTCGCGCGCACGGGTTTCCGCTTGTTCGAACAGCCGCGCGTTATCCAGCGCAACTGAAATCTGGTTGGCAAGGGTCGTCAATACATTCACGTCGTCATCACCGAAGGCGTTGGGTGTATTGGACTGCACGTCCAACGCACCGGCAATCTTGCCCTTGACGATGATGGGGAGCGCCATTTCAGAACGTGTTAACGGCAGATACGGGTTCGGACGATGGACGACGTGCGCATCAGCCGTATCCAAGGCGATGACGGGCTGTCCGGTGGTCGTCACCTGACCGATAACCGACTTCGAGCCTTTCGCCAAACGGTGATTGATGGCGAGAAGCTGCCGACCGGGTTCACCGGTGCTGGCGCGGAGTTCCGCAAACTGATCTTTATTGTCCATCAAGAAAATCTGGACATGATCATAATGGAAGGCATCACGGATTAAATCCACCAAACGCGGCATGAGCACGTTCAAATCCAAGATGGAGTTGGCGATCTGGCTAACCTGTGCCGAAATAGACAACTGACGCGCACGACGGTCGGTTTGTTCCAGCAGACGGGTGGCTTCCATTGAGAGCGAAGCCTGTTCCGCAAAGGATTGATAAATACGACGGTCACGTTCGGTGTGTTTGTGCGGCTGCGACGAAGCGATCCAGATGACACCGAGTCGGCGATTACCGGCACGCAGCGGAATGACAGCCAAAGCGCGGGCATCAGTACTTTCCAGACCCATTTGTTCAAGTTCGCTGAGGTCAGGTTCTTGGAAAATATCGTCGATGGTCAACAGCGAGTTGGTTGAAACCTGTCGCCATGCCGGGAATTGATCGGGATTGAGGGTCACGCCGAGCAGGTTAATACCACTTTGTCCATCAGCCTGCCAGTTGGCGATGACGACCAAATCTTCGCTGTTGGTTTCGGTAGCCGGAATGGCCATGAATACCTGATTGGCACTGGTCAACCGCAGCTTGGTGACAACCGCATCAACAATTTGCTGCGGCGATGACACGTTCGCCAAGCTACGGCTGGTTTCGTACAGAATGGTGGCTTCGTCGAAAGCGGTTTCGGTACGGAGCTGAAGGTTACGGTTATCAATGGCGACGGCGGCGTTATCAGCAAGGGTCGTCAGGAAGCGTTCGTTGTCGTTGCTAAAGTCGAGCACGCGGTTATAGAGAACCGCAATCCAACCCTGCAAGATGTCACGGGTACGCATGGGCACGACGGCTATAGCTTCCGCCCCCACGTTCAGTAATTCTTGCTGCTGCTCCTCGCTGATTTCGGTTTGATTATGCAAATCGGTAATCATCAGGACATCAGAACGGAAGAGGTCTTGAGAGAGATTGAATTGTTCTGGAGACAGGACACCACGAACAGGCAGGAGCGCACCGGTGTTCTCTTCCAGCAGTACGATATAACCGTCCATCGGATCGAGCATGAACAACTGCGCAACCGTCGCGTCCAGCGCATCTTCCAAAGAGGTGGCTTCGGATAGAGAACGGGTGGCTTCATAGAGCGCGATTTGTTCACGCAAGCTGTTCTGAAGGGTATTTTCAAGGCCACGCAGGTTGCTAATGTCTTGAAAGGCGGCCACGATAGCATTTACATTTCCGCGACCATCAAAAATGGGGGCGGCGTTCAGCAGCAGATCATTCTGGAAGTCATCATGGACGACGGCAATATCGTCACCGAAGGATGCTGTACCACTGACAGCAGCAACGTTAATGGGCAGTTCGGCTTCGGGATAATGCACGTTGGTACCGGTACGGATGAGGTTATAGTCTTTAACGTCAAAGGGCACAGCAAAATTGATCGGTTTGCCGAGCAGTACTTCAGCCTGCGCGTTGGACTGAATGGGCATAAGTGTTTCGGGGTCAAGCACCACAATACCGGTGGGCATGGTTTCCAGAATTGAGCGCAGATATTCGCGTTCCTGTTCAGCAGCACGGAACAAGCGGCGATTATCGACCGCGACTGAAATCTGTGCCGCTAAGGTGCGGATAAGCTGTTCATCACGCGCATCCAAGTCGGGACTTTCTAAACCGCGTCCAATCAACAGCGCGCCGACGGTATCACCGCTGGAATAAACCGGCGCAACCATGTGCTTTCCCAGTAATTCCAGTGAAGCGCTCTTCCATCCCGTGAATGCCGGATAGCGCTGCGGATCGTTGATGACAATCATCTCTTCGGTATGGTAGCTGTCGATGATCGAATGGCTCATCTGAGTGTCGTAGCTGGTTTGGGCGAAGAAATCCGCGTCCACCGGATTATGACTGCTGTAGACATCAAATTTGTTGACGTCAACTTCGTTACCGAGGAGCAGCAGCCAACGGTCATAACTGCCGGCTTGAGCTACGCGTTGGAAGACCAAGTTAATGTTTTGCTCGAAGTCGGTGCTGACTTGAGCCGCCATCTGACCAACTTCCGCCAGCGTCAGCGCACGTTGGGCTTCGCTGCGGGCTTCTTCGAACAGCATTCTGTTTTCGACGGCGATAGCGACCTGATCGGACACCGCGCGGGTGAAGCGGATGTACTGCTCATCGAAAGCACGTGGGCTTTGGGATTCGGCAACCACCACGCCTAACCATTGGCGCTGGGTTTGAAGCGGGATGACAATCGCGCTTACCGCTCCCCACGTTTCGAAGGTCTGACGCAGCGGATTATTCTCCGCCAAATTGGTGGTCAGATCATCAAAATAGAGGCTGTCTTTTGCGACGGCCATTAGTTTGCCAATTGGCAGCATGTCGGCAGGCACACGCATCCGGTCATATACTGGTGCGTCGGGCTGCGGATTTTCTGTCCATGTATAGGCCACATCAAAATAGGCAGCATCTACAGTAGCGTTTGGCCCGGCTAACAGCACGGTCAAGCGGCTGATTTGTCCGGCAGACTGCACCAGATGCTCACTGGCTGCTTTATAAACGGCAGCGATATCTTGCGCGCTGGAAATAGAACGGCTGGCTGTATACAAACGGCGTGTTTCGTCCAGTGCGGTCGATGTTCTTTGCAGCAGACGCTGATTTTCCAACACGGTACTGATTTGTCCGGCGAGCGCCTTGTAAATTTCGGTGTCTTCTTCCGAAATGGTATAGGTGCGGGGACTGGTGACATACAGCATCGCAATCGGTTGGTTGGCGCTGAACATGGGGAAGATGAGGGTATGTCCACCCAGCATTTCGACAGACAGCGCTTCACGTTTACGCAGCGGTGAGTTGGCATCGACAACCAAGGCTTGCAGTGAGTCGGCAGCTTGTGCCGTGACACCTTCAGCGCGCGCCACGATGCGCACTAATGTGGGCCAACCGGTGTTATCCAACTGACCTTCGAGCAGCCCAAGTTCAAAACGCAGGCTGATTTCGGGTGTAGCAGCCTGTACCGCACTGATCAATTCGACCGGTGTTTGGGCGGTATTAATTTGGCTGCTGGCAACATACAAGCGTTCATTCTGGTTCAGAGTCATCTCTGTTTGGCGAATCAGGAGACGGTTATCAATGGCAACACCGGCCTGATCGATCAACGCGGTGTAGATGCGTCCGTCACTTTCGCTGAATTCGCGGGCATCCGTGAACAGCAGTGAGAGAATACCGCGCCACTGACCACGTACACTAAACGGAATGAAAATCGCCGCACGCGCATCCAATAAGCGCAGTGTACCTTTCAGTTCGCTGTCCAAACGGGTATCGCGGGTCGCATCGCTGATGACTTTGACCTGCATATCGCTCAAGCTGCCCAGAAACGACGAGTCATTAATGTTGAGTTGGAATTCACCACCGGTACGGACAACCTGTTCGTCAACATACCAATCAGCAGCCAATTGCAACCAACCGCTTTCGGTCTGGTTGGTGTTTTCCTCAAACAGCCAGATTTGCCCGCTGGCAGCATCCGACGTGACGGCTGTGATAACCGCTTTAACCACTTCTGTCAGTTCTGTGGCTTGATTGAGCAAACGGCTGAGTTGGTACAGAACGGAGGTAATCGCAAGGCTGGACTGTGTTTCCTGAAACAAGCGGGCGCCTTCAATTGCCAGACCGACGCGGTCAGCAACCGCCCGAAGCACGGCGTGATCACCAACCGTGAAGGGCATTCCTTCAGGTGCGGCTGCCGCCAGCGTGCCGATGACTTCACCGCGAATGGTAATAGGCGCACTCAATGCCTCGATGTTGTCGTCCATCATGGCGGTGGGAACGACGTCAATCAGGTTGTACTGATAAGAATCGGAGAGCGCATAGCGTTCTTCGGTTTCAGTCCAAGCAGAACGTGTCAGGCGGCGGTTGAGGCTATCTTCCTGTTCGATTCGGTTTTCGTAGGCGCTCATTTGACGCAGCTTTTGCAGCACCGCGCCGATCTGGTTACAAATGAGCTGCAAAACGGTGATCTCGGCATCATCAAACAAACGCGGGTTGTTGCTGTGAAGGTCGATTACACCGATGACCTGTTCACCTGCCATAAGCGGCACAGCAATTTCAGCGCGCGTATCTGGCAGAACAGGGTTAGCCATATACGGCACTCTTCCGGGATTAAGCGTGTCGCTTACGATAACCGGTTTGCCGCTGGCAGCGGCTTCGCCGACGGGTGATGCAGAACCCACTTGAACCGGAATGCCCTGCTCGACCAAACGCTTGCCGACAATGCCCCGACTGTACGACAGATAGGCATTCAGGCCAATATCATCAAGCAGATAGGCTTGACCATGATACATTTTGAATGCTTCACAGACGCGCTCGGTAGCCAGTTCAAGCAGTTCATCGGCGGATTGGAGGTTATTGGATTCGCGCGTGAGCTCCGTGACCAGATTCAAATGCTCCTGAGTGGTTAGGACATTTAATTCGAGTTCCTGCGAAAGATCACTCATCCGGCGCGAAATATGTTTGAAGGAATCCGTCAGTTGGCCCAACTCATCACTGTTAGCCAGAGGCGGCAGCGTGTCTTCCATCTGTCCGGCGGCTAAATTATAGGCCAGTGTGCGAGTCGCGCTGAGCGGTTCTAACCATTGGTTGAGGATACGATTAATCAACCAGAGCGCTAAGACACAGGCTATCGCCCCGATAACAATGATGGCTGCGATTCCGCCCAACCCTTCACCGTAAAGTATGGCAGCATTACCTTGGTCAAGTAATATAAGTGTCCACGGCATATCGGGAATACCGTGGTTGGACACGATGCGCGATGCAATAGTATTTGAACCAAGAACACTCAATTCAATGTTGCCGGGATTTTCGGCCAACAACTTGCTCAGCGTCGGATTACTATCCTTCAGTGCTTGCCCATTATTGATGAGCAGTCCGTTGCGGTTCACCAACAAAAAGTCATGGTTATCTTGCGCACCCGCTGTCAAGATCGGTTGAATAAGACTGGCATCCGCATTGACTTTGACGGCGATGACACCCACCAGCTTATTATTCTGGGCTTTTTCGACTATTGGCGCGTAAGCGGTAATAACTGCGGTTGGTTTATTATCAGCGGATGTGCCGTAAACAATGGACGAAATTGTTATCTGATTGGACTTGATGCTGTTGAAATTGGCATCTTTTGCGAAATCTTTATTGTCTGATGGGAAAATGGTCGACAGCAAGCCGCCTTTATTAATTACCTGTACCCACACTGAACCTTTAACCGTAACAAAGTTCAGTTGATTGTAAAAGTTAGGGTTCTCATTAGCGACATCCACCATATCTGTCGCAAGGGACGTTTCCCACGTGATGCCGCCTACCGGTGAGGTACTCGGATCAACACTATATGCGGCTAAGCGCCGCGCAACATCAACACGCGCAAGATAATTGAGGTCATTTTCCAGCTTGGTGAAAAATTGATCAACTAACGCGCTGCGTTCATCCAAGGTCTGCTTGAGATCGCTCTTGAGCTGGATTTCCAGATTGGAACGATGCAGCAAGACAGCAATGGCGGTCATGACGATGAATCCGACAATGACAATCGGTGCGATACGCCGCATCATTTGCTGGTGAAGCGAACGGGATCGGTTGAGTGGATCTTTTTTACGCGCCATATTATTTACCATAGATCGTTTTATGTACCCAGTACTACTAGCATACGATAAAATTATCCTGCTAGACTGTTAACTTTAGTTGTGAGTGCTTCCATTACCGTTACTGCCACTGCCGTTGGTGCGGTGCAGGCGGATGCTGACCTGTGGCGAACGGAGCGCCTGACCGACTTCGCGCACAGCCGTTTGCAAAATGTCGCCGATTTCGGTTTGTGGGGTGAGGCGGGCGGCAATATTATTGACCACGCGTTCACGTTCAGCGGCGCGCTGGCTTTCCTGAAACAGGCGGGCGTTATCCAAACTGGTGGCCAAACGGTTCGCCAGTTCTTGCGCGAGTTGAAGTTTGTTTTCGCTCAGATCCGCCGCGGGAATTTCCCACTCGACCGCACCTAAGATTTGTCCGCGTAACTGTACCGGCACAGCAATCGGAACCGTCTGGTTAGCAGTGACCGCGCCCACGACGATGCGGTTTTGCTGAACGGCCTGTTTACGAATGGCCGACAAATCAGTCCCGCTGATGATACCTGCCTCACTGGAAAGCTCACGTTCACGCTGTGCATTTAGGTATTCCTGCCACGCTTTGAGGGTAGAATTACGGTTAATGCGCTCGATTTCTTCCAAGCGACGCACCGAGTCTTGATACAAGCGGGCGTTTTCGATGGCGACGGCAACTTGATCAGCCATCGTTTGCAGAATGGTGATTTCATCTTTACCGAATGCATCCCGAACGCGGCTTTGAACGTCGAGTGCGCCGATGGTCACATCACCGACTTTTAGCGGAATGGCCAGTTCAGCGCGGGTCAGCGGCAGCAGTTCATTGCGCTGGTGGACTTGGCTGGTTCCGGTGTCACGGGCAACGACAAATTCTCCCTGTCCGGTCACCTGCCCGATGACGCTAACACTGCCTACCATCAATTTGTGACCGCGAGCCAACATGATTTTGCCGGGTTCACCGGTACTGGCACGCAGCACGGCATATTCACGGTCGGCATCCAGCAAGAAGATTTGGGCATGATAAATATCGGGGAATTTCTCGGTAATGAGTTCCACGATCTGTTCCATCAAGGTTTGCAGATTGCGCTGCGACGCCGCGAAACGACCGACTTCCTGTGTAGCGCTGATGTCACGGGTACGAGAAGCGATGCGGCCTTCAAGTTCATCAATTAAGCCGCGAACATGCGCCCGCATGTCAATGAAGGTGGCATTAAGCTGACCAATCTCGTCATAACGATCTCCAGTGACAACGTCATGATTAAAATCACCATCGACCACCGCTTGCATGGCCTGACGGAGATTATTAATGGGCGGCGTAATCATCTGATTTCCCAACACGGCTAACAGAAATATCACAATCACCAAGCCCACACCGGCGACGAACAGGCGCGATCCGCCCAGATATTCCAAGACTGGATTGGGTATGGCACTGGTGGGAAGTTCGCTTACGAGCGCAAACAAAGTCTGGTTGGTCGCAGCCGGATTTGCAATCGAGCCATAGCTTCCCAAAATCTCGACATTGTTTTGCAGTGAACCGGCAACATAAGTGGTGGTCGCAGTTTGCCCGGTAAAAGCGCGCTTGACCGCTACCGAGTCGGCTAAAGTGCTGCCCTTGACCACCCCTTGACGCTTAATCACGAGCGGGTTTTGTCCGGCTGTGACAAGGTAACTATCAATATTTTCGCCCACATCGAGATATTGGAGCACGACAGCATTATCAAGCGTTGCCACAAGATAACCGATAATCTGGTTTTCTTCATTGCTTATGGCGTATGTGTACTCAATCAGCAGATTAGGATCATTAGAAACCGAGACGGTTTTAATAATGCTGCTCTGTGCGCCGTTCTGGGCCGCAATAAAGGCGGCGGACTGTGAATCAAAACCACGCTTCGTCAACAACTGCTTGGTTGTGGCCTGCGCAACGATCAGGCCCTTGAGATTGACCAGTTGTATGGCTTGAAAATTACCAATTTGCAGTAATTCACGCTGCATATCTAGTGATATTCCGCGCGCGTCTTGGAAATTCACACCGGTTGATTCAAGCGATTGTATAAATTGCGAACTCAGTTCTTCGCTTGTCGCAAGTGTGGTCAGGTTTGATTCCGCCTTCTGTAAGACGGCTGTGAGGTCCTTAAGCTGCTGCTTGCCCGCTTGATCGAGTATGTCTTTTTCGGTATTCAGGCTGTAAGACACAAAGCCACTTTGAATAATGAAGCCACCAATGATGAGCGGAATGATTACCGCGACGACCAGCCCTAGCGAAATTTTTACCCACAACGGCCAGCGGGTGACATTTAAGACACGAGAGAGAATTGCCATCGCTACTGCTCCTGCTGCGTTTGGGCTAGCGGTTCCATCATGGTTTCCGGTTGGATATAAATCCGTGTATTCACTGCGCCTAACGCTTCCTTAAATTGTTCGGCTGCCATATTCAAGACTACCCGTACATCAGTCGCACCGATGAGCGCTGTCGCGACTTCACTCGCCTTGCGTTCACGAAACGCCTGTGACTGGCTTTGCTCGAATAAGCGCGTGTTTTCCAGAGCCAGCGCCAGACGTTCAGCCACGATCGTCGCGACTTCGATCTGCCGGTCATTCAACGGCTGATCCGCAGGCACAGCGAAAGACATCGCGCCCAAGTTGGTATCACGGAACTTAATGGGGACATTAACGACCTGCTCGTTGCCCTGCGTCGAAACTTCAAGCTGTCCGGTCTTCAGGGTATTCACCAAATCGCCGGGAAGATCACTGGCTTGTACCGGAACCGCCGAATCGCCGCTCAGGTTATAACCAATGGCCTGCTTACCGCGCCCTTGAATATAGCCGCCCCAAATTTCGCTGACATCTTGCTGCTGACGGCGGCTAAAGTCCTGAAGCTGGGTTTGCAGACGGGTGATGGTTAGTTCTTGGTCATCAACCCGCGATTGCAGATCGGTCGTAACCCGTACACGCTGCCAGTTCAGCGCCAGTAAACCAGCCAGTTCTTGCAGGCTTTCCAGTTCGTTGGCTGAAAACTGCTGCACATCCTGAAAATCGAGTACTCCCATCAGGTTGTCATTCACCATGATCGGTACGGCTGCCGCATAGCTGGTGGATGCCGCCATATGCGTATGGCGCTCCGGCGCATCTTCCAAGGATGTGACTAACACAGTACGTGTGCGTGCGGCTTCCGCCAAAATGTTAGGTTCAATCGAGCGAATAATTTTACGGCGCTGAGTGCCACCAGACGGCAAGACCAGATTCCCATCCTCATTGATGATATAAATTTCAACGAAGCGCTGAACAACGACCTGCCGGATGCGGGTAATGGCCGTGTTTAGTAAGGTTGTCTCGTCATGAATTGCGCTGAGGTCTGAGCCCAGTTGGTTAATCCACTGGCGCAGAGCGGTCAACTGGTACGACTCATTGGCTATGCGTTGGAGCGAGCCGAGAAATGCACCCAGAATAGCGACCGTCACCAGCAGCGTCAGGATAATGGTCACCACATCGGCAACAGCCACTTCAGCAGGTATATAGGTAAAGGGTGTGCCATTGGCGGATTGGGCAACCGCCGCGATGATAACCAACAAAAATGTCAGAGCGGAAACCCCAAACATACCCCGACGAGATAAGAGCGTTCCAGCTAAAACAATGGGTACTGGCAGTAAGACGACCGTACTGTTACTGATGGTGGCTGTACTATTCGGCCCGCCGCGCAAGATGCTTTGCACCGCGCCGATGATGACCAATCCAACGACAATCCAAATGGCGAGGTTCAGTTTGCCACGCTGAATTTGGCGGTAGGCGAAGACCAAGGCCACCAGATCCGCCACCGATATCAATGTATTGACCGGATCAGTCGGGCCGTTTCGCAAAATTTCAGGGATTTGAAAGAAAGCAAAGGTCATCACCAGTACAACAGCAATGACTACCGTGAGTACAGTCAAAACCTGTGCGCGTTGAGCATCCAGCGGATTGCTATACAAATGGCGCACACCAAAAAGCTGTTGGCGAAAGCGGTTAAACCTATTCATGCGTGGCCTTCTCCGTTCAGGCTGACAACCGGTGCTGTACCCAAGCGGATACTGCTGTGTGTTGCCCCCAATGACTGGCTCAATTCTAGGAGGGTGATGCGTAACAATTCATCAATGTTATTCACGCTTTGATAGCGGGTGACAATTTCGTTGATGCGCTGTTCACGGGCGGTGGCTTCTTGCGACTCTTCAAATAAGCGGGCTTTATCAAGGCTGAGCGCCAAACGCTGGGCAACCGCATTCACCATTTCGGTAATGTCCGACTCTTGGGTTGTGCCAGTAGCCTCGACTTCAATCGCGCCGATGACCTCGTTATCCAAGACCATTGGTACAGAAATAATCTTCTGTCCTTCACGCTCGGTGGTAACGGCCTGACGAGCGCGGGTCGCCGCGCGCAAGCTGTCCGTCCATTCAGCGGCAGGGGTTATCGCTGTGCCATTCAGGGTCACACCGCTGACCGGCTTACCGGTCTGAAGATAATCCTGCCAACCGGAACGGGTTAACTGCTGATTCAGACGCTGGATTTCACGGAGGTTGGTTTCTGATTCAAGGAACAAACGCCGTGCATCATTGGTGGTTTTCTCTTGTTCTTCAAACAAGCGTGCATTACGAATGGTGATACCCAATTGATTTGCCACCACTTGCAGCGCTTGAATTACTTCGGTGGTAAAGACTTCGTAACGTCGGCTTTGTACATCCAAGGCACCGATAATTTTGTCACCGTCCAAAATTGGCAGCGCCAGTTCCGAACGGGTATTGGGCAGCAGTTCGTTGCGATGATAAAAAGGGTCGGTGTCATTGGCGGTTACGGGCTGACCGCTGCTGGTCACACGTCCGATAACGCTGCGGCTGCCAACCGGCAAGCTGTGGTGACGTTCGAATAACATCTGTCCGACCGAGCCGGTACTGGCGGCGAGCTGTGCGTTTTCGCCTGCTTCATCGAGTAAGAAAATTTGAACATGATAAAAGGCAAATCGCTCACGGATAAGTTCGATGGCCTGTGATAACAACTCATCGAGCTTCAACAGCTTGCCGATGATTTCGCTGGTAGCGGCTGCCGCTTGCAGCAGGTTTGCACTGCTGGCGGCGACTTCCGCAGCTTTTCTCGACTGGATAGTGAAATAGCGCGTGGTCACACCGACAATCGTCACACAGAGCATGATCACCAAGTAAGGGACGAGTTGTCCATTGCCAATCTTGTCGATCTGAATGGAATGAATAATCAGCGCTAAAATTGTTCCTAATACCAAAGTCATCACAATTCGATAAAAGTTACGTTCCGCAAGTACTGATGCCGTAATCGCCGCAAGTATCGCGTCAAACAGCATCCACCAAATGTCAATTTGACTCGTAGCGAATACACCGACCACTGACTGAAGAATGACTATGTAAATTGCCAGTGTGATATGGCCGCGCCACAACACGATTAATGCAATCACGCTCATGACGAAGAGGCTTATCGTAAATCCTAAAAGAAACTGATTGGGTTCCGATGAGATCGAAATCGACACAGCGCCTAACATGCTGGCAAACGTAATAAACACGATCAATACATACAAGTAGCGATCACGAGTGCGGTTGACGAGCACCGGAGCGCGATCAGAACCCTGAGAAATCGGTGTCATGAGTTGTCCCCATTCATGGTTTCAACAGGTGGTTTGCCCAGACGGATCGCCACCCGATTGGCTTTCAGTACATCCTTCAGGCTGCGTGCGGCACTGTTCAGGGTCATTTCGACGCTTGTGCCACTCTGTAAGCGGGTCGAGATTTCATTCACCAACGCCTCGCGCTGGGCGATGCGCTGGCTGGTTTCGTATAAACGGTTAGACTCGGCGGCCAGACCTAACTGCTCGCTCACTTCTTCCATCATGGCAATGTCATCAGCGGATACCGTACCGTTCTGATCGATTTCAAATTCCATCGCGCCGATGACCTGCCCGCGCACGCGTAATGGAACCGTCACTAATTTGGTATCGGTGGAATTGGACTGTATCGACTGATTAGATGTGATGGCTTCACGAATAGACGGTGTCCATGTGTTATCAACGACTGCCGAGCTGCTCTCCAAATCGAGCAAGAGGGATGAGGCGTTTTGCTGGTTCAGAAAATCTTTCCAGAAGCGGCCTGTCAAACGTTCGTTCAGACGTTTAACTTCTTCGCTAGATTGGCGCATCTGTGCGACAAGCTGTTGATTTTCTTGCAAGCGCCGTTCGGTTTCTTCAAATAAGCGCGCATTATCAATCGCAATCGCGACATTATCCGCCAGCGACTGAAAAATGGGCATTTCTTCATCGGTAAAGGTGTCGTGTTTCTTACTTTGTAAGTCGAGCGCGCCAATTACGGCATCACCGATACGCATCGGGAAAGCGGCTTCGACGACTGTATCCGGCAAAAATTCGTTGCGTTTATGCACCGAGTTACTGGAATTAGAACGCGCGATGACCGTTTGGTTATTGAGGGTCACTTGTCCGATTACACTCTGGCTGCCGATTGGCAAACTGTGCTGACGGTCAATCAGCATCTTTCCGACTTCACCGGTGCTGGCGACTAAGCGCGCGACACCGCTGGGTTCGGTGAGGAAAATTTGAGCATGGTAAATGTCGGGATAGCTTGTGCGTATTTCCTCGACCGTATTGCGCAGCACTTCACTAGGAGCCAAACGACGGGAAATACGACTGGTGATGAGGCTGGTAAGCTGTGCCAGTTTCATACGTTCGGCTTCGGCGGTAGCCGCGCCTTCAATACGGCTGACGCGCGCAAAACGCAAATAAGCGTAAATCAGCGATCCTATAATGAATATGAGCGTTACAGTGATTGCTGCTTCATTTGAAGCACTAAGATTGATTGTTCGGGATTCAGATCGCAAACTCACACTTGCGATATAGATTAGGACAGCGGATCCTATCCCTACCAGTAAACCGCGCTCACCTAAAAGCAAGCCCGGGATAGCAATTGCGATAATAAGTGCAAAGCCATCTTGACTCCTGTAGGCTCCAGTCACAATGACAAGCCCACCAAAAATCAAGGTTGTCAGAGAGACAAGCAGCACACTGCCCAACCGGCTGTTTCCCCGACGCGTTACGACGAACGAAGCGATAAGACCCAAAACAAAGACCGTAAATCCAACAAGAAAGATATTGGTATCGACGGTAGACGCAGGGACTGCCGGATCAGGGATTGCATTTCTTGGGGCAAAGACGATCAACCCAATGAAAAACAGGTTAATCAGAATCAAGGCGGAGGCTATGGTATAGACCAACCGCGCCCGATCTTTTTCGATTAGGTTGTCATAACGGGAAACATCGTACAGCTGCTCTAATAAGCGGCGCATAAGCCCTACTCCGCACTTGATTGAGAATCGGTTTCAGGAATGGTGGTCGCCAAGCGGATACGCGCACGACGCGCTCCAATGGCTTTGCCCAGCTCGGCAGCCGTTACATTCAGCATACCTTGAATATCAAGTTGACGCTGAAGTTGGGCTGAAATATCGTTTACAAGGGATTCATTTCGTGCTAACTGCTGGTTCTGGCGGTAGGTTTCGATATTTTCCATAACCACACCGAATTGGGTGACCAACTGGCTAAACAGGAATATATCGGTTTGACTGTAGGCTGAAGCCTGATCACTACCCACACTAACGATACCGACAACAGCGCCGTGTTCTTTAACCGGTAGAACCAGCCACGAACGCAAGGTCACACCGACATCCATTTCATGGGCAACGGCTCGTAAATCAGGGATATACAACGGCTGCGCATTTTCCCAAACATTTTTCATTTGTCCGTTCAGTGGGATGATGTCGCCATTATTGGTGTTCAGGTCTAAATTATCATCCGTGCGCTGGGCTACGACTTTAAGCTGCTGGTCAGATTTATCCAGCAAACTGATGCTAATGTGGTTATGCGACAGCATCTGGCTGGCTTCAGCAATCATGATTTCGAGTGTTTGGCTTCTATCCAACGAGGCCTGCGCCTTTTGGTTGAAGGCCGCGACACGCTGAAGCTGCGCAGCACGGCGCTGCGCTTCGGTCACCAGACGACGGTTTTGCAGCGCAATCGCAATCTGTGATGATACGGTTTGCGCCAAGTCAATCATTTCCGGACTTATTGACTGCGCGGCTGTAAACAAATCAATCCCTAACGAACCAATGACACGGTCATGAACCAACAACGGCAGCACAATGATCGCTTTCGTGCCGACTTTTCTCAGAAAATCGCGGTTGCTTTCATCAAGAATTGGATCGGTTTCAACGTCATTGATGACAACGGGACGGTAGCTGTCGCCATGCAGAAAATCGAACAACGGATTTCCTTTGACTGCGAATTGGGTTCCCACAGTCCCTTGTTCAGGATACTCGCTGACGACCGTGCCGACTGTTTGGTTGGGGTCTAGCAGCACAATGCCGCAGTGATCAGCTTTAAGGAAGTGAGTCACATCTTGTGCCGCCTGCTTGAGCAAGGTGGCTTCATCTTGAGCACTGCTGATATGGGACTCAATTTGTTGGAGGTCACGCAGGGTTTCGACCTGTTCACTCAAACGATCAGCGCCGCTCTGGATGTTGCGCAGCAGACGCAGATTTTGCAGACCGATGTTCAGCGGAACGGTCAGAATTTGCGCCAGTTCCAACATTTCCGGTGTAATTTTTCCGGTGGGGGAGGTCATATCAAGGCCAACGCCGCCGATGATGCGCCCGTTGGCGACAATCGGAACGATACCCAGAGAGTATACGCCCATACTCGTTAAAATTTGTCGGGTTGCGGGTTCGATGAGTTGGTCTTCGCGGCTGGAAATATACAAGGGTTGGAAGTTCCGTTTTTGCAGCGCCTCCCATAACGGGTTATTTTTGAGCGGCAAACGGGCATCTAGCGCGCCCTGCTGCGGGTATTCACCGGCAACAAACAGAAAATCGGGGTCTTTTGGATCAACCAGCGTGATGCCGCAGTGATTAATGCCGAGCAGCTTGACGAGCGCTTCGCTGGTTTCGTTGACCATAGATGATTCGTCGCTGGCACGAAGGATACGCGCCGAAACTTGATTAATGCCCTGTAACTGACCGACTCGTTTGCTCATTTCGCCTGCGCTTTGTTGTGCCTCACGCAGCAGGCGATGATTTTGCATGACGATGCCGATTTGATCACTGAGCGACACATACAACCGCTGTTGGGCTGCGCTGAACTGACGTGCTTCAGGGAACGACATGTTGATCACTTGGTGTACCCGGCTGCCCTGTCGCACGACGATGTTGACGAAGCTCCGCGCACCCGACATCCGTATGAAATCACTTATAGGGTAATCGCGGTCAGAAGTTTCCAAGTCTTCAACAATGGTCACGACAGAAGAATGCGTATCCCAATAGTCTCGCAATTTGGCC
Organism: Anaerolineaceae bacterium; assembly: GCA_016124855.1. Classification (GTDB taxonomy): domain Bacteria; phylum Chloroflexota; class Anaerolineae; order Aggregatilineales; family Phototrophicaceae; genus CFX2. Next base: position 419,248 of record WGMX01000020.1, on the reverse strand, counting down.
AGAGCTTCTTTGCCAATTTGATCTTTTAATGGCATCTGAACGGCCTGTTCGCTTTCAGGCGTATTCAGATAATTGACCATCAGATCGTCAATTTCGTACGAGTCGTCGTAAGTCACACTCAATTCAGAGATAACAGCCGCATCCGGCGTTAGCAGTTCACGTATGACGCGCAGCACGTCGAGCGTATCCTGAGCGCCTAAAATCGCACGGTTAATTTCGTAAAGCAACTGAGTCTCTTCCAGCGACTGCCCGGTGATTTGCAGCAGTGACCGGTTTTCTACTACGACTGCCGCTAAATCAGCCATGTGGCGCAGCGCCCGCATACTGGTGGTTGTAGGAGCGGATTGAACGCGGTTGATGAAAGCCAGCGCCCCGACGAAGTTGACATTGACCACCATCGGCACAATAAGCATCGAGTCAATCTGCTGATCGATGAGATTTGCACGTTCACTATCGCTGAGATAGGTATCCGTTGCTACGTCAGGAATGTACAGGGTTTCCAACGATCTGAGCGTTTGATGTGCCGGAAACGAATCCAGCGGAACAATGGCATCAGTCAACACCGATTTACCGTTTTGAATCTCAGCCACAATGCGCATGACGGGCGGATCGCTATCCGGTTCAGCAAGAGCAATTTGGGCGCGTTGATAAGTTGATCCCGCAAAACGGTAAATGGCTTCGAGGATTTCCCCGGGATTGGTGCTGCGGTAAATGGTGTTTGATGTCTCAAACTGCATCTGCACCAAGTTCAGACTTTCGGTTGTCTGGGCGAGTAAGCTGCGATTTTCCAGCGTGATACCAATCTGGTCGGCGATGGCGCGGAGATTAGCGCCCTGCTGCGGTGTTTTGTCCAAGGCTTCATTAGAGGCTAACCCCAACACACCGATTAGCTTTGTGCCGGTTTGTAAACCCAACACGGTGATGCGATTTGCACCGCTGGCATACAAAGCCGCCAAACTCTGCGGCGGCAGCACAACCTGTTTATCCGATGGATATTGCACCACTACTTCACTGTTTTGCAGTAAGCGCACTGTATCTACGAAATTGGCTGTGTCGCCTGAAAGACGATCAATACGCTCTAAACCATGGACTCCTTGATGATCCGCAAGTACCGCCGTTTCCAGATTGCTCGGTTTGTCACGTCCTTGTATCGGACGGCTGAATAAGGCAATTGTCAAACCGGTCACACTCGGGGGCATCGCTGCCAGCAGCGCTTGACCGATGTCATCCATATTGTTGGTCAAGGTGATGTTACGGTTGGTTTGCACCAGTTGCAGCGCCAGCTTTTGTGTATCCTGAGCTTCTTCTAACAAGGCACGCGAGTGAATCAGCGTACCCATCTGGTCGCCGAGGTTGGCGAAGGCGTTAACCTCGTCCGAAGTGAAGTCGTTGGGTGTACGGCTCATAATGAGCAGCGCTGCAGCCGGTTGTTCATCAACCAGCATCGGAATGCTGACATAACTTTCGACATGAATTGCAGACAGCAGGTTATGGAGTTCAGGGCTGTTTTCGTCGGGTCGCGCATCACGAATGGAGGGCATAAGGAAGGGTTTACCTGCCAGCGCCGCCTTTTTCAACGCAGGTGCGATTCCTTCCCATAACAAGGGGGGTGTATCAGCCCAGCTATAGACGTGTTCGCGGTTGGCGCTCGTCAGGATACGCCACGCATTAATGTTCCCCTGTTCGTCACGCACCAATTGGCTGATGCCCAAGAAACGTCCGCGCATGGGCAGCATATGTTTAGCGACGGCTGCCGCCATTTGCTCGAAATTCATGCTGGCGGTTAATTCAGCAAACGTGCGTGATTGGCGTTGAATCAACTCCTGCCGGAACGCGACTTCCATATTCAGATTATTCACCTGAATAAGCGCTCCTAATTGATTCGCCAGCAGTTGATATTGGGTTAGAGCTTCCGCGCTCAAGTTCACGGGTGATGTTCTGGAATTGATACTCAAAGTCCCGATGATATGCCCCGCAAACCGGATAGGGAAACTGGCGAAAGAAACCACGTTATCAGCCGCCAACCAATCGCCGTAAGCAGCGTTTAGTTTTTCGTTACCCTGTACCTGATGAATGAGCAGCGCCGACTGATAGTCGTCGGCGTCGGCTTCTAAGGGATACTTGCTGCCGGGCAGCGGAATTTCCAGAGCAGCGCCGTTTTCAGACGCTTGATTTTGATCTGCCCACGCCAGTATTTGTAAACGAAACAACTGATTACTGAGATCGTAAGTAATGTGGTTGATGGCGACGAACTGCCCATTTTCCAGCGGCATATTGCCGACAATGGCCGTCACCATATCAACAAAGGTTACACAGGAAGTGAGTTCGTGGCTTGCGGCGGCCTGTCGTTGAAGCAAATTACTTTGATTTTCAGAATTGGATAGTTCTGGCATAAAAATTACTCGATAACTGCATATTTGCGGGTTACGGGTTTATGACAACACAAACGATAGGGACTGGTTAAAAGTCTTTATCTGAACACATCATATACGAATTTTAGAAAGCGAAACCGTAAGGATACATTGCCACAACGCAATCTTAATCCTCCGCAATAATTTGGTGGTTGATTTCGTTAGGCTTGGTGGTGTAAATAAAAAACCGGAGCTGCCCATAAGCGGCACTCCGGTTCAATGATAGGGGAGCGATTTTTCAGGGTGAAGTTATCAGCTATTGTCTACAAAAGCAGGAAAATCCAGTGGGTAGCGATCCGCACGGAAGAGGTACGATTGCTCCGGCCCGTGCCAATCCCATATAATTTTCCCGTCAGGGGTCACTTCCAGAACGTGGCTGTGGTAACCATCTACCACTAATGTATCGCCATTGGCCTGTCTTTGTGCGCCGCCCAGAATGAACGAGTACTCGCTGGTGATGTCATATTTCCACACAATATCGGCAGAAGAAATTTTCCCCGGCGACAAATCGTACCCACCATCAGCATTATTGTTGATTTTTACTTCCAGTATGCGCGAAGTAGGTCGTCCTTCATAAGAGCCATCATCGAATACGGTGAAATTCCCGGCACCCGGAAATCCATCGGGTATCCAGCGCGCATCATGTTGAAAATAAAGGATGCGGTCGTTCACAGGATCACCCGATTGATAGGCAGCAGGATTTCCCCAGCGGTACAACAAATCGCCGCCCTTGCCATAACGTCCGCCGCTGTGACCTGCCGACTCGGCGGAGGTAGTACTGTGGTCAATTATCCACACCTCATTGAATTGACGGGCGCTGAATAGAATCTGATCAAGCTTCGCGTTGTAGTTTACGGAATTGGCGTGCAGCCACTCGATATTGGTGGTGATGTTTTCGGTATAGTTGGGAAAATCATAACCGTAATTGATATCAATCAATTCAGGATGTTCAGCAGGCTTTCCGTAATTCGCCTTTTCCGGGTTTTGGTCTTGAACCAGATGATCCCAAACGTGCCATTCCCAGACTGTTTTGTTGGTAGAGGGATCAATTTCTAGCAGGGCTTCCGACCAAATTTCATTGCGGTCGGGTGGAAACAAATCAGGCTTACGGCCTGCGGCAACCGCTGCATCTTTCATGAAGCGTTCATAGGCGATAATCATCACGTTTCCATTAGGCATCGGTTGGATATCGTGGTGCTGCAACTGGGTGCTGCTGTTCAGGACATATTCCCATTGTAGTTCGCCATCCCAACTATAGCGGTTGATGTATCCGCTGCCGCCGGTATGAACCGCATCAGGAAACGTATCCGACTCGTCTATCGCTCCGGTTTGCAGCAGGTCGCCATTATCCAAAAGATAGGCAGAACCGGCAGACGGATGAGCAAGCTTCCATGTATGGACAACCTGCTGGTCTTCATTCAGAAGATAAGTTTCGTTTGAAAATAATACCGATACCAGAATGTAGCCCGATTGTGGTTTAGCCGGGGTTGTTTGTGCGGCGAAAGGTCGTGCCGCTACAGGCCGCGACAAACCAAACAAAAGTGTGACGATAACGCAAAGCATCAGCATGGATACCGTCGTGTTTCGTTTAAAAACAGGGTTCAACATTGCAAAGCTCCAAATTTAGGCTGGACTGCTAACGGAAAGACCTTATCAAGCAGCTATCCCTATGTCCACCATAATTGTTAAATTTTGAAGCCCTCTCATTAAACAGTTAACAAATCTCCACAACTTTCACATAAGTAGACGACGATAGGCAACAAAAAAGCGCTTTACAGCGCTCTTTGATAATCCGGTTAATGGTGCTTTATAAGCTGTTACAAACTACTTCCATTCCCAGACTTCTTCACCCGAAAGGAGGCGGCGAATCTGGACGGGAAATTTGTCGGCATCCAAGGGCTTGCCGAGGAAACCGTTAAAACCGGCTTTCTTTGCACGGCGCATCTGGTCTTCGCTGGCTTCAGCCGTGACAGCACAGACAACGGTGTCCTTCAGGCGAGGATGCGCCCGCACTTTTTGCAGTGCTTGGTAGCCATCTTCATAAGGCAGACGAATGTCCATCAAAATCAAGTCTACGCGGGGCAGCGTATCGGCGAACTGTACCACTTGCCAACCGGAAGTCTTCCACTCGCAGCGCTGCACACCCATGAACGCCAGCATCCGGGCAATTAGAACAAAGTTGGGTACGTTATCTTCCACCACTAGCACATGAGCTTCGCCCGGCTCGATGGTCGTATGGGGTGTAACATTGGTCGGTTGGACTTCGCTCATCACTAGCGACTCCTGATATAATGTATGATTTCTTCGGGTAGCTTATCAACGTCAACCGGTTTGCGGATGTACCCGGTGCATCCGGCTTCTAATGATTTTTCGCGGTCGCCTTCCATGGCGTTAGCCGTCAGAGCCACAATCGGAATATCACGCAAATGGTCAATACCCCGTATCATCCGTGTGGCTGTCAGGCCATCCATTTCAGGCATACTCATATCCATTAAAATGAGGTCAGGCGGACTTTGCTGTGCCATTTCAATGCCTGTTCGGGCATTGTCGGCTTCGAAGACTTGAAAGTCATAGTCTGAAGCCATCAATATCCGCCGTACCAACATCCGGTTGTCACGGTTATCTTCGATATACAGAACAGTTGGCATACCTCTCTCGCTCCCTTAATTCGCGCCAGTCGCATCATCAATACTGGCATTGAATTCCGCATCACCCTGTATAAAGAGTGCTGTCTGTATCAATTATCATACAACACAATCTTGATTGATTCATGAAGATCAGTTTATGAACATGAATCTATGATCTTTTATGACAAAACTCAAACAGGTTGCAGCTTACTTCAGTCAATCCTCCCTTTAATTGTACAGCACATTAGCCTCCAGAAAGGCTAGATGTTTGCTCCAGATGCAGAGATAGGGTCGCTCCTCATCTTAATTTCTGCTATCCTAACCGTAGTGAAGCGCACATATTCGTGTTGGCACTCACTCTTTTTTGGGTCTATAGAAAAGGACAAACCACATGGCTAAGTCATACAGCGCCCCACCAGCGATGCAGATTGATCCCGCTAAAAATTATGTCGCACACTTCAAGACCAGTAAGGGCGAATTTGATATTCAACTGTTTGCCAAAGAAGCCCCTATCACCGTTAACAATTTCGTTTTTCTGGCAAAAGACGGATTTTATGATGGCCTGAACTTCCACCGTGTAATCGCTGACTTCATGATTCAAGGTGGCGATCCAGACGGACGTGGAACAGGCGGCCCTGGTTACAAGTGGAATGACGAGCCAGCAGCGCTCAAGCTGAAGCACGACGGCCCCGGCGTACTAAGCATGGCGAACGCAGGCGCGAATACCAACGGTTCACAGTTCTTTATCACCCATGTTGAAACAGCATGGCTGAACGGCAAACATGCGGTGTTCGGCAAAGTTATGGGTGATGGTCAAAAAGTCGTCAACGCCATTAAGCAGGGCGACAAAATCGAGTCGATCACCATCAAGGAAAGCTAGGCGTACCTATCCAGTAGGGGATTGCCGGTGGCAGCCCCTACATCATCGTATTTTTAACCCCGCAGCATAAAGGAGGGATTATTGATGCCTTCCCCAATTCATATTCGCCCTGCCGAACCACCAGATGCACAGGCCATCGCCGACGTACAAACGGCCAGTTGGCGCACGACCTACGCCGGATTGATGCCGGATGAATTCCTCGTCAGTATCGACGTTAACCGGCGCGCAGAAGTGTGGCATACATGGCTAACCGACTCGAGTCGCAGATATTGTTTCTTTGTGGCTGAAGACGCTGATGGACAAGTCGTGGGCTTTGCCTCCGGCGGCCCGGAACGCGATGGGCATCCGGTCTACAAAGGAGAGCTTTCAGCGATCTACATCCTTGAAGCTTATCACGGGCAAGGTATTGGCCGACGCTTGGTGCAGGCGGTTGTAGAATGGCTGATTGAACATCACTACCACAACATGCTTATTTGGGTACTGGGAACTAACAAGATCGGTATCGGCTTTTATGAAGCGTTAGGCGGTCAGCGTGTAGGCAGCAAAAACACAGAAATCGGCGGCGAAACGCTTGAAGAAATCGCCTATGGTTGGCTCGACATCACCCCACTTCTACCTCCGTAATAGTAACCTGATCTTTCCCACCAATTAGTGGGGGTTCAGGTTGATTTACAACCTTATATCACCATACAATCCAGAAATATAGTCAATTTTCAGTAAATAACATATTGCTGTTATTTTGTGGAGGATATGATGAGTACCGATACTGCCCTTCAGTCTCCGCCCAACATGTCTGAATCCCAGCTTAATGCACCCGGTTTATCGTCTGATTACACACTGCGTTCAGCGTGGATTCACTTCCTACAGTTTGATACTGCCGCCAATAAGCAAAAATACAAACACGTCAGGATACGCACTGTTGTGCTGATGTTAGCGTTTCTCACCAGTTTCATCTCAATTATTTTTACGTCGAATACCATCATTGCTCTACTTGTCAGTTCTGTTTTAGGCGCAGGATTTACTGAACTCGTTCGCTTTGCCCTGTTTTTGTTCCCGCTGATTTCGACAGGGATCATGGCCTATGCCACGCAGTTTATCCCCAGCCAATCGTGGGCAAAATATCGTTATAGTGCGGAATTAATTCGCCGCGAAATCTTTCTATACCGCACCGAAGCGGGGGATTACTTTTCTAAATCAGCGGAAGAAAACCAGAAGTCCTTATCTGCTGCTTTGACGAAGGCGGGTAATTTCTCCGGCTTAAATATCACAACGGATGAACTTCCCTTACCGGATGATGAAAATCTGGTCAAGCAAATTCAATCCGTCAGCATCGACAAAAATGGATTTGGCAAACTCGATTTCGACACTTATGTCACGAAACGGCTAATCGAGCAGAAAAAGTGGTATCAAGATAAAAGCTATGGCGATTACCGCAAAATGCAGCGTTGGCAGTTGGCTAACCTGATTATCGTCGCGGCTGGTTCACTGCTCACGTTTCTGCACTTTGAGGCGTGGGTAGCACTGACGACGACGGCTGTGTTCACCGTTACCGCGCTGGCGACTCTTATGATGTACGGGCGTACCTACAATATTTATCTTAAAGCGGCTCAGGATGTTGAATTACATTATCGTGAGTGGAATATTCACGACCAAGCTTTCCGAAATATACCTAAAAATCAAGCAGATTTCATTGAAAAAGCGGAAGGCATTTTTGGCAATGAAATTGACGTTTGGATGAGCCAAACACGTGATCTGCTTACCCAGAGCGACAATACCATGAGTCAAGCGTTAGGCGGCGCACCACCGGACAAAGGTTCAGCATCTGCTGCGCCCGCAGATAGCAAATGGGCAGGTGAAGACACGCAAGAACCGCCGGCAGTCGGGTTAGCTGATGCAGAGGATGACTTGGCTGTCATTAATACTCCAGCGCCACCGATCACAGACAACACGTCCGAAAACGATAAAGAGCCAAAACAGGAAGAAAAAGAAACACTGCCTGCATAACCGAACCAAAGGACGCATTGATTGTGTGCGAAAGATTTTACACTTCGCTGATCTCGCTGTAACATCTTTATGTAAACCTCTGTCCAACACATTTTATGCAGAGGAAAACATCATGCGTCCTGCGCTGGCTGCACTCCTGATAATGGTATTGGTTTCGTTCGGACTTTTTCGCCGCGTCCGTGCTCAACACAGCAGTACAATCACCGTTGATGGGCTTGAACGTACTTACGAGTTTTATGCGCCTGCTTCTGTCAAAGCCAATCAGGCAACCTCGTTGGTGATTGCGCTGCATGGTGGCGGTGGACAGGGACGCGGAATGCGCCGCCTCACTGGATTTAACGCGCTGGCGGATGAAAAAGGTTTTCTGGTGGTTTATCCGGACGGACTCAACCGCCAATGGAACGACAGCCGTGAATTCATTCAAGGACGGACGCAAGCGGATGATGTGGCGTTCATCAGGGCGCTGATCGCTGCACTTAAACATCAGTACAGCATCGAGCGTGTTTTTGTCACCGGCATATCAAACGGAGCCATGATGACCTACCGGCTGGCCTGTGAACTCAGCGACCAGATTACGGCTGCCGCGCCTGTGGCGGGCAACCTCGTCAAAGGCTATGACTGCAAACCTTCAAATCCTGTTCCGCTGCTGGCGATCAACGGCACGACTGACCCTCTTGTTCCGTATAATGGGGGTGCGGTCGCCCGTAAACGCGGCGATGTTATCTCCACCGACGACACCATGACCATTTGGGCCTCCAACAATGGCTGTACAGGTGATCCGACTGAGGAGGCACTGCCCAATAGTGACCCAAGCGATGGCAGCCGCGTTAACAAACGCACTTATCCGTCATGCAGCGCCCCCTTAGTTCTGTATCGCATTGAAAATGGTGGACACACATGGCCGGGCGGTTCACAGTATCTCCCTAAACGAATCATTGGCTCCGTCAACCGCGACATTAACGCTACACAGGTTATCTGGGCGTTCTTCGACTCACAAAAATAAGCGGCTGCTGATGGTTACAGACTGCCGAATTCTTATACAAAATCTATAATTCGCGTCCTATCTTTTCACCTGACCAACCGTTATAATGCGCGCGTTTTGGCCTGAATACACGGGCCTTGAAAGTGAGAATGAGCAAAATGAGCGTTGAAAAAATCGAAGACGGCGTGGTTGTCAGCATGACCTACCTGCTGGTCGTAGATGGTGAAGAAATGGGCCGGGCAGGCGAAGACGAACCACTGGAATATCTGCATGGCGCGGAAAATATTGTCCCCGGTCTTGAAGCAGCCCTGACCGGTAAAAAGGTTGGCGACCGCGTACAGGTGACTGTCCCGCCGGAAGAAGCTTACGGCGACTACGACGACGAAGAGATGGACGAGTTCAGCATGGATGAAATTCCCGGCTCGGAAAATCTCGAACTGGGCATGATTGTCGAAGTTGAAGACGATGAGGGTTATATCTATGAAGGTACCGTTGTCGAAATTGAAGATGGCACGATTTTAGTGGACTTCAACCACCCATTGGCGGGTAAGACACTCAACTTCGATGTCACCATTATCGGTCTGCGTGAGGCCGAACCGGAAGAACTCGATCATGGTCATCCGCATTCGCTGGCGGATATGTTCGAGGACGAAGAAGAATAGGCTTTAGGCTCTATTCTTTCGAAAGCACATAACTATGGCGGGTTTAAGTCCCTAAAAATGTTCAAATCCGCCAACACATCTTCGCTAAATCTGCTCTCAACCCACATTTTCACACAACCATTATTTATCCGTGTGTTGGCTGCTCATGAGTGATTTCATTCTGGCTTCAAGTTCTCCACGCCGCCGCGAGTTGTTTGGCACGCTTGGCATCCCCTACCGCATTCACAAACCCGAAATTGATGAAACCCAACGTACAGGCGAAGCGCCGCTGGATTATGTACAACGACTCAGCCGCGAAAAGGCGGAAGCCGTTGCCACGCGCTTGACCATACCATCAACCGTTCTTGCGGCTGATACGGTCGTCATCCTCAGCGCGGATACGATGGGCATTGATGGACAAGGTGTCATCCTCGGTAAACCGATGGACGCAGCCGATGCCCGTGACATGCTCCAACGCCTGCGTGGACGGGTACATCAGGTTTGTACGGCTATAACGTTGTTTGTCCTAGCCGATGGTGAAGTGCAAACCAGCACAACTCAAGTTACACGTACCGATGTGACCATGCGTGACTACAGCGACGCGGAAATTGATGCTTATATCGCGACCGGCGATCCCTTCGATAAAGCGGGCAGCTACGCTATCCAGCATCCGGTGTTCAAACCTGTAGCCCAACTTGAGGGCTGTTATACCAATGTGGTTGGTTTACCGATGTGCACTTTACAAACCATGCTGGCAAACATTCACTGGCCGGGGATTGAAGCACAACCAGCCTGTCACTGCCGCGAAAATTATACGGGGTTGTTTGGGTAAATCGGATTTATAGAGGTGGGTGTTCGCCCATCTGGTATAAAACTCTTCTCAAATTGACTAGCCCGCTCCGATTCAACTGTAATGCCTCAACCGTTGCACGTCCGGTCGCTGTAATCCCAATTACAAGGGTATAGTCCTCATTCCAAATAAAATGATCTGACCATTTTTGTTGACGAGGGTGAAATAAGGGGACGTTCTGATCGGTAGCAGGATCATGACTTTCAATCTTATTATATTTGTGATTATTGCAACCTTGGCAAGATAATGCGAGATTATCTTCAGTTGATAGACCGCCCTTACTCAAGGGTTTGATATGTTCGACAGAAAATGATTGCATCGCAAATCGGTTTTGGCTGTAACAATACTCACAACATCCGCGCGCACGATTAATCACAACCTGTCGGAGTTCTGATGTAATTCTTTCGTCAGTCATAAGTCGGTGCTTCAATACCGAGTACTGTCATCAAATCGGGCAACGAAATCTGACGTAAACGGGCTAAATTCGCTAACGCCGTGACACGTTCAGCTTCTCGTTGTTCAAATTGTTGAGTGAGATCAATGAGTTCAGCATGTTCATCATCGCTCAGCGTTTCAGCTTGTCGTTTGTGAATGAGTTCGTCATAGCGATGTCGTATTTCAGATGGCATGTCACGATTGATTTGAAGTAATAATTCAGCTTCATCTCGCTCAACGTGAGGGGCCGCGTGACTAGCACGTAAGGCAATAATCTTTTCAGTAAGTGATGCTAATTCATCTGGTGGAAGCTGTGCAACAGAGTCAAGCAATTGTTCAACGGAAGTTTGAATGTGAATTGTGGACATTGCTTTCACCTATTTCCTTTCCTTTGAGTCCTTCGTGCCTTAGTGGTAAAACATATTCTCAACCGCCAGCGTCATAAGCACCATAAATCGGTTCGACAAAGTAGACTCCGGCTTGTCCTTCCGCCAGCCAACCACGCACCGCACCAATGCCGTAAAGGACCTCGAACCACGCCATACCTTCGCCGCAGGTCGGGCCGCTCACCACTTGGAACGTTTGCCCCGGCGAAACGCGACCAATACGCTCGTAGGTTGTGGCAGGGCCGCGCCGGACACTGACCGCCGTCGTATCGGTATCACTTGAGGTAACCCGTCCACGCGCACCCGGGTACAGCCGCGACGGCAGGTCACTGGTACAGCTTGCGGGCGCGGGTGTGGGTGAAGGTGCAGGTGTCGCTGTCGATAGCCCAAACTGAATATTTTCTTCATCAGTCAGGGTACGCGGCACACAGCATTTACGCGAGAAGGTAATCAGCGCCTGTGCGTTGCGCCAAATTTGCCAGATACGGGCAGTATGATCAGCCCCAGCGGTAGCGAAATAATTGCCATCCGGCGACCAGTTGAGGCTGTAGATGGTACCGATGTGTCCCCTAAAAGTCAGCAATAGGCCGCCGCTCTCGGTGTACCATATCTTGGCAGTACCATCCGAACTCACCGTGATTAAACGGCTGCCCCCCGGTGACCATTCCAGCCCATTGACCTCCGCTTCGTGACCGAATAAGGTGCGCTCCACAGAGCCATCTGCCGCGTTCCATATCTTCGCGGTAGCGTCGGCGCTGGCGGTAGCAATGTAGGTATTATCCGGTGACCACGCCACGCGCGTCACCTGCCGGATATGTCCCACAAGGGTAAATACTTCTTGTCCGGTAGCGGCATCCCAAACTTTGACGGTGTTATCGGCGCTGGCGGTAGCGACCTGTGTGTTGTCGCCTTTCCAGACCACACGGATGACACTGGCTTTATGTCCACTGAGTGTAAAGAGTAAATCTCCGGAGGTCGCGTCCCAAATTTTAGAGGTGTTATCCGTGCCGGCTGTGGCAATCCGAGTGCCATCCGGCGAAAACGCGGCGTAATTCACGACACCTTTGTGACCGGTTAATGTAAAAAGAAGTGTGCCTTTTTCCGCATCCCAAATTTTGGCCGTACCATCATCGCTGGCGGTGACGATTTCTTGCTTGTCATATTCACGACTGCCAGATCTACTGCCCCACCAAGTGAGATTGTTAATCTTCTTGGTGTGACCGGTCAATGTATAGAGCAGCTTCGGATTGTTGTCACTCACGGACCATATCTGGACGGTTCCATCGGCGTTGCTGGCGGCAATCAGGCTGCCATCCGGCGACCATAATGCCCGTGTGACCGCGCCTTCATGTCCCGTTAATACCGCCAATTGATCTCCGGCTAAATTCCACAGGCGTGCCGTGCCATCATTACTAGAGGTGACCAACCGTTTGCCATCCGGTGACCAATCAACACCCGTTACGATGTCTGTGTCGCCGCTGAGTACCCGCTTTTCCAGAAGCTTTTCGACAGCCTGAGCCAGCGCACGTTCGGCCTGCCATGTCGCCCTAATCTGGAAAGCACTGAGCGCAAGAATCACCGCGCGCTCAGGCCGAACACCATCCAGTTCAACCTGTGATTGACCGGACATGGCGATGCTTTGCGAGGTATACCGTTCCTGCGATACAGCCGTAGCCTGCTGCTGGGCTTGTCCCTGTGCAACGGTAGCGGTCGCCGCGTTGTTGGCGGCGATCACGGCCTGTTCTTCAGCTTTACCTTGAGCGATAGTAGCGGTAGCGGCGTTGTTGTTAGCACGATCCGCTTCCTGAAGGGCTTGCCCCTGTGCAAAAGTGGCTGTTGCTGCCTTACTATCGGCAATGCCGCGCTGGGTATTGGCTTCGCCAAACAGAAACAGGGATAGAATGGCGAGTGCTATCGAAATGACCAGCGCAACACTGACACCGGCTAATAAGCGGCGCTGACGGTTGGTCGCGGCCTGACGGCTGGCGGTAATATACTGTGCGTGAAGGGGAGTGGGGGCAGGTTTTTTGGCAACGGCTTGGGCTAACCACAGTTCGGCTTTGCGTAAGTCGTCACCCTGTAAAAGCAGGCTGGGGTCATGATTACCCGTTTCCCATTCTTTGGCGCGTACCAGCAGCCGCGTATGGGTTCGCACATTGCCCAAATCGGTATCGAGGGCGTTCGCCAATGACAGGAACGCGTTGTCGAAGTTATCTGTCTCGCGGAAGTAAATCCAATTGTGAGAACTGACGACCGACGGCATATTGGCTTGGTCAGCCGCATCGGTGATTTCGCGCCGCAGCAGCGGGATGAAGCGCTTGTTATTGGCGATGGCATGGTCAATTTCATTGCGACAGACCTGCGAACGCACCGAATCGGGACTAATGACGAAAACGAAAGCATCCGCTTCTTCAATGCCGGAGGCGATTTCTTTCCACCAATCCGCCGTAGCGGGGATGTCTTCCCAATCAACCCATGTATTGCGATTTTGGGCGGCTAAGGCGTCATTGAGTTGATGGACGAATTCTTTATCTTTGCGGGAATAAGAAATAAATACGTCGGTCATAAGTGGTACTGGAGCCTCGGTCTGAGAGAATGGCAACACAATTGTCAAATGGCATCATAGCACAAACCCTGTTCCCTCGCCTAACACCTGACGACATGATTACAAGAATGTATTGATCTGGTTTTGTGATTTTTGCTGCACAATATGCGAATTATGCAGCGAAATGTGCAAATTTTGCAGTTTATCCGCTGAAATGTCCGGCGGATTTACGAGAGCGCGGCGCTGAATTGACATTTTGTGTCGGCGGGACGCTCGCTTGATGGCGCTGAATTGACACTTTTGCAGCGGATTGCTCTCGTAATGCCACCGCTGTGCAGAAGTTGCAAGATTCGGGCGACAAGTTACAAGTTTTAAGTCCGTTTGTTAAAATCTGATAGCATTGGCTTCATTTAATCATAGAACAAAAGTTCATTAAAATCAAGGGGTTTGCGTTCGAGTTTACAAACTTTTGAGGGGAAACAGGGCGGAGAAAGAACCCCCACCCTAACCCTCCCTGCTACCTTGCGCTGCGCTCAGTCGCAGGTCGCCCGCAAGCGAGGGAGGGGAAATCAAATGAGATTAGGCTTTGACGGCTTCGCGGCGCTGGGTTTCGACCACGCGCACGGCTTCAGCAATAATTCCCATGGCTTCATCGACCTGCTCGTCGGTGATGTTGAGGGGCGGCAAGAAGCGAATACAGTTGCTGTACAAACCGGAACGAATGGCGATCAAGCCCCGTTTGAGACATTCCTGAGTCAGCATTAGCGTTTCATCCGGCGCAGGTGTTTTCAGATCACGGTCACGGACGAGTTCCATGAGCATCATCGGCCCTAAGCCGCGGACGTCGCCAATCAGCGGCACTTCGGCTTGTAAGTCGAGCAAATGCTGACGGATACGGTCGCCAATTTGGGTGGCACGTTCCAAAAATTCAGGCTGGCGGATCATGCCGATGGCCTCAATAGCTGCCACACAGGCCAAAGGATTGCCACTGTAGGTTCCGCCCAACCCGCCGGGATGTGGGCCATCCATAATTTCGGCTTTACCGGTGACGGCTGCTAAAGGCATACCGGCTGCTAAGGATTTGGCGGAAGCGATTAAATCAGGGACGATGCCATAGTGTTCGACAGCGAACAATTTGCCTGTGCGTCCAAAACCACACTGCACTTCATCCGCCACATAGACGATGCCGTATTGAGTACAAATTTCACGAATACGCTGCAAGAATCTGGCCGGTGGGACGATAAAGCCGCCTTCGCCCTGTACGGTTTCAACGACGATGGCCGCTACAGCACTTGGATCAATCTGGGCGATTAAAGCATTTTCCAAACGGGCGATACAATCATCAACGTATTGTTCCTCGGTCATGCTCGCCGGACGACGATAAACATTGGGGAATGGCAAGCGGTACACTTCGGGGGCGAATGGGCCAAAACTTTTCTTGAATAGACCGTACTTACTGGTCATAGCAAGGGTCATGTTGGTGCGCCCGTGATATGCGCCTTCAAAGACGATAATGCCGGGACGACCGGTATAAGCACGGCTGATTTTGACGCAGGTTTCCAGCGCTTCGGCTCCGCTGTTAAGCAAAACGGTTTTCTTGGGATAGTCGCCGGGGGTGATTTCGTTCATCAGTTCGGCGGTGCGGACATAAGGTTCATAAGTACCGACAATGGCGCACATGTGGATGAGTTCGGCGGCCTGCTTTTGCAGTGCCTCGACCACATTAGGCGGGCAGTGACCGACCGCTAACACACCGATACCGCCCGCAAAATCCAGCAAGGTATTGCCATCCACATCGACGACGGCTGCGCCTTCGGCTTTTTCGACGGCCACCTGCGTTAGTTTAGATGCACCACGCGCGGTTGCGGCTTCACGGCGTGCCACCATCGCTTTACTTTTTGGCCCGGGGATTTCTGTAACCAGATTAATCGTTGGCATTTTTGTTCCAGCCTATTTATGTCCTGAGAGGTCTATAGTGTGCCACACTCGCCTCAAAATTGCACCGTCTGAACAATGCCTTGCACATGTCACGATAACTAACAGAGAGTTAATCTTAAAAAAGGGCGGAACAGGTTCCGCCCCTACGCTAGGTTTACGGCGTGACTTCAGGCGTTGCCCCCGGTTCAGGTGTCGTGGCTGGCGCGCGAGTAGCGGTTGGTCGCGGTTTAGGGGTATTGGTTGGTGCAATTTCAGCGGTTGTGGCGGGTTCAACCGTCACTGCTGGCTCGTCGGTTGTGGCTGGCTCGGCAGTCGTGGCCGGTTCGTCCGTTACAGCGGTGAGCGCTTCGCTGGTGGCTGCCGGTTCGACTGTCACAGCGGGTGTAACGCTTCGATTGCTGTTGAAGGCAGGCAAGATGTCGTAGCGAATGAGGTAATTGAATATGCCGAGCAGCGCGGTAATCAGCCACAGGATAATGGTGAGGCGCATGACCGGTTTAGCGCTCTTAAACCAATAATTTGAAAGCTGCTGACCGCTTTCACCGCGTGCTTTAGCGGCGGCAACCTGACTATCCTCGCGCAGCATCCGGTAGATGACATAAGTTGCCAGCAGTTGAGCGACTAAACCTAATATCCCGTGAATGGTCGGCATAAGATAACGGGCGTTGGTAGGCTGGCTGGCGATGTTACCTGCTACATCATAGTTGTAAGCGAACAGCATCAGAAAAATAATCAACAGCCAGTTGACAGCCGTGATCATAATCATGGTGCGTTTGTGATGCGGACGGTGTTTGCCACGGCGGGCGAAGACAAAACCCGCGATCATGCCGGGAACAATCAACAAGATATAAGCCAGCAGTGCAATATCTGCCAATAAACTCGCGCCTGTTCCCAAAAATCCCGGTGGTTGCAGGTAAGGGTTCATATCATTCGCTCCAATTGGGGTGAAAGGGTATTTTGTTAAGCATAGCAGATTTCGTTTTCTACGCTTGATATACGGCTGCCCTCTACCGTTTGGATTTGCCACAGACCTCACTTGTGCTGGCAGAATGTTGGCTCAATAATGACATTTGTAAGACTATTCGCTGAGGAGATTACAACATGAAAACTCGAGTCTTGGTTTGTCTTTCGGTGATGATGAGCTTGTTGGGGTTAGGTTTACTGCCCGCCGCCGCGCAGGAAGATGCCTGTTACAGCAAAGACGGTAATTGGATGACCGACACGCAAAAGTGCGTGGTCAGCGTGGGAGTACGGGTCGATGTAGATTATCCACTGGAGATGGCACAGTATCCCGAAGTGGCAAAGGTTATCGACACCTTCATTACCGACCAGCAAAAATCGTTCATCTCGTCCTACACACCAGATTACACCCTGCCCGCCCATGTAAATAACTGGGAGATGAATATCAGCAACGAAATCTACACGTTTTCGGATGAGATTCAGACGGTCGTGTTTAATATCAGCTTCTATACCGGCGGCGCACATCCCAACAGCGGTTACACCACCATGACCTTCGACGTGAAAAAGGGGAAACAACTGATGTTGAGCGACCTTTTCATCAACGGAGAAGTGCCTTATGACATCATCGCGAAACTGGCACAGGAAGACTTAAAAACCCATCTGGGGGATATGGTAGACCCGATTATGTTTGATCCGGGGACAGACCCGAACAATCATGACAACTATAAAAATTGGGCACTGACCGATAAATCCATTATTTTCTTCTTCGACCCGTATCAAGTCGCGGCTTATGCAGCCGGACCGCAAAAGGTCGAAATCCCCTTAACCACGCTGCACACGCTGCTTGTTCCGCCTTTCGGAAACACATAACGGGGGGATTAACAACCTTCATTTAAATTCCGGACAAGGGGTTTATGGCAATTTACTAATTGGAATGGTAATAGGTAACGGACGGCATGTATGCCGTCCCTACGAAATACGTTTGGTCGAAACAAAAATTTCAACCATCGTTTACCACATTAAATAATAAATAACCATAAACCCTTGTTTGTGCTTCATTCTGATCTTGTCGAACTACTCGGCCCAAAATCTTCTAGCGGAGTGCAGTGTTCCCGCAGTACTCCATTTGTTCCTACATCAATGGCATCACCCCTTGTAATAAAATACGAATCTTTATTTTTGTTCAGGAAATATTCCTCTATACTCAGGTTTAGGGGCTGAACAGGAAAACCGTGTGCATTTTGATTGGGGGATTATATGCCGATCACGACAAGTTGGTATGACGACACCCAGCGCGTTGTTTTTCAAAAATATGAAGGCAACTGGACATGGGAAGAACTTGCCCACGCTCAGGAGGTCGCACGCGGCATGGCGGACGCGGCTCCCTCTCCTGTCATCATGTTTACCGACATGAGCCAGACCAGTTTTATGCCACAAGGTAATGTGCTGTTACAAGGCCGCGCCACACTCACCCAAGTACCGAAGAACGTCTCACAATTTATCGTTGTCATCCAATCTCGCATGATTGAAGTTTTTACCAAAATCGCGCTGGATATGTTCCCGGCAATGCGTGACCGGGTACGTTTTGTGAAAACTTACGAAGAAGGTCTAAAGCTGGTTGAAACAGCGATTGAGAAAAACGCAATCGACTCTTAAAGCATTTCAGATTGATCTTGTATAACATAAAATCGGGAGGCACAAACCTCCCGATTTTATTTGATGGCACATATCAAGGTGTCGCGGCGGTCACTTCCGTGAGCGGCAGCAGGCGCGAATCCTCTACAGCCGCTGTTCGATGCCCCATCCCGGCCAAGTAGTCTTTATGCGAAGCAAACGCCAGAAATGATTCGGCGCTGGTTTGGCGTATCATCATCGCCAAATCCCAGCGTTCTGATTGTGGCCCGATGAGGAAGTGACCACCTGATCCTAAAAAGCTGATATCGCCGCCAGTTTCGTGGAGATACGGCAAGGTGTGGTCGATATATTTCTGAAAGGCCGCCGCGCCGCTGATCGGCGTTTCTGGCGCGAGTTCAGGCGTTGCGGAATAGTCAGCAACCTCGCGGAAGCGCAGCAAATTGAGCATGATAATATTGCCCTGCATCCGGCGCATGACGAACGCGCGTCCCGATTCTTGCGTCGGTTCGAGATACGTTGTGGGCGTGTTGTGATCTGTCATGTGTTAGCGTCCTTGTCGTAATCGTTATCCTCAAAAGCTAGCTGGATGGCGTATGTCCGTACATCGTCAGGCCACGGGGCAGCGAGTTCCGTAAATCGTGGTTGATCGTTGGCGAAGAGCGCACGGCACACTTCTTCGAAATTGACCATGTTGCCCGCTAGCGCCGACATAAAGCGATAGGCGCGTTCCTGCATCCGCCGTGTCTTATCTTTATCCGCATTGTTGCGCCGTGCTTCCTCTACCAACTTCCGCAGCGTGACCGACGCGCCGCCCGGTTGGGAGGCCAGCCATTCCCAATGACGTGGGAGCAGCGTCACTTCACGGGCAACCACGCCCAATTTCGGACGACCCCGACCGCGCGACTCGTCCGGCGGCTCATCGGATTCAGCAGCAGACGCAGGCGGATTCAAACGCGCAAGAATCTCGGCATCTGAACCGCGTGTATCCACATCAATAGATCGTCCGGTGGCGTCGTCAAAAATCAAGATGGACTCAGATGTGCCATTTTCGGCTGCCCGTTTGACTGCTAAGGCCACTTTCGCCAGCGAACCGGATGCGAGGCATTGATGCCCACCAAAACAGGTATACGTGTTCTGCACAATAAATTCCTCAACTAAATCAATAAATGAATTTTACCCGGATAAAAATAATCGGTCAAGAGGCAGCACAAAATCGTGTTTGAGATTGACCTTATTGAACGTGTTTTAGTTAGCCTTCGCAGAAACGGGGTTTATGACTGCGTGAAGAAGCACTTAGGCCACCGAGTAATTCCAGCAGCGAAATATCGAGGTTCAATTCAGGCCAGTAGATGCCGCTTAAACTAAGCTGAACATGGGCACGTTGTTGGGATGTGGCCTTCAATAATACAGGGAAGTTCGCAAGGGGAATCGTGATCTGCCGCTGATTGGCTAAAGTCACACACAAATCAGCACCGGTAAAGTCAATCGCAATCGGGCGATCCCTGTCAGGTATCATCGGGTTACTCGGGTACAGCAAACAAATCGGCCACTTTGATGACTAAACCGGGAAATAATGTTGACACGATTTCATCCGTGTCGTGAAAAACATCGGGCGCAACTTCAGTTCGAAGATAGCGATAAACTTCACGACGCATCGGGTAGATTAACCACACCTCTTCTGTACCAAAATTGAGAAAATCAGCGACCTTATCTAACAATACACCTGATGTTTGCCCCGGCGATGCCACCTCGATAGCAAAGTCAGGAGCGCCCTGAAAAGGCTGTTCATGGTCAAAATTTGGCACACGCGCTTTACGAATGAAACCCAAATCGGGTGTACGCGCAGTTTGAATACCAATTTCATCTATGTGTAGAACATACTTCAGACCATCGCCATGAACGTAGCCGAGATTTTGACGTTGAGCAAAGGGTTTTAGGATGTCGTAGCTGTTGTGGATCACTAAGGTGTGCGTAAAGCCCATCATATTGGTATCAATCTCCACCAATTCACCATTAATGACCTCGACCCAATCTTCCGTCATCAGATCGTCTAAAGTGATCTTCATTTTCGCTTGGTCGGTCATAACACCTCCAAAACCTCTATGATGCCCATTGTAGCATTATTGACTGTACTTTTTACTAGCTGATATTCAGGGAGTGTTAAGCCTATAATGGCAAAATCAGCAGACTGGTTAATTGAATAAGGCGAACCTGATATGGCAAACACAATGCAAGGTAAAACCGTTCTCATTAGCGGGGCAACCAACGGCATCGGCAAACAAGCGGCAGTAGATCTCGCCCAAATGGGGGCGCAGGTCGTCATCATCGGGCGCAGCAAAGCCCGAACTGATGAGGCGCTGCGCGAAATACAAACAGCCAGTGGCAATAATGACGTTCATGCGCTGCTGGCGGATTTGTCATCCATGGCTGAAGTGCGGCGGGTCGCGGATGATTTTAGAAAGCAGTTTTCGCGCTTGGATGTGCTGCTGAACAATGCCGGTGGTGTGTTCAATTCGCGGCAGGAAACAGTCGATGGCTACGAAATGACCTTCGCGCTCAACCACCTCAGCTACTTCCTGCTTACTAATCTGCTGTTGGATATGTTGAAGGCCAGCGCACCGTCACGCATCGTCAATGTGTCGTCCGAGGCGCAATCGGGCGGGGCGTTGGATTTCGATGACCTGCAATTCAAGAACACCGCTTATGGTATGGGCGGGTTTAAAGCCTATGCCCAATCCAAACTGATGAACGTGATGTTCACCTACGAATTAGCACGGCGCTTGGCTGGCACAGGTGTCACCGCTAACGTGCTGCATCCGGGCTTTGTCAACACCGGCTTTGGCAAGAACAACAAGGGATTGATGCAGTTTGTGATGGGGATTATTACGGTCTTTGCCATTAAAGTGGAAGATGGCGCCAAGACCAGTGTGTATCTGGCTTCATCACCAGAAGTCGAAGGCGTGACCGGTAAATATTTCGATAAATCGAAACCCAAGCGGTCATCACCGGCGTCCTATGACGAAGCGGCACAAAAACGTTTGTGGGAAATCAGTGAGCAGTTAACCGGAATCGCGTCAGCCGCTGCCGTGTAAATCGGTTGGTTTAGGCGGTACGGCGCATATGACGCTATAGACTAGATGTTACAATCTGGTTTACAATGCGTTTATCATTCAGCGCAGGAGCAGCACATGGGTCACGATAAACCTGAACCGAAGCGCCGTACCGGAACCGAAACCGGACTTATCCAACGTGTTGAAAATAAGCCGGATGCCGCATATGAACCGCCGCAGCCGCCCACCATTCCTGAATTCGACAGTGGTGGCATTACGGGTGTGATGCCCCTCAAAGCCGAAGGCGAAGATGCGGCCAAACAGCAAGACGACACCACCTCAACCCGCGTCAATTCTTAGGATCAGCCAGCCTTCAGCAACACAATATTAGTATTTACCTAGTCACCCGCCGATTGGCCAACGCCGCCTTTACGTGCCACTTCCACACCGTTATAGTAGGCCGGACAGTGTTTAATAGGAGCAAGAGGCGGGTGCTATGCCGCGTCGTAAACTAACCATTTTGACCATTCTACTGCTGGTTTTTCTGGCGGCCTGCGCCGGTACGTCCAGTCCGTCGAGCAGCAGTATTGTTCCGATTCTTCAAAATGTGAGCGCGCCGGATGATGTCGCTAAAGGTTTTTTGGATAATTGGAAAGCCGCCAACTATGAGGCCATGTATGGCGACTTGAGCGTGCCGAGCCAGCAGGAATATACCTTCCCTGTATTCCAGAAAATTTATCAAGATGCGATGAGCAAAATCGCGCCGGATAAAATCACCTATACCTTCAATAAAGTGACCGTTCAAGGCGAGTCAGCAGCCATCACCTACGACGTGGAGTTCTCGTCCGCAGTTTTTGGCACAGTTGCCGACAAAAACCGCACCATGCGTCTGATCAAATCCCAGAATCGCTGGGGAATCGCGTGGTCAAGCATGGACATCGTGAATGGATTAGTTGGCGGATCACAGGTAGTGGTTAAATCGCGACCGCTTCCGCGCGGCAATATCTATGACCGCAATGGTCAACTGTTGGTGAATCAAGAAGGCACGATGGTGGCGCTCTACAGTGCGCGGCAGGATATGGCTGGCGAAAGTGACTGTCTCGACCTATTGGGACGCGTCCTAAAACGGCGGCGTTATGATCTGGAAAAATATTTTGCCAGCTACGATCCGGTCACCATTTTCTATCTGGGTGAAGTTGATAAAGACACCGACACCGCCAACGCGCAGGAACTTGACCAAAAATGTGCGGTCAAACGTTTCCCGCGTGATACGCGCACCTATATCGGTGAAGGTGCAGCCTCACAAATCACCGGTTATATTGCCTACGCCACCCAAGACCAGTTGAATGCGCTCAAAAATGACGGCTACCGCGAAGGTGATCTCATCGGGCAGATGGGCATAGAGCAGTTGTATGAAAAGCAGTTGGCAGGCAAACCGGAACAGGTTTTACAGGTCATCTCGCCATCCAACGTGGTGCTGCGCGAACTCGGTGGCCGGCAGGGAACGACGCCGCAGTCTGTAACGCTGACTATCGACCGCGAATTGCAAATGACCGCCGGACAAGCGATGGCTGATGCTTACAATTATGCGGCAGGAAATTGGGGCGGCCCAACCCATTCACCGGGTGCAGGTTTGGTCGCCATTGATGTTAAAACGGGTGCGATCTTAGCGATGGTCAGTTGGCCGTTCTTTGATCCGAGTGTTTACAACGGCACCGATTCGCCCGCCCCCGATGAAATCTCGGTCAATGTGCAAGACCCGCGCGCGCCGCTTCGTAACCGGACGATTCAAGATCAATACTTCCCCGGTTCGACCTTCAAAATCGTCACCACGGCAGCCGCCTCGTCCGAAAAGATGATGACCGAGCCGACCTTCAACTGTACCTTAGAATGGCACGGTCAGCAGTATGGCGATACCCTGCCTGTCCGTACCGATTGGCGCGCGCTCGAAGACCCGAAATCTGATTTCAGCAAGCCAGCCGGTGAAGTGACGATGGCGCAGGCCTTAATGGCCTCGTGCAATCCGTTCTTTTACGAAATGGGCGCGCGGCTTTATACCCGTGCTGGTACGAACGTGTTGATGAACTACGCCCGCAAGATGGGCTTCGGCACACCCACTGGCATTGATCTGCCGGAAACCGAAGCGGCAGGTACGCTGCCCAACCCGACCAGCGTTGAACAGGGCATCAACGAAGCCATTGGTCAAGGCGGTGTGCAGGTCAGCATTTTGCAGATGGCACGGATGGTGGCTGGCATTGCCAACGGTGGCACACTTTACCAGCCGTATATCGTCGAAAAGGTTGGGGGTGTTGATGGACTGCCCGTAACTTATACGGCGCAGTCTAAAATCGCCGGCACGATGGGCTTAAGTGATGCAACCATCGCCACTATCCGCGAAGGCATGTGCGGTGTCGTTTCGGATATGACTTACGGAACAGCCTCGTTCGTATTTTATGGCTACTCCGGCAAAGAGTCCCAGTACAACGCGCCTTACGTGGCCTGTGGCAAAACCGGAACCGCCCAATCAGGACGTGTCGAACCTTATGGCTGGTTTGCTGCCTACGCGCCGAAAGATGATCCGCAAATCGCGATTGTAGCGATGGTCGAATTCGGTCGTGAAGGTTCGGAAACCGCCGCGCCGATTGTCCGCCGCGTGCTGGATACTTATTTCAAGGCCGAACAAGCCCCCTTCCCCTACTGGTGGAATAATCTGCAATATATTCCACTGGAACTCAAGGAAGGTCAAACAGGCGGTTAAGAACATAGTTTTTATGGTCGCGATTTGTACAATCATTCGCGACCTATTCACGTTAATATTAGGCACTCGAATTCGATGAAACTTATAGTTTAAGTGAATAAGAGCTCACATGAATAAAAATCTTTTCGGCACAATTTTATTGGCAGTTGTTTTAAGTCTATTCAGCTTATCAGTCACTACAGCAGAAACACTTTTTACAGAAGATCAAAAGGTTCTCATTCAAGATTTGCAGGCTGCGATTGATCGTTTTCGAGAACTGACGAGTTACAGTGTTACAGGTGATTTTCGCAGCAGCGAACAAACTGTTTCACACCTGAATGGAACAGATACCCAAATTAATCAAGCAGTCTATGAAACAATAACAGGGCAAGTTGCAAAAAAATTCGATTTAACTGATGTACAAATCACAATTAAGGAGCAACACACCTCTGTTGGCGAAAATGATGTCGCCCCGTTTGTTGGCGACACAACTCAACAGTTTGATGCCGTCGTTGTGGATGGACAGTTCTACCTTCAGTTTAGTAATGTAACGCCTTCCTCCAATGCCGAACAATTCCCAAAAGGTTGGGCGCGAATTGACCAAATACCAGCCTTTTCTGGATCAGAGTTTCTTGATGTGAACATTTATCTCCGAACTTTTTCGATAGCTATTTTGCTTCCAATCAGTGAACAATCTATTTTGTCCATTCAAGAGCTGCCCATACAGAATTTCAATGAACAAGTCAAAGTAAAAGGAATAAAAGTCACTCTTGACGGAGTTGAAGTATTTAAAAATGGACAATTTGATAAATTACTTAGCACCTTCAATATTGACCAAGCTGCCGACATCGAAACACAGCGTATGGAACTCGGTGAAAATACAATTTATCAGGTCACGTATTGGATCGGTGTAGACGATCAGATGATTTACCGTACTGAAACTACATCGGTTATTAGAACCAATCCGACAACGATTGTTTCTAACAATAGTTCTCCGATTATCATAAATCAGATCACTAACAGCAGTATCAGATTTGCGGATTTCAACAAACCTATTGTGATTGAGCCACCAATTACATAATCTTTCTTAAGGAGAGACAATCTGTAATGAAATCTATGATCGAGCCTTGGCCTTCATGCATGGAATAATCTGGAATACATTCCACTGGAACTCAAGGAAGGTCAAACAGGCGGTTAGTGCTTAATCGGCTGCATTTCGGCTTTGTGCTGCCGTGTTCGTGTTAGGAACCAGACGAATACGGCAGCAATGACAATCAACGCCAGTCTTATCCACAAAATCATTAAACTTTGTAATCCGACCAGACCATATAAGCGGCCAACATTCAGCGCAATATCATTACTTTGAATATGCGGAATAGCGAAATCAAACAGCGGATTGGCGATATAGCCGCCATTTTCAACCGTCTTCACGACATAAGCCGCTTGTGCCGCCATCTTTTCCGGTGACGCGGTTGCGCCGTTCACGATCTCAGCCGGTACATCAACAATATCCGGCGACAGCCCCAAAAAGGCAATCGATTGAATCCACACGTTGAGCGTCGAGGCAGCAATCAACAGCGCAATGACACCGATGCCCACCTTATGCCGCAGCCACCGATTCAAAACAAAAGCCATCGGCAGCATCATGAACGGCAGCATCGGAACTAAGAAGCGCGGTCCGGTACTCCAACCACCCCACCACACCAGATAACCTGCGTTGTACAAGAAGAAGCCGATCACAATTACGCTGATTAACACAACCACTTCACGATATTTAGGCTGCTCCCGCCACATCAGATATAAACCGGGAATAATCAGGAGCAGAACCGGTGAGATAAAAAACAACCCGCGAAAACTGCCAAACGTGATTTCGCCCAGTACGCGCAGGGAAGGCAGCGAGATGCCCATAAAGCCGTGTTCGTGCACTGTAGACGCCCACAACGAATACGAATATCCAACTGGCAGCGGTGAATGAAAGGCCAGCAGATTGTAAGCCGAATTGACGAGTAAGAGCGGCAGTGCACCTAGAATGATGTAGAAAACAGCACGACGGTTTCGCAGCTTATAGACAGCCCACAAAAAAATTAGGCCGCCGAATATCGCCACCACATATTCACTTATAAAAGCCAAACTCAAAAAGAATCCGACGCCCCACAACCAGCGCAAATCAGCCTTTTCGTAAATCACTTTCCACAAGAGAAAGAAACCCACAAACAAACCCAAAGCCGTGGTCTGATGTTGAAAAAGCATCCGGCTGTAAGTAAAGGCAATGGTCGCCAACCCGTAGACCAGCGCCAAGATGCAGGCGTAAAAATCATGTCGGGTGAAACGCGCCGCGAACCGGAAAACCACCACACCCAATAATGCCGAAGGAAGCATGACAACAACCAGCGTCATCCATTCTAAGGCTCTTGACCGGTATAGCGCTGACAAAGCAGGATGCGCCGGATCATCAATCGGCACCTGCTGGAATTCGGGACGGGTCGCCAACGCTTTGTAGATGGCATAAACCGGAACAGCAAACAGCGACGGGCCGATGGACTTATCGGTGTAATAATGATTTTCAAAGTAGGCTTTATCACCGGTCATCAGATGATAAGTGTCAATATTGAGGACACCTTCATCAACCAGCGCGTAAACCGGCGCGACCCGGGAAGTCACAGCCCAATTATCAACCGGAACGAAATAACTGTAGCATACGAACAAGACCGCAAATACAAACAAACTGTAGACATTACGAGAGGTCATGTGATTGTTTTCCAAAAAAACAGTGGACAGCGATCTTAACAAGCAATTTTGGAGAAAAAGTGGAGTTCTTCTAAAAAACGAATGAGTGAGTGAAACTTTTTGAAGTACGACGGCTCAAATGAATAAGTTTGTTAAGAAACACATTTAGAACGTTTACTTCGCACAACCGGAATTATTATATACATATTCTGAATAAGCAAATTATCAACTCATCAAATTCTCATGTTGGGCTAAACCGTCTATGAAGCCTCTCGCAAAACGCTTGGCATCAAGGCTGAAGTCACCCATGACAAACCCGTTGTTTCTAATACAATACGGAAATGAAGACGCTGAGGTTCACATGGGAGCGCAAATAGCAATGAATATCGTGCCTTGCCCCTCGTGCGAGGGATTTGGCTGGTTTGAAGATGAAGACGGCGCAGCCCAAGATTGTGACTGGTGCGGCGGCATCGGCTACATTTACCGTGAAGCAAACGGGCTTGACAAGCGCATACCTGCGGCGGATTATGAACGCGTGTCCGACCAGCTAGAACACTTGGAAACGGAGCGTCTGCGGGCGATGGGTTATACCGGCCAAGCCAAAAAGCCGTGGGAACAGAAAATCCGCCAGCAGCGCGACGAAAACGACCAGCACTAACCGAAACGCAAACCTGACGCGGCAGCCTGCGTCTGTAAAAGAATTGCAAGAATGACCAGTTTATATCCCTTGTTGACCACAATACACTATTGGATTAGCCGTCTTGGGCTGCTGGCAGCGGTCATCATGTTTGCCTTAGGGCTGTATATCGGCCTGCTGCGTCATGCTGATGTCACGCGCTGGTATCGTCGAGCCGTGTATACCGTTGCCGGTGTCATGCTGGCGCAATCCCTGCTCGGTATCGTCATGTATCTTATCGGCGGGCGACCCTATGAAGATGTTCATATGATTTACGGGTTGGGCGCTGTGCTGGCGCTGCCCTTTTTCATCTTCGTTGAGGTGACGGCCAAAAAGCGTCCGGCGATGGGCAGTTATATGTGGGGATTCGCTGTATTAGCGGGCATCCTTGTACGCGGCATCATGACCGGACATGTTTGAGCGGCACGCAACCGGACTTAAGATTGTTTTTCTTTGACCCAGCGGTCGAGAACCAGTTTTAACGACTCGATGCCCACCGGCTTGGACAGAAAATCATTCATTCCCGCCTCAAAACAATTCCGTTGATCATCCGGCGCAGTGCTGGCCGTCATGGCAACAATCGGGATATGAACATCCGTCCCCGCCTCGCGACGGCGAATTTCACGGGTAGCTTCGATGCCGTTCATATTGGGCATGTGCATGTCCATCAAAACCAGTTGATAACCGGTTGGTTGTTCTTCAATCCGGTTGACTGCCTCACGACCGTCGTTAACGCCATCAGCATCAAAACCCAGCCGGTCAAGCTGCTGCATCGCCAGTTTTTGGTTGATTTGATTGTCCTCGACAATCAATACCCGACCACGCTTGGCTTTGGGCTGCACAATCAGGGTTTGTGCTCTAGGTCGGCCCGCTTTGCCGTTACGCGTCGTGCTTGAACCTTTATGAATGGTCTCCAAGGTTTCCAGCAGTACATTATGCTTTACCGGCTTGTTCAAATACGCTTTGAAGCCCAGTTTTTCAGCATCATTTTTTAGCTTGGTGTTTTCAGAACTGGTCAGACCAATCAATCCGGTGGCAGCAATCGCGGTTTCTTTGTGAACCTGCTGGGCAAGTTTGATGCCGTTCATACCGGGCATCAACATATCCATAATCAGGACATCAAACGGCTTACGGTCATTAGCCGCTTCACGCAGTTTATTGAGCGCATCTTCCGGCGTATGAACGCTGCAGGTTTCCGTTTGCTGCCCGGATAGATAATGTTCCAAGATTTCGCACTGTGTCTCACTGTCATCCACAATCAATATGCGCATTCCGCTGATATTGATTTCCGGGAAGACTGTATTGATGCCTTCATCATGTCCGAACTGCGCCGTAAACCAGAAGGTCGACCCTTGACCCTCGACACTTTCAACGCCTAATTCGCCGCCCATTAAGGCCGTCAATCGCCGTGAAATCGCCAAGCCCAGCCCTGTGCCACCATAGCGACGAGTCGTGCCGCTGTCCGCCTGCATAAAAGGCTGGAACAACCTTTCGCGCGCCACTTCGGATAAGCCGATTCCGGTATCATTCACCTCGAACCGCAGTGTGACACGGTCACTCGCACGGCTTTCCACTTTTACGCGAACCACGATTTCGCCATCAAGTGTGAACTTAACCGCATTCCCGACAAGGTTAATCAGAATTTGTCGTAAGCGGGTTGGATCGCCCTTAATGACGAAAGGAATATCTGACGCGATATCACTCATGATGACGACATTTTTGCCCTGCCGTTGTGGATTTAGAAATTCCACCACACGGTCAATGACATCGACCACCACGAACTCGATTTTCTCAAGAATCATCATTCCCGCTTCAATCTTGGAAAAGTCGAGGATATCGTTAATGATTGTCAGCAGGGAGTTTCCTTCGCTCAGAATGATGTTGGTATATTCCTGCTGTTCCACGTTTAATGGCGTATCCAACAGCAGTTCCGACATGCCCAGAATGCCATTCATCGGGGTGCGAATTTCATGGCTCATGGTTGCCAGAAATTCCGACTTCAACTGCGAGGCTTCTAATGCCTTATCATGCGCGGTTTGCAGCGCCACCTCGATTTGTTTGCGGTTCGTTATATCCCGCGAGAAACCGAGTACAGCATAAGGCTGTCCGTTGATGTCGAGCAGGGCATGAATCTGGGTGTCCTGCGCGATGGTTGTCCCATCGGTTTTAGTCAGCCAGTTATCAGGTTTGAAATACGATTTACCCGTAGAAAGAACCAGCATGTCCTCATTGCGTGTGCCAAAAACGTTTTTCGCCGGGTCACCGAACACGACCTCAGGCGCAACGCCTAACTCTTCATCAGTTTTACCCAAAATTTCTTCGTTGGTCTTGCCAATACCGTCGGCAAACCCTTTATTCACCAGTATGTAACGGAAATCCCGGTTCTTAGCAAAAATCCAGTCCGGCGTGGAATCAATGACCGTCCGCAGCAAATCCGCGTTTTTCTGCACTTCGGTTATCAAGTGGCTGCGTTCAGCTTCTTGCCGCATGTGGTCACTCATATCCGTGATAACGGCGATTGACCCGACGTAAACTCCATCTTTATAGCGTGGCACACTGGTGATGAGCGTATAAACGACTGAATCGTCGGCGCATTTCAGCCGAACTTCATAGATTGTCGTATTGCCCTTAAGCCGCAGTTCTCCATTGTTGTGATAAATGTCAACATCGTCTTCAACAATCAGCGAGTCAAAGTTTCGTCCCAACAGCTCGGTTGTCGAATAGCCAAGCATCTTGGCGACAGCCGGATTCACATATTCGAGCCTGCCGCTGCCGCTCTTGACGACCAGCGCTTGACCCATATTCTCCATGATTTGGTGGGCAAAATCGCGTTCCTGTTCCAGCTCGCTTTCCATTTGCTTACGCGATGTCAGGTCACGCACAAAGGCGAAAACGAATTCCTGATCGTCATAGCTCATGAAATTGGCAGCCATCTCGACATTAAACAAGGTACCATCCTGTTTACGGCTGGTCAGTTCTTTCGAAAATTCACCCTCTTGTTTAATTTGATTCCACAACGCCTGCCACGACGAAGGGGAAATATCCGGATATATATCACTGATCGAAAGCGTCATTAAGTGATCAATATCGTATCCCAATGAGGTGCTGGTGGCGCGGTTGGCGTAAGCAAAATGACCGTCATGCTTGATCCAGAATGCCGCATCCTGTGCTGCGTCTAACGAAAATTGGGTCAGCAGGAGATTTTGTTCGGCCTCATGTCGTGCGGTCACATCACGAACAATGCCCGACAGTTGAGTAACCTCGCCATTCTGGACGATGAGCTTAACGGTTTGCTCGACCCAACGCTGATCTCCGGAACGCGTGCGAATCGGAAAATTCAGAATCGTTTCAGGAAGATTTTGGATAACCTGCTTGTAATAAAAACGCTGGAGTAAATGTTTCCAATAAGGATCAAGTACTATCGTAAAATGTTTACCGATGAGTTCATCCGGTGTATAACCAACGATGTGCTGTGTGGCCGGATTAACATAAGTAAAACGTCCATCAACCCCCGTCGTGAAGATGGCTTCACTGGCTTCTTCAATCAGTTGGCGGTAGCGTGTTTCGCTGTCACGAAGGGCTTCTTCAACCACGCGGCGCTGCGTAATATCGCGCGATGCGATTTGCAGCTCGATCATGGCATGTGTTTTTGGATCGCGTACTGGACGGGTAATCGTTTCAAACCACAGGTAGTGGCCATCGCGGTGGCGAATACGATGAACATACGTAAAGGTATCATTCGTACGGGCGATGCCGTCTTTAACAATGCTGCCGTCATAGTTCATGTCGTCTTCATGTGAAAACTCTTTATAGGTATGCCCCATCATTTCGGCAGGTTCATAACCTAAGAGGGCTTTACAAGCCGGCGAGATGTAAACCAATTTCCCTTCAACAGTCGAACGCGCAATAATATCCGTCGAGTTTTCCGCTAAAAGGCGATATTGCAGCTCGCGTTCTTCTAGCCCACGCTGGCGGTCGGCCTCGGCAAACTGCTGATGACGTACAAACACGATGATAAAAACCGAGACGACCGTAATGAAGGAAATACTCTGGATGATCCAGTTTATGTCAGGGACAACAATGACATTAGGAAGAACGATCAAGATGACAGCGCTAAAGGTCAAGGCCGTCAGGAGCGTCACACGTAGTGAAAAAAGCAGTCCTGTAAGTAAAATAGGTACAACAAGATAAATAAGAGTCTTACTGAAGTCGTATCCGGGAGGGGTATAAATTGCCGCAGCGAACAGAATGATCGAGGTTTCGATGATGAACAAGGCTGCCGCAGTTCGATAACGACGACCACGGCTGAGGACATACATAAAAATTGAGAAGCCCAAACCGGCAAGGTTGAGCGCCACACCCAACCACGAGACTTCACGACCGCCTATCAGATACAGGACGCGTATCAGCAGTAAGCCGATGTGGATACTTATACGCGCCACTAACAAACCGGATAATAACGATGCGTTACGCCACTCTGTCTTAGGAATATGAGCAGAAGGACGGATGATTCGCGGCCACGAATCCCGATTATCCGAAAAAAAGCTCATGCTGCCTAGCCAACAAAACGATTAATGGTTTCGAGCAGCTCACGCGAGCTGGTTGGTTTGGTCAAAAAACCATCTGCTCCAATGGTCAGGGCTTCCGCACGGTCTTCGTCTTGTCCACTGGCCGTCAACATAATGACCGGCAGAGCGTTATACCGTTCGTCATTGCGCAGTTGGCGCAGCAGTTCCAAACCGTCCATCTCTGGCATCGCAATGTCAACCAGTGCCAGATCAACAGCGCCGTGGTTAAGCTGATCCAGCGCTTCAAGTCCATGATTAGCAATTTGGACATCATGCCCGCTGTTTTTGAGCGTAAGGCTGAGCACACGCTGTGTCACCGGATAGTCTTCGACGATCAATATCTTTGCCACAATCATTCTTCCTTTTTTATCGCACCATTCCCTGTTTGAAATGGCAAGCCAAATGTTTAACTGGAAACCCCAACAAGAAACTTTACAAGTATTTCACCATGCGCCAGCAATTATGGCCGGGCTGCGGATCATACACCACCTCATCCATAATTTGTCTCATCAAGAACAAACCATAACCCCTCACTTGCGGTTCGTCAAAATTGGGGTCAGGCACACTGTCAGGGTCAAACGAACGACCATTATCGTGCAGCTCCACAATAATCTGTGGCGGAGACCAACCCAACATGAGGTTAACCGCAATCCGTCCCCCGTCATCAACGTAGGCATGGTCTACGATATTGGTGCAGCCCTCATGCACTGCCAATTGGATGTTGTAGATGGTTTGCTGAGGATCAGACATCCCATCTACCCGGCTGAGCATTTCACCAATGCAGACCGCAAGTACGTTCAAATATCGGGCGTTTGCTGGTAATTCCAGCCGGACGACTTCTGATGCCTGCATAATGCTCAAACTCCTTTAATGACGACCACCGTTTGGTCATCATCCTGTGCACGTCCTGCACTGAATTGGCCGATTGTTTGGTATAGGGTACTCATAATATTCTGGGCGGACGTATGAGCGGTATTCGTCACCAATTCCAAAAGCCTTTGATAACCGAACAGCTCACCGGCGTTATTACTCGCTTCACTAAACCCATCCGTCGCAGCGACCAGCACATCACCGGGATTAAAATAGATGGCTTGGTTTTCACATGTGCTGTTGGGCAGCACGCCCACCGGCGCACCATCCGCCTCTAATAAGGTTGCTTCTCCACCAGCGGGGCAGTAAATGACAGGCGAATGTCCGGCATTGGCGTAATACAAGATCTTCTCGGCATGGTCATACTGCCCGACGAACACCGTGGCGAACATACTCAGCTCGGTGAAGTCGTCGTACATTTCATCATTGACCGATCCCAGAATATCGAGCGGTGACGGACGAACGAAGGAGCGTGTTTTACTCCGCAGCAGTGTTCGTGTCATGGCCATCAACATGGCGGCAGGCATTCCCTTGCCCGTAATATCACCCACCATCAAAATGAACGGATCACCCGGATGTTCAATGAAATCATAAAAATCGCCGCCCACTTGCGAGGCAGGCAGCGCACCGGCAGACACATCAAGGCCGGTGACATTGGGCAAACGCTGTGGCAGCAAGTGAAGCTGCACATTTTTTGCCAGTTCCATTTCCGTCTGGATGCGTGTTTTCACCAACGATTCGCGATACCGCAGTAGATTTTCAAACTGCGCGCCGGCTTGGTCACAGACCGCCCGTGTCATTTTCAAATCCGGTGACTTGAAAACATCACGCACGCGCTGTAAACACATCGCCCCGACAACATGTCCATCAATGGAGATTGGCTCAAGCAGAATGCTGGTTGACTCAACGCGCATGTCATCGGCTGATGCACTGCTGTTCATAACCAACCGTGATCCGCTAGCGATGACCTGTTCGGCCATATGCTGCAAAGCCGACGGACTCATCATCGGTTGTGGAAACTGCGCAATCACCGGTGGATCAAACGCCAGATAAGCCGAACACGCGTTGGACTTCACCAGTCTTCCGGCTTCGCGCACCAGCGACGACAGTGCTTCATCAATACTCAATCGGTTACGCATGGACTCGGTCAAATCATACAGCGCCAGCAGTTGATCTTGCGCGTCGATCAGCTCAAAAGTGACGTTATTCAGTTCGCTTTCTTGCCCTGCCAAACTGCCGATGATCATCGCGTCCGCTTCCAGACGACAGCGCGTGTTGACATCATCCAAACCGAAGACCCAAACATCCGCTACGGTCTGGTTATTCAAGCGCAGGCTGGCATGTGCGCCTTGGTCGCTGATGATTGGCGATTCCGGCCACAAGGCCAACCAACGTCCATCACTGCTGATACCGAAAGCTGTTGCACCCGAATCCAACCATGACTCAGCAATGGCGGAAATGGTTTTCCGATTACTAGCCAGAAAGTCGTCTAACAGGTGAACAGGTTCGGCGGCAGCGATCATTATGCCAGTGCACGTAACGCGGTAGCTTCGTCGGAATAAATGCTAAACGCCTTATCCAAGCGCGTCAGTTCAAAAATGACCTTTACCTGCTTCTGCAAGCCGCAGATCAATAAGTCACCGTTTTGCTGGCGGCAGCGCTTCATCCCCTTGACCAATGTCGAAAGCGCCGTTGAATCCACAAACGTCACACCGCTCATGTTGATGATGACCTGTGCCGGACTTTGACCGCTGACGCTGTCCAACCATGTGCTCAGTTTAGGAGCTTCCAATGCATCAAAGCGCCCTTGCATCTCGCCAATCGAGACATGATTGGCAGTCCGTGTCGAAAATTCCATGATGACTCCACTCCTCCCTTAACGGTATCGCCACAATCCAACGCAAAATCAATCCATCTCCGTTGGTTGCACTTTAAATTCATTATACGACAAGGATTAGACTGCAAGACTTAACTGTTGAGTTAAATTCAGAAAGACTTCGTTTCCTTAATGCTATACCCCTATAACAGCCTAGAATCCTTTCATCTTTAACCCTTTGCTCTTATACTGATGCTTAATAACACCACGCTAAAAGATGTAGTTGTTTTGCAGTAACTAAAAATGTCTTTAAAGCGCCTCCCTGTGTTTTGGGGAGGCGTTGGGGTGGGGTCTGTATAAATAATCCATTCATGAATAAACACATGGAGGCACACATGCTAAAGGTATTCATCGGTGTTGTCCGCTTTCCGGACGACCGTGATTTTGTCATTATGGTAGATGGTGAACCGGGACCCGTCGAAGACTCGGTGCGAACCGTCATCGAGGAAATTTGGGGCAAAGGCGAAATCGTCGTCCAGACTTCCGGCGCGGAGTTTACTGAACTCGTCCATCCCAAAAATATCGACCACAATCGCCCCGATGGCTACGTATTGGGCTGTGAAGTCGGTGGACTCAAACGCATCAACTACGCCATTCAATACGCGCGGCGAATGCACGCTATGCCCCCTGATAGCAACGAGACTGAATAATGATTTTTAACCTTTTAATACGGAGTATTCTTCGTAGGGAAATATCTGTAACTTTCATGTATCGTTCCCTCCATCGCTTGCGGGGGAGGGTTAGGGTGGGGGTTCTTTGCTCCGTCCTAATTCAGTGATCTATCCACATCATGACCTATTTTCTCTCGCCGCCGGATGCCATCTATCGACTCACCTATCTGGATGCGCTGCGCGAATTTCACGCCGAACTGCATAACCTTGAACAAGACCCTGCCGCCCTGAATCAAAATTTTGAAGGTTATGTACGCTATCTCGAACGGCAGTCCACCGATAAACGGCGTGATGGGCTGGTTCCCGAAAGTTATTTCTGGTTGATTGACGACGGCATCTACATCGGGCGCTTGTCGCTGCGCCATTATCTCAATGATCGACTGCTCCAATTTGGCGGACACATCGGCTACGAAATCCGTCCCACCAAACGCCTCAAAGGTTACGGCAAAGCCATCCTCCGCTTAGGTTTGGAGAAAGCCCGTCGGCAGGGCATCACCCGCGCCCTCATCACCTGTGACGATGACAACATCGGTTCCGCCAGAGTCATCGAAGCCAACGGCGGCATCCTCGAAAACACCGTCCTCTTGAGCCACCGCGCCGTCCCCACCCGCCGCTATTGGATCGACATTCCCGTTCAGTAGTTGGAGCAAAGCCAATGGATTTCTTCCGCAAGTTATTTCCGCCACCCCAAACAGCTGACGACCTTATAAAGCTCGGCAACGAAGAACTTGAAAAAGGAAACCTTGAAGCCGCAGTTGAACACTATAATGCGGCAGTTCGTCTTGATCCTCGTTCTGCTCACGCCTATTATGCGCGGGGTACAGTTGCTGCCAGAAAAGGGGAATTTCAAAATGCCCTTGCAGACTTTGAGCAAGCATTTCGGCTTAAGCCACTTGCGCTCTATCTAAGAGCAGTTGCCGGCGCTCGGTTCAATCTTGGACACTATCAAAAGGCCATTGCCGACCTTAACAACATAATCGCTGCAACGCCTCTAGATGCCAGTTTATTTTATGACCGGGGCATAACTGAATATAAGATGGGTGACTTAGAGGTTGCAATCAAAGATTTATCTGAAGCTATTCGGCTTGATGCTGACAAAGCAGATTACTATATTGGTCGAGCAATCGCTTACAGCGCAAAATCGGAACATGAATTGGCAGCTAACGACTATACGCGAAGCATCGAACTTAATCCGCAGAATGCCACCGCTTACACAAATCGGTCATATGCTTATATCAAACTTAGTAGATTTCCTGAAGCAACTAAGGATGCTGAGCAAGCTATCGCTCTTAATAACACAATTCTCGAAGCTTTTTTAAATCGTGGTGTTTCTTATGCGCGGCTTGGTCAGTATGAGCTGGCATTGGAAAATTTCAATCATTGCCTCGAATTAAAGCCCAACTATCCCGATGCAATGACAGAACGTGGACTTATATATATTGATCTAAAAGATTTTGATAGCGCATTCCGAGACTTCAATGCTGCGATTGAAATGAACGCTGATTTTGCGCCTGCTTATCTTAATCGGGGTGGCATACTCCACACGAGAGGACAGCTTGATGAGGCACTTGCGGATTACAACAAAGGTATTGAGATTGGAACAACTAAAGCAGAGGCTTATGCCAATCGTGGGCATGTCTATTACAAGTTAGGCAAATATAATGAAGCTACCAAGGATTGTAATAAAGCAATAGAGATGAACCCGAATTTAGGTATTGCTTACGCAAATCGAGCAATGATAAGAATGAAGGAAAGCAAATTCCAAGACTCGCTTGATGATTGGAATAAAGCGATTGATCTAATCCCCAATTACGTTGATGGGCTTGTAAATAGAGGCACGGTTTACCGTCGCTTGAACCGCCTTGACGAAGCAAAGCTGAGTTTTGACGAAGGCATTCGTCTCGCACCCAAAGCCGCAATAGCTTACTTTGAACGTGCTTTTCTGTTCATTAGGCTGAAAAACTATGATGAGGCTATTGCCGATTATTCGACAGCTATTGAATTAGATCCTAAAAATGCCAACCTCTATAACAATCGCGGCATAGCCTTCAGGCATCAAGAGAAATATGATGAAGCCATGAAAGAGTTTGAACAGGCTCTTGAGTTAGACCCCAAATCTCCTTATCCCTATTACAACCAAGGATTGGTGTATTTCAATAAACGAGATTATTCAGCAGCAATCGAAAAGTTTGATGCTGCCATTCAACTCAAGCCGGATGATTGGTATGCCATTGCTTATAAAGGGCTTGCTTACGCTCGTCAACGAGATTTTGATACAGCGATTACCATTTACAATCAAATTCTGGAACAAAATCCTGAATACTCCACAGCCTACGCTTATCGCGGTTTTGCCCGTTTTCGCAAAAATGATTTAGACGGTGCGTTTGCCGATTTTGAGAAATCCATTGAACTCAGTCCGAAAGCTTCGAGTTGGTACGCCAATCGTGGTGAAGTCTACTTGGAATTGAAGCGAAACTCTGAGGCGTTAGCTGACTATCAAAAGGCACATGAACTAAAAGAAGATTATGAGTACGCTTTAGCTGGCCTCGCCGTCACCCACCACGCGCTCGGCAACAAGGACGAAGCCAATCGCTTCTGGCAAGAACTCCTCAAACTCGAACCACGATATGGCGATTTAGACTGGCTGCAAAAGGAACTCAATTGGGCAGATGCCCTCGTTGAACAAGCCCGTAAACTCGTCGCTGAATTGCCTCCCAGCGAATGACTCTTTGAAGCGCCTTCAGTACGCTTGTCTGGCTGTTAGCCGTGTGGCTTTAGCCCTCGGCGGCGCGACATTTGACCTATTTTTTGTCAAATACCTACCTCTGACAAGAAGGGCTAAGACTGGCATAATTTGTGCACTCCGGCTCATGTAATCCCCTTTCACAAACTTAAGAACAAAAATTCTATCACGGTTTTTCACGTTTGATCGTTCGAACTCCGTTTCAACTTCCAAACGTTATCTTCATAAATGGCCTCAAAAAAGCCCTTTTTTACCTGCTCCACCTGCAAAGCAGGTCTTTTTCATTTTCGTTCCCTCAAAAATCGTCTTTTTCGTTCAATTACAGCCTCATATCACCTGTTTATCAGGCACATTTGCTCCCTTGCATTTGATTTTCTCCTCTTCCTCTGTGTCTCTGTGGTTCAATTTGTATTTTGCCTTTGCATTGCTCTTGCATCTTGTAACTTGCTACTTGCTACTTGCTACTTGTAACTTCCTCGCATTGACGACAATAATTGGATAGTCCCTCTTTTGTAATGCTGATAAGCTGTTGTTAGTCTAATCACTAACGAAACGAGGGTAAAAACGCATGAAGCCAACCCCCATTTTAGATGACAATGCCTGCTATCAAGCCGTCCTTGACCGTGATCGTACACAGGACGGCAAATTCGTCACCGCCGTCCGTACAACCGGCATCTACTGCCGTCCATCATGCCCTGCACGCACACCCAAACGTGAAAATGTAACGTTCTATCGCACACCAGCCGAAGCCGAAGCTGCCGGTTTCCGTCCCTGTAAACGTTGCAGCCCCAATACACAGGCCTTCGAAGCCGATCTCGCCGAACAAATCTGCCGCTATATCGATGCTCACCTTGACCAGCGCCTATCACTGGATCAACTCGGTAGTGTCGTCGTCATCAGCCCGCAGCATCTTCAACGCATGTTCAAACGCACTTTAGGCATTTCGCCCCGTGAATATATCGCTGCCCGCCGCCTTGACCATCTCAAAACACGCTTGAAAGCAGGTGACACTGTGACTGAAGCCCTCTACGATGCCGGATTTAGTTCCAGCAGCCGCCTCTATGAAAACGCCCCCGAAAAGTTGGGCATGACTCCTGCCGATTATAAAAGTGGTGCTCAAGGCTTAGCCATTCGCTATACCATCGCCCCCAGTTCACTCGGCTACGTCCTCGCCGCCGCCACCAACAAGGGTATTTGTGCCGTCATGCTCGACGATGAACCCGACACAATGGTCGAAAAACTCCACGACGAATTTCACGGCGCACACATTACAGCCGACAGTGATAGTTTACGTGAACCATTAGACGGTGTCCTCGCTTATATCGAAGGCCAGCAGCCCCACCTCGAACTCCCCTTGGATATACGCGGAACCGCCTTCCAGCAGCGTGTTTGGCAAGCGCTGCAAGCGATCCCTTACGGCGAAACCCGCACCTATAGCGAAATCGCCGAAGCAATGGGTCAACCCGAAGCCACACGGGCCGTTGCCAGCGCCATCGCCAACAATCACATTGCGGTCGTCATCCCCTGCCACCGTGTCATCCGTCAAGACGGCACAATGGGTGGTTACAAATGGGGATTAGCCCGCAAACAAGCCCTGCTCCAACGCGAACATGAACAAGCCTAAGACTAGGACACCTAGCTGTATCCGCCGCAGTTCGAGATAACTATACTAGGGAAAAGGAACGACCTTTTCCCTTTACTGTTTTTCATGACAAGGCAGGATATCTTATTTACTTCCCATAAAATAGTGATGCGCTGAGACCAATTTCAATATCTAGAGTATCTCTCAATTGACCCTTAATACACCGTTGCTGACCAAGTAAGTCCACCGCGCAAGAATCGGATAGACTCGCCAACCCAAATCCCTTAAACTGTAAATAATAGGAGGGGATAATGCTGAATTCACGGAAAGAGCGTTTTGATGTCGATTTGGCAAACCGTTTAGCACGGTTTATACAAGAATCGCCAGCCGAGTTGCCGACATTGGATCAGATGAGCGCGGCGTTTAACGTCAGCCCTTTTCATCTTCAGCGCACTTTTAAGCGTGTCGTTGGCATTACCCCGCGTCAGTATGCCGATTATAACCGTCTGAAAGACCTCAAAAGCCGTTTGCGCGAAGGTGAAAATGTCACCAACGCCATGTACAACGCCGGTTATGGATCAAGCAGCCGCTTGTATGAACATGCGCCCGAAACCATGGGCATGACACCCGCGACCTACAGCAAAGGTGGCGAGGGCATGTTCATCCACTATGCCATTGTCGATTGTCACCTTGGACGTATCTTAGTCGGTATGACCGAACGGGGCATCTGTGCCGTACACATCGGCAATAACGATGCTGAACTTGAGCAAGTCCTGCGGAATGAGTATCCGGCAGCGACAATTGAAGAGAGTGCCGATGTAGCGTGCGATTGGGTAAAAGCCCTGTTGGAATTCGTGAAGGGCGCAAGACCCCATACCGATTTACCGCTTGATGTTCAGGGTACAGCCTTCCAATGGAAAGTTTGGACGGCCTTACTGGAAATCCCCTACGGCGAAACCAGAACCTACGGCGAAATTGCTTCAATGATCGGCCATCCCAAAGCGGCGCGTGCAGTCGCCGAGGCGGTCAATGCCAATCACACCGCCGTTATCATTCCCTGCCATCGTGCCGAGTGCAAAGATGGTAAGGCCACCAAATACTACAGCGAGCGTTCGGTTCGGAATAAAAAGGCGCTGGTGGAATACGAACACCAACAGTCAGGCCAAGATTAAGCCTTCTCATCATCTAGTTCCGTCCATTTTTATCCCATTTTTAACTCACTTCCACAGGAAGACGGCGTCTTTCGTGCGCCACGCATCAATGAAGGAGTCTCATCATGTCTGCTCAACATCCAATGATTTTATTCGTCGGTAATAGTGAACAAGGTACACAGTTATTGAATGCTGTTGAACCGTTGGGTTGGTGGGTCTACCAACCGCAAACGGATACTGAAGCCTTAGGCATGTACGTCAGCTATCTACCGGATGTCATTCTGATGGATGCCCAAACGGTTCCGGAAATTGCTGAGGAAGTTTACTTCCATTTGGCGTCGGTGCAAGCTGAACCGATGATTGTCATCGGTGGTGATGAAGTATGGAGCGACCGTGTGACTTATCATCTACCTGCCGATGCCAGCATCAACGAG
Source organism: Anaerolineaceae bacterium (assembly GCA_016124855.1). Lineage (GTDB taxonomy): Bacteria > Chloroflexota > Anaerolineae > Aggregatilineales > Phototrophicaceae > CFX2. Next base: position 377,869 of record WGMX01000020.1, on the reverse strand, counting down.
ATCATTGGCTGTATAGCCGAAACCACCGATGCTGATTGGCAGACAACTTTAGGCTGAGATTCGAACATTTACCGTACAGAAGGCGGCTTACAGGTCGCCTTTTTTTGTTGCTGTTTTAGTCCTTAGACAAACGATAAACACCGGGTGTTGGCACATACCCTAACTTGCGATTGATGGCTAACATCGGCGCATTCTGCGAGTCGTTATCAGTCGTCATCGTCTTGCCGTTATGCTGCTGAGCATATTTGATAGTCATCAACTTGAGAGCAAGGGCTATTTTACGTCCACGATAAGCAGGTATAACACCTGTCATCATGTTGTAAAAAGACTCTTTTTCAGGATAGTGGCGGATCGCCGCGAGGCCGACATACGTATCACCATCAGCCGCTAGAAATTGACCTTCCGGATTGAACCAAGGGGATTCAATGGTCATTTTTTGGAACTCGTCAAAATTAGGAAATGTGCCAGTTGTACCGGGATCATCCATGTATGTGGCGTAATTAACTTCCCAGAGCTTACGGAGATTTTCCGGCGTATTACCGACTTCAGCCAGCGAAAATAATCGAATGCCACTTTGCTTGACGGACTCAATAACACCATCAAACCGGCTGGCATCAAAGGTTGTCAGGTCGATGACCGACTCAAATAGATGCCGTTGGATTTTGAAGCCGCGTGTTTCGACAAAACGCAGTGAGTGTGGTTCGTTATCAAACACGTTGCTTTCAAATGTCTGACCACCGTTGGATTGGGCGAAAGCAAATGCGGTGTCGTAAAGCTGCTTGCCAATGCCTTTGTTCTGCTGGTCGAGATGCGTCCAAACCTTGACCAGAAACCGATTGTCTTTCATCCATGGCGTATGAAATACCGTGCCATAACCAATGATTTTGCTGTCCATTTCAGCCACAATTTGGTATTGGATTTGACCAATAGGAACATGTTTTTGATTTTCGAGCAGTTGCTCCTTCGTGACAAGTTCATGCTCAGCAAGGCTCAATATTTCGGCAACCATGTCAAAATCCTGTTCAGGGATGGCTGTTCGAATAGTGACCGGCATGGCTCAAAAACCTTTCAAAGTTCAAGAACTTGAGCCACATCATAGCATATTTCAATCGAGCAAATCAGCCATCGACCTGTGGTGTAGCTTCAATCGGATCAGGCTTGGGTTGAAGCACATCACGGGTGCATGACCAATACTTGTACATGGCACCGATATACACCTTGTAATCGTACTGGCGGTTAGCATCAGGCGTGATCTCAATGCCGTCGTCTGTGACACGGAGAATCTTGGCGATTTTGCCGATAGGACTGCCTTTAGTAGCACCGGTATAGTCGATGATGTGGTCATATTGGCGATATTGGACATTATCTTCGTTGATGATGGTGGTCTTAAAGCCTTCGAGTTCGAGGCGATCAGCGGCGACTTGATCCAGCGTTTTCATACCACTGGCATTCACGACAGCAATCGTCGGTCGCTGTGGTTTAATCTGGCTGGCGTTGGGCGGCAGGACGACCTGCTGCATCAATTCAGTGATGGCTTCACGTTGCGGAACGAGTATAGCCTGACCTTTCGGCGAATATGCGTTGACAACTTCATGCTTCTGGCGAAATGTGAAATAACGAATGTCACTGGTATCGATGGTCAAAGCCAGCGGCAGCATACCAGCAGCGTCAGCCAGAGTCATATTGGTGATGACATTTTGTGAGAGAACATTCCATGTTTGCGGCAGAGTTTGGAGCATATTGCTGGCACGAATTTTACGCCAGATGGCACGGAGCATATCCTGCTGACGACGACCACGATCAAGGTCACTGCTGGTTTTGCGACTGCGAACATACCACAAAGCCAATTCGGAATCCATGTATTGCAGGCCAATATCCATGGTATAGATTTCGTAGTTATCAGCTACCTGTTTGTCCAGTTCAGGCGACTTCAACTTCCAGTCACGGATGACACAATCAACGGTGATATTGATTCCACCGAGAGCGTCAATAATGTCACCAAAACCGGTGTAATTGACACGAACATAGTAGTCGATTTTCAGGCCAAGGTTATACAAAATGGCGTCGGCCAGCGTTTTGATTCCACCACCTTCGACACGGTTTTCTTCACCATAGAAGTAAGCCGTGTTGATCTTTTGCATCTTAAATCGACCGAGATAAACGTACAGGTCACGGGGGATCGACACAGCCGAAACAACACCAGCCGTGCGGTTAATGGAAATGATCATCAAGGAATCGGTGAGGCCGGGGTTATTGGGGTTGTTGGTAGCAGCACCAATCAACAGGATGTTAACGATGTCCTGATGACCTTCGTCAATCAGCGGCATAGCATCGGGAATGGGTTCAGGCGTGGCATCTTGGGCGGCGATGGGAGTCACAAAAAGCAGCAAACCGATAACAGCACAAAATAAGCGGTACATGATGAAAAAAGTCTCCGAATGTGTGATTGGTCTTAGCTTAACATGCTTCGGAGAAATGGCATTCGATGGAATACCTACGGCAGAGCTACGGGCAGCAGTCGATAGTAAAAAATCTATGGTCTGTAGTTGTTTGTCTATAGATCGAAGCAAATTGAATGATGTAGGGACAAGGTGTGCCTTGTCCGTTATACGGCAACCTGATAAACAGGCGATAACAGGCAACATTACGGTGAAAGATTACGATTTTTGTCGTGATGAGATGATTTTAGCCGAAAAACAGCGATACTGATGAACAAAACGGCTTGAGCAGATGATCTAAAAAACCTATAAATCAGGCTTGAACCAATTTTCCGTTTGTTTTCGAAAATGGAATGCTAACCGATTACAAACGTATCGTGATGCTGAGTTTTGCATCTATTTCTTAATGGGAGGGAAACCGGATTTCAAACCAAACTCCAACTTGCCATTTTCGCACTTTTGTTCTATCATAAGCTGTCAGATTTTGCCGCATATATAGAGCAGGAGAGCGATATGAATGCTGATGACTTTCGCAGTTTCTACGAGTATCACTTCAGCGAAAACCGCAGTCTATGGGACCGGTATATCGAGCCGCTTTCACAAGAGCAGTTCACCCAAGCCAGCAGCTATTCGTATGGCTCTGTTCGTAACCAGATCGTCCATGTCATGAGCGTGGATAACGCATGGTTTAGTGATCTGCGTGGGCATCAAAACGCGCCCGAACTCAATCCGCCAGACACGAACGACCGCGCCCTCGTTCGGGCATTTGGCGATGCAGTCGAGGCGCGTATGCGCGATTATCTGGCGGGTATCAGCGACGATATGCTGTCCAGCAAGCCGCTGCAAGGCGAGGACGCAAACCTCATCATGTGGCAGGTGCTGCTGCATGTGGCGAACCATGCCACCGATCACCGCGCCCAAATTCTGCGTTTACTGAATGATCTAGGTGTCAAAACCGGGCCGCAGGATTACGTTTTCTACCTGTATGATCATCCCTAGAAAGACCCGCAATAAGCAAATTTGGCACAAATATAGGTTATTGGCACTGCCACCAATCAAGCGCGTTTCAGGGAACGGTTAGCCACGCTTACCGATTAAAAATAGGACATATAGCCTGTTGTGTGTAAAAATGAAGTGCCTATAATATAAATTGTAATGTGTGACCACTATCTCGGCTGCGACGTTGTCCCACAAAGCAAATCTCCACTGATTTTCACCCTATTCACTTCCAGTCGTCATCCGTAACCGTGGTCGAAGCCTATTTAAATTTTCCGACGAGACTCAATCTACGAAAGGAAACGATAATGGCTGTCACAACCATGCAGGCTCAGGATTTTATCGAGAAGCTGGAATACGATTCCAAGTTTCAAGCCCAGTTCGCGGTCGCCTCTCCCAACAGCTTAGACGGAGTGGTGGATTTCGCCAACAGCAAAGGCTACATGATCACCCACGAGGATTTAGCAGCGGCCTTGAAACATTATCCCAAGAGTGCAATCGCCGATCAACTTCGCCATTACGTCCGTTAGCAATGATGACGGCGGCAGACGTTATCAATCACTGCCGCCGTCATCATAAAGCCCTAAATAAAAGAGACACCTGTGTGTCTCTTTTTGATTAGAATTAAGACCCTTAGCCACATTGTGAAGTTCGTCACAAAAAGGCATGACAGTTGTTTCTTACCCCAATTCTCCCTTTCACATACCATTTTAACAGTCTTCGACACTCAAAAAAAGCAACACACCTTTTGTTCTCGACAGTACTTTTTGCAACAACCCAATATCAATCCAATTAGGGGATACAACCGTGATTCAGTTTCTCATCGATAACCCTCTATTCACTTTGTTCTTTGTAGCTGCCATTGGCTATCCTCTCGGGCGAATCAAGTTCAAAGGGATCAGCCTCGGCGTGGCTGCCGTGCTGTTCGTGGGGCTGGCGGTCGGCGCCCTTGACCCGAACCTAAAGCTTCCGGAAGTCATTTACCAATTGGGTTTGGTAATGTTCGTGTATACCATTGGTCTGAGCAGCGGCCCCAGTTTTTTTGCGTCGCTGCGCCGTAAAGGTCTGCGTTATAACGTGTTGGTCGTCAGCATGTTGGTTTTGGGTGCGCTGCTGACGCTCGGCGCTCATGTATTGTTAAACCTCAGTCCGGGGCTGACAGCCGGTATGTTCTCGGGCAACTTCACCAATACACCGGCTCTTGCCAGCTCGTTAGATTACATCAAAAACTTTGGTGATAAGGCGAATCTGGATCATCTGTTGAGCGAACCGGTCATCGGTTATTCCGTCACTTATCCGATGGGAATCATTTCCGCACTTCTGGCAATTACCTGCTTACAGCGATGGTTCAAGATTGATTACAAGCAGGATGCCAAAAATGCCCCCCAATTAGAAGTTGGAATCCATATCCAGAACCGGACGATACGCGTCACCTGCCCCGAAGCGACCTCCATACCAATTGGCGAGCTGGCCCATCAACATCATTGGGATGTCATCTTTGGGCGCTTGCAGCATCAAAATCAATTGTCCCTTTCGAATGTCCGTGATCATTTATGCGACGGCGACTTGGTGAGCGTCATTGGCCCGGCAGATCAGCTTGAGAGTGTCACCAGCTTTTTGGGCGAAGTCCACAGCCAGCAGTTGGATTATGACCGCAACCAGATTGATTTCCGGCGGGTATTTGTCTCTAATCCAACCGTTGCCGGACATCGCATCCAAGATTTGAATATCTACCAGCAGTATGGAGCTTTGGCCACCCGCATCAAACGGGGTGACAGCGAGTTTTTGCCACAGGAAAACACCGTTTTGCAGTTGGGTGATCGCATTCGCGTCGTCGCGCCCCGCAACCAGATGGACGGCATCAGCCAGTTCTTTGGCGACTCGTATCGGATGCTGAGCGAGATTGATTTCCTGACCTTTAGTTTGGGTTTAACACTGGGTTTACTGCTTGGAACGATTCCGTTTCCGCTGCCGGGCGGATTAACCCTCAAGCTCGGCGCGGCAGGCGGCCCATTACTTGTCGCGATGGTACTCGGCACATTAGGACGCACTGGCCCGCTGGTCTGGAACTTGCCCTACAGCGCTAACCTCACGTTACGCCAAGTTGGATTCATTCTCTTTTTGGCGGGTGTCGGCACTCGCTCGGGCTATGCCTTCGTCACAACCTTCGTGCAAGGGAATGGTCTACCGATATTCGTGGTAGGCGCGGTGATCGTCTTTGTAGTCTCGACGCTCACGCTCTGGATCGGCTACAAACTGCTTAAGATACCTATGGGTATGGTGATCGGTATGTTAGCCGGATTGCAGACCCAACCGGCTGTGCTGGGTTTCACGCTGGAACAAGCTGATAATGACTTGCCCAACGCAGGCTACGCATCGGTTTATCCGCTGGCCATCATCGTCAAGATCATCATGGCGCAGTTGATTGTCATGCTGCTGAAGTAAGATGCTCGAACACGGTAACCCAAAAGAGGTTCACGGGTTTGAAGCCGATGAACCTCTTGCATTTGAAGGTACTAATTGGTGGAACTGTTCGCTGTGCGGGTCAATGAGGCCGAAATCCAACCTTCACCGCCCTCAAAACGCACATTCAACCATGTGCCGTCTGCGCTGCGGTCGATGACCTCCAAGCGGGTGCCATTCGCCAGCTTCAACACAATGTCGTAATCTGTACCCGGACCGGAACGAATGTTGACGATTCCGGCGCTGGTCGCGACCAAGCGTATTTCCTGCCCGGTCTGGATGCCGGGTTGGTTTTGCGTCAAGTTCTGTGGAGATTGCTGCGACTGGCATTGGGGTTGGCTCATCAACCAAGCATCGGCTGCTTTAATCACCGGATCATCATCCGTACCGTAAAGGCTGTAGTCGGTCAACACCACTTCATCCGGTTGAATGTTCTTGGGCAAAGGTGTGCCATCCGGTGCAATACCTAAAGCACTGACGATGTCCATCACCGAACCGTCGAACAAGCGGATAATATTCAAACCATCGCTCAAATAACCGCCTGTTGCTTCCCCGAAAATGCGTGTCGGCGCGTCAGTACGGCTCTTGAAAATATACGCAGTCATCTCACCCATGCTGGCAGTGTAAGGACTGGTCAAAACCGCGACTGGCGGCGCAGAATTTTGCACCGTGTAAGGACGACTAACCACAAAACTGTTTTTGGTAATCGACGGAAAACCGTTGCCCTGATAATCGTACCACTGCACGCTGCCCGTGATATTTTTCAGACCGAACCAGCGTCCGTTGCCGCGTAAAGGAGCCAGCGCCATACTCATGACGAGCGCCTGTCCACCGGGGTTACGCCGCACATCGACAATCCAGCCGCAGGTATTGCTCTTATCCAACTTGCGAATCAACTGCTGTGCATCGTTGGGATAAGTCAGATTTTCGCCGCTGGCACCAGCGCTGTAGGTTTCGATGTAGCTGATCTGGTCGGTGAGTCTGCGTCCATTAACCGGCAGCGACGTGCTGTAATAATTCGGCACCAGACGAAAATTGAGCGTGCCGAATTTTCCCGGTCGGGTCACTTCCAAGCGGATGGTCTTGCTGCCATCAGGTTCAGGGGCATCAACCGCCCTGATGCCGTTGATGGTCTCAATATGGTCACCGACTTCGATGCCCTGCTTGTCAGCCGGTGAATTCGGGTAAACCAGCGTTACGGTTTGGAAGTTATCACCGGCAAGCTGGTGCTCTTCGAAGCCATAACCGCCCCGCGCATTCAAATCATCGGGTGAAAAGATTTGGGCGGGGTGTGCGCTCACTTTGTTCAGGATGCCAAAGACAATTTTCAAGGCTTGACGGGCATCATCCAACGTGCTGAATTGGTCAACCGAAGCCATCGCAGTCTGGTAAACCGTATTCCAGTCTACCGCATCGGGATAAACAAAATTGGCGTGTATCGTGCGCAGCGCTTCGTCCAAATAGGCAACAGCCGATACGCTGTCCTCGAAGATGATACTTTCCGTCAGCGGCAGCAAATCATCCGACGGCGCAATGACCAGCAGATAATCATAGCGTCCGCCGCCGGAAGTTCGTCGCCGGTTCTCGGCAATAATGCTGGTATAACTTTCACGGTTACGCCGGTTGGTATACAGGCAAATCGCATGTTTGCCACCGTTGACGATTTCATAATCATAACCGGGAGAATTAATCGAAACACCCTGACAAGCTGCATCCAATTCGATGCGGTGAATACTTCGGTTAGGCAGGGCATGAAACACAATGGTCGATTGACCATTCGTGTAAATGAGGGAACTGGAAGGTTCGAGTTCGTAGCCTTTGGGCAGTTGGAAACTGATGCCGAGGCTGTGGTTAAAGCGAGTTTCCCATTCAACATCCGCCGCTTGGGTTTGTGTTAGTCCGACGGCAGCCGTCATCAATATCACCATGACGATAAAGCTGCTGCGCCATTTGTTCAGAAGAGTCATTCAGTACAATCTCCGGCAAACGCTCAACTTCCTTGTGTAACCAGAAAACAACCCATAGAGGACTATTCTTTTGAACATTGTATGACGAACTTTAAAGCAAAAAAATGAGAATGGTGTGAAGCACCTTAATCTTGGGAGATGCCAGCGACGACCTTTCACTTTTCTAATCCAATCTGGTTCTACCATCAGGCGTAAGAAATTGGCGACAATCGCATCTAATTGATACGAAATATCAATTAAAGGGGTTTTTATGTTCGATACGATAATTGTCGGTGGCAGCACAGCCGGTCTTAGTGCGGCGATTTATCTCGGGCGTTTTCGGCGCAAAGTCTTGATTGTTGACTCGCAGAAGCCAGCCAACCGTTTTTCTCATGCGTCGCACAGTTTCTTCACGCGGGATGGAATGTCACCTGCCGAATTAGTCGCCATTGGCAAAGAGCAGTTACGTCCTTATGAAACCGTCACGCTCCAATCTGGCGAAGTCACACAGGTTATGCCAGATGGTCAATACTTCACGGTGACGCTTGCCGACGGCAGCCAACATACGGCGCGAAAAATATTATTGGCAACCGGTCTGAAGGACACCCTGCCGCCCATCACCGGAATCGATCAATTTTGGGGAACGAGCGTTTTTCACTGTCCCTACTGCGATGGATGGGAACAGCGCGATCAACCGGTCGCCATTATCAATAAGGGTGAAGGCGCATTACATATCGCAAAACTGCTGCGCGTGTTGACGGCTGATCTGGTTATCTGTTCCAATGGCGCATCTGAATTTACAGCGGAACAACGCGCTTTATTAGCTAAACATGATATTCGTGTCATCGAAACGCCCATTGAAAGCGTCAAAGGCAGCGCTACACAAATTGAACAAATTGTGTTCGCTGATGGGTCAACTCTGGCTCGCAAAGCCATTTTTATCGCCCCAATCACCACGCCACATTCGGATTTTACGAGACATTTAGGTTGCGAAGTGAATCAGAATGGTGTCGTCAAAATTGACTGGCAGGGGCGTACAACCGTCACAGGCATTTATGCAGCGGGCGATATATCTTTTGGGGCGCGCCAACTCATATTCGCGTCTTCGCAAGGCGCATTTGCCGCCATTGGCATCAACATGGATTTAATCGGCGAAGATTTCGCTTAAGATTTTTATAATGGGTTGTCTTGGTTCTGTAGGGGCACACGGCTGTGTGCCCTTATCATGAAATACAATCACTCCAGATTAATAGAATGATTATTGCCTACCGCAGAATGTCGTCTCCACAAACCTCTCAAAATCTCTCAAGTTTTTCCCTCCGTAGATCAATCGTAGGCCGCAGCGCCAAGGAAAATCCAAGCGCAAATTGTATGATGTTCGAAAGATGCAGCGCCTAACCCCTGAATATTGGGGACTGGTATGCGTCATTAGGAACCTCATAAGATGAATCTACGTCTATTCATCTTATTGACGATTATAGAGGCGAGGGAGAATTTATATGGAGCGACGATCATTCGCAGTCATCGCTGTCGCGGCTGGCCTTGCTATGGGGCTGTTCGGTACGCTACTTTTTTTCGATCATGCCATTGGTGTTTCCTTTCCATTGTTTATTTTGCTGTCGGTCGGGTTGGTACTATTCTTAGCCCGTCCGGCAGGGCAAACCATTTATTGGCGCAATCTATGGCCGCTCCTGCCGCTCATCTTTCTGGCAGTCATGGTGGCCGTTCGTGACGACGAACTGATTATGACCATCAATATCATCGCTGTGCTGACTTTAGGGGCGGTTGGTCTTTACTATCTCGCGGTAGCACGACCATTGGATACTGAATCGGTTGGCGGTTATACCACAGCACTGATGGAAACCGGCTTCATGCTGCTGCCGAATGCGCTGATTGAAGGCGCACACGCATGGTCATGGCTGCGTGAAAAACGGCATCAACGCGGAGGTGTCCTTGCCGCAGTCATACGCGGTGGCATCTTTGCGCTGCCGATTGTGCTGGTTTTTGCGGTGCTGCTCGGTTCAGCCGATGCCGTCTTTGCCAATTATGTTAATCAGGCCTTCGAGGGCGTACGACGGGCATTAGGTTTGGAATATTTAGACGATACTATCGGCCATTTGCTCTTTACCGCTTCGCTGGCAACCGTTGTTACCGGCTCATTAGGCTTCGGCCTCATACGCCGCCCTGAAGCCGAGCCAATGACAACCGCTGTGCCAGAAACACCCGAAACGGACGATGCCGAAGATCAGGCAGTGCTTGCGGACCACAAACCCAAGTCGAAGCCCGGTTTCAAACTCAGCATGGTCGAAAGCGGCATCATCATGGGCAGCGTTGTGGCGCTGTTCGGGGCTTTTGTCGCCATTCAATTCGCCTATTTCTTCGGCGGCGAGCGCACCATCGAAGTCGGTAACATCACCTACGCCCAGTATGCCCGTCGCGGCTTTTTTGAGTTGGTTGCGGTTTCGGTGCTGACGCTGGGTCTGTCGCTGATATTGGATCATGTCAGTGTTCGGCAGGGCAAACGCGAAAATATGATCTTCCGAGTCTTGGCCTTGCTGATTGTCGGCCTGACCAGCATCATGCTGGTGTCGGCTTCGCAGCGCATGTGGCTTTACGAAGAAGCCTTTGGCTTCACCCAACTGCGAGTTTATACCCACGTCTTTATGCTGTGGCTGGCTGTGCTGTTCGGCTTTTATGTGCTGGCAGTCTTCCGTCTTCGGCTGAACATTTTCACGTTGGGTTTGGTGCTGTCCACCATTGGTTATGTCGGCACGCTCAACCTGATGAACGTGGATCGTTACATCGCTGACCGCAACATCGCCCGCTACCATGATGGGCAAGAACTCGACATCGCATTCCTTAACATCCTCTCGGCGGACGCTGTACCAGCCGTCATCCCCTTGTGGCAGGAATCCAAACCGGATACCGTCGTCAATACTTGGGCAGGACAGTGGCTGGCGAGACAGTTGAGCCTATTGGATAGACAGGTCAAAGGTGACGGCCAATTCGCCTTTTCGTTTAATGTCTCGCGCGTAACGGCGTGGGCTGAACTGGATAGGCTGCGCCGCCAGCTTCCGCAGTATGATGCATCGATCTATTGGGGACAAAACGGCTATTCGCGAAGCTCCATCGAAGCCCAACCGGATTATCAATCAGGATGGGAAACGGCTGCTACCGCCGCGCCGCGTGGCGAATAACACCCATCGAAACGCAACGGAGTTGCTTGCGTATATAGACGTGTAAATAATGTAGGCGTTTGCTGACAGCAAACCCTTCACCTATCCGTTAAACAATCGCAACTCCTGATAACCAAGAGGGTTATTACTGCTGATGAACATATTTAGACGCAAACCCAAACAGCTCGACTTAACCGCGCTGGAAGACTCGGAACTGGTGCTGCTGGCGAAAAATGACCAAACCGCTTTCGGTGTCCTCTACGAACGCTATATCGAGAAAATTTATAAGTACATCTACTACCGCACCGGCAATCATCAAGATGCGGAAGATCTAACGGCAGCCGTTTTCCACCGTGCCATGGCGCATATCGAAAACTATACCGAGCGAGGTGTACCGTTCCAAGCGTGGTTGTATCGCATCGCCCATAATCTGGTCGCCAACTGGCATCGAGATCGTGGACGGCGCAAGATAATCCCGCTGGAAGAATTTATCGGGCCGGACTTGCACTTCGACTCGCCCGACTCCGCCACCGAAGACAAAGAGGAGCGGACGGCTCTGCTGGCAGCGATTGCCCGCCTGCCGGAAGAGCGACAGCAGTTACTGTATCTAAAGTTCGTCTCTAACTTATCGAATGCGGAGGTCGGCGAGATTTTAGATCGAACCGAGGGGGCCATTAAGTCACTGTATCATCGGACACTCTTAGCCCTGCGCGATGACATTGAAATGCAGCACACCCGTGTTGGTGCGCCCGGTCGCACACCAGCCGCCAATTCCGAGATTAAACGAACAGAAGGCAACTAAACTGTGACGAACCACAACGAACTGGAAAACTTACTCTCTGCCGTGACCGATGCCCTTCTGGCGGACGAACGCACCAACTTGGACAGCATCGTCAGCCGTTACGCCGTTCCCAAAACTGAAGTCGAGGGACTCGTCGGAATTGTCCGCAAACTGCACATGACCTTAGTCGGCGCGCAGCCCTCTCGCCGTTTTGTCAACCGTCTGCGCAGTGATCTGGTCGGAACCCACCGCAGCAACATCGTTAATCGGGTGCGTCATCTGCCGCCGCGTGTTCAAATCGCCGCCGGCATTGCCTTAGTCGCCGGATTTGTGCTGCTCAACCGCCGCCGTTTGATCGAAGATGCCCGCCACGAAGCGCAGGATATCCCCGCCCTGCAACAACCTTAATTTCGATCACGTGAATAATTCCCTCCCTCGCTTGGGGAGGGTTTATCTTCCTCACCCTTTCATCACTTAACATTTCCGTTATGCAAATTACTCACTCTGCGGATACAATACCTGTATCTAGATATAGACGGCTGACTAAAAACTGACGTTTGTAAACATTTATTGCCATTGAGGAGTTGATAAATATGATGCCGCGTGCCGAAATTACCGGATGGGGAAAGTACGTCCCGACCAAGGTTATCACCAATGCCGACTTGGAAAAAATGGTCGATACCAGTGACGAATGGATTACCGCCCGCACCGGCATTAAGGAACGCCATATTCGTACCGAGAACGACACCACCACCAGCATGGCCTGCGCCGCTGCCCATGAAGCGCTGGCCGTTGCTGGACTGACACCCGCCGACCTCGACTTGATTGTGGTCGCCAACTCATCACCCGATTATCTGCTGCCTGCGCCCGCCAACCTTATACAGCATGAACTCGGCGCGAAATGCCCCGCGCTGACCTTAGCCGCAGGCTGTTCAGGATGGGTTTACTCACTCGTCACAGCCAGCCAATTTATCCAGACCGGCGCTTATAAAAACATCATCGTCATCGGTGTTGAACTCATCTCCTACGCCATTGATTACACCGACCGTTCGACCTGCGTCCTCTTTGGTGATGGAGCGGCTGCCGTCATCCTGCAACCGACTCAAACCAACGCGGGAATCATGGCCTTCGAACTCGGTTCAGATGGCGAACACGCCCGGCACTTGATGGTTCCCGGCGGTGGCACGCGCAAACCGATGTCGCAGGATGTCGTCGATAATCGTGAGATGTACATCCGCATGAACGGGCAGGAAGTGTTCAAGTTCGCCACCCGCAAACTCATCACCTGCATCAGCAACATCGCCGCCAGCGCGGGCCTGTCTCCGGCTGATCTTGACTTGATTATTCCGCATCAAGCCAACTTGCGCATCATCGAATACGCAGCCGACAAACTCAATCTGCCAATGGATAAATTCTTTATCAACCTGCATAAATATGGCAACACCTCAACCGCCTCGATTCCACTGGCCTTAGTCGAAGCCATCGAGGAAGGCCGCCTCAAATCCGGCGATGTCACCGGCATGGTCGCCTTTGGCAGTGGACTCTCGTGGGCAGGCGCGGTCATCCGCATGGGCGAGGCCGTCAATAAAGTCACCGCCAACGCCGAACTCGAAGGCGTCGCCGTCCCGCAATAGACCGTCCATTGTAGGGGCACACGGCTGTGCACCCTAAATTCTCATTACGTTGACGCATTTTCTTCGTAGGGGCGGGATTCATCCCGCCCGCACCTAATCAAACCCAAAAATCCGCATATCCATAATTACGTCGGTGTGGGTGTTGGCGTATATGTCACCACTGTCGCCGTTAACAACGATGAGGTTTGCGTTGCCGCGCGATACTCATCATCAGTTGCCGCTTGTGCTGTCTGCGTCGCCAAATTCGATGTCGGTGTGGCCGTCGGTGGCAGCGGTGTCGCGCTAGCAGTAGAACTCGGCGTGAGCGTAATCGTCGCTTGAGCGGTAATCGTTTCCTTGATACTACGTTCGGTTAAGATCACGGCAGTCTCATTCGCTGCGGCTTGTGCGGTCAATGTGGTTACATTGAAAGTTGGTCGCATAAATGGTGTAACCGTCGCTGATGATGTAGCACTTGGGGTCGCTGTTCTGAAGCCAAACGACTCAATTGTCAGTGTATAAGCACCCTTACTCATACCCCGACTGCGAATCTCAATTTGATACGTCCCCGTATAAGGCAGCCGATAATTTTGCAGTTGGGCATCAACCGTGCGTCTCGGTTCAAGCCCGTTGACCGTTTCCAGCAGCGTACCATCCTGTCCCCGCAGCACGAAATAGGCATACAATAAGCCGTCAGGTTTATCCGCATTGAGGGTGATCGTCACTACTTCATTCGCCGTTCCCTGATAGCGCCAGACTTTCCACGTCGGCGGATCAAGGACATCGCGCTGCGAACCGACCACCGCCTCCGTACTTGGATTGGATGTCGGTGTAGGAGTAAAAGTCACTGCGGTAGCGGTTAATAAAGCGCCTGCACGGTTGGTCGCAGTCATTTCAACTCGTGCAGTACGTTTGGCAGCAAGCGCAGTCGATCCCGCGTCTAAAGTTGCCTGATTTGGCGTTATCGAAGGCGTTGTAGTCGGTGTTTCAGTCGGAATAACAGGTGTTAGCGAGGGTGTAAGCGTTGGAATAGTCGGCGTTACCGTTGCGGTCAAAGTCGGCGTTGTCAGGGTCAAATTGGTCGTCGGAGACGACTCTAGAGTAGGAAAGGGTGTGAGTAGAGGTAAAGTATTTCCGTTGCATACTGGCGCGACACGATAATATTGGCGCTGCTCGCAAGTGAGCGCAGGAACAACTCGATTAGCCAGCGTCCATTGGATAGTCTCATCAACACTATCAAACCGCCACAGAATGGGTTCAGGCTCATAATCCCCCACTGAAAGGATCGAGTGCCCTTCTTCGCTGAAGCTAACGTGTCTTATAGCCCAAAACGCGCCAATGTAACGATTTATAAGCATCCCACTTCCGATATCCCACAGGAAAAGCTCACCATTTGCACCAATCGGACCACCGCCTGAAAGGATTTTCGTTCCATCAGGGCTAAAGGCAACCGAATAAATATTTCCACGATGCCCGACAAAACGACGAATTTCTTTGCCTGTTGCCACATCCCACAATATTAATTCAGGGTGTGGGCCATCAGGAGAATAATATTCATCCTGATTATTGAGCGAATCATCAGTCGCACCCGAAACAATCATACGACCATCAGGACTAAACGCCACGCTGTAGATACGCTCGACATCAGAATGACCGATATAACGGCGGATTTCCTTGCCCGTTACCACATCCCACAATACCAACTCAGGATGACCTGAATATTCGTTACTGGCAGCGGAGACAATCATGTGACCATCGGGGCTAAAAGCTAGCGCCATCACATCCCCTGCTTGGCCTTCAAAGCGCCGAATGATCTGGCGTGTTTTAACATCCCATTGGATCATCTCTCCGAAGGTTGATCCTGACACCACACTCTGACCATCGGGACTAAAAACCGCGCTGCGGATTGGCCCTGTATGCTGATCAAAATTCAATAACGGTTTACTGCTTTTCAGATCATATAAGATTACTACACCTTTGCTATTGTAATTGGCATTGCTCATGGTTATCCCGTACTGACGGTCTGGACTGTAAACCATGCCATTCACGCTTTGGTCAAAACCGTAGGCGTTCAAATCTACATATTGCCCTGTGAAATTATGAATCAATTGACCATTTTCCGTGTCCCACAAAATGACACTGCCCTCACTCAATGTCGCAACATGTTCGCCATCAAGGCTGAGTTGTGCATGGTCAATTGTTACAGGTTCGAATTCCACAAGGTTGAGGTTAAATCGCTGGTGTGTAAACTCGCGAATAGGAGAACGTGACTGAACATCCCACAAAATGACTCGAGGACGAGCTGACTGATAAATAACAGAAGCACAATCCGCACATGCCCCAAAGATATGAACCGACTCGGTCAGCAATTTACGCCCATCCGCGCTGAATATGAAATCAACCGCCGAATCAAACCCATTCAGGTGACCATGCTCACTAAAATCATTCATATCCCAGATGATAACCCCGCCTTTGCTGTCGCTTGAAGCCAGCGTCTTTCCATCAAGGCTAAAAAGAGCGGTATCAACTGAAGCATTCGGATCGTGTCCCGTGAATTGATGGATGAGACGGCCTGCTGAACTCCATAAAACCAACTGACTTCCAAACGACAGAATTTGTGTGCCGTTCGGGCTAAAAATGGCATCTGAAATTATGCCGACATCATCGCCAAAACCCATTATCTCCTCACCAGTTCTGGCGTTATAAACTTCAAGTCCATGTCCAGATATGCTTGTAACGATGAGCAGTATTTTCCCATCAGGATTGAAATGTGGTGTACTCCCCGGTAAGCGATACAATTCTTTACCCGTAACGATGTCCCATACACTTATATTTGGAGCAGTAATATCTGGCCCGTTCCCAAACGTCACTACCTTGCTGCCATCAGGGCTAAACTGTGCGTGTGCAGGATAAAGGCTTACGAGACCATTTCCCTCAATCCGATGAATTTCTTTACCTGTCACCACGTCCCATACTAAAATCTGTCCTGCTATCCCAACAGCAAGGATCGAACGCTCATCAGGACTAAGCGCAATATCCTCGATACCATAATCTCTTACCGCAGTATATTGTTGTATCGCCTTTCCGGTTGCCACCTCCCACATGACAATTTCACTCTGATTCGAAAGTGAAAACATATAACGCCAATCTTTAGTAAAGAGATTGTGTTCTACATGTTTGCCAATCGTCATCCGTGGGCCAGATGCATAAGCAATATCGTTCAATGTACGTTGTGCTTGAACGGGAGGGTTAGGGATACTATTGGATTGGATCGCTAAGGTGTAAGCCGTGAATGGATCGCCATGATCAAAATTGATTTTTGCTTCTGCCGCCCAATACAGACTTTGTGCCTCATCAGCACGGCGTTGAGCAGTGGAGAGACTTTCATTTGTGTCCAGCGTAGCATTTACCTCGTCAGCCGCTTGAGATGGCGCACTCATAGAGAGGCTAATGAGACTCATCAAACCAATGACTATGAGCGAGATAGCAATCATTGAACGGCGAAAGCTAGGATTGAACATGGGATAATCCTAAAGAATCGCATATTGGATGGTTGCTTGTATTCTACGAAGAAGGGAAATCTCTAACAAGCAGTTATCACAAAGCGTAGGGCAACCGTTTAAACTTAGCCTGTTAGGTTTGAAAACTCGAACCGAATCGCATTGACACAGAACAAATTTTCGCACTAAAATAAGTTTATGAGTTCTCGCGGGGTCTGCGCTGAAAATAACTTGCATTGCTCCCTCCATCGCTTGCGGGGGAGGGCTGGGGTGGGGGTTATGGATAGGGTGTTTATATCTTTGGGTGTGAACTTCTTTCATAGTGTCCGTGGTTAAATCTGGGGATTGGCAATCTTGTCGTCGGACATCCAACTTCTTGAATTGACGCAACTCTAGCCGAGTAATCCGCCGAATTGACACAAAAACTCACCAAAACCGCCATTCAGATATGGCAATTTTGACACAAACGCTTTCTCTGCGGTTCAAATTCTGGCTTTTGTTTTAGCTGTCGACTGGAGACTGATAGCTGACGACTATTTAGTAATTCGGATCGAGCCAGTCGCGCAAGCCTTCACTCAACAGATTACACGCGAGGATCACACACAAAATTGCTATACCGGGGAACGTCGCCAGCCACCAATTATAAAACTTGGTGCGCCCTAACGAGATCATCGCGCCCCACTCCGGTGCAGGCGGAGTCACGCCCAAACCAAGGAAGCTCAAGGCCGACACCAGCAGGATGATACTGCCCACATCCAGCGCCGCCTTGATAATCAACGGTGTCCACGCATTCGGCAGGATATAACGGAGTAAAATCGAGGGTTCGCGCATTCCCAATGACCGCGCCGCGATCACATACTCATGTGACCGGATAACGATCACCTGTGAGCGCATCAACCGTGCGTATTCCGGCCACAGCACAATACACGCCGCCAGAATCGCATTGTTCAAACTCGGCCCGAGGAAAGCCGAAATCGCCAGCGCCAGCACAATCGAAGGAAATGCCAGCGTCACATCCGCGATACGCATAATCGCCTCGTCGATGAAACCGCCAACGAAGCCCGCCACCGCGCCCAGCAGCGAACCCATTACGAGGGAGACAAACACCACAAAAAACGAGGCCGGTAACGAAATCCGTGCGCCGTGAACCACGCGGCTAAAAATATCGCGCCCCAGTTCATCCGTCCCGAAGATATGGGCTTCACTTGGAGCTTTCAAGCGCTGGGCCAAATTCTGGGCGAGCGGATCAGTCGGCGCGATCTGGTCGGCAAAAACGATCACCAAGCCGAAAAAGATCAGCACGATTAGCCCAATCCAAAAGCTAGGATACTTGCGGATGTGCTTCCACAAACGGGTGCTGGCGCTCGGTTTCGCCTTCGCTGTGGGAACGGGCGCAGCCGTCACCGCCGCGCTACTCATAGCGCACCCGAGGGTCTAGAACGCCATACATAATATCGACCGCTAGATTGAGCAGGACATAGATGAAAGCGATCAGCAGTGTTCCGCCTTGAATAGCTGGATAATCCAAATTAACCGCGGCTTTCACTAAATATTGTCCCAATCCCGGCCAATCGAAAACCGTCTCGGTCATCACCGCGCCGCTGAGTAATCCGGCGAAGGCCAACCCCAAAATTGTCACCAAGGGGATTAGCACATTTCGCAGGGCGTGGTTGACGATGATCTTCCGTTCGCTCAAGCCTTTGCCCCGTGCGGTACGAACATAATCCCGCCGCATCTCCTCGATGATTGCCGCGCGAGTCACCCGCACCACCAGCGCCAGCGTAAACCCACCGAGGATCAGGGTCGGAAGCATCAAGTGATGGAGCGCGCTTCCAAACGCCGCCCAATTACCGCTGAGCAAAGAATCGACTGTGAGCAAACCCGTCACCCGCGTGGGATCGGTCATGCGGGTATCCAGTCGCCCCGGTCCGGGCGCGATGCCCAAGTTGAAGTAAAAAATGGTCAGGAAAATGAGTCCCGTCCAGAACGGAGGCAGTGAGGCGTTCAACAATGAAACTAACCACACCACACGATCCAGCAAACTGCGGTACTTCACACCCGCCAGAATCCCCAACGGAATCCCAATCACGATGGCAAACAACAACGAACTCACAGCCAGTTCGACGGTCGCGGGTAGAAATGTGAGTAAATCAACCGAGACCGCCCGCTTGGTCAGGAAGGAGTTGCCGAAATCTCCCCGCGCCATATTTCCCACATAGCTAATGTACTGCTCCCAAACCGGGCGGTCTAAGCCCCACTTGGCTTTGGCCGCCGCCACAATATCCGGCTTATCCAACGCCCGTTCGCCCACAATCATGACCAACGGATCAACCTGCACCAGATTGTAGATGAGAAACAACACCAGCGAGATGCCCAACATCATGGGAATGGTCAAAATCAACCGCTGGAGGATATAACGACCAAGCATGAAAATCCTTCAAAAAACACCAGAGGGCAAAACCCTCTGGATACCATGTTCTCCTGTAGGGGCGCACGGCTGTACGCCCTTTTGATTCCCTCCCTCGTTTACGGGGGAGGGTTAGGGAGGGGTTCTACGACTTGCTGATTTCGTAGAAGTCCATGAAATACACCGGATGGAAGCGGAAACCGTCGACGTTGGAACGCATCGCGTACAACTGCTGGGGTTGGAACAGCGGAATGAACACGGCTTCGTCAAGGTGTGCCTGTTGATATTGGGCGTAAATTTCAGCGCGCTTGGCTGGATCAGATTCCGCCGCGCCCTGTGTCGCAAAGTCCGCGATGGCCTTCGAGTCCAGCAGAACACGCTTTGCCGGGCCGCTGTCCGGGAACGAGAAATAGTCTGACCACATGGTCGCATCCAGATAATCGGGTGTCCATGTCGCAAACAAGAACGGCAGCTCTTGCGCGCGGTAGGAAGTCAAGAAGTCGGTATTGGGGGTTTGCTTAATCGTAACCTTGATGCCCACTTCCGCCAGATCAGATTGAATCTTGGCTGCCAGCGTTTCATTCGGTATACCACCTGAAGTGCTGGTCGAGGTGGAGAGTGTCAGTTCAAATCCATCGGGATAACCCGCGTCAGCCAACAGCTTCTTGGCTGCATCCACATTATGCTCGTAGCGCTTGGTCGGGTCAGAACCGATAATACCAATCGGCAGCATCGCAGCAGGGCGATCTCCAT
Organism: Anaerolineaceae bacterium; assembly: GCA_016124855.1. Taxonomy (GTDB): domain Bacteria; phylum Chloroflexota; class Anaerolineae; order Aggregatilineales; family Phototrophicaceae; genus CFX2. The sequence continues at coordinate 357,796 of WGMX01000020.1, read as the reverse complement.
AACCGAGCAGCAAGCCGTTGATAATTCCATCGTAATCAATAGACTGGGCAATCGCCTGACGAACCTTGGCATCTTTCAAGGGCAGGTCGAATTTCTCGCTCGGTGAAATCGCCAGATAAGTCAAATTCAAGGTTTGCCCGATGGCAGTTTTAAGATCAGCGTTAGCCTTAACCTGATCGGTCAAATCTTTATCGACATCTTCGTAAATATCGACGTCGCCTTTTTCCAGCAGCTGCAGTTTGCTGGTCGCGTCGGTGCCATGATCGAGCTTCACACCCGCCAATTGAGCGGGCCCGCGCCAGTAATTGTCATTGCGAACCATTGTCACTTCAGTCAGCGCTGACCACCCGGTTAAAACAAACGGGCCTGAACCAGCCGAATTCTGGCTCAACCAGTCGTTGGCAGTATCGGTGGTGTCGGCATCCGCGGCATCGGTCGCACCGTGTTCTTTCGCCAGTTTGCTATCCAACACGCTCAAAGCCGGCGCAGTGACAATCGTCGCGAAAGCCGGAGTCTTCACCGATAGTGTGACCTTAACAGTCAAATCATCGACGGCTTCGATGCTAGTAACTTGATCGACGTAAAATGCCGGATTGCCCTTAATATTTTTAAGGCGAGTCCACGAGAAAACGACATCGGCTGCGGTCAGCGGATTGCCAGACGCGAACTTGACATCTTTGTGCAGGTTGAAAGTATAAACCAACCCATCATCCGAAACGGTATAGCTATCGGCCAAACCGGGGACAATCTTGTTTAGATCATCGGCACGAATTTCTAGAAGTGTGTCATAAGTGGCATGTTGAACCATCAGATTGGTAGTTTCATAAGAACGCGCTGGATCAAGCGTGATAATGTCATCAATGTTCATGGTGACAATCAGGGTGTTGTCCTGCGCCAAAGCCGCGCCCATGCTCATCAGCATCGCGCCAATCACGAGGATTGAAAAAAGAATCAAACGTCGTTTCATATGCTTGCCCCTTTAATTGCAAAAATGGGTAGGCAGCATAATGTATTTCAAATGATGTTGACTGTCAAATAAGAGGTGACATTTGGTTCTGATTGGGAAAATAAAACGGGCAAAAGAAAAGCCCCCTCTTGAGGAGGGGGCAGTTAACTACACAGCGTATTGCTTTTAGGCTTCACGGTCGTAACGCTCTTGAAGGCTTTCACCCCAACCGCTTAATTGGCGACCTAAACCTGCCAATGCTTCATAATAAAATGGCGATTGTGCATCCACTTCAGTCTCAAGCCGTGCTTGTTCCATCAGTTCGCGTTCTTCCGGGTTTGGAATAAGCGCCTCATGGTTAGGCTGCATGGTATACTTTACATATCCTAAATATCCAAACATGATACACTTCCCTATACACAGGTTACGTAACCTGCTATGATTGATTTACTGGTTATAATAGCATATTTTCAGTTAACCGGTCAACTGACTTTTGGCAGGTAGAATATAGGACTAAAGGTGGAGAATCAAACTGTTGAGACCCTTGGACTGTTACAGGAGCGCCTTTGCCTCGACTTCGTCAATACCTCCGATGAGCATCCCTCGCAGCCGAATGCCGACTATTTAACCAGCTACGCCCATCTACTCGAATGGAGCGTGTATTCTAAGACAATCAGCCAAGAGCAAGCCAAACAATTACACCAACTGGCTGGTCAATATCCCGAAAAGGCTGACGAGGCGCTGCGCTTTGCGATCTCGGTGCGCGAGACGCTGTTCAGTGTATTGGATGCAGCCGCCGAAAACCGCCAGCCAGATATGACAGCTATGCAGGCATTCAATGGTATATTGGCACGGGCGATGAGCCATCTGCATATGACTCCTACCTCAGATAACTTTTGTTGGACGTGTGTACTGGATGAAAATGATCTGGAAACGATGATCTGGCCCGTAGTCTGGTCAACCGCCGAATTGATGACCTCGCACGATTTACATTACCTGCGCGAATGCGCCTCCGACGACTGCGAATGGCTGTTCTTGGATACCTCCAAAAACCACAGCCGCCGCTGGTGCAGCATGACCTCCTGTGGCAACCGTTCCAAAGCCCGCACTCACTACCAACGCGCCCGCAAACCGAACTAATCATTTAATTCGGGAACGCATATCGCACCAGCGGTGTATAACTTGTATAACCGGTGACATTCGATAGGCGTACTTTGAGCGATGTAGAACTCGTCAACCGTGCACGGTCAGGCGATTTAAGCGCTTGGGAAAGCATTATGCAGGAGCAGCAGGAAGCCATTTTCAGACTGGCTTATTTGCTGCTGGGTGACGCCAGCGAGGCCGAAGATGTGGCACAAGAAGCTTTTATTCGGGCTTTTCGTTACCTGAAAACGTTTGATTCGAGTCGTCCACTGCGCCCGTGGCTGCTGGGCATCACGGCTAACTTAGCCCGTAACCGCCGCCGGTCGATTGGTCGCTATGTATATCACCTCGCACGGATGGCGCGGCTGACTCCCCCTGATGTAATTGATCCTGAGCAAGAAACAACACGGCGCGCGGAAGCGGCGCTCTTATGGAAAGCTGTGCGCCGGTTAAAGACGGACGATCAGGAGATTATTTATCTGCGCTATTTTATGGATTATTCGGTAGATGAGGTGGCTGAAACCTTGAATATTGCGGCTGGTACGGTGAAGTCGCGATTATCACGGGCGCTTGAACGGCTGCGGGGAGTTGCACGGGAAGAATTCCCCATGCTGCGGAGGGCAACCGATGAATAACGATCTGTTTGTAAAGCCACCGGACCAACCGGACGAGTCTTGGGAAACAACTGTGCGTGAGATTGCGCGTGACTTTGCTTATCCACCAACGCCTGATATTGTCCAACAGACGAGCCAACAGCTTGTGAGATCACGGCGGACTGTGCCGGGCGCACTGAAATGGGCGGTCGCCATTGTACTGGCACTCATAATAGTGGTTATCAGCGTACCCGAAGCGCGGGCATTCGTGACCGAGATCATTCGCATCGGTGCGATACAGATATTCGTTGGTCAGCCAACACCAACCTCAATACCAACGGCTTTACCGGCTGCGACCCGTACCGCCACCGATGTGCAGCCAACTAGCATTAACATATCCTCTGTCTTTGAAATGCCGAATGAGACCACTTTTGAAGATGCGGTTCAACGGTTGAAATCACCCATTCAATTACCGACTTATCCTGACAATATTGGTCAACCGGATCACGTCTATGTTCAAGATTTCGGGCAAGGAGTACTGGTCACATTAGTATGGTTAGTGCCGGGGGAGCCAGATCGCGTCTGGTTGTCACTCGATATCTTAAATGACCGTTTTGTAGCCAACAAATTTATTGACAATGACGGTCAATATCACAACGTACAGGTTAACAATACCCCTGCCCAATGGATAACAGGATTACATGAAATCGGGTTCTTCGGTAACAGGACGCAAATTTTCAGAAAGGTCAACGGAACGGTACTAATCTGGCTTGTGGGTCAAGATGGCAAATTGACCTACCGACTGGAAGGGACAAGCTCAGAAGAAGAAGCCATTCGTATAGCCGAATCACTACAAGATTCGGGAACGCCTTAAACGCCGCTGGTGTAATTGATGTAGTGGTCATATGCCAGATGAGTTTGAGAGGTAAAAGAATATGAAGCGATACTGGTGGCTGTTCATGGCAGCGATCATAAGCTGTTTGAGTCTCAGTGCAGTACAAGCGAAGTTTGATCCTTATGTGGAAGACCCTGCGCATGATTGGGGCGATGTAACCAATCCAGAACCCGTTTGGAGCAGCGGCGCGTTGGTTGGACATTTGGGGCGGCTTGATCCAGCAGGTGATGTGGATGCCTTCGCACTCGATTTTGATAAGCCGGTTGAGAAATGGACATTCAGCGCGTCAGTTCCAGTCTGCGCGAATTATTTCGAGTCGGTCAAGCTGAACATGGCGCTGATCGGCTCGGGCTTTGAGAAACCATCCATGAAGCTGCCATTTAATCTGCCGGACGGCATGGGCGCGGCACTGTACCGAAGCGACCAAAAAGGCAAAGATTCCGTGCTGTACCGCAACACGGATGTGATGGGAATTCAAACTTATGTGTATCCTGTTTTTTCAGTCACTATTCCGGCGGCAGGTCGATACATCGCAGCCGTTTGGAGTGACGATCAAGCTGTTTCTCCTTATATCTTGTTGACGGGTACAGGCTCAGACCAATTTTCGAACCGTACACCACAGGAACAGGAAAAAGCCTTCACACAAACCTTTGACGGAACGTGGATGCACCAAAATTGTACACCCATTCCACCGACACCCATGCCCTTAACCTATATCGGTCATGTAAGCGCCGCTGAACCAATGACCAGCGCCCGCGCAGCGCATACTGCAACCCTTCTCGATAACGGCAAGGTGCTGGTTACAGGCGGCATCGTGCGTGATGGTAAAATTTTGAAATCTGCCGAATTATACGATCCTGCGAATGGTTCGTTTAGCGCCATTCTCGATATGATGGCTGCCCGTGCCAACCACAGCGCGACCTTGTTAGCGAACGGTAAAGTCTTGATTATCGGCGGTGACTTCCGTGACGATATGGTGAGCGCAGAACTTTATGATCCGGCGACCAACACCTTCGCGGCTGCGGGTTCGGTTCATACGCCGCGTGATGGGTTTAGAGCCACATTACTAAATGATGGTCGGGTACTAATCTCCGGTATGGGTTTACAAGGTGGCGCGAGTGCCGAAATTTATGATCCGGTGACCGGCGAATTTACGGTTATCGACCCCATGAAAACACCGCGCAGTATGCATACAGCAATTTTGCTGACTGACGGCAAAGTCTTGATCGCTGGCGGCAAAGATATAACTGGCAAGGTGCTGGCAAATGCCGAAATCTATGATCCGGAGACCAGCAGCTTCTCAACAACATCCAATTGGATGACGGTAAAACGCTATAAACAAGCGGCTGTCCGGTTGAACGATGGGCGCGTGTTGATTATGGGCGGTTCTGATGAAACCGATTGGAAAGGGCGGCGGCGAACAGCCGAAATTTATGATCCGGCGACCGGCTTATTTAAGCCAACGGGCGCGATGATTGATCCACATTTCAAATTTGATACCGCGATTGCTCTGCTGCCGGATGGTGACGTGGTGGTTGGAGGAGCGGGAAAGCGCATCGAGATTTATCGTGTATCCAGCGGAGCGTTTGCCGTTTCTACCGAGCCGATGGACGCTGAACGATTTTACTCGACAGCGACCACTTTACCGGATGGTCGGGTGTTGATTACAGGTGGATATGACGACAGCATTCAAACCACTAATCAGGCATGGATTTATCAGCAGCGGCTTGTCGTGCAACCTTTCTAAATGTGGTGCGTATTAATCAGCAATACGTCCGCAATTAGTGATAGGAAAATGATGATGGTTAGAGAACATGATGGTCGTCCAGTACTGGCGTTAGGGTTGATTGCTCTGGGAATATTGGTGTTCTTCGGACAGTTAACAGGCTTAGGCGGCATGTTTAGCACGTTATGGCCTTTGCTGGTAGTGGTGCCGGGTTTAGCCTTTTTATATTTTGCTTACACCGGCGATAAGCACGTCGCCGGCTTAGCCGTGCCGGGAACAGTGATTACGGGAACAGGTCTTATTCTGTTTTACCAGAATATCACCGGCCATTGGGCAAGCTGGGCTTACATCTGGACATTGTATCCGTTGTTCGTCGGGCTGGCTTTGCGCTTTATGGCACAGCGTACCGGTGATGAAGGCACACAGAAAGCTTCTAGCATTCTGATGCGTATCGGTGCGGTTGGCTTCATCATCGGCGCTATATTCTTTGAGTTGATGATCTTCGGCCATGGTGGCGTCTTTGGTAATCTGGCACTGCCGATTGTACTGGTCGCGCTGGGCGGGTTCTTGCTCATGAGCGGTAAGAAGGGACAGTTTTACGGCAGCTACGCTGCAAAACGCAAGGTTGATCATTTTTACCGCAACGGCAAATACAAGAACAGTGACCGCTTGCAGCAGCAGATTGATGAAGCATTGGCGGAAGACGACAAAGATACGCCGGTCGTCTAACTATGACATTCGGTCAGTTGTGGGAGGGCAGATAGTCCCTCTCATTTTGATTACACCTTAACCAGCCGCCAAAAGCATGTCACCATGATAACGAGTATACTGGTACTCAACCGAACCATCGTGACATGCTATGAATGCGATTGATGAACTTCTGAACTCCATTTTTGACTTAAATAAGCCTCCGTTCTACACCGAGTTTGATGGTTGGGTACGTGGTTCACGCCGCTACAAAGCCTTCGTCACGACATACAGCACCAAGATACGCACCAAACTAAAAAATGCAGGCGACGAAAGCGGCATTCAAGATTTACGGGCTGAATTGGAAACGGCAGCCCTGCTCCTACGTGAAGATCGTTTTACACTCGAATACGAAAAATACGCCGCCCTGAAACAACGCGGGCCGGATTTCACTGTTACCTTCAAAACGCATACGCCCTTTAATATCGAGGTTCGGCGTATTCGCTATGTCGAAATGGACACGGATGATAGCGACGCGCGCACAATCAAACTCATGGCCGTGCTTATAGATAAAGTCGGGCAGATGCCGCCGAGTATCGTCAATTTGTTGTGGCTGAATGCCGAACGTCAAATTACTGAGGACGATTTAGCGCGTGCGGTGGCGGTTCTCCTTCAACTGGCTGAACATAAGAACGAAGACTTTTTTACGCGGCGGGGTTTTAAGAATGCCTCCGATTTCCTGAGACAGTACCGCCAACTCAGCGGGATTGTTGTTCATCACAAGAACGAGAACATCGTGTGGCTCAATCCGCTGGCAAAGCATAAACCACTGCCTGAACTGGTGACGGCGATGCAGCGCTTGGTCAAGAACTAAATTCAAATCTCCCACACAGGTACGCTCATTCTATATCGCATATAATGGTGGGGCGTATGAGTGGTTAACCGTAGTCGCTTCTTAACTTATCGAGGTCATATCGTTGCAACTTAGTGAATATCAATGGTCGGGCAACCCACGTGGAATGCACAACGAAGGCGCTTACAGGCCAATTAACTATGACCGCCTAACCAGCTTGCATCTCGGCTGGTACAAGATGGTCACAGGCGGCGAGGAATTCGCTAATGATTGTGTGTGGATGCTCAGCCAGAACATTACTCCGGTCGTACGGATTTACCGTCCCTCGCCCGGTGCTTCACCACCCAATGACTCAAACTACAATCAATGGGGGAAATATCTTGGAGCAGGTGTGAAGTGGTTCGAGTTTTTCAACGAACCGAACTTTCCTGACCCTGAATGGCCGGAAAACATGAAAAGCCGTGTGAACGCACAGAACTTTGATGAGGTCATCAAGCCGCTGTGCGAAAGTTGGCTGATGTTTGCCGAGTTCATTATGAACAAAGGGGGTTATCCCGGCTTTTTCTCGCTGGGGGAAACCAGCGGTGTTAGCGGGGCGATTCAATGGATGGACGCGCTGCTCGGTTATATGCGTGATTATCAACGGGAACGCTTTGCCAAAATTATCGACAATGGTCTGTGGTGGGGAACGCACCCCTACGCACTTAACCACTGGTATCAGGAAGTGCCGGGGCAGCCGAGCATCCCACGCTCACCGGGCGAATATGACGGTGTAGCTGATGGCTGGCACTTCGAATATCCCTATGATCCCTACACCCAGAGTTATGATCCCGGGCGCACCGTTTTCGGTAACACACCCAGCACCCCTTATGGTGATCCGAACGGCATTACAGCGATGGGGAAAGCCTTTAACCAGCGTTTACAGGAATGGTTTGGAGCGGGTCCCTTACCTGTTTTTGGGACGGAAGGCGGTATTTATCCGCTGCCGACCCACGATGCCCAGCAGCCCGACCCACGATTTCCACCTTATGACCGTGCCGCCCACGCTGAGGGGACGGTGGCGATGTTTAACTGGATCGCTACAAAATCCGAGCCGTGGATGTTTGGATTGGCGCTGTGGAAAGAAGATGAGTACTACAACAATCAACTACCGGCTATCGACAAAATGCAGTCGGTGGCACAGATACCCAAAGGTGGCAAATGGCCGACCAACGCGGTTCGTCCCAAAGGGCCGGGACCGGTTGTTGGGGAGCCAACGTTCCACGCGGTGATTCTCGCACCGGGGTTAGACCCGCAGTGGTTCATGGAAGCGGGACGTTCTTACTGGAACACCTTTCATCCGATTGTTACGACTGTGTGGGATTTTATCCTCTACATTCCCTATGATCGCAGCTTAGCCGCTACGGTCATTGCTCCGCCTGATCTGGCAGAGAGCATGAAAAAAGTGATCCAAAAAGAATATCCGAACGTGTTATTCGATCTTATTTTGACGGGTGACACCTCACAAAGTCTGGCGGATGTATTGAACGCGCGGGTATGGTCGAACCGGCGTTTCGGATAAAGTCATCAGTCAAATACAAGGGCCAAAAGCCGTTTGTGTCGGCGTTGTCGTCCCACGGGAGGCTTCGCACTCGTCGGCGGCGACGACATAACCGGATTTATGTGGCGGCATCGGCGGCGGCATTGACATTGGCAGTTGATAGTCTTTAGCTGCCAATCTTCAGTCCAATACGAAGGCTGAAAAGCTATTCGGCGCAATATGCGGCAAAAGCGGCAAAAACAACAAGCGATTTTGTGCTGGATTTGCCTGCAAGATGTTAAAGTGCGCGAGAGTAGTGGGGGTTTGCCACCGGCAAACCCGTACAGATACCCCATAGATAGTTTATTCGATTTGAGGCAGAAACGGGTTACCTTTTGGAAGAACATTTTGTAACTGTTTCGTGGGGCTGGCGTTAACCATTTTGAGGGAGTGGAATTGTTAAGCGGGTTGGGTGATGGTTGGTGAAGGGTTTGTCGGGTTAACCGAAAATAAACCTAAGAAATAGTAATGAGTTCTAAGTGCCGAGTATTGAGTTTATCCAATGCAGTTGTATGTAAAGTAACTTCTAGTGGTAAATTGATGTGATTATCAAAGGATAGCATTGGATGGGACGAGGCAAGCCTTAGAACAAGGCTCGCCATATGCCCCAACCATTGTCGACATGCTGAGGAAAGGCAGAACGCAGCTTATATGGCCGCTGCTGCCACAGGCCGGATAGGAGCGCTCGCGCGCCCCTACCAGCACCGCACTTTTCCGGGTAGATGACAATACAGGTATTACAACCCGTTGAAAGAAGAGAATAAACTTTCAATCGTCGTACTCGTTTTCTTCACGCCTATATTCCAAACGTGATAAATCGGCTGCCCGCGATTCGGCATCCAGCTCGACATATCTCTTCCAGAGTCGTCGGGTGATGTCGTCGGGGTTTTGGGCTGCTTTCACTCCTTTTGACGCGAAATAGGAACAAACCCTTTCGATATCGCGTTTGAGGATGAAGTGGGATTGGCTGTTGGCGTAACTGCTGCTGACCTGTGGGAAGTCGATCAAGGTGATTTTCCCTTCCCAATACAGGATGTTATAGGCCGACAAGTCGCCGTGAATCATGCCGTGTACGAGCATCAATTCCACATTGCGCATGGTTTCGGCGAATAGTTCACGGGCTTCGTCGCGCTGCAATTCAACCGTGCTGAGCGTTGGCCCGGCCATCTCGGTATCACCGATATAATCCATGAGGATAGCGTTTTCAGCCACCGCATAGGGTTTGGGAACGGCTGCGCCAATGGCGTGCAGAGTCTTAAGCGTGTTGAACTCGTACATCAACCACGAGGTATGTTCGACCTGTACGCCGAAATCACTCTTCTTGCCGATGGCGCGCATGAGACGGTGGTCGGTTTCTTTGGCTTCCTTACCATCCGCGGTGAGGATAGCGCGGCCTTCACGGTACATTTTGTCGTTACGAAGCTGCCGGAATTGGCGCGGGCGATACACTTTGGCTGCCAGCAAATCCGTGCCTAAGCCCGGTCGAGCAGCACAGCGATAGACACTGGCTTCTTTACCGCCACGTACCATCGCCAGCACATCGGTGATGAATTCTTGGCGATAGAAGTCGCTCAAGGATTGCAGTAACCATGTTGCTTCGTACTTTGACGGCTGGTAAGTGGTTACATATTTGCCTTCGCCTTCCAATGCGTCTGGTTCAGCGAGTGATTGTACGATTTCGGCCTGAGTCTTTTTGGGCGAGTGTTTGCCCTTTTGTTTACGGACACGGCGTTCCTGACGGTCTACGAATAGGTCGTTGTAATCGTCGTCCAAGTCCATTTGGTATTTCAGATTCAAGATTGTTATCCCTCAAGATAGCAAAATAGCATTTAGCGTTTCGATATTGGCTGTTCGCGAAATTGCGAATTCAGCGTGCTGAAGATGCTTTGGTGCTAAAGCGGTTTGCTAGCCGAGGATTATCAAAGTGGGTCACCAGCAGGCAAACAAAAACAAGCACCCCGAAGTGGGCTGCCGTCAATTCGTTTTACCTGTGGCTATTAGCGGGTTATCAGAAAAGCGATAACAGTTACGCGGAGCAGACAGGCGCGAATAGACGGTTGGTTATGTTCTTTCCAAATTCAGCCATTTTTCGTGCCTCCTGAAAATTACTTATGCAATGCAGTGACTATAGCATAGGTTCATGGTGGTTGTCAAAGGGGCGATTGGGGGATTGCATTATCCGACTTTAGTCTGAGGTTCAGGCCGCCATGCCAAAGGTTCGCGGCTCCACGTTTGCCGTCGAATAAGCATTTTCTGCTCGCTGCCATCAGGGTTAACGACGTAAATCTCAAAATCATTGAAGGAACCTTTATAAACAGCAAAGGCGATTTGTGCTCCATCTGGCGACCAATGAACATGAAACAGTTGATCTTCCATTTCGGCAATTTTCACCACATGCTCAGCCTTGAGATCGCTGACTTTAAGGATTCCTTTTGAAGCACTTGACTCAAAATCTGCGAATGCCATTTGATGTTTATCCAGTGAAAGGTCTGGAATTTGTCCATCTACGCTCCAAAGCGATTCAATACCATCGTGAATTTCAAACGTTCCGCCGTTATTCACGACATACACCTCGCCCGATTGGTGCCAGCGTGCCATCAGTTCGCTGAGTGTACCTACTTCGTGCGGCGCTTGTTCACCATGCGACTGTGCTACCCAATATGGACATGGGGTGTCGAGCCTCAAATCTAAACATTCATTGGTTTTGTAAGCAAATTCCCGACTATCCGGGGACCATTGCAGCCAAACAGAGGTCGAAACCACACCCTTCTTAAATCTTTCGTTCAAATTTGTTCCATCAATGTTGACGACGTATGTGCCGCCCGCCTCCTCATCTTCGGGGATAAATGCCAACAGTTGTCCATCAGGCGACAATGCCCAATCTTCGACACGCATCGGTTTCCCGATGATGTCGCTCAAATGAAATAGTAAGCGTTCTGCGGTTTTCTCACCTGTATCGGAGATGTCCATTACATAAAATGAGGTTGATGATTGTTCTTCTGTACTGCCTGCATAGCGCGCTACGCTGTTCCGGCTAAAATATATTTGTTGACCATCAGCCGACCAATAAGCCTTGTTCTCGCTATCTAGAGGCGTATCCGTTAAATTGACGGTACGGCTGCCATCGCTCCGAACCAGATAAATATCACTGTTTTTTCCACCATCCAACGTTTTCGGATCAATCCCGATAACCATCAGATCATGCGCCGGAGAATCATTCTGAGCCGTAACGATATGACCTGTTACAGAAAGCAAGAACATCAGTGTGAGGATGAGGCGGGATTTGTTCATCGGGAGTCCTGTTCAGATAATGACTGCTTAACATCATACGGTATTTCCTTGCTGTTTGCTGTCCATCTTTAGGCGGAAATTAAAGTCGTTAATTCTCTTGGCCTACGCTAGACTCGCCGGACATCAAAGGAGAATAAACTATGCCGAATAATCAGGCTTCTGCGGCAAGCGTTCTGGGTCAAATTGGATTACCGGAAGCAGTGAGCGCGCTGGCCGCCCGCCAATGGGATGTGATTGTGGTGGGCGCGGGGCATAATGCGCTGACGTGTGCGGCTTACTTGGCTCGTGCAGGCAAACGAGTATTGGTATTGGAAGCGCGGGAACGCATCGGCGGGGCAAATACGATGGAAGAAGCGTGGCCGGGCGTGAAAATGTCGCCGTGCGCGTATGTCTCCGGCCTGCTGCATCCGTTGGTGATCCGCGAGTTAGAGATGGTCAAACATGGTTATGACTTCACACCTGCGGTCAACGGCATCTTTGTTCCGTTTGAGGATGGCACGAGTGTGCAGCTCTATGAGGATGAGCGCTGGGAAGATGAAGTGCGGCGTTTATCCCCGCGTGATGTGGATGGTCACAAAGCGATGAAAGCCGTATTTGACCGATTGAACGCGGTGGTTCGAGCGGATGCTGATGATGGCTTATGGGTGGGTAATCCACCAAGCCGCGCTGAAATCGAGTCTAAGTTGGCAGGCGATGATGAGGCGATTAACTTCCTTTTCAACTGGTCGATGGTCGAGTTTGTTGAACATTATTTGACTGACGAGCGCTTACAAATGGCTTATCTTGGTCAAGGCGTTATTGGCAGTCGATGCAGTCCTTATGATGCCGGAACAGCTTCCATTTATTATTACCATTACTGCTCGTCGCAAGGTGGATACCCCGGCATGTGGGGATACGTGCGCGGTGGGATGGGCATGATCTCGTTTATCCTCTGTGACATCGCCCGTGAGGCGGGTACAGTGGTGGCAGCGGGTGTGCCAGTCGCGCGGATTCTCCCCGGTGAAGGCGTGGAACTGGAAGGCGGCGAACGGATTCATGCGCCGGTTGTGGTTTCGGGGGCTGATCCAAGAATGACGCTGCGTCTGCTGGGTGAGGATGCTGATACTGGATGGAAAGCACAGGTTGAATCCATTCCACACGAAGGTGCATCCCTCAAGCTGAGTATGCTTATGAAGGAACTGCCTAATTTCACTGCGCGTCCCGGTACGATGCAACCGCATCATATGGCAACGATTGATACACCACTGACCAAAGCCGAATGGCAAGCTGGATATGCGGCGATGTTACAAGGTAAACTGCCCGAACGGATGTGGACGGAACTGTATTTCCAAACCGCACATGATCGTAGTGTTGTACCGGATGGCTTGCATACCATGAGCGTTTTTGCCCAATATGCGCCCTACAAGTTGGCAACCGGTGACTGGGAATCACGCCGCGCCGAAGCTGGACAAATCACCCTCAATTCAATAGCGCGATTTTGTAGCAACTTGCCAGATGCGGTGGTGGATATGCAAGTAATTGCGCCGCCAGATATTGAGCAGAAAGTCGGGCTAACCGGCGGGCATATCTTCCAAGGGGAGATTCTGCCGCAATATATGTGGGAAAAGCGTCTGGCCTATAAAACGCCGATGGATGGGGTGTATCTGTGTGGGGCGTGTACCCATCCGGGAGGCGGCGTGGTCGCCATCAATGGACGGAACGCGGCTATGGCAATACTGGGTTTATGAGGCTATCACTCGCCAATCTTCGCGGTTGATAGGCAATGCGTCAAAATCAGCATCGGCGCTAACCAGTATTGCGTTTAATCGGGCAGCCAGTGCTGCGATTAATAAATCCATGTCTGAAAGTTGTTTTCCTACAGTAACGGTATTTGCCCAAAATTGAGCGGCTTGCAGCCAATCTGCTTCGCTTACTGCTTCCCAGTCTAATAATTCCTTGATGGCGCTAAGACGCGCTATTTGTGCTGTTGCATTGACCTTTATTAGCCCTCGAAGACTCTCGTAATAAACAGGCGAGGATAAAGTGAGTGAATGACCTTGTCGAAGCTTTTGGTTAAGATTTGTGACTACCATTGGAACATTACGACTGAAATCAGTAATGACGTTACTATCCAGTAAATAAATCATTCACTGTCCATTTCAACATATTCACTGTTTATATCAGCGATGATTTGTTCAACCTCGGCTTCGGAAAATCCTTCCCAAAAATTTTCTACAAGTGTATTAAGTGCTGTAATTTTAGCCTCAACTGCTTCAAGCTGCTGTTGGCGTTCTATAACATGCTTTTGTACCTGTTCAATATCAGCTTGCGGTAGTGCATCAATTGCCTGCAAAATGGCTTCCAAATCAGTCATGATTTCACCTCCAGAGTTACTTTCGTTTCCAATCATAGCATACAACAGGCACAAGGCGGTTATGGTGATATTGGGCAAGTAGGGGGTATGCTATGGGCAGTAAAGTTCGTCTAAAGGTTAATACACAAAATCACGGATAAAGGATGCTTTATGGCTAGCTCCGCCTCGACTAAACCCCTTACCCACTCGATGCCGCTGGTGCAGCAGTGGTCAACGGCTGTCAACACCTGTAACTGTCCGGACGTGCATCACGCCAATTGGTTTACGCGCTGGTTGGTGATTTCCCGCGCCTGTGTATTCTCGATGACGTTTACATCAGGGTTGATCGGTGTGCTGCTGGCTGTGGCACAGGGTGCGTTTGTTGAGAACACACTCTACAAGATTTTCTTGGCGCTGCTGTGCGTGGTTGGATTGGTATTTGCACATGCGACCAATAACCTCGTCAACGATTGGACGGATGTGCGAAAAGGCGTGGATACCGAAGATTATCCACGTTCGCAATACAGTGTGCATCCAGTATTGGGCGGGTTGACCACGCCGGGAATGCTGCTCAAAGTCTCGGCTGCACTGACGTTGATTGATGGATTGATTATGCTGTACCTTGCTTCGGTTAGCGGCCCGCTGGTGATCGTGATCGCGGTGGCGGGTCTGGCGTTAAGCCTCGGTTACACGGCATTTCTCAAACGGTATGCCTTGGGTGAATTGACGGCTTTGGTCGTGTGGGGGCCGTTGATGATCGGCGGTACGGTTTACGCGATTAGTGGCAAGCTCGACCTCAACACGCTTTTGATGACGCTGCCTTATGGCTTAATCGTCGCGTCAGTATTAATCGGCAAGCACACCGATAAAATTGAAAATGACCGTCCGGTAGGTGTGCGTTCGGTTCCCGTTTTGCTCGGCGAACAAAACTCACTGGTGTTGAATAAGATCACGTTCATCGCGTTTTATGTGCTGGTGGTGGCTCTGGTCATTACACGAGTCGCAAGCCCGTGGATACTGCTGACGTTTCTGGCGCTGCCACGTTTGGTGGCGGTGTGGAAGATTTACAGCCAACCGAAACCCAAGACCAAACCGGACAACTGGCCGGTGTGGCCTTTATGGTTTGTTGGGTGGGCGATGGCCTTAAACCGCCGTTATGGCAGCCTATTCATACTAGGCTTGATTCTCAGCTTGATCGCCCCACCAATCGGACATGCTTTGGGCATTGGCTAAGGGCAGCTTAGCCTTTGGCCTTCGGCTTATGTTTCTTTTTCTCGGCCTCATCCAACTCGTGCATCCGGCGATGAATGAATTCACGCGGGGATTCTGCGGGTGGCATCGGCTGAGTGTCGGCCTCTAGCGCGGGTTTCGGCAGTGCGGGTGGTTGATGTGTCAGCTTGTCGATTTCCTCTTGTAGGCGTTTAGCCCGTTCTTTGCGGGCTTTAGTATCACTTGACATAACACCTCCCTATAAAGGGCACAACTTCATGAGTGGGAAGGCATTTACTATCTCATATCCTTCCCGATACTCATTTTAGCAGTTAATGCCATTTGTGGGGAAAGTGCTAATGTTCTAGATAACTTTGGCCTTATTTCCCAGCTTTTAGGGCTTTGATTTGTTCACGCCATGATTCAGCCTTGGAGTTGGTCGATTCATCGCTGGTTTTTTGGGCGGAGGCCGCCGCGACCAAGCTGGCACTGCCAGAACTGACCCCTTCCAGCAATTCAGGTACGGTCGTCATACTGTCGATGGTCGAGCGCAAACTGCCTGTGAGCTTGCCCAGTACGCCTAAATCACGATATTGAATCTTAGTGCCGAAAAAAATAGCCTGCCACCAATGATTCGATACCGGTTCATGCCAGCTTAGATAACCGCCCTTTAAGACCTGACGCGGCGATGTGATATGGCCGGTAAAGCTGTAGCGCGTACCGGCAGACTTCACCGGATCGAAGTAATGAGGGGTATAAAAATCCGAAACCATGATGCCGTTGGAGGTATAAGAAAAGGCCGCATCCTCGCTTGGGTCACAGACTTCGACCAAGAATTCAACCCGGCCCTGTCCTTTTTTAGGGGACTGCCCCGCGATAAGACGGTTGCCAAAAGGATCACCCAGCATTTCCAAACATTCGTGGCTGGCAGTTAATGACCAACTTGAGCTGTACTGCACGAGAGCGAAAGGCTGACCATCTTTATCCTCATGCACACCCGCCGCACCGGGCATGTTAATATTGTCTTCGATGATAATGGGCCAATAACCAACGGGCACATCCTCTAATGAGCTAAAGCTGCTGACCATCGCATTCACGTCCCAGATCGGGCCGAAATCACGAGTCGCCTGTTTTTGTAAAGCAGCAGCGACCCGATCCAGTTGAGAATGAGCGACCTTTTTACTTTGAGAAACCAACGCCACATAAATAGGAAATGACATGATTTTTCTTACTCCTATCACAGCAACCGCACGGAAATTGGTACGGTCAAAAAGGCTGTCATACTGCTTATCCCTACTCGCACCGGCGCATATGGCACAGTATGATATATCTTTTAATGTTACTGCGTGCTAATTTATCGACATCAGCAGGAAAACACTCATGATTGGTTCTGTACTCGCGCTGATTTTAGGCATTCCGATAGTCCTGATTGGTTTAGTTGGCATGGGGCCGCAGGTCAACGTCCATCGTATCCGGCCATGGTCAATTGCCGCGTGGGTCTTTCGAATTGGCGGCACGTTGATGATTATTGGGTTGGTATTGAGCTTATCAAGCGGGCTTGACCGAGCCTTAGTGAGTGTCAGTTTAATTATGGGAACAGCCTGCGTCGTCTCGTGCGCGGTGATTGTGCATCACGAGTGGGTACAGGCAGGGCATGTTGGTCAGCCAGATTTTAAACTCCACTTTTCGCCGGTATTGGTGGTGTTGTGGTTGGGAACGATGCTGGTTGGAGTGGTCTTAATTATCGGACTGGCGGCGAATTGGTTGAGCAGCACCTTACAATGGTTCATCATCATCGAGATGAGTATCGGGTTCGCACTTTTGTTGGGGATTCAAATTTCAACAGAGAAACGGCGTGCCAACTTCGAACTGACACGATCTTTCAGTCTACAAGCCTATGTCATAGGCATAATCATCCTGATGTTGGGGCTAATCATCCTGATTAAAGTCCGTTCGTAAAATCATTTACGATGATTTCGCCCCAAGCGAATCTAGGTCTACTGCTTCTTTTGGCCACCAGATTTGCCGGTGGTCTTGGGTGTGGCTCCACCCGAAACCGTTTTTGAACCTGCTGTCTGCCCGCCGGAAGATTTACCCGACTCACCGGATTTCTTATCATCAGCCATGATTGATTGCTCCTTTAGATGCCGATTAAAGGGATTGTAACATCGAACAGCGGCTGTTGTACTAAAAGGCAGGAGTCCTCTTAATAAGTTCTCAGAGTCATTTTTGTGTAAGAAAGTCGATTTGCGGTACACTTCGGCGGTACACGAATCGCGTTTTCTCGTCTACAATAAGAGCAATTATGTGGCAGGCCGGGGACATTCACCCGCGCTATGTGGTTCACGAGGTATTTCATGGCAACACTAAAGAAGGAAACCCTGCTGGAATGGTACCGGCAGATGGTTCTGATACGGCTGTTTGAAACACGATGTGATGAACTTTACCGTGAAAAGAAAATCACAGGGGTTTATCTGCATCTGTACAGTGGTCACGAAGCGGTTGGCGTGGGCGCATTATCTGCGCTCAAACCCAGCGACCATGTGATCACCGCGTACCGCGATCATGGTATCGCGATTGCGCGCGGCGTTGATCCCAAGCCGATTATGGCTGAGATGATGGGTAAAAAGACCGGCACGAGCGGCGGCAAAGGCGGCTCGATGCACATTGCTTCACGCGAACACAACTTCTGGGGTGGTTACGCCATCGTCGGAGGACATTTACCGCTGGCAACCGGCATCGGTTTGGCCTGCCGCTACAATGAGACCGATGAAGTGGTCATTTCATTCATCGGTGATGGCGCGACCAACAACGGTTACTTCCATGAATCGCTGAACATGAGCCAGATTTGGGATTTGCCGGTGGTTTGGATTATCGAGAACAATTTGGTGGGTATGGGAACCCGTATTGAAGACTCGAGCGGTCAGGTCGAACTGCATAAGCGCTCGGTGGCCTACGGCATGAAGGACGGCGGACGGGTAGATGGACAGGATGTGATCGCCGTCAACAAAGTGGTCAGTGAAGCGGTGGAGTATGCGCGCAAGAGCGGCCCGGTGCTTATTGAAGCCATGACTTACCGCTATAAGGGACATGGTGTTTCGGATAAGAGCTTCGACAAGCGTTTAGCAGATGAGCTTAAAGAGTGGACGGAAAACAAAGACCCGATCCAGCTTTTGAAGCGCTCTTTGGTTGAGAAATATAAGGGCATTCAGAAAGAGCTGGACGCAATAGACAAGACAGCGGCAGCGCAAGTTGACGAGGCGACACAGTACGGGCTGGAAAGTCCCGCGCCGACTTATGAAGACCTGATTAGCAACGTCTATGTATAACTTAACGAACAGTGGATGGGTTTGTCCAACGGCAGGGTTTGCCGGCGGCAAACCCCTACAGATGATTAGGGAATAACAATGGCAGAACGAAATCGACCTATGCGCGAGGCGCTGCGTATGGCGCTTCGGGAAGAAATGCTCCGGGACGAAAAAGTATTTGTAATGGGTGAAGAAGTCGGTTTGTGGCAGGGTACACACCGCGTTACCCAAGGCTTGATGGAAGAATTTGGCGCGAAACGTGTACGCGATACTCCAATTACCGAAATGGCGATTGCAGGTGCGGCGGTCGGCGCGGCGATGGCAGGTTTGCGTCCGGTAGCCGAGATGATGACGATCAACTTCGCTTTCCTCGCACTGGATGCCATCATTAACCACGCGGCGAAAATTCACTATATGTTCGATGGTCAATTCAAAGTGCCGCTGGTCATTCGCGCGGCAACCGGTTGGGGCGACCAAGCGACCGCTACCCACTCGCACACACCGGAACCGATCTTTGCACACTTCCCCGGTTTATATCTGGGATGCCCATCAACACCGCGTGATGCAAAGGGCATGTTGAAGGCCGCTATTCGCAATGATAATCCGGTGTTATTCACCGAGTTCATCTCGTTATATCCGAAACCGGGACCCGTTCCCGACGACGAAGATTTTGTCCTGCCGATTGGTAAGGCGGACATCAAGCGCGAAGGCAAGCACGTCACAATTGTGACCTATGGAAGCGGTATGACATGGTCACTGCACGCAGCCGACGAACTGGCTAAAGAAGGTGTGGAGTGCGAAATCGTCGATATGCGCTGGCTGCGTCCTTTGGATATGGACACGGTTTACGAGAGCTTCAAGAAAACCAACCGCTGCGTGGTGGTCGAAGAGTCGCTGCCGCATTACAGCTTCGGCAGTGAAATCGCCGCACAAATTCAGGAAAACATGTTCGATTATATGGACGCGCCTGTGAAGCGAGTCAGCGCAATGGATGTGCCGTTGCCTTACGCTCATGATATTGAGTTGATGGCCCTGCCCAGCACTGAGAAAGTAATCGCAGCCGTGAGAGAGGTACTCTAAAATGGCGAGTCAAATTACTGCTTCGATGGATGGAACCCTGCTGAATTGGCTGAAGAATGTTGGCGACAACGTCAATAAAGGTGAGGTAATCGCGGAAGTTGAGGCTGACAAAGCCACGGTTGAAATTGAAGCGCCGGAAGCCGGTGTCTTGAGCGCAGTGAGCGTCCAACCCGGCGATGAGATCAAAACCGGTCAGGCGATAGGTTCGATTGGTGAAGGTGGCGCAGCAGCCGCACCTGCCCCCGCAAAAGAAGAAGCCCCGGCAAATGCTCCAGCGAAGCAGCCTGTGGTTGTAGCGGCAACACCGGGCGCACCCGCCGGAACAGCAGCCCGTACCAATGGCGCTCCTCCAGCAGCAAGCACAACCGAGGACGGACGGATTAAAGCTTCCCCGATTGCGCGCAAGATGGCGGAGGAAAAAGGCGTCGATCTGGCGCAAGTACATGGCAGCGGCCCCGGTGGACGGATTGTCAAAGAAGATGTAGAAGGCTTTACACCTTCTGCCGCGCCCACACCCGCAACGACGGCTGCTCCTGCTCCGGCAGCGAGCACTGGTTTGAGTGCACCGGCAGCCCGCAAACTACCTGAAGGGCCGGATGTTGAATACATCGATCTGACGACTATGCGGAAACGTATCGCGGCAGTGACGGTGGAAAGCAAGCAGTGGATTCCACATTTCTACGTTACATCAGAAATTGATGTCGAACCGCTGCTGGCACTCCGTAAGCAGATCAATGAAGGTTTGCCGGAAGAGAGCAAAGTCAGTGTTAATGATATGGTGGTTAAGGCAACGGCGCTGACCCTGCGCCAGTTCCCGAACTTGAATACTCACTATTATGGTGATCGCTTTGTCCGGCATAAGCGCATCAACATTGGTATCGCAGTCGCTTTGTCTAATGGCGGGTTGATTAATGTGGTGGCGCAGGACGCGGACAAGGTGACACTGAGTACCATGGCTGCGCAGAATAAGGCGATGTTCGCCCGCGCCCGTGAAGGCAAGATTAAGCCGGAAGATATTACCGGCGCGACATTCACCGTGAGCAACCTCGGCCCGTATAATGTCGAACACTTCTCGGCGATTATCAATCCACCAGAAGCCGGTATTCTGGCGATTGGCACGGCGATGAAAGTGCCGGTGGTCAAGG
This sequence comes from Anaerolineaceae bacterium, assembly GCA_016124855.1. GTDB lineage: Bacteria > Chloroflexota > Anaerolineae > Aggregatilineales > Phototrophicaceae > CFX2. The sequence goes on along the minus strand of WGMX01000020.1, from coordinate 337,009 downwards.
CTGACGGTACGCTAGGTGTCGGCAACCGGATGAAAGTGACGATTAGCGTGGATCATCGCGTGAGTGACGGCGCAGAAGGGGCGCAATATCTGCAAGCCTTCAAGACGCTGCTCGAAAATCCGATGCGGATGCTGGTGTAAAACAGGAATTAACCACAGAGACACAGAGAGATAATAAAAAACGGAAGCAGAAGTGCTTCCATTTTTTATTTGTGGAACTAGTGCAAATTGTGCATTAAATCCGCTGAAATTAAAGTCAGGAAACAACCGATTGAGTGACAAACGGATATAAAAACAGCGACGCCCATTTCATGAACATCGCTGTTTGAAAAATTCCCAATCAACGAGTGGAAGCGTTAACCCGAAAGCAAACGAGCGTTGTCGCTATCCCAAAAGACGTTGACGATGTCACCCTTTGTATAGTATTTATCGGAACGCAGGCCGTAATTCTGCACACGGACAATCACTTCAATCTTATAATCTGCGCCGATGCCGATGCGGTAGCGGGTATCGGTGCCGATGTAGATGTCCTGCAAAATCTTGCCAGTCACCATATTGACATCAGGGTCTTTGAGGACAGCGGCTTTGTAATTCTCAGCCGTGTCGCTGCTGCCATCGGGGAACTTGACCTGTCCGGTGGATTGGAACAGATTCAACTTTTCGGGACGGATAGCCACCGCACAAGCGGCTGGCGCTGTTAAATCGGGCGCGGGAACACCACGTATGGTCGTCTGTTCGTCCAGCTTGACCAGCGCATACTGCCCTGCCATATCGGTAAATGTGCCGTTGATGAAGTTGGTTTCACCGATGAAGTCTGCCACAAATTTGGTGGTTGGCGCTTCATAAATTTCTTCGGGCGTACCCACTTGCAGCACCTTACCCCGATCCATAACCGCGATACGGTCAGCCATGGTCATGGCCTCTTCCTGATCGTGGGTGACGAAAATGAAGGTGATGCCCAAATCCCTTTGCATGGCCTTTAGTTCATAGCGCATGGCTTCGCGCAGTTTCAAGTCGAGCGCTGACAGCGGTTCATCCAAGAGCAGCACCTGCGGACGCTTCACAATGGCGCGGGCCAGCGCCACACGCTGCTGCTGACCACCGGATAGCTGACGAGGACGACGGTCACGCGCCTGTGGAAGGCGTACCCGTTCGAGGGCTTCTTCGGCACGCTTTTTGGCCTCAGCCCGTTTGACGCCTTCCATCTCCAGACCGAACATAATATTTTGCAAACTGGTCATGTGAGGAAAGAGGGCGTAATCCTGAAAAACGGTATTCACGGGACGGTGGAACGGCGGCACATCCTGCACTGCCTTACCCCGAATTAGGATTTGGCCTGAGGATGTATCTTCAAAACCGGCGATCATGCGTAAGGTCGTAGTTTTGCCGCAGCCGCTCGGCCCAAGCAGCGCGAAGAACTCACCATCATTGATCTGCAATGACACATCATCGACTGCCCGAACAGCCCCATCGCGCCGGGCAGAGGGGAATTCTTTTACCACATTGATGAGTTCGACATCAAAATCAGCCATGTTCCAATCCCTTTAATCAGTACGAAAGGCTGTCCGCCCATAAGAGTCATTTGGTAATAAAGCAGCAAAAATAAGTTTAGTTTTAAGCGAACAACACGTTCAAAAAAAGAAGGGGCAGGCTTCGTGAACCTACCCCTAAAACACTCTGGTTATTGACCGAGCAGGGTCTTGAGTTCCGTCCACGCATCGTTGTACAGACGTGCGGCATCATCACCCACATCAACAACCGTGAACAGATGCTTGTTGGTTTCGGCGTCAGGATAAATGACCGGTGAGTTCAGATAAGCCTCATCAATCAATTTTTCATCCAACGCTTTCTGGTTAGGTGTGGCGTAGGCGGTGTAGTTGCTGATGTCCGCGCCAACTTGAGGATCAAGGATGTAGTCGATAAAGGCCTGAGCCAATTCTTTATGGGGAGCGCCCTTGGGAATAGCCAGATTATCGACCCAGCGAATCGCGCCTTCCTTCGGAATGACATAATCGTACTTGCCAGCGCACTTCAGATCAGGGTTATCTTCACAGTCGGTCATTTTCTGGAAAATGTCGCCGCTGTATTCCACAACCATATCTGCTTCGCCGCTGACGAGTTTTTCCTGACCATCGTCTTGAGCAATGCTTCTGACGTTGCTGCCGTGATCAATCAGATAATCGCGGGCGGCGTTAATATCATCGGCATTGGTGGTATTCGGGTCTTTGCCCAAGAGCATCAAGGCGATACCCATCATGGAGCGGGGGTCTTCAATCCAAGCCACGTTGCCCTGAAAGCTCCACAAATCTTCCCAACTGGTGACTTCTTTACCGACGGCTTCTTTGTTGTAGCCAATCGCAATCGTACCCCATTGATAAGGAACACTGTACTTATTTTCGGGGTCATAGGCTGGCTTCTGCAAAGGTTCCGAGACATTGGCAAAATTCGGAATCTTGGTCATATCGAGTTCTTCGAGAAGACCTTCACGAACCATCTGAGGGATAACGACACCGGTCGGAACCACAATGTCATAACCGGGGTTACCCTGACGCAGCTTGGCAATCATTTCCTCGTTGCTGCCGAAGTTATCTTCGTTGACTTTAACGCCGCAGAGAGTCCCAAAATCAGGACGAGTGTTATCCGCTTCATAGGTCGTCCAGTTATACCAGTTGAGGACACGGTCAGCTTCGGGTAGTGCCTGCACCATCGCGACCACTTCCGCAGGACACGTCCATGTGGTCATGGCGGCTTCGGTGGTAGCGTCTTGTGCAAAAGCCGGTACTCCAAGTGCCAGCAATCCCAGACAGAGTACAAGCGTCAATTTACGTAACATTTTGCCTCCTAGATACATGCTTTGGAAACGTACAATAGTGGGGGTTTAGGCACCCGTTTAAGTGCGGTTTGCCCCACGGCCCTGTATAAACAAGGAAAACCCGACTAACACCATCGATGCCAAAAGCAAGACGGTGGAAATCGCATTAATCTCCGGTGATATGGCCTTACGGAGCAGACCATAGACAAAGATCGGCAGCGTATTCGTACCAACACCGTTGGTGAAGAAGGTCACGATGTAATCATCCAACGACAGGGTGAATGCCAGCAGCGCGCCAGAAATGATTCCGGGCAAAATTAACGGGAAAGTCACCCGCCAGAAGGTCTGCCACTCGTTCGCGCCGAGGTCGCGGGCGGCTTCTTCATAACGGGGATTCATATCGGCCAAACGTCCACGAATAGTGATCACCACGAACGAAACCGAGAACACAACGTGACCAATAATAATCGTACCAAAGCCCAATGTGGCTTGCTGTCCGGTCACGCCTTGATAAGCGTCAAACAAAAATTTGAAGAACACCGCCAGCGATACCGCTTGAGTGATTTCAGGAATAACCACTGGCAGATATAAAACTGCATCCACGATTTTCTTACCGGGAAAAATCCCGCGTTCCAGCGCGATTGAAACCATCGTTCCGATAATGGTCGAAATCAATGTCGAGACCACCGCGATGAACAAAGTATTGCGCAGCGCATTGACCATATCGCCCGTAAATTGGCTGGTTCCGTTAAAGATTTCGGCGTACCAATCAAAGGTGAAGCCGCCCCACACGGAAACTGTTTTGTTCTTGTTGAATGATAGGACGACCAGTACCACAATCGGCGCCCACAAGAAAAAATTGGATGCAATCGGGTTTAACAAGAACAGAAATTTGCCAACGCGCCGCACCAGCATATCACGGCGGATTTGACCGTAATTAAAGTCGATTTCGCTGAGTGCGGGACGTACTGGCGGATTTATGGTTTGTTCCGTCATTATGCTACCTCCCGGTCACCATAACGAAGATAAATGACAACACCGATGGTAACCAGAAGCATCAAAACTGCGGAGAGCGCCGAACCACGGGGGTAATTTGCACCTGTGCCACGAATATTTTGCTGGATGAGATTACTAATCATCAAACCCTGCGTACCGCCAAGCAGATCGGGCGTGACAAACGCGCCAATGGTCGGGATAAACACCAGAATGAAACCAGCGACTAATCCCGGTGCAGTCATCGGGATAACCACCCTGATAATTGTCTTCCAGTCATTGGCGCCCAGATCGTTGGCCGCTTCGACAAAACGAAAATCAAATTTCTCGACCACCGCATAAATGGGCAGCACCATAAAGGGCAAATAACTGTAAACCAAACCGAGGATAACCGCCTCACGCGTGTTGAGCCAAGTTAACTTACCATTAACCAATAATCCCAGACCACCGACCGCGTTCAAAATTCCGGCAAGTGTACCTTCGGGCGCGATAATGGTTTTTAAGGCGTAGGTACGCACTAAGAAGTTCGTCCAAAAGGGCATGATTATCAGGAACATGGCGAACTGGCGAAAGTACTGGCTCTTGCGGGTGGCAATGAAGAATGAAAGCGGATACCCCATGATGAGACAAATGATGGTCGTCAGCAGGGAAATCCAGACTGAGCGCAAGATAATTGTCGAATAGATGGGCCGTTCTTTCCAAAAATCGAAAGCATCGGCGTAGTGGTTCAATGTAAGGGGAAGCTGCCCGCCAGCACCGTCACGGGTGGGGGTCAGAAAACTGATCGCCAACACAATCATGACAGGGAGGATAAAAAATATGCCTAGCCAGACCACAGCCGGCAGTGACAGGAAAATTCCCTGCCGCCGTGCCCGGTCTTTCATGTACTGCGAGTTAGTGGTCGTAGCGGCCATATCCACCCCTTAACACGAAGCGTCCAATCACATGAGGGCAAATAATAAACCTTATATGGCTTTTGGGCAACAGCAACAGTGTGTCGAATTTTGATGGTGAAACGCTGTAAGTTATCACCAAAGCTATCAGCAGCGTAATCATACAGCGAAGCAGATGCATCAACGCCCCTTTTTGTAGGGGTTCATGACGCGGATTGCTTAACTGGTAACGTGTCACACGAAGCGGTCAGGGTCAAAAATTCAGCTTTCAACCATCCCGATTTACCTTGATATTCACCGTACCACCAAACCGAGTCTTCGCTGTGTCCATACAACGAAATGGTATTGTCGAAGGGAATGGTGACTTCAATGGGCGCGTCAGGTTCTGGTTTGGCGCGTAAGTTGACGTTGAATTTGGTTAGGGCCAAACAGGGCGAGGGCAACGTCGCGGTGGGCAGCGCGGTACTGGTCACAAACACATAGAGCGTAGCGGTGGCCGTGCCGGTGGGACGGGGTGTGCGGGTTATGGTGGGTGTCGGCGTAAGCGTGGCGGATGGAACAGCAGTCGCTGTGAAGGTCGGGCCGAGTGGTGTTGGCGTTCTCTCGATAGCGGCTAGATTGATCGGCGTAACCGTCGCCAGCGCGGGCAGCAGGATTTGTTGGGAGGTAATCGGCACGGTGAAGGTGGCTAAGACGATTAATAGGCCGATGCCAATAGCGAAAATACCGCGTGACTGTTTGAGTTTTTGCTCACGACGCAGTTCCAATACAGCAATGAGCATTCCCAGCACGCCCAACACCGCGCCTGTCAACAGGCCTGCGCGTAACGGCAGCGGGGCGGGAGTGTCTGTCATCGACCCGTCAACAATGCCTGCCAGAGGCAGCAGCGCCGCAAGAAACGCCAGCAGCAGTTCCCAAAATGTGATTTTAGTTGAATGGCGAAGTGTTCGCACAATGGCGATGAGTACAAAGAACAGCGCAAAGAGCGCACCAGCTAAGACGAGGATTAGACCCACCATGCGCCTCAAAATACTATGATGATGGGGACATTATGCAGCAAGCACCGGCGAGAGTCTAGCAGATACTATGGCTTTTGCATCGTATGGGGTTGATTCAGTCATTTTCATCAGATGAAGCTAATCGAGTGGGAATTTTCTTAACAATTCCTTATAATCCATTTAACATATTGTTCATGTGGGGTTAGCTATCAGTGGCTAATTTTGAACGCGCGTTATAATCACGCTAGGTTTTGACAGCTTTACGGCGCGTGGCGCTGGTTCTCACCCCAAGCTTGATGAAACCCATAACCTGTTTTTTTAGGAGAAAATTGAGATGAAGTCTACGAATATGTCTCGCCGCAAGTTCCTCCAATTAGCCTCGCTCGCCAGCGCGGGCATCGCCGTCAGCATCGCGGGTATTCCCGCCTTTGCCCAAGACGCGACTGCAACGCCTGAGGCTCCCCTTCCTGCTGCGCCCGCACCGGGTCCCATTGACCTTGAAGCCGCCGGTGGTATGGACAAACTGATTGAAGCCGCTAAGGCCGAAGGCGAACTTTCCACAATCGCCCTCCCCGATAGCTGGGCAAATTATGTTCAAATTAAGAAAGACTTCTTCGCTCAATATGATTTCCTGAAATATAACGACCTGAATCCAGATGGCAGTTCGGCCCAAGAAATTGAAGCCATCAAGGCCAATGCCGGCAACAAAGGCCCGCAGAATCCTGATGTCATCGACGTGGGATTTAGCTGGGGTAAGTCCTCAATCGAAGAAGGTTTGCTGCAACCGTATAAGGTCGCCACATGGGACACCATTCCTGACGCAGCTAAAGACCCCGATGGTTATTGGTACGGTGACTACTACGGCACACTGGTTTTCGAAGTGAATGCCGATGTCGTGACCAATGTTCCTGAAGACTGGTCAGACCTGCTCAAGCCCGAATATAAGGGACAAATTGCTCTGGGTGGTGACCCGACCGCCGCCAACCAAGCCATCTTCACCGTTTGGGCAGCGGCCCTCGCCAACGGCGGCTCACTGGATGATGCCACCGCCGGTTTAGACTACTTCAAGCAGTTGGCTGATGCGGGTAATCTGCTGCCGTTGATTTCCAGCCCTGCGACGATTGCTAAGGGTGAAACCCCCATTACCATTCGTTGGGACTACAACTCACTCGGCAACCGTGACGCCAACGCTGACAGCGTGAACATTGAAGTTGTGTATCCCAAGAGCGGTTCCATCGCCGGTTTGTACATTCAGGCTATCAGCGCCTATGCGCCACGCCCGAACGCCGCCCGCCTGTGGATGGAATACTTGTACTCGGACGCAGGCCAATTGGCATGGTTAGCCGGTTACGCCAAACCCGTCCGTTATGACGATCTGGTGAAGAATGACGTCATTCCCGAAGAACTGGCTGCCAAGCTTCCGGCTTCGGATGTTCCAGTTGCCTTCCCCACCGTCGAACAAATCATCAAGGTGGCGGATCAAATTAAGACCGGCTGGGCTGACAAGGTCGGTTTGGCGATTGCTGCCCCCGCTTCCTAAGCAGTCGGCAGGCAATCCGGTTGATAGAAGAACTCAGGGGGTGCAGTGCGCGCCCCCTGTCATTTCAGGAATAGATGCACAGGCAAAAGAGAGTCGCTATAATCTGCTCGACACTTAACGGTCAGTTTCATGGGGGAATGCATGGCGGGACTTACAACGATTGAGGTCAGTAAAGCAGCATCACCACCCACACTGCGACGCCGGATTAGGGGTTGGTGGAGTTGGAACTGGCTCGGAATACTTCCCTTTATTATTTTTATCATCGCTTTTCAACTTATGCCTGCGCTATCCATTGTGGTCAAATCATTCCAAGACCTGAATGGACACTTCACTTTAGACAACATCAATTCACTCAATACGCCTTTAATTTTAGGGACGTACTGGTCATCGATTAAGCTCAGCTTATTCAGCGCGGTCGGTGGCGCACTTATCGGCTTTTTCCTCGCGTGGGCAATCACACTCGGGCATTTACCCGGTTGGGTACGCTCGGCAATCCTGTCATTTTCGGGTGTGGCTTCTAATTTTGGCGGTGTACCGCTGGCCTTCGCCTTTATCGCCACCATCGGGCAGGTTGGCATCCTTACGGTTGCACTTAAATCAATCGGCATCTTCCTTTATCCTGATTTCAAACTCTACAGTTTCACCGGTCTGGTGATTGTTTATATCTACTTTCAAATTCCATTGATGGTTCTGATTATGGCTCCAGCGTTCGAAGGACTTCGCAAAGAATGGCGAGAGGCCAGCGAAAACTTAGGGGCGACGCGTTTCCAATACTGGCGCTACGTTGCCTTACCGATTTTGCTGCCGTCGATTGCAGGCACCTGCGCTTTACTTTTCGGCAATGCCTTCGGCGCACAGGCAACGGCATATGCCCTCGTCGGCGGTGGCGGACAATACACGGTTATCACGCTGCTGGTGGGCAGTCAATTTAGCTCTGATACCTTTAATAACCCCGGCATCGGCAACGCTCTCGCCTTCGGTATGATAGTGGTCATGGTCATCACCATCTTCATCTACAGTTTCTTCCGCCGTATGTCAGGGCGCTGGCTGAAGGTAGGAGGTGAATAATGCCGAAGCGTGGTTCTTTTTGGGCATGGTTCTGGGTCGTTTTAACCGCACTTTATTTTTTCGTGCCGTTATATGCTACATTCCAATACTCGCTGCAAGCCAAACGGGGAACATTAAGTTTCACCGCTTACAATAATGTTCTGCAATCGCCCGATTTTGCCAAGAGCTTCAGCCTGTCGCTGCAAACAGCCGTCATTACCATTATCGTGAGTACGCTGTTGATCGTCCCAACGGCCTATTGGGTGCAGCTCAAAATCCCGCGCGCCCGTTCGCTCATCGAATTCTTTACGCTGCTGCCATTCGTCATTCCGGCGGTGGTGCTGGTGTTCGGATTAATCCGGGCATATAACGGCACAGGCTTGACGGACAGTTCAAACGGCATCTATATGATTATGGTCGGCGCGTATGTGACGCTTTCGTTCCCTTACGTTTATCGTTCGGTGGATAACGGCCTGCAATCCATTAAAGTACGCACGTTGACTGAAGCGGCACAAAGTCTCGGCGCGGGTTGGTTTACTATTCTGTTCAAAGTAATTTTCCCCAATGTGTGGGTGTCGATCATCAACGGCGCATTCATTACTTTCGCCATCGTCATGGGTGAATTTACCATCGCCTCGCTGCTGTCTCAGCGTACCTTCGGCCCTTATCTTTATCAACTGAGTTCCTCGAAAGTTTACGAACCATCGGCATTGAGTATCCTCAGTTTGGCGCTGACGTGGTTGTGTATCGCACTGATTCAATTACTGGGTCGGCGTTCGGGGAAATCCCGCGCCACTGTTTTCTAAATGAGGGGTTATTGACGTGGCATTTTTGGAACTGACCAACATTCGCAAAGAGTTTAGCGCCTTTACCGCCGTCGAAGATTTCAATTTGAAAGTCGATAAGGGCGAGTTTGTGTCCTTCCTCGGCCCCAGTGGATGCGGCAAAACAACTACCTTGCGCATGATCGCAGGTTTTGAGAAACAAACCAGAGGACACATCACGATTGACAACAATGATGTGACCAATGTGCCAGCTAATAAGCGTAATATTGGCATGGTGTTCCAATCGTACGCACTCTTTCCCAACCTGAGTGTTGCTAATAATATCGGCTTCGGATTAAAGGTCAGGGGTGAGGCGGCTCCGGTTATCAAGCAGCGAGTTAGTGAGATGCTTGACCTTATCCGTATGCAGGAATTTGCCCATCGCTTTCCACACCAGCTTTCCGGTGGACAGCAGCAGCGGGTTGCACTGGGTCGCGCAATTGCCATCCGCCCTCAAGTCCTGCTGATGGACGAACCACTTTCGGCACTGGATGCCAAAATCCGCATTTCACTCCGTCAAGAAATCCGTGCCATTCAACGCCAGCTCGGCATTACCACGATTTATGTCACCCATGACCAAGAGGAAGCGCTGTCGATTTCAGACCGCATCGTCGTCATGAGCAAAGGACGTATGGAACAGGTCGGCACGCCGCTTGATATTTACAATACGCCCGAAACACGATTTGTGGCCTCGTTCGTCGGTACGCTCAACCTGCTGGATGCTAAGGTTGTGGATGCCCGCGCCGGACGTATCAAGATTGATGAGCAGGAAATTGAAATCGGTCAGCAGCTGCTCGGCGCGCAGGTTGGTAACGGCGTATCGGTCGCTATACGCCCCGAAGCGATTAGCATTAACGGCGAATCCGGTGGACTCGGCAATCATCTGAACGGCGCGGTTGAGGATGTGTCCTTCCTCGGTTCGGTGGTGCGGGTGCGAGTGAAATTGGAAACCCAGCACATCAATTTCGACGCATTTAACAACCCGAACCTCAAACCGCCGACCATCGGACAACCGGTTTCGCTGAGCTTCATGCCCGAAGCCTGCATGGTCGTCCGCGACGAATAAAATTGCCTCGCTTTTCGACCCATCCACTCTCATCATATTGTGTAGGGGCTTGCCGCTGGTAAGCCCCATTTTGTCGGTATTGAATATCTAGGGTTATGCTATGAATATCCTCAATGTTGGATACACATCGACCAACTACTATGTTCTTGCGGATGCCAAACCCCGTCTCTTAATTGATGTTGGTTTTGCGGGTACGCTGCCCAAACTTCAACATGAATTGAAGCGCATGGGTGTTCAGCTTGCCGGTATCAAACATTTATTGGCGACACACTATCATCCCGACCACGCCGGACTGGCGGCAGAACTTCAAGGCATGGGGATTAAACTGATTGTGGTTGATGTGCAGCAGGAAGCCATCGCTGCTGTGCAAGATGACCTCAAACTGGCGAAACAATATGTCGGGTTCGACAAGAACGCTGCGGTGATGATTACGCTTGATGAAAGCCGCGCTTTCCTCGCTACACTTGGCATTCACGGGGAAATTATCGCTACACCCGGTCATTCGAATGACAGTATCAGTCTCATTCTCGATACAGGCGAGGCTTTTACTGGCGACCTCACCCATCCGATGATGGCTGGTGAAGGTGAAAGTGGAGAGGTCATCAAACAAAGTTGGGATGCCATCCGCGCACACGGCGCGAAAAGCAGTTATCCCGGTCATGGGCCGGTCTATGCGTTGAAGTGAACCCATTCGGTAAATTTAGAGTTCACTGCAATCCCACATAAAGCCACAGCGCTGACAGCGGACTTTACAAGCACGGCGAACGGTCGGGGCATTGCAGGCCGGGCAAACCGTCGATAGGGTGTAGTTGGGCAAGGGTAGAGGCGACAGCATCAGCTTAACGTCAGGAGAAGCAGACAGCCCAGACTTTTTCGGCGCGGACGGTTTTTTCACGGTCATGTTAATTGATACCTATGACACCGCCGAGCGGAATTTCCACTTTAACCGTCGTTCCCACGGCCAATTCACTCGCGACGTCTATTTTGCCATTCATCGACTCAACCGCGTCCTTGACAATGCTCAAGCCGATGCCCAAACCTTGAACTTCGCCGATATTCGTCCCACGAACAAAAGGTTCAAAGATGATTTCACACTCTTCAGGCAAAATTCCAATACCTTGATCTCGTACCTCGATGGTGATCGTTTCGTCGCTCATAGCCGCGCTGATGACAACCGGTTTGGTGGGCGGCGAATACTTGAAGGCATTGGCGAGCAAATGCGTCAAGATCAAACGCATCAACTGTTCGTCGGAGTTTACGACTGATAAATCGCCTTGTAACGCTAACTCGACCGTATGGGTGACGTGCAGCAGTTCTTTGAGTTCAGCAGCAATCGATTTAGCGGTTGCTTCGAGATTGTAAGGGGCTGGCGAAAAGTCGATGCTGTATGAGATACCTTTAACAACTAAAGCCATGTTGTCTAGCATGCTGGTGAAGTGTTTGATCTGGGACTTAATTTGGTGAAGGCGGTCGGTACGCTGTTCTTCAGTCATGCGTTTACCATAGGTATCCAGCAAATCTGCCGACGTGGAAATGATGGCTAACGGCGTTCGTAATTCATGCGACAGGCGTGACATCATGCGGGTTTTGAGTGCGCTGAGTTCCTGCTCTTTTTGGAGCATGACCAACAATCTTTCTTGTTCGAGCATCGCGCGCTGCATCCAACGGCGTTCACTGACATCACGCGAGGCAAAAACCGCCCCACTAAAGTCCCCATTGTCGCTTGCCACCAACGACCCGTTGGTTTCCATCCATAGATAGTATCCGTCATGATGCCGGTAGCGAAATTCCGCCGTATCGGCGTGTTGTTTTTCGAGCGCCGAAAATACTTTGGCTTTGACCATCTCTAAATCATCGGGATGCAGCAAGTCGAAAATTGATGTACCGATTAAGTCTTCGGGTTTATAGCCGAGGATTTTTTGATGCGACGGTGTGAGATAGCGAAAGTGCATCTTGTCGTCGGTTAACGCGACCAGATCGTGGATGTTATCCGTGATTAGACGCAGTTTTTCCTCATTTTCGCGCAGCGCATCCGACACTTTTTTACGCTCATCGACATTGAGAACAGTTCCCAAAAATTGGCTGATGGTGCCATCGGGACGGCGGGCAAAGGGAATATAGCGATAATTACGCCACGCATAGACTCCGTCAACATCACGCATCCGAAATTCATTTTCGAGCATTTCGCCATCGGCGGCCTTTTGCAGCTTGAGCATGATTTCGTCATGCGTTTGACGGTCATCTGGATGGATAAGCCCGGTGAAGAAGGAATCTGAAGCGTTAGAGACGATTGCTTTGTCAAAACCCAAATCCGAGGGACGGTTCTCGAATATGTTCTTTTTCAGATCATAATCGTAGATAAAAATTTGCATCGGAACGGTTTCGGCGACTTTCTGGAACATGTGCTGACTCTGCCGTAGAGCCGCTTCAATTTCCTTTCGCACCGTAATATCTTCAACTGTGCCTAAATACTGGGATGGCGTGCCATCAGCATGACGGTGAAGTATCATGTTGCGATAATTGCGCCACATCCATGTGCCGTCACTACGACGCATCCGAAATTCGCCCTGTACAAATGTGCCTTCAGTACTCACCGCTAAGCGGTCGTTAAAGTCATCGTAGATGGCGAGATCATCTGGATGCACCAAATTTCTAAAGAAATCCTTACCTGCATTTAGCGAAATGCTGGAGGCTAAACCCAGATTGGTATCCCGGTTAGCAAAAATGGTTTTATCCAGATCAACATCATAGATATAGATGTCCATTGGCACAGTCGAGGTAATGCGCTGCAGCACATCCTGACTCTGGCGCAGCGCGGCCTCCGTTTCCTTACGGGCGGTGATATCCTGCACAGAACCTAAAAATTGTCGTGGGGTGCCGTCTTCATGCCGGTTAAAGACAATGTCACGGAAATCGTACCAACGATATTCGCCGCTGGCATGTTTCATGCGATATTCACTGTGGAGCAGTTCTCCATCACGAGCAGATATTAAGCGTTTGGCGTTTTCGTGATGCAACTCAAGGTCATCTGGATGAACCAAGCTGGCATAAAAATCGCCATATGACTGCTTATCCAATTCCTCCAGTGGATAACCCATATTTTTAGTGCGGTTGAAAAAGACGTTGCGTTTGAGATCGACATCATAAATATAAATGTCGAGGGGAACGGTCCCGGTTATTTGTTTGAGCAGATTCTGATTATCGCGGAGGGCTTGTTCGGCTTGTTTGCGTTCGGTGATGTTTTGCATTGAGCCAAGGAACTGACTTGGTTTGCCGTTTTCATCACGCGCAAAGACAATGTCACGGAAGTACAGCCATTCGTATTCGCCTTTCCGGCTGCGCGCCCGCACTTCACTTTCGATCACTTCCCCATCCTGCGCCGACATCAAGTGTTGGCGATGCGCCTCATGTATTTTGACGTCATCAGGGTGTATGTGGGCAGCGTAAAAGTTTTCGGTTGTCACATCCGGGTTTGGCTGCGGTTTAGCATTATCTTGAAGACGCTTGTTATGGTAAATATCGCGGCCCTCTTCAACATCATAGATATAGATGCCAAATGGAGCGGTATTGGTAATTTTCTCAAGTAAGTTCTGGTTGTCGCGCAAAGCTTGTTCGGCCTGTTTGCGCTCGGTAACGTCCTGCATTGAGCCAAGGAATTGGCTCGGTTTGCCGTTTTCATCACGCTTGAAAACAACATCGCGGAAATTGAACCAGCGATAGCTGCCATCGGGTACGCGGATGCGGTTTTCGCTTTCGATTATTTCGCCATCTTTAGCCTGCATCAGGCGTATCTGGTGTTTGGCGTGAGCCCCGGCATCATCTTTATGGACATAATTGGCATAGAATTTTTCAGGTAGTGGTTCACTTACCGTATCCAAACCCGTATCAAGTTCTGCTTTTTGATTGTGATAGATATCCCCCTGCTTTTTGACATCGTAAATATAGATGCCAATTGGCGCAATATCGGTGATTTGTTGAAGCAGGTGCTGGTTTTGTTGCAGCGCTTCTTCGGCCAATTTGCGTTCGGTGATTTCATAGCTGGTACGGAGATATTGTCTAGGCGTTCCATTAGCATGACGGGCGAAGACGGTGTCGCGAAATTGATGCCAGCGTGTCTTGCCATCGGCATGTTTAATGCGGCATTCGGTGACGATAACCTCGCCATCTTTAGCCCGATGCAGACGGCGGTTATTCTCTTCGACGACAGCCAAATCATCTGGATGAGTCAAGTTTAGATAAAACTTTTCGCCCACTTCCTTTATCGCTTCGTCTGTATAGCCCATCACGCTCTTCTGGTTGTGGAATACACTCTGACCTGATGGAATATCAAACAGGTAGATGCCAGATGGAACTGTATCCATGATTCCTTGCAGCAGATACCGGTTTTGGCGAAAGGCTTCCTCAACCTGTTTGCGCTCAGAAATCTCGCGAGCCGAGATAATCATCGATTGCAAATCACCCGATTCGTCCGTCACAAGCTTGTACACAATTTCGACCCAAAGGAAATGCCCCTCTTTGTGCTGAAAACGCAGTTCTAATGGTTTGAGTGAAGGTTTTAGGAGTGCTTGACTGAAATATTCAAGGACCGCCGGAACATCGTCAGGATGCACACGCGTTAGATGTGAAGTCCCAATCAAATCATCGGGGGTGTAGCCCATAATCGAGACGCAGGACGGGCTGATATAGCGAATACGCCCGTCAGGCGCAATTTCGAGGACAATATCCTGCATATTGTCAGTAATGAGGCGTAAGTTCTGTTCACGTTCACGCAAGGCGAGTTCGGTGAGCTTGTGTTTGTGGATATTACGCACCGTTGATACGAGCGTGGTTTCGCCATTTTGGCGATGCGCGACTATGCCGACCAACCCCTCGAACCACAAATAATCGCCCTCATGGTTGCGAATGCGCACTTCCATTCGAACGCTCGAATTGGTTTTTCGGACTTCTTGGGCAGCACGAATGGCTGCTTCTTGATCATCCGGATGAATTTTCTCAAGCCACTTCTGCCCGATAACATCATTGGTGTCATAACCCAAAGCCGCTTCAATAGACGGGCTGACGTAGGTCAGGTTCCCTGCGTGATCAGTCATCATGACAACATCTGGATTGTTGACCAACAACATCTCACGATAGGTTTTATTCAAGTACAATTCAGTTTCTGTTTGGCGCTGGTGGCTAATGTCTTGGAGGGTTAAGAGTTGAGCAGACTTTCCCTCAAACAGGGTGGCTGCCGCTGTAAGCCTGACCCAGACCAAGGATTGATCGGCCTTGAGCAACCGGACATCCACGGTTTCGGCACCGGGCGAGGATAGCTGCCGGGTGTGCCAAGCGGTAAATACCTTGCTGCTGGTTTGATAGATGAGCGTATCTGCCGGTTGGGCGAGCAGCTCTGTACTGGAATAGCCCGTTAGATTTTGCGCAGCGAGGTTGGCATAAAGAATGTTATTATTCTGGCAAATCAAGAGTGGAGATGCGACAGCATCTAGAAGTGAATTGACGGAAATATTCTCTGTCATCATTACTTGTAGATTCCGGTTTCCAAAATACGGGTTTGATCGGGAATAGTAACTGTAAAGTCAATAGTTTACGAACTCGACCCTGACGGTTGCAGGGCGACAATGAGAGAAATCGAGCATCTGCAAATGGAGAAAAATATTTTAATACACTCAGAAACATTTATATTGTAGCACTATTAATTCGCGGCATTTGCTAATTTTAATGTCTGTTATTCAATCTTAACGCTTTTGCTTAACTATGGATAAACATCATGAAAATTGTAACACCGGATTGGGTCAAAGACGCTGTGTTCTATCAGATATTCCCGGATCGGTTCGCTAAAAGCGACAAGGTGCTGAAGCCGCACAATCTTGAGCCGTGGGACAGTTTGCCCACCGTGCAAGGTTATAAAGGCGGTGATCTTTACGGTGTGATCGAACACCTTGACCACATTCAAGATTTAGGCGCGACCGCTATTTACTTTACACCTATTTTTCAAAGCGCGTGTAATCACCGTTATCATACCCACGATTACTATCAGGTTGATCCGCTGCTGGGTGGCAACAAAGCCTTTTATGCGCTGCGGGACGAAATGAAGAAGCGCGGTATGAAGCTGGTACTGGATGGGGTGTTCAACCATGCCAGCCGGGGGAATTTTTACTTCAACGATATTTTAGAGAACGGGCCACACTCGGCATGGTTGGACTGGTTCATTATCCACGATTGGCCGCTGACGGCGTACAGCGGCGAACGTCCCGCGAATTACGAGGCGTGGGTGGGCAATCGGGCGCTGCCCAAGTGGAACACCGATAATCCACAGGTGCGCGAGTACATCATGCAAATCGCGGAATATTGGCTGCGGGAAGGCATTGATGGCTGGCGCTTGGATGTGCCGTTTTGCATCACCAGCCCCGGCTTCTGGAATGAATTCCGCACGCGGGTGAAGGCGATCAATCCCGAAGCCTATATCGTGGGCGAAGTGTGGTGGGATAGTACGAATTATTTACAGGGCGATCAATTCGACGCGGTGATGAATTATATCTTCACCGAGCCGGTGATTCAGTTCTGCGCCCAAAATCATTTGTCGCGTGAGCTGGCGGTTACCGGACATTCCTATGATCCCTATCCAGCGATTGATGGTGAACACTTCGCGGTCAAGTTGGAAAAGGCGCTGTTCCGATATGATTGGGAAGTGGCACAGGTGCAGTTGAACCTGCTCGACAGCCATGACACAGCGCGGCTGCTTTCGATTGCCAGCGGCGATAAGGCGACAGTGCGCTTGGCAACGATTTTGCTGATGACTGTGCCGGGTGCGCCGAGCGTGTATTATGGCGATGAGATTAGCCTGCCCGGTAAGGATGATCCTGACTGCCGCCGGACGATCAATTGGGATAACCGCGAAACTTGGGATATGGAAACGCTGGCTTATTACAAGCAGTTGATCAGCCTGCGAAAGTCGCATATTGGTTTGCGACGGGGTGCGTTCCAGAGATTACATGCGGGATCGTTGAGCTATGCTTACAGCCGTGCGCTGGATGACGATAAGTTGATTATCGCGCTGAACGTGGGCGACAAAGCGCAAAAGTTGGATATTCCGGTGAAGGGTTTAGTGGCGGATGGGACAACGCTCAAAGCACTGTACGGTAAGGGCAGTGTGACCGTTGAAGGTGGCATGGTGAAGGTCAATGTTCCGGCGCGGGATGGGGTGATTTTGGGAACACCGTAGTCGCCTCCATATGGATGATCTGCCAAACTTCAGATGATTCGCAAATTGCACTGTTTGAATCACTCACAACTGAGGTTGACGGCAATTTTGAGGGAGCGAAGTGCCGAAGATTCGCAAAATTCTTCAGATTCTTCAATTTCACAGTGAAGTTTACGGTTATCCATTGAGTGCTTTGGTGAAGTCGGTTGTTAAGGTGCGTGGGCATATACCCCTAACCCCAACCCTTTCCCCATAGTAATGGGGCAAGGGAGCAAATACAGGTGGTTCTATAAGCAGTTTACATCAAGTCGAGAGCGAACGGGTTACATTTTGGAAGAACATTTTGTAACTTCTTCGCGGTGTTGATGCTAACCATTTTGAGGGAGTGAGATTGTTAAGACAGTTGGTAGATGGTTGGAGAACAGTTTGTCGGATTAACCGAAAGTAAACCTAAGCAATAGTACCGAGTTACGAGTGCCGAGTACTGAGAAAAAGCAAAGACAAAAGAAGACAAATCGCCAAGAACGCCAAGGCGCGAAGAGGCAAGTCATGGTGGCGGAGAAAAGGAAAAGTCTGAGACTTTTCCCTACGGAAATCAAATTGTAGAGGGGCTTGGCAGTTATACCCCTATTTGACGAGGCTGCTAGTCCATCAGTTCACCACAGGTGATATTGGTAACCGCAGCAGTGATGGCGCTGGCTTTGTCGGAGGCCATTAATACGGCGGCGTTCGCAACTTCGGCGAGCCTCGGCAAACGCTTGAGCAAGGTACTGGCAGCAAAGTTGATTTCCAGTTCTTCGCGCGAGATGCCTTGCATTTTGGCGTTCATGGTTAAGATTTCATCCAAGCCCGGTGCGTCTGGAGAGCCGGATGAGCGCAAGCACACGACGCGAATGCCGTTTGCGCCCAACTCCACAGCCAATTGACGACAGATTCCCTCAATTGCCGCACAGGCGATACCAAAGCCGCCGAGGTTGGCAGACGGTCTGCGGGCGGCATTGGCTGTAAGCGCCAGAATGACACCGGACTTCTGTTTCATCATCACCCTACCGGCTGCTGTTCCGGTGATGTAGTGCGTGTTGACGGCATTGAACACCGGCATCAAGAACTGGTCGCGGGGCATATCCAGTATGGACGCACCCTGAATATCATCCAGCAAAATGAGGTTAAACGAGATGTCGACAGTGCCGACTTTTTGAACCATGTCATTCAATTGATTTGCGACAGACTGTTCATCCATCGCATCGGCTTGCGCAGTAGAGGCTTTCCCGCCCGCCTCAGCGATTTCTTGTGCGACTTTTTCGAGTTTGGGGAGCGTGCGTCCGACCAGAAAAACGTGCGCCCCTTCGGCAGCAAAGGCACGCGCAACGGCACTGCCGACTGCTCCGCCACCGCCGTAAATCACTGCGTTTTTGTTTGAGAGTAGCATGGTTGATTCCTTTATTATGGGATGAGGTAGAGTTCTCTGTTATCAATTCGGTTGCGGTTTGCGCCGCATCAGGCTAAAGCCGTGACGCTAACGAGGGACAAGCGCACTGAAGGCGCTTCAGAGAACTCGCAAATTCACAATGTCATCTCAGTAAGAAGAAATTTATTTCTTTGCTGCCTTAGAAACATATTCCTTTAATTTTTCACGAAGTAGTTTTAATCCTGCTGAGTTGTCTTTATAGACGATAAAGCGTTTTCCCTGAACATCAAAAGGCGTATCGTCAATATTTTGCGTTATTAATATAGCGATTTTACCAAGAGTATGGGCAATGCCCAGTTCATAAAAAACATTCGGATTACGACCTGTACAATCGGCTATGACAATTTGAGAAGCATAAATCGCTGACCAAACCTCATCAATAATGTCATGATGCGAAAAGAAATCATCTCCGCGCTTGATCGTCAATCCTAAATCCTCTACAGTTGGCTTCACATAATCTTGATAAATCGAATTGAACTCTTCAGCAAATGGCATAATCATAAAAACATGACATTTAAAATCATCATCTGCTGAAGCTGTCCCAAATACAGGTTTAACTTTAATTCCTTCTTCCATTTCTTTCTGGTTTTCAATTGCACGCATCGCTTCAGAAATAATCCTTCCTATTTCCCTTTCAGATTGTTCTCGATATACCTTTTCAAGTCTTTCCCGTTCTTGTTTTTCAATTTTTGCACGTTCTAATTGTTTGTCTTTTTCTCTATCGGCACGACTTATATCGGTTAATTTTTTAACCGTTTGTATTAATCTGTCTTTTTGCCAAGGATCTTCATCTGAAAAAACTAAGTAGTGGGTGGCTTTTAAATCGAGTGCAGTTACTACATCATCTGCATCATGTAACGAGATCTTGTCCCAAGCGAGAAGTGGGAGTATTACCACTTTGGCATCTCTTGCATAATCAACTTCTCGCCTAACCCAATCTGAACTATCTGTTTTTTCTGTTAACAAAACGACTAATACATCACAATGCTCAATACGTGAATAAAGTTCTTCACGCATCATATCTCCAAAGTAAAATTCTTCCCCACTCAAAACTTGATAGCCAGTATCTAATAAAGTACCAGCAACATAATACGCAATATCGTTATCATCACGAGCGTAGCTAATGAAAACACGTGGGGTCTTCGATTCTTCGGACACTATTTTTCTCCGATATTATCATTAAGACATAATTTCACTTCTCATCCTTCACGCCGATGGCGAGAGCTTCAGCCATGTTACGGACTTCGAGTAGCTTGAGAGTGGGTGGAACGCCATCCATTGAGCGGCGAGATTTGGGGACGAGCGCGCGTTTAAAGCCGAGTTTAGCAGCCTCATTCAAACGGGCAGGTAACTGTCCAACAGCGCGGAGTTCACCGCTCAAACCGACTTCGCCAATGATGACCAAATCGGCAGGCACGGCTTTATCGACATAACTCGAAGCAATCGCAATCGCCATTGCCAAGTCGGTGGCGGGTTCACTGACCTTCATACCGCCGATGACGTTGATAAAGATGTCCTGTTCGTGGAGCTTGAGGCCGACACGCTTGGTGAGTACCGCGCTAATCAAGAGCAGGCGGTTGATGTCCACGCCGTTGGGAGTGCGGCGCGGATTACCAAAGGATGTCGGGCTGGTGAGCGCTTGGACTTCGACCAGCAGCGGGCGTGTGCCTTCCATCGTCACGGCGATGGATGAACCGGGGGCATTAATCACCCGCTCGGCAAGAAAGGCTTCGGAGGGATTCGGCACTTCGGTCATGCCGTCGCCTGCCATCTCGAATACGCCGACTTCGTTGGTCGCGCCGAAGCGATTTTTCACACTCCGCAGCAAGCGATAGGATTGGAAGGGGTCGCCTTCCAAGTAGAGGACGGTATCCACGATATGCTCCAAGACGCGCGGACCGGCGATGCTGCCTTCTTTGGTGACGTGTCCGACCAAGAAAACACTGATGCCGCTGGATTTGGCAAGATGCTGCAAACGGCTAGCACATTCGCGTACCTGTGAAACGCTGCCGGGGGAGGATTCGCTGTCCTCGGTGTACATGGTTTGGATCGAGTCGATGATGAGAACGGTCGGGTTGATCTGCTGCACATATTCAAAGACATGACCCAAATTGGTTTCGGCGTAAAGGAACATGTCTTCGGACTGGATGTTGAAGCGATCCGCGCGCATTTTGATCTGCCGCGCCGACTCTTCACCGCTGACGTAAAGCACCGTACCGACGTTATCGGCGATCAAGCCGCAGACTTGCAGGAGCAAACTGCTTTTACCAACACCCGGTTCGCCGCCTAAGAGAATGATGCTGCCGGGAACGATACCTCCGCCCAAGACACGGTTGAATTCCTCCACCGGCACGAAGAGACGTTCACCTACATCAGCACTGATTTCACGCAAGCGCTGCGGGGCGGTACGGGTGGTTCCGACGGGTTGACGGGTAGCCTTGCCTGCTTTGGCACTGGGGGCTTCCTCAACCACTTCTTTCATGGTGTTAAATTCGCCGCAGTTGGGGCAGCGCCCAAATCCCTTCGGCGATTGATAACCGCAGTTGGAGCAAACATATTTAACGCGTGTTTTGGGCATGAAGTTTCCGCCAGAAATCTCTAAAAATATGAACGCATGTGCTAGGAGTCATTATAGCAGATTTACGGCTGGCGTATATAATCAGTCGGGAGTTGACAGTTTTAAGACGAAACATTCTTTTTAAATCACCTTCATCCACAAAGGGAACTCTAAACATGACAACAAAAATTCGCTGGGGCATCCTCAGTACGGCAGGTATTGGACGGAAGCGGGTTGTTCCCGCGATGAAATTAGCAAAGAATGGCGAAGTGGCGGCGGTCGCCAGCCGTGATCTGGGTAAGGCCAAAGCGTTCGCTGCCGAGTTGGGAATTCCCAAAGCGTATGGCAGTTACGAGGAATTGATTGCTGATCCAGAGATTGATGCGATTTATAATCCACTGCCGAACAGCCAACATGCCAAGTGGAGCATTCTCTGTGCCGAGGCGGGAAAGCCGGTGCTGTGCGAGAAGCCGCTGGCGAGTTTTACGGCTGAAGCGCAAAAGATGGTGGATGCCTTTACCAGCCGCGGTGTACCATTCACCGAAGGCTTTATGTACCGTTTTCATCCACAGGCGGTGAAGGTCAAAGAGCTGTTGGACAGCGGCACGATTGGCACATTCAACACCATGAGCGCCACTTTTACTTTCAAAATCGCGGATGAGAACAACATCCGTTTGAGTAAGGAACTGGCGGGCGGCGGTTTGATGGATGTCGGCTGCTACTGCATCAATGTGATGCGCTTTATGACGGGCGAAGAACCAATTGCCGCCAAAGCGATTGCCGATTTCGGTGCGAAAACCGGTGTGGATGAACGACTGGTCGGACTGCTGCAATTTCCGTCAGGCGTGTTGGGGCATTTCGACTGCGGCCTGCGCGTGCAGCATTTGCATACTTATGAACTGCGCGGCACGGATGGTCGCATTCAGGTGGAAAAAGGGTTCACCGTTCAGCCGAATGAAGAACCGATAATTCGCATCTGGCGCGGCGACCAATACGAAGAAATTAAGATGCCTGCCGTCAACCATTACACATTGATGGCGGAAGATTTCGCGGATGCGCTGCTGAATAAGCGCCCACCGCGTTTCTCGCCTCAAGATGGTGTTGCCAACATGCGCGTCATCGACATGCTGCTGCAAGATGCGCGGGCGCTGGGGATGTAAGTCGATAATCGGCATCTTAGGCGCGGGCGGGATAAATCCGCGCCCCTACAAAATCACATTGGGACATGCACCACCCCAAAAATGAAGGGGATTATTCCTTTAGTGAAGACTATACTGAGATAGTCTCATTCAAGGGGTGTATGTCATGCCTGAACAATCCAAACCTGAAAAATTGGCTGTCGTCGGTGAAGATGGCGAATTGATTCAGTCAGATACGACTGTTAATCCCGATGTCTATACTGAATTTGTGGCGACGTATGTACGTCACGATCCGCTATTGTTTCGGATACGCTTATACGTTCGTGAACATCGATATATTTCTTCGATCCTTATATTCTTTGGCTTATGTATGGCATCTAAGCTTGTCGAAGATTTATTTTCAAATCCAGCACAATTAGGAGATGATGTCCGCTCGATAATATTACTCATTCTAGGAGTAGGTATATTTATCGGTATATTCGCGAAGATCGTTCATATGATTTTGCAAATTGACATAAGACAATAACATGCCTGAACAAACTCCCCGCAAAAAAGAGGCTGTTGTTGGTGAAGATGGCGAACTGCTTCAACCTGATGTGACTGTTGATCTTGAGAAATACGGCAAATATGTGGCAACATACGTTCACCGTGATCCGCTACTATTCCGGTTGCGTGAGCATGTTAAGGATTGGGGCTGCGTCTATTTGTTCTTCGCTCCTTGGATAGTACTCCTTACCTTTGGGGTGCTGCTTGACATTCTATCAAATGGACCAAAAGTGATCACAAGTTTTTTGCTCTCCCTCGCCTTAGCCGCCGCTATCATAATACTTACATGGATGGGTGTCATTTATATCATCTCTAAAGTAGAACGGCTCTTTAGATCAGGTTGATTATTCAAGCTACTCCTCAATGTACTGGACTCTGCCGACTTGACCATCAGTGAGGCGCACTTTGATGCCGTGCGGATGGGTGGCGGAGTTGGTCAAAATATCTTTGACGATGCCATGAGTGAGTTTGCCGGTGCGCTGGTCTTGTTTGAGGACGATAGATACCGCGATACCGGGGCGAATGTCTTTGCGGGTGCGTCCGTCTGCCATGTGAATGTGCCTTTTGCAACTGTCTTTCGATTTTCACGTAATAGTATCAAAGCGGTACAATCTTCTGTACCCTTTCAATACGTGACCCGATTAAGGAGCAATCATGAGTCTGCTCGGCAATATCATATGGCTGATTTTTGGCGGTTTACCTGCGGCAATCGGTTACTTCGTGGGCGGACTTACCCTTTGCCTGACAATTGTCGGCATCCCCTTCGGGTTGGTTTCGTTACGAATGGCGATGGCGGTTCTCACACCCTTCGGGAAAGCGGTTGTGCCAACACGGGGAGGTCAAGGCTGTCTGGCGACGGTTTTCAATGTGCTGTGGCTGCTGATTTTTGGTTGGGGAATCGCACTGGCGCATATCGTCGGTGGATTGGTGCTGGCGATTACTGTCGTAGGCATACCTTTTGCCAAGCAGCACTTTAAATTGGTTCCGGTGGCGCTGTTTCCCTTCAGCTACAAGTTGGAATAAGTTGCAAGTTACAAGAGGCAAGCAGCAAGTTATACGCAAAAACCAGCGAGAGGTTCTATGAGCCTCCCCTACGAGAAGATTGTTTATTTCATTGGCAAGTCTGTCTCGGAAAGCATTTCCAATAGAGGCGATTCGTTTAGGCCAAACTCATGGGTAAGGGGAGTTCGTGCGGCGCGTGAGCAGGGCTAAAGTTATTGAACACTTTAGGCAGGCGCAGACGGGGTTCGTCGGTGAATAAACGCCGCCATTCGGCAAAGCCTGCATCTCCTTGCTGAGTAACTTCGGCAACATGATCGAGCAGCACCAAATCTGACTCGGTCAATTCTTCCTGCGGGCCGTCGAATGCCCATTCTTCCCAACAGAGCATCTCGGTTTTATTGAGCGCCGCCAAATCTTGCATCATGCGGCTGCGAATAAACGCCCAACCTTTGAGTGGAACAACACTGCCCAACCCAAACAAATCAGGGTCGGCCTTGCCCGCACGGCACATCTGCCACGCTTTGCCACCGACAATAAAACGATCACGCGGGACATCATAAACCGGCACATTAAAATATTGTTGATTAATTTCGCTGTCACAAAGCTGCCACGATGAGCCGTTCCAAAATTCCACCACCACATGATCAATGTAATAACCGGCTTCAAAATAATCAGCGAAGCCATGCCGCGAACGGGCAGGAACACCGGCATGACGCAGCATCGACACCGCCAGTACCGTAAAGTCCCGACAGCAGCCGACAATGCGGGTATCCGGCGTGCGCGGTTCACCCAATGCCCGCGCATCTAGCTCCATCAGACGTTCGATAATCTTCGGTACGTAGCGCGTATCAATCTCGCCCATCCGCTCAGGTGGATAGTTATACTGCCATTTGTCGCCAAAATAATGCAGCACTAATCCCTGTACAGTCTTGCTGATGCCTTCTATATCACGCGGAACCTCGTCATAAAGATTTGTATAATTGGCTGGATCGGTAATCGGACTTTGACTGGCATAATACACTTGGGGTGATTGGTCGCTCATCTGCCACCTCCTGATGACTATCAACACCTTCATTATACCAGAATTTATGTTCGCACCGCCTGTGTGTTTGGGGCATTTGGTAAAGCCGCGTTATAATATATTTTATCCAGACATCAACATTTTGGTTTCCTTAATGCCAGAGACTGAATGTTTCGCCTAATTCTTCACTTGGCCTGTCTGCCCCTTCTATTCTTAAGCGCTGCGCTGTTGATGATCCGCGCCCAGTCCTATGACAATCGTGATGTGCAGGCGTTTTTGCTGCCGGATGGCTGTACCAGTCCATGTTTCATGGGCATTCAACCGGGCATTACCAAACCGCAGGACGCGTTAAGTCAACTGCGCTCGACAGAATCAATTTCGCGGGTGGGGGTCAGCGAATCGTTGGAGACAATCGCGTGGTTCTGGAACGAAAATCATTCGGGCTTGATGGATTCTTCGCAAATTCCGGCGCTCTTTTACGACCGTGATGAGATTTCATCCATACGCTTGTATACCCGTATTCGCTTGGGCGATTTGATGCTGCAAATGGATACAAGCGGCAGTCAACGGATTGCCATGCGGCAGACCACACCCTATACCAGTTTCAATGTCGATTTGTATTATGTAGGCAAAGGTTACGTCTTGAACGCCGTCGTCAACTGCCACGATTTTTGGAATCAACCGACGCAGCTTATATTGGGTACGACACCGCTCTTTCTTGCCAGTACGACGCGCACCATGACCAGCCTAAACACGGCTAAACACCTGATTGATGCGGCCTGCCGTCGTCGTAAAGAGACATGACCATTCTTATCAGCCGTCTCATGCTGGGTATCAGCCTTGTGCTGAGTATCGCACTGCTCGTCGTCCGCGCTCAAGCGGAAGACAGCCGTTCACTAACCGAAATTCTGCCCGCAAATTGTGAGGACTCGTGCTTTGCTGGAATCCAATTGGGAATAACCACCGACGAAGAAGCGCTCAATCTTTTAAAGGTCAGTTCGTGGATTGATGCCAAGAGTGTGCGTCTGATTCCACTTGATCCTTCGTCTAGCAAATTTGATGATCTCGGTCACATTCAATGGGAATGGGCGATCAACCGCCCGCGCCTGTTGGCGACAAACCCGACATCAGCAGATGGAAACATCAATATTCGCAACCACAAAGTCGAAAGCATCGCCTTTGATACGCTGCTTCCCGCCGGTGCGATTTATCGCCTTCGCGGGAATCCGTCCGGCATGGAGTTTATGCCCACACGGAATGGCGAACAGTGGGCAATCGAATGGCGCTATATTTACGCGTCTGCCGAATTCCATTGGCAAATGCGGGTGCGTCCCTGTCCGTATCTGGCTGATTTGTGGCTGCAACCGCTGCACATCTTCATGAGCAAACGGGTGCTCGTCCAAACCACGCCGACTGCGCGGGTCACGCCCAACATCAACTTGCACACGATCTTGAATGCGCGCGAACGCCAGAGCTGTGGAACCATATGATTCGCTGGCATTTACGCATCACCTTTGTGATATTCTTGCTGTGTGCGGCGGGCGCACTGCTGATTCAGACACAGCCTTATGCCTACTCCAAGCAGCAGGTGTTCGTGCCAGCCGATTGCAGCGCGGCCTGCTTTGCCAACATTCAACCGGGTGTTACCAGCATTGACGACGCGGTAGCCGCCTTAGAGTCCAGCAGTTGGGTAAAGCAGGTGGATAACCGCACCATCAACAATGTCAGCGGCTATATTTCGTGGACATGGAGTGACCAAACACCGGATTGGGTCAACAGCGCTCTGGAGGGCGAAATCTGGGCAACGCAGAAAAAAGTGGTGCAGATCATGATCTACGGCAACCTGCAATTAGGCGACATTCGTTTGGTGTTGGGACTACCGGATCAGGAAATCATCGACCGCACAGCCGACCGAAAACGTACCTTTTCGCTGTACACCGCTTTTTATGGTCAAACGGGACTCATGATTCAAAGCTGGCAGCCCTGTAACGCAGCCGAACCCTACCGCCGTCCGGTGATCTTGACCTATACGCTGCAATCAGACCCCAAAAATTTTCTGGCACAAGATTCGCTCAGTGATTTAAAGCGTACCTGTCCCTTCCCCAGACCATGATCCGTTTTTATGTGCGTTGGCTGTTGATACCTGTGGCTGTTTTTAGCGGCTTGCTCATGCTTATTCACACGCAAGCCTACGACGACCATGAACTGCGGCAATTATTGTTTCCCAATGGGTGCGATGAGCCATGTTTCATGGGCATACAACCGGGTATCACGACTATCGACGAGGCCAAAAAGATACTCGAAACCAGCGGTTGGGCAAAGCGGGTTGTCCTGAGCAGCGGCATCAACCAGACGGCCAGTGAAACCTTTCTGTCGGTGAGTTGGGAATGGAACGGCAGCCATTCGCCATTGTTGGATGCAACCTATCCAGCCTATGCGCTGAGTTATACC
The DNA here is from genome assembly GCA_016124855.1 of Anaerolineaceae bacterium. Taxonomy (GTDB): domain Bacteria; phylum Chloroflexota; class Anaerolineae; order Aggregatilineales; family Phototrophicaceae; genus CFX2. Next base: position 309,452 of record WGMX01000020.1, on the reverse strand, counting down.
CAAGATATTCACGCGGTGGTCAATGAAATTCATGTTTCCACGATGATTCCTACCGGCGCGGTCAATCTCTTATTACAAAGACCCAACAGCTACAGTTTCAGCACTTTTAGACCGGCATTTACCACGCCCAGCCGTCCATTTTATGTCTCAATCGGTTATGACAAGGTTGAAGCCAGAACTTATTTAGGATGTCCGGTGAACATGCGCGAACTTTGGAAGTTGAAAACCTCGTTGTACATCTACAGCCAACCGCCCGCGCAGAATCAGTATATCCGCGCATGGAATACCGGTGGCGTTATTCAAGTACTCAAATCGTTGTGTCTATAGTATGCAGCTAACGCGTTTTTACCTGCGACTTACGGTGTTATGGCTCATCATCTGTGCCGCGCTGCTCATCGGTATCCGCCATCAACCCTATGATGATTATGCCCTGCGCCAACTGCTGTTACCGGATAACTGCCCCATGCCTTGCTCGATGGGTGTCCGTCCGGGTGTGACCACGATGGATGAGGCGTTCACCATTTTGAAATCGAATGTGTGGATTGAGGAAATTCGCCAAGATTCAGGCACGATTCAATGGACGTGGAGCGACCTAAGCCCGCCCATTGTGGATCGCAATTATCGCGGCTACATCCAACATTCCAATGTACCGGATGAATTGTGCTGCGTCGGCAGCGTAAAATTCAATTCACGTTTTGCACTAGGTGATCTCTACTTGTTATTGGGCGAACCCGCACGCACCAACCTTATTCGTGGCCCTACGGCGGCTTATGCTCTGGTGAGCATCAGCTATGTGGATCAGAGCATCCGGTTGTTCACAACGATGGACTGCCCGTTAAATAAGCAGCGTTATTGGCAGTCAAAGCTCGAAACCTACATTGAAAGCAAAGCGCTCTATAATCGTGAAAGTGGACTATCTGCCAAGCTCATGTGTTAACAGGTAACGAATGTCACGCTTGTACCTACGGCTCGCCCTGATTCCGGTGGTTCTTTTCTCGCTGACTCTGATGCTCGTCCGCGCCCAACCGGATGGTGATCGCAGCTTGCGACAGTTATTCACATCCGAGGGCTGCCCCGCGCCGTGCTTCATGGGCATTCACCCCGGCATGACTGTGCCTGAGGTGCTGCGCCTGCTGCGCGGACATGAGTGGGTCGAATCGGTTGATAACCGAACGATTCAAAATACAGGTGGCTATATCTACTGGCACTGGAAACCAACCGCTCCGGCATGGATTGACACAGCACGGCGCGGAACAATCTGGATCAGCAACCGGACGGTCGATCAATTCTGGGTGGATACCCGCTATGCGCTGGGTGAATGGATTATACAGTTAGGTCAGCCAGATATTAACATCATGGACGACAAAATTGACACCGGACACGGCATCTATCAATATCGGGGTGTGCACGCCGCCGAAGGCTTGGTTGTCACCAGTTGGCAGCGCTGCACCACTGGCGATCCGTATCATGGTCGTGTGACCATCAAGTTCCGCAGTCTGATCTCAGAAGCGGAGCTGTCCAGTATGATGTACCTTGATCAATGGGCTTACCGCTTTAATCACTGTTCGTAGGTTGTGGTTTAGACAGGGAACAACCATGTCTCGTTTCTACATCCGCCTCGTCTTGATACCCATCGCGCTTTTTACCCTCACGCTGATGTTGATTCATGCCCAACCCTATGACGACCACGAACTGCGCGAACTCTTGCTGCCGGAGAGCTGTCCCGCACCGTGTTTTATGGGCATCAGGCCGGGGGTGACAACTATTGAGAAAGCAATCACTTTATTGGAAGCAAGCAGATGGCTTGATCATTATAAATTGAATGCACAGGGAAACCAAATCACATTAGTATGGAACAACCACAGCCCATCGTGGCTCAGTAAAGATAACGATCATCTATTCAGTGGTTCAAGACTTTCGATTATCGATGGGCGCGTGGCGAGTATTGCTTTGGATACAAATCTGAAATTAGGGGATATGAAACTAATATTTGGCGATCCACTGCTTCAAAACGCCAACGTTAATATTATTTATGGGAATCTCATTCTGGGATATTCGGCAACTTACGCAGATAGTGGTCTTGCAATGAATGCATACGTACCTTGTAATATGAAAAATAACCATTTCAATTATCAATCCAATGTGTTTGTAGTCTACCGAGATATCATCGTACCGATGGATTTTCCAACGAATTACCACGATTCATGGAGTGATATTCTCAAGCTATCTTGTCAATAAATGAGCTAAATTCGATTTATGTTGCGCTTTTACCTCCGCCTCGCTCTGATACCCATCGCACTGTTTACCATCGCACTAATTTTGATTCACACTCAACCCTATGATGACCACGAACTGCGTGAACTCTTGCTGCCGGAAGGGTGTCCCGCCCCGTGTTTTATGGGCATCAGGCCGGGCATCACCACAAAAGATGAGGCCATGAAATTACTCGCAAGCAGCGGTTGGGTTGAAATGGGTGACTCCACCTCCCTGATCGAAAATGATAACTTCCCCTTGACCCTCAAATGGAATGGAAAGCAGGCGCAGTTACTCAACGCCGAGGAAGGGTTTGGGCTGCGCGTCATCTTTCAACGCGCTTCTCCTAAAACCGTTGTCCAAATCACGTTCAACCTCACCACACAAGTCTCGCTCGGTGACGTTTATCTCTTATTGGGCAAACCGGCAATCTATGCGCAGACGTCCATGTTTTTACCGCAGCAGGGTTATATCATGTCAATCACCCATCAATTCATCCCGCAAGGCATCGAAACACGAACCATTACGAGCTGCCCCTTGAGTTTCGCTCGCTATTGGCACCAACCCACCGCCATCCTCAGCTATGGAGATGCGCAGGTCATTCTGCATCCCGCCACCCTCAAAAACGTGCTGCAAAACCATCAGTGTTATTAGACAGGCCACCTGAACCCATGCCACGTTTTTACCTTAGCCTCGTTTTGATACCTCTCGCGATTTTTACGGCTAGCCTGATGCTCATCCGAACGCTGCCGAATGATGCTTATGAAATCCGCCAACTCCTACTCCCCGAAGGGTGTCCCAATCCCTGCTTGATGGGAATTAGACCGGGGATCACGACTATGGATGAAGCCGCTGAGATTTTGCAAGCAAACCCTTGGGTCGGTCAAATTGAAAAAGAAGTAAACAATTTCGGCGAAACGCTCAAATGGAACTGGAATGATCGAACACCTAAACGGATTATCCCGACCAGCAGCGGTCTAATATCGGCTGTGCAAACTTCTGGGAAATCCCTTGTGGAAGGCATCACCATCTCTAGTTTTTTGCAGCTAGGCGAGGTATATGTCGTGCTAGGACTGCCCGACACCGAGAAAATAGGTTCTTCTGGATATTCCGTAGGCGAGCAGTACGCTTATGTGAACTATATGGCGCTTTATGATAAGGAAAATCTATTTTTGATCTTTGATCAGAGCTGCCGTACTGGATACCCAACCTCAGGCAATGGAGAAGTCGCTGGCTTGCCCTTTACGACACCCGTCCATATTATAGTGGGTACTCGGTTCACCTTACCCGCTTCAGGCGAACGCATTTCCATTCATTCGCCAATCCATTATCGTCTTGCCTGTGGATCATAATGCTCCGTTTTTACCTGCGCCCTTTGCTAGTACTTATCGCACTTTTCACCGCCGTGTTGCTCATGATACGCGCCCAACCCTATGATGACCACGAATTACGCGAACTCCTGCTGCCCGAAGGCTGTCCCGCGCCATGCTTCATGGGGATTAGACCGGGGGTAACGACGATAGATGAGGCAATTGAAATGCTAGAAAAGAGCGGGCGGATCAAAATTGTAGCTCATGATCCAATAAGTGATCGCGATACTAGCACATTAAGACTGGCATGGAATAGGAGCCAACTCAAATTTATCGATGTGGACTTCCCACTTGTACTAGTATTTCAAAACACAGAGCCAAAAATAATTACTCTAGTAGCATTTCGCCCTCAAAAAACGGTTACATTAGGTGATTTTTACCTGCTACTTGGAAAACCTTCTCGCTTTAATCGCAACATTTTTTTGACACCCAGTATGGGATACGACCGATACTATTTGGAAGTATCACATATTTATGATGATGAAATGATCAAACTAAGTACGTCAATGGGCTGCCCAATAAGCTTAAATCAGCTCTTACACCAATTCCTTGTCCAATTTGACTATAACGCTACAATCCGCGCCAATCGTCAATTAGATTTCAAAACAATACTGAATTATCCAGATTGTGGTTAAAGTCCAAGTACGCCTTCATCTCCCGACTGTGAACTTTCAACTTTAAACTGTCCACTGTAAACTATAATCTACCGACTAAAGACTAAGGACTACCGACAACTATGTGCGGCATTTGCGGGACAGTTGATCTACGGAAATATGGACGTGCTGACTCGGCATTGGTGCGCGGCATGGCTGACCTTATCCGTCATCGTGGGCCGGATGGTGACGGTTTTTACGACGCACCCGACCATAATGCCGTCCTCGGTTCACGCCGCTTGAGCATCATTGACGTCGAAGGCAGCGACCAACCGCTCTACAACGAAGACCGCTCGATTGCGATGGTCTTTAACGGCGAAATTTACAACTACCGCGAACTACGTAAGGATTTGCTGCGCCGCAATCACACCTTTTGGACAGATGGCGACGGCGAAACCATCATTCACCTGTATGAGGAATACGGGCTAAATCTGTTTAGCCAACTGCGCGGCATGTATGCCTTCGCCCTGTGGGATACCAAAGCACAGCGTTTCGTGCTGGCGATTGACCACATTGGCATGAAGCCCATTTATCTGCACGAATACGACGGCATGTTGGATTTTTGCAGCGAGGCCAAATCGCTGTTTGCGAATCCAGCGACTCCGCGCGACATCAACCTCGATGTGCTGGATACCTACATGAGCTTCGGCTTCATGATCGGCAACGAGACTCTTTTCAAGGACATCACGCGCCTGCCGCCCGGTCATGCCTATGTGGCGGAAGTCGGCAGTGAGACTTATTTACATCCTTTCTGGGAGTTTCCGCAGCCGGGGAGCATCGCTCCACAAACCTCTGGCCTTGCGTATCAAGAAGCCCGCGAACTCCTAACGGACTCGGTAAAAATCCATCTTCGCAGTGATGTGCCGCTGGGCTTGTTCCTCAGCGGTGGTGTCGATTCGGCGGCGATGCTGGCCTTGATGTCCAAAGAAGCCAATGGTCGCGTCAAAACCTATACCGTCGGCTATGAAACGGATACTTCCGATAACGAGCTGCTTCATGCGCGGCGCATCGCTGAACACTTCAAGACCGATCATCATGAGCGGGTAATTACAGCGAATGATTGGTGGGACGGCTTACAAAAAACCATTTATCATCACGACGAGCCGATTGCCAATTCGTCCGCCGTATCGCTGCTGCTGCTGGCGGAACATACGGCACGGGATGTCAAAGTCGTATTGACGGGTTTAGGTGGTGATGAACTATTCGGCGGCTATCCGGCGCACACCAATTTGCCGCAGCTCCTCAAAAATCAGGAGTCATGGGGCAAGCTGCTCGGTGGTGGACGTGAGGAAGGTTGGCCTCTGTTCGGCAACATCGAGGAATATTATCCGGCGATGAAGCGCTTGCGGATTATCGGTGCGCTGCCGACGTATCTCCCGCGTGTGCAGCAGGCCACTCTCCCGCGTGATGAAGCCATCCGCCGCATGATGTCCTTTGATGGTTTGGTATTCAGCGACAGCTTACGCGAGCAGCTTTACGGCAAGGATGTGATGGCGGCGTGGCAAAAAGCCCAGCACAAAGAACGCACCTACAACCAGATCATTGCGAAAAGTTGGCGTGATGATCCGTATAACACGGCGCAAGCACTGGTCATCAATACATGGCTAACAGGTAATGCCCTGCTGCACACCGATAAAGTAACGATGGCCTCGTCGCTCGAAGCGCGTGTACCGCTGTTTGATCCGGTGCTGCTCAAGTTCGCTGCCAACTTGCCATCCGATATTCGCATGAAAAGCAACAAAGTCGTCCTGCGTGAAGCCATGCGTCCTCTCTTGCCGGAATTCGCCTTAGAACGTCCCAAGCAGCCCTTTAGCACGCCGATTCATCACTGGTTTGATAATGAACTCAGCCCGCGTATGCGCGAAATCCTACTTGACCCCAACAGCATCATCAGCGGCTTGTTTCAGCGGGGCAATTTAGAGCAGCTTCTTAAAGATCACTTCTGGGGCAAGACCAGCCAAGTTGAGGTGGTGTTTCGCCTGTTGACGCTCGAACTATGGGCGCAGCGCTTCATCAAAGTGAGTGCCAAACCGGTGCAGGCTTAAATCGGAATAGCTGCCAAATTTCAACTTGTCCAAAGGTTGGTAAACTCGAACCGACTCCTGTTGACATTCAGTGAACTTTTGTTCTATAATGAGGTGTGTTTTTCTCTCAAAATCTCTGTATCTGTTCTGAAAGTCCGTATGCGAAGTGCAATAAACTCACTCTGCGATCTCTGCATCCTCCGCGTCTGTGCGAAGCCTCCCCGTGCGACTGCGGTTCAATTGCATTTGCTTTTGTATTGGCTGGAGACTGGCGACTGATAGCTGACGACCTATTGCAACTACAGCAGCAGCAGACCCAATTTGCACAGCGGCGGCATTAGGTGAGCAATCCGCTGCAAATGCGCCAATTCAGTGGCCTCACGCGAGCGAACCGCCGACCCAAAATGTCGATTCAGCGCCGCGCTCACCTAAATCCGCCGGTCATTTCGGCGGAAATAATGCAAATTGTGTAACATTTGCAACATCTTTATCGTTTCGGGTTTGAGGCCGCGATTTCCTCAAACACTTCCAGAAACTCCTGCGCCATCTTGCGCCACGTTTTCTTGGCGATAAATTCCGAAGCCCGTGCGACACGCGCCTTGGTGTCTTCGGGGTTATTGAGCGTGTATTCAATCGCATCTGCCAGCGCCACCGGATCATCCAACGGAACCATCAAGGCCACATCGCCGTTCGGGCCGAGTTCTTCTGTGTTCTGGGGAATAGTCGAACAGATAACTGGCGCACCATACAACATCGACTCGGTAATCATCCCGTGAACTGTCGACTCGGAGCGCGACATGCTGATGCCAATGGTCGCAGCGCCGTAAACCGCCGGTAAATCGTCTTCCGAGATGTAATCCGCGATGATTAAGTCTTTGCCGATTTCCCAGTAACCGTCCGCGATCATCTTTTGCAGAACCGCCAGATATTCCGTCACCGCTTCACCCCTGAGCAGGGTCAGCGCGTCCGTCCCGCCCAAAACCAGCGGAGGCACATCGAAACCGCGCCAGTGTAAAATCTGCATCGCTTGGAAAATGGCAATGTTGTTCTTGTGTGTTCCCTGATACCCCGTGTTGAACAGGTAGCGTTCCGGTAATCCCAGCTTGGCGCGAATACGGTCTTTTTCTTCCTGCTGTGGTGCATCCCAGCGAATAACCAGTGGTGAAGGCCGGATAATTCGTGTGTTTTCGAAGGGAATGTCGTAACGCTTAATGGCTTCATCTCGAATATATTCCGAGCCAAACACGATAATTTGCGCCAGCTTGCCCCACAGCACCATCTCGCGCGAAATCGCATGGGAGTTTTCCGCCCACACCTCGGTGAACTCGTGCGCCAGATCATACATGGTGATGGCTACCGGCTGCCGCTTCAGCCCTTTCATCGGTGTATTGGGCGAGATGAGGCGGAAAGGATTACCCAACAACAGCGCTTCGTATTGGGAAGCGACCTTTTCCAAGCCGGGAATCGTCAAATAGTCACGGAATGGAGGCCGCCGAGTTTCGGTGAGTTTTGGAACTCTGGCGGGTTTCGGCAGTTCCGCCAGAAAATTCGTGACTTGGTCAGTGGTCAATTCTTCGGGATCATCAACGAAGATGTGCTTGATTACGGGCAGTGCCAGCGCCCTTCTACCGATGCGCGCATCCTTCAGGATTATGTAAAACTGCGTTCCTTTGGGGCGCAGTCGGCGTTGGTTCACCGCCTCATAGATATACTGCAAAGGGAACAATACGGCTTCCGCGATAATTCGCACAGGGCGATGGTTGAGATAAATAGCCGATTTGCGCCACTGTCTAACGCGGTTATTTTGCCGCAAGTTTCTGATAGCCTGCGACAGTGCTGACGGTTGAGGCAGTATTTTGAAATGCAGGTTGGAATGCGGCTGATATTCCCACTTCAGCGGGGGATAACCATGATCGCCAATTAGAGGTGATCCCCAGATCAGATCAAACTGCCAGTTCGATGATTCGACCAGACTCGCGGCTGTATCCAGCAAACCGGTAATGTACTTATACACACCACCAAAAGGCCACATCAGCACGTAAACGCCGATGTTCCGCCCTGTTTTGGATGGAATGGGGGTTGGCGGAAGTAGTTTCTTTTCTAAGGGTTTCCATTGGGCGAAGGGCGCTAAATCCGGAATATAAGATGTGTTCATGATACCCTTCAAGAACTGGTCTTTCCAGACTTGGCGCACATAATCCGGCCTGAAGGTATCCAGCAGTGCTGATTGACTCTCGATGACCGAACGGGTGAAGGCTTCGTCACCGTCAAGGATTCGCTTCAACTTCTGTGCTGCTTCGTCAAAGGTGTCGCAAGCGCCGGGCTTGCCTTTTCCCATGAATTCCTCGACCAAACCACCCTTCATGTAAATCAGAGGCATTCCGTAAACCACCGCTTCCAGTGGATGGTAATGCAGATGGCGCGGTTCGCGGCTGTGATAAAACATCACCTTCATTTTCCGGTACCAGCTCTGCATCTGGTCATCGCTGACATAACCCGCCACGTTCAGGTCATCAACCGCTACAGGTTGATTACCGGCGATCAGATGCGGCAGGTGACCGAGATGCTCTTTAAACTCACGGTAGATTTTGCCGTAATATTCAGGATCACTGCCGATGCGCGGGCAGAAGAACAAAATCCGGTTATCGTCCCCTACCCATTGGTTAGCCGCCCGCCACGTACGATCCGGTAAAGTCAACGGCAGTGTAAGCGCCCGTTCCTGTAACGCCGGAATTTCAAATGCGGTGATGCTGTCGTAAGCAGGTGCAAACCAGAAGCGATACTGTTTTTGTTTGAATGCCCGCCAAAAACTTTTCCCACCAAAATAGGTGAAAAGCCCGGTGTAATTATTGGGGTTCTCGCGTCCGAATACCCGAATGACAATTCGTCCGGAGAAGGAAGCCATGATTCCACTCAATAAAGGCAGTGACGCGCCGCCTACGATCACCGTTCCAAAATAACCATCCAAGAGTCCGGCGATGTCCGGCGGTATTCCGTCGTTATAAAAATTGTGCCGGTTGAGGCGGTTCAGCACCCAATTCGGCAGTGTTGAGTTTTCGTCCTCTGAGTAATCGACCGACATGGAACGGGTCGAGTCGATGCTTTGATCGCCTGTACCAACAGGCACTTCTTTGCAAGTGTAAACCTCAAGGCCAAGTTCGCGAATAACCGGAATTTCGGAGTCGCGCAGTGTTGTATGATTCAGAAGCCATGCCACGCGTTCTTCGCGTCCATTCATGGTTTGGGTACGCTGGCGTGGTCGCGTTTCCCACGGTGACTGGCTGGCTGCCTTGAAAATGTCGAGATACTCACGGGCAACATCGGCTTGCGTGCGCTGACCGATTAAGGTTTTTGCTTTTTCGGCACGGCTGCGCGCAGCCGCTTCATTGCCCAACACATCGCTAATCTGAGCTGCCAGTTCTTCGGGATTCGTTGGATCGAACGAGCGTGCATAAGTGTTATCCGTGCCTAAGCGCTCCGTGACCGCCGGAATACGGGCATGAATCAGCGGTGTTCCCGAAGCCATCGCATCCAACATCAAATAACTCAATCCCGATTCAGACTTGGAGGGTGCAATCACCAGTGATGCGCCCGCAATCAACGCCGGAATATCAGCCTGATCGACCACGCCGAGATCAAGAAAATCCGTTAACCCGAGTTCGCCAATCCGTGCCTTAACCTGTTCGCCATATTCCGTATGCAGAATATTCTCCGGCATGACATCATCAAATGTATAGCCTGCCGTCACCAATGGCAGTGAAGGCAATCCTTTCGCTTTTAAGATGCCCAGCGCTTCGATGAGTGCCGCGCCGTTTTTCCGTCGGGATAACCAGCACAGCGAAAATATGTATTTTTCGGGCAAATGATATTTCTGGCGCACATCGCTTAAAGGTTTTCCGGTGACAGTTGGTGCTTGATGGATCACATGGGTGCGTTCACGCGGAAAGTGGTACAACGCGATTGCCCGTTCACGCACGTATTCACTGGAAAATATAAAGGCGCTGCCCAACTTGGCAAACTTCTCCGCTTCCTTGCGGTACTGGTCTGTGAGGCTGCCATAATCCACGTCCTCAAATTCAAGGTCATGGATATTCATCACGACCGGTGCTGGAATCGGTAACGTCGTTCCTAAGGGGATATTTCCCCAAGGGGATGGTAGATACAGAACGTCGAACGCTTCGCTCTTCTCATCCACAAGCTGGCGAAACGCGTTCAAATCGGCGTTGAAATTATCCGCTTCTGAGGCTGATTTTTGCGTTTGCGCCAGTGCTTTGAAAGCCGATTGAGGCCAATCAATGGGTTGTTGCAAGCGGTTGTTGAGTTTGCCGAGGATTGAAAGCCGCCAGCCTGCCTCCGCTAAAACAGTGTCGAGCGCGTGACTGATGTTTGACGTAAAGGACTGCACCCCGCCCGGAACAACGGAGGCTGCATAGATCATGACTTTTTTAGGCATAGGCTGTGGGTTCGTTCTTTGATTTAGACTTTGAAAAAGGCGATTTTACATGAAAAGGCATACTGCATCCAGATACCGAAAGCCGCCCGACTGCTGCCGCCTATTCAAGATATGCGGTGTCATTTATAATCAGCCTCTTTAACGAACTCACGAACTGTGGGAATTGAATGCGTGTACTGATCTGGTGTCCCTATGTCAATCTCGGTGGTGGAAAGCGGCTGCTGGCTCCGATAACTAACGCGTTGGCGAAGCATCCTGAAATCGAGCTGGTACGCCTCGCTATACCGGATACGGCGGCTGATGTCTTACCACAACCAACCGATAAAATCGACGTTGTCCGGCTGACCCAGTCTCAATGTCGTGGTTGGCTGGATAAAGATAAATGGCGTTCCCAGCCCAGTAAACTGCGTATGCTGCGGACGTGGCTCAATTATCAACCGGATCGCATCGCTGTTCGCGGTTTGCTCGATTCCCTGCAAAAAGATATGGATGTGGTCTATATTTTTTGGCCGCACAGCATCCCCTTTTATGCCTTTAGTAAGCCCAGCGTCTGCATGTTCCAAGATGTAACCTCGCTGGATTATCCCGAAATTTTAGGCAGTAAAGCCGTCGCCGCTGAAAAAATCAATCTTGGCAAGTGGCTGCATGAGAGTACAACCTTGGTTGTCTCGTCACGCAATACGGCGCGGCGCATTGAAAAACATTATGGTATAGCATCAGACCGTTTTCACCTGCTGTCGTATCACAACATCGTTTTGGATGAAGTCGCACAAGATCAAGTGGCTGCACCTCCCAGCGCGGCAGTCGCGGCTTTGCCTGCCCGTTACCTGTTTTATCCGGCGAACATCACCGTACACAAGAACCATGAAACCTTGTTGAACGCTTGGGCGCATTTCGCCCGTAAGAATGAACTGTCGCTGGTTTTGGTTGGTGAAGGTATCCAGATTTTAAGTCCTGAGAATCAATCTGTTCCGGGCAAACACTGGCGAGAAGATACGTTACGTGGTCTGCTAAACCGTTTGGAGTTGGTTTCAGGACGCGACTTATACACCTTTGGCTACGTTAGCGACAATGACCTAGTCCACTTGATGAACAACGCGACCGCCTTGATTATGCCCACCTATACCGAAGGTTTTGGCTTGCCCGTTCTGGAAGCTCTGGCGCGGGGCGTTCCGGTGCTGTGTTCGGATATTCCGGTTTTGCACGAAACGCTGGTCGGGCGCAGCGCCGAAGTGCTGTGGTTCGATCCTTATTTGCCGGAAGATATTGTGCGTAAGATCAATTTACTGCTCGACAATTATGATGTTTTCAAGCAGTCTGCCGAAGCCGGACGTAAAGACCCGCGTCCTGATTGGCCGGATACTGCCGCGCAGTATGTCGAAGTTTTTAAAACTGCCATAAAAGACCATAAGTAATCTGATGCGCTTATTGATCTGGTGTCCACATGTCAACCTCGGTGGTGGCAAGCGTCTGCTCTCCCGTTTGACCGCTGCTATTGCTGCCCATCCCAATATCAGTCATGTGCGTTTAGCCATGCCCGCTGCTGCCGCTGATGATCTGCATTTCAACACCGATAAAGTTGAAATCATGCGCTTGAATCCGGCACAATCCGGCGGATGGATGGCGAAGGAAAGCTGGCGAGCCGAATCGAATCCGTTTCGTTCGGTTCGTAGTCGGGCGCGTTACTTGCGCTATCAGACGACCGCGCCGGGGCTATTCCATTCGCTGGAGCAGGATGTTGATGCTGTTTATGTATTCTGGCCTCACATCGTCCCGTTTTTCCCATTTCAGAAGCCGATTATTTGTACTTTTCAAGATGTCACGCTGCTGGATTATCCAGAGATTTTAGGTGGGCGTGTGACCGCATTAGAGCATGAACGCTCCCGTGATTGGCTAACCAAATCATCGGCGGTAATCGTCTCCTCCAACCACACAACCCAACGTCTAAAAACGCACTTCCAACTCCCATTCGATAATGTGCATCGTGTTTATCACAATATCCTGCTTGACGGGCAACTGCCAACTGAAAACGCCTCAACACTGAAAGGTTTACCCTCAAAATACTTTTTGTATCCCGCCAATATCAACGCCCACAAAAACCATGAAAATCTTCTGCTGGCATGGGCGCGATTTGAGCGACGACAAGACTATCCGTTGGTATTGGTCGGTGAGGGTGTGGATGTGATGGGCGCTAATCACCCGCTGAGCGCTAATCATTATTGGCGGCAAGATGTGCTTCAAGGACTGATGAAGCGCTTAGGCTTGGTCGCCGGGCGTGATGTCTACACTTTCGGCTATGTGTCGGATGCTGATCTCAACCAGATTCAAGGTCGCGCGGGTGCCGTGATTATGCCCAGTTTATCCGAAGGTGGCGGGAGTTATCCGGTTGAGGAAGCACTGGCGCTGGGTATTCCGGTCGTGTGTTCGGATATTCCGGTAATGCGCGAAACTTTAACAGGTCGTGATGCTGCTGTACGTTGGTTTGATGCTTACTCGCCGGATGAAATTGTCAAAAGTGTGGATAGCTTGTTGGGGAACTACGACCACTACAAACAGGCCGCTGAAATCGAAAGCAAAAAGCCACGTCCAACATGGTCAGATGTGGCTGATCAATATGTACAGGTGTTTGAAACGGCTGTCAACAAACCGCGTCAGTCTCCATAGCGGTAACGCCGTGCTTGCCATAACAGCCGAAGTTGCAGAATCAATACATTTGGTAAAGCAATCAATCGTTTCCAGCGTGAACCACTGGATAAATTTGCAATCCGGCTGACCTGTTCTAGTAATGGTTGGATATGCTCGGCTGTGGTAGCAATCTTTTTGTTAGAGGATGACGAGTGGTCGCCAGCACTGATGCCAGCACTTGCCAGAACGTCCGCCCAACCTGCGCGGGTTTTTGCCCAAGTGAACTGTTTAGCCCGTTCTATGCCTGCCGCAATCAGTTGATCGCGCTTTTCGGGTAATGTTTCGATAATGGCGGTTACCCAATCTTGGGGATTTTCATTATCCACATAAATGCCTGCCTGCCCAACCATTTCAGGGATGGCTGCCAGCGGCGCACAAATGACCGGGCATTGGTGCTGCATGGCCTCCAGCACCGGCATCCCAAAGCCTTCATACTGCGAGACAAACAACAGCGCTTCGGCCTTCTGATAGAGCGTGATGAGCTGCGCGTCATCCACATAACCGAGATCGTGGATACGCTCTGATGGGCAATTGTATTTGGCAGCTAAATCCCGTAATGTTTGGCGGTCTTGATCGCTGCGGCCCCCGCTCATCACCAGCTGAATATCGGGCTGCTGTTCCCACAGATGGCTCATAATCTGGAATAACAAGTCATGCCGTTTATGCGGCCAAACATTTGCTGGATAATACAGGTAACGTACCGGTAAATTTGGCACAGGCACTGCCTCAGCCGCGCCTTGAGTATCCGCGCCCAAAGCAACCACCGCGATTTGTTCCGGCTGCAAATCAGTGTGATGCAGCAGCCGTTCTCGCGCATCTTGTGATAGCGTGATCACCCGAAACGCCTGCGCTAAATGGAAATAAACCGACTGGCGATAGGTCAAATCCGCCGCCGAAAATAATTCAGGATGGTCGAGTGCTAAGGCATCCGGCATTCCGGCGACGTGCAGCGCTTGTGATTGGTTGAAGGGCTCGATGCCAAATAAAGGACTGACGACCACTTCCGTCTTCAAAAGCCAGAGTGTCAACCGCAAATCGTGTCGGGTGATAAAGGGAACAATGATCGCTGAGTGATCCAACCATGCCCAAAACTCACCCGCAAAACGCCAATTGACCACGAAAATTACCCGTAAGTCGCTGGAATTTTCGGCGTAATCAGCTAATAAACGGCTGACCTCGTAAGCAATCCGCCCCACGCCGCCAATGCGCGAAGGGTCAAGATAAGCGAGGTTGACCAGACATGTTTTCATGCGAATGTGGTCTAAAAATCGAAGTGATAAATCAGGTTGGCGTTGTGGCTGTCGATGCCCGTTTGGACAAATCCGGCTTTTTCATAAAGCCGTTTGGCTGTGAGGTTATCAGGATGGACTTTGAGCATCAACCGTTTAACATCCCGCAGACGGCACAAGGTTTTGCTGGTATCCAATGAAAGTGTGGCTAATCCTTTGCCCGCAAAATTTTGAGCAATGGTTACGCCGTAAGCCGGAATCGCGTAGCCGCTGTCCCAACCACGCAGCATGAAAAAGCCTGCTAAAGCCTCATCCACAAAAAAGCCCATGTAAACATCGTTACGGGCAGCCGCCAGCATATGCCTGAGTGTTTCCACGTCAAAGTCAAAGGGGCGAAAATATTGAATATAGTCCGCTGGTTGGGCCAGCAGCATGGCGCTGAACAAGGGCGCATCTACAGCGGTCAGAGGACGTACACTCAGCGCCTTCACGGGTTATTTCGCCTGCTGCATCTCAAGTGACTTGAACATCGATTCAGCGATGCGTTTGACATCAGCGCGGGTGATTTTGGCGGATGACGGGAGGTTTACGCCGCGCGCGCCGATGGCCGTTGATACCGGAAACTTGGCATCCCCTTCAGAGTCGTGATAAGGGGGCAAAACGTGCATCGGATAGAAGAAGGGTCGCGTCTCGATGTTTTGCGCGTCCATATCGACCATAAAGCGATCACGATCAATGCCTTCGGGAACAAGAACGCAGTACAGCCAGTAGACATTTTTCGCCCACTCAGCCTGCGGTGATAAGGTAAATGGACTGTCCTTGAGTTCCTCGACGTACCATTGTGCCACTTCCAAGCGGCGTTGGACAAACCAGTCAATGCGCTCAAGCTGTGCCAGTGCAATCGCGGCTTGCACGTTGGTCATTCGATAGTTATAGCCGATAATCGGGAACCAGTAGCGGCGCTTGGGGTCCATCCCCTGTCCTTTAAGGATGCGGATTTCCTGCATCAGGGCTTCATCGTTGGTGGTGATGATACCGCCTTCACCCGAAGTGATAATTTTGTTGCCGAAGAAGCTGAATGCCGACACTTCACCGATACCCCCGACACGCTGACCTTTATATTCCGCGCCGTGCGCTTCGGCGGCATCTTCAAGAATAGCGATGCCGTGTTCTTTCGCCAGTGCCACCAATGGCCCCATCTCTGAAGGATGCCCATAAATATGCACCGGCATAATGGCTTTGGTGCGCGGCGTAATTTTGCGCTTCACATCTTCAATATCGAGAGTCCATGTGTAGGGATCAATATCGACTAACACGGGTGTTGCGCCGCAGTAGGCAGCGGTATTAGCCGAGGCGATATAAGTCAAATCGGGGACGATAACTTCATCACCCGCGCCTATTTTTAACCCTAGCAGCGCCACATGCAGCGCGACTGTACCATTAAACACCGCAATGGCATAACGCGCGTTGCAGTAAGCCGCGAACTGTTCCTCAAGTCCGGTGACGTACTTCCCGCTGCCGGAAATCCATCCGGTATCAATGCAATCGTCAACATACTTTTTTTCGTTACCGTTTAGGACAGGTTCAGCGACGGGAATTCGGTTCATAGAGGATTACCAGTTATTAAATGAGAAGAGATCAAAGGGCGGATCAAAGCCTACTCAAGCGACGAATTGAGCGTTCAACTGCGGCCAATCTACAGGTTGGATTGAACCTTCTATTAAATGCGATTCATGCCTAACCTGCAGCATAGACCCTGTCATAAGCCTTAAAATTGGATTGTATTCTGCCGTATGCATCAGGAAACTGCAACCCTTAACAACAAGGGCGCAGTTTCGACGATGCAGCTTTCAATTGGGTTTTGGGAAGGGACTAGGGCGTCGTGGTTGGCACTCCCGGAATAGGGACATCGGTGGGCGTTGCGAGGGCGGATGAACCGTTGATCATGTTGATTTCTGACACACGGACAGCGTTTGTCACACTCCCGGCTTGCTTCTCAACCGTACCTGTAATCTGAACAAGTTGATTGTTAGCGGTCATCGCCGTGAACGGATCAACGAGCAGATTAACTGTTTGCCCTATATCATTGGTCAAAATGGCAGTACCACTGTTGGTATCAGTGGTCGTCAATGTCCCTTTTAAGGTGATTTGTGTGCCTACTTCTAGGACGTCGGGGAAGGTATCCAGCCCAAGATCATTGACGGATGTAGCGGTCATGGTTGGAGGCAGCGCACCCGGTAATACGATGGGATTGGGTGTGATGTCTGTGGGCGCTGCGGGCGAACTATCGTTAGGTGTTGTCCCTGCGTCGGGGACTGCGGTTACAGTCGGATTGTTGTTGGGTGTAAGCGTGGGCAAGTGTGCCAATGTCGGCAGCGGCTCATCGTCCGCAGGCGTTCCCGTGCAGGCGGCTAATATGCCACAGAGCAACAAAATAAAAATTCCAGTTTGGGGAGTTTTCAATTTCATGCGGTTCTCGATTCGAGGGAAATAATTAAGGGCGGATCATGCGTCCGCCCTTAAAGAGTATCACGAAGCAGTGCGGTTTAGTTTACCAATATCTTATCGACGGCAAACTGCAACCCCTGAGTGCGGTTTTCGACGACGATCTCATGTGTCCCATTACCAAAACCGTAGAAGGCAACAGGGGCAGTAAATAGGGTTGCGGACGTATTCTGACTATAGTTCGAGCAGACCGAGGTTGGATTGCCCGCTGCATCCGTCAAGAACACGCATAGGTTGATGTTGCTGGCTCCAGACACGTAAGCCAGTCCATACAAGGTGATCGAATTACCATTGAAGCGTACCTGCATCACCGCGCCTTTTTGTGCCGTGAAGTGCGTAGTACCGTTGGTGTAGACAGAGGCACTCAACGTCGTCCACAAATCGCTGGGACTGTAGACGATACCGGGGTCGGTGTCTTCATAGGTTCCCGGTTGCAGGACGGTCGTGGGTGTATCAAGGACGAAGACACGATCTATGTACAAGCCACCTGAACCTGTATAGGTTATCGTCACATCGTAAGTACCCTGCTTGAGATTGTAGAAGGCGTAACCTCCATTCACCGGCGTTGATGACGGATTGGCGCAGACATTTGAACCACCCGAAATGATGCAGCTCACCGTCATTGTTCCATTGGTGTTGGGGTTCAATGTGATGAAGCCGAAACCATTTCCGGTGAACTTGAAGGTCAGAGTGTTGGTAGGTGTACTTGTTACGGTTGATGCACCACTCACGCTCCAATTGCCATTAAAATGCAGGCCGGCGTAAGTGTTCTGATACTGTCCAGCAGTCAAGGTTGCGGTTGGGTCAATCACACGAACCGCGTCAAAGTAGATGTAGTCTGCTGAGGACAAGGTTTTTGTGATAACCACATCGTGTGTCGTGTTGGTCAAACCGCTAAATTCAATTGGCTGCTGCCACAGGGTTGACGTATAACTATTCGGGTAACTTTGTGGAGAACCATCAACCGAGATACTGAATGTGCCAGCGCCGGGACCTAACACTCGATAGATCGAGAAGGCGGTGCCGGTAACTTTGAAGGTAATCGACGCGTTTTGGGCATAGGTGTAGTAGGCTGCGCCGCCCGAAGGACCGCTGCCCTGCACCCTAGTCCATACTCCCGTAAAGTTGAACGCTTGATCACTCTCCTCGTAGAAACCGGCTGTACTCATCGGAGTTGATGCAGCAAACAGTGTGATCTGATCAATGTTGCCGTAAGTTCCACCAACATTTTTGATGGTGATGGTTTGAGTACCGGACGGTATATCAACGTAGAAGGGTTGACGGTACAGCAGCGCCGCATTGACGTTGCTAATGGTCGCGATAGGCGTTGGGTTGCTGTCCCTAAAGACATTCATTGTCCCATATACACCGGACAGGTAGCTGGTTCGGTAGATCACCATTCTCGTAACACTGCTATCGATATCAAATTTGACAGCCGCATCATTCTGGGTGGTATAAGTCCATCCATTGCCAAACATTGCGGTGTTGGCTGCTGGTGTCCAAGTACCGGTGTAGGTCAGATTCAGATCATCTTCTTGATAGGTTCCGGGTACCAACGGCACAGTCGGACCTAACAGCTTGATCTGGTCAATGTTGCCGTAGGTCGTACCAACATTCTTGATGGTGATGGTATGGGTGCTTGGCGTACCGGCAGGTAACGTGACCAAGAAGGGTTGACCATACATAATTGCCGCACTGACATTGCTAATGGTCGCGATGGGTGTTGGATTGGTATCGATAAAGACATTCATTGTCCCGTAGACACCGGATACATAGCTTGTGCGGTAAATCACTAACCGTGCCACTGTACTATCGACATCAAACTTGACAGATGCGTCATTCTGAGTGGTATAGGCCCATCCATTTTGTAACATTGATGCATGTGCTTGTGTTACCCATGCGCCCGAATAGGTAAAGTTCGGATCCGTTTCCTGATAAGTTCCTATCGGCAGGGCTGATGCTGGAGGCAGCAGCTTAATCTGGTCAACGTCGGTGTAACCGGCACCCAAATTCTTGAGCGTGATGGTGTAGTTGCCGGGTGTACCTATCGTCAGTGTGAACGGCTGTCCCCACAAGTAGCCAGTGGTCGCATTGCTGTTATTGATCGGTGATTCTGGCGCAAGTACACCATCAATCCGCACTTCCATCGGGCCATAGACTGAACCCGGGTAAGTAGTGCGATAAATCACTACGCGACCCACCGAACTATCAATCTTGAATTGGACAGTAGCGTTATTCGTGTTCGTGTATGTCCGGGTGCCGCCCAGCGCAGACGAAGTGGCCTGTGTTGTCCACGCATCTGAATAGACCAAGTTCGGATCAGTATCTTGATAGGTGTTGTTCGCTTGAAGAGCAACCGGCGCTGGCAACAGCGTAATCTGGTCAAGATCAGTATAGCCTGCACCCAAATTCTTGAGCGTGACAGTGTGATTACCGGGTGAGGCGATATTTATCGTGAACGGCTGTCCCCACAGGTAACCAGATGTCGTATTGCTGTTGTTGATCGGGGATTCTGGCGCAAGTGCACCGTCAATCCGCACTTCCATCGGGCCATAGACTGAACCCGGGTAAGTGGTACGGTAGACTATGACGCGTGAAACGGTATTGTCGATGTCAAAGCTGACAGTGTCGTTATTGGTGTTGGTATATTTACGTGAACCACCCAACGCTGTCGATACTGCTTGGAACGCCCACGAACCGGTATAAGTTATATCAGGGAATGTCTCTTGATACGTATTGCCGGTCGTTCCAGCAGATAGTCTAGTTGAACTGGTCAACAACGTAATTTGGTCAAGGTCACTATACGTCGAGCCAACATTGACCAGCGTAATGGTGTGGTTGCCGAGCGTACCAATGTTGATGACAGCCGGCTGATCCGACAGCAACGTCGCGCTGGTGTGATTTATGGTGGCAATCGGGTTATTGAGATCAGTATCAAGGTAGACTTTCATCGACCCATAGACACCGGTCAATGTGGTACGGTAAATGACTACGCGTGACACCGTGTTATTGATCTTGAAGCTGACACTGGCTTTATCTTGGTTCGTGTAGCTGCGTGAACCACCAATGGCCGTAACAAGGGATTGCGGAGTCCAGCCACTGCTATAGGTCACGTTTATGTCGTTTTCCTGATATGTACCCGGTGCAAGATAGTCCGTGTCCCCTAAGAGACTTATTTGATCGATATTGCTATAGGTAGAACCAACGTTTTTGATGGTGATGGTATGGTTACCCGTCACAGGAATACTGATCAAGAAAGGCTGTTTGTAAAGTGTGGCGCCAGCAGTATTGAAGTTGTCAATGGTGGCAACTGGTGTGACTAGATCGCTATCCAAATAGACTTTCATCGAACCGTAGACACCGGCAAGATAGGTAAAGCGGTAGACAACCACACGCGAAACAGTGCTATCAATCTTGAAGCTCACACTGGCGTTCGGATCAGTCGTGTAGGTCCATGCGCCACCAAACATGCTCGCATTTGCCGCTGATGACCATATACCACTGTAAGTCAGGTTGACATTGTTTTCTTGATAATCTCCTACACCGAGTCTCTGTGTAGCTCCGAGCAGCGAAATCTGATCAATACCACTATAAGTCGAGCCAACATTCTTGATGGTAACGGTGTGGTAACCCTGTGTTGGAATGGTAATCAAGAACGGCTGCTTATAGAGGAAGGTCGAACTATTGGTATTGATAACTGCAATCGGCGTTGTCAGATTGCCATCAAGGTAGACGTTCATTGGGCCGTACACACCCGCAAGGTAGGTTGGGCGATAGACCACGATACGTGAAACGCTGCTATCAATCTTGAAGCTCACTGTGGCGTTCGGGTCATTGGTGTAGCTCCATGCACCGCTGAACATTGAGGCGTTGGCAGCAGTTGTCCAAATGCCAGCATAGGTTAAGTCAGGGTATGACTCCTGATAATCACCCACACCTAACGTTTGTGCAACGGGCAGTGTTGTAATCTGGTCAATGTCACCGTATTTTGCTCCCACGTTCTTCACAGTGATGGTGTGATTGCCCGGCGATGCGATGGTCAGCAAATAAGGTTGACCGAATAAGTAACCGGTTGAAGTGTTGGAGTTATTGATGTTAGCAATCCGTGTCGGATTTCCATCAATGAAGACATCCATCGACCCATACAAATTCGCCGATGCCGCATAAGTAGCACGGTAGAACACGATGCGTCCAACCGTGCTGTCAATATTGAATGTGAAAGTGGCGTCGTTAACATTCGTATAAGCCCATCCACCACCCAACATTGAGGCATTGGTTGTCAGTGACCATCCATTTACGTAGGTAATGTTGGCGCTGGTTTCCTGATAGCTCTTACCTGCTGTCATGACACCGGCGCTGACTTCGGCGCTGTCTAATGTCATCGCCGCCACTAAGTTATTAGTCAGACGGATCGAATGGACTTGACCTGTCGGGAAGCCCGAGCAAATGATCGTGTAGGCTGCGCCAGTCGAGCTGTAATTGGTGACATCTGAAGAGCCATTGGGATTGCTGTTGTTCAGGCTGTCGGTACAGACGAGGCTGGATATACTGCCCTTAGTGGTCGCGTAATCCTGATAGGTTACGCCGCCACCGCCAATATTGGTCTTGAAGGCCAACTTGATGGTGCTGCTGGCATTGGTCGAACCTCGCATATTAAAGCGTACAGTCGAACCAGTGAAGGGGAACTCCACACTTTCGCTGCTGGTTGAGGTGGCGTGTAAGGTGTTGTTGTAAGCACCTGTGACAAACGACGGTGCCCAACCTGCGCCGTTATAGACAAAGTTAAAGCTGGCATCGTCGTATATGCCTTCTTTGGCCAAAGTCGGCAGGATAACAATAGTGGCATTGCCTGTAGCTTGATTGCCGTCCTGATCAGTGACCCTGTAGGTAAACGAGAAATACCCTTGTTGACCTGCCACCGGATTCAATATCAACTTACCACCATTGGTACTCGCTGCTGTAAGCGCAGCTTGCAGCACCTGCACAGTAGTCGGATCAGTTGGGCTGGATTGTAACAGGTTGGCATTATCCGTACCGGTTTGGGAAACATAGGAATAGGTGAAGGGATAGTCGACACTTCCACCCGTAGAATTCAGGATAAACGGCGAAAGTTGGTAAGACGGCAGCAGTTGTTGGTTGATCGGCGTAAAGTAGTCCGACAATACCGTCAGGTTCGGAGCGACCGCTGGACCGTCGTCAACTGCGGTAATCGTGAGCGTGATGTTATTGTTGCTAATCTGACCCGGTTTAAAAATGGGATCTTCAACGCTGAAACCAATGGTCACCGGAACATTGGAATTCCCAGAGCCATACTGAGTATGGAAATTGGCCGGTGGACAGTAAGTGACGGTCTTGGGTGCTGTAAAGAGCAGTGGCTGACCACCGCACGCATTAGCAGTGTTTGTGTCATATTCCGAAGGTTGGCTGGTGATGCTAAAGACTTGGGTATAACCACCTGTTGCAGCGAGCGTGAACACAACCGAGGTGGCTGAATCCTCTGCGATGGTCTTTGTAACGGGGTTAGCAACCGGCGCACTGGGCGTATCCAATTCATAGGCACCAATATCGACATTTAACGCGCTGGTATAGGTCGGGTTCGGATTGCCGCCGATGATAACACGTCCCCCGCCGCGCAGATCAAGCTGTGACAAATAAGCCGGGTCGCCAAACATATCGATTAGCGCTTGATTGTCACCGGTGTTGATACCACTCTTGAGCGTGGTGGTGTTAGGATCGGTCGGGCGTAAGCGATACGGGTCAATCGGGTCAATGACTGAGCCAAAAAATGAAGCCGAAGAGAGCGGTTCATCAATTGAACCGGTGATTTTACCGACAGCATCGCATTCGCCTGCTACGGTCGTTGTAGTATTATCCAGACCGATAACCGGAGAAAACCAGTTATTGCGTACAGGCGCACCACTGTTGATGGGTAAACAACTAATATTCAGGCTGGCGTTGGCATTATCCATCACACCACGTCGCGGTACACCATTGTTATAGAACAGGTTGTTGTGGATTTCGACCTGACGACCACCGCTGGCGTTGCTGATGTCGGCTGCGTTTGTGGTTGCAATCGTTCCATAAATCAGATAGCCATCATAGCGCACATCGCTATCCGGCTGGGAGTCGCCGTTACCATCAATATGCCCAAACATGGAATTGTTGATAACCGTGTTATTAACAAAGCGTGTGTTAGGAGACGCAAACAGGTGAATCAGCGGCCCGTAAATCAGATTGGCGTTAAACAAGTTACCAAAGATGCGAATTTCACCAATGACATTAGTGCTGGTGCTGGGCGATCCTTGCCATTGATCAACACCAATAAGCGCGCCGGTTGAGTTCGATTCAAAGCGGTTATTGAAGATATCCGCGCGGCTAAAGCGGATGCCAATGACTGAGGATTGCCATGTGCTGATGGTACCGTTTGTAGCGGTAATCGTATTGTTCTTGAAGGTATTGCCTTTAATCGTCACGAGGCCGGTCACCGCACCATTTGAAACATTAGAACCGGTTCCCGAAACTTTGATGACAGCCGAATCGGATTCAGATGAGACAATCGGCCCGGAGACGGAACTGGAGATGACAAAATTACTGAAGGTATTGTTTAGAATCTGGACGTTTGTAGCGGTGGTGACGCTGCTGGTAATCGTACCCGGCAGCTTATAACCGGTAAACGTGCTGTTCTGAATGCCGCCGTTGACAGGATTACGCAAACGGAAAGCCGGCGTATGGATGGTTGTACCACCACTGCCGGAGGCATAGGTCAGCGTAAAAGCACTTTGGATGGTAAAGCCGTCCACCATCGTTGAACTTGCGTCAAGAAATATCGGTGGCAAAAAGACTGACCATAGATTGGATGGTGACGCCGCAAACGAGGTGGCGGAATTATAGGAAATCACCAGTGGTGTGGTGGTGGCACTATAGGTATTAATCTGCCCGACGTATTCACCGGGGAGTACAACCACGCACTTATTGACGGTGTTTGCGCTGTTAATGGCGTCGTTAATGCTCATGTAGGGCTTAGCTAAACTACCGTCCGGTATCGTACCGGGATTGGTCAAACCCGCGTAAAGAACCGTGGTGCAGCCCACAGGCAGTTGGTTAGCCGGATTGGCCGGTGTAACGATCTGGCTCAGATCATAGGTTGGGCTGCCTAACACACTGAAACCGGCACCGTATGCTGTATCAAAGCCAACCCCATAAACAGCGCTGCTGGGGTTATCAATCGTATGGGTTTCCAAATAGTCGCGCACACCATTGAAGGCGGCTGTAGTAGTGCTGTCAAAAGCACTCATACTGCTGTTGGTGTTGGAAACCAGCAAAGCCACCATACCAGCGATATGAGCTGCTGATGCCGATGTACCGTTAAATCCAGCCGAGTCGTTACAATTAAAGCCATCGGCACGGTTGCTCAAGGTGCTGACATGCGAAGGCCCGCTTAAATCAGGCTTAACCGTGTCACGTGTTTGCACGGCACCCGCATTCGGATTGGCAATACCACCGGCACCATATGCCGGACCGTATGAACTAAAACTGTCCAGATTTAAACTAAGATTGGCATCGTTACAAACCGCACCGACGGCGATGACATCCGGTGAGTCGGCGGGACGCGCAATTTCGCCAGCTAATGCTGTAGGGGATGCACCGGAGATACCGGCCTTGTTAATCGTACCTTGACCGGCAACTTGCAATTGCAGGACGACCCCACTGGTTGTTCCACTGATAGTCAGGGTAATGTTACAACCGGCGGCACAGGTTCCCGCAGTTACCGTATAGACGGCACGCGGCGCACCTACACGGTTGGGAGCCGCACTAACATGATAATTGGCGGCGGTAATGTCACCCGAAATTGACAGGGTAACATCCTGTGTAACGCCGCTCCAATCGCTCCAACTGGCATGAATGATGTCGCCGCCAAATACCGTCATGGGAACGGTGGTCGTGACAGTCGTATAATCCAGCGCGACATATCGTCCGTGATTGTTACCAGCGCTGGCAATGACAATCTTACCGGCATTGCGGGCATTGGTCAGTGAGGTGTACAAGTTAGTAACGCCATAGAGGTTACCGCCGTTGGTACCATCACCGGGGCTGATAGATGCGCCTAAATCCATCGCTATTACGATGACTTTGACCGACGCATTACCTGTCGCCGCGACCACTGCGTCTTTGAGTGTTGTCGCATCCACAGCTTTGTACATATAAACCTTAGCAGATGGTGCTACATCGCACAAAACCTGTGCCATAAGCAGACCGTGACTGCTGTCACTCAAAGTCGGCAGTTGTCCCAGCACGGTGGAATTATTCAAACAGGCATAATCGCCCACAGCGGATACGGGAGCGGTTGTTGTGCTGCTGGCTCC
Organism: Anaerolineaceae bacterium; assembly: GCA_016124855.1. Classification (GTDB taxonomy): domain Bacteria; phylum Chloroflexota; class Anaerolineae; order Aggregatilineales; family Phototrophicaceae; genus CFX2. Next base: position 283,917 of record WGMX01000020.1, on the reverse strand, counting down.
GAAACCAGTGTCAATGACTGCGATACCCACACCAGCACCTTTAATGCCCGCATTTTGCCATGCGGCTGCGCCGGTGGTATCTACACCTTCACTGATTTCCGATCCACTGCCAAAGCCGCTGGGAGCAGCAGCTTGCATATCACTGGTGGAAACCGCTTTGGGCGGGACTTCAAGCAGAGTCACTTCCGGCGCGTTCGCTAGCGCCAACAGTCCATCCAAAGTGACTGAGGCCTGTAAGCGAATACTGAAGGCATCGGTAATAATGCCGCCCGCCGCTGTGATTTCGCCCGAAATCTTGGCGGCTGATGGTTCGTCCGCCGTCCAGATGGTTAGGCTGATGCGCTGCTGATTATCCACCGTGATGAAATAATCGGCGGCGGCTGCCTGTGCGCCAGCCATATCACCCGCCAGATAAGCATCTAAAATATCGGCCAAAGCTGGAGGAAGTTTTGCACGTCCGGCTTCACTCAGAGCAGGCGGTTCAACCGTCGCTTCGGCGGTGGCTTCGATTGTTGCCTCAGCAGTCGCTTCGGCTGTAGCTTCTGTTGTCGCCTCAACCGTCGCTTCGGCTGTAGCCTCTTGTGTAACCTCGACAGTGGCCTCAGCGGTTGCTTCTTGCGTAGACTCGACCGTGGCTTCAGCAGTCACTTCGACCGTTGGTTCAACCGTAACATTCATGGGTGGAGGAATCGGCACAACGCCCGACAAGGTCGGTACAGCAGTCGGTACCGGCGGAGGCGCATCTAAGTGCTGGATGCTCAAATCATCAAATGCTGTGCCGGTGCTGTTATCGGCAGTCGTGCTGAACATGATTGGCCCCATACCAGCCAAGGTTGGATCAGCAGTGCTAATAGGAGCGAAGTTATCCACCTTGACGGCGAGTATATTGCCGGGAGCCAACAAACTCACGGTATGCCAATTTGCATCCGGTTCGACAGTCGCATCGGTCGGTACTGCGCCGGCAGATTGTCCAACGAGAACACCATCTTTGGTTAACGATGCCGCGCCATCAGCCGCCACAGTCACCTGATAGTTGCTGCCACCAGACGACATTGTGAGTTGAATAGTGCCACGCACACGGAAGGATAATGTGAAGTACGGCCACGTCACCGCCGTCAGCGTTGCAATTTCGTTCGGGGTGCTGGCAGTCAATACTGCATTACCCGCCTCATCCGCGAGTGTCCAACCCGAGGTGAGCAGCCAGCCAGTGGTTTCGCCATCTTGAAAATCTTCAGTAAAGATGTTCGGTGTATCCGGCGTGGCAGGTGCCTGTGTCACCGCTTCGGTCGGCGCGCCAGTGGGCAAATCGGTCGGGATATCCGTCGGGATATCGGTTGTCGCGGCAGTGGGCTGCTCGGTGCTGGCTTCGGTTGGCACATCGGTCACCGCTTGAGTCGGAGCATCGGTAGGTTGTTCGGTCGGGATGTCCGTCGGAACAACCGTCGGCAGTTCAGTCGGAATATCGGTTGGGGCGACAGTCGCCGTAGCGGTGGGTACAGGTGTTTCGGTTGGCGTGTCTTGTGCCAATGAACGACCCGTTGAAAACGACAGTCCAAGTGCCAACAAGATCATAACGGCACATTGGATGGCGAAAGAAATAAAACGGTGGGTATACGCCCTCATGAAATCCTCCGAACGCGCTTTAGTATTGAGATTGGCTAAAGGCCATGTAAATTTCTTTTACTAAGACATTTACCGATTAACTGTCGAAAAAGTTACGGTATGAATCTTCTCTGAGTATAGTCAACATTTGCGGTGCAAAAGCCTTGAGGAAACGAAGCATAAATGATTTAAGGGAAAGGTTTAGGCTGCTTGTATAATGATTCGTTATAATCCCTCGACAAATTTCTTACAACTTCTCATGATTGTAGACAGCCTGCCCTAGCAGATTAAGCCAGTGGCACATATGATAATCCTCATGAGATATGGACTCGATTCGTTGTCTAGCGCTGAATAAATACGCCCTTGAACCAAGCCATTCGCAAAATCACTCCCCATCAAATACTGGTCATTATCCTCGTCGTTAAGCTGTTTTTAGGCGTGTTCTATGTGGTGCAGCAGCCTTTGTGGCAGTATCACGAAGCAGATTTTCTGCGGGTGGCGCGAACTTTGCGCGATGAAGGTAAGCTGCCGGTATTAGCCGACGATGCCGCACCCGACACCAAAAATAACAGCCAACCGCCGCTTATTTACTTTATGCTGCTGCCGTTTGTCGCTGCGATGGACGATAACCAAACCGTTCCAGCCGGAATTAATCCGACGGCGGTTTGCGACGGCTACAATACCAATCTGACATCCCTCGTCACCACGACGGCGTACGACAATCCACTGCGCGGCGCGGTGGGTTTAGGCTATGCTCTGCGCCTGTTGAGTTTGGCGACCAGTTTAGTGGCGGTTGTGTTTACCTACCTCGCTGGGCGAGTCTTATTTCCGCAAAAGCCATTTATTGCCCTGCTCGGCGCGGCGTTAATGGCTTTTGAACCAACCTCCGTGATTGTTGCCAGCGAGATCAATAACGACAATCTCATTTTGGCGCTGGGTGCGGTTCATTTATGGTTTTGCGCGCGGCTGATTCATCAACGTGGCACATTGGCAGTTAATTTAGTGGGTCTGCTGGTGGTGGCTGTGCTGGCACTGCTGTCTAAAATTAGCGGCTGGTTGATGCTCGGCATCAGTATCCTTCTCGTCCTGAATGTCATGGTGCAGATGGCACGCCAGCGGGCTTCGCGCCGGCAAAAACAGGTCGCACTGGGTCTGGGGGCGTTTCTGATCGTGGCTGTGATAGGCGTAATGGTTTTCAATATCGCCCAGTATGGCAGTCCCTTAGGGCGCTACCGGGGTTTAGATAAAGTCATCGGCAATACGCTGCAAAATCTGCCGCCGCAGCATGTCATCAAAATGACGGTCGCGACGCTTCAAGATACCTTTAGCGATTACCTTAGCCCCGTGAGGAGTTTGCAGCCGCCCAATATTTTACTGGTGGTGTACAGTGGATTGTTGGCATTGGTCATTCTTGCCGCATTGTACGGCATTTTTCAGGCCATTCGCCGCCGCGATAAAATTTTCATTGCATCATTTTCATTACTGGTAATCTACGCACTGTTGATGGTCGGGTTAGTTATTTTCCGCAGCATTTTGAACAATGGCACACCCGATTTCGTCAATACCATGTTGATTATTTCGCCGGTTCGCTACTATGCTCCGGCACTGCCCGCGCTGGCGTTGATTGGTGCAGCCGGTTTTTCAGCGTTTAGCGTACCTAAGCTGTCCTTGGCAGGTTCAGTAATTGGCGCGGGAACAGCCGCCTGCTGGTTTATGGTGGCGCTGGTTGGACTGCGTATTCCGCTGAGCATGAGCCAGATGCGAAACAGCGCCGTTTTATCCCAAGCTGAATTTGAGGCTTTGACAAACATTACCCCTGTTCAATCATCGCAGGATGCTGGACTACCACAAATTTTAGGCTATCAGATTCAGACTCATGCTGACGCGGGATTGATTGACCTTGATGTATATGTTCGCGCGAACCAACCCATAAGTGATAATTACGCCCTTCAGACCGATTTAACCAGCGGTTCGCAGCGCACTTCCTGTCGAACAGTTCCGGTACGCGGACTTTATCCCACACCGCGCTGGCAGCCCGACAAAATTATCGTTCTGCACAATCAAATTCCGAACTGCGTCGCCAACCGACCTACGCCGATCCAAATGGATGTTCAATGGCTGCAATCGACAACGGTTAGCGGTTTAGCTTCAACCCAACCATCTGGTTCGCCAATCAAATTGGGGAGCATCAACGACACACTGGGAGTGGCGGCCTCTTGTCCGGCAAATTTGGGCATGATTGGCGGGGGTTTGCAACTGCTCAAGTTTAATTCTGTGCCAACCGTCAGCGTTCAGGCACAACCGGTTTATTATGTACCGTCCGTCAATTGGTTGGCGCGAAACATTCCGGAAGATGCTTATGCCCGCGTTTATGTGCTCATCCATAACGAAACGGGAACGGTCTTTACCTGCGCAGGGTTCCCACGCCAAGATACGTATCCATTTACAAAATGGTCAAGTGGTGAAACCGTGTATTTTGACGAGTGCTTGATGACCATTCCGCCGGATGCACCCAAGGGTTTATATACAGTGAATGTAGGTGTGCAAACAGCAGATAACCAATGGTTGAGCGCAGCCGATAGCAGCGGCACAACGGTTGCGGCGGGCTATATCGCTGTCGGTAAATTGCAGGTGAACTAAAGCGGTTTTAGCCGGGTTTGACGGCGACAATCCGTGACAGATGAGAGTCTTCGCCGTAACTGAGGACACGCCAATCCGCGAAGTAACCGAGCAGTTCCCCCACTTCTAACAAATAATCGGTGTTAAATCCCGGCACAAGCTGCAAGTATTGGCGATTAAAGGTTTCGTAGAGGATACGTCCGCCGGGGCGAATCGTGTGGCGGAGTGTTGGGAATAGGTCACGTTTAAGATAACGAAATACAGAGACTAATTCATAATGATCGGCAGGAAATTCATGCTGATCAAGGTCTACTGGAATAAGGTTTAAGTCACGCAGCCCACGCTTGGTGGCTTCGGCCTGTGCGCGTAGCAGGGCGATGCGGCTGACATCCAACAGGTCAACCAGATATCCCTGTGAAGCCAACCACAAACCGTTTTGTCCCATGCCACAGGCCAAATCCAGCGCACGATGTTCAGCTTGGTCGTTAATGGGTGGGCTGTAGTCAAAGAGCAGCGGATCAGGCGGCGGATAAGGTTCGCTGCTCATTTGACCATATATTTCGTCCCAACGCAGCCGGTCAGCACCTGACATCAGTTCGTGCCTCCGTAAACAGGTGTGTAGAGCAGCGCATCAGCTACTTTTGCCATGATCTCCTGATCACCGGGATAGATTCGGGCATTTGGGCTACGACGTCGGCGTTCATATAAAGGATAAGCATCGCGCAGCATGTTGAAATCGGGTTCACGCCAGTTATCGGGCAGCGTCAAACAGTTCATGACGGCGCGAATACGTGTTCCCCCCATGCTGTTCCAGTCCAGTGTATCACTATTGTTGATGAGCGCGCGGGCAGCGTCGGCTTGGTCGCCATCCTTCGAGACTTTTTTCAGCAGGTCGCCACTGAGACGGTTAAACATCTTTTGAGCCTGATGGGTATTCACTTTTCCGGCTAAAGTCTTGATGTCGTCCGGCAGGGCGTCGAACGGTAAACCTGAGTCGGGTTTATCCATTTGAATTAATTTGGAGGTGGTGTGCAATGCGTCGTGAAGGTCGTTAGCAGTCAAATTTGGGCGCAAGAAAGGGATTAGCGCATTTTCGATGGCGACGGCTTCACCATCCACATACACCCAAATATCAGCGCCTGTGCCATCAAGAGCCATATATATGACAGTCGTATTTTGAGACAGTGCTGAAAGCTGCGCCGCGTCCGGTGTACCAATGACCTTCACCCAACCCTCCGCAGCCGGTGCAACAAATAAACGCACCGAGCGCGGGTAGGCTTTGACGGGGATTAATCCGAACGGATTATAGAGGATGTAGCCAAGATTTGTGAGCGAATCCTGTAATCGCTGAACGACAGCCCCAGCGTCATCAGAAGGCAAGTATAGACAATTCCATGTTGTTGCCATGATTTCCTCTGGCAATATCGTCCGGCGCAGCATAGCACACAATGCTGCCAAAGTCCATAAAACCGAGTTCGCGCGCCATACGGCGTTCGGCTTCTGTTTCACCGGGGGCGAATACCAGTTTAGCGCCGTGTTCTAATGCGCCTTTGACAGCAGCCATCTGCAAAATTTGGATCATGGCTGGTGTACGTAGTTCCTTGAGCAGCGCAAGCGCTTTAATATGGGCAGTTTCCTTGTGAAGGCTGACGCGTACCACACCGGCTGGAAAGCCGTTCCGGTACAAAATGTAATCCAGACGCTGCCCCGTCCATGTTGCCTGCATATCTTGGCCGACAAAAAGCGGTTCAACACCCAATGACAGCACATCAAAATGACTATTGCGCCAAACATACCACCACTGACCGATGCTTTCCTGATCGGTTGCCTGCCTGACAACGATACCATCCGGCAAGGGTCGTTCGACTAACGTCGGGGTCGGGTGACCGGTAATGCCACCGGGCTTATACACCATAATCAGTGTTTCACGTTCGAGTTCCAGCCCAAGATCACGCAGAGTACGGGCAAAAGCTGGCGGATATAAACCTTCGATATATTCAACACGCGGTAAACGGTCAAACTGCGCTAAATGAGCAAGTCCTTGCTGTAAATAAGTTCCTGAAACCCATGCTGTATTTTTTCGCGGCGTAATATAGTTCAGTGTAGAGGCGTTGGTTGATGGGTGATGAAAGACTTCTACCATACCGACCGATTCTCGGACTGCTCCCAATTTGACGTGCATTTCACCGAGATGATCTTGTATCTGACGCAGTATATGTTTAGATTCTCGTTCGTTGTTTGCTCGTTCCGTTTCCATTGGCGCTCCCACTCTAAAATGGAATAGTGTAGCCCATTTCAAATATAATCATAAACGTCACATCACTATATTATAGGTAATTTTCCGTAACAATATGTGAAAAATTCCCGAAATATCAACCGTTCATTTATCGAATCTGTAGTTATACGTAGAAAAATGACACTTTAGATGTAAATTGTCAACTAAATTTTACTTTTCTCAGTACCAAAGTTTAAACCGGCCCAAACTCTTTTAATGAACTTGGGCGTAATACCACTACACGGGTTTAGCCAGCAGCAAATTCAATGCTGACCACCAACCACTTAAACCGTAAATGATAAGAAAGATGCCGCTGATTATCGAAACGATATGCAGTATATGCGGGCTAATCATTTTGCGGACGGCACTAAGTATACCCGCGATACCCAAAGCCCATGTCTGTGTCCCAACCAGCATGGCGATAATTGCCAACAGTCCCACACTTTCGCGCACCGGCCATTCGGGACGCCAAAGCGTTTCGAAGAAGTTGCCCGCCAGCGCAATCCAACTGACGATGGTAAGCGGATTGAAAAGTGTAATGAGCAAACCGTCACGCATGACGCGCCAACGGGCATGTCCAATGGTTGAATCGTCGGCTGTGTTAAACTCGATTCGGGTTCGTATCGCCCCGATACCTAACCAACATAACCACGCGCCACCTAATATCCATAAGATGAGCTTGAAGGCAACACTATCCTTAAATAAGGTGGATAAGCCAAAGTAGACCAGCAGCGCATAAAATGCGTCGGCTGTTACCACGCCCAGATAAAAATCGAACGCGCTCCAAAAGCCACGTGTAATGGCTCTCTGACTGCCGGTAATCATCACCGCACCCGGCGGAATGGCAACAGCAATACCAATAATGAACGCAGCCGCAAGCATACCAAACATGTTAAGTCTCCTCCGGGTACAATACCCCTATATAAACAAAAAACCCGGTGTTCCATCTGTTGCGGAACACCGGGCTGATTAACCGGGCGGATTAAGCGTTTACTTTAGCTAGTCAAGCGCCATCGACCCGTGTTGAAAGCAACACCGGTGAAGGTTTGTTGATTAGTAGTGAGTAAAGTAAACGTGTAAGTCATGATAAATAAAAGTATAGCAAGTGATCGAAAGGCTGAAAAGGGGTAAACAATCGACAATTCCAAGATCATCTTCTAGGATTCCTCTGTTCTTCTACACCGCAGATAGGCAGGTCTTATGCCCTTGATAATTGAACAGTTTTTATTGGAAGTGCGGCAACGATTTTTACTGCGTTGGGTGCTGGCAAATGTCATCGGGTGGACAGTCGGATTATATTTCGGCGTGCTGAACCCAATTTGCTTCGCTGGTGCGGGGGTTGTGGCAGGTCTTGTCTTGGGAGCATCGCAGTGGTGGGCGCTCAGAAGTACAGCCTTAGGCAATAAACACAGTGAGGACGAAGGCTACGTACCGCTTGTTTCGACCCATATATCGCAACCTGCACGTCAATGGATCATTTCGACTTTTGCTGGAGCCGCGTTGGGGCTCATTCCAGCGCTGGCACTGGCTACAGGATTGGTTTTGTTAAGCAACAGCTTGGCAGCCTTATTGGGCGGCGCGATTCTCGGTTTGGCGGTTGGAATCGGGCAGTGGATGATTTTGAAGTATGTGAGTAATCGCGGGCTTTTGTGGTTAGCAGTCAATGCATTGGGTGGAGCGGCCTGCGGCTGGTTGACTCTGACACCGATTATACGGGGTTTACCGATAGGGATGCTGCTGGGAGCAGGATTATTCGGTTATGTAACCGGACGGGTTTTAGAACGCATCATAGAAGAAAAAGAACATAGTGGATAAGTGCTGGAATACCCCTAACCCCAACCCTTCCCCCATGGTAATAGGGGAAGGGAGCAAGACAAGGTTTGTGGTTATTCTACGTTCAGGGTGAACTTGCTGCTGATGTCGTCATGCTGCAAGTCATATTGATTACCACCCACTGACACCAGCGTTAAATACTTGGATTCGGTTGTCATGCCGACTGTCCAAGTGATGCCATGAATGGCTGTGGAAGAAGCCGAAATAGTTCCGCTGGTTTGGCTGTCGAGAACCATAATACGGAAATACAGATAATAATCGCCAGCGGTCTGGGTATACGAAATTTTAACGTCCGTGTCGGCGGGCAGCGCGTAATAAACGTCAGCGGTCTTATTATTGACTAAACCTTTGACACTGTCCCCCGATTCCAGTAGTTTAACGGATGTTGGACGCAGTTGGAACTCACCAAACGTCTGCGAATATTTATTGCGGGTGGCAATTACGGTGTAGTCGCCATCGGATTCGGCAATAAAACCGGCAACTGTGTTGTTAGCGCTGGTGTCCTCGGTGGTGTTGACGACTTCGTTACCCTCTTCGTCTTGGACGATGACGGCTGTGGAATACAACTCGCTGTCTTTGGAACGGCGCATATCCAGCACGACAACATCACCTTTGGCGACAGTCAGACTGTATTCGACTTCGGTTTGGTCAGCCGTAATCTCACCTTCGACCAAGTCACCATAGGCGATGCTGATTGTTTTGGCTTCTACGGTGGCAGCTGCAAACAGCATCAATAAGGCGAAACTCATCAGAACTGCAAATCGTTTAAGCATCTACAAATATCCTCCAAAATAGGCACACGTAACACAGAAACTTCAGCTCATGACGCATTTTTATGGCCAATAGTTCCTGTTCTTATATCCTACAACGAAGGTTAGTGATAGCGACAATAGCGATTTTGGGTTACGACGAGTAGCGCACCCGCCAAATATGTCCGTAGATAAAATCAGCAATGACCAGTGAACCATCGGGCGCGACGACCACATCCACCGGACGAATCAGACCGGTGACGAAGGGCTGCGGGGTATAGCCTTCTTGGCCTAACTGGGGGTCATTGGGATCAATACGAACGATGCGCTGGGCATCTTTAGTGCCGTTCCAGAAAGCGACAAAGAGATTTCCAAAGAGGTTCGACGGGAATTGGCTGCCGGTATAAACGGTTATGCCGCGCGGCAGGGTGTAATCCGGCAGCGTGAGGAAATCTGGTGAAACGGTGACTTTAGACGGTGTGAGCGGGCAGCTTTCACAACCACGCGCGCGCCAGTAAGGCCAGCCATAATGGGCATCCTTTTGAACAGCGACGATGCGATCACCGGGGCCGCTGAGCAGGCCGTTATCAGTGGCGTATAACTGTCCGCTGGCATCAAAACTCAGGTCATAGGGATTACGTAAGCCTTTGGCGAAAACCTCAACCGCACCGGTATGCGGCTGAATGCGAAGGATGGCGGCTTCATCCGGCTCAATATCGGCGAAAGGTTTAGCTATGGGGTTTACCGACTCGGCATGGTCAGTGAGTGAACCGACGCCCATATACAGATAGCCATCTGGCCCGAAAGTGAGGCCATCGGGTTGATTGTCGATGAGCGAAAAACAGCAGGGCAAATCGGTGATTATCGGCTGCGCTTGACCACCACCGGAAGGAATACGATACAACGAGCCGCCATTATCAATTTCGGTGCGGGCGGTTACGTAGAGAATGTCAGTTCCTGGTTGGAAGGCCAACCCCAGTGGTGAGACTAAATCATCACTATAGCGCTGGCTTTTGCCGGACGAATCCATGACGTAGACCGCGCCGTTACGGGTTCCGTTTTCGAGGACGGTGGCGTATAAGCGTCCATCTGGCCCATAGGTGATTTGCATAGGTTGACCGGGCAGCTTACCGACGTGTTCCAAGGTGTAGCCTGTGGGAACGCGAATACGCTGCATCCAGCCATCAAGATCATCCTCACAGGGGAAGTCCTCACAGCTCCAGCCTTGTGCAAGTTGGAAAACCGCAGGCGCATTGATAAAGGCTGGTACACTATCTTTGACAGCCGGTGTGAGTGTCCACAAAGGTTGGGTGGGAACAGGCGATGGTGTCAAGGTCGGTGAGGGGGTAAGGGTCGGCGTGCTGGTCAAGGTGGGCGTAAGCGTCGGTGTAAGCGTCAGGGTTGGGGTTGGGGTGATGGTGGGTGTGAAGGATGGTGTAAGCGACGGAGTCGCTGTATAGACCGGTGCATTAGCGGCCTGCGTAGGTGGAACAGTAGCTTGGAAAGCCTGCTGTGTACTGGAAGCCGTTCCGCAAGCGGTGAGCAGCCATACACTTAACACAAAGGCACAAAGACGCAAAGACACAGAGAAAGATTTGAAGTTCACAGTTGGCAAGTTGGAAAGTCGGGTAATTGAATGCAAGGTTTAGGATTATACCTGTGCATGACGGCTTGGGATAGATGGACACAGGGTGATCGTAGGGTGGGGAGTGAAGATGGTTATTAGCGAGTGACTTTTTGGTCTAAAGTTCTGCCCTGCTGCTTTGACAAGGAAGCACGACAATTGAGCAGGAGATAGACTTCATTTTGATTCACACGATTACGAAAAATCTTAAAAGATGGACTATTCAGGCGGAAAGGAACCAAAATAGAGCAATATTCAACCAGTTTTGAACAAGTGGTTGAAGTCCTCCGTATAGAGTGATGTAGACAGGACACACAGCAACGGACGGGTAATGGATAACCAACAGATTGAAGTGGAACTGCTGATACAGGCACAGGCGGGCGACATGGACGCTTTCGCCGACCTGCAAACGCGGCTCGACGCAGCTATCCGGCGCTTTGTGTGGCGGTTGATCGGTACTAGTCCTGAAGAGGATGATATTGTGCAAGACTCCATGATTGCGCTGTATCTGAACCTTGACCGGATTCAACCCGCCGAAAAGTTACGGGCCTACTTGTTCCGCATCGTCCGTAACCGCTGCTACGATTTGCTGCGAAAACGACGACGCTACGAGCACCTGTCTTTGGATGATGAGCCTGTCGAAATGTGGGCTTCGCTGCACGCCGGTACTGCGGTTGGTCAACCGGAAGACGTGACGCACTGGCTGCTGCTGCGAATGGAAGTTGAGGCCGCAATCGACAAGCTGCCGGAACTACAACGGCAAACATTGATCTTATACGCGGAAGAAGGCTTGGCTTACAACGAAATTGCGGACGCGATGGATACAACAATTGGCACAGTGAAATCTCGATTGTTCTACGCGAAGAAAACACTGCGGCAGTTGGTGAACCCAGACACGTTGCAAATGCTGGAAGAAGGATTGGGCAGCGCAAAAGAAACAGAAAGCAGTCAGGAGATGAGCCATGCGTAACAAGAGCGAACGCGAACGGCTGGAAGGGCTGCTGGCGGAAATTCATGCCGATACGCATGAAGCCAGCAGTGAGGGAGAAGTTTGTTTATCCCCCATGTTAGGCGAAACCATCGACGCTGCTGACAACACTTGGACGTCTGAAGGAGACGAATACGATGAATTATCAACTTGATGTAATCCGCGCACAACAACGCATGAACGAGTTGGTGAACGAAGCACACAATGACCGCCTGATCCCAACGCAGCCGGGCATAACCGATCAAATTTTGGCGACGGTGGGAACGTGGATGATCAACACCGGTGAACGCTTAACCCGTTTAAGTTCATTGGGCGCACATGAAGAAAAATTAAATGTTATAGAAACAGCCTCGAGCTGAGATTACAATATGCTACGAAACTAGAGGAGCTACTGAGATGAACGACGAGACACGACGAGGATTACGGCAACTGCTGCCTCCTCTCAAAACACTGGCCGGAATGGTCGAACGTGCCTACGAAACCGAAACCCACAAAGGCACGGGCAACATGGCGGTCAAGAGTTATCGCAACCTGCACAGCCGCATCGCCGCGCTGCTGCCGGAGGATACGTATGTGACGGATGCGCTGGCGCTGGATGTGGCGGATACGGCTGATGATGCGGATAAGGTGGCACAGGTTCACCTCGCGACCAGCCAACTTGCGCCTTACATCGACGGGCTGCTGCGTGACTCGTATCCGCAGCCACCAGAACCGCCGCCGGTAGATGGTGTGGGTCACCAACATTTCCCACACCCGATTCCGCCGGTTCCCCCTGTGCCACCGGTTCCACCGATGTGGGAAGGACAGGTTCCACACCATCCCGGCCAGCCGGGAAACCCAGATATTGAGGAGATCAAGAATCTGGGCGCGGAAATTCGTGACCGCATTCTGTACGCGACACAGGGCGCGCTGCGCCGTGCGCTGGATGAGATCGATGTGAACATCGACCGCAACTTCGGCGAATGGATGAAGGACAGCGATAGGCCGAAACGCAAACGCCGCATCGTGATTACTTCATCTGAAGGATCATTGGAGGACAGCGATTTGCGCGGGGTCAACCTGAGCGGGCAGGAAATGAGCGGGCGCAATTTGTCCTCCGCCGATATGCGCGAGGCGAAGCTGAACAACGCAAATTTGTCGGCTTCGAACCTATCAGACGCTGATCTGGGGGAGGCCGAGTTGGTGGGCGCAAACTTGAGCGCGGCCAACCTTTCGAACGCTAATCTGCCGGAAGCGCTTCTGAACCAAGCCAATTTGCAGGGCGCAAACCTGAACGGTGTGAGCCTTACCGAGGCCGAACTGGTCGGATGCAGCGCGGACGGCGCGAACTTCCACGGTGCGGATTTGCGTGAGGCCGTATTCAACCAAGCGAGTTTGCAAGGCGCGAACTTCCGTGATGCCGAAATATCTGAGGCGCAGTTTGTGGGCGTGAATGCGCATGGCGCGGAATTCAACGCAGCGAATTTGCAAGAAGCCTCCTTCGTTCAGGCGCAGTTACAGGGCGCGAACTTTGCCGAGGCGAACCTCGAAGAAGCTGACTTCAGCAACGCCCAACTGCAAGGCACGAATTTCGACAGCGCAAACATGGAAGACGCGACTTTCATCCAAGTGCAGGCGCAAGGGGCGCACTTTAACCATGCCGACTTGCATGATGCCCGTTTTCAGGACGCGAATTTGGAAGGCGCGGCGTTCCGTGAGGCGAATCTGCGCGATGCCGATCTGACCAATGCGAATCTGCTGCGGGCTGATTTGCGCGGAACCGATTTGCGAGATGCGAAGCTGCGCGGCGCGAACTTGAAAGAGGCCAAGATCAGCAATACCAGCGTGCGGGATGCTGATTTGACGGGCGCGACTCTGCCGGATGGCACGCAGTATACGTCCGGGGTTGATCTGGCGCGGTTCGGGTTTATTGGGCGACAAAGCCGGTAATCCTCCTGTTTAGGACGGTTTAGTGATGGGCGAGGCTTGTGGAAACACGGGCCTCGTTTGTTTTATGGCAAAGTTGGCAAAAATGTTGTCAACGTCGGGCTGGTATTTGGCGAAATCGGCGACTTTCGGCGGGTGGTTCGGCTGAAGCTGCGGCAAAGCGGGTGTGGTGTGTCTGACGCCAAGATTGCCAAAAAAGTTGTTCGCTACCGGTCGCCAGTCGCCAGCCAACTACAAAGGCAGAGTGCTTGATTCGGCGAAATATGCGGCGAAAGCGGCAGAGGCGGCAATGTCAAATCCAAAGCCGGAGGATAAACCCTCCGGCAAGATGAATAAAGCCGCCTAAAAGCGACTCTCAATACTCGTTGGGCGACTTCCTATCAACAGCATACAACAGATGAGAGGCGAACGGGTTACCTTTTGGAAGAACATTTGGTAACTGTTTGCGTGGATTGGCGCTAACGGTTTTGAGGGAGGATGAGGCGGCGTGAGGTTGGTGGGTGGTTGGAGATGGGTTTGTCGGGTTAACCGAAAATAAACATAACTAATTTAACACCTTAAACGAATTTACGAAATCCCCTATTATTTGTGAACACTTGTTCTAAGTAGGGATCAGTGCTATCATTTGTTAAATGGGTAAACACATATCAAAAGTGATCAATTATCAGATTAATAATTTTGCGTATTATCTTAAGTAGCGTAGAATTGAATTATCGATAGATTATTTAACACAGTTTATTTATGGTCGTTCGAGTATGTGGTGTTATGAAAAATGTCAGATAAAAATCTGATAGAAATTAGAATATTAGGCGAAAATGCAACGCCTGACAAAATAAGTTCAAGAGACGTTGGTGAGCTTATTTCTAGTATTGAGATTATGTTGGCAGCAATCGTTGCACGCGATAATCGAGCATTAGGTATTGATGAAAGTCAAATCACAGTTGGGCTGGCTGCCATTGAGCATCACAGTTATGATTTAATTTTTCAATCTCAGTTCGAGCAGGAAGTTATTGTTGCCGCTAATCAAGTTGCCACATCAATCAATACAGGCAATTATTCGAAAATACCTTCAAAGTCAATAGAGGCTGTTAAAACACTAAGAAAAATTGCTAGGAAATATTCGACTGATATAGAATTTTGGCAGAAAAACGGCAAAAATACACAACTTGCAACAGTTAACACAAATACAAAAATCGATGCAGAGATTCCGACTTCAAGTGGTAAAACAACTCTATATGGTACTGTAATCAGTGTAGGCGGTGTCGAACCCCCCAGAGCCAGTATCCGGCTATCCACTGGTAACATACAAGTGTGCCATATAACTCGTGGGCAAGATTTACAAATCGCTCGCCAGTTAGGACAAAGACTTTATTCAGAGGTTGGGGTATATGGTACTGCGCGATGGGATTTGAGAGACATGTCACTAGATCATTTTCTTATTGAGAGAGTTACAGAATATTCAAAGAAACCCGTCGACCAAGCACTTGAATCAATATATGATATAGTAGGTAATTATTATAGTAATGTAGATATTGAACAGCTTATTACTGAGATTCGCGGAACTGACGAGGAAGAGAATTAGAATTATATGGAAGTTGTATGTGTTGATACCCAAATACTCTATTGGGCTATAGTTGGAAAGTCGGTTCGCGGTTCTGAAAATCTTATTGCACCTGCAACTGATTTTATGAAATGGTTAGACAAACAAGAAGCAACAATTATTATTCCGACAATCGTTGCCGGAGAAATGCTTGTACCGGTCGACGAAAACGATTACGCAAAAGTTCTTGGGAAATTAAAAGAAGACTGGAGAATTGTAGAATTTGACTTAAAAGCAGCCGCCATTTTTGCTCGAATCCGCAAAGAACACATTATAAATAAACGGTATCAAGACATTAGGCTGATACATCCAGACCTTACAAGAAAAGAATTAGATGCGGATACAATGATTATTGCTACCGCCATTTCTCATGGGGCAACAAAATTATATAGCCATAATGATGGTCTTAGGGAACTTGCAAAAGGTCATATCATTGCTTTAAGTTTTGAAGATGAAAACTACCAGTTAGGTCTAAATATGCCAGAACGAGAAAATGACGAATAGTCTTTATAAATGAAGTGAAATACGGTCAGTTTATCCTCTCATAAGATCCATCAAAATACATTTAAATAATCAAAACTCGATCTCGGCGATTTGTTCAACCTGAGTTTATTGAAGTGTAAGCTCCGGTATCAAACAAATCGGAGCAGAGAAAGTCGATGACCTCTAATAGGGTATCGCCAATATACAGGCGCTTTCTTGAAAACGGTTTTGAGAAAAACTCCATTACAAAATAATAGCTCCCGTTTCTATAAATTCCTATGCCATTTGAGCAATAATCTTCATAACAAATGGTGATAGACCCCTTATTTGGATGGTAGCGAAAGTCACCGGGTGTATAAAATGCATCGAAGCCATGCTTAAGCAGTTTTGAAACAGCCTCGTCAGAAGTTATTGTGCCATCCTGAAACGGCTCAGATGGTTTATAGAGATTAACTACAAATTTGCTAGCGAACTTTAAATTTGGCAGCGGAACATCAAAGGGTATTTGTCCAATTTTGAGGCGCACTGTCCATTTGTCAGCGATGAGATCAATACGAAATCCATTTACGTAACCCTCAACACCACCCGACTCCCATACTAATTTTTCAGTGCCGCCAGTGATTTTCTGTTCTTGATCATTGTAATCCGCAACAAACCCCTGAGATGCGAAGAAACTCAGGGCATCAGCGATTTCGTTTTGTGATAGTTGCGATGTGTTCACTAAAACTCAATCTCAGCGATTTGTTCGATGTCGAGGGAGAAGTCGTCCATGTCGAGTTCGAGGGCGTTGTTCTCGTCCCATTCGCTGATCGATCCGGCTTCGACACCGCGATTGTTGAGGGAGCGATAGACACAGTAGCGGCAGCGGCGTTCGTCGGTGGTCAAGGGGAAGTCGGGGCGGGTGTTGATCTCATCGACCAGTTGCAGCAGATAGTCACGGTCGGCGGCGTATCCGGCGGCATCATAGGGGAAGCGCAGCGTCGCGCCGTCGTGGTCGGCGTACCAGTAAATCATCTCGATATTTTCGGGCGCAACCGGTTTGCCGCCGTTGAGATGACTGCCTCCGGTGGCGAGGACATAACGATAAACGACGGTTTGTAAGCGTCGGGCTAGGTTTTCGGCGCGGGGCATGTGCTTGCCGGTTTTCCAGTCGAGGATGAGGGCGCGTCCGTTCGGTTCGACGGCGAGCAGATCAAACTTGGCGAGCAGCAGGTGGTCTCCGAGTGGGACGGTGAGAGTCGATTCGGGGCGGCGTCGAGCGGGCACATCCTGTAGACCGTTCTTGAGATAAGTGGCGAACCAGCGCTGCAAATCAGGATCAGTGATGCGGGCGGCGAGGATATCCGCCGGAATGCCGACGAGGTGTTGATGCACCAGATGGTGGAAGGTTTCGCCCTGCTCCATGTGATGTTCGAATTCCAGCATGTCATCGACTTGGGGCGCGGGCCAGCGCTGTTTGAGCAGGTATCTAAGCTGGAAGCGGCGCGGACAATCGACGTAATCTTGGAGGCTGCTCTGGCTGAAAATGAAGTCGTCGGGAAGATTCATGGGAAATAACCTCAAGCAAAGAATTTAACCACAGAGACACAGAGAAATGCGGAGTTACCCCCACCCTAACCCACATCACCAACGCTCGCAGGCTCACTCTGGTGATAGCCCGCAAGCGAGGGAGGGAACAAAAATCACGTCGGTTGGGCGTGATGCTGTTCCCACCAACCGCGCAGGGCGGCGAGGGGGCGGGCTTCGAGCTGTTCGCCTTTACGACCGGAGTTCCATGTGACGATCAGTTCACGGCGGGCACGGGTGATGCCGACGTAGAGCAAGCGCAGGCGTTCAGCGGCGTAGTCGATACGGGCTTCGCGGGTGGCTTGGCCTTCGATGTAATCCTGTCCGGTGACGACGGATTGGAGCTGCGACAGCGCTTCGGAATCGAGATTGAGTCCGTCACGGATGAACCACTTTTCGCCGATGAAGGAGTCAAATTGATCAGCGGAGGGATAGTCGTAATTGTTGACCGACATCAGATAGACGCGATCCCACTCCAAACCTTTGGCTTTGTGCATGGTGGTGACAGTGACGATGCCTTTGTGCGCGTCGGGGTCGAAGGCTTCGTCGTCATCATCGACGCCGCTGAAGTTGCGCTTGCCCTGCGCGATGGCACGGAGTTCTTCGGCATATTCAGGCATCCGCGCTTCGGGATGCAGTTCGGCAAAGCGGCGTAGATAAAGGGCGACGGCATAGGCGGTCGCTACTTCGGATTCGAGCGTGAAGAGATCACCGGCGATGGTCAGGATGAGTTGGTCGATGGGCAAATCCGCAGCGGCAAGCCAGCGGCGAACCTGTCCACGAAATTCGACCAAATGCGCGTGTAATTCCGGTTGTTCGTGGGGCGAGACTTTATCTTCGAGCCAATCAGATGTGCGCGGCCAGATGAAATCCTCCAAGTTGGGAATTTTTCGCAGTTCGGTGACGATGGTATCAATGCCGCGTTCGACATCTTCATCACCGCGATCATCACGCCGCCAAACACGATAGACGTTCGCCAGCGCGGGACTGTTTTTAGGGTCGAGCAGATAATCCAGCAGAAATGCCAGCGCTCCGACGACCGCGCGCGTGCCGGTGGTCGAACGCAAGTTTTCGACATAATCGAGTCCGGCTTTGCGGAGCGCCTGTACCATATTGGCGCCGCTGCTGTTGATGGGCAGCAGCACAGCGACGGTTTTGTCGGGATTTTCCGGCAGCCATTTTTTGAGTGAGGCGATGATGGCGCTACGTTCTTCGTCGGGTGTATATTTCTCGCCGCGCAGTTGGACGGACAGCGGCATATCCGGCGGGTTGCCCTGCGGATCATCGGGCGGTGTGGGTTCGATGAAGGGTTCGCCCAATGGCTGTCGAGAGCGGATTTCAGGAATGGGATGTTCCAACGACCAACTAATCAAACGGTTGGCGAGGTTAATGATGCTCCCGGTGCTGCGTCCAGAATTGGGCAGCGTCCGCGCTTGCACACCTTTTTCGTTCAAGAAGTCACGGAGATAACGCGGATTGGCGGTGGTGAAGGTTTCGAAAATGGCCTGATTCGGATCACCAACACGCACCCAATTGCCTTTATCACCAACCAGTTTACGTAGGATTTGTTCTTGCAGCAGGCTGCTGTCCTGTGCTTCGTCTTCAAGGATATAAGGCCAACGTTCACGCAATCGGGCGAGGTATTGTGCGTCAACTTCGAGGACACGCAAGGCGAGGCGAATCAGGTCTTGGAAGTCAACCGCACCACGCGCACGCAATCCGCGCTCGTACTGCTCGTAGATGTTGAGGCAAATTTCCGCCAGCGGCAGCGACAAACCGAAACGATCTAAACGGTCACGCACTTTGCGGTCGTCAAGCTGCATATCTTTGGCCTGACGGATGAAGTTGAGCGCCATACTCTTAAGGGTATCCGGCCAATGGTTGCTGCGGGTGTAAGCGTTGGCATAATGTTCTTCGGTCAGGAAATTATCGGCTGCCGAGGGATTGGCGCGCACCCACGACTGCACGGCATCATCCAACATGTCGTCGGCTTCGCGTTCGTCGATAACGCGGAAGTCGTTAGCAAGGCCGACCAGACTGGGACGCTCGCGCACGATGTCATTAGCGAGGCCGTGTAAAGTCCGCACGCGGTAGCCGAGTCCCGGTAGGAGATTAAACTCGGTTTTGAGGTAACGTGCCATCGACTGCGAAAAGTTGCCAACGGCGGATTTGACCAGCGTGACGATCAAGATTTCTTGGCCCTCGGCAAGGTCAAGCGTAGCGACCATCTTGGCGGCGAGGTAGGAAAGCGTCGAGGTTTTGCCGCTGCCGGGAACCGCCGACACGCCCATCTTGCCGTTGGTGTAGGTGAGAATTTCTGCCTGTTTAGGACGCGCTTTGAACATCGTTATCCTCTCTTACCAGACGGCGGAGCATATTTTGGACGGCGACCAATAACGCGCCGCGCTGTTCAAACCCCTGCTCACCATATTGGCTGAAACCGAGATAAATACGCTGACGACAGCGACGAATTAAACCGATGACTAATTCGTAAAGGGCTTCCTGATTGGCGATGACTTCATGCTCGTCGTCCCATTTGTTGCCATCTATCCATTGGCGGCTGAGGACATAAGGCTGCGTCAGCGGTTGATACAGGCGCTGCCCCCAACCACTGCTGCCGATGTTCAGCCAGAATTGATATTCCACCGGAACGTTGTTGGTCAGGAAGGTGTAAGCCGGCGCGATGAGTACCGCGTCTTTTTCACCGGCTTCACGGTCACGGACGTATTGGTTGGCAATCACGCCCATATCGACCATGCGAATGTACTCTGAAGCGGCGGGAATATCGGGTTCGATGCGGGTGACGGTTTGACGGAATTCCCGTGCTGAGTCAATCAGATTAGCGGCGGCATTGACGGCATCATACTGCTGGTGGAAGCCGAAGTTGGGCTGCGACAGGACTTCACCAAAGAGCTTGCTGAAGAAGGCATCCAAGGCCAGCGGTTCGCTTTGTTGGTATTTGTCAATCCATTTACGGAGGCGTTCATAACGGTTCGCCAAGTCAAAGGTGATGCGGGCTTGGACTTTGGGGTCAGTGATGCGTTCAAAAGGCAAAATTTGTCCATCACGGAACAGGATGTCGATGAGCAAACGGGCGCGTACCAAATCCAGCTCGCCTATGGAGGATGTCAGCGCGAAGGCCATGTCATACTTTTCGGGTGGATTCATCCACTGCGGATGTGCCAGTTTCGCCAATGTGATGAGGGTGCGAACGGCAGGTTCTTCATGCAAAGCACGGGAAGGGCGATGCGTCCGGCTGGGAATGCCGCGTTCATTCAAACGGGTTTGCAAAGCAAAGCGCAGTGCATCCGGCAGGAAGGCCGACAGGATGACGATTTCCTTGGGCGACACGCCTTGATCGTGAATGAGCGAGGCGATGTTATCCACCGTCCAATCGATCATCTGTGGCAGGTAACGGTTGTCGGCGTAAGCGATGGCCTCACGCGGATCCGTGTCGGGTTTATCAAGATCAGGCCGACCGAGGCTGCGGGCGATTTCGACCTGAAAGGCTTCGATTTCGGGCGACATCACACGCCCTTTATCCAGTTCGATCTGCACTTCGCAGGCGGCTTTCAGATTATAAGCATTGATCGAATCAGAACCGAGGAAGCGGCGATAACCGGCTTCGGCATCGTAGATGATGAGGGCCGAGTCACATTCACCGAGCCAGTCGGCAATAATGCCGTGCATGATGGGTGATTCTTCTTCGACATTATCCACAATCAAGTGACGATATTGATCGGTGAGATATTTGCGCGGCTGCGGCAGAGTCCATAACTGCTTGGCGAAGATTTCCATTTGCAGCGAGAAATCGAGCAAGTTGTTCTTGCGGCAAATCTCGCGGAAGAGATTGGCGCAGGCTTGAGCATCGTCATAGACATAGGCTTGGGCGCTGTCGCCCGTCCATGCCGACTTAAGGCGTTCGCCGATGGTGCGGTAAGGAAACCCAACCAGCGCGGCTTTGTTCAGATTATCGACAATTTGCGTATAGAGACGGTTCTTGGGAACATGCAGGCTGTTGAAATAGTCCCGCCGTGCGATTTCCGGCTCGACATAGCGCGTCATGTAATACTGCACCAGTTCGAGGCTGAGGAAATGCGGACGCTCCTGCGGATGAGTCACGCCGACTTCTTCGGCAATAATCGGCCAAAACAGATCAATGACTTGATAAGCCAAGCTGCCGAGCGTCGCGGTGCGGACGTTGGCTCCATTTTCGACGCGTGAACGGCGCAGGGCATCTTTATAAGGGGCAGCTAAGGTGGCCTGCGGAACTAGAATCAGGATTGAGTCAGCATCCACCCCTTCGCGCAATAACTGCTTCACCCGCTCGATGGCGGCGGTGGTTTTGCCCGTGCCAGCCACGCCTTCTAAGAAAATGGTTTTGTCGAGGTTTTCTTTGGCGACGGCTTGCTGGTTTTTGAGTAAACGCATTGGGTTTTCCGATCTACTCGGCAGATGAAAACAGATTGAACCATAAAGTCACAAAGAACACAAAGGTCATAACAAGAAACTAGATTATCAAGATGTAGAGGGCAATGAGCAGATTGATATAAAGATTTTTTGGCTGCGAAAACGGTCAAAATCGAGTGTGTTATTGTAGAACAGAAGGGCGACGAAAGCAAGGGTAAATTTGGGAAATTTGAGAGAGGATTTGGGATATTTTAAATGATAAGCAATTCAACCTTTTGAGGATGCTGCAAGGTTTGAATTAATAAGCTAGAATAATGGAATTCATTATTGGCGATAAAGGTAAATATGAATGTCTGATGCGTTTATTTCATACTCACGCAAAGATGCTGAATTTGTCCAACGCCTAAACACAGCATTTGTAGAGGCTAATCATGTGATTTGGGTTGATTGGCAGGATATTCCGCGTGGAGAAGATTGGTGGCGAGAAATTGAGCGAGGGGTTGAGAATGCAGACGCATTTATCTGTGTTGTCACTGAAAATTGGCTAATTAGTGAAATATGTCAGCGCGAATTAAGCTATGCCAAGGCCAACCACAAACGGGTTGTACCACTTATGCGCCAGAAAATAGAAGGCGAAGTTGAAAAGCGAATTAAAGGCTCATGGATGGATTTACAGTGGGAACAGCAAGCGCGAGACAATTGGGATTATCTGCGACATCTAAACTGGACATTTTTTGAGCATGATGAGCGCTTTGAAGCCGAATTTGCTGCACTGATAAAAACGCTTGAAAGCGATCAACCTCACATCAAAGCCCACACTCGGTACCAGAATCTTGCCTTGGAATGGGAACGTAGCGGAAAAAATCCTAGTTACCTACTAAGCGGAGATAACCTCAATTTTGCGGAAAATTGGTTGCAAGACAGTTTTACTAAAGACCCTAAGCCTACAAAGCAACATGAGGAATACATCCGAAATAGTCGACGCGCCGAAGATGAACAAACTGCACTACAAGCTCTTCGTGATTCACAAATCAAAAGGTTTCGTAAAGCAGCAGTTGGATTAGGAATTGTTGGTTTAATAGCTTTGTTGGCTGCTGCAGTTGCTTCTGTTATTGGTGTGCAATCACAGCAAGCCGCAGCGACAGCAACTGTTGCTCAAGGCGCAGCTATTTATGCACAAGGAACTGCCATTGCACAAGCAAATGAGGCACGAGAGGCAGTTATCACAGCAACATTAGAACAAGGAAAAGCTCAGAACGCAGCAGCAACGGCGACTTTGGCACAGGGTGCAGCTATTTATGCACAAGAAACCGCAGTTGCGCAGGCCAATATTTCACTAAAAGATGCAAAAGAAGCTCAGGCTCAAGTCGTTATTGTTAGATCTACATTAACTGCAATACCTCCTACAGTGGCTGCAATTGCCGCATCAGCACTAAACGCAATTTATGAGCAAGACATTGCTTCGAGACTTGCCAATGCCGTATTAAGAGTTGCGGATAAACAGAATGGAGCAGCCCTACAAATTGTTAATAAGATAGTGGAGGATTATCCAAATAGAGCTTTTGCTTATATTAGTCGAGCGATGATTTATGCAGGTATGAATCAATTCGAAAAATCGATTGTCGATTATTCAAAGGCCATAGAACTCGATCCAGATAATGTTACTGCATACGGTAACCGTGCAATTGTTTATGGCAAGCTGAAACAGTATGATAACGCATTAACCGATTTTTCAGTCGCAATTAAAATTGCCCCTAAGAATTCCAGTAACTATAGTAATCGTGGCCTTATCTATGAGGCTACCCAAGAGTACGAGAAAGCACGCGACGATTTTCGAAAAGCAATTGAACTTGACCCAAAGGAAGCAACATTTTATAACAACTTAGGTACTGCTTATGAAGGGCTGAAACAATATGATCTTGCTATCGCAAATTATTCGAAAGCAATCGAATTCGATCCATCATACGTTATTGTTTATAACAATAGAGGCAATGCTTACCAAGCCTTAGAAAACTACAAACAGGCCATTGTTGAATACTCTAAAGCAATTGAGCTGGATATTAAGTTTGTCCAGGCCTACCGAAATCGTGCTTCCATGTACACGAAACTCAATCAGAATAATGAAGCCCTTGCCGATTACTCTAAAACAATTGAACTTGACGCAACCGATACAGATACATATATCAAGCGTGCTCAAACATATGAAGCACTTAATCAATATGACAACGCAATTGCAGATTATACTAAAGCAATTGAAATTAAACCTAGCGAAGTTATAGCCTATAATAATCGCGGCCTGATATACAACATGTTGAAACAATATGATGAGGCCATAATAGATTATACAAAAGCTATTGAACTTGACCCTACAACCAGTGATCCCTATTTCAATCGTGGCCTTGCTTACTTCAATTATAAGCAATATGAAAATGCTATAGCAGATTTCAATAAAGTTATCGAATTCAATATAAATGATTCAGAAGCCTACAAAAATCGTGGCGATGCTTACGTTGCACTTAGCAATTATGACAATGCTCTAAGAGATTACTCAAAAGCCATTGAAATTGACCCACAATATGGAGCCGCTTATACCAGCCGTGGTTTTGCATATGCCGATTTAAGTCAATATGAACAAGCTACAAAGGATTTCAATAAAGTTGTTGAGCTTGATCCTCAAAACAAACGTGCGTATTATAACCGTGGCGTTGCTTACGCAAGGTTAAAACAATTCGATAATGCTATAGCAGATTTCACTGCAGCGATTAAGATTGATTCTAAGTATCAACGAGCATATTTTAATAGAGGCAATGCTTATAGAGACATAAAACAGTATGAAGAAGCTATAAATGATTACACTGTAGCAATTCAACTTAACCCAAACGATGATGTAGCTTTTGCAAATCGAGGCTTGGTTTTTTTAAATCTCAAAGAATACGAAAAAGCCATCGGAGATTTCAACATCGCCGTTAATCTCCAAACTTCTAATATGAATGTATACCTTGCACGCGGTTTAGCTTATTACGCAACTGAAGAATACGAAAAAGCACTTACAGATTGGAATGAATTCGAAAAAAGAGGTGGAGTTTTACCCGCTCAAATTGATAAATTGCGTATAGAGGCCGCAACTGTTGTTACCGTGACACCAGAAGGTTAAAAATTCGGTTTTTGCCGTCTAGTGAAGCAGGTTTGCATTAGGCTTTCAGATATCATGTTGATCTTACACCTCTGATACTCATGTTGGCTTTATGATGAGAGTCTAACGAATCATTTCAGGTGATGGGCATCAAGCATGAGCATGAGTAATCAGAAGCGAACTTTACTTCGATGGTTTATTGGTTGGTTGGGGGCTGCCTTCTTCATCACGATTTTTCCGATGGTCGGGATGGCGAAAGACAGCAGCCTTCAGCTCAGAAATGCCGATATGAGCATCGAGCAAAGTACTGGAGAAACGCAGCCGACGACGGCAGAAGAATTTTATGATCGTGGACTGGATCTTTATAACAAGGGTGAATACGCCAAAGCGATTGCTGACTTTTCTGAAGCCCTTCGCCTGAATCCGCAGTCCGCTAAATTTTACGAAAGCCGTGGAACAGCGTTTCGCGACTTAGGGCTGCTTGAAAACGCCGCTGCCGATTACACCAAAGCTATTGAGATTAATCCCCGTTTTGCGCTGGTGTACCATAACCGTGCCATTATCTACGACGCAACCCAAGAATATGAGAAGGCGCTGGATGATTACGCCAAAGCGGAGGCGCTTGACCCGACGGATGAGACGATTTATAACGACCGGGGCAGCACCTATGCCAAACTGAAGCAGTATAAAACGGCGGCGGCAGATTTTTCCAAAGCCATCGACTTAAACGCGGATTATAGCTTGGCCTATTTCAATCGCGGTCTAATGGCCTATTATCTCAAACAATATAAGGACGCCGTTGCCGATTATTCAAAAGCCATCGAACTGGATGAGACGTTCACCGCGGCGTTTATGAACCGTGCCATTAGTTACGGCGAACTGTATCAATATGATAAAGCGATTGCGGATTACAGCAGCGTCATCACGCTGAAACCGGATGATCTGCAAGCCTATTACAGCCGGGGCATCAGCTTTTTCTTCACCCAAAAGTATGACGAAGCGGTTGCCGACTTCGATAAAGTGATTGCAGCGCAGCCCCAAAAACCGGATGCGTATTTATTCAGAGCCGAGTGTTACTATTTGCTCAAGCGCTATCAAGAAGCCTTGGCCGATTGGAAGCAGATGGAGGCGCTGGGCGAGACGCTGTCGTATGCCGACAACATCTATCGCAAAGATGCCGAAGCCCAACTTAAAGCCACACCGACACCCGCGAAATAATTTGTCGTGATGACCGTTTTTAGCACCGATCTTCAATATGAAGGTTGGTGCTATTTTGTTCGAATTTTCTAACCCCCGCTGCCGATATTGAATCGAAATCAATTCACAAGGTTTAGGATTATCGTAAATAGTCTAGAATATAAAAATATATGATTGATGATAAAGGTAAATTTTAATGTCCGAAGATCAAACGCAGCTTACAGCACAACTTCAGCGCTACCGGCGGTGGGCCATGATATTGGGCGCAGCAACCGTCATCGCCATTATCATCGCGGTCGGTGCGACGGTTGTTGAAATCCAAGCACAGGAAGCCGCCTTAACCGCGACGGTCGCTCAAGGCGCAGCCCTATTCGGTCAAGCGACAGCCGTTGCTCAGGCGACAGAAGGACATCAAGCAGCGGCAAGCGCTGCTGTCGCACAAGGTCAAGCCGAGCAAGCGGCAGCCAGAGCCACTCTGGCACAGGGACAGGCCGAAAATCAAGCGGCGACGGCAGCAGTTGAACAGGACAAAGCACTCAACGCGGCAGCAACAGCGACGGTTAATCAAGGCAAAGCTGAAGCACAAGCGGTGACGGCGACAGTTGCGCAAGGCGCAGCCCTGAATGCCCAAAGTACCGCCGACGCGCAAGCGGCATTGGCAAATCGGGCACAAGAAGCAGCGCAGCAGCAAGCCCAAATCGCACAAACGCAGATGGCTTTCGCCAATATGACCCTGACTCCGGTTCCCGTCACGCTTACGGCAGCAGCCTTACAAATCGCTGAAGCCCAAACAAACCAACAGATCAGCGAGCAGTTGGTCACGGCTAATTTGCGGCTTAACAGCGGGGAATATGAGGCGGCACTGAACATCGCCACAGAGGTGATTGATTCGCATCCTGACTTTGCTGCGGCCTATTTGAGCCGTGCCATGATTTATCAGCGCTTGGACGAGTACGACAAGGCGATTGATGATTACAGCCAAGCGATTCGGCTGCAACCGGATAATGACCAAATCTACATCTACCGCGCGCGAAATTATTATTATTACGCGGAAGACAGCGACAAGGCGATCGCGGACTACAGCAAAGCGATTGCCTTAAATCCCAAAAACACCACCGCTTATAAAGAACGCGGCGATATTTACAGCTACTCCGATGACGAAATTGACAAGGCGATAGCGGATTACACCAAAGCCATCGCGCTTGATCCAACCTACAGCGACGCTTATACCAGCCGCGCATCGCTTTATAAGTATCAATTAGAAGATTACGACAAAGCGATTGCCGATTACAGCAAAGTACTGGAACTCAATCCTGACAATATTTATGTGCTGTACACACGCGCCCATATCTATTTGGATGATTTGCAGGATTATGCCCACGCGATAACCGATTTGACCGAGTTGATTAAACGGTCGCCGGATTATTATGAAGCGTATAAGGATCGGGCTGATGCTTATGCCGCCTTGAACCGCTATAAAGACGCCATCAAGGATTATAGTAAAGCGATTGACTTGGCTTCATACGAGCCGGAGTTGTTCTACAAGCGGGGTAAAGCCTACTCTGAGATTCAGAAATATGATAGTGCGATTGACGATTTCAGCGCGGCTATCGAGAAAAATCCCGATTACTGGGAGGCTTATTTTGGTCGCGGTGTAGCTTACTTCAGTCTCAAATTGTACGACGACGCAGTTATTGACTTTGATAAAGTCATCGAGCTGCAACCCGCTAATGCCTATGCCTATGGCAACCGCGGCCTGTCTTATTACGTGCTACAGGAATACAACAAAGCGCTGGCGGATTATAATAAGGCGGTGATCCTTGACCCCTACAACCCGTGGGATTACAACGGTCGCGGCCTGACCTACGTTTATTTGAATGACTATGACAAAGCACTGTTTGACTTCAACAAGGCGCTGGATTTAGATCCCAATTATGCGGAAGCCTACGGCAATCGTGGCATGGTCAACGATAAGCGCGGCGAATACGACCAAGCCATCGCTGACTACAACAGCGCCCTCTCGATCAATCCGGATTACGCATGGGTTTATGCCAACCGTGGCTTGGCTTATTACCACCTCGCAAAATATGATCTGGCAATGGCAGACTATAACAAAGCGCTGGTACTCAATTCCAGTGACGGTTATACCTACAGCAATCGCGGTTTGATCTATAACCTTCGTGGGGAGTACGACAGGGCAATAATTGATTTCAATCAAGCCATCGCATTTCTCCCACGTCTAGGCGATGCTTATGCTGGCAGAGGTTGGTCGTATTCCGGACTCGGACAATATGACAAAGCGCTCAAAGATTTCGACCAAGCGATTGCGCTCAATAACAAAGATGTGTATGCCCTATGGGGACGTGGCTATACCTACCGCAATCTGAAGGAATGCGACAAAGCCATCACGGATTACACACAGGCTATCAAAATTGGCCCGCAGTTTTCAGCCGGTTACACCGGTCGGGCGAACGTCTATTTCGTCACGAGAGCCTACGACAAAGCCATCGCCGATTTTACGACTGCTCTCAAACTCAACCCCAACGATATTGATGCTTTTTCGGGTCGTGGTTACACCTACATGACCTTGCTGTTGTATGACAAAGCCATCACCGATTTTACGGCAGTCATCAAATTGAATCCCAAAAATGCGTGGGCGTATGGCAATCGAGGGTCAGCCTACCTCAGTATGAAACAGTACGATAAAGCGCTGGTCGATCTTAATCAAGCGCTGCTGCTCAACTCGCACTTGGGATGGGTTTACGCAAATCGCGGATGGGTCTATCACGAACGCAAACAATACGACAAAGCGCTGCTGGACTTCAATAAAGCTATCGAACTTGAACCTCAAAATGCGTATGCATTCGACGGGCGTGGCCGAACCTATTATGCTAAACGGTTGTATTCGAAAGCCATCGCGGACTACAACGCGGCCATCAAAGCCAATCCGCAATATACGCAGCCCTATGCGGATCGCGCGCTGCTGTATTTGGCGACGCGCCAATATGACAAAGCACAGGCTGAATGGAAACACTATAAAAGCTTGGTCATAATCGTAGACCCTAGTTGGTACGAAGTGGGAGATGCTATCGAAGCGGCATGGCTGCGGCGATATATGCGCTGATCGGTATGTGAGGAACTCAATTTTACAAGAGGTGATGGCTATGGGCGTACAGGATACTTCTCAGCCAAGCGGCGGATCGCCTTCGGAAGTCATGCTCCGGCTTACATCAGGTCTTCTGGTCGCGAGTGCGATCTATGCGGTGGTCAAACTCGGCGTTCCTGATTTGATCGGGGACGAAGCCAAAACCGCGCTTGAACTGGCGGAAGCAACCGGCACGCATGAACCTTCTCTCTATCGCTTCTTATCAACGCTTGTCAGCATCGACCTTTTAACACGCGATGCAAATGACCAGTTCGCGCTCACGCCAGTTGGTGCGACTCTGCGAAAAGATGTTCCCGGTTCGCTGCGGGCATGGGCGCTAAGCCAATTGGATAAAGAACATTTTCGGGCGTGGGGTGATCTTCTCCATACCCTCAAAACGGGCGAAACCGCTTTTAAGCACCAATATGGCATGGATGTCTGGCAGTACCGCGCGCAGCATCTTGAACAATCGCAACTGTTTGATGAAAGCATGGCGAATCTGATCGGCGTGTTCAATCAAGCGCTGCTTGAAAGTTATGATTTTTCATCGGTTCAGACGCTTGTCGATATTGGCGGGGGTAACGGAAGCCTGCTCATCAATATCCTGAAGCATCATCCACAGGTGAAGGGAATACTCTTTGATTCGCCGCATGTGGCTGAAGGAGCAGTTGCCCACATCACAGAGGCGGAATTAAGTGACCGCTGTACGAGCATCGGTGGCGATTTCTTTGTGTCTGTGCCAAGCGGCGGCGATATGTACCTTCTATCACGTGTCGTCCACGACTGGGATGATGAACAGAGTGTCGCGATCCTCAAGAACTGCCGCCGTGTCATGTCGCCAGACCATAAACTCCTGCTGGTTGAGCGTGTCATCCCGGCACAGATTGATTCCGCTCCCAAGAGCCAATCGATCTTGAAATCGGATCTCAATATGATGGTCATGGTTGGGGGGCAGGAACGTTCAGAAGCGCAGTTTGCCAAACTGCTCGATGCATCCGGCTTTCATCTCACACGAGTCATTGCAACGCGCTCAGTGATGAGTGTCATTGAGGCTGTACCGGATTGAAGTATCTCCGATAATGAGGTCGCGATCTCAATTTGCAGCTTGTCGTTCCTCAGAGTTTCCCCTAATTATGCTAGAATAGTGATGATTTTGTTGGGAGGGGAGCTATAGCAATGGTCACAAAAACGTTAGACATCACGACGCTTCAAGCGGTAAAAGATACGCTGCTATCTTTGTTGGACAAGGATACAGAAATTATTCTGACTGAGAATGGTCAGCCTGTGGCAAGGGTCTTGCCTGTTAAAAAATTACCACGCAAGCAGTTGGCTGGTTTGTTTCCTAATGCGATGGTGATGCATGATGACTTTGACGAACCACTGCCGGACAGTTTTTGGTTAGGTGATGAATGAAACTGTTGCTGGACACCCATACTTTCATTTGGTGGATTAGCAAGCCAAATCAACTCTCGGCAAACGCTCGTTCTTTCTTAGATGATGAAAATAATGAACCTGTTATGAGTGTGGTCAACATTTGGGAGATTCAAATTAAAAATGCTGTAGGAAAAATGGACGTAAACTTTTCACTTGACGACATTGTGGAAACGTATCGTGTAAATGGGATTGAAATCTTGCCTATTTATCCAAGTCATGTGTTGAGATTGAGTAGTTTGCCCAATCATCATCACGACCCATTTGACCGTATCTTGATCGCTCAAGCTACCGTAGAAAATATGACAATTCTCAGCAAAGATACCAAAATCAAACAATATCCTGTGTCAGTTATTTGGTAATGTAAAATTCCCCACTAGAATCAGCCAAGGTGATCACTGATTTACGGATGCCAAAATCAAATTGGTGGATGTTCGCCTGCTTTGATCCAGATTCGCCGCGCCGTGACAATCCGTTCGATGTTCATTTTCAAACGTTGGACAGTAACGCGACCAGTTGGCGTTCGGCCAACAATTCGTGCGCCATCTCTATCCACGCGAAATGGTCTGTCCAATGCTGCTGACGTGGATTGAATAACACAATTGTCCGATTGGTTTCCGAATCCGTAGCAAAAGTCGCTTGAGCTTTACTGAGATTACAATCGGCACAGGCTAAACACAAGTTATCGGGATGATCGCCGCCCGATGGAATAATATGCTCAACATGCATAGCTTGACCCGAGACCCGCTGGCAGGTACGACAATATTCACAGCAGTCTCTGGCACGCTCGTGAACCAGACGGACGATTTGCGCCCACGAGAGTTCACTCATGCTCAGCCGTAAAATCGTCGCCTGTTATTGAATAACCACGTTCCATGAGCACTCCGGCGGCCCACGCTTTGCGAAGGGTGAGGCGCTGTCCACGTTCAACCAAGTCAGTCAGTTGTTGGTGCTCTTGTGGCGTAATAGTGCCGAAATTGTTTCGATCCATAAGACGCTGCATTTGGTCTTGAAGCCGATTAGGCATTTGCTCACGGGCAATATTGCGAAGGGTATCATCTGAGAGGAATTTAAAGGCAATCAGTTCGGACTCTTCGTCTGATGGTAAGGAAGGCAGTTTTATTGAAAGTACAGATTGAAGTTGTTCGACCACAACGCTTTCAACCGATTGGGATTTGGCTTCAGCAATCTGGCTTATAGGGGCATAAAGTGCTTCGGGTAATGTCACGGTTACAGGATGATCGCTCATCAGTCTGAACTTTCTCCATACATATCTTCGTTCACATTATAGCGCATTTGGAATGGGGTAAGAATCAGCAGGGGCGACCCCGTTTGCCGATGTCGCCCCTACCAAGACGTTTCTATGTTTTCCATTACGGATTGATTTGTTTACCTCGATTCTCGGTTAAATTAAAGCATAACGACGTACACTAAACGGCACATAACCCGGGTTCGGACGGACAATCAGCGCCGCACAATTATCTGAACGTGGATCCGTGATGTGATCATAAAGCACCGCTTTGACTTTAAAGCCGTTGCGTAACTGCGGGGTCAGGGTCGGGTCGGTTAATTCACCATGAACGACTTTATCCACGTAGGCTTCAATGCCCATTTGCTCACGGTAGCGATGATAACCGGGCAGCATCCCGCCAGCCACTTCGCCTTTGAGGTTCATGCGGCGCACCAATGCTTTACGCGCATCATAAAGCTGGCTTGCCAAGCGTAAACCGCGATAATCAGGATGAATGCTCAAGTCGCCACCATAAAGCCATTCGCCTTCGGGATCGTGGTTGTCCATCCAACCATCAGATACCGCTTCGACAAAGGTGTGTGGCTTCTCGAAGAATGACCACTTCACACGGAAGGTGACGGTTGAACCGGCGACCGTCCACTTTTCACCATGATGCACCAAGGCTGTAAACTGCCCCTGTGGAAACAGTTGAATATGGTGCAGGTAATGTTCCTCGCGCAAGAGTTCATCATGGGTGAGCGTCGGGAAGATCACGCTCTGCATCTTCGCCAACGGACGGGCAAACTTGGCCTGTGTTGGCACAACCATCGTTCTGGGCACTATTTTGGCGTTCATGACACACCTCCTATAAATACGGTTTTGCTTTCCATATACTCCTCCAGACCTTCAAGGCCGCATTCGCGACCGAGTCCACTTTGTTTAACGCCGCCGAAAGGTGCTTCGGGCGTGGCAGGCAGCCAATCGTTGACGCACACCATGCCAAATTCGAGCCCCTCGTACATGCGGACGGATGTATTCAAATCGTTGGTTTGGACGAACGCCGCCAAGCCATAAGGTGTCGCATTGGCCATCGCTAACACTTGGTCGGTATCGTCGAAAGTGACAATGGGCATGACCGGCCCGAAAATTTCTTCGGTATACAGGCGCATCGAGTCTTTTAGTCCGGTGACAACCGTCGGGCTGTAGAAGTAACCGGCTGGCATATCACAGGGGCGCGATCCGCCGCTGAGGGTGGTCGCTCCGGCGGCAACGGCTTCGGTGACCAGCGCCTCGACCCGATCCCGTTGAACCGCGTTAATCAGTGGGCCAGTTTCAGTGCTTTTGATGAGTCCATTACCCACGCGCAAATTACGCGAGGCTTTGGCGACACGATCTGTAAATTCATCAGCGATTTTGCTGTGCACATAAAAGCGCTGCGGGGCGACACACACTTGACCCGCATTGCGATATTTCCACGCGACCGACTGCTTGGCGACTTCTTCGACATTGACATCCGGGAAGATGACACACGGGGCATTGCCTCCCAATTCCAGTGCCAATTTAGTGATGGTTTGAGATGCGCCATCCATGAGCAGTTTGCCCACGCGTGTGCTGCCCGTAAAGCTGATCTTTCGGACGCGCGCATCCTTGAGCATGACCTGTGCCATCTCTGCCGGATCGCCGTTAATGCAGTTGATGACACCTGCAGGCGCGCCTGATTCGTGGAAAGCCTGCGCCATCATCATGGCTGAACGCGGCGTATATTCGGATGGACGACCAACTACGGTGCAGCCCGCAGCCAGCGCAGCCGACCAGCAGCGTACCACGTTATAAACAGGGAAGTTCCATGCGGTGATTGTTCCGATGACACCGAGCGGCTGCTGTACCACCATGATGCGGCGAGTCGCCACCCGCGCCGGAATGGTTCGCCCATAAGCGCGTTTAGCTTCTTCGGCATTCCATATAATGTAATTGGCAGCGCTGCGCCATTCGGCCAGTGATTCGCCAATCGGTTTACCACTTTCTTCGGTGGTAATAACCGCCATTTCGTCAACATGTGCCAGTATCCAATCCGCCGCTTTCATTAAGACTTCGGCACGTTGATAGGGCGTTTTGCGTGACCATTCAGGGAAGGCAGCGGCTGCGGCATCAACAGCAGCACGGGCATCCCCCCCATTTCCAAATGGAATATCCAACAGCACTTGCTCGGTAGCCGGATTCAGCAGAGGCCATGTGCCACCGTTGCCAGCGTCAACCCATTCACCATTAATCAATTGTTTAAACATAAAAGCGGACATTTATTAACCTTTGTGCGAACCTGTGAACGCAAAAAAAACTGATGCGACCAGCCCCGGATTTTTTAAAATCCGAATTCAGCCAGATCAGTTCTATGTAGCAAAATCAGAAATCAATTAAGAAAGGTGCAGCAGCCGAAACGAACAGCGAATCCAAAATGGGCGAGACAGCAGGAGGTTGGTAGATCGATGATGAAACCGGATGTAGCAATCTGCGGTGTCTGTGTGCCAGTCTTGCAGGGTCTACGAACATAATAGCACCTAAATTATGCTGATCGCACTTGGCGAACTCGAATGCTTTTAATTAGTAAAGCATATTAGCAGACGGCTCGTATGGGCTTGAAAGCACTAATAGTGTATCAGCTTTTTGGCAAGAAATGCCAAATTGTTTGTGCATCCTCAATAATTCGGGGGCTTATGTGCATATGCATTCATTCTATTTTTATTGAATGTGTGGAAGTTTCACACGGTTTGATTTGTGCGGATCAATTTACTTAATCCATTAAATAACACAACTATTAAGTGCTGCAATCCCGTTATAATGTGTATTGTAATATTTGATTAAGGGGCAAAAGGCATGGCGCATGAAATTCGATGGATGAAACCAGACCGTGTTCTCTACGTAAGCTATCAGGGATACCAGACTGCCGAAACGCTGAAAGACTGTCTGGACGATATGGCATCGGCTCTGGATACGGTTGATCGTCCTGTGGTTGTGCTTATCAATTGGGCGGAAGTCACGAAGTCTGATAAAGATGTCCTTCGCAGCCAACACGGTCACCGCGCTTACAGCCATCCGATGGCAGCACGGGGTGTTCTGGTAGGGTTTAATCCGCTCGAAGTTATGATGAACGAGACAACGGCGGTCAATACACGCGGCAGCAAAAACACCCGGTACTTCCAAAATATGGATGAAGCAATAGACTATTTGCAGCCTATGCTGGAATAAGCCCTGCCACCTTGATACCTGCTTAGACCTCTAGAAATCCACCCTTGACCCTCACGCAGCGTTATGGTTTATGCTGGCCGCATCACTTGGGTAGAAGGAGCAATCATGGTGGATACACAAAACATCCTGAACTATCGTCCGCTGGAGCAGCTCATGCCAGCCCATTGGCAAATAGCGGCTGTAACCACTGCTGATAATGTGGATATTCACTACATACGAACAGGTGGAAACAAACCGCCAGTGCTGCTGCTGCATGGTTTCCAAAGCGCAG
Source organism: Anaerolineaceae bacterium (assembly GCA_016124855.1). Taxonomy (GTDB): domain Bacteria; phylum Chloroflexota; class Anaerolineae; order Aggregatilineales; family Phototrophicaceae; genus CFX2. The sequence goes on along the minus strand of WGMX01000020.1, from coordinate 248,591 downwards.
GCATTACGTGGCTGCGAACGGCTGAAGCCTTAGCTGCCTATGATGTGATAATGCCGGACTTCAGAGGTCACGGACTTTCGTCAGGAATTGAACACGGATTTTCAGCCGAATTACTGACTGAAGATATGGCAGCGCTCATCCGTACTCTGAAATTGGACAAGGTTTTTGTAGTAGGACATTCGATGGGTGGTGAAATCGCAGGACGCTTAGCTGCTGCTCATCCTGACTTGGTTCGCGCATTGGTGCTGGTTGATCCGCCGCTGCACCCCTTCAATATGCCACCTGTTGATCTCGACAATCCACCTGCTTGGCTGCAAAAGACATTAAATGCGCTGCGGTCGATTAAAACCCAACCGCATCAGGAACGCTTAAAGACCATGCAAGCGCTCATCGCACCGGGTTCGGCAAACTGGAATGAAGTGGATTACGTGACTGCAACTGAGGCTGCTGTCCAATTTGATCTTAAGACCTTTAACGCGCGGGTCGATTATCAACTGGCTTCGGCGGAGATGATTAAACGCATCACCTGCCCGACTTTGCTCATGACCTCACGCGGAATGGCGGGAACCGATGTGGCGCAAAGTGTGAAACCGATCACCGACCATTGGCACGATGGCGAATATGTTCACTTTGCCGACAGTGGTCACTTCATCATGGCAGATCAGTTCGAGCGCTTCATCAGCGTGTTGACGAACTTTTTAGCCGACAACTGAATATCAGGGGCAGATGTTTTGCTGTCCCTCATTTTGACCTTCGGTGGCTAGCCGCTGCGGGCGACTGCTGAAGTCGCCCTCTAACGCGGTTGGACTTAAAGGCTGCTCGTGGAATCACCCACTGAGTGGTTTCTCGAAAGGTCCAAGCCTCTTAACCTGCCTGTTATGATTCCCTCCATCGCTTGCGGGGGAGGGTTAGGGAGGGGGTTGGCGTATTTTTCGATAACCTACTTGGCAGCCCTAGAGATTTAAAAAGTTAGCTCTCTTGAGTCGCCTCCGGTGTCATGTCGGCGGCAGGAAATATGGTTTCCAACTGCGGCAGCGCGTTTTTGAGCGCGAAGGGCAAACTCAAGGGCGAACTAAAACCAATTGCATTTTCGGTTTCGACATCAAAATAAGCAACACGTCCTTCCTTGACCGCATTTAGTCTGCTGAACAGCGGTTCGGCCTTCAATGTGTCCCATCCACCGTCGATAAATTGCAGGTTCACTATCGCGATTAAGTCTTGATCAAGCAGGCCAACCTGTTCAGTACTAATATTGGCATAAAACGATGTGCCAGCGATGTCGATCAACTGCTGCGGCACGACAAAACCCAGATCGCTGAAGAAACGTCCACGGCTGTCCTGCGAGGTATAAAAGCCGTAGGTGCCTGCCGAGAAATAAGAAACAGCAACGCTTTTCCCAACAAACTGCGGGTTGGTTGTACGGGCATCCTCAAACAGCGCTTCAACATCTGCAACCGCTTTCTCGGCGGTGGCCGATTTCCCGACAGCGTCACCGACCATTTGGGTCGCTTCCTGCCATGGCATCCCAAAGTTAATGTAATCGCCTGATTGCGCAATCGTGGGTGCAATCTGCGACAGCTTGTCGTATTCGTCCTGCGTAATTCCCGACGTTACAGCGCTGATGAGATCAGGTTTCAGGGCGAGGATAGCTTCAAAGTTTATAGCGCCAAAAGGCATATTTAACACAATCGGCTCATCACCTTGTACTTTATCTTTTGCCCACGGGAAAATGACGCTTTTCTCGTCACCGTACCAGTAGCGCGCTGCAATCGGTGTCACGCCGACCGCCAGCAGCAAGTCTTGTTCGGTGTAGCCAATCGCAACCACACGTTTCGGCTCTTGGCTGATCGTCGTGCTTCCATATTCATGTTCAATCGTCACCGGAAAAACGCCGTCAGCCTTCTCGGTGGGGGTTTCGGTTGCCACTTGGGCAGCGACCGGCAGTCCTGAAACCGCGACTAGCAAAAACATTATCAAAATCAAAACGAACGAACGCTTATTCATGCACATTACTCCTATAAGATTTGGTGTGTGTCGCTTCGGATAGTTCACCATGTCGCGAACTATTCCAAAGCTTTATCGGGTACACTGAAGACCTTTTGTGAAATTTATTACATGCCCGAAGCTTACCTGAGCGAACAACGGATTTCTACGCAGGGGATTAAATGGAAAATTTCGGACATCATATGACGTGCTAACCCTTACCAAAATTGTAAGTTGTTGATTCCGCAACCTTCTGCGTAAACCTGTGAAGTTTATAGTGTGTCTGTGGTTAAAATTGAATTACACGCCAGCGTATGATTCGGGCAAATTCAGCTCATTGGTCTGACAATGGACGACTACAAACTGTAGCCTCAGTCCCCCATTCGGCTCACCACCGTCTGCACATAAAAGCAGCAAGCGCTGATGCGCTCAGATGATACCGTCTTCCTCCGCCAACTGCTTCCATGACAACAAGTGAAACGCGGCTCTACCGGTAATTACACCGTCTATATCGACAACAAAGCCTTTGACGGAAATGGACGCGTGCTGCACCCTCATTGCCCCTAACGACTTGGTTAAGTGGTTATTTTAGCATCGGGTACAATAGGTGAATAAGCACACTAAGATAGCTAGAATTAAGGCATACTGCGCGTAAGGCGCAATTGTGATAGACTAGAAAGAGTTTATGCTGCGCCCAAAATGGTGACCACAGCTTTATCCTGCGTTGCGCTTGACTCGCTGTAGAGGAGAATCCCTATGCCACCTGCAAAGAGTGGTTACTATTATCCCAACAAATTCGCCCGTATCTTCCTCGATGCGATGGAAGAAGTCATGGGTAAAAACGGTCTCAACGCTGTTTTACATTTGGCTGACCTTGACAACCTCATCGGCAATTATCCGCCGGATAACTTGGATAAAGTATTTGACTTCGCCGACTTCACCGCCTTATGCGTGGCGCTGGAAGAAATGTACGGGCCGCGTGGTGGTCGTGGTTTGGCCTTGCGCGTCGGTCGTACACTGTTCGCGGATGCCTTGCGAGGCTTCGGTGCGCTGGCAGGCGTGGGCGACTTGGCCTTCAAGGTGCTGCCACTCAGTGCGAAGTTGAAGGTTGGTGTGCCAGCGATGGCCAACATCTTCAGCCAGTTCAGCGACCAGATCAGCAACGTGCGCGAAGAAGGCGATGACCGGATTATTTACACATTGGAACGCTGCCCGATGTGCTGGGGACGTAAATCGGATAAAGCCGTGTGCTATGTCGGTCAGGGTTTGCTGCAAGAAGGGCTGCGCTGGGTCTCTGGTGGACGCGAATTCAAAATTGACCTCTCCACCTGCATCGCCAAAGGTGATGACATGGGGCGTTACATCATTTACAAAGAGCCAATTGAGTAACCAATTTCAATGCTGTAAAAAACAAAGCCATCTGCAAACAGGTGGCTTTTTTGTTGGAATAACCTGTGCTAAGATTGCGTCCCAGAACATATATTCCGAAGGGGCATAAAATGGCTGATCGTATACTGACGCTGCGTGAAATCAACCGGATGACTTTAGCGCGCCAGATGTTATTAGAACGCTCAACCATTTCCCCGACCGCAGCCATCGAGCAGTTGGTTGGGATGCAGGCACAGCTAGCCAGCGCGCCATATGTTGGATTATGGACGCGCTTGAAAGACTTCCAACGCAGCGATCTCGCCAGCGTCATTGAAAATCGACAGGTGATTAAGGTTACGATGATGCGTGCGACCTTACACCTCGTCAGTGCTGCCGATTACGTCCGGTTTCGCACAGCACTGAATCCTGTTTTGGAGGGTGCAGCCGAGTCGATTACTAAAAAGCGCACACCAATTGACAAAGACCGTGTCCTCAAAGTAGCCCACGATTTTATCGCCGAAAAACCGCGTACCTTTGCCGAAATCAGTACCATGCTCAGCACTGAGATGCCTGACTCGGACGTAGGCGCGATGCGTTATACCGTGCGGACGCATATTCCACTGGTGCAAGTACCGGTCACCACAGGCTGGAGCTATCCCGGCACACCCGCTTTCACACTGGCTGATGATTGGCTTGGCAAGTCGATTTCACCCGAAGATCATACGCGTGAGTTGGTGCTGCGTTATCTAGCTACATTCGGGCCAGCAACCATTGCCGATGTGCAAACGTGGTCATTCCTCAAACTGGCTGATCTGAAAGTGATCATTGAGTCGCTCAGACCGGAACTGATTGTTTATCGCGACGAGAAGAAAAAAGAATTGTTCGATGTGAAGGATGCGCCTCTACCGGATGCTAATCGATCTGTTCCGATACGCTTCCTGCCGGAGTTCGATAACCTGCTGCTCTCGCACAAAGTCCGTACCCGCGTCGTAGCAGATGAACATCGCAAGAAAGTCTATCTCCCTGCACTTCGAGTCGCCGCAACCATTTTGGTTGATGGCTTTGTCGGTGCTGTCTGGAAAGTCGAAAAAGCCAAAGGCACGGCAACCATTTCAATCGAACCGCTTGTAAAACTAACCAAATCGCAGCGTGAGAAAATCGCTTCTGAAGCCGAAAATCTCGTGCGCTTTGTCGAAGCTGATGCCAAGAGTTATGCGGTAAAGTGGGTCGAGTAGGTATTACTTTCGCTGATTGGCTTTCGCCTTTCGTGCAACTTCTAACCACTCTTTTGCGTTTGCATAATTTGGATCAATTCGTAGTGCTGCCTCAAAATCGGCAATTGCAGACTTATATTCCTGTTGGTTGTATAGGGTAACCCCTCGATTAATATACGCATCTGCTAGTTTGGGATTGATACGGATGGCTATATTGGAATCTGCAAGTGCACTATAATAATGTCCCTTACTATTATGGGCAATGGCAAGCTCATTATAAGCGTCAGCTAGTTTGGAATTGATACGGATGGCTTCATTAGCATCTGCGATTGCGCCTTCAATATCCCCCTTTTTATTTAGGGCTGTGGCGCGATTCTTATAAGCAATAGCATATTGCGGATTAAGACGGATAGCCTCTGTGTAATCGGCTATTTGGCCGTCATAATCGTCTGCTGCTCGATTATTACCACACTCAAACCACTCTTCCGCACTTAAGCGCTTTTTGGTCACGGTCGGTTGCTGTTCGACTTCGGCTTTAGCCTCCGCCACTGCTTGTTTGTCCGCATTTGGCGTGGGGCGCAGAATCACATCAAGCGACTTGTTTAAGAAGCGGTTTTCGAGACGTGCCATTGCTTCTTCAAAATACGCTGATGGGATTTCTAAGGCATTGTACTGTGGCAGCACATCCAGCTTGCCCGTCAGATACTTTTGTACATCACGGTAGCTGAAACCGTCGAACATCAGCGGTACGATATTGCGTCCGTTATCCAGCGCGTATTCGATCTCTCTCCGCAGCCAATCGCCCGGTTCCGTGCAGCGTTCCAATGCGCTAGGTGTCAGAATGACTACGAAGTGCGCCTTCGCTAAAATCTGGTTGAGGATGATGCGCTCAAATGAACCCGAGTCAATCGACTCGAAGTCTAGAAAACAGTCATAACCATGTGCGGTTAAATGCTGGTATACCGCCCGCGCGGTCATAGCGTTGGTGCGGCGGTAACTGATGAATACCGTTTTCTCAACCTGCATGTTGGCTGCCTCTGTCTCAATCCAATACTATATAACCCCATTATGTCCGGTGGTTTTTGGACTGTCAAACAGTTTCATGCTTTGTCGAATCCAATGCCAAAATTACAGCTTGCAATAACCTGTTCGAAACCATATCAAAACAATTAGGCTAATCGACTCATTCCTCATGTTATCATACTCGTTGAGTGATATTGAACTTCTAAATCACCTAGCCTTATATCCGAAGCGCCAAATATGCACATTCTCTACCTTGTACCCCATGTTCCTAATCCCACAAAAATACGTTCCCACTTTCAAGTGCGCGGTTTGCTTGATGCAGGTCATCGGGTAACAGTCGTCACCCTCAATCGGAGTGAGCTTGATGCCAAAAACATCACCAAATTGAATCAAACAGGCGCAAAAGTGATTTCAGTGCGTTTATCCAAATATCAATCGTTGTGGAACGCGCTCAAAACACTGCCTACTCGCTTACCGCTTCAATCGCGCTTCATGTGGTCAGCAGAACTCATGGAGAAGATTCAGGACGTTCTCAAAAGCGATCCGCCCGACGTGATTCATATCGAGCATTTACGCATGGCTTGCTACGGCCTTCAATTAATGCCCGATTGGCCTACAGTCTGGGATGCGGTTGATTATCTGTCGGCGCTTTATCAACAGGCCGGACATTTTTCTGTCAATTGGATAACACGCCAAATCTATGCGATTGAAGCACCCAGATTGCAATCTTACGAGCGCTGGCTCTCAACCCAATTCCCTGCCACGCTGGTCATCTCGACCAAAGATCAAAGTCTGTTTCAAGAAAATCATCCTCAGCCAGATCGGGTTCATTACCAGCCGCAAGGCTTGCCTGTCACAGCTTTAGACACCACCATTGAGCGCGACACTAAAACACTCGCAATCACCGGAACATTGAACTACCACCCGAATGTCGCCTCCGTACATTACTTCGTGCGCGAGATTTTGCCATTGGTGCAGCGCCAGATTCCTGATATACAGTTGCAGTTGGTTGGGGCAAATCCCGACGAAAGCATCAAAGCACTCACCAATGACACCATTAAAATCACCGGCTTTGTACCGTCCATAACCGACTATTTGCAGCGCTCAACCATCGCTTTAGCGCCTGTCACTTATGGTTCGGGCATCCAGATCAAAGTATTGGAAGCCTTTTTGACCGCCACACCCTTAGTCGCGACATCCGTTGCCTTACGCGGCCTCGATGTACAGCACGAACGCCAAGTCCTCATCGCAGATACACCGGACGATTATGCCAACGCTGTTTTACGTTTATTGGCTGATCCCGAATTGCGTAGACGTATTGGTGAGGCAGGTCGCAAGTACGTCGAGCAGAATCATGACTTACGCGTGACCACGACTCATATGGTCGAGATTTATAAACAGGTGATTGCAGAGAAACATAACCCAATATCTTGACCAAGTCCGTGTTTCCTGTTATTCTGCTCATACACATTTGTTTGCGAAGGATAATATAATGTTCAAGCCCAATAGACCAATGACTTTCGAGGTGGGTCGCTCTTCCCTTATGTCGCGGTAATCTACCGCACCTCTCCACTTTCCCATCTTCAAATCAACCTTATCTGCTACAATCAGGCGCTCTTACGCCCGATATTGGATTCTGATACTGATCATAACCCGCTCACAAAGCTAAGTAGGCATGATGCGTCACGCCCTTATCGCAGTTATATGGCACGCTACCAAAGAGAGACACAATGACCGATACGACCAAATACAACCCACAAGAAATCGAAGGCAAATGGCAGGAAAAATGGGAGCAGGACAAGCTGTACCGTTCCTCAGTCGATTGGAACAAACCCAAGCATTACGCGCTAACCATGCTGCCTTATCCCAGTGGTGACCTGCACATCGGTCACTGGTTCGCCATGACTCCTTCGGATGCCCGCGCCCGTTACATGCGGATGCGCGGCTACAACGTGCTGTTCCCGATGGGCTTTGATGCTTTCGGTCTACCCGCCGAAAACGCGGCTGTACAGCGCAACATCCATCCCAAGACATGGACGCTGGCGAACATCGAACGGATGCGTAAGCAGATGCGCAGCATGGGCGCGATGTTCGATTGGGAACGCGAGATGGTGAGCTGCGTCCCCGAATATTACAAATGGACGGAGTGGTTCTTCAAGCAGTTCTACAATGCCGGATTGGCCTACCGCAACGAGGCGATGGTCAACTGGTCACCGACTCTACAAACGGTGCTGGCGAACGAACAGGTCATCGATGGTAAGGACGAACGCACCGGACAACCCGTTATCCAAAAGATGATGACCCAGTGGTTCTTCCGATATACACGCTACACTGATGAGATGTTGAACTTCGACCACGTGGATTGGCCGGAACCGATTCGCATCATGCAGACCAATTGGATTGGTCGCAGCGAAGGCGCACGAGTCGTCTTCAAGACCGAACAGGGTGATCCACTGGAAGTCTACACCACTCGACCGGATACGTTGTGGGGCGCGACCTTTATGGTCTTGGCGCCTGAACATCCACTGGTCGAGAAACTGACCACTGATGACCAGCGTGAAGCAGTCAACACCTATCGGGAGCAAGCCGCGCACCAAACCGAAATCGAGCGCTCGGCAGAAGGCCGCGATAAGACCGGCGTGTTCACGGGTGCATTTGCGATCAATCCAGTGAATAACGCACGTATTCCCATCTGGATAGCCGATTACGTAATGGTGACTTACGGTACAGGCGCAATCATGGCTGTACCGAGCGGTGACCAGCGTGACTTCGACTTTGCGCGCAAGTTCGGGCTAGAGATCATTCCGGTAGTGCAGCCCGAAGGTGAACACTTCGATGGTAAGACGATGGAACAGGCTTACGACGGCGCAGGCATCATGATCAACAGCGGCTCGTTGAACGGCCTCATTTCCAACGGGCAAAAGGGGCGTAAAAATCCGGCAGTTGATGCGGCAATCACCCTATTGGAACAGAAGGGCATCGGCAAGGAATCAATCAACTACCGCCTGCGTGACTGGTTGATTTCACGCCAGCGCTACTGGGGTTCACCGATTCCGATGGTTGAGCGGCAGGACGGAACCTACGAACCCGTTCCTGATGATCAACTGCCTGTGTTACTACCCGATGATGTGGACTTCTTGCCCACTGGACAAAGCCCACTGAAATTACACGAGGGTTTCCAGAACACGGTCGATAGCGAGGGCAAACCAGCCAAGCGCGAAACCGATACGATGGATACCTTCATGTGTTCATCGTGGTACTGGTATCGATACCTGAGTCCACACTTCGATCAAGGCCCGTTTGACCCCGAAGAGGCGGCTTACTGGCTGCCTGTGGATGTGTATACAGGCGGTGCGGAACACGCGACTATGCACCTGTTGTACTCACGCTGGTTTGCCAAGGCCATGCGTGACTTGGGAATGTTCGAGGAAACGATGGATATCATGAAGGCGCATGGACGCGACCCCGAATCCATGACGTGGGGCGAGCCCATGTTGAAGCTGCGCAATCAAGGGCAGGTGTTGGGTGAGGAACGCAGCGGTCACTTCATCGTAGCCAGCGGGACGTGGCAGGCGGCCAAGTTGTTCGCGGATAAAGTGGATGTGATTGATCCGGCGGATGCGCCAGCGAAACGGGGCAAGCTGGTGGTCGGTGAGATCATCAAGCGCACCGAGAACCTGCTCACCGTGGATGTAGGCGACGGTGAACTGCGGACGGTCGAGGTTGTACCGGAGGCCGTGATAACGATTCCGGGAATCGAAGGGACGTGCCGACCGGATCAACTGAAACACCACTTGGAAATCCAGCGCATGTCCAAGAGCAAGGGCAACGTGGTCAACCCTGATGATTGGGTCAAGAGTCACGGCGCGGACAGCGTGCGAGCCTACCTGATGTTCGGCTTCGACTGGCAGAAGGGCGGCCCGTGGGACAGCAAAGGTATTCAGGGCGTGGTGCGCTGGATCAACGATGTTTGGGACATTGTGACCGGTTATCAACCGCCCGCGACGGGAAACGCAGAGGCCGAACGAGACATCGAACGCAAGCTGCACCAAGCGATCAGGCGGGTAGCGGACGGGCTGGAAAACTTCAGCTTCAACGGGTCGATTGCGGGCTTGATGAAGTTCCGCAATGACTTGAAGGATGTGATGAAGGCCGGTAACGTCGGCGCGGCGGCATGGCGCGAGGCCATTAAGAATATGCTGCTGTTGATGGCTCCTTTCACCCCGTATGTGGCAGAGGAACTGTGGGCGCAGCAGGGATACGATTACAGCGTTCATCAACAAAATTGGCCCGTTTACGACGAGGCCAAAGCCGCCGAGGACACCGTGACGCTGGTGGTGCAGATCAACGGCAAAGTGCGCGACCGTGTGGATGTTCCGGCGGGCATCAGTGAGGCCGAGGCCAACGCAGCGGCGATGAACAGCGAGTCGGTGCAGCGGGCATTGAACGGCGGTTCACCCAAGAAGGTGATCTTCATCGCGGGTCGCGGCGGCCAAGAACCAAAAATCAACGTGGTGGTGTAAGAGAAGAATTTAACCACAGAGACACAGAGATTCAGAGAGAAGGCGGGATTATTTATGTCCCGCCCCAATATACCCTTTCCTCACCTTCAACTATGGGAACCCACTCCCTATCGTTCCAGTACATGCCTTCGGGATCTTCTTCTTTTTCAACGTGGTGTGCGACTTCATATTCGTAGATATATTCGGTATTTTCTTCCTCACGAGCGCGAACGTGTGTATCCAACTTGATAAACCGGTCGGTGAGTTGGGTAAGGAGCATGATGCGCTGGGCGGGAGTCATGAAGTTCGAATCCGCTTGGAAGTTATTGGCGAGGTTTAGCAATTCTGACATGATTTTTTGGCGAATAAAGTCCATTGCCTCCAAATCGTCCTCGAATTGAGGGAGCGGTTTTGGCGGATTTGGCAAAACGGGGGTGGCGGATGTCCGACGCCAACTTTGCCATAACTCGTTGCGCCAGCGGTAAAGGGTGCGTTCGGGAACGCCCGTTTTGATGTGGGCAGCGTTGATGTCGCCGCCAGTATCGCGTATGATTTCGAGGGCTTGCTGTTTGAGGTCGGGTGCGTATTGAATAGGCATGTGACATCCTGAATAGATGATGTGTTGGACTATTCAGAATAGAATAAATGTTCTTATGTGTCAATTTGAATTTGGTTTGAAAGTGGATGGAGGAGGGTTGGAAATAGAGCAATAGATAACAAATGAGAGGACGATGTAACTCAATCCTGCATGTAATATAATTTAGATATTAAAATAATCAACTAGAAATACAGGATTAATATGGCAAGAAAAATTCTGCAAGATAGAAGAGAAAAGATTAGAGCACAGCTTGTTGCAAAATCGCAAAATCAAGGTGTAATTACCTACGATGATATTCTAGCTCTGTTACCGGAAGCAGAACGTGACATTGGTTTGCTAGATGAAGTGATGGAACAATTGATGGATGCTGGTGTGGAAGTAGTTGTTAGCACACAAATGGATATTCATCTTCCTGAAGATCTTGATTGGACACCTGAGAATGATGCTGATCCTCTAAAGATTTACCCTGATATATATGTTGCAGATTTTACGTTAGAATTACTCAGGCTTTTAAAATTGAATCCTTCAGAAATATTTAATATTACGCCTGATGCATTTGAATTGCTTATCTGTAATAGGCTAATAGCAATGGGCTATGATATTCACCGCGCTACAGATAATGCAAATACAAAAGATGGGGGTATAGATATTATTGCTTATATTCCACAAATGGCTTTTGCAGGTTTGATAGCAGTACAAGCCAAACATCATCGTTCAGAAACGAAAAAAACAGGAACTAAAGTAATAAGAGAATTGTCCGGCGTAATAAGTAGCCGTCCTAATTTTAGTTCTGGCTTGGTTGTGACAAATACAGCATTCACAAAAGATGCTTGGGAAGAAAAGAATTCTGTGACTAAGAATATATCTCTTAGGGATTGGCAAGATCTCATAAGATGGATAAAAAACGATTTCACTGGCGAACACATTTTTAGAGAACTGCCTGAAGATATAAAATTCGGAAGCAATATTGTCATACCACGTTCGCGCTTTCAGAAGATCTGAGTTGTATATCTCTTTTGCAGCCAGTTAGACCTCGAAACAAACACATAATAGCCGAGTATTTACTTAAATAGGCTAATTCTATAATGAGCGCTGTCATACTTCGTCACTATAAAGACCACGCATCATTTCCTCGAAAATTAAATCAGGTTGATGACTATCGTGCATTTTGGACTAACCGTCACTGATATTTTTGAAGGTATGTGGCGTGTTCGGTGGAATGTAGATTTTTTCGCCTTACTTGACTTCACCTTCAACTACCGTATAATTCAAGTATCTTGAATTCACAGTAAGTTGAGGGTGCAATGAGCGATATTGTTCCACAAATGCCAATTGATGGCAGCCAAATACGGAAAGAACTCTATGAAAATGAATGGTACTACAGCGTAATCGACATCATTGCTGTTTTGTTAAGCGCTGATTTGAAGAGCGCCCGGAATTATTATCATGTTTTAAAAGGAAGACTCATCAAAGAAGGGAATCAAACTCTTACAAATTGTAAGAGGTTGAAAATGGTAGCGGAGGATGGAAGGAAACGCTTGACCGATGTTATCAACACGGAGCAAGCACTGCGTCTAATGCAATCTATCCCATCACCCAAAGCAGAGCCGATGAAATTATGGTTAGCTCATGTGGGTACTGAACGCATCGAGGAAACTCAAGACCCTGAACTTGGATTGTTCCGTTCATTTGATCGAGTTGTTGAGCAATATCGTGCTGATGGTAAGGCGGAAGGCTGGATCAAGGCGCGAGTAGATGGAATCATTACACGAAACCGCTTTGTAGAAGCTCTGAAAGCCGCTGTTCTAGATGCTCCTTCAAGTATCTACGCACAAGCAACCGAACGAGTCTATAAAGGATTATGGCAGCGTACAACAGCGCAACTAAGAGGCGAACTCAAAATTTCCCCGCGTCAAAACCTTCGTGATTTTTTTGGTAAGTATGCTTTGATATACACAGGTTTGGCTGAACAACTGGCGACTGATAAATTGGGTGAAGCAGAAGCCGTGACAGAGAGTATGGCAATGGAAATCGTTTGGGATGTCGCAAAGCTGATTCATGCCCAAGCAAAAGCGACCAGTGAAGCACTCGGCTATGATTTAGTTACTGAAAAACCATTACTTCAATCTCGAAACAAATAACTACCTAATATATCGCGTGAGGTTGAAAGTATCTGTCGCTGTGAACCCTGACTCTTGATCGTCGGTATATTGAGTATGACGATAGCGGATGAGGGCTGAAGCATGATTAAACGGCTGGTTCTGAAGACTCTTACAACTTTTCCGCTATAATCACATCAACCGTCCAGATGATGAGGACATGAATATGGTCGCGACACCCCAACTCGAAATGCGCGTCAGCCTCGAAGCATTTGAGCAGTTCATTGCGCTGCCGGAGAATGCCAACCGCGATTTCGAATTTATCGAAGGGAAAATCGTCGAAGTGGTTTCGAATAACTTTTCATCCAAAATTGGCGGCCTATTTTTGATTAAAATCGGTGTACATGTTCTGGCAAGCGATCTCGGCGATGTGACTGGTGCGGATGGCGGTTATATGGTGATGGGCGAACGCTATATCCCGGATGTGGGGTTTATCTCACGGGCAAAACAGCCTGAACCCTGTTATCTGGCCTATAATCCGCTGCCGCCTGATTTGGTGATTGAGGTGCTTTCACCCACGAACGACGAAGAGGAAATCCGCATCAAGATCGTGAATTATCTGCTGGCAGGAGCTGTTGTTTGGCTGGTTGATCCCTTCAAGAAATATGTGCAGGTGTTTGTGCCCAATCAAAGTCCACAAACCCTCGGTATCGACGGTGTGTTGGATGGTGGCTCGGTGCTGCCCGGTTTCAAGCTGGCTGTCAAAGATATTTTTGGTGCAGCGGCCTAACAGCCTTTCGAAACGCTGATACGACCAATTTCTAAGTAGTACTACTCATTTTTGGGTCGAAAGTCTCTTTTGCTGGGGGATATGGTGCTATAGTCTGGATGGTAATAAAGGTTTGCCCTTGCAAACCCCATTTCGACCATAGGAGGCTGTATCATGTTGACCCTGTTATCGCGGAACTGGTGGCTGGTCGCGCTGCGTGGTGTGATCGCCATCCTATTTGGTTTATTGGCGCTGTTGTTTCCGGGTATCGCGCTGAGCAGTTTCGTGCTGCTGTTCGGGGCGTATGCCATCATTGATGGGGCGGCGGCGGTATGGACATCTATCCAGCACCGGACGGAGCAAGGCTGGTGGCTGCATCTGCTGGAAGGTTTTGTCAGCGTCATCGCGGGTATTGTGGCGTTTATTTATCCGGGAATCACGGCGCTGGTTCTGCTGTACGTGATCGCTTTCTGGGCGATTATGACCGGCGTGTTCGAACTGCTGGCGGCCATCCGGCTGCGTAAGGAAATCCAAGGCGAGTTCTGGATGGGCTTGAGCGGCATCATCTCGATTGTGTTTGGTGTGCTGCTGATCGCTGCGCCGGGAGCGGGCATTCTGGCGGTGCTAACGCTGGTGGGTGTGTATGCCATCGCGTTCGGTGTGTTCTTGATTATGCTGTCGCTGCGGCTGCGTTCACATGGGACAAAGACCCCGACGCATACAATGGCGTAAGTGTTCGGTTACGGGTCGTTTGTGGAGGGACATCACGAGGTGTCCCTTTTTTGGTTATAATAAGTATCAAGAAATATGGGAGTAATAGCAAGATGACGCAGCACGAACGGATTACGATTGATCCAGCAATCATGGTGGGAAAACCCTGCATCAAAGGTACGAGGATTACGGTTGAATTGATACTCGAAAAACTTGCTGCCGGACTCAATTATGATGAGATCTTGGAGGATCATCCCCGGCTTACTCGCGAGGATATTTTGGCTGCAATTTCATTTGCTCACGATTATCTTGCTCGTGAGGACATCATTCTGGCTGATGGTCAAACGCTTTGAAGATATTGGTTGATGAATGCTGTCCAAGTTTCGTGGTTGCTGCTTTACGGTCTGACGGTCATGATGTTGAATATGTGGCCGAAGACTCGCCTAGCATGCCTGATAAGAACGTCCTCAGCCGCGCACTTGCTGCGGAACGTGTGATCGTGACAGAAGATCGTGATTTCTGTGAGTTAGTTTTTCTCAATAAACTTCCAACCTATGGTATTATTCTTGTTCGCATCAATCAGGCACAGCGACAAGAAAAAGTTCAACGACTTCGTCTTGTATTTTCTCAGCATAGCGCGGAATTACCTCATGCGATGGTTACGGTAACCTTAACAACTATTCGGATTAGGCCACTTTCCGATACAGATAACTGGACGTAACACAGACATTTAGACAAGGCCCTTTTTTATTTTGCTCCGCTAAACATTAACGTTTGCCTACCTTTGTCATGTTCTCCGCAACTTAACCTGCGTTAAGGCGTTATTCCAGATGAGCAAATGTCTCAATTAACCAGTCTTGTGTGTACAAGTTGGTATAATGCGTTACGCTTTAATTAAGTGACCTGAGGTGAGGATGAGTATATCCGTTCAGGTACCGTTCGTTATCGTTTACGCAGTCACGATTGGAGAATGAATGTAATGGCTTCCGCTTCACACGCTTCGCAACCGGAGCTTGACCCGAAACTCTGGAAACAGGATGTCGCGCCCTTCCAAAAAGCCAATTGGCGCGAAAGTATATGGCAATCTGCCACCAGCATTTTGCCATTTTTTGTGCTGTGGTATTTGATGTACCGCAGTTTGGAAGTTTCGTATTTGATTACTTTGCTGTTGGCGTTTCCGGCGGCGGGTTTTACGATGCGCATGTTCATTATTTTTCATGATGCGGGGCATGGTTCGTTCTTTCCATCACGCAAGTGGAATGATTTTATCGGTATCTTCACCGGTATTTTCTTGATGACACCCTATTGGGCTTGGCGGCACAGCCACGCTATTCACCATGCGACGGCAGGCGATCTTGACCGTCGTGGAACCGGCGACATCTGGACTCTGACCGAAAAAGAATATTACAAGATGCCCAAGTGGAAGCGCTTAAGCTACTGGCTGTACCGCAACCCATTTGTCATTTTTGTGATTGGCCCGACGCTGGATTTTGTGGTGCTGCAACGTTTCTATCCGATGAACGCCGCGACTGATCCGCGTGAAAAGCGCAGTGTCATTTTCACCAACATTATGCTGTTGATTATTATCGCCGTGTTGAGCGCGTTGATCGGCTTCAAAGAATTCTGGATGGTTGAACTGCCGATCATCGCGATTGCGTCGTCAGCCGGTGTGTGGTTGTTTTACTGGCAGCATCAGTTTGAGGATGTGTACTGGGAACGGCATGACCAATGGGATTTCGCCGAGGCGGGTTTGCACGGCAGTTCTTACTATAAGATGCCGCGTATTTTCCAGTGGTTCAGCGGCAACATTGGCTTCCACCACATTCATCACCTCAGCCCACGCGTCCCGAACTACGAGCTGGAAGAATGCTATAACAACAGCGAGTTGTTCCAATCGGTTGAGCCGATGACCTTCATGAAGAGCATCCGCTCGCTGCACATCCGTTTGTGGGATGAAGATCATCACAAGATGGTTGGATATGCTCATGAGGAAGAAGCGGACGAGGACACCGATTTGCCTCCGGTTCTGCCGACAACTGGTTTGGCTGAATCGTAAACGCGGTTTCATGAAATGGATATTAAGCGAGGGGCTTTGTAAGCCTCTCGTTTTATTTCTGAGACCTTTTATGGTGGCGAACATGGTGCAGCCCGATTACAGTATTCCCAATATTTTTTGTTGAAGGGAAAAGCATGATGAATATCGTGGTAGTCGGGGCGCATCAGGACGACATGGAAGTTAACTGCTCAGGGACACTTCTCAAATATCGGCAGAAGGGCGACGTAAATATCACTATTGTCGTCATTTCAAACGGCGACAAAGGCTTTCAGCACAAGCCGTCTGTGCCATATGAAGAGGCTACCCGCATACGGAACGCCGAAGCGACCCGTGTGGCTGATGCCTTAGGTGGGCGTTACATTTGCTTAGGGCAGCCGGACGAATATATGCAAGATACACCAGAGGCGCGTAACCAAGTGGTGGATATTCTGCGCGAGGCGAAGGCCGATGTGGTTTTCACTCTGCCACCGCAGGACTATAATGCCGACCATATGGTGGCGAGTGAGATTACCTTTCAGGCGGTGATGTTGGCTCCCGTGACGACCATTTTTACCGACCACGAACCTCTGAAAATGACACCCGTTATGTATTACATGGATAGCGCCGTCGCGACGGGTTTTGAACCCTCGCACTATGTGGACATCACGGACGTCTGGGAACAAAAATGTGACCTCCTCAGAATGCACGTCAGCCAGATGGACAATGCCAAATTTTTTGGCGACTTAGATCTGGTGGAACTCTCGCAAATTGTTGGGGCTTATCGCGGGATGCAGTCGCGGGTGAAATATGCCGAGTGCTTCAGGCCAGCGCCTTGGCCACGTGCCCGCGCCGGAAATGTGCTGCCCTGAAATGTCACTGGACAAGACTGCATCAGGGAAGCCGAGATTGCAGCTTCTTTAGAGCATTGTACCCATAAATGATTTTGGATCGACTAAAGCAGTCGTTATGTCGTCATGCGCTTGTTAGCGAGGGGCTTTAAGCCTCTCGTTTTAATTCTGGTCCTGATGTACTTGAGACTTCCGGTCAAGACTTGTTAGCTACTTGGCGGATGTCTTAACAATCGGGTTATGTTATACAGGTTTAGGAAAGCAATGTTAGCCGGTCATTTCGCAACTTGGGGATACGATGAATGTTTTGCAACGCATAGAGAAAGCCATTCCAGAACGGCTGCATGGATTTTTTACGCTGTACGTCGTGGTTGGTCTGGTGGTGTGTACGATCAGCCTGATTATTTTTGGCAAACTGGTAGACGGTGTTTCGGAAAACGAATCGATTGTTCAATTTGATATAGCGCTGGCGAACGCGCTGCATAACGAGGCGACAAAAGGCAGCACCTCGGCCTTTCTGACGATCAGCCTGTTTGGAGGAACCCTTCTCTTTATCTGGAGCTTTATCGTCGGGCTGGTTTTCGCATGGAAACGGCAGTGGTTGGGATTGATCGTCTGGACGATTACGATTGTAGGCGGCGAAATTTTAAATTCGCTGCTCAAAGTTTTTTTCGCACGTCCGCGCCCGACCTTCGCTACCCCGTTGGTGATCGAGCGCTTTTACAGCTTTCCCAGTGGACACGCCATGATGTCGTTCATCGCCTATGGCATGTTGGCCTATATCATTTGTGTGCTGCTCAAGAATAATGCGCTGAGGCTGCTGGTGGTTTTGGCAGCCGGCTTTGTTATCCTTGCGATTGGTGTCAGCCGGATAGCATTGGGGGTCCATTATTTTAGTGACGTGGCTGCCGGATTTACGGTTGCTGCTTTGTGGTTAGTCACGTGCATTACGGCTTGGCGTTATGTTCAGCAGCGGCGGGCGGCTCATTCACCCACAGCCTGACAAGCCGAATACAACAAAAAAGCCGCACCCCATATTCGGGCTGCGGCATATTTTTGGCATCCACTTTGTAAGAAATATTTTTGATCTATTAGGCAGGGTCTCCCAAGCGGCGTTCGGTTCCGGTCAGCAGGCGTTGGATGTTCTCGCGGAAGCGGTAGATAATCATGACTGCGACGACTGTGATATAGAAAATATACTCGGTGGGCATGGTGTGTTGGGTGACGAGTACCAGCAGCCATACGGTTGCCAGCGCGCACATGCTCAACACGGCCAACGACACATAACGGGTTAGCGCGATGATGGCGACACCCAGCACCGAGATCGCAACCAGCAGTTGCAGCGGGGCAATGGCGAACATGGTGCCGAACCAGATGGCCGCACCTTTACCACCTTGAATGGTTCCGGTGAGGAGCGTGGCAAATACTGACCAATTATGACCGATGACTGCGGCGGTTGCGGCTAGCGCGGTGGCAGCGGCCCAATTATCGGGCATGACAAGTGTGGCAAGCGCAATGGCGACAATGCCTTTGACACTATCACAAACCCAGACGAGGATGCCCCACCAGAAGCCCATCGAACGCCCGACGTTGGTTGCACCCATGTTCTTGCTGCCGACTTCAAAAATGTTGATTCCCTTTGCTTTGGCAACAAGGTAAGCTGTTGGGATCGAGCCAAATAAATAGCCAATCGCAATTACCATGACCAATTGAACAAACGGACTATCACTCATCTTATGCCTCCCGGCAGTGTACACGCTTCATTACTTTATTTTAAAGTACCACGAAGTTAAGGTCAGTATCTTAAAAAACCCTTAACGACTCCACAGGTTATGAAATTGATAGAAATACTCATTTTGGGTTAAGCCATTCATGGACTTGCAGCGGCTAAAAGCTGACCCTTTTTTCCATATTATCCCATTGTGATAGAATATCGCGCTATGAAACGACTAACTCTCATTTTCCTGTTGGTGCTGGTGTGTTCGGCGGGTCTCGTTTTCGCCCAAGATGAAGCGGGTGATATTGTGGGACGCATGAATGCCTTACGCAGCGGCAAAGGTTTACCCGCTTACAGCGTGAATGGTGCTTTAACAGCCGCCGCCCAAAGCCAAGCGCAGTGGTTGGTGGATAACGGCTGTGCAGTCGCGCATACACATCCTGACGGCTCGAATCCGCGCAGCCGTGCCCGCGCAGCCGGTTATGGCAGCGATGCTGTTGGCGAAAATATTTACTGCGGCGGCTTGGCCAAAACCGATAACGCATGGACGTTCTGGATGAACTCCGGTATTCACTATGCCGGACTCGTCAACACGCGCTACAAAGAAGTTGGGGTAGCCGTTGGTCACGGCGCGGCAGGAACCAGTTTCGTCATCGTTTTTGGTGATCCCGGTGGACCTGAATATGTCCCACCTGCGGCGGTTGGTGGTGGGAAATCGGGAGGCAGCGCCCCTCAAGCACCGCCTTCGTATGTAGTGGGCGTAGACGCTCACGGCAATATTGAGCATCAAATCCAAGCGGGCGACACCTTGGGGCAAATCGCGCTGATTTACGGTTACACATGGAACGACATCCCCGGCATGTTGGCGCTTAACGGCATGACTGAAGCCGATTATCGCAAGTTAAAGGAAGGCGAAATCTTCCTTGTGCCCCCCAAAGCAGGCACTTTTACGCCGACCCCCGGTGATCCGGTCGTGAATGCCGCGCCTGATCCAACCGCAACCCGCGACCCGAATATCCCCACTCCTTATCCCGAAGAACCGATTAGTTTGTCTCCCGATCCGGCGGCTAACAACGCCGACATGACGGCAACATTCGAACCGACACTTACACCAGCCGTGATGGTGGCAACCGCGAACAGCGTGCCGAACGGCATGGTGGCCTTCCAGCCAACCTCTGCGGCCAGCCCGACAGTTGAGTCGGTCGCGATGGTCAACACCAGTGCTCCAGTAGCCATGGATGCAGGCGTCATACCGGGCGGTTCCAGCACGCCAACGTGGTTAGTCGTGGCTTTAGGTGTACAGGTGGTGGTTCTAATCGGCGCAGGCGTGGAATATTTGCGCCGGCATTGGCGGCGTTAACGATGAATCAAATCCAGCGTTATTTGAGGGCTTTTTGGGGCGCGCTGCGGATGACCCTTCGTGGTGAAAAAATCGTTCCTACCCCCCTGAAAGTATCCCCCTTATCGCCTTGGATTAGCCAATATCTCGATCTGATTAATTCTTTCCTGCGGGCAGCCGACCAACAGGGCATTGACCAGACAAAACGTGAAACGATTAAACTGCGCTTGGACGGACGACAAATGAGCCTCGAAACCGCCCTCCTGACGCTCAAATTTCATGCCTCAGACGAATACCCCTCATTGGTACGGCAGGGTACAGAAGGACGTGGCGTGCAGAACACCGTGTATGCCACCAATATGAATGACCGTTACTGGATTTCAAAAATGGCTGAAAATCCGGACTTACAGAACCCGGCATTGCAGCAAGCGCTGTCCGCACTGGACGCACACCTCGACAGCATCCCCCGACTTTAGTCCTTACGCAGACCAAAATCACATCAACATTGAAAAAGAATTGATTTTTTCTTGACCTACAATTAAAACCCATGTTACCATCAAAGTATTCATGAGATTGTCTCATCATTTCTCGTCATTATCAGCAATTATTAGTGGAGCAGCGCACATGATTTATCAACCCCGTGAAGAAGGTCAAGGTCTTGTCGAATACGCGTTGATTCTGGTTCTGGTGGCGGTTGTGGTCATCGTCATTTTGGCCTTGTTAGGGCCGGCCATCGGTAACATTTTCTCGAATCTGGTCAAGAAGTTGTAAGCGCAACATTGATACCGATTTCAGAAGGAGACAGCAAACCCTGTCTCTTTTTTTTGCTCAGCGCTTGGGTAATTAGTACTACAACTCAAAATCTCAATGCTTGCCGTATTGACGTAAAATTAATTTCAATGCTATCGTAATCATAGTCGTTTATCATTCATTCAGGAGAAGTTCTCATGTTGTATATGCCCCGTGAAGAAGGTCAAGGTCTCGTAGAATACGCGTTGATTTTGGTTCTGGTCGCCGTCGTCGTTATCGTTATTCTGGCGCTGCTTGGCCCGGCCATTGGTAACATTTTCTCGAACTTGGTCAAGAACCTGTAATTATCAGATTGGCGGGGATGGCTGTTTAAGTCATCCCCAACTTCTTAATTGTTCGATAAATACTGTTTAAACTGATGTAAGTTTCTCGCAAGGGAAGCGGCTTATGGTATAATCAGTTAGCTTAATAAATGGTATTTATAAACGATGGACACTTATAACGACCCCTCCCTTGAGCGTTTCCACAAAACGCTCCGTATCGCGATGAAGAATGAAGCGCTGCTCATGATAATGGACACGTTAATCAAAATGGCTGAAGTAATGGTCGATAAGGGCGAGAAAGAACGCGCCGCTGAAATATTGACTATTGCGATGCAATATCCGATGCGCCAAACCACCCGTGTTCGCGCTGAAGAGATTTACAATGATCTTGAGTCGGAACTGTGCCCGCGCGCTATCGTCGATGCAAAAACGCTGGCGGAAGAAATTACGCTGGATGATTTGATGGAAGCCATCCTCGGCAAAGAATAAGCTGCTGTACTTCTTTACGTTTGCAAGTTTTTAAGGCCATGAGCCTCGTTTTGATTCTGTTGGATGGACTCCACGCGCTTGGCGGATGCTTCAAACTGCTGTATAGTCTCCATAGATTTTGTTTTTCACTTTATATTTCACCTTATATATGAAGCGACTATGCCAAATCCTGCCGAACGCAACCGCATCGCACAATTGACCTCCACCTATGGGCCAGATGAGCCGCCCCGTTTGCCAATGGATTTTGGCGACTTTTTGTCGTTATTATGGCGCATTGATAAACATGCCGATGATGCGGCACGGGTACGCTATTACCGCAAGTGTGCGCTGTCCTTGGGCGCAGGTTTAGCATTAACCGGACGCAGCCTTTTCCGTTTGGTGGAGATGACCGCGCCGGGGCAAATGTATGCCCAACTGCCGAACGCGCCTTACCGAGGGACAAACCGTCTGGTGGATGCGCAAGATCGCAAGGCGGCCATTGCTCAATTGGCACAACTGCGTTTAGATGTGCTGCGGATCGGAACGTACCACGACCAATGGACGGTGAGTTGGCCGGGCAGCGGCATCATGGACGCGGAGCTACGCGACCGTGTATTCGCGGTCTTGTTCGCAGCACTGCAAGGTCAATATGAGAACTTCGGGCGGATGCTGCTGGTGGTGGATATTGTGCTGGGCGATTTGCTGATCGGCATGGAACACAGCCGTGAAATTAGCCTGCATCAGTTGATGGCTGAGTATGACTATCCCAACTTCAACGACGTGAAAGTACGGGCGGCTTTCTACAGCAATACTGCTTAGTAACATGCGGTTCAATGCTGATTGAGCATTAAAATGAACAACTTATTTGTTAGATCTCTCCTCGGTCTGGCCTTTTTACTGGTGTTTCTCGGTTTCATCCTGTTTCTCTCCGCAGGTTCGTTGAGCTTCTGGCAGGCGTGGGTCTATATCGCGGTTTTTGGTATTTCTACCCTTTTCGTGACTCTCTACTTGATGAAGTACGATCAAAAGCTGTTGGCTAGTCGGGTTGCTGCTGGCCCTTCCGCTGAGACTGAAAAGACACAAAAGGTCATTCAAAGCCTCGCCAGCTTGTTGTTCATGCTGGTGTTTATCGTTGCGGGTTTGGATTATCGTTTTGGTTGGTCGAAGGTGCCGTCAATCGTGAGCGTCATCGCGGACGTATTTGTGGCGCTCGGCTTTTACATCGTTTTCCTGACGTTCAAAGCCAACAGCTACACCAGCGCGGTCATCGAAGTCAAGCAAGATCAACAGGTCATTACAACCGGCCCATACAGCCTCGTGCGCCATCCAATGTACGCCGGAGCCAGTTTGCTGATGATCGTGACACCTCTGGCGCTCGGTTCTTGGGTTGCGTTTCCCTTCCCGCTGCTGCTGATCGTAACCATTGCCTTGCGGGCAATTGAAGAAGAAAAGTTTTTGGCAGCTAACCTTGCTGGCTACGCGGAATATCGGCAGAAAGTCCGCTACCGGATTATTCCGTTTGTGTGGTGAAACTTCAATCCGGCTTCTATAAGATATGCCCAATCGAATGGACTGATGCGATCTAGGAAAGGCGCTCATTCATGCCTCAAACGCCTCATATTGAGAAGCATTTTACAGCGGGGGATACGGTTCGGGATGTGATTATCGGCATGTCGGACGGCTTGACTGTACCTTTTGCCTTAGCGGCTGGCCTTTCTGGAATCGCGGCTTCGACTGCCATTGTAGTGACGGCAGGGCTTGCCGAAATTGCTGCTGGTTCGATTTCAATGGGGTTAGGCGGTTATCTTGCGGCTCGAAGTGACGCGGAACACTATGACAGCGAACGCCTCCGTGAACAGCGTGAAACGGTTGAGATGCCGCAGGCCGAACGGCTTGAAGTTCAGCAGGTCTTTCAAGAATATGGCTTAACTGAAGAACAAAGTCAGCCGCT
The DNA here is from genome assembly GCA_016124855.1 of Anaerolineaceae bacterium. Classification (GTDB taxonomy): domain Bacteria; phylum Chloroflexota; class Anaerolineae; order Aggregatilineales; family Phototrophicaceae; genus CFX2. The sequence continues at coordinate 224,893 of WGMX01000020.1, read as the reverse complement.
GGTTGAAGCACTTGCCGCAAGACCGGATGCTTGGGTCGATTTTATGATGCGCTTCGAACTGGGCATGGAAAAGCCTAATCCCAACCGTGCTTTGATAAGTGCTTTAACAATTGCGTTTTCGTATGCGGCAGGGGGGTTTATCCCTTTGCTGCCATATATCTTATTCACGAATGTGGCAACAGCTCAAATTGCATCGGTTATTGCAACCTTGGCTGCCCTCTTGATATTTGGTTATGTGAAAGCCCGGCTAACCGGTGCGCCAGCCCTACGCGGCGCTTTACAAACAGCGCTGGTTGGAGGATTAGCCGCCGCTGCTGCCTTCACAATTGCGAGGTTTATATCCTGAAGTATCAGATAATGATTAAGTGGTTATAGGCGTATCTCAACAATTTTTGTTTCCTGATTATCATAAGCAATAGGTTGAACCGCTGCTGTCAAAAGCACTTATGATATGAGGGAAAAGATGACGAACTCGCTTGTGATACGTCCGGTTGCTCGAAACGATTACGAGGCATGGAAGCCGCTTTGGGACGGCTATAACGCTTTTTATGGTCGTCAGGGTGAAACAGCGCTGCCTGATGCCGTCACACAGATGACGTGGTCACGCTTCTTTGACGCTTATGAACCGCTGCACGCCTTTGTCGCCGAGAGCGAGGGGAAATTATTGGGGATAGTCCATTTCCTCTATCACCGCACCACCATTCACATCGGCCCGACCTGTTACCTGCAAGATTTGTTCACGGCTGAAGAAGCTCGAGGCAAAGGTGTCGGACGCGCGCTGATTAACGCGGTTTATGACCATGCCCGAGCGGGCGGCGCCAATCGCGTCTATTGGCTGACCCAAGAGAGCAACACGACCGCACGTCAGCTCTATGACAAAGTTGCCGAAAAATCAGAATTCGTAGTTTACCGTAAACCGATGTAGCAATTTGCCAGCAGTCAATGCTTATGTGTGCAGCGTCACTTGGCTGATCACTTTGCGGAAAATTGCCCCGCTGAAAGTTCCGATGAGTGCAGGCACGATGGCGATCAAGGTGGTGAAGCCGTTAGGGGGTGGCGCGGAATACTGCTGCCCTGTCGCCAGCAGCCACACATAACTTACTGGAACACTCAGGCCGACGATTATTGCCCAGAGCGCAGCCCGTTTAGGTTCGAAGAACCCCAATACGAATGTAATCGGCAGCATGACCATCAACGTGGCTTGTACTTCGCTGGCACGACTGTCGATATAGCCAACCAACACAGCGCCGAGAAGCGCCAAAACCAGAACAATGGGTGATTTGTTTCGCATCATGCCTCCTGTGCGGATTTCGATCCAGTGTTCAAGCGGCGCGTTTTTCAACGTGTCGCCAAGCATGTGAATCCCCAACTTTAAAAGGCCGCTTTTGCCATTGCCTTCAACCGCATCACGGCGGACATCGCGGAAGTGCTGAATCATCGCTTCGCCGTATTCGCTGCGATGCCGCGCCGGATACAACCGCAGCATAAGTCTGAAAAATCGTTCTGACCAGACGAAGCGTTTCATGATGTGCCTCCGAGCAAACGTTTGGCTTTGGCCTGCATGACGGCTGCTTCTAAGCGTCGGGCTTCAGCGGCGGCAGTTCGTCGTCCAAAATCAGTCAAGCGGTAGTAACGGCGGCGTTCATCGTCCAAAGCTGGATCAGGCCGCGCGTCGGTTTCTTCAATCATATTGGCCGCCAACATGCGTTTGATCGAACCGTAAAGAGTCCCCGGCCCCATGTTGATGATGCCGTTTGTACTGGCGTTCACCTCTTGCATGATGCTGTAACCATGACGCTCGCCATCGGTTAAGGCTAACAAAATATGAAACACAGGTGGGGTCAGTGGCAGTGAGTCTTCAGGCTGCGCCATTACTATATCCGTTATTGTTATATCGTTAACGGATATAGTATGCTGACTTGCCGGAATTGTCAAGCCATCCATTCAATCGGCTGGAAGGGCTTATGACTTCCGCGCGAAATAGACCATCACGTCATCATCGGCTGTTACATCGGCATCCGTCCAGCCGCCTTCGACAGCTTCGACCTTAAACCCTGCTTTTTCCAGCAGCATCTGTAACTCGTGCCGAAAATAAAAGTTCGATGTCAGGGTGAAGGTCGTGTCGGATACGATTTGTTTGTCCTTGAACACGACTGTCCGCATCTCGCCGGTGGTTTGCTGTTCAAGCGGATTCACCGCCACCAACCGATAATACAGTTCGTATTCTGTGTCATCTTCAGGGATATTACCGGCATATTCCGGCCAAGGTTCCGGCAGATGTTTGCGCGCATCTTTCTGCCACATCGGCCATGATGCTTCCTGTCCATAGGCCGGATGATTTTCCAAAATCAACAAACCGCCGGGTAAAAGATGGTCATAAAAACGCTGCAAGGCCATGAAATCTTGCTGACGGCTGACACCGATCCCAAATGCGCCGCAGGCAAAAATCGTCTGGTAGTGACGGGGCAGATTCAGTCCGTGCAGCGCCTGCTGATACAGTTTTGGCGACAATCCTTCGCGTTCAGCGGTTTGCTGGCAGTAAGCCAACATATCCCCTGAAACATCACAGCCGTCCACATCTAGCCCTGCCCGCAGCAAAGGGATGAGCAAACGCCCTGTGCCGCAGCCCGCATCCAATGCCGGCTGCCCGTGCTGCTCAATTTGCCGTTGATAGTAAGCGATTTCAGGGCCGGTTGTGTTGTTCTCGGCCCAATGTCGTGCCACCGCGCCATAATGCCACGTTTGAACATCAGTATTCATTTTGGTTTCTCTCCGTTATGCCTCAACTGAGGGCTGCACCTGTACGGAGCCAATCCCCTTTGCCGCACGCATGTCCGCGCGGATAATCCGTGTATAAAGGTACAGTACCGGACTCAAGATCAAGCCGCTGCTGATGAGCGCTGCCCGTATTCCCAGCCGTTCACCGATGAAACCCACCGGCGGCCCGCCAACAATTTGACCAAACGCGTCAACTTGGCTGGTCAGCGAAATGACCGTCGCGCGTACCGATGAGTCAATGTGCTGGTTAATCCATGTGGTGTTAATCGGGCCAAGCAGCGTACGAATACTGCCGATGCACCAGTTGAGGATGACAGCCATCACAAAGCTGCCTGCCAACCCGAAACCAAACAAACTGGCAACCAGCAGCGCCGCCAACCCGAAAGAAGCCCGCGCCAGTGCTTGGCTGCGCTTCATATCGAGGCGCTTTTCCATTACGCGCGTCAGGAGGGCAGTGATGAAATTGCCGATTAGACCAAGCGCGCCTAACCAAGCGACCGTTGGCAAACCGTGAAAATCCGGCAGCGTAAAGCTCCGCAGCAGATGCGCATCACCGAGGCGGTCAAGTCCTTCACTGTAAAGGCCGAAAAACAAACCGATACCGAGGATGGCGATCAACATCGGGCGCACCCGTACCAAGCCGACACCCGCCCGCAGCGTGTGTGCCATCTGACCAAAAGTGCTGCGATCTTCGACTGGCGTAGGATGAAATCCGGTTTCCGGCATATACAACACCATCACCACCGCGATGACCAGAAACAGCAGTCCGGCAGCCAATATCGGCAGCGTAATGAGCAGGCTGCCCAAAATGATGCCGATGATGGTCGCGGCAATACCCAGCAAATTACTGAGACGGCTGGAACGCAGGAATAATTTTCCGACTTCTTGATCGCCAATTTCGTCAATGATCCATGCTTCGGTCGCGCCGCTGGTGAAGGTATATCCCAGTCCCCAGAGGACATTGATCAGGATCACGCCCACAAAGGTCGGCACCAGCGACTGAAACACAAATGCCAAGCCGATGATGAAATAGCCGATGACAATGGAAAGACGACGGCTGTAAACATCCGCGATGATGCCGGTTGGCACTTCACAGATGAAAATGGTGACTTCCAGAGCTGTGCCCGCTAAAACCAGTTGCAGCGGACTCAGACCAACGGTCTGCACCACAAATACCATCATGACCATAAAGCTCATGGCGAAACAAACAGCCATGCCGACGCTAAAAAAGAGATAGATACTACGCGCGTCACGTTTACGCGGATTTATCGAAAACATATCGTTACACACTCACTCGTATTTAAAACATGGCAAGCGCCACGTTCGGCTGTTCATAAACTGAATAGTCGGCTCTGCCTGAAGTCCAGTTTGACGTGTACGCTCGACCGAATTTTTACCCGACTAGGCGCTGTAAAAATCAGACTGCGTCCAAAGCAAACCACGACTCTGGAGTCAGACAGCTTGAAAAAGTTCATGTCATATCGAGGGTTGAAACACGAGTGAGGCGCAAACAAGTAGGCGCTACGAAGAACTCACTGGAGCGTCTTCAAAACCGATATGAAGTTGGGCAATTGACATCGGGGCGCTCCTCTCTACTCATTTGACGATAGCAGCAGAATACCATGCATTTGTTTTGCACGTCAAGCAAAATCCGCCAAAAGTCTGAGGTGCTCAACAGGGTCAGGCTCAGCCTGCTTCTCATGACAGCCGGAGCAATCAACAGCGGCATTCTCGCAAATGAAGTCAAATAAGTTTTGGATTAGGCGAATAAGCTCAATGCGCGTCATGCACCTTCTCATACTGAGGGAATATCGCAAGGTATAACATTAGTCCTCAAAAATGTTAACAATTTCCCCGTTTTGTGGAATCTCCCCCATTGGAATTATTGCGCATAGACCCACGACCGTGTAATATCTGCCCCACAATCCTTAATGATTGGAAGTAAATTTTTTTCCAGAACGGGTTTAGGAGGCCAAGATGTATCGGAAACTGTCCGTGGTTCTAATAGCCTTATCAGCCATGATGCTAATGGCTGTCGTCGGAGTGCCGCTCGTTGGCGCACAAGATGCAAACAAAGATGTGTATGGGCGTGATCTGCCAGCAGATGCCGCACCCTACGATCAACAGATTTATCGCGAGTTATGTAGTGCAACGGATAAAGCGCAATCATTTTCGTCTGTCGTCACCGTGTACTCGCGCATCTGCGGCACTGACTTCTTCGGTGATTCGTTGGTGAATCTGGATGAAAATCTGAACCTGATTCCCGGCGCTGCCGAAAAGTGGGAAGCCTCGGCTGACGGTTTGTCATGGTCATTCCATCTGCGTCCCGGTCAGGTATGGAGTGATGGTACTCCGTTAACCGCTAATGACTACGTTGCCTCTTACCGTTTCATGGTTGACCCCAAGAATGCCTACGACTTCGTGTGGATGTGGCAGGGCACCATCAAGAATTGGTCGGAAGCGGTCGCTGGCGAAGTCAAACCCGAAGAAATCGGTGTGACCGCAGGCGACGACAACACAGTCGTGATCACCACTGACGGCCCACGTCCTTACCTCCCCGGCACGGTTTACTTCTGGGCGCCGATGCAGGCGAAGGCACTGGCGGAACTTGGCCCCGGTTACATTCTGGATCCGAAGACCGCTGTTTCCTCCGGCCCCTTCATGCTGGAATCCTTTAAGCCGGGTGAAAGTGTAACTGAAGTTGCTAACCCGACTTACAATGGCTATCGCAAGCCGTATTTGAAAGAATTAAGATACTTTTATGGTGACATCAATACCAGTTTTGTCGCCTTCCAAGCCCACGACGTCGACATGGTGACGTACGAACGCCTTAGCCCTGCGGACTTCGAAGTTATTTCGAAAGACCCGGTTTTGAGCGCGAACTATCGCCCCAACTTCGGTGACTTCCGCACGGACTATCTGTTGTTCGATACCTTCAACCCGCCCTTCAATGATAAGAATGTGCGCCTCGCCTTCGCTAAAGCGGTTGATCGCGAATCAATCGTCAAGAACGTCATGGGTGCTCAATTCGCAATTCCGGCCTATTCGTTCCTCGCTCCCGGCTTCCCGGCAGCAGATAGCGACGGCTCGCTGAAGGATATTCAGGCTTACGACTGCGACGCCGCCAAGAAGTTACTAGCGGACGCTGGCTATCCGGATGGCAAGGACTTCCCGGCGCAGGAACTGGAACTCCGTCAAGAGAATGACACGCATCAGGCGTGGTTCGTTGCAGTGGCCGGTTCGATCAGCCAGTGCTTGAACGTCACCATCACCGTCAACAACATGGTGCAGACCGATTACATGAGCGGTTTGTTGGCACGTCCGACGACCCTCAAGTTTGGTGCCATCAGCTACGGTATGGACTACCTCGATCCCTCGAACATGTTGGGTGTGTGGGTTTCCACAGGCCGTCACTCATGGTCAAACCCCGAGTTCGACAAGCTGGTTGCAGATGCTAACGTGTTGGTGAATGATCCGGCCAAGCGTACCCAGATGTACAAAGATGCCGAAAAGATTCTGGTGGAAGATGTTGGCGGTATCTTCATCGACCATCGTATTCAAGGTAACCTGTGGCAGCCATATGTGGCCGGTGAATGCTTCCGTCCCGACGCACAGGGTGTAGGCGCTTTGCATTGGGGTAACGATTGGTGCTGGGGTACCTTCTACATCACCAAGGACGTTGCGAATTTCAAGACCTATCGCAGTCAGTAATCGCTGATTCAGACTTCAAGGAGCAGAGGTGAATGAAAAGTTCGCCTCTGCCTCTTGTTTTTAGGTAAAAACCATGCATTTCTGACACGATTTTTGGGAACTACATGCCAAATTTTTTTAATAGATTAATTTGTAAAGTAATCCACAAAATAGATCGATAGGTTACAAGAATCACTCATTTATTGTTCCGGGAGCCTTCATGACCGGCTATATCATCCGGCGACTCATCGCACTTTTGTTTGTCCTTTTCGCCGTTGCGACCATCGTATACTTCTTGATGAATGCAGTCCCCGGTGGGCCATTTAGCTTGGGAGAACGCGGTTACGACGCAACCGCACTCGCAAATTTGAATCGTAAGTATGGTCTGGATGTACCGATTACCCAGCGTTATGTCAATTACATCGTGAGTGCTTTTCGCCTCGATTTTGGTTATTCCTTCGCTGTCCCCGGTAACCCGCCTGTATTCACATTGATTGCCCGTACATGGCCCGTAACACTGCAAGTCGGGGTGTACACCATCATCGTTTCCTTCGGCTTTGGCTTAATTATGGGTATTGTGGCGGCCTATCGCCGCAATGGGTGGGTCGATAATCTTGTGACCTTTACCGCGTCACTCGGTATCACGATTCCGAACTTTATTATTGCCAGCTTGCTGCTGCTCATTTTTGGCTATCAGAATGGCTGGGGCGATCCAAATAAGTGGCTTATTCCCCCTTTGTGGCCGAACGGCCCTGCCATTTTATCTGCGGATTATTTCTTGCCGGTCATCACTTACGCCTTAGCACCGCTAGCGCTGGTTGCTCGCTATACACGCGCCTGCGTGGCGGATGCGCTGGTCGCAGATTATGTGCGTACAGCGCGGGCGAAAGGACTCAGCGAACGGGCTATCATGATCCGGCATGTGCTGCGAAATGCTTTGATCCCCATGATTACCGTCCTTTTACCACAAATTCCGAATCTGCTCACCGGCTCAATCTTCATTGAAGTCGTGTTTGGTATTCCGGGATTAGGAAAGTTTTTTGTGACCAGCATCTTCGCACACGACTACCCCATGATCATGGGGCTGGTTCTGCTGGTTGCTTTCTTCTGGGGCATTACTTACTTGATCACCGATATTTTATACACGCTGATTGACCCGCGTGTACGGATTAGCAGTCGTGGGGTCAGTTAACATGGTTGATAAAGTCACGGCTGATATAACCGCAAAACCTTTACCGACAGTCACTCTGCGTGAGACTATTGAGCGGCGCTCGCCTTGGGTTGACGCAGTCCGGCGCTTCCGGCGCAACCGGTTGGCCATGGGCGGGCTGGTCGTCTTCGGGTTTTTGTTATTTCTAGCGATTTCTGCGGATGTTATTTCCCCCTATCCTTATGATCGGGTATTTCTCAACCTGCGCGCCAGCACGCTGCCCGGCGTCGATCCGCAGCACGCTCTCGGTTTGGATAGTTCCAGTCGCGATTATCTATCGCGGCTGATTTACGGGGCGCGCACCTCAATGTTCGTTGGACTGCTGGTACCTTTGATCGCCTTCAGTATCGGTGTTCCGCTGGGTGCTATTTCGGGCTACCTCGGCGGCAAGGTCGATTTTTCTATTCAGCGGGTGATCGACATAGCCACCGCTATTCCGCCGCTGCTGTTTGCGCTCTTTTTGTTGAGCCTGTTGGGCAGCGGCCTTAGCAACGTAATTTTCGTGCTGGCTATCACCAGTTGGATTGAATCAGCACGGCTGACGCGGGCGCAGTTCTTAACCTACCGCGAAAAAGAGTTCGTCACCGCGGCACGGGCACTGGGCGCGAAGAACCGCGATATCATCCTGCGCCATATTCTGCCGAATGCCCTCTCGCCGTTGTTGATTTCCTTCACCATTGCCGTGCCGCTGGCGATTTTTGCCGAAGCAGGTTTGAGCTTCCTCGGCATCGGTATCACTGAACCAACAGCCAGTTGGGGCAAGATGGTCGGTTCGGGTATCGGTAACACCATCCGTGTTTATTATCATCTAGCGCTTTTCCCGACCGTGTTGGTGGCACTTACCATGCTCAGTTTTTCGTTTATTGGCGATGGGTTGCAGGAAGCGCTTGACCCTAATCGTTCCCAGTAGCCAAAAATAAGGGGCAACTAACGTGAAACATCTTTCCCATTCATCCTATTTCTTCGTTATCGCCTTGGTTTTTGCGTTGGTTCTCGCTGCCTGTGGCGGGGGTGCTAGCTCGGCAACGGCCATCCCCACATCGACCATTATTCCGACGTACAGCTTTCAGACGCGTACGCCCGTCGCCATCATCGAAACCGCCATCGCCACCACAGTCGCCCAAACAGAAGAAACTGCCGAGCCTTCTGCCCTCGACCCGCAGCTTGTCGAACGGGGCAAAGGCCGTTATGATGCGCTCCAGTGTGCGGATTGCCACGGCGCAAATGGTGAAGGTACCGACAAAGGTTCGTCATTGGTTACCTATACCGCAAATGAAGGGGATTTCATCGTCTTCATGCGTTCCGGCGGTACTATCGGAACCAGCCACCAATATTCGACCAACCGCCTGAGTGAAAGCGGTGGTAAGGCACTTTATCAGTATTTATTATCGCTCCGAAAGTCCTAATGAAATCCCTAAAAAACCTACCGCCTCCCAATAAAAGTGACAGACGTTGGTTGGTGGCTAGCCTCATCATCTTTATTGGCAGTCTGGTGCTGGTGATTTTGGCATCCAACAGCCGAAATAATGTTCCGCGACCTGCGCTGGATATCAACGGGAACATGATTGATCCGCCACAGGGTACACTGGTGCCGGGTGTATCTGACGCCAATGAGCTTATCCGCCAGTTGACGGCGCTGCCCAGCGCCGCGCCACTGACCGGACCGTTAGCGGACGAGATTCACGATGTCTCTCAAATGGTTGCGAATTGTCCAGACTACAGCGACGCACGCCGCGCCCAGATGAACCAGCATATTGCATGGCTGTTGCAGCCCTCGACGCTAACCAAGGATGTTATCATCGCGCTCGGCACCAATATCAACGGTCGGCTGCTGCTGGGCATGGCGACCTATACGCTAGCTGACTGGGGTCAACACGCCAAAGCGGCTGACTCCTGTTTGGTCGGCGTGGGCAAAAAGCTGAATGAGATGCTGGCGGCCAACGGTGAAACCCCGCTCGCCGAGTTTAGCGGGTGATTTTTGTCATGACTTTCAACAAGTGTTAAGAAAAGTGTCTTGCCTATTCAAACAACCTATGATATAGTGCGAGTTAAGGAAACGACCACGCTTTCTTCATCTACACACACTGAGAATTACATTCAAATAACGTGATTTTAAGCAATCATTTGGCGTATCGGCGTGATAGTCGCCATTCCCTACGTATCCCCCTCACTACCAATGGAATACGATTCGATCTGGTTATCTGAATTGGGGATTAACCCCACCCCGGAGTCACATTGAACATGGACATTGCCCAACTAGAGCAAAAAACACTTGAAGAATTACGGCACGTCGCCCGCGAGAATAACGTCACAGGCTACAGCCGGCTGAAAAAACCCGAACTTATCCTCTCTTTACTGCGCCACAACGCCGAAAAGCAGGGTTATCAACTGCGCGGCGGCGTGCTGGAAATCGTCGATGATGGCATCGGCTTCCTGCGTGCCGAGCATTATCTGCCGGGGCCAAACGACATTTACGTCAGCCAGACGCAGATTAAGCGCTTCAACCTGCGCACAGGCGATATGGTCATCGGGCAGGTGCGCTCACCCAAAGACTCGGAGAAGTATTATGGCCTTCTCCGTGTAGACGCGGTCAACGGCTTGAATCCTGAAGAAGCCAAGAACCGCCCTAACTTTGAAGACCTGACCCCCATTTACCCCAACCAGCGTTATGACCTTGAAACCAGCCCTCGAATTCTTTCCACCCGTTTACTGAACCTCATCGCTCCCATCGGGCGGGGACAGCGCGGGTTGATCGTCTCGCCGCCGAAAGCCGGTAAGACCACCGTCCTGAAAGAAATCGCCAACGCCATCAGCAAGAACTATCCCGAAGTTCACTTGATGATCGCCCTCATTGGTGAGGGTCCTGAAGAAGTGAGGGATATGGATCGCTCGGTGGATGCGGAAGTGATCGCCTCGACCTTTGATGATCCGGTACAGCATCACGTCCGCGTGGCGGAAATGGCGATTAACCGCGCCAAGCGCCTCGTAGAAAGCAAGCAGCACGTCGTCGTTATGTTGGACAGCATCACTCGTTTGGCGCGCGCTTATAACCTCGTCGTCCCCAGCAGCGGTCGTACACTCTCCGGCGGTTTTGATCCATCAGCTATTCATCCGCCCAAGCGTATCTTCGGTGCAGGCCGTAACGTTGAAGAAGGCGGCAGCCTGACGATTATCGCCACCTGCTTGGTCAACACCGGCAGTAAGATGGACGACTTGATTTACGAAGAATTCAAGGGTACGGGCAACATGGAACTCATGTTGAACCGCAAGCTGCAAGAACGCCGCATCTTCCCGGCCTTCGACATCGAACAATCCTCAACCCGCCGCGAAGAGCTGCTTTTAGGGCCGGATGTTCTTGCTCGTGCTTACACCATGCGTAACATGCTGGCGCACTTGCAGGAAGACCCCGAAATGGGCGTGGTCGGCGCATACGAACGCTTCATCAACCAATTCCGTTTGACCGAAAGCAACGAGGAATTTATGAACTCGCTGCCCGGTGCCGGAAGCAACAACAACCACCGCAGCATGTTCTAGAAACAATCTTTGTAGGGACGCGCGGCTGTGCGCCCCTATAGAAAAACATACAAAGCCCTGTTTCTCTCGTAGAAGTGGGGCTTTTGCTTTACAGGTCAGTCAACGTTATAAATGGCACACTTGTTTCGCACTTGCTGTTTTTATTGTAGGGGCGGGATTAATCCCGCCCGCTTTCTTAGATAAAGAGCCTTACGAATGTCCGATATTCATAAACAGATCACCATCCCCGCGCCAATTGATTGGGTGTGGGCGGCGCTCACCGATGCCACCGTCATCAGCATTTGGATGCAAACCAACCACGTCGAAGTGGATTTACGTGAAGGCGGAAACTATAAATTTTTTAATGGACAGGTCACCGGACACTTTACCCACATCGTCGTGCCAACGCTGCTGGAATACACATGGCGACAAACCAGTTGGCAGTCAAACGTGGAAGATTCGCTGGTGCGCTGGGAACTGCATCCCGAAGGCAGCTCTACCCGTATTCACCTCATCCACAGCCGGCTTCCGAATGAAACTGAACGCCTCGGACACGACGAAGGCTGGGGTATGTACTGGCTTGACCCCATGCAAGATTGGCTGGAAAACGGGTAAAAATTATTCTTGATATAAGATTGCAACACCTTTGTCAAATACGGCAGCACAATTATTGGCCCACACGATGACATGGGTTTCGCCCGTTTCGATAATTAAATCCGGTTTATCTTTCTTGACGAGTGCAACCACTTCATATTTGGAACCAGCCGGAAATTCATCAGACGCACCTGTCGGTTCGACAGAAATCCACGTAGCATTTGACTTATTAATGATTTCGAGTCGCACAACTTGCTCATCCTTTGCTATTTGGCTTTCCAAATAATCTACAAATCGCACTAGATCCTCTTGATCGTATCGCGGCTTAAACATAATCGTTAATCTCCATCATATCGTTTTATCAAGAGCTTATGATGATTCGTTCAACCTTTCTGCAACTTTTGTCTCGTTACCCGAAATGTCCCTCCACAAATCCATCTTTCGACGGATCACAACTAATCCCCTTTATGTGTATTGTAAGAAAGTTGTCTTTGCTGGAACCAAATCGCCGCAACCAACGTATTACAGGACATGAGCATCAATCATGCGGTTTGAAGGGGATAGTCGGATGCGTAAATTTTTCACTCGACTCATTTGGATCACATTATTTCTTCCGTTAACCTTGTCAGCCATGACCATGAGTTCGATGCGTCCGTGGATTCTCGATCACAGCTTTTACGAAGGTGTGGTCAACGATGACCGCGTCTATGACACCCTCTTGAATGATAAACTGGCTGATGCATTTAACAGTCAAATTCTCAGCCCTGTCGATCAACTGCCAACCGAAGCGTTGAACAGTGCTTTGCGTTCGGTTATGACACTTGATTATCAACACGCGCAATCCATGCAGCTTGTGAACGGGATTTACGATTTCATTGGAGGTCGTGACAGCCAGATTGACGTTTCAATCGACCTCAAACCCATTAAAGCCACGCTCAGCGGAAGCGCAATTCAGCGCTTCGCAAATACACTCACAGCCACATTACCTGTGTGCGCCAACGGTCAAACGCCGATTGCAGTCGGTGGGACACTGCCGCGCTGCATCAATTCTGATATGACCGTTGCCGCAGCCACTGCACAAATTGCTCATGCCTTACCGACCGTGCTAGAAAATGCGCCAAATCGTCTAACATTGAGCGATACACTTGGCTTACAACAAGGATTGCGCCTTCTAGATTTGTTCTTAGTTGTCACCGTTCGCAGCGGCTTGGATATGGCAATCGTCATGGTCATTCTCTTGACTGTTCTCGGCGGAGTCTCGCTGTCTTATCTGCGCGGCGGCGATCTGGATAAAAATGTGCGCTGGCTGGGTAAATCACTCGTTATTCCGGCAGTCTTGTTCCTGCTGGCTGGTGTGATTTTATCCAACGACTTCACGGTAAATACCCTGCAATCCATCCACTTCATCAGCACTCAAGCGCTGGGCAATCTGACCGTCTTGATCGTCCAGCACGCGGGCAGCGGCTTACTGATAACCGGTGCATTGACAGGCGTGATCGCGCTGGTTCTGGTGGCCTTCACATGGAAGCCCGCCACCGTCGAACAACCGCTTACTGAAATGGTTCAGTTCCAAAATAACTAAACCCTCAAGTTCTTCCGTAGGGGAGCACCTGCGTGTGCTCCCGTATTGCTCCCTTGCCCTGTTACTACGGGGAAAGGGCTGGGGTTAGGGGTTTTTGCTTGGCCTCAATCGCACGAACAACAACGGCGGCATATCGTAATTCGTCCAATTAAAAGCATTCTTCGCCGCGTCAACCTCGACGAGTTTCGGTTCTTCCAATCGATCCATCACCAGACCATTTTCAAAAGCCGCGTTTAAGAGGACATGCAGCGGGCGGTGCCAGTAATATTGTTCGCGCGGCTGCTCACGGATCGCCGTTCCCTTCGTAGCTTCCCATGACAGATAGCGCGAGATTTTCACCGAATAAGTGGGTGTTTGGGCATAATCCGGCAGTTCCGGTGACATGGAAATCGCTAACCCGTTGAAGCACGGATGCATAATCGAGAACACAAACCGTCCATTGGGCTTGAGCAGTTTGGCGACGGCTCGAAACAACGGTTCAATCACCGGCATGTCCATCAACGCGTTATTACACACCGCCGCGTCAAATCGCTGTTGATCTGCACCCGCCAGCGCGAGTAGCTGCGCTTCATCGGTCGCATCAACGACATGATACCGAATCCGCTCGATATGTTCTGTCGTGCGCCCTTTCGCCAGTTCGATCAACTTGGTGCTGAAATCTGAGGCCACCACCGATGCACCCAGTTCCAGCAGCCGCCTGCTAAACTGACCATTCCCACAGGCAATATCCAGAACCGTTTCGCCCGCTTGAATATTCAACATACGCTCGACCATTGGCGCAATCAACGTCGTCTGCCAGCCGCCGCCCGCGCCGATCTTTTTATCCCAAGCCTCGGCGTTGGTATCCCAAATTTCGCGTGATTCAGTGTTCAGTTTCGCATCTTGTTCGTCCATCAGTTCCCCTTTTTCCCGTAACAACTTTGACCTTATTTCGGACTATTTTATGATGAGGCAGTCAATTCTACCTTAAATCTCTTGCTCTGCTCTGTATTCTCTCTGCGTTCTCTTTTCTCTTGGCGTGCTTGGCGATTGGTTTTATCGTGACTTGAAAGTTTCTATACAAGCGGAAGTATGAAAGTGACTGTATAATGCGTCTATATTGTGAATAAATGCACAAATGACAATCATGGGGGAGTTTGACATGACCAACCAACAACGAGTCGTGATTATTGGGGGCGGATTTGGCGGATTACATGCGGCAACCTCGCTGCGTCACGCCGATGTCAACGTGACACTGATTGACCGCCGCAACTTTCACCTGTTCCAACCGCTGCTTTATCAGGTGGCGACCGGTGCTTTGTCCCCGGCCAATATCGCCGCGCCGCTGCGGGACATCCTCAAGCGTCAGAAGAACACCGAAGTGCTGCTGGCTGAAGTCGTGGATTTTGATGTCGATAAGCACGAAGTCATTCTCACTGATGAGCGCGTGCCTTATGACACCTTGATCTTAGCGGCAGGTGTTCGCCACGCCTATTTCGGTAACGATCAATGGGAAACCGTCGCACCCGGCCTCAAAACCGTTGAAGATGCCACCGAAATCCGGCGGCGCGTTCTGCTGGCCTTTGAAGCCGCCGAGCGCGAAACCGATCCTGACGAAATCCGCAAATGGCTGACCTTCGTCGTCGTGGGTGGTGGCGCAACCGGTGTTGAACTGGCCGGTGCCTTGGGCGAAATCGCTAATCACACGCTGAAAAACAATTTCCGCCGCATTGATCCAGCCAGTGCTAGAGTGATCTTGCTGGAAGGTACAGATCGCGTCCTGCCACCCTATCCAACTGATCTTTCAGCGCGGGCAGCCGAGTCGCTGCGAAAGTTAGGCGTAACCGTTCGTACTAATGCCATCGTCACCGATATTCAAACCGACCACGTCACCATCCGCAGCGGTGAACAAACCGAAACGATTGATGCTTATACTGTCTTATGGGGCGCAGGTGTACAGGGATCACCTTTAGGGCGCAGATTAGCCACAGCTACAGGAGCTGAACTTGACCGTGCCGGACGCATCATCGTGCAGCCTGATTTGAGCTTGCCCAATCACCCTGAAATTTTCGTGATTGGTGATCTCGCCAACTATGCTCATCAGACCGGAAAACCTCTGCCGGGAGTTGCACAGGTCGCCATGCAGTCCGGTAAGTATGTCGCGCGTGTCATCCAAGCGCGGCTCAAAGGTCAAACGCTGCCACCCTTCCATTATCGCGATTTGGGTAATATGGCGACCATCGGACGCGCCGCAGCCGTCGCCGATTTGGGACGCTTACATTTCAGCGGCTTGATCGGTTGGCTGATGTGGCTGTTCATCCACTTGCTCTACATCGTCCAATATCAGAGCCGCCTGTTGGTGTTCATCCAATGGGGCTGGAATTACTTCACCCGCAATCGTGCCGCCCGCCTCATCACCGGCGAACATATCCTACCCACCATCACCGAGAAGGAATCGACGTTGGTATAGGCCCGTGTTTTGCCTCAACACTGATTCAGATACATGCTAAAATATAGGCAACTGATCAAGGAGAGGCAGTATGACACTCGCTGAGGTACTCCAACAAGCGCAAACCTTGAGCGCACATGAACGAAAAGAACTGGTGAAGCTGTTGGTTGATTCTTTGGAATTCCCTGAACCAGCAGCTTCATCACATCCCAAAACAGGTGTCCAAATAGCTGCGCTGCTGAACCAAATGGCACCGATTGAATTTGTTGATCCTGAAATTGAAGACCCTGTAGAGTGGGTCAACGCTCAGCGCCGCAAAGAAGCCAACCGTTTAGCGCCTTACTGGAAAGGTGATAAATGACGCTGGCGGTTTTGGATACAACCGTCATTATTCATCTGAGATAATCGACTAACTCCATTAAGCGTACAAATGTATATGCTGTTTCACGAAGAGAGTCATTATCAAGTGTTGTATAGATCAAATCATCTATTCTTTCATAACCAATCTGATCGACTATTGATAATAACTCCTTAACTTCAGCGTCCGTTATCATTTTTATTGCCGTCCACCGAACTCCCTCATCTTCTATAGCCCACTTTTCGGCAAATGGAATCAAAGGCAGAAGTTCAGACGGTAATTTGGTCGAATCGAGATTAACGCTACTCCATGCTTCTGGCCATTTTATAATCTCAAGTAACTTTTGTGGCCTTTTTTCGCCAAGAATTGAAAAGGCTTCTTCAAACACTGGACGAAAAGCCTTGAAACTATTCACTTCATGACTTTTTGAATTCTCATTAGACTGATGTGATGTAAGGAAAGCATTCCATTCGTCCCAAAGTGGGTACATAACCGTACATAAGTTTTCAACTTCTTCTAATGATGCTTCATGCAACATTTTATTTTGCAAGTCTTTGTCTAGAATTCCCCATTTCTCAGCATACGGAATTAACGTTTGGAGTTCAGAGGGAACTTTAGCGGCATCTAGTTTGATTCTCATATTACTCTTCAGTTGGTCAGATTGCTGTTGTCTTCACAGGTTAGCATGGGTATCCTACAGTTGACAATCTGATTGGCAGCGTTGTAGCTGTAGTTGATAGTCTTTTGTCAGGTCACTCAAATAGATTAGACCCGCGAGTATTTTGAAGCCGCTTCAGCAGGCTTGTCTTTTATCTAGCATGACGGCTTTAGCCTCATGCGATGCAACCTCACCAGTATTTCCACCATCATAAAACCTCTCCGCCTTGATCTCTGTGTTCTTTGTGCCTTCGTGGTAAAAATGATTTCGCATTTCATTGCATTATTATGCCCAACGTTTAAATAAACAAACCTGCTCTACCGAACCCCAACCATTCTCCAACCGTCTTAATAATCCTGCTCCCTCAAAATCGTTAGCGCCAACCCTCGCAAACAGTTACAAAATGTTCTTCCAAATGGTAACCCGTTTGTTCCTCAAATCGAATATCATATGAATCAGAGGAACTGTATGACTTCCTCCCTCGCTTGCGGGGGAGGATTGAGGAGGGGGTTCTTCGCGCACCTTAACAACAGCTAATCGTTGCAAATGAGACAAAAACAACCGATTCTCAACTGCAACAACTGCATCAGCAACAACATTTCAATGTCAATGCCGCCGCCAACGACGACATCGCCACCATAAATGGTTTTTGTATTTGACTGTTAACTGACGACTTTTTTGCTGCTTTCGCCGCATATTTCGCTGAATAGGTTCCTGTTTTGTATTTGACTGATGGCTGGAGACTGTTGACTGGAGACTAAAAATGGTCAAGTCTCCTGCTCTACGCTAAGATGATGCACTATTCACAGGCATCATTTGAAGGACACCGATTCATGAAGATTGCACTCATCGGCTTTGGCGTGGTTGGACAGGGCTTACTCGAAATCCTGCGCGATAAAGCCGCAGACCTTAAAACACAGTACGGTTTTGAAGCCCAAGTCGTCGCCGTCGCCACCCGCAGCAAAGGTACACTCTATAATCCCGCAGGTTTAGATATTCCTGCGCTGCTAGCAGCGGCGGATGATTTCAGCGGCTATCCCGACTCAGCCGGACTCACTCGCGGCACGGATATTCTCGATTTAATCAAAACCTGCAACGCCGATGTCATGGTCGAATGCAGCCACACCAACCTCCAAACCGGACAACCCGCGCTCGATTACTGCTATGCAGCCTTAGACAGTGGCAAGCATGTCGTCCTCGCCAACAAAGGGCCGGTCGCCGTTGGCTATAACGAACTCGTAGCCCGCGCCGCCCAAGCTGGGAAGCAGCTTCGCTTCGAGGCCACAGTTATGGCTGGCACACCCTCTATCCGTTTAGCGCTGCAAGCCCTCGCAGGCTGCAAAATCACCGAAGCACGCGGCATCCTTAACGGCACAACCAACTACATCCTCACCCAGATGGAAGGCGGCATGAGCTACGCTGAAGCCCTCGCCCAAGCCCAACAGTTGGGTTATGCCGAAGCCGATCCCGCCGGTGATGTCGAAGGTTGGGACGCAGCCGGAAAGGTCATCATTCTGGCACGCGCCTTATTCAACAGCAGCATCACCTTTAAGGATATGGATGTGAAGGGCATCACCGCCATAACAGCCGATGATGTCAAAGCCGCCGCTCAAGCAGGCGAAAAATGGAAACTGGTCGCCCGCGTAACTGCCGACGGTGGCAGCGTCCAACCGATGCGTGTCAAGCTCAGCAATCCGCTGGCAGCTGTATCCGGCGCAACCAACGCCATCACTTACACCACTGATCTACTCGGTGATGTCACGCTCGTCGGTTCCGGTGCAGGTCGCTTACAAACTGGCTTCGGCTTGCTCTCCGACTTGCTGGATATATATGCCCGTTAACATGATGGTTCTCGTGTAACTTTTCTCCCTAAAACCTCCGTCATTGTAGGGGCGCACGGCTGTGCGCCCACAAGGGTAAGACGACATTCACCGTTACAACAAAGTAATCTTTGTAATACTGTGCAAGGTTATGAGGATTCGCCCTATTGACGAATTATAGAGGTAATGTCATAGTAATTTATATGGAAGCATCACGGATTGAGGGATAGGAAGCAGTATGGTGAGCAGCACGACAATGCAAAAAGCGAAAGTTTTAGTCGTCGAGGACGATATTCATCTTCTAGAAGGCATCCGCGACATTCTAGAATTAGATGGCTACTCCGTTCTCACGGCTGAAAATGGCAGCAACGGAATTGAAGTGCTGAACAGTCAATCTGCGCCGCCGGACTTGATCGTTTCGGACATCATGATGCCCAAAATGGACGGCATTCAGTTCCTCAAAGAAGTTCGCAAGGAAAACCGCTGGTTTAGCATCCCCTTCATATTTCTGACCGCCAAAGGCGAACGCGCGGATGTTCATCGCGGTATGCGTCTGGGTGTGGATGATTACGTCATTAAACCCTATGACCCCAGTGATTTGTTAGTCAAGATTGAGTCGCGGTTGGAGCGTCACCGCAGCCTGAACCAGATGCACAACAGCGGCATGGCTTCGCTCAAGCGCCAAATCTTGACCATGCTGAACCACGAGTTCCGCACACCCTTGACCTTTGTCGTGGCCTACTCGGATATGCTCAATAACCCCGGCGATCAGGAACTGAGCAAAGAAGAAATGCTCAGCTACATTTCGGGCATTACAGCCGGTGCGGATCGTCTGCGTAACCTCATCGAAAACTTCATCATGCTGGTCGAACTGGAAACCGATTCGGCCCGTCAAACCTTTGATTGGCGCAAAGGGCCGATTGCCAGTGTTCAGGGCATCTTTAAAGAGGCTCAAGAACGCGTTAAAGAAATCGAGTCCGATAACCACCCCGTAACCGTCGAAATTCCAGCCGAAATGCCGATTATTACCGGCGATGTGGAATATCTAACGGTCGCTCTGGCCCTTCTGCTCAACAATGCCTGTAAATTCTCGGAGGATGGCGCGCCCATTACCCTCGGCGTAACCGCAGACGCTAAAGAAGTGACCCTCTGGGTTAAGGATAAAGGGCGCGGTATTCCTACAGCCGAGCAAGAACAAATCTGGGAAAGTTTTTACCAGATTGACCGCGCTGTCAATGAAGATCAAGGCGCTGGCGCGGGGCTGGCAATCGTCAAAGGCATTGCCCTCCTGCACGGTGGGCGCGTCAGCTTGGAGAGCGAAGTCGGGCAAGGCAGCACCTTTAGAATGATCCTGCCTGTCACCGAAACCGAGCCTGCTGCGCTCGCCTAGTCGCACGCTAAATACAGTCTAGATTGAGAAGGGTAAACCGGCTGTGGTTCGCCCTTCTTTATTTAGGGATTTGTTTTCAGCAACTTGGGGTATACTAAACACGTATACCCGTTCATTCGTCGCATGACTTATGCAGGAGAGTGTGAATTTATGGCTCCCGGACTTTTTGAAAAAATCAATACGCTGATAAGCGCCAATTTACATGGCATTGTTGACCGTGCTTTGCAAGCCAACTCGGTTCAGGTGATGGATGAATACATCCGTCAGGTCGAAAATAACTTGAGCGACCTTGAAGAATCGACCGCGACAGTCGGTGGAACAGTCAAGACTCTCAAGCGCAAATACGAGGAATTCGCGGCATCAGCCGAAAAACTCGACCGTGACATTGATACCCTCATCGTTAAAGGTAAAGATGACCTCGCGGCAGCCGCTCAAGCTGAACTGAACACCAAACAGCAGTTGTCGCAGGAGTATTATCAACAGTGGCAGGAGCAAGATACCCAGTATCAGAAGATGCTGGATATGCGCCTCAAGCTGGAAGGCCGGTTGACGACCATCAAGCAGGAGCGTGAGCATCTGCGTTCGTTGATCGAACTGGCAGAAGCTAAGAAGGTCACCACCAAGACCGTCAAGAGCCTCGACGCGCTTTCCAACGTGGGCGATGCCGAAATCAGCAGCCTCAGTGACCAGATTCGCCAGCGTTTGGATCAAGAAGA
Organism: Anaerolineaceae bacterium; assembly: GCA_016124855.1. Classification (GTDB taxonomy): domain Bacteria; phylum Chloroflexota; class Anaerolineae; order Aggregatilineales; family Phototrophicaceae; genus CFX2. The sequence continues at coordinate 204,156 of WGMX01000020.1, read as the reverse complement.
TGCCCGTTTGGATATGGCGACTCGCAACCTCTCTGAAGAAATCGATTCGGCGGTACGCGGCAGCGAAGTCGAACGCCAGCTTGAAGAACGCAAGCGTCGTTTGTTGGGCGGTGCAGGTGGAGCGGGTGGCACAGCAAGTTCCAGCGGGCAGTCCAGCAGCAGTAATTAGCGGGCAGTCCCCCAATTTACGGGTGTAACACCACCGTCATAGTTGGGTAGTATATAAGTGTCGAGTAGTAGGGGCTTGCCGTCGGCGAGCCCTTACTCATATATAACTACTGGTGTAGGTTTTCCACAGTAATTTCGCCCCCAAAAGTGTATTAAAGCTCTTCTCCCTTGCTTGCGGGGGAGAAGGGTTGGGATGAGGGGGTTAGATTTGCCGATATATATGTCATGATGGCAGCATGTGGGCTAAAATAGAGAGCAGTAATCCGCAACTTGGGCGGGCATTAACCGTATACACAACGGGATGATGGAGAGCGAGTTTACGATGTCACGAAATTCACTTGATCCGGTACAACAGCGCGCGTTTGGGGCAATCCTCCGCAACGCTGTTTTAAGTTGGCAAACAGGGCTGACCTTGTTAGTGACGCTGGTATTATTCTTCGGGGTGCAGATCACCAATATCCCCGGCTGGCAAAATTGGTTCTGGTTGGTGTTGGGTGGCGTGGCGGAAGCCGCGTTTATCGTCTCCAATTTGACTGATCCAAACGCCGCGACTCAGGCCGTCGCCAAAGCCTTTGAAGGCCAGTTTGATCTTAGCCAGATTCACAGTCCGGTATCACGCCAGCGTTTACAAAGCGCCTTGGAATATCGTCGCAATATGATGACCTTGGCGACCCGTCATCAGGGCGCAATGCGCGCGAATATGCAGCAAACCATCTCCGACATCAACGACTGGATCGGACACATGTACGACCTCGCGCTGCATATTGATGCTTTCGACAACAATGATCTTGTCGAGCGTGACCGCAAGATGGTTCCTGAACAAATCAAGAAAACATCTCAGCGCATCAGCCTTGAATCCGACCCCAATGTGAAGCGCGATCTGGAAGAGCAGCTTAAAACCCTCATGCAGCAGCGGGATAATCTGGATGCGACGGTCAACAGCGTCAAACGTGCCGAAATTCAGCTCGAAAGTACCCTGTCATCACTCGGTACAATCTACGCCCAAATGTCCTTACTCGGCACAAAAGAAGTGGATAGCTCCAAAGCGCAGCGGCTGCGCTTGGAAATTAAGGACGAGGTTTCCAGCTTGCAAGATACCATCAGCGCCTTGGATGAGGTTCAATCCCAACGTTTGCAGCTTCAATAGGCATTGTTGGCTTGCGCGCAATCTTGTTTGAGCCACATACAAAAAGCCGCCTCCACAACCAGTGGAAGCGGCTTTTTTGTTGCAATTCTGTTGACTTATGCGCTCTTATTGCGTGTCAAAGTGATGGTAATCGCGCTGCTGTCTACGGTGATGCTGTTCACGCTGAAGCGGCGTTCGCGGTTCTCGATCTTGCCACCGATGAATTTGACGACACGATCCTTCAGCTTATCCATTTGTTCTTGGGTCGCTGCCGTCCCGTCAATCGTCAGGCTGGCGAATGACCAGCTCACCTTGCCATCAACCACCGCCGGCGAAACAACCGCCACAATCGCCCTGCCTGCCTCACCATTCTTACTGCCCTTGGTCGTGAAGGAAACAGTAATCTGATTTTCCCCCAGCACAATACTCAGGTCTTTGAAGCGCTCGCCCGGTCGATTTTCAAGGCGGCTGTTGATCTGTTCCTGTGTTATGGTAATCGTGCGGGTTTTCGGCTGTTTCGCACTGTTGGCTGCTGGCGCGCTCGGCGTAGCGGTGTTATCCTGCGCGAAAGTCGGCATGACCAATAACGCGGCGGACATCACCACAACAAGACCGATTATCAGGTTACGAATGCTTTTCATTTGGGTATTCCTTCTGTTGATTTGCTCTCGACTTATGGATTACATCGTAGAGCACATTTGTAATCGAAGTGTTATCCCTCATGAATAATCCGTAAATTTTTTGTGGAAGCCTTCAACTCGCCTTAATACCCATTGCCTTATGGAATCGGCTCGATTTTGCGCACGGCGTAGCGCATGATTCCATCGGGTGTTTCCACCTCGACAATATCGCCCACCGCCTTACCCAGCAGCGCTTGACCAATCGGCGACGCATCAGACGCGTCTTTGACGCTTGAGTTCACATCGACGCGCGTGGTGACTTCGGCGCTCGATACCACATCAAACTGAATGACATTCTCGTCATCAAAATCCCACAGAGTCACCCGTTCACCAACATCAATCCTGTCAGGGTTAATATCTCTGTAAATTTCCGCCCGTTCCAAAATAAAGCGCAGGTGACCAATTTTCTCTTCAGTGCGTTCCTTGCGGATGCGGGCATCGTACTCAACCGCCACATCTGAATCATCGTCATCACCGCCAGCTTTATCATTCACCGCGTCTGCGAATTGGGCACGTTCCGTTTTCTCAACCGCTTCTAATTCCGCCAACTGCCGTTTGATATTGTCGTAACCTTCCTGCGTCAGGATGAAAATTTCTCGCTCCTCAGCCATGTTCATACCTCCCCCATCTTACTAGACAATCATGATCTCACGATTTTGGGAAACGATTATCAGTAGGCTAATTTAAGTTGCGCAAAATGTGAAGGGGTAGCGCTTGAACCGTTCCTGATTGGAGCATAACCACATTTTCACTGAAAACATCTCAATCAGGATGAAAATAACGGAAGAAGCGTAACTTTCCTCTTAATATCATCTTGTAACTTGTAACTTTTCCCCATCCCTGTACACTAGGAGAAAGTAACTTGTTATGTAAGATTTTGAACTGACCGCTTATGAAACACTGGCTTGATCCGGTTTCCGTCTCCATCCCCGCTGACCTTCAACAAGCCGTCGGCGGTCACGCGGTTGTCGCGCAGCGTCTCGTCCGGCAGGGGATCACGACCCCGCAGGCCGCCAACCAATTTTTGTCGCCATTGAATTACGCTCCGGCCTCACCCTATGATTTGCCGGATATGGATTTAGCCGTTCGTCGTGTTCAACAGTCCATCAAAGAGGGCCAAACTATCCTCGTCTGGGGTGACTTCGATGTGGATGGTCAAACCTCAACTGCTTTGCTCGTCTCGGCGCTGCGAGAGCTAGGCGCGAAAGTCACGTATCACATTCCCAACCGTTTCACCGAAGGACACGGCATCCATCTGCCGACGCTCACCACCCTTCTTGATGGCAGCATCGACTTGCTTCTCACCTGTGACACAGGTATCTCGGCTAACCCGGCAGTTCATCTCGCCCACATGAACCACGTCGATGTGGTCATTACCGATCATCACGCGCTGCCCTTTCTGCTGCCCGAAGCCGAAGCGGTCGTCAACCCTATGCGCCTGCCCGAAGGTCACCCCATGCGTGAGCTTCCCGGTGTCGGCACGGCTTATCAACTCGTCCGCGCCCTATATGGCGACAAATCGACTGACCATTTGCTCGACTTAGTCGCGCTCGGCATCGTCGCGGATGTCATGGTTCAGGTGGATGATACGCGTTACTGGCTGAAACGCGGCCTCGAAATTTTGCGCAGCAGCCCACGCCCCGGCATACAGGCCATTCTCGAACGCGCCGAAATCAATCCGCCTGACCTCACCGAAAGTGATATTGGCTTTTCAATTGGCCCGCGTCTGAACGCCCTCGGACGCTTGGCGGATGCCAATCCAGCCGTCGAACTGCTGACCACATCCGATAAAACCATCATCACCGAGCGTGTCAACGAACTCGAGGGACTAAACCAGAAACGCCGCTTTCTGACGCGTCAGGTCTACGAAGGCGCACAGCAAAAAATACAGGATGATGACTCACTGCTCAAGTACGCCGCTTTGGTACTTTCCGGTGAAGGCTGGCACAGTGGAGTCGTCGGCATCGTCGCTAGTCGTCTTGCTGAGGATTACGCCTGTCCCGTCATCCTCCTCTCCGAAAATGACGGTCTGCTCAGTGGATCAGCCCGTTCAGTCGCCGGATGCAATATTATCGAAGCCATCACGTCACAGTCGGCGCTGCTCAAATCCTACGGTGGACATAGCATGGCCGCCGGACTCAGCCTTCCCGCCGAAAATCTTTTTGAATTCCGTCGTGGACTTTCGGGAGTTGTCCGTGAAGCGCTTGGCACAAACGCGGTCGAGCCGCAGATTGTCATTGATGCCTTTGTCGGCCTGCCAGAAATCAACCTGCCTTTTGCCGAGGACATAGGCCGCCTCGCCCCTTTCGGCAATGGAAATCCACCACTTACGCTTGCGACCCGTAATCTACATGTCAAAAGTCGGCGCACACTTGGCAGTCGTGGCGATCATATTGAACTGCGCCTCGCCGATGATAATGGCAGTGAACAGCGTGTCATCTGGTGGTTCGGCGATGTAAATGCTGTTCCCCAAACCAAGTTCGACCTCGCCTACACCGTCCGACCCAATGTTTTCAATGGCAAGCGTGAAAGCCTCATTGAATGGCTGGATGCCCGTGTCTCGCAGGTTGATCTCGCCTCCGCCGCTGAAGACACCTTCACCGTTGTTGATTATCGCCGCGAGACTGACCCGTTGACCTTACTTGCGCAAGTTCAAACCGATTACCCTGAAGCCCTCATCTGGCGCGAAGGCACAACCGACATCGCCGGTGTAGATCGTTATCATCTCCACGAAGCACAAACCTTGGTCGTCTGGACTGCGCCGCCGGACTCCGTCGTTTGGAGTGCTGTGCAAGCCGAGGTTCAGCCCCAAACACTCATTCTTTTCGGTCAGCACACACCGTTCGAAGCCCCCAAAGCCCTGCTGACTCAACTCGCCGGACTGCTCAAGTATGCCATTAACCACAAGCAGGGCATGGTAACTGCCAGCGAACTGGCCGCCCTCACCGGACAAACCGACCTCATGATTCGCACGGCTCTTAAATGGTTCAACCTGCATTCAGAACTGGTTGTTACAGCCTTCTCTGAGGACATGTATCAAATCACCAACCGTTCTACCGCGCCATCGACCACCGACAGCGCTTATGCCGAACGTCTCAAAATTTTAGCCACTGAAACCGCCGCCTACCACCGCTACTGGCGCTCCCTCGAATTTGATTAACCCGTTTATACTCCACACACTATTTAGCCTGCGAATGTTGCTGATAAAGGGTTAGGCTGGGGCTTGGCTTGTTTCTTTCGATAATCTTCTTTACCGATCCTTGAGCCGCCGCACAAACTTCAAACCCGACCAGCGCTCATCCACCGCGATCACCTTCACATCCACCAGACCATTCGCAAGCCCGATCTCGCGGATCAAGTTCTCGTCAAGGTCGGTATTCATCTTCGCCGCCTTCTTCGGCCACGACACCCACAGCATTCCGGCAGTCGTTAACGCATCGCGTAGGACAGGGAAAAAGGCCTCATAATCCTTACGCTCGGTACAGAAAATTTGGATGAGGTCAAATGGAGGGAGTTCGTGGTCATGAGCCATTTCTACACCATCAGGCAGTTCACCCAATGTCGCAAAGTAGCCCTCTGGAGCGTTAAAGATTAGGATACGCTGACCGGCTTTGATGCCCAATTTCTGTACCAACGGCTTGCCCGAATAGCCGCTGGTCATGAGGCGCGTCCCCAACTCGCCAGCGCCTTCAAACGGGAACGTACGCTCCCGCCTGCAATCGTGCTGTCAGTCGCTACCACTTTGGGTCGGGCACTGGTAATCAGCGCCACCGCCACCACAATCACCATTGCTGCCAGTAGTTCACGCGGGTTTAGCGTTTCGCCTGCCAGCGCTCCAATAAACAGCGCGACTACCGGATTTACATAAGCATAAGTCGCCACGCGGTTCGGCGCGGTCACGCTCAAGAGCCACATATAACAGCTAAAGGCAATGACCGACGAACCCACAATTAAATAAGCCACCGACAAAATGGATTGACTTGAAACTGTGGCTAGATTCCAACGGCTTGGCTCACCCGCAATCGTACTCGCGACTAAGAACATAATCCCGCTGCAAAACAGATTCATGCCCGAAGCCAACGCCGACGATTCGGGCTTGTCCACCCGCCGCGAAAGCAGTGAACCCACTGCCCAAAAAACAGCCGAGCCCAGCACTAACAACCCGCCAAACGGGTCGATACCCTTGCCGTCTGTGCCAAACATCATCACCACACCGACGAAGCCCAATACCAGCCCGACTAATGAGCGTCCTGTGGGTCTGGCCTCGCCCTGCCACAGCCAACCGATGACCGCTACCCACAAGGGCAGAGTCGCATATAACACAGCCGCCAAACCGGAAGGCACGGTTTCTTCGCCTTTAACCAGTGTGCTGTTCGCCGCGAAGAACATCAGGAAGCCCAATAACGCCGCCGAGCGCCACTGTGCCTTGGTAGGCATCTTCGCCCCGCTGCGCCACGCCACAACCATCAAGATAACGCCCGCGCAGATAAAGCGAATACACGAGATCATCAAGGGAGGTATGGTTTCGAGCGAGATGCGGATAGCGAGGAAGCTGCCACCCCACAAAAAGTAAATTGCCATGAACGAGATAATGACACGCCACAGAGGTGCAGAGGAGCGGGCAGCAGACATGAATGAAACTTCCTTCGTCAATCGGATGATTTCATTCTAACAGATGCGCCCGCTTTAGTAGGTATGGTCAGATGAGTCCAATTAAGTGTAAATCAGGCTTCACCGGCTTGCACCACGACGGTTTCCGTTTTAGTAGAACGTTTGCTGTTATAGGTGGTGATAATGACGACTGAACCAACAATAATCGCCGCCGCAATCAGTGTTTTAATGGTGAGAGGTTCGCCACGAAACAACCAACCGAGAAACACCGCCACCACTGGATTAACATAGGCATAAGTCGCGGCTCTAGCCGGCGTCGCATGATTTATCAGGTAGGTATAACCGGTATAAGCCACCAACGCCCCGAAAACAATCAGGTAAATCAACGCTACCACCGAAGGCAGCGTGACTTTCGTCAAGTCAAGCCGTCCCCATTCACCGGAGACTGTGCCAACGAGGAGCAGCAAGCCGCCGCCGCACAACATCTCCATCGCTGTTGTTTGTAATGAACTGGATGAAAGTGGCGCGCTTCGGGCATAAAACGTACCGCTTGCCCAACAAATCGTCGCGATGAGAATAGAGAAAACTCCGGCTAAATCAACCGGTTGGCTGCTCTCGTCACTACCCAACACCAGCAGTCCGATGCCGACTAACCCGATCAAGACTCCCACCGTAACCGGCAGGCTCGGGCGCGATCCACCGGGGCGCAGCCAATCAATCAGTACGATCCACAGCGGCACAATCGCCACCATCAATGAAGCAATGCCGGACGGCACACGCTGTTCCGCCCAGACAACACCACCATTACCGGCCAACAGCAGTAAAGCGCCTATAATCAATGTCGAGCGCCAATGGATGCGCTTGGGTGCGGCTGTTCCGCGCGATGCCATGAAGCTGTACAGGATCGCGCCAGCAATCACGAATCGTACACCCGCCATCAAAAAAGGAGGCAAACTATCGACTGCGTAGCGGATGGCGAGATAAGTTGATCCCCAAATAATATAAACCGCCGCGAATGATCCGATTAAAGGCCAATTTCGCGAAGGCGCCTTAGTAACCGTAACTGCTGTCACATGAACTCCGAACAAACACGACTCGAACAAAAAAGGACGGTTGCTTACCGCCCCACGATATTCATTGTAGAACTAAATAAGCCGCCGAAAATATCCGTTTATTGCCATGATTTAACTTGAGGAATTTCATATGATGTCTCACAAAAGCCAAACCAATAAATTACTCGGTTATCCCAACGATGCCCGCTTATTGATTATCAACGCCGATGATTTTGGGATGTGTCACTCGGTTACTGAAGCAATTTTTCGCAGCCTGCAACAAGGTGTAGTCACCTCCACAACCGTGATGGTTCCCTGCCCTTGGGCATCGTATGCCATGCGCTTACTCGCAGAAAATCCGGCTATCGCTTTCGGCATTCATCTGACCTTCATTTGTGATTCGCCTGCATATCCTTGGAGGCCGTTGACTTGCAGGGATAAAGTTTCGTCATTAGTGGATGAGACGGGATATTTTTATACTTTTGAACGCATGGATGAATTTGCCGCCCAAGTCAAACTGGATGAGCTAGAAGTGGAATTTAGGGCACAAATCGAAACGGTCTTAACAGCCAATCTCAAGCCAAGCCATCTCGATTGGCATTCCTTTCGCATTGCCAAGAAACCTGAGGTATTCGATGTCATGTTTATGCTAGCGAGAGAATACGGGCTTGGGTTACGCGTCCGTGAGCGACCATTAATCGAAAAAGCTCAAGCACAGGGTTTGCCCACAAATGACTACGACTTCCTCGACAGTTACAGTTTAGATACCGCCACTAAATCGGCCTCATTCAGCCGCTTGCTGCGTGAGTTACCCGCAGGTCTAAATGAATGGGCGGTTCACCCCGGTCTTGGAAACAGCGAATTGCAAGCGATTGAACCCTACAGTTGGCACATACGCCAAGCCGATTTTGAGTTCGTCACGTCACCTGAAGCAAGAAAAGTTATTCAACAAGAAGGGATTATTTTACTAGACTACAAACCCATTCAGACATTATGGAAACGAAAACCATAAATTAAATGGACACAGCTTTCACCGTGTCCTTAGTGACTATCCTTGTCTCGAACTTAGAGCGGCTCAACCCAATACTGACCACTGCCGCCTTCCGGTGTCCAGCCAACGACACCGTTGTAGTTAACCTGATACCAGTACAGGCCGCTGGAGCAGGTCGCGTTACTTAACACCGCGAAGATGCTTCCCGGCGGGATTTGCCCGATGAGTGCCGCGTTGCTATCCGGTTGAGCGCGAATGTTGTTCGGCAAGCCGGGTGTCACACGGGCATACTTTCCAGCCGCTAAACGCGGTGCGGGGGCAGTCGAGCAGTTCAAGGCGACCGCTGTGGCTGTCGGCACAACCACACCACCGCTGCTGATGGGTACGCCTGCGCTGTTAAAGGCCGTCACGAAGCGCGCATTCACCCAACCGATAATGCCGTTGACATTGATTTGCCACCATGTTGTGTTGGCATTGCGCCCGACAATCGGATACGACTCTAAGCGGTTAATCTTGGTCACAATTGCCCCGTTAATCGGGTCAGGTGTAGCGCGAACATTCAACTTGTATGCACCGGTCACCGTCATATATGCGCCGGTAATCACCGGAGGTACAGTTGGCACAGGTGTCGCAACACCGCCGCCTGCCCCCAACAGCGCGAAGTTATAGGTCATAAATCCAACGCCGCTGGCCTCATAGTATTCGATGAGGAAGGTATGCTGACCCGGTGCAAGTGTGACATTCACCGTATAGGTTTGTGCGGTCGCGGAATGCCACTCATTCAGATAATAGATGTTATCCACTGCCACCCGCACACCATCGTCAGCCTTTACGCTCAGTTGGTAAGTGCCACCCGGCAGCGTTTGCACACTCGTCCAGCGTGCCGAGAAGTTATCGGATGGAATGCTGGCAGTCGGTGAACCATAACCCCAATCGTGGCTGGGTGTAGCCTCGCTCTGAATAAGCGCGGGCGATCCAAACAAGCTGGGATTAGAAAAATACTGCGCGGTCCACGGGCCGCTGACGGGAACCGGATTTGAATTATTTAAGGGCGGGAAATTCGGACCGCTGGGATTAGTCGCCAGATTTGCCCATGTCACAAACACATAAGCATTGCCGGATTGTTCGGCATAATCGACCTGAATATGATGCACGCCCTGCGCCATTTGGATATCGGCTGAAACAATTTTCGCCACCGAGGCGTTAGTGAATGTGTCGATCAACGGTGTACGACCGTAATCGACCCACACCCGTACTTGATCATCCGCCAATGCCCAAAACCGGTAGGTTCCTTGGTTGAAAAACGGATCAGTACCAAAACGTGCGCTAAAGTTATCCGCGTTAATGCCCGATTGCGGCGCGCCATTGCCCCAATCGAATGCCACTGCATTATCTTGTCGTTGGGCAATCGACTTGCCGTACAAGATATTGTTATTGAAGAACTCGGTATTCCATACAATACCGGATTGCGCGGCGACAGGAGCAATGGATGCACCCATCACGGTCAATAATCCTATAATGAACCATAACCACTTGCGAGACATCGTCCCACACTCCTTCTGATGTGTACCACCTTTTGAATATATTTCTATTATAGGAGGATTTTTGTCTACCTGCGCAGCCCGCATGACGAGCGTCAGGTGTGCGGTGGGTGTGCGTATTGGAGTGCTGATTCTCCTGCGTTATAGTTACTGATTTGCCTCTCAACTTTCAAAATAAGCGCTGACGTTGTGCGGCGCGAAAATTCCCCTATCCGTACAAATGGCGCTGATGAGATGCGGCGGTGTGACATCAAAGGCCGGGTAGTAACCCTCGATACCGTGAATGGCCGTTCGCACCGAGCCATTTTCACCACGGGCATGAAAGATTTCTTCGGCATCCCGCCACTCAATCGGAATATCCGCGCCGGTTTTGGTTTTGGGGTCAGGCCCATCATAACCCAGCACATAGAAGGGTTTGCCAAAGTGATGGGCGCTGATAGCATGTTGAAGTGTGCCAATCTTGTTGGTGATATATCCATCGAGCGTAATGCGGTCGGCGGCGCAAATGAACTTATCCAACTTGCCCACGCTCATCAAATGGGCGCTCATGCCATCGGTAATCAGTTTGAAGGGGATACCCATTTCCTGTGCGCTGGCAGCGGTTAGGCGTGCGCCCTGAAAATAAGGCCGTGTCTCGCAGCCGATGAGCGTGATTTGCTTGCCCTGCTGCTTGGCTGTCCACAGCATCCAACACAAGGCCGCGCCAGCGATACAGTGCGTCAGGATTTGGTCACCGTCATTGACCAAACGTGCCGCGTACTGACCGCACTTACGGCTGACCTCATTACCCCGTTCGATCTCGCTGTTGACAAAATCCAGCGTTGCGCGGAAAGGATCACGCTGATCTCTCAGGGCTTGATGCGCCACATCCAACGCTGCCGGGATAATATGGTTGAGATCATCAGCGGTCGGGCGAGTCGCTAACAGACGTTTCGCCACCTGTTCAAGATAGACGGCTTGCCGCGTCGGAGAGGCATCCAGATCTCGGGCAGCCATCGCCAAGCCTAGACCCGCGACATAAGCTAATGGTGGGCCACCTTGAACGGTCATATCCTCAATCGATTTTGCCACTTCCTCAACTGTCCGTAAGGTGACAAACTCGGTCTGGAAGGGATATTTACGGCGGTTAAGGACGATAACGGCTTTCTCGTCCTCGTCATATCGTAGGGTCTTAAAACGGTCAGCCAGCAGTGCCGGAGGGGTATCTAAGGTAAGAGTCATATCATGGCCTGAATAGATAAACGTGATAAGAACTTGCCTGAAAAATTGGCGTGTTTTTCAGTGTGGTGGACAGCATGTACGCCGTCCCTACATAATCATCCTATCGACATAGGGCAAATATCAATTTTGAGAATCAATGTAGGGACGCGATAGTGCCGTTTAACTTTTTAATATGGAGTACCCCTGTAGGGGAGGGTCTGTGACCCTCCCGTATTGATTCCCTCCATCGCTTGCGGGGGAGGGTTAGGGTGGGGGTGCTTTCTCCGTCTTATTTTGTTAAACATCATTATCGCGTCCGGCATTCGATTAATTTTCAGACAAATTCCAATCTATTCTACCCCTTGAAGGTAAGAGATGCGTTAGCCAACCCACTCCGCAGGTTTGAAATTCAGATCATAGGGGTTAGATCACTCTATAAAGGATGGATTCGCCCCGTAGGTGACGCAGAATATTGGTGTATTCCACGCTGCGTGGATGTCCATTTCCGGCAGCAGTGTGTGGCGTAAGTAAGATGTTCGCGCCCGTTCGTGCCAACTGGACTAAAGGGTTATCAGCCTTCAGCGGTTCATAGGCATAGCTGTCTAGTGCAGCTCCGGCAATGTGACCCGAACGAACTGCATCAGCCAGTGCTTGCTCGTCAATCGTGCCACCACTGCCGCAGCTAACCACTTTCGCGCCGGATTTCATGCCTTCGAGCCAAGTTGCATCAATCATATTGAGGGTTTGGGTACTATACGGAAGCAAATTGACCAGAATGTCACTTTCCTCACGCAGTTCATTCGGCTGTACATACGTCAGGCCAAGATCGCCTTCCGCCCGTTCGGGTAAGCGAGTGCGCTTGTAATAGAGCATCTTGCAGCCCCATCCATTGAGTCGTCGAGTCAGCTCAGAACCAATCTCGCCGAAGCCGAGGATACCCACTGTTTGACTATGAAGGGTACCAATCTGCTGGCGTTTCGACCAGTTATAGGAAAAAGTATTCTCATCGGTGCGGCGGCTCTCACCCCAACGCGGGCTGGCTTCGAGCGCAGCGGTTTCTACTTCTCGCAGCCTTTTGATGAGCGCCAAGATTTGCATGACACTATGCTCGGCAACCGCAGCAGCACCCGCATCAGGCCATTTGCAGACGATTACCCCTGCCTGTCGGGCAGCGACCAGATCAATGTCGTCGTACATCGAACCGAGTCGCAAAATCAATTTGAGGTTGGGGGCAGCTTTAATTATTTTTTCGTCAATGACCCCAACACGCTCGGAGATAAGATACTCGGCCTGTGCTAAATAAGGCAGCAAGTCGGCGTAATCTGTATGCGTGAGCATCGTCACACTGAGTTCGGGCGGGGCAGCATCCAAGGCGCGTTTTTGATGAAACGGACTGCGATGAGTAGTGAAAATTGTGGGGTGTAGCATCATTCACCGTCCTTTGAGCTGATGTAAAAAGAGCGCGGTTTACACCACGCTCTCTAAAGACTAATGACTACAGACTAACGACTATTCTTCAGTCGGGGTTGTGACTGGTTTGGGTTTCATCGGCAGTGGATTACCAAAACGGTCGGTCAACACGGGCTGCTCACGTTGATCCGGCGGTGGCAAAGGACGCTTACGACGCACCGGAGTCGCGGGTACAGCAGGAGCATCCGAAGGTTGAGCATTATCGCGCTGTGGACGCCCACTATTGTATTGAGTCCGTGAGTCACCGCGTCGTTCGCCGGAGCTGCCGTTGTTCGGCTGCTGACCCTGCGGACGCTGCCCATAAGGACGGCTGCCCTGTGAACGGTTATCACGCGCTTGGTCATTGCGGCGGTCTCCATTTTGGCGGCTGCCCGATGGGTTTTCTTCGCGGGGGTGGACGTTTTGCGGATTGAAACTGCCGTTTCCAAACTTCGGACGTTCACCTTGTGAGCGGTTATCACGCGCTTGATTATTGCGCCGGTCGCCCTGAGGACGGTTCTCGCGGGTAGGTTGAGCCGCCTGCGGACGCTGTTCATTGCGACCATTACCATTGCGTGAACGCTGTCGCTGTGACCGCCCGCCGCCTTGTCCCTGCTGACGTTCACCGTTCTGGGGGCGAGGCGCTTGTACGCGTGGCCCACCGCGACGGTTGAAGTCGGTTGGCTGGGGCGCCGGTAAGCTGGACTGGAAGGGATGCTCCTCGACCACCGGAACATGCAGCTTAATCAAACGCTCAATATCGCGCAGGAAAGCGCGTTCTTCAGTGTCGCAAAACGAAAATGCGATACCCGATGCTCCGGCGCGGGCAGTTCGACCGATACGGTGTACATAAGTTTCCGGTTCATTGGGCAAATCGTAGTTGATAATGTGGCTGATTTCATCCACATCCAAACCACGCGCGGCAATATCGGTGGCAACCAGCACCCGCGTCCGGCCTGACTTAAAGTTTTTGAGGGCCGCTTCACGGGCTGTCTGTGACTTGTTGCCATGGATAGCCTCGGCGTGGATGCGCGCCGTTCCAAGCCGCTGCACAACCTTATTTGCGCCGTGTTTAGTACGGGTAAACACCAGTACGCGGCTGATGTTTTTATCCTGCAAGAGATGTTCCAGCAGCGCCGGCTTGTCTTTCTTTTCTACAAAAAAGATTGACTGCTGAATTTTCTCAACAGTGGAAGCCACCGGCGTGACTTCGACCTTCACCGGATCAATCAAAATGTTGTGTGCTAAATCTTGAATTTCTTCGGGCATGGTCGCCGAAAACAGCAGGGTTTGCCGCTGCTTCGGCAGTGCAGCGATAATCCGGCGCACGTCATGGATAAAACCCATGTCGAGCATCCGGTCAGCTTCATCGAGTACGAACACTTCAATCTTATCGAGCCGCACATGACCTTGGTTCATCAGGTCAAGCAAACGCCCCGGAGCTGCCACTAACACATCAGGGCCGTTCCGAAGCCGGTCAACCTGCGGCTGTTGACCAACGCCACCAAAAATGGTGACTTGTTTCACGCCGGTGTTGCGCCCATAAGCACGGAAGCTGTCACCAATTTGGCTGGCCAGTTCCCGCGTCGGCGCAAGCACCAGCACGCGGATGTGATGCCCCTGACGCGGTTTTTGCGCCAGATGTTGGAGGATAGGCAGCGCAAAAGCGGCTGTCTTACCTGTGCCGGTCTGGGCAACACCCAGCAAATCACGGCCTTCCAGCACATGGGGGATAGCCTGCTCTTGAATAGGGGTAGGAGTTGTATAACCCTCGGCGCGGACAGCCCGCAGCAGGGGTTCGATTAACTTTAGATCGTCGAATTGCATTGTCTTCTACATTTCTTACTGTGGTTTATCAGATGTGGGAAAGATGAAAAACGCCGAAACAATGGGGGACATTCGCACCATTTCACAGATAGTAGGATAACAGAATAAAACTTGCAAGTCAATCAGCGCGATTACTCGAAAATGATAAGGGTTAGCTGTGGGGAATACGCGTGGTTTTCACACCGCACAGACCTTAATGCTCTCAATGACTCAATACCTATCAGCCGCACCTATATTAAGGAAGCGTTTATCAGCGTATTGAGAGAAACGCCTGAGCCAGTTTGAACCCCGTGCATTCGATCACTGTTTTCACGTTTAATAAATACCTCCACTTATCAATGCCTCTTCTTTATTCTTCTAGGTCGTAATCTGACCCGTTTTGCAGCAGCAGCCAATAATGTAAATCGTTATAAAAAAACAGAAAATATAGATAAATAAGCCGATTTTGGACAAATTTGCGTTAATTTTTTCACAAACGTAGTCAAATTTGTGAAATTTTCAGTAAATTTGCGCCAATTCACGCTCTACAATTAAAAATTTACAAACTTTGAATTCCTCAATTATTTCTGCCAGATTTGTAACGTTATGATTTCATTAACTACCTATCAGAGGATCAGATTGAATTATGAAGTCTACACAATCAGTTCTTCCGGGCGATTTGAGTGAAGACCTTCGCGACGAGCGTGGTGATGCTCTAAATGTTATTCTCCTTATATCAAGCATCGTGTCCCTACTGCTCTATGTCTCATTCAGCCAATTTAATCCGGCTGGCACAATGGGGCTGCAGCCAAAAGGATTTCTTGTTCTTTTCGTTTGCACAATACTGAGTTACCTCATCCTCAAATCCAAACGTGTCGATTCAGCCGGTTATGTCTTCATTACCGGCTTAACCTTTTCTGTAGCATTGCAATTGGCCTATGTCGGGCCGAACGCTACCATTTATGCCTTACTGGTTCTACCGATTGCCGTGGCCAGCCTCGTGCTTGAATACAGCGAAATGTCGATTGTAACGACAATGGTATCTCTGTCAGCAGTCGTTTTTGCCAGTTTTTCCATTGGCTTTGGGCCGTCCATTGTGCCATCCGTCATTCCCATCATGCTTTACTGTACACTTGCAGCCATCTTCTATCTGAAGAATTTTCAATCTGACGAACGCATTCGCTGGACATTGGACAACCAACGTAAAGACAACCGTCGCGCCGAAATGTTCTATGACCAGAGCGAGCAGCTTCAAAAAGCCTATCTGGAAGTGCAGCATTACAGCTCCAAGCTTGAAATGGTGAACAAGCAGTTGGCTGAAGCGCAGAAGCAGGCTGAACAAGCCAGCAAAGCCAAGTCCACTTTCCTTTCGAACATGAGCCATGAACTGCGTACGCCGCTGAACGTCATCATCGGTTACTCAAACTCGATGCTCAACATGCCCAAGATGTTCCAGAACAAGAGCCTTTCCGAAGCCCACAAACCGTTTGTGCAGCTTATTGAAGAAAATGGTCATTATCTGGTGGGCCTCATCAGCGACGTACTGGACTTGGGCAAGATCGAAGCCGGTAAGTTGGAACTACACCGCGATGCAACCGAACTGCCGTCACTTTTTCGGGGTGTTATGGCAACCTCTGTCGGGTTGTTGAAAGGGAAGCCAGTTCAACTGCGCTCCGATTTCCCTGAGAATTTACCCAAGATTTGGGCAGACCCGATGCGTGTACGCCAGATCATTTTGAACCTCATGTCAAACGCCCTCAAATTTACCGAGAGCGGCAGCGTTACCCTTTCAGCCCGTGTTGAGGACGATTGTGTGAAAATTTCTGTGACTGACACAGGCATCGGCATTCCCGAATCGGCGCTGGCTGTTATTTTTGACCGCTTCCAACAGGCCGAAAATGACACCGATAAGAAATATGGCGGCACAGGCTTAGGCTTGGACATTAGTAAGCAGTTGAGCTTGATGCACGGTGGTAACTTGACCGTCACCAGTGAAGTCGGACGCGGCAGTGTCTTCACCGTGACGCTTCCGATTTCAGCGGAACGGATTACGGGCGAAGTTAATGCAGCACCTCGGCTCGACTCTGAAATGCAAGTGTTCGAAAGCGCAACTGACTCCGAGCAGGAAATGATCCTGCTGGTCGAAGATGACATGAATACGCGCCGCCTGCTCCGCACCATTCTGGAACAGGCCAATTATGTAGTGGTGGATACCAACACCGGAGAAGAAGCACTCGATCTAGCCAGTGGTTTACTGCCTGCCGCCATCATTCTGGATGTGTATCTGCCCGACATCAGCGGCTGGGATGTCCTACAAATGCTCAAGCAAAATGGCGAAACCGCCATCATTCCGGTGGTCGTTTGCACCGCCGATGAAAATCGTATTCCAGAGGATGAATTGTATCCGAGCTATTACCTGCGTAAACCGGCTACACCGGAAGCGCTGCTGAATAAGGTTGAACAGGCTTTACGTGCCTTGAAACAAGTTAAAGTTGACGTATAGAAAGAGGTTATCATGTCCTATATATTGCTGGTGGAAGACAACCAACAAAACGCTGATATGGTTATCCATATATTAACCACATCAGGTTTCGAGGTTAAGCATTTCATTCGTGGCTTGGATGGAGCCAAGTTTGCCCGCCAAAACCGGCCTGATTTGATCCTGATGGATTTCGATCTGCCGGATGTTGATGGACGCAATCTGATTTTGGCGCTCAAGAAGCAGCTTGGTGGGGTTAATGCACCGCCTATCGTCGCCGTAACTGCGCGTACAGGCAGCGTCGAGATGAAATTGGCACAGAGTTTCGGGTGCTCGGCCTTTATTGCCAAGCCATTTACGCCGGAACGTCTGCTCGATGTGGTCGGACAACTTATGCCAAAAGCGGCCTAAATGAATGGGATGTACAAGGGCTAGGACAGCAAGCAGCAACACTTTATTAGTCATCACTGCCATCTTCGCTGATATTGAGTCGAGCACGAACTTATTTTGCTAACGCTGTCCGAATAAAATTATTTTTTGACTGAAAATTGCTTTCAGAAAAACCCGCCAGCGATACGAGTAAATGTATCGCTGGCACATCTCCACTGTCTCACCAATTCACGTGGACATCGCGCTTCCAATAACGCAGCAAGAACTTGCCACCGGGAAGTGCCGCTGATAAACGGTAGAGCAAATCCCAATCGTCAGCCGCCAGCACCCGCAAAACGAATACCCCTACCAGATAAACGATTAATCCCAGTATCAGGGCTAAAAGCCAACTGACATCACGCAGCAGCAGCATGACTCCAGCAGTTGCGATGCCGAGCATAATCAATCGCAGCACACGCGGCATCATCCGGCTTATATCCCAACCGACAGCGCGGAAGTTGACAAGAAGCAAAACAAACACGCTGCTTTCAGCAAACACGGACGCTACCGGTGCGCCGAACACACCCAAACGCGGCAGCAGCACCGCCAGCAGCACCAGATTAATCCCCAGCCCGCAAATTTTGATGAGCAGTAAGCGGCGCTGACGGTTTTGTACCAGCATGGCTTGTGACAGATTATTTCCGACCATCATCACCAGCGCATACCAGATGAGGATGCTCAAGACATCAGCGGCAGGGCGCAGATTCTCGCGCCAGATGGGCATAGTCAGCCAATGACCAAACAGCGAAATGACCAACGTCAGTGGTAAGCACAGTAATAAGGTGAAAAAAGCCAATTTCTCGACGATAAAACCGAATTGATCGTTTTTGCCGTCGCCGTAGGAGCGCGCCATCAAGGGATAGAACGCCGTGAGGACGGTGGTATTCAGCAGTTCAACCACACCGAAAAAGATGACAAAGGCCGCTACCAGATAACCTGTTTCGCTGTCACCAATCAGGCGGTTGGTCACCAGCTTATCGACTTGTTGATAAGCCAAGGTGATGAACGCCGAAAACGCCAGTGGTGCGCTGTTGATGAGTACCGGTTTGGCGAGTGTCCAATCAAACGGCCACACCGGACGGATGCCCTGTCGCCATGCCAGCACCCATAAGGTGATTGAACGCAAAATACCGGCGACGGTTACCCCTGCATAGATGCCGAACAAACTATAGCCGCTGGCTAATCCCAGCGCGGCTAAGGCGATGAGTGCCACCACATGAGCCACACTGACGATTGAAGTGGTGACCATTTGTTCACGGGCAAGCAGCAAATCGAAGCACATGTTGCCAAAGGTATCGACAATCAGGTTGATGGCGGAAAGCGCCAGAAAAACCCGCACCGCCTCGCCATATCCGCCTGCCGCCGCTGCGATATTCAAGATGACATACGAAACCAGTGCCAGCAGCGTTTGAATAACCAGCGTCGTCGTCAGATATTTTCCGGCTGCTTGGGGTTGTCGGGCAACATCACGGATGACGATGGGCGACATGCCAAAGGCAGCAATCGCTGAACCAATTTGGGTGAAACCGCTGACCGTGCCATAAATTCCGAGGATGGCTGGCCCCAGCGCCGCCGTGAAAAACAACTGCCACGCGAACTGCATCCCACGACTAATCAAGGTCGCAGCAGCAATTGCTCCGGCGTTACGGGCGGCACGTCGGGCTTCGCTGCTGGAAATGGGCGCGGGTGGAGAAACCGTTTCGGCTGAACTCATAGGGAAAACTTAACCACAGAGACACAGAGATTGAGTAGAGAGGAGGCGTGCCTCCTCCGCATGACTAATGTTTATCATTTGAGTATGCTATGCAAGCTAAAGCATCTTCTTCGGTCAAATCTGGGTAGTAGTCGTCAGAGATGATTTCGGAAATGGATTTTCCAGATGCCAGTAAATCTAATATTAAACGCACCATGATGCGGGTACTAGCCACACATGGTTGTCCATGAGCGATTTCGCGAGAGACAACAATACCATCCCGCAAAACTTGTTCTTGGATAGCCATGTTTCATAACACCCCTACTACTTAATTCCATCCATTATAGCTGAGATGTTAGCAGTGTTCCTCTAACCACATGAGACGCTTTGCCAATTGGGTGCGCATAAAGTCCGCTTCGGCAGCATCTCGCGCGTTGATAACGCAGTCTTGAAACCACAACATTTCATAGAGCGCGACACGAGTTTCGTGATCCGGTTGCAGCGGACGAAGCGACGTATATCCCTTGTAGACTAAAGCGCTGCTGCCGGGACACTCACTTTCCCATTCATCGCGACGATTGAAGTCGTGGGCAGGATCACCGCCCAACGCCCATTCAAAATCCAGCACAGCGGTGATTTTGCCGTCCTTCTGCATCAGATTACCAAAGTGATAATCCCAATGAATGAGGCGAGGTTGAGTCACGGTCTCAAATAGTGGGCGATAGACTTCTAAAACCGTGTGCATCCGGTCACGGATAACGGGCACAAGCCAACCTTCGCTCACTGCCCGCTGCGAGTCATGCTCAAAATAATGCATAATGTAGGCGTACCAACTGTCAAATACACCTTCTGTGCCATACAAATCACCGAAGTTAGACAACGTGATATTGTGCATCCGTGCCAGCAACTGTCCGGCTTCTTGAGCGACCGCTTGTTGTTGGATAGGTGTGAGTTCTGACCAACTATCCAGCAGGCTTGTACCTTCCACCTTGGTCATAATCGTGTAGTCGTAAGGCGCAAGTGTTTTGCTGTCATCCAAGATGATGACCTCTGGACAGGGAATACCAGCTTGCTTCAGGAGATCATAGGCGACTTTCTCACCTTCAAAACGTGAAACGCCTTCGTTAATCAGGCCATCGAAGCGAATAACGTAGGCATCATTAATCACAAATGCCGGATTATTCACGCCCTTACCTGCCCAATCGACGGTTCGCACCTCGCCTAACCCATGTGCCGCCCAGATGTGAGCCAAAGCCGCGTCGTCAATTTGAAATGTCATGAAAGTGTATTCTTCTGCCCATGAATTTATTTGATAATGGCTTCCATAAACCGTGTTTGATGCCCGGCGATATACTTCAAATCGTTCATATAAAGCGGAATATGCTCCATATTTGAGCCATTTCTTTCCATATAGTTAACCAGTGAACGAAGTCGTTCTTGAACAGTGTCGATCAGTTTACGCCGATCTTCAGGCGTTACCCCATAGGTATCACAAAACAGCCTGAGCCTTGCCATGCGATCCGGTATGGGATTCCAGCCGCAATCCTGCGAGTGAAGATCATTTGTCAGCGGCACAAAGCGGTAGACGGCATAAGCCATATCCCATACACGGCTCCCCGGTGCGGCAGTATCAAAGTCAATAATCCCAACCAGATGCCCCGATTGAAAGACGCAGTTATACGGGGCAAAGTCGTTGTGGCAAATGACTTCGGCAGAAGTGTTTGCCGACTCTTTCACCAGATCCACAGTCAAGTCATGAAAGCGGCGTAAGAGCCGCGCTGCTTCGACCAGTATATTGTCGGACTGCATGTACGGTTTCAGCGGATAGTTCCCAACCTCACCTTCGATAAAGGTCAGTCTTTCTTTATCGGCTGACGTTTCGATGAGTACAGGCGCTTCTTTTAAGCCAGATTCCTGCAAATGTTTAAGTAAGGCATGAACAAAAGGTGACCACGCTCCAGTATTCCGAACGACGGTGTTGGCCTCTCTGATGACCTGATTACTGTTGCCGCCTTTAAGAACTTCCTGTTCGGGCATTTTGTTGTTCGCTCCAGATTGTTGTGTAGTGACGTGATTCGGTAAAATCTTGACATCAATTCCTGAATGAAATGCCCCACACAATTAGGCCGAGTAGACGGTCATTTGTCACTGTCTCACCTTTATAATGCAAATGGTTAGAGCTTATGGGTGGAATGGAATATAGGCACAATGATAGCAGCGCGTACCAATTTCAAAACGGTTGTGTTGGGTGACAGCATAATGTGGGGACAGGGTTTATACGAGACCCAAAAGATTCACACGTTAGTAGCGAACGAGCTGCAACAGTATGGATTGACCTCTAATCATGTTTTTCTGGCGCATTCCGGCGCAGTCATTGGCGAACCGGATGTCATCACCGACAAACCCCCGATAGATGGCGAGGTTCCGGTCCGTGAACCAACCATCTTCCAACAGATCAAAGGCGCGCTGGGTAATAATGAGCGTGACCCCGCCGTAAACTTAGTCATGATCTCTGGC
Organism: Anaerolineaceae bacterium; assembly: GCA_016124855.1. Taxonomy (GTDB): domain Bacteria; phylum Chloroflexota; class Anaerolineae; order Aggregatilineales; family Phototrophicaceae; genus CFX2. The sequence continues at coordinate 182,414 of WGMX01000020.1, read as the reverse complement.
GGCGTGAACGATGTTGATATTACCCGCATCCTCAATCTGCGTGATCGTGAAATGGACAAATACATCGAGGACGCGTTTTATCGCAAGATGAAACTGCTGCTCGAACAGGCTTATCACTGTTTTCCAAACGCACTGATCATCGTTGTGGGTTACTATCAGGCCTTTAGTGAGGATTCGGAAAGAGCCATCCTGCTCAATGTCCTGAAAGGCATCGGATTCTCCGTACCGTTGCTGCCAAACGCGGTCGGCGAATTGGTCATAGACGTACTCGGAAGCCGGCTTACCAAGGGGCTGATTGAACGCTGCACCCGCTTTAGCGATTATGCTCATGAATGCATCAGCAAGGCGATTGTTGATATAGTCGGCATGTTGCCGGAGGCCAAAGAGCGCATTTATTTCGCGGATCCAAAATTTAAACAAGACAACGCCATTGGTGCGCCAAACACCTTGCTATTTGGCGTGAACGCTGACCTTTCGCCGCAAGACCCATCCGAAATTGCGGATCGTCGGGCACAAGCTTGCATTACTCATGCCAGCCGCTTGAACATCATCGAGCAAATCGCAGGGCCGCGCGCCTCGGTTGGGCATCCGAATCCAGCTGGTGCAGAACAATATGCGAAGGTTATTCTCGCGAACATCCGATATGCCATGCCGACCTTGTTCGCGACCGAATAGTCGATTCGGTGAATTGTGTTATCTTTGTCTAAGAATGAAGAGATCGCGACATTAGTAAGTCACCTTACGCAGAACCCTCATCCCCCAGCCCCTGCGAAACGTCCCTCAGCTAGAAGGGGAGTAAAAATCGCTGAGGATTGGAAGTCCCTCGCCCTGAGGGAGAGGGATTTAGGGTGAGGGTGTCAGTGCGTTACATGAGTTAGTAAGATAAGTCCGTGATCATTTTGAGAGGGGCAACCGGATGACACAAAAAATTGCAGTGGCAGTCGTACATGGTATCGGTCGGCAGGCACCCGAATTTGCCGATAAACTCAAGGTCACCCTTCAAAAACTTTGTCATGCAACTTGCGGCGAAGATGTGATCATTCAGCCGGTTTATTGGGCGCGCGCCATGCAGGAAAAAGAAGATGCATTGTGGGATCGCGTGATCGCAGCCGGCCCGATGCAGTTCCGCGAGCTGCGGCGGCTGATGATTGATTATGTAGCGGATGCGCTGGCCTATCAACCCACCGCTTTTGACCGCAAAGCCTACGATGACATTCATGTGGAATACGCCAAAACGCTGCGTACGTTGGCTCAAGAAGCTGGTCCCGAGGCGCCGCTGTGTATCGTTTCCCATAGTTTAGGAACAGTGATTACCAGTAATTTTGTTTATGACCTGCAAAAGCCAGAATTGATTAGCGACCAAGTACGGGTCGAGATGACCGACACTGCCTTAGAACGTGGCGAAACGCTGAACTTGCTCTATACATTGGGCAGTCCATTAGCATTGTGGAGCCTGCGCTTCCGCGAGTTTGGCAGACCGATTCAAATTCCTTCGCCACAACTGCTGAATCACTATCCTGACTTGCAAAGCGCGTGGATCAATTACTACGACAAAGACGACTTGGTAGGCTTCCCGCTGCGTGATCTGAATCCGGCGTATTCAAGGGCGGTCAGTGCCGACAGAGAGGTCAACGTCGGCAATTTCTTGACCGAATGGAATCCACTGTCTCACATTGGTTATTTGCACGATAACGATGTTATCAAGCCCATTGCCGAATCACTCATTAATACATGGAAGACCGTTAATCCAGAAGCGGTTGAGGCTTAATTCCACAGCAATTAACACGCTGAAATAGGCGTTTCTGAAAACCGATTGATCGACACGAGAGAACACGAATTGTTCAACAATCTCGTGTCGATTTATTTGATACCGCCAAATCAATGGCCTAGTGGTCAATTTTTGAAAAATTAGGTATGAATACAGCCTGAAACCTATTGCTGTTGATGTAAAAAAATTTTTGGCTTCTTAATATGACGACTCGTTTAATAATTATTGGCGGATTCCTCGGTGCGGGCAAAACAACACTCTTACTGAAAAGTGCGCGTCTGCTGACCGGGCAAGGCTATCGCGTTGGCTTAGTGACCAACGATCAGGGCAAAGACCTCGTTGACACGCTCTTGCTGTCACAGCAAAATTTCCCCGTATCAGAAGTTTCAGGCAGTTGTTTTTGCTGCGCCTTTCCCGATTTATTACAAGCGCTGCGACAGCTCATGGATTCTGTTCAACCGGATGTTATCCTCGCTGAACCTGTCGGAAGCTGCACTGATTTGACCGCGACGGTTCTGCGTCCGCTTGCGGAATATTATCCGGCACAGTTCGAAGTAGCACCCTTAACAGTGTTGGTAGATGCAGCCCGTGAGTTAGACCAATTTTCTGCCAATGTGTCCTACCTCTTTGATCGTCAGCTTGCCGAAGCCGAGTTTATTTTGCTGAACAAGGCTGATCTCTTGGCAGACGATTTATGGACACGCCAAGCCGCGCTTCAGTCGCAGTATAGCCATGCCCGTTTGTTAAGTGTATCGGCACATACTGGTCAAGGTGTTGATCAATGGCTGGAGACTGTACTGGGGCAAACAAGCTCCAGCGCCTTTACCATGACAGTAGACTATGACCGCTATGCCGAAGCCGAAGCGGAACTGGCTTGGTTAAATGCCAAAGGAATCGTGCGCTCATCCACACCGTTTTCAGCCCGTCATTGGACAGCCAATTTGCTAACTGCGCTTGAGCAAGCACTAGCGGGTTCGCAAATCGCCCATATCAAAACCCATGTCAGCACCTTGTCAGCGAATTTTAAAGCCAGCATCACTCAGCACGGGTTTCCCGCCGCATGGGATGTCGACTCGGAAGATATTCCCACCGACCAACTTGAATTTGTGTTGAATGCTCGTGTCAGTACCGATCCGAATACCCTGCAACAGATGGCGCTTCAAAGCATTGATGCTGTCAAACCAGACCCGTTAGCACGTTATTACCTGACTCACTTTGAATGTTTTCGTCCGTTGCCGCCGCGTCCCACTTATCGACTGCCAGCCCTCACCCAACAAAATTAGGATGACATCATGACCCAATTTATTTACCGCAATGACCACCTCAACCAGATCAGCTTTCCGCTCGGCGGAATCGGCACAGGCAGCATCGGACTGGCAGGAAATGGACGATTGATTGACTGGGAAATTTTCAACCGTCCCAACAAAGGTTCGGTTAACGGCTTCTCTCACTTTGCCATCAAAGCCGAGCGTGATGGTAAAGTGCTGGATGCCCGTGTGCTGCACAGCGATCTAAATCCGGCTTACATGGGCGAGCTGCAAGGCCCGCGCTGGTCAACCTATGGATGGGGGCCGCGCCGTGAATATCTAACCGGAATGCCGCACTTTAAAGAGGCCGAGTTTTGCGGCGAATTTCCACTGGCTGAAATCACCTTCAACGAAGAAAGATTTCCCGGTACTGTAAAGATGCGTGCTTTCAATCCCTTTATTCCGCTTAACGACCACGATTCAGGTATTCCCGCCGCCTTCTTTGAAATCTCGGTGAACAATACCAGCGACCAGCCGATTGATTACACCATCGCCGGAACACTGCGTAATCCCTTGCCCGCCAATAATCTCAATAAGCTGGTCAAGGAAAATGGCCTGACTTCCGTTCACCTGACGTGCGACTCTTTAGCCAATACAGATCCTCGCTATGGCGACTTAACGCTGGCAACCGATGCATCCCAAACCAGCGTTCAGCAGTATTGGTTTCGGGGCGAATGGTTTGACGCGCTCGAAGTCTATTGGCGCGATTTTACAACGCCGGGGTCGATCAAAAATCGAACCTATCCAGCCGGTGCCAGCGGCGATCAAAACGAAGCGCTGCTTGCCGCACACATCCATGTCATGCCGGGGGAAACTCAAGCCGTTCGCTTCGTCATCAGTTGGAATTTCCCCAACTGCATCAACTATTGGAATCCAAATGCGGCAGAAGCCGCCGCTAAAGCCGGCATTTCGCCCATCTGGAAAAACTTTTATGCCACCTTGTGGCAAGATTCGCAAGCCAGTGCCCGTTATGCCTTTGAGCATTGGCAGCGCCTTTACGACCAAACCAAACTTTTTAAGGACGCGCTTTTTGCTTCGACATTACCCGCTGCGGTAATCGATGCTGTGTCAGCCAATATCTCGATTTTAAAAACCCCTACCGTGCTGCGCTTGGAAGATGGCACATTTTATGGTTGGGAAGGGCTGCATCCCACTGAAGGCTGCTGTGAAGGCACATGCACCCATGTCTGGAATTATGCGCAGGCACTGCCCTTTTTATTTCCAAAACTTGAACGCACCATGCGAACGGCGGATTACGTTTATAACCTGCGTCCGGATGGAGGAATGCCCTTCCGCATCCAACTGCCGTTAGGTGTTGCTTATTGGGAGTTTCGCCCCTGTGTTGACGGACAATTTGGCGGCGTCATGAAAACCTACCGTGATTGGAAAATTTGCGGCGATAGCGATTGGCTGCGCTCCATTTGGCCGAAAGTCAAACAATCGCTGGAATTCGCATGGAGTCCGGCGAATGAAGACCGTTGGGATCCCGATAAAACCGGTGTCATCTGGGGGCGGCAGCATCACACGCTCGATATGGAACTCTTTGGCCCGAATAGTTGGCTGACAGGCTTCTATCTGGGAGCATTGAAGGCCGCAGCCGAAATGGCAGCCCATTTAGGCGAACACGACAGCGCCAGCGAGTACAATGCCATTTTTGAGCGCGGCAAGGCGTGGACAGACAAGCATCTCTTTAATGGGGAATTCTATGTCCAGCGCGTTGATCTGAAAGACCGCGAGCAGTTACGTGCTTTTGACGGCGGCAGTGTGACCCTGAAAGCCGGCAAAACGTCCGATGTCTATTGGAACAGTGAAGATGGAGAAATCAAATATCAAATCGGGGATGGCTGTGCCATCGACCAGATTCTTGCCCAATGGCACGCCAATCTTTATGGATTAGGTGAAATTTTTGACCCGAACCAAACCCGCGCGGCGGTCGAGTCGCTCTATAAATACAATTTCAAACGCCAGCGTGATGCCTATAACCCCTGTCGAATCTACAGCTTGAATGACGAAATGGGCATGGTTATCTCTACATGGCCCGAGTCGCACTACAAGCCGGTTATTCCAGTGCCTTACTCGCAGGAAACCATGCATGGTTTTGAGTATTCCGCCGCTATTCAAATGATGCAGTACGACATGCTCGAAGAAGGGTTAAGCGTCATCGAATCCATCCGTGAACGTTATGATGGTAAGAAGCGTAATCCTTGGAATGAAATTGAGTGCGGTAGTAACTATGCCCGTTCGATGGCCTCCTACGCTTTGCTCAACACCCTCTCAGGATTTTCCTTTGATATGGTCAGCGGGATGATTGGATTTGATCCTATTTTGAATACCGGCGAACCTTTTCGCTGTTTCTGGTCACTGGATTCCGGTTGGGGTGAATATGTAAAGACCGATACTCAGCTTGAACTTCGTCTTTTGTATGGTCACATCCGACTAAAACAATTTCAGTTACCCAACGGTATGACCAACCCAATATCATCAGTGACTCTTAACGGGCAGCCCGTAGCTTTCCAAGCGGAGAATGGCCTGCTCACGTTTAATAATTGGGTCACCATCAACAGCGACGAATCGCTGACGCTGTCCTAATAAATGACGCATGAACCGCTTCTCAAACGGAAGCAAGGTTTGAAAACTCGAACCATTGCGGCTTTACTTTTGTGAACTTTTGTTCTAAACTTAGATGGTGTATATTTTGTGGGTAGCACCCTGTTCCTTAATCACCTGATTTCGTAGGGACAAGGGTTCAAGACCTGTCCGGTATTGAAGTCCCTCCCCACCTCGCCTGAGGACAGGACACATTTTAGGGGAATGTTATTCTTAGATAGCAAGCCTTCCCGTAGGGGAGCACCTATGTGTGCTCCCGAATTGGATTTTCGCGGGTACTCACTCCCAAAGATGTCCTCTCCTCAGCCACTTCGCCTGAGGGCGAATTTAAGGCTTGACCGGTGCTTGTATTTCCAGATTTGTCCCCTTTGTAGGCTAGGAAGCATGTTCCCTCATTTTGAAGAAAGACACGCCGATTCGCCGTTTGTTGAACGAATTTGGAAAACACGGAGCGAAAAAGCAGGTTCATTGACGTCGATTTCGACAACTGTCTGGTCAATGGTCATCGCCGAATGTAGAGGACGCCTTTCAATCAGTCTTCATGGGCCAGAGACAGGCGCAAGCTGCAAAACATTTCCGGACGGGGCGGAGTGGTTTGGCATCATATTTAAACTCGGAACTTTTGTGCCTGATATTCTCCCCGGCTCATTCATTGACAGGCATATCGTTCTGCCTGATACCTCAGGGCGTTCATTTTCGTTGGGTCATTCCACTTGGCAGGTTCCAACCTATGAAAATGCCGATACCTTTGTCAACCAGTTGGTACGCGCAGGTATCCTCGTGCACGAACCAATCACGAACGCCGTCCATCAGGGACGGTCACAATCGCTGTCATTACGCATGGTTCAGTATCGCTTCCGCCGTTCCACAGGCTTATCCCAAAGAACCATCCGCCAAATCCAGCGTGCTCGTTATGCAGCAGCCCTTCTTAAACAGGGAGCATCAATTTTCGATACGGTCTGCGAAGCCGGCTACAGTGACCAACCGCATCTTACCCGTTCACTGAAGCATTTTATTGGCCTTACACCCGCCGAAATCCCATCCACGCCAATTATTGCCTTGTAAATTGCGTTATTATTCAAGACTTTCCTTCTGTGGCTGTGCTACGATACACCTATCGACACGCGATAACGGACCCTATAAGGAAATGATTATGAGCCAGAATGCCGTGAAGCGCCTTTATCTAATGCAGGTTGGCGATATGCCGAAATACCAGATTCCGCTTGTTTCCTATCTGGTGCAAACCGATGACGGCAAAAATATTCTGATTGACACGGGTCTGCCGGAAATTTTGCCTGAAGAAGAAACCGATATGGAGAATGGGCAAGATGTGATCGAACAGTTGACAAGCATTGGCCTAAAACCGGAAGATATTGATACGGTCATTTCGACCCATTACGACATCGACCATGCCGGACGACACGCGGACTTCACCAATGCCCAATATATTGTTCAGCGTGCGCATCATTTGGATGCTGTAGCGGGCAACCCCCGTTTTGCAGCCCTTCGCTCCCAATGGGATCAGCCAATGGAGCGCATCCGATTGGTGGATGGCGACACGCAGCTGCTGCCGGGGCTGGAGTTGATCGAAACCAGCGGACATGTAGTTGGTCATCAATCGGTGCTGCTGCGGCTGCCCAAAACCGGTACGGTTCTCCTGACGGTTGATGCCGTCGCCTTCCGCGCCGGCTTTACCCGTGACAAGCAGGACGATGGCGACAATCCCGATGCCGGGGCGACTCGCGCCAGTACCATCAAACTGCTTGATCTAGTCGAACGGGAACATATCGGGTTGGTGATCTTTGGACACGATATGGAACAGTGGCAAGGACTGAAGAAGCTGCCGGAGTATTACGACTGAGGATGCGAGCATTCGACCTCCCTTTCCCACCACTCACGATTATGATTTGGATGGGGGTGAGGAAAATAGGGTTAACCCATTGCCACTATTGCAACGCGGTGGCATCAGCCGAGCCATCCACCGGATTAGTGTCATTTCAGTGGCATTGAGGGAGCTTCCCGCCGGCACAAAATGTCGATTCAGCGCCGCGCTCCCCTAATTCCGCCGGACAATTCGGCGGGAAGTATGCAAAATATGCGAAACTTGCGAATCATTTGCAGCATTCGCAGCAATTCATCATCAAAACAAAAGCCACCTGATAACAGGTGACTTTTGCTTGTTACATATATCCAATTCGGTTCGGGATATAATCCGGCTTACATTATTTCTTCGGGACGACGCGCATAGTGATAATCTGGTAAGGGGTAATGTCCACCTTCACCTGATTATTCTCGACCGTCAGCCGGTCCTGATTTTCTTCCAGCAAATTCGTGTGATAGGCTTCAGCCACATCGAAGCTGAAGCTCAAGGTGATCTTGCCACGATTGCGCTGGTTTTCGTACAGTCGCACGATAATGCCGTTGCCATCTTCAGCCTGCTTGACGGTTTCAATGACAGTCGTCTCGACATTGACCGATACCAGCGAGGTCGGCGCTTGTGTACCCGAAGCACCGTTCACACGGCGCAAAATCAACGGGTCATTCAGCTTATAAGCCTCCTGAACCACTTCCGCCCGCCAACTACCTTCATGCGGCAGCAGGCTGTAAGTCATCAGATGTTCGCCCTGATCAGCATTCCGGTCAGGACTGGTAGCGCTCTTGAGCAGCGTCAGCCGGATGACATTATCGTGGATGTCATGACCGTACTTGCAATCGTTCAGGATTGCGACACCATAGTTGCCTTCGCTGAGGTCGGCCCATTTGTGCGCGCAGGTTTCAAAGCGCGCGACATCCCATGAAGTGTTGCGGTGCGTCGAGCGCTCCACGTTGCCCCACTGCACATCAAAAGTAGCCGCCGGACTCATGACATTGACAGGGAACGCCACTTTAAGCAGGATGTGATGCTCGTGCCAATCCACCCATGTATCGAAGTCAATACGCTTGCTGTCACGGTAGAGTGCGATCTTCTGATGAATCTGGCTGTTACGGTAAGTACGCTTGATTTCGACCACCACACGCAGCGGCCCTTGTTCAAGAACGGTGATACTTTCAACGCCGTTGATCTTCTCGGTGCGATCTTCGTAGAAAATATCGATGTCCCACGCGTCAAAGTTCATCGGGCGGTCTTCGAAGGCCAGCAGTGCGTTACCAACCGTGTTCGGGTTCATCACTTCGCGGTCAGCCTGCTTGTCATAAATACGGCTGATATCGCCAGAAGAATCCAGTTCATAGCGGATAAGCGCGTTCTCTAGCACGACACCTGCACTATTTTGGACAACGGTCAAACCTGCGTCAGGTGCGGCAGGCTGCCCGCTGACTTCGCTCAATCCGTGTAGACTATATGGCTCAAGGTTGGGGAATTCAACCAATGTACCGTTTGCAACGGCTTGGGTGACGAGCGTGTTACCTTTTGCATCCGCCAGTTGTGTACCACTGCTCAAGCTGTCAGAGAGCAAGCCAATCTGTCGCCCACCAAATGAGGTTGGGTTGGCTGCCAGAACCGCTGTATTTGCGGGTAAGGTCGCTGCCAGTGCAGTGATTGCATCCTCAAGTACCTGTTCACCCAGACCGCGAATAATCTCGTAATCGCAGTCGCTGTCAACATAAACCTCGCCAATAGACGAACCGGGCAAAATGTCGTGGAACTGGTTTAAGCAAATCAATTCCCACGCTCTTGCGACCGTTGTTGTAGGATAAGCCGCACCCGTCAACAGCGATGCCCACGCCGCCAAGAACTCGCCGTCGTGCAGCAGGATTTCGCTCTTTCGATTGTTGCGCTTATTGCGCGCTTGGCTGGTGTACGTACCGCGATGATATTCGAAATAGAACTCACCATTCCAAACCGGCAGCTTATCCGAGATTTCTTCATCAATGCGATCCATAAATTCGCGAACAGTTCCCGTACGAACGCGCGGCGCGCCGGGATGGCTATTCAACTGCTCGATGTTTTCGATCATCTCACGGGTCGGACCGCCACCACCATCTCCCCAGCCATAAGCCGTAATCAGTTCGCTGTGGGTTGCCTTCTGCCGGAAATTACGCCATGTGCCAAAGATTTCTTTTGCCGAAGCCATGCCGTTATAGGTGGTCGAGTGTGGCAGAAATTCATCACCGGAAGGCGTGGTCAGGAAGTGAGTTAAAACTTTTGTTCCGTCCAACCCCTGCCACCACAAAATTTGGTCGGGCATGTGGTTGTACTGATTCCAGCTCATCTTGTGGGTGATGAAGTATTTCATGCCCGCTTGTTTGATAAGCTGCGGCAGCGCCCAACTGTAACCAAACGTATCCGGCAGCCACAGCACAGGCGTATCGACATCACCGAAGTGTTTGCGGAAGTATGTACGCCCCAGCAAGAACTGCCGTGCCAGCGATTCTGCGCCGATGGCATTGCAATCCGGCTCGACCCATGTACCGCCCATCACTTCCCAATGACCATCAGCCACACGCTGCTTGATCTGTTCAAATATGTCGGGATAGTTTTGCTCAGTATATTGGTAAAGCTGCGCTTGGCTTTGCGAAAATTTATATTCAGGATACTGTTCCATCAGCCGCAGTACATTGCTAAATGTTCGCCCTGATTTGCGAACAGTTTGTCCTAATGTCCACAACCACGCCACGTCAATGTGCGCATGACCCACACCAATCACATCCACGTCCATCGGCGCGCCAGCCTTAGCGACACCCTCTTTCAGAGTGGCTAACGCGGCGGGAACACTTTCATAAAAAGCGGCTGTCCCCAAGGGATCACGGCTGTCGAGAACGGTGAAAGCGGCATCCAGCGCATTATACAACCGGCCTTTTACCGGGTCATTGTCATCCATCTGCGCCGCGACCTCTAATGAAACACGGGCGGCGGCAATAAATTCACGGGTAGCGGAGTCAATCTGGACGACAGCACATTCGCGCATATAGAGCTTGGTATCGTCGTCATGGTTTTCCCAGCCGCCCAAACCCGTCCATCCGTGCAAGGCGATTGAGTGGGTTTTGCCGTCAATCCACTCCTTAGGCAGCACAATTTCATGATGATGGCGGTCTGCCGAGGCGTAAGGTCGGCCATCTATATAAGCTAAGGCTTCAGGATGGCTAAAATCGCCAGATTGCCCCAGCGGGAAAAACAGGGCAATAGGTTCAGCCTGCCCCCATTCAACCGGAACTTCAAAATGAGAACGCAGGATAAAATCGGTTCTCCATGTTCCCCAATAGGTATTGGGTTGAATAGTTTCCCAATCACTATCGTCAATATCAGGGGCAACCGGTGGGGCTTCCTGAGGACTAGGCAGCGTCTTATAGCGGAAAACGTCCATTGGATGCCGTTGCTTATAGACCAACGGTTCAATCAGCCGAATCCGTTGGGCTATCTTCTGCGGTGTCCAGCGTACTTTATGTAGCAAAATCGAAACTCCTTGGTGCAATAAAAAGTAGAATGTTGGCGATCATGATCAGTTCAATTTTCCGCTAAAGGATTCAGCTTCAACGGGAATTGTTGTTGAGGACAGCGACTTCATTTTCATCATACAAATAACAGGATGCTTGATGATCGACTTCATCAATCTTATACAGTGGTGGCTGCGCCGTCAGGCAGCGATCCATGCGCGATGGGCAGCGCGGATAGAAACGGCATCCGCTGTTGACTGACGTGCGCATTTCCTCGTCCGACGGCAGGTTGATTTCACCCTCCCATTTCACATCAGGATCAGGAACCGGGACTGAATCCACCAGCAGTTGAACATACGGATGACGCGGCTCATCAATCACATGAATGGTGTTGCCTTTTTCAGCAATCGTTCCTTGATACAGAATGAAAATCTGGTCACCAATTTGATAAGCTGTGCTGAGATCGTGGGTGATATATAAGAACGAAATGCCGATCTCTTCTTTTAAGCGAATCATCACGTCTAGAATGGACGCTCGCAGTGATGCATCGACCATCGAAACCGGCTCGTCAGCAACGATAAGCTTTGGGCTAATCATGTAAGCACGCGCCATCATAATGCGCTGTCGCTGACCGCCGCTCAGTTGGTGCGGATATTTGCGCAGCACATCCTCACCGCGCAAACCGACGATATTCAACGCTTTTTCACACAAGGCTCGGCGGGACTGTGGGTTGCTCGCCAATTTGAAGTTAGTGATAACTGTATTGAAGACATGTTCAACCCGGTAAAACGGATTATAGACACCAAACGGGTCCTGAAAGACCGCCTGTACTTGGCGGCGATAATCTTTTATTTGTTGGGCATCTGCGCTTGAAATATCCTGCCCATCAAAAATGATTTGCCCCGATGTTAAACGGGTGAAGCCTAAAACAAGCTGCGCCAGCGTGGTTTTACCGCTGCCGCTTTCACCGGCGATGGTGATAATAGACGCGGGCTTCTTGGGAATAGACAGGTTGAAGTTCTGCAATGCGATGACTTCGCGTTTCGCGCCACCCGTTCCGCGTTGTTTGTAGACCTTGGTTGCGTTACGTATTTCCAACAACATCTCGGACATCGATGAAGCTCCCATCTTGCTGCTTTTCATAGAGGTGGCACGCGACTTGCTGACCCGGTTTGACTTCTTGCATGGGCGGCGCTATTTGACGGCAGACATCCATCACAAATGGACAGCGCAGTTGGAAGATGCATCCCGGCGGTGGATTACGCGGATCATGCGTGATTCCTTCGGTAATTTTGAGCGGCTTACGTTCTTTGAGCGAAGGAACCGACTCAATCAGCAGCTGCGAATAAGGATGTTTCGGCTCGCTAAACATCGCACGTACAGGCGAAATTTCAACAATTTTTCCGGCGTACATAACCGCGATACGGTCAACCATCTGAGCCATCAAGCCCATATCGTGACCGATCATAATCATGGACACGCCCAACTTCTCTTTGACCTTGAGCATGGTTTGGGCGACCACCCGCTGCACCACCACATCGAGTGCGCTGGTGGATTCATCAGCGACAATCACGGTTGGGTTGAGTGCGATTGCCATCGCGATACAGGCACGCTGCTTCATACCACCGCTGAGTTCGTGTGGATACATATCATAAACACGGGCCGGCAAACCCACTGTGGACAATAATTCCAGCACGCGGGCTTTGATGTCTTTATTGGCTTGCCGTCCTTCATGCGCGATGATTACATCTTTGATTTGGTCACTGACCCTCATGGTCGGATTAAGCGAGTTCATCGCGCCCTGCGGGATTAATGCCAGTTTCACCCAGCGGAACTGGCGCAGTTTCTCGTCCGACAGCCCTAGAAGGCTTTCACCGTTAAGTAAAACGGTTCCTCCCGCAATGCGCCCCGGCGGCACCGTGAGCTGCAAGATACCCATCGCTGCCGTTGATTTACCGCAGCCGGATTCTCCAACGAGACCTAACGTTTCCCCTTGGTACAGATCGAAATCAATACCATCGACTGCGAGAACATCCCCTTTAGGGGTTTCGTAGTAGACTTTTAGCCCTCGCACTTCCAGAACAGGTTTTTTTTGACCGTTTTGTTGACTCATTTTTTACCTATTTCTACTGCGATGACTGGCGTAGACGCGGATTCGCGATTTCGTCAAAGCCCAAATTGGTCAACAGTAAACCAATGAACATGATAGCGAGCAGCAGTGTGGGCAAACCCCACCACCACCACATATTCCGCAGCAGCGCCGCCGCACTGATGGCATCGTAAATCGTACCGCCCAAGGTGGGTACACGCTGCGGGCCAAGACCGAGTGACTCAAGACCGACTGCCGCTAGAATAGCGCCTGTCGCGTTACCGATGAAGCTGGCAAACAAATAGGGCATCAAGTTTGGCATAATTTCGCGGAACATAATCGAAAAGGTCGATGCGCCGGAAAGTTTCGCCATTTGGACGTAACCGCTTTCACGCATACTCAGCACCTGCGCCCGTATTAAACGGGTAGGTGAAGGCCATGCAAATAAAGCGATTAATAACGCCATCGTTGTTAGTTCAACCTGCCTCAGCAGCGACTGGATGACAATGAGCACCATTAGCGCGGGTATCGTCACCATCACATCCGAACTAAGCTTAATAACATCATCAACGCGCCCGCCGATGAAACCTGCCGAAAAACCCAGCAAAATACCAATACCCATGCCTATGCCGGCAGCAATAACGCCGACAAGGAATGAATTGGGCGCGCCAACAATCAGCAGCGCCAGCATGTCGCGCCCGCTGTTTTCGGTGCCGAGTGGATGTGCCCATGTGCCGACCTGACCACGCGAATTGACGAGGCCAACTGGCGGAAGGTTCAGCGGGGATTTCGCCGTATACGCCAGATTGGTATCCCAAAACAACCGTCCGACGATACCGACGATGAGAATTAGGGCAATAATTGAAATACCCATAATGAGTTTGGAATTGAGCCAAGGCGTATCCCAACGGTTGAAACGCCCCATCGTTTTGGCTGGTCGGGCGGCATCAGGCTTTTTCGCGATTTCAGCAGTCTCGATTGTCGCCATCGCTAACCTCTTTCGTAAGAAATACGTGGGTCGATAAGTGGATACAACAAGTCGATAATCAATACCGCCAAGGCTGTCATCACGATTAGAATAAACGAAGTTCCCTGAATAACGGGAAAATCCTGAGTCGTAATGGCATTGAAAATAACTGTACCCATACCCTGATACGAGAATATGTATTCAACCAGAATTTGACCGCTGACGAGTGTTCCCAATGTAATCGCGAATGCGGTCACCTGTGGCAAAATCGCGTTGCGCACCATATAGCGGTAAAGCACATAGAATGGGCTCAGCCCCTTTGCGCGGGCAAGCTGCATGTAATCTTCACCTTCGACTGTAATCATCATGCCGCGCATACCCAGTGTCCAATAACCAAAGCTCACTAGAACAATCGACAGCGCTGGCAGCGTTCCGTATTGGATGACGCTGCCAATGAAAGCAGCATTGAAACCGGGAGTGAGACCTAATTTATAAGAACCAATCATCGGGAACCAGTTGAGCAGGAAGGCAAAAATATACAGCAGGAAAATCGCCGCCAAAATGGATGGAATTGACGTGAAAATCATGCCGACAGGGATGATGTATTTAATAAGTCTCGGTGTCTTGCTCCAGACCATCAATGCCCCGAGAAAGTTCCCCAAGAAAAAGGTGATCGTCACCGCAATGAGCAATAGCCCCATTGTCCATGGAAGCGCCATACCGATGATGTCACTGACTTTGGTTGGGAAATAGGCCAACGAATAGCCAAAATCCAGTGTAACCAGATTGCCCATATAACGGACGTATTGCACCGGCAGCGGATCGTTTAAGCCAAAACGTTCTTTCCAGCCCTCAATAATTTTTTCGGAATTTTCAACGTAACCGGCACTTCGAATCATGCGGCTGACCATCGCCGCCACCGGATCACCCGGCGCAAGACGCGGAATAAGCCATATGAGAGAGGCCGCAATCCAAATAGTTAAAAAAAATATCCCAATACGACGTATCAAATATCCCTTAGTTATGCCACCCATAATGTCCTCTTTTTGCCTTGCTCTACTTCAAATTAGGAATGAGGTGGGAACCAGTCCCACCTCATTCGTACACGGGCTACTTGGTAGCTTTGTGCAAATTGAGGATGATTTGATGCGTGCTGTTCCACCAAGTCGCTGGATGGTTGTAGTTGTTCTCGGCGGTCGGCCAGCCAGTCCAGTAGGTTGTGTCAAATGGAACCAGCTTGGAAGCCTGAACCAACGGAATGAACGGGACTTCGTCATACAGGTACTTGTAGGCTTCAGCTACCATTGCCGGGATTGAAGCATCACCCAACGGCAGTGTACCGATCTTGTCGACGATTTCCGAATACTTCTTGGTGCCATCGGTGTTCCAACGCACGTAGTTGTTTGAACCCGGTGAACGTTGACCAACAGGAACCACGAAGCGCGAGGTGAACCGGTTCATCGAGTTCCACGGCTCATTGACTGAACCGCACGAATCCCAGTTGTATGCCAGTTCGAAGTTACCATTGTTCAGGTTGTCGTCCATCGTCGCGCCAGTCAGAGGACGGCTCGTTGCGTCGATGCCAGCAGCGCGGAGCTGCTCAACGATCACGTCTGTGGTACGGGTGTACTCAGCCGTGCTGTTGTTGACGATGATGTCAGCAGTCAGTGCCTTACCATCTTTTTCATAGATACCGCTGCCGTTGAGGGTATAACCTTCAGCTTCGATCATCTTCTTGCCTTCGTCCGGATGACCTGCCGGGTCAAGACCCATACCAGCATTGACAATCGCATCGATGAAGGGGTTCATACCACCATACTGGACGAACATGGTCTTCGAGGGTTCAGAAGTTCCTTCATAGGCCACTTCAATAATCTGGTTGCGATCAATAATCGCAGCGACGGCCTTACGCATGTTGACATTGTCCCACGGCGCAACAGTCGTGTTGAAGGACAATTGACGCGGGCACGGATCCGCCCAAGCATAGGGGAGTTCTTTGTGCCATGCTTCAACAGCAGGATTACGCGCTTGAATCGCTTCGAACGCACCGAGGGTGATGTTCATAACGCTGTCCAGTTCATGGTTGGACATCAACTGAGCTTTGTTTTCTTCAGAACCGGTGATTTGCCAAATAAGACGCTTGGGTTCGGGGAGGGCATGGAAACCAGCCTTTGCGCCCCACCAATTGTCGTCACGATCCCACACGAAGCGGGTGGGTTCGGCGCTGGTCAGTTTGTACGGGCCAGTACCAATCGGCCAACCTTTAGCTTGGTCATAGAATGTGAAGGTGAAGGGGTCTTGGCCTTCCCAAATGTGCTTCGGCAGAATGTTGATGCCGCCCCAAATACGAACCGAGAAGTAGTCCAATTGGAAGCGAGGATTGGGTTCTTTGAGGTTGAAGGTCACGGTCGCATCGTCAACTTTTGCGACGCTCGAAACCCACTGCTGCATATCCGCCGCGCCGCCTAGTGTGGAGGTCTTGTCGTTAAGCAGCATGTCGATGGTAAAGACTACGTCGTCAGCACCGAAGGGCTGGCCGTCCGACCACATAACATCCTTACGCAGCTTGAGAGTCCAGACATCCAACTTGTCGTTGGCATCAAAGCTCTCGCCCAGCCACGGCTGAATCTTACCGGTTTCGTAGTTGAGGATGAACAGCGGTTCCCACATCGCTTGGTGAGCGCCTTGATTGCGGTTAGTGCCCGGAACCATCCAGTTAAAATTCGTGGGGTTCGGAACTGCTGAGTCATCAATATCAAAAATGACGGTATCTTCACGGGGAACATCGGCAGATTGCGCGGAAACATGCACTGCCAACGGTACGACTAAAAGCATCAGCATTATTGCGAGACTAAGACGTTTAAAGCGCGATTTCATTACACTTCTCCTAAATACTAATAATTAACTAACAACCTAACCGTATCTATTCAATAACAACCACCTCCTCTGTTTTCAAAGTTGACTTTAAATTCTTGAGGTTGAACTCCTTATCCGAAGTTCAGTCGGGATGAAATCAAGTCTGGCGCTGTCCGTATTATTTTCTAGCCGGTCGAGCAAAAGTTGAGCAGCGCGTTTACCAATAAGAAACGGGTTTTGTGCTACCGTCGTTAACGGCACTTCTAAATGAACAGCCAAATCAATATCGTCAAATCCGGCAATCGAGATGGCATCGGGAACTTTCAGATTAAGCTGTTTCATGGCGCGCATCCCAAGCAGTGCCAACCAATCATTGAGCGCAAAGATAGCGGTCGGGCGCTGTTTATTGCTGGTCATATACCGCTTAATCTGCTGGATTTCGAGGCTCTGCGGGTCAAGTGATGACTGGAGCGCATAACTGGCGCCAATTTCCGTGTTGGGCTGACCAATAATCCATGGTTCAAGAGTCGGAATCCCCGCCTCTTCTAAGACCTCGCAATAAGCGCGGTATCGCTCCATAACCGGAAAAATTTCAAGAATTTCATGGGTCATAAAAATGATCTGTTTATGACCTAAACCAACCAAATGCTGCATCAATGCCCGTGCGCCACCATAGTTATCACTGGTTACACAGTCGCAGTTGAGACCCGCAATTTTGCGATCCATCAACACAATTGGAGCAGGTACATTCTGATAACGCGCGACATCGGATGTTGCTTCCTGTGTAGAGTTAGCGTTGGGCCACAGCAAAAAACCTGCGAGGTCGTCTTGTTCGGCACAATCAAAGATGCGCAGCTCCTCTTCTTGATTTTTGGCGGTCTTAAATACCAGTTGATAACCCTGTGTTCGGACTTCTTGCTCGGCGCCATTCAACATCAACAGATGATTTTCTGCGTCGATACCACCGGTGACGAAGGCAATTAGCCGGCTCTTATGACCATGAGTTGGCACATAAGCGACAAACGTACCCCGACCGGCTATGCGCTCGATCAAGCCTTCAAGTTCGGCTTGTTGCAAGGCCAAACGCACGGTGCTGCGGCTGATATTCAAATGGCTCGTCAGTTCATTTTCGGAGGGAATCCGCGTAGCATTGGCCCAACGACCGGAGTGAATAAGCTGCCGGAGCTGGTTATGTAACTGCACATGTAACGATATAAAGCTATCGTCTGCCAATGAAATATCAGTAACTTTGTTCATCAAAAAATTTATTCTACAAATTTTATCTGTACATACCTGTACATACATTTAAAGATAATCTACTTGCGGCGATTTCGCAAATACTTGAGCCAGATTCGGTGGAATTGCACAAATCATCCGGTAAACAGGCAGTTTCTTCAGGTACTAAATCTTTCGTCGGAAATAAAAAATAAGTATTTATCCTCATGACCCACAACCTAATTTCCCCGAGAATAAACCAAAGCTGACAGGTTGAGTTCCCGTTTTCTGCGAAACATTAAAATGAATGTTACCAAGATTGGAACCGTGCATGCGATTCGGTCGTCTTAGTTGGTAAGGAGAAATCACAATGAACAAAGTCAAATTCGCAATACTCATGATTCTAGGTCTAATGTTGAGCGTGGCCTCGGTTTACGCTCAAGAAGCAAAACCAAATACAGCCATTACGTTGGAACGTACCGCCTGCTTTGGAAGCTGCCCGATTTACACAATTAAGATCTATGACAATGGTGATGTCGTATACCATGGTGATCGATTTGTCATGGTCACGGAAGAGCAAAAAAGTCAGATTGATTCGGAAACGGTCAAACGAATGGTCAAAGCCTTTGAAGATGCTGGTTACTTTGACTGGAAAGAAGCCTACAATACTCAAACCGTAACGGATTTACCAAGCGTCATCACTTCGGTGACCAGCAATGGAAAAACTCATCGTATCGTACGATATGTGGGTGACGGCAGCGCTCCACTCGCACTGGTCTTTCTTGAGCGGTGGATCGACACGATGACCAACAGCAATTTATGGACGGGGGATCAATCCAACATCGCTTATATTTCGAACGGTATGAACAGACCGATCATTACCTTACAGCGAGATGCCTGCTTCGGCACCTGCCCTGTATATACGGTGGCTGCCTTTGAAGATGGAACAATTGTCTACACAGGTATTGCACATGTGAAACAGCTAGGAGTGCAGGTTATCAAAGCTGATACATTAGAGGTATCAGTTATCTTGCAAAAGGCACAGGCGTTAGGCTACTTTGATTGGCAAGACAGCTACACAAAACAGGTGATGACCGATCAAGCGACGGTCACATCCTCAATCCGTATGGGTGACGAATTAAAACAAATCGTACGCTACAACGGTGATTCAAGCGCGCCGGTCGGATTGGTATGGGTCGAAGAAAGTATTGATCAACTGGTCATGAATGTCGCTGGCTAAGAAAAATGGACATGTTTTACCCATACTTTTCAAGTGCGTTTTGACAGCACAAAAAGGGTGGGCGAATAAACAACAGACGACATGCAGCTTTGTGAAAGCTATTTGGGCCGGTGTACCAGCCTAATTGCTAAAAAAGAACCACCATTTACACGGGTGGTTTTTTATGTACGGTATTTTTTGCTCATAATGTACCCTATTCGCACTTAATTAAATTCTTTATAAATCAAATGTGATATACATTTAGATTAGCCTTTCTACACAAAAGTTCAACTCATAAAGTTGAATATCCGTGTATCTCAATCATCTAAATGTGAAAAGTATTTCAGTTTTTGAATAGAAATTTAAGGAGCACAGATTATGACCCGTGTCTTGTTGGTTGAAGACACTTTCGATTTATTGGCAAACGTCAGCCAAGAACTTGAACTCAATGGCTATGAAGTAGAGCAGGCCGCGAATGGCCGGATGGCGCTCGATCTTCTCGAAAAAGCAGAAACCCTGCCCGATATCATTGTTAGCGATATCGATATGCCTCAAGTAAATGGTTACGAATTGTTGGCTACCTGTCAGCGACACCGCGAATGGCGCGGCATTCCTTTTATTTTCTTGACAGCACTGGGTGATCGTAAAGATGTATTGGTTGGCAAAAAACTAGGGGCTGACGATTATCTTGTGAAGCCGTTTCGCAGTGACGAACTCATTATCAGCATCAAGAATAAGCTGCGACGTGTGGAACAGATTAGGACAACCGCCGAACAAAAATTGGATAAAACGCGGCGCGATTTACTGACGATGATTTCACACGAGCTTCGCACACCATTATCCGCAATTTACGGCGGATCTGAGCTGTTGGCGGATAGTCTGGCGAAAGTCTCTGATCCGATGTCACGCCGGATGCTTGACCTTGTACAATCCGGGGCAAAACGAATGCGGCGATTGGTCGAGCAGATTATTTTCCTAACCCAATTGGACAGCGGCAGCTTGGCTAATTCACTAGAGAAATTTCCGGAAATCCAAGATATGCAGCTGATGATTAATAGTGCTTACAAATCGCTTGAAGAAGAATGGGGATCTGATGTACCTGCCATATCAATCCATTTCCAACTACCTTCTGAGCCAGTAACGGTTGTCGGCAATCCAGATTTTCTAGCGATGATGGTGCAAGAAGGGTTGCGTAATGCGGTAACCTTCTCACCCCAAAACGGACAGATTGAGATTACGCTTACAACTGATGATCAATATGCCTTCGTCACGATTACAGATCAAGGGCCGGGCATTGCCGCCGAAGATTTACCCAAAGTTTGGGAGCGCTTCATGCAAATCAATCGTGGTAAGTTCGAACAACAGGGTATGGGATTAGGCTTGGCACTTGCCCGCGAAAGTGCGCGCCTGCATCACGGTGAATGCTTTCTTGAGCCTGCTGGTGGGCAAGGGATGCGCTTCACGTTGCAGATGCCCTTAGCATCCACCTGATGAGTTGTTGAATGGGATATGCTAGAGGTCCCGTAAAGCGTATCCCGACAAAACAACTTATTTCTTCATCTGAAAGAAGAAATAATCCAGAATATCGCGGGTAATCGGTGCGGCGACACCTGAACCCTCGCCGCCGTTTTCGACCATGACCACTATCGCGATTTGAGGATTGTCGCGCGGGGCATAGGCTGCGAACCATGCATGAGTCGGGCGCGGCACATCCTGTGCTGTACCGGTCTTGCCACACACACCAATTTGCTGCAGCGCATCATCGTTGCGGAACTGATATTCCGCTGTGCCGTAGGATTTGGTGGTTACATCGCACATGCCCTTACGGATAACTTCAAAGACTTCGGGCTTGACGTTGGCATCGCCGACGGCGTTGGGTGACATCACATAACTGGAGGCTTCACCGAGGATGCCTGCCTTAGCCACCAACTGCGGCTTATACAATGTTCCACCGTTAGCAATCGCGGCTATCATGCGCACGACTTGCAAGGGCGTAACCTGCACTTCGCCTTGACCGATGGCGATGTTGATGGCATCAGATTGTGTCCACTGCAAACCCGTGTTCTGGATTTTCCATTCAGGATCGGGGATAAAACCGGCGTTCTCGGCCAAATCGGTCATGCCCGTTCCCTGACCGAAGAAGCGCTGCTGATAGCTGGGCAGAATTTCGGGATTCACCAGATTTAGTTGATAGCCAACCTCGTAAAAATAAGGGTTACAGCTTTGGGTGATGGCGCTCGGTAAAGTCACACGTCCGTGACCACCGGGAAGCCAATCATAACGGGTAAAGTTGCCTTCACGGGTAAAAATCCCTGTACAGACATAGGGTTGGTCAAGCGTATACACACCCGAATCCGCCACTGCCATGGACGAAGCCAGCTTCATGACCGAACCGAGCGGATATGCCCCCTGAGTGGGTCGGTTAAGCAGCGGACGGCGCGGATCATTTTCTAACTGGGCGACAGCAGCTTGTGCCTGCTGCTGGCCCAACGATGAAAAAGGCGCGAAGGCGTTGATGTCATAGGTCGGGTAGCTGACCATTGCCAGTATGGCGCCGGTATGAATATCCATGATAACTGCCGACGCACCTTTGGACTGGGAAGCCAGCTTCATCCGGTCATAGTAGCTCGCAACGATTTGTTGAACTTGCAGCTGTAGTTCAGTGTCAATCGTCAGCCAGATACTTTGCGGAGGCGTAGAGGCAACACGCGCCACTTCTCGAAGCACATCACCAGCGGGACTGACGATGACCAAGCGCGCGCCGGGATGACCCCGTAGGGTTTCGTCCCATGTGGCTTCGATACCACTCTTACCGAGAATGGAGTCGGCGTTAAAACCCTCGGCTTCGATCTTGGGCAAATCAGCTTCATCAGGGTAACCAACGGTGCCGAGGATGTTGGCCGCCGCCGTGCCATTGCTGTACTGCCGTACCGGACGGCTGGCGAATTGTGCCGCGCAGGTGGTTTCCAACTCGGTATGGAGACGGTCATAAACCGCCGGTTCGATGATTCCCAAATCCATTAACCATGCAGACTGCGAACGGTCATAAATCTTCTGGATTGAATCGGGTGTTTTGTTCATGGCGGGCGCAAGCAGATTTAGGCACGCGCCCCAATCAGTAATCTCCTGCTTGACGGCCTGTACCGTGACCATGCGTCCGCTCTGGTCAGCCAGCACCCGCCCTTTGTCGTCATAGATGTTGGCGCGGCTGGGCACGCTGAGTTCAATGCGTAACTTGCCACCGCTTGCCATCAGCCCGAATATATCACCGGGTGTCCATGCCACACGCCAAGAAGCGGAAGGTTTGTCATAGACCAACTGCATGTTGCGTCCGGTGTCGTCAAAGCTGCCCAACATGCGGGTGTTAAAGGTCACGTTATAACTGAAGTTGACCACATCCGAGCGCTGAGGATCACGGAAGAGGGACGCACCCGGCGTATAGCTGATGCTGTCCAGCGTCATAGCGTCTGCTGCTTCGGTATAACTGGCGACAAAGGTGTCTTTAGGGGTTGCTTCTTGAGCGGAGAATGTAATGGTATTGTAGAGCGAGTCGTAGTCGCCCAAACGCCAATCCTCAAGGAAGTTAATCGCTACACTTGCCGCAGAGTCCAACGAGGGCGGCTGCTGCAAGGAAGCCTGTGTCGGCAGGGGCTGCGCTTGCTCTTTGGGCGCGGGGCTGCATCCCACTAGCAGCAGCATTAAAATGACGACTATCCTGTAATCAGAAAAACGCTTCACGACTCAAGTTCCTAGACTCACCTTTTGTTCATTGTAATCTTAACTGAAGAAATCAGCCAACGGGCATTAAAACCTTAGCAAATACTCATCTGCATTTCGATTATCACAGAATTCACGAAATGTTTTGTTTATTAAGAAGTATTTCGTGGTGTAATAAGCTAGTTTTGCAACACTGACTTACTGTAAACAAACTTGAGGATTTTCATGGCGCATCAATTTGAGTGGATTATCCCACAACGTGTCGTATTAACCCGAATTATTGGCGAAATCTCACCCGACGAGACAACCGAAATCATACTCGAATCCCGCGAGAGAACATCATCGGGTCAGTCGCCCGTACACTTTATCATCGATGTCAGCGCGCTCGCTCAGCAGTCCTTCTCGCTGCCCAAGTTGAACGAGTGGTCGTCCCTGCTCCCTAGCAATACGAGCGGTTGGTGGGTTCTCATAAACCCTAATTCCATAACCATGTTTGCGATTAGCCTTATCACTAAAGCGCTTCATGTGAAACTAAAGTCGGCTCAGTCACTCGAGGAGGCCATCCATATTCTCCAAAAAATTGACCAAACACTGGTGTTGACTACATAGGAAGTCGCGCACTGGTTTGTATTTATGCAGATCATTCGCATCTGCCGCATAATTTGCATATTTCGCAGATTTCCCGCCGAAATGACTGGCGGGAAACTCCCCTCTATCCGCTAAATTGACATTTTTGACAGGCGGGTGGCTCGCCTGATGCCGCTGAAATGACGCTGTTGCAGCGGATGTCTCCCGTATTACCACCGCGTGCAGATTTTGCATTTGCGTTGGCGACTGTGAAGGAGAAATCCGCTGAACCTGCAAAAGCAAATACATTATTAACACAGAGACACAAAGGCGCGAAGACACAGAGAAAAATGCAGAATCAACCGCAAAGAGCGCCAAGAAATAGGAGAAATTGAATTGTAGAACAAAAGGGCTAATCAAGTCAATTTGAATTCGGTTTGAATTTGGTGTGAAATGAGCGCGTTTGGTACTCTCTGAGTACAGCGACTAAACAACGAATCAGTAGATTTAATTATGTCCAAAGGTTGGTTGGTGCTAAAGTCGATTGTCGACAGTCTACAGTTACTTTGTTATTATTCACTGGAATAGAAATAGGTTCATCATGCCTGAACTCAGTATAGCCTTTCAAACCGATAAGACTCCGGCGCAGTATATCGCCCTCGCCCAACTGGTCGATCAATATGATTTTGATGCGGTGAGTGTTTATTGTGACGCGCCGTTTCATCCCAGTTACGGGCCGCTGTTGTTGATGGCTCCCCATATTCGCAATGCTCGGTTGGGACCAGCGGCGGTTTCGCCTTCACGGATGCAGCCTGTGGACATCGCGGCGGATACGGCGTTATTGGCAAGTGCTGCGGCGGGCGGTGCTTACTTGGGTTTAGCGCGGGGTGCGTGGTTGGAAGATCATGGCGTGACTGAGGTGAGCAGACCGATTCAAGCTATCCGCGAGACAATCATGATCGTGCGGAAGCTGCTCTCCGGTGAAAAAGGCGGATATGAGGGCGAACTCTACAAAGTCGCACCGCACGTTCGCGCCCCTTATCCGCTGCCGGAAAAACTGATTCCCGTGATGATCGGTTCGTGGGGCAAGAAATTGTGTGCGCTGGCGGGCGAGTTGGCGGATGAGGTCAAAGTTGGCGGTTCAGCGAATCCAGATGTGGTGGCGGTGATGAAAAGTTATATCGCTGAAGGGGAGAAAATCGCCGGACGGGAAATCGGTTCAGTCAGTGTGGTGTTGGGTGCGGTGACGGTGGTGGATGAAGATCGCGCGGCAGCCCGTCAAGCGGCACGAGAAGCCGCTGTTTTGTACTTGCCGGTGGTCGCGCTACTTGATCCAACTGTGAAAGTTGAGCCGGAATTGGTGGAGCGGTTGCGTGGTCATGCAGATCGTGGAGAGGCCAAAGAAGGCGCGAAGTTGATTTCGGATGACCTGCTGGATCGTTTTGCCTTTTCGGGGAATGCGGCTGACTTGATCGCACAGTCGGAGCGTTGTTTCGCGGCGGGCGCGGGACGCATTGAGTTTGGGACACCACACGGGTTGATGTCCGAAACGGGGATAAAAATCATTGGTGAACAGGTGATTCCGGCGCTGAGGAAAGCCATTTGAAATCCTCACCCCCTAGCCCCCTCTCCATTTCATGGCAGAGGGGGAACAAAATAAAGATCATTATTGAAAAGCCGAGATGTGATTAAACAAGGAGAAATAACATGCCCGAACCAGCCGCTTGGCGCTACCAGAAGATTATTCGTCCGATGTTCGATATTCCCTCGCCGCACCGCATTCTGAAAGGTGGCAAGGTATTGACCTGTGTAGGTGATGAAGTCATTGAAAACGGTTTTGTAGAGATTGAAAACGGCAAGATCAAAGCGGTTGGCAAGGCGAGTGACCTCGGCACAGTGGATGGCGCGGAAGTCATCGAGGTGGGTGGACAGACGATTATGCCGGGGATGATTAATTCCCATGCGCACTTGGCGTGGGATGGTGTGCATGACTTGGCGCGGCAGTCGATGGATGACGCGGTGGAAATCAGCGCTTACAAGAGTGCGTCCAACATGCTCAAAAATCTGCGGGCGGGCGTGACGCTGG
Organism: Anaerolineaceae bacterium; assembly: GCA_016124855.1. GTDB lineage: Bacteria > Chloroflexota > Anaerolineae > Aggregatilineales > Phototrophicaceae > CFX2. The sequence goes on along the minus strand of WGMX01000020.1, from coordinate 156,643 downwards.
TGCGCGATCTGGGCATGAACAAGACAAACTTCTTTGCCAAGCAAGCGGTTGAGCAAGGGATTTTCCCCGGCCCACGACTGCTGATTTGTGGCGAGGCGATTATCCAAACAGGCGGGCATACCTATTGGTGCTGTCGCGAAGCCAGCGGCGCGGATGAGATGCGGCGGGCGGTGCGGGAACAGGTCAAAGGCGGCGCTGATCTGATCAAGATTATGGCCTGCCACGACACGTTGGAATTTACCGATGCGGAACTGGAAGCGGTGATTGATGAAAGTCACCGTAATGGCTTGCCGATTACGGCACACGCCACCTATAACGACTGCATCAAGCGGGTGGCGAAGTTCGGCGTGGATGTGGTCGAACACGGTGGTTCGATGGATGAGGAAACGATTCAGATTTTGCTCGACAAGAAAATTCCGATTGTGACGACCTTCGCGCCGGTGGTGATGCAAGCCAACGCTGAAGTCGCGCGGAAATATAACGTGCCGGAATGGAAGATCGAGGAACGACAGCGGGCGATTGCAGGGCCAGAACGCTATGCCGGTTTGGTCAATGCGGCGAAGGCGGGTGTGCCGATTGCCTTTGGTACGGATGCAGGCAGTCCGGTTGTGGGGCATGAGATTGTCGCGCCGGAGTTGAAGTTCATGGTCAAGGTGGGCGTGGTCACGGATCATTATGCGGCACTGCAAAGTGCGACCAGTGTAGCCGCCAAGTTGAGCAAGCTGGATAAGAAAATCGGCACTTTAGAAGCAGGCAAAGAAGCCGATGTGATCGTGGTTGGCGGTGATCCGACTGCCGATTTGGACGCGCTCGATCATGTGCAGATGACGTTTATCGCGGGTAAGAAGATGTTGGGCGTGGGGGAGTAAAGAAAAACCCTCACCCTGTATCCCTCTCCCTCAGGGCGAGGGAAAAACGGAATGGTCTGAGACCATTCCCTACAAGAAATGCGGTAGCGGTTTTTAGAAGTCTAAGGATTGAATATGGCTAATCGTGTGCAACTCATTGAGGAATATGCTCAGTCGTTGATGACGGGTGAAGTTGCACATGATTATAAGCATGTGGATCGTGTGCGGCATTGGGCGCTCAAAATTGCTCGACAAGAAGGCTATTCGCAGATGGAGTTGGTCGAGGCGGCTGCGCTGCTGCACGATATTGGGCTGGCTAGCGGCGGGCGCAAGCATCATGCCGAGGTCGGCGCACAATTGGCGAGTGCGTTTTTACGCGAACATCACTTGTTTGATGAGGCGGAAATCAATGCGATTGATTATGCCATTCGTAAGCACAATTCATTGGATGGCGAGGGACAACTGCTCGCCATTTTACAGGATGCAGATACGCTCGATTTGTTGGGTGCGGTGGGGTTGATGCGCGGATTTACCTCCAAGTGGGATAAACCGGATTATCTACCGGAAGATATTAAAGGCGAAACGTGGGGCATGAGCGGCGAGGATTTCACGGGACGGTTTCAAAGCGGCGTTGGAATGGGCCGCTTTATTGTTGACCAGATCAACTTCCAGATTAGCTGCTACGACAATTTGAGTACGGCTGCGGGGAAGGCATTTGGAGCGCCGTTGGTCGCTTATATGCGGGAATTTATGCAAGCGCTTGAGGCACAAATTACGACCGGGAAATTTCAAGATGAATGAGGGACAAAGATGACGGCATACGAACAATTTGAAGGGCATATCGCCGAGTTGAACGACATCCTCAACTCGATTTCGATCTTGAAGTGGGATGCGCGAACCAACATGCCTCCGGGCGGCGCACTGACACGCGGCAACCAATTGGCGACTCTTTCGCGGATTGCCAACGATTATTTTGTTAGCGACAAGACGGCGCGGAAACTGGATGCAGTAGAAGCGGAAATCGCAGGTGAGGACAAGGATTCTTATCGTGTGCGGGCGGTGCAGCAAACACGGCAGTATTACGAACTGGTGAAGCGCATTCCCGTGGAAGTGACCGCCAAGAAGGCGACACTCGCGCCGATTTCTGAACAGGTTTGGGCGGATGCCAAGCAGAACAATGACTTTGCCAGCTTTGTCCCCTATTTACAGCAGATGCTTGACCTGAGCAAAGAGCAGGCTGATGCGATTGGATACGAAGGTCATCCGTTTGATGCGCTGGTATTTGAGTACGAACCGAGCGCAACGGCGGCATCATTGAAAGTCTTGTTTGATGAGTTGAAGGCCGGATTACTGCCCTTACTCAAGCGGATTGTGGCGAATGACAAGCCATTGGAAAAAGACCTGTGGCAGCGTGAATATCCGCTGGATAAACAGAAGGCTTTCGGTTTGGAGATGGCGAAGAAGATTGGTTACGATGTGCAGCGTGGCCGACTGGACATCGCGCCACATCCGTTTGAGATTTCGTTCACGCGCAACGATGTGCGAATCACGACCCGCTACAACCTGAATTATCTGCCGATGGCGCTGTTCGGGACGCTGCATGAAACCGGACACGCGCTGTATGAGCAAGGTGTCGATCCGTCACTGACTCGCAGTGCTTTAACAACCGATTTCTTGGGACAGTATCCGGTCGGCGGGACGAGTTACGGCGCACATGAGTCGCAGTCCCGCTTGTGGGAAAACCAGATCGGACGCAGCCGCGAATTCTGGGTCGTGCATTTTGACCGCCTGCGCGAGATTTTCCCTGAGCAAATGGCGGATGCTGACCCCGATTTGATGTATCGTTCGGTCAACCGCGTGCGTCCGAGTTTGATCCGTGTCGAGGCGGATGAGGTCACTTATAACCTGCACATTATGCTGCGGACGGAAATCGAGATGGGTTTGTTGGACGGTGGGCTGAAAGTCGCCGATTTGCCAGATGTGTGGAACGCCAAGATGGAGGAATATCTGGGTGTGATACCGCCGAACGACAGCAAAGGTGTCTTGCAAGATGTGCATTGGTCGGGCGGCGGATTTGGTTCCTTCCCCGGTTACACGGTGGGTAATGTGATGTCGGCGCAGTTTTTGAAAGCGGCACATGAACAAATCCCGACTTTGGATGCTTCGCTCAAGCAAGGGGATTATTCGCCGCTGTTGGGATGGCTGCAAAGCAATGTTTATCGTCACGGACGGGCTTACAGCGCGAATGAGTTGCTGGAACGTTCTACGGGCAAGACGCTGCATGTTCAGCCGTATTTGGCGTATCTGGAAGGCAAATTCAGCCAGTTATACGGTTTAAGCTAGACCTCAAATCAATCGTAACCGTTATATGACATGACGGTTACGAGTCCAATCACATCCACTTTAATCAAAACAAACCAGAATAAATTACAATACATTACTGGGCGAAATCGCATTTTTCATTGGGACATCAACATGATATTGGACAGTTTTCGGTTGGATGGGCGGGTGGCGCTGGTTACGGGCGGCACACAGGGTTTGGGGCAGGCGGCAGCGATTGCGCTGGCAGAAGCGGGCGCGGATGTGGTGATATTGGGACGGTCTGATCCCAACGAAACGGGAAATGCCATTGCCAAACTCGGTCGACGCTGGTCAGCTATCAACCAAGATTTGATTTCGGCTTCGGTGAGTGAACTTCAGGCGAGCGTGAACCAAGTTGTGAGCGAAATGGGGCGGCTGGATATTCTGGTCAACAACGCGGGAATCGTCCGGCGCACGCCAGCGATTGATTACAGCGAACAGGATTGGGACGACATCATGCAGATCAACCTGAAGGCCGTTTTCTTTCTGGCGCAGGCAGCAGGCCGCGTGATGTTGAAACAGGGAGGCGGCAAGATAATCAACATCGCTTCATTGCTGTCGTTTCAGGGTGGGATTTTTATACCACCTTATACGGCGGCCAAACACGGTGTGGCAGGAATCACCCAATCACTGGCGAATGAATGGTCGAAACATAATATCAATGTGAATGCGATTGCACCGGGTTACTTTGAAACGGCTAACACAACGGCTTTGCGGGCTGATCCAGTACGCTATCAAGCGATTCTCGACCGGATTCCGGCAGGGCATTGGGGAAAACCAGAAGCGATACAGGGGCTGGTGGTTTACCTCGCTTCGGCAGCATCTAATTACATGCATGGCGTAACTATTCCACTGGACGGCGGTTGGATGGGGCGTTAATACCTGTACAATCGGACAGTTCGGGGTAATGGATAGACGGAGATCGGCATCAAATAGAGGGTAAATATTCACGAAACGAGAAACCAAGCTGATGACGAACGAAACACTTTCTACTGTAAGCAAACCTTTTGAAATCGGACTCTATTCATTTGTCGAACTGACACCTGATCCCTTGACCGGAAAAAAGATTAGCGCCGCCGAGCGCGTCCGTGATCTGATGGAAGAGATCGAACTGGCTGACCAAGTCGGCTTGGATGTCTATGGTTTGGGCGAACATCACCGCGAGGATTTTGTGTCGTCCGCGCCAGAAGTTCTTTTAGCCGCTGCTGCCAGCCGCACCAAGAATATTCGCTTAACCAGCGCTGTAACCGTCCTCAGTTCGGATGATCCGGTACGTGTGTTTCAGCGTTTCGCCAGTCTTGATCTGGTATCCGGTGGCCGCGCCGAAATCATTGCCGGACGCGGTTCGTTCATCGAATCCTTCCCGCTGTTTGGATACGATTTGCATGATTACGATGACCTGTTCTCCGAAAAGCTGGACTTGCTGATTAAAATCCGCGAAAACACCAAAGTCACATGGCGCAGCAAGCATCGCGCGGCAATGGATAACCTCGGTGTTTATCCGCGCCCGATTCAAGAAGAACTGCCGATCTGGGTGGGTGTCGGTGGTACACCGGAGTCGGTTGTTCGGGCAGCCAGCAAAGGCTTGCCAATGGCGCTGGCAATCATCGGCGGAATGCCAGAACAGTTTGGCCCATATGTCGATCTTTACCGGCAGGTGGCGGCTGAATATGGACATGATCCGGCGGCTTTGCCACTAAGCGTTAACTCGCACGGTTTCATCGCTGATACGAAGCAAGAAGCGATTGAACTCTCGTTCCCATCGGTGCAGGCGGCGATGAACAAAATTGGTCGCGAGCGGGGTGGGTCACCGATGCGGCGGGAACAATACGAAGCCTCGGCAACCGTGCGCGGCGCGAATTTCGTTGGCAGTCCTGACGAGATCATCGAGAAAATCCTGTTCCAACATTCGATCTTCAACCATCAAAGGCTGCTGCTGCAATTGAGTGTCGGCACGATGCCGCACGACAAACTGATGCACGCCATTGAACTGCTCGGCACGAAGGTTGCTCCGGTGGTGCGTGAAGAAATCGCTAAACGGGTGGCTGCGCCGAATCCGCAGAATGTTTAAAATGGCGGACGGCATGTATGCCTTCCCTACGAAAACGAGCCTATTTGTTGATACGTTTTGTATCAATTCAAACCTCTGTAGGGACGAGATATATCTCGTCCGATGTTCTTGGTTTTAATTTCCAGTCAGGGACAGTGTTTCTAGCACTGTCCTTGTTTTTTAATGCGAATATTTGCTTCCCTACAGTATATGAATTATAAACATCCGCGTTTCTCCTTAAATCATTTGATGAACCAAAAAATTGATGACAGAAAATACAAATCAATCACTCGTTCAAATCGGGCGGAGTGAAAAATTTAATGCCCGTCTGGGGATGGGCGGCTCGTTTTACGGCCTCGATCATGCCAGCGCTCAAGGTGAGGCGGACATTCTAGCCGCGATGGAAACCGCGCTCGACAAGGGAATCACTCACTTCGACACCGCATCCGGTTATGGAAACGGTTACTCCGAACGCCTCATCGGGCGATTTATGGCAGCCGATTCCAGCCGGCGCGAGCGCATCTTTTTAGCCTCGAAGTTCGCATCGGATGACATCAGCGCTCAAGCGATGATTAAGGCCATCGACGCCAGCCGTGACCGCTTACAAACCGATATGATTGACCTGTATTACATCCATTGGCCGCGCACAGGAAAAGACCTGCGTCCGTTGATGGAGGGTTTAGAAACAGCACGGCAGCAGGGCAAAATCCAAGCGATTGGTGTGAGTAATTTTTCAGTCGAGCAAATGGCACAGCTTGGCGAGGTCGGGCGGATTGATGCTCATCAGTTGGGTTACAATTTGCTGTGGCGATACGATGAAGCTGATATTATCCCCTACTGCGTTGAAAACAATATTTCGGTGGTCGTTTACAGCGCCTTAGCACACGGGATTTTGGCGGGCAAATACGCGCGAGAACTGGACTTTGTGAAAGGCGATCAACGCTGGAGCATTACGCTATTCCGCGATAGTGTGTGGCCTCGTATTTACGAGGCGCTGGAAGACTTCAAAGCGCTTGCTGAGCAAACAGGTTATCCACTAACACAGCTTGCGATTCAATGGCTGCTGCATCAACGCGGCATCACATCGGTGCTGGTTGGCGCGAAAAACAAGGCGCAAGCATTAGCAAATGTTCAAGCGTTGCAGGCTGATATACCGGACAGCGTGTTCAATGAGTTGACCGCATTGAGCGACCAAGTTAGCCAATATATCCCTGACGAGGGCAATCCGTTCGGGTATCATCCGTAAGAATAAAACTCAGTTATTACAGAGGAGAATCCATTTTGACCTTTTCACCGCTTCCCGATAAAACATTTTTCCAAATTTGCTTGATCGTCGATGATCTGGAAAAGTACGCCGAAAATTATCGCATGATCCTCGGTTTTGATGTGCCGCATGAGGTTCAGACCACGTTGCTCGCTGACCATACGCAAGCCACTTATTATGGCAAGCCGCTGAACTCACGCGCGAAAATCGTTTCGTTTATGATGGGCAGAGTCGCCTTTGAGATTTTGCAACCGCTGGATGATCCGAGCGAGTGGATGGATTATCTTAAAAAACATGGCCCCGGTATTCATCATGTGGCCTTTAATGTGCCGCGCACGGCTCCAGCAGCGGCCCATTTCGCTGATAAAGGGTATCAGGTGACGCAGCAAGGTTTATTCACCGGACGATCTGGCATGTATGCCTATCTGGACACCAACAAAGACCTCGGCGTTACTATCGAACTGCTTGAGCATTACAACGGTGGTTCACATCCTGAACCAAAACCGTTTCCGGCGAATAAAGGCATCGGCACGGATGTTGTCTGCCAAGTGGGCATGGTCGTCAATGATATTGAAAAGACAGCCGCACGATACCGTGAAGTGCTGGATTTACCAGAACCGAATTGGGTGCAAACACCGGGGTATGAGATCGTTGAGACCACTTTCAAAGGCGAACCTTCCGAGGCAACCGCGAAACTGGCGTTCTTCAATTTTGGTCAAACACAGTTGGAATTGATTCAGCCAGATAGTATCCCAAGTGTTTGGCGCAATTACCTGAATGAATACGGTGACAGCGTGCATCATATTGCGTTTCAGGTGAATACTGAGAAGGCGGTTGAGCATTTCGCGCAGTTTGGCATTGGTATCGCGCAGCAGGGGTTATACGGTGACCGGCGTGGCGTTTACACCTATATGGACAGTGAGGAAAAATTGGGCGTGATTTTCGAACTGTTGGAGAGTTTCAAAGAACCAAAGCCGAGGTAGGTAAGAAAGAACCCCCTCCCTAGCCCTCCCCCGTAAACGAGGGAGGGAACCAATCAAATACGTTGTTATGAAGTTGTGGCGGGTTGAGCGTAGGTTTTCGCCATATGTTCAAGCAGAATTTGGTCACGTTCAGCCGGCTTATGTAAAACGCAGGTCGAGCATTTGCTGCTGTCTTTATCAACCATGTAATAACGACAGCAGCCACCCCGTGCGCGGAAGGTTTCGCAGTGACCTTCGTATTCCAGCGTGACGAAATCTGTTCGAGGGTTTTTCAAGGGTGAGCCGGGGACTTTGACAAAAGCTAAACCTTCGGCTTGAGCCCATTTTTTGTCTTTAAGGATATCCCCATATTGGAGGAACAAGGCCGCGCAGTTATCGGCAGCCAATGCCCACAGAGCGTGCCGACTTAAATGCGTGACCGAGTGAAGGCCCTCGATGATCGGCATCAGATGGGCTTCGAGTTTGACGCGCAGCCATTCGCGTAAAGCATCAGCATCGGGCAGAATAATCGCGTCAGGGTGATTGGCTGCGGGGTCATCTGGAAGGGCAGCAAAACATCCGCTCAAAAAGCGTGCCTCCGTACGCTGTGCCTCTCCACTGGAATTACCATAATGCCATGTGTAAGTACCCCGGCGTAAAGCCAAATTATCCAGCGAGAGATCGGGAACGCGGTGTTCAGACAGGTAAGCGCCGATAGCCACTGCTGGTACATACCAACTGTATTCGCCTAACAGAAATGAAGCCTGTGTACGCAAGTCTGGCAGGCTTGCATTGGGATAGCGTGTCAACTGATAGGCTAAGGTCTGCGTAAAGGCATCCGATTGGCAGTTTGTCATGTCGATGGCAAGGAACCAATCAGCTTCGATTGAGCCTATGTCGGCGTAAAAAGAGGCATTCAAGGCGATAATCCGAGAAAAGGTTTCAGCGAGTGGATGGGATGTTGGGGCAGCGCGTTCTGTCATTTGGTTTCTCTTGGAGAGTATCGCGATTGTGTGCTTAATGATGAACAAAACGGAATGTTTTAAGATAGGCTGCCCTAAATTAGGGAGCAACTATCCAATCCTAACTTGATTCATGAGGGAATATCTACGTTAGCGATTAAAGGATAAATTTCGGGCGGCGTAAGAGAAATATTCAGCAAGGGTAGTAAACCACACATAGGGGCGAATAAAAATTCCATAACGGGGGTTAAATTTAGAACAATTAACAATGAGCAGCGCGTGATGGCAACAGAGGGCGCAAAGCCTTGCGCCCCTACATTTTGTTCTTTGGAGATGGTTAGCTGTAAAGTCGTTGATAGACACCGGGACGTTCGAGCAGTTGATGGTGCGTACCGGACTCGACGATCTTGCCGTTTTCGAGGACGAAGATACGATCCGCGTTTTCAATGGTGCTGAGGCGGTGAGCAATAACGAAGGTTGTTCTACCCTCCATCAACCGGTCAAGGGCTTGCTGCACCAAGCGTTCACTGACCGAATCGAGCGCGCTGGTGGCTTCGTCCAGAATGAGAACGCGGGGATTCTTGAGGAAAGCGCGGGCAATCGTCACACGCTGCTTTTGTCCACCTGATAGAAAATTACCGCCCTCGCCCACTTCGTTCTGAAATTGTTTAGGCAGCTTCATGATGAAGTCGTAAGCGTTGGCGGCTTTACAGGCATCAATGACTTCGCTCATGGTGGCATCGGGTTTGCCATAACGAATGTTATCCAAAATTGTGCCGCTGAAAAGGATGGGATTTTGCAAAACCATGCCCACATTACGGCGCAGTGAGTTGACGGTTACATCGCGCACATCGTGACCGTCGATCTTCACACTGCCGAAATCGACATCATAAAAGCGCGGAATCAGGCTGACAATGGTGCTCTTACCGCTGCCGCTCGGCCCGACTAAGGCCACGCGCTCACCGGGATGTACAATGAAGCTCATATCGCGCAGTACTGGCCCCGGCTCGGAGTCGGTCGCTTGGGGATAGGCAAATCCGACGCCATCAAATTCCACGACACCTTCAAGATTGTCTAAGACACTCGCGCCCTGACGGTCACGGATTTCTGGCTTTTCATCCATGATTTGGAAAACGCGGTCAACCGCCGCCATCGAATTGGCGAAAACGAGGTTAAGCTGGGCGAACCGTTGAAGCGGCGTATAGAGCGGCGTAAGGTACATGGTGACGGCGACCAGTTCACCGATCGTCAAGTTGCCACTGACGACGCGGGTTCCCCCGTAAAGCAGCACAAACAGCGGCGCGATTTGGGTCAATACACCTGTATAAGTGGTATTGAGGCTTTGCAAATAAGCCCGCCACATCGCCATCGAAAACAGGTTTTGTGAATCCTCATAAAAACTTGTCTCTTCTGATTTTTCCTGTGCGAAGGCATGGACGACGCGGTTACCCATAATGCGTTCCTGCACATGACCGGACAAAGCCGCGATTTCTTCCTGCACTTTCAAGCTCGAGGTTCGAATGCTGGTTTGCGATTTGCGGAAGAAATAGAGATACAGCGGGAAGGTAACTAAGGCCGAGATCGTCACGGAAAGATCAATTCGAAGTAAGAAAAAGATAATGACAAACAGCGATACGAAATCCATCCATGTATCGGTGAGGGCGCTGCCGATGAGGTCCTGCGCCATTTCGACATCACCAATCAGCCGCGAGACGATATAGCCTGATTTGTTGCGATCAAAAAAGGAAGCCGACATGCGCAGGATGCGGTAATACAGCTCGACGCGCAGATCAAAGACGGCGTGATAACTGGCGCGGCTGGCGAAATAATGGCGCACATAGGTGAATGGCGTCCAGAAAAAGACAAAGGCCAAAATGATACCGATCACACTAACCAGCAGTTGAGTCAGTTTTTGGTCACTGGTCAGTTGGGTACTCAGAAACACATCGTCCAGCAAATGGCGGGTGATCTGTGGAATGAGCAGCGGGAGCGTAAATTTGACTACGCCGCCGATAATGGCAGCTACCAGATTCCATTTATAGGGGTTAACGTAAGAGACAAATCGGAGGAAGTTACTCAAGCGTGTGGGTTTATCAGAAAACGTGTGATCAGTTTGGTTTGTTTGGGTTATTGAGGCCATACATCGTGTCCCAGCAGTGAGGGTAAAGATTTAACGATAACTGCTGTGTTTTTACAGATTTTTTGATTATCAACCCATCTTTACGGTGTGGCAAGCGTACCATTGTAGGCCGATTTATGGATTGTGATGGATTAGTCGATGGCCGTTAGCTATTGGTCTTTAGTCGCCAGTCACCAGTCACCAGCTATCAGTTGACAGTTGATAGTCAAATACAAAGACCGAGCCATTTATTTGGCGCAATTGGCGGCAAATGCGGCGAAAGCGACACAAAATAGGACAAAAGAGTGCTGATTCGGCGGGTGGCCCGGCTAGCGATGCGGCGATGTTGGCAAAGGGGGTACTGCCGCCAAGATTGCCAATCAGTCGATTGTCTTTGGTCGCCAGTCATCAGTCACCAGCTAAATGCAAATCGTGGATGTTAAGGTGCGCGGCCTGAAGGGGGCGCAAAGCCTTGCACCCCTACAGTGCCATAGATAGTGTAGTCGATATAGAGGGCAAAAGGGTTACTATTTGGAAGAACATTTTGTAACTGTTTGCGAGAGTTGGCGTTAACGGTTTTGAGGGAGTGGGATTGTTAAGCGGGTTGGGAGACAGTTTGTATTCGGTAGAGCAAGTTTGTAAAAGTAAATACTAGCTATAAAATATATCTTGTATCAATCAAAACCTATTATTCGTTATCATGGAAAAGGTCGAGGAGCCGGTGTAATGGGCCATGTTTTTATTTCACATTCGCATTCTGATGCAGACTTTGTAGACGGGCAACTGAAATACAAATTGCAAGAAGCAGGTATCGAGGTCTGGATTGATAACGAACGGCTTCAAGCAGGTGAAGATTGGCGAAATGATATTGACCAAGCGGTGCGTACTGCGGTAGCGGTTGTTGTGGTTTTGTCGCCAGCCAGTTTTGAATCGAAATATGTCACCTACGAGTGGGCGGTCGCAATCGGTATGGGTGTGAAAGTAGTTCCTATTATGTTGATTAACACACCTCTACACCCACGTTTGGATGTGTATCAATGGATGGATTTTACACATCGAACGGCAAGACCGTGGGAAGGGCTAATTAACCGCCTTAAAACCATCGAACGGATGATGTCGATGCCTTTTCCGGGCTTGCCTGCCACACCAAACGTACCCAAGAGCAACCCAGTTCCGGTTGTGACAACTGCCCCGATAAATCCACCGGCTGAAAACACATCATCAATACTTGACATAGCTCCTATCGTTGACCGTTTAACAAACAGTTCTTATGGCTCAACTAAGATCAATGCTGTACGAGAATTGGTCGCACTTAGTACATTGATAAATCCGCAAGAAATATTGATTCCCTTATTACGAGCTACACAAGATTCGGATTATTCAGTGCGGCTAGCCGTCGCACAATCTCTTGGCAGCTTGGGTAACACGGCGGCTATACCAGCATTGCAGCAACTTTATGTGACTGATCCAAGTCAGATTGTGAGAAATGCGGCACAAAAGGCTTTACAACAGCTTATTAAGCCTCAGAATGCAGGTGAAGGGTGAAAGCATACGATAAAATAAAACGACAAAATTCAATTATTCGAAGGCTTATTTGTGGCGCATGTGTACATTTCTTACGCGCCGGATGATTTTGAACAGGCTGAACTGGTGCAGATCAACACCAGTCCAGCAGCAATGGACTACCGCAGTTGATGAAAGAACTTTCGGACATCCGCTAACCACAACTCCGGCACTTGATAGGCTGCGTAATGTCCACCGGTATCATATAGTGTCCATTGGGTGATGCGGGTATACAGGCGATCAGCGAGGCGGCGAAAAGCGCGTCCGTCGTCCCGGAACATAGCCAAACCAATGGGCGTTTCAATCGGATCGCTAGAAGGCTTTTCCATATGTCGCGCTTCGAAGTAGATGCGGGTCGATGAAGCAATGGTTTCGGTCAGCCAATAGAGGGAGGCATTGGTTAAAACGAAATCGTCGTCTATGCCTTCGCCCTCTCTGTAAATGAGGCAGAACCACGCCAATAAGCCCATCGGCGAATCGGACAGCGCATAGGCTAAAGTTTGCGGCTGTTGGGATTGGAGTAGATCGTACGCGTTCATGTTCTTTTTGAACCAATCCAGCCCTGCTAAGGCTTCGAGTTCTTCCGCAGTCGGATCAGGCAAGTCATCGGGACTAGAGGGTTCAAGAAATATCTGTGTGACGTGGGTTCCGACCACCTGCGCCGGATTGAAGCGCCCGATTAAGGGCGAAATAATCGAACCCCAATCGTTACCGACCGCGCCGTAACGCTCATATCCCAACCCATGCATGAGCTGCGCCCACACCTTCGCAATGCGTTCAGGATGCCAGCCGGGTTCACTGGTCGGCCCGGAAAAGCCAAAGCCCGGCAGCGACGGAATCACCAGATGAAAGGCTTGATCGGCTTGACCGCCGTGCGCACGCGGATTGGTCAGCGGTTCAATCACTTTAATGAATTCAAAAATGGATCCCGGCCAGCCGTGCGTCAGTATCACCGGTAATGCGTCCGGTTCGGGCGAACGGACATGGATAAAATGAATTTTCTGCCCCTCAAGTTCGGTTACAAACTGCGGATAGGCGTTGAGTTTCGCTTCCCACTTGCGCCAGTCATACCCCGTTCGCCAATAATCGACTAAACGACGCACATAGTGATCGGGCACGCCATACGTCCAGCCGACATCGGGCAGATAATTCGGCCAGCGAGTCCGCGCGAGGCGAGATTGCAAATCATCCAAGTCTGATTGTGGAATGCTGACTTGGAAAGGTTTAATATCCATTGCGTCAATCCTTTCATCACAAAAAGGGGTTACGAAAAATAGAAACACATGACAACCCAATTAGACTAGGTGTCACCTGATTTTATTACATTTGTTCTAGGTATTGGTTTGTTAAATTGCAATTTTGTAACCTCCTAGTCTAATCGGCGTTAGGCAATCGAAAAGCAACGGCGCTAAAATTGATCACAAAATAGAATTAATAGAGGTTTATTGTTGTGGCGCATGTGTATATTTCTTACGCGCCGGATGATTTTGAATATGCTGAACTGGTACAGCGGCGATTAGAACGTGCCAATTTTACGGTGTGGATTGATACCAGTTCAACCGAAGTACCCGCAGGCACACTCGCCGCAAAGGACTGGCGACAGGAAATTGACGAGGCCATCCGTGCGTCATTTGTGGTCTTAACGGTCATCACGCCACGGTCTAGAACCTTTGAATATGTGTCATACGAGTGGATGTTTGCGTTGGGCGTGGGTATTACGGTTATCCCGCTGGTCTTTCAACAAACCGAACTGCCACAGCGCTTGAAGGCTATTCAACCGTTGGACTTCACCAATCCGCGCAGGCCAGCATGGTCACTGCTTTTGGAGCGCGTAGGAGTCATCCAAAATCGGGCTGTGCCGGCGACCGCGCAACACACACCACACGGCGCTGACGGGTCTAAGGCAGCTACACTGGCAGGCAGTGGGCAAGCGCGCACGCTGATTGATCTGGTGGATATCATTCGCAGCGGCGATTATGAGAAACAACGGGATGCACTGATGGCACTGGCTGAACTTGATCCGGCGGCGCTGGTGCGCTTAGTACAAAATGCGCTCAAGCATGATGACATACGCATCCCCTTCATGCAGGTGTTGATTGACCGGACCCTACCGCCGCCACGTCATGTTTTCCTGAGTTACAGCCGAACTGATACCCCGTTGATGTGCAAACTGCGGGATGATTTGCGTCACGCGGGAGTCAGTGTGTGGACGGATGAAAGCCTGACACCGGGTGATCCGTCGTGGCAGTTGGCGATTCAGAACGCGATTGAAATCGCAGGCTGCGTGATCGTCATGCTATCGCCGGACTCCGCGAAATCAGAATGGGTGCTGGCCGAACTCCAATATGCACGGCTGCGGAAAGTGGTGATCGTGCCGGTGCTTGTACGGGGACATGAAACACAGGCGATTCCGATGGCGCTCATCAATTGGCAGTGGTTAGATTTACGCTCAGAGGCGCTCTACATCAAAGGTCTGCCGCAGTTGGTCACGGCGCTAGATGGTTATCTGCGGAAGTTCAATGTGGCTGTGGTCGCATAAATACAATTGAACCGCTGAGACGCAGAGAAAACAGAGCCAAATAAAAAGGGCGGACAGCCGTCCGCCCCTACCAAGATAGGTAATTCTTAAACAGCCAAGAATTCGTCGAGGCCGGAGAGGACTTCTTCAAGGGTTGAGGCGGTCATATCCCCCATGTGGGCGATGCGGAAGGTCTTGCCCTTCACTTTACCGTAACCCTTGTCCATCGAGAAGCCTTTGGTTCCCATGAACTTCGCCATGTCATCGACGTTGATGTTGCGTCCATTGGCAACGGTGGTGACGGTCGGTGAACGATAACCTTCTTGCGAGAACACGCCCATCTCGCGGGCATTGGCCCAAGCGATGGTCATGTCGCGCATTTGGATGTGACGCGCCCAACGGGTCTGTAAACCTTCTGCCAGAATATCATCGAGCTGTTTGTCGGCGGCGTACATCAATGAGATGGGCGGAGTCGAGGGTGTGTTGTTCTTCTTGAGGCTGGCTTCGATTTCAATGAAGTCGAAGTAGTAGCCGCGATTGGTGACTTCTTTGGCACGCGCCAGCACGCGATCACTGACGGCGGCGAAGGCTAATCCGGGCGGCAGGGCGAAGGCTTTCTGCGATGATGTGAGCGCCATGTCGATGCCCCATTCGTCGGTAAGCAGTTCGATGCCGAGGAAGCCGCTGACGGTATCAACCAAGTAAAGTGTGTCCGGATATTTGCGAACAACTTCACCAATTTCTTTGACGGGATTGGTCACGCCGGTGCTGGTTTCGTTATGGACGACGCAAACCGCATCGTAGGTTTCTTTTTGCAGGGCTTCGGCAACCATCTCCGGTGTGTGGGCTTTACCCCAATCCACGACAATGGTATCAACCTGTTTGCCGTTGAGCTGGCTGACTTCTGCCCAGCGTTCACTGAATGCGCCGCCGACCAGATGTAAGGCTTTCTTGCCGTCACGGATGCAGTTACGCGATGCGCCTTCCCATAAGCCGGTGCCGGATGAGCCTTGCACGAAAACGCGGTTCTCGGTTACAAATGCCTGCTTTAGTTTGGTTTGTAAGCGTGCAAACAGGTCTGCAAACGCTGTCGAACGGTGTCCGATCATCCATTCGGTTTGTGCGTCGAGGATTTCTTTACGCACTTCGACAGGACCGGGGATGACCAGCCGTTTATGTGATGCTGCTGCCATATTCTGAATACCTCCCTGCGGGGATTAATTTGTGACATACAGCACAATTCTAGCGTAGGGGGTAGAGGCTGTGTAGTGGCGAACCCTGTGCGATAGATACAGAAATGAGTAGGGGTCAGATAAGGTAATGTGCCTAATACAGAAATTTTACCGAAATGGCACAAAGATTTTTAGAGCAAACCCAACTCCTGCGCACGAATGATTGCTTGCGTGCGGTTAGCGACATCCAGCTTGCGGTAGATGCTGAGTGTATGTGTCTTTACCGTACCTGTAGCAATTATTAGCCGTTCAGCAATTTGGGGATTTGTAAGTCCGTCGGCCAACAAATGCAGGATTTCTTGTTCACGCATCGTAAGCAGCTTGGTATTGGCGCTGATATTGTCTGTGGAAGCTTCAGAGTAGTGCTGACGAACAAGCGCTTCGACAGCCTGCAACGAATGTGTTGTGCCGCGTTCCCAAATCTGTTGAGCAACAGTGGTATCCACTGTTTGTCGGAGGTGGTCTTGAAGGCGAACCAGTAATTGCCATTGACGTACCCAATTTAGCCCTGCATTAGGATAGCTGTTCACCCATGCTACTAACTCCAGCGCCAGTCGCGGATTACTTTCTGACAGGACATAAATCACAGATGGAATAATCCACACGATGACCGCAGTACTTACCCCCCGCTCAGTCAGTCGAAGGACTGCTTGTGTATGAAGTTGTGCTTCTGCCCGATGACCCAGCCCACACGAGAGGATAGCAAGCGCCCAGTGGAGCAGTTGGTAGCCCATCAAATTGGTCTGGTGATTTTGATCCAAATCATTTAAGCGTGCGCCTTCCAAATAATCCTCACGCAAGCAGGCCAACAGTGTTAACACTGAAAGCGAATAGGGTATAAAGACCAGCATGTTGATGTCTTCAGTAATGCGGTAGGATTGTTCAGCGTTTGACTGCGCGGAAGCGTAATTTCCTTCGAAAAATTCACATAGGGCTATTAGGCTGAGGGCATGGGCAATCTGCCCTTGATGGTGTGTTTCGCGGGCGATGAGTAAGGCTTCTTCACAGTAGGTTTTACCTTTAGGATAATCCCCTTCCAAAATGCAATCCGAGCCGAGATTATACAAACAAATGACCAGCGCGACCCGATTATGCGAGGATCGCGCCAAGATAAGGCTTTGTTCGGTAAAGCGTGTGGATTTTTCAAGATCGTTGAAGCTCGCGTAGACATACCCCAAACGATGCAGCGCCCAGCAGGTATAATAGGGTTCGTTGATGGCTTCAAATTGCGTTTTGCTGGTTTCAAAGTGTGTCAATGCTTCAGAATAGCGCTGCAAACCGTTCATGACATAACCCATAACTAGGTTGTCGAACGCGATTTCGAACGCATCGTTTGCGGCCCGCATGAGGCCAATTGCTTGCTGAATATCTATCAACGCATCGTGATAATTGGACAAGTACCACCAATGAAGATACCCCCAGCGACGGGACAATAATCGTCCTCGAAGGGATTGATCGCCGACCGCGGCGTCCAACGCTTGTTGAAATAGACTACAAGTTTCGCGGTAGCGGCTGCTCAGAAAACCAAAAAGATACAATCCATGCAGCATTTCATGAAGATCATTTGCCTGATGATTTTTCGTCGCCCACTCCCATGCAACGCGGACGTTGTCGAACTCTGTTTCAATAGCCCGCATTGAGTCGAGTTGTTCAGCTTGTTTGAGTTGTGCTTCGTGCCAAACCATAAATTGCGCGAAATATTGGCAAAACCGCACAGTAGTATCATGGTTTTCACCCAATTCCTGTAATTTTTCGAGGCTGTACTGGCGCAGAATTTCATGAGTACTAAAGCGGTTAGCCGATTCGAGCTGAATCAGTGATTTTTCGACCAGACCCGACAAATCGGAGAAGTCCGCGCCAGCGACAGACAGCGCTGCTTCGGCATCAAAACCACCCACGAACAATGACAAACGGGCTAGAATTTGCCGTTCGTTCTTTGGCAGCAGCTTCCATGAGTGGTCAAATACAGCACGCATACTGCGGTGACGTTCTTCAACATTGCGGGTAGTGGTAGATAAGAAACTAAGACTGCGTTGGATTTCGTGCGCAATTTGCGTGGCAGACAATCCCTTGAGCCAAGACGCGGCAAGTTCGATGGCTAAGGGCAGTCCAGCAGTCATGTTACAAATATCAATGATGGCGGCCTGTTCATTGGCTGCATTAAAATCGGGCTGCACACGCCGCGCATGGTACAAGAATAATTGAACTGCTTCGTAGTCCTCCATGATAGTCGGATAGATATAGACGCTGGGGGGAGTCAGCATCCCTTTGAGCGGATACAACCATTCCTGCTGTAAATTGAGCGCTTCGCGGGATGTAACCAAAACTTTGACGTCTAGCGCATGACGGAGAATAACGTTGACAATTTCCGATTTATCTAGCAGGTGTTCAAAATTGTCGAGTAAGAGAAGAAGTTTTTTGTCATGCAGGTGGTCAATCAGTTGGCTTTGCAAATCCTCCGGTCCATAAAAGATCATGCCGATAGACTGCGCCAGCGCTGGAATCAGTAAGTCGCCGCGGGAAAGAGATTGCAACCCAACAAAGATTGCGCCATCGGTAAAGTGCTGTGCGACCGCCTTAGCAGCCTCAACTGCTAAACGGGTTTTACCACTGCCACCAAGCCCGGTCAGCGTCAAAAGGCGGCATTCAGGATTGGCGAGGCGAGCAACAATTTCCGCCAATTCTTTTGCCCGACCGACGAAGGGAGTAGGATGGTTTGTTGAATAATTTCTGATCATGCTTTAGCCGTATCAGTCACTCGTCGTTGCCTATATTATAAGGCAGAGCATTATTGACAGCAGGTGTTCTGTGTATAATGCGAGGTAGGAATACAGCCTCCACGACTACTCCAAGATTCGAATAAACGAAAAGACGAAAGCCATACCATGACTGATAATTACCGTGAGATACTCCAGCAGGCCGCGCTGGATGAAGCCACTTTTGTACAAATGACGTTTAAGGGCGAGATCAGCAATACACTGCCGTGGCGCATGGTGAATGTGCGTCCGGTGCAGATCAAAGGGCGGCGGCATCTGCAATTCTCGCACTTCACCGCCAAACAGGATATCACCAAAAATTATGAAGGTGATGCGGCAGCCGATCATCTGCGAGAGCTGTTGGACTTGCCCTTCCACAATATCTTCCTGCGGACGACTCTAGAAGAATTGAACGTGCAGATCACCAAGAAAGGTAAGGCGATTATCCACCGCAGCGCGCCGATCAAGCCGCATGTTGAACATGTGGAACATGACCGCTGGAAAGACTGGCCGATTCCGGCGAGTTTACCTGATCCGTTTTTGCAGAAAATCGGCATCCAAACCAGCGACGGACGCATCAAAGCTGATATGCAGGATAAGTTCGCGCAAATCAACGAGTTCCTCAAGCTGTTGGATCATACCGGTGCGTTGACGACATTCGATCATTCGCCCATTCATATCCTCGACTGCGGCGCGGGTTCAGCACATTTGACGTTCGCCACTTATCACTACCTGAATAACATCCGGCAGATTCCGGCGCAGTTGAGCGGCGTGGATGTAAATGCCGAGTTGATGGCAAAAAGCAATGTTTACAGCCAAGAGTTGGGTTTGGGCAATGCCTGCTTCTATGCCTCGCCGATTATCGAACATGTGCCGGAACACGCGCCGGATATTGTGTTGGCGCTCCATGCCTGCGACACGGCGACCGATGAGGCGTTAGCGTTAGGCGTGAAGTACGGGGCAAGCATCATTATGACCGCGCCGTGCTGCCATAAACATTTACACCAACAATTGGAGAGCCGCGCGCCATTCGAGCCGGTGATGCGGCAGGGCATACTCAAGCAGCGGATGGGCGATATTTTGACGGACAGTTTTCGGGCGCTGCTGCTGCGGATTATGGGTTACAAAACGGATGTGGTCGAATTTATTTCATCGGAGCATACCGGACGCAATTTGATGATCCGTGCGGTGAAAAAGACCGCCGTTGGGGAGGCCGAGTTCATCAAAGAGTATAACGATCTGAAAGCGTTCTGGGGTGTCACACCGTATCTGGAGGGGTTGTTGGGGGAGCAGTTGAGAATGGCAGAAGGAGCACGTTAGCCATTAGGGTTTTCTCGGTGCCATTTTTCAACGTCAGCTAATATGTTATTTTAGTGTGTTTGCGGTAGATTACCAAATTTTTCGTGTCTGTTATAATCTGTAGGAACGGTATGAACGTCTCACTCCGAGTCGTTCCAAAGCTGTGTAAGCAAAGTTCTGAACGTTTTGATTTTTATCATTCGTCGCTTTTGTCAGTGGCTCAACAGCCCGTTTATCTTTCATCATTCCTAGTGCCTGTGCAGCAGCCCCACGAACCAGACCGCTCCTATCTGTTAAAAGATTAATCAAAGGTTCGACTGCTCGTTTATCTTTTATGACTCCTAAAATCTTCGCAGATGCCCTTCGGATTACGAAGTTTGTGTCTCCCATCGCGCCGATTAGCGATTCGACTGCAAGTTCTCCTATCTTCCCAAGTGCAGAGGCAGCAGCCTTTCGAACCTCTTTATCTGTGTCCGCCAGTACTTTAATAAGAGGTTCGACTGCTCGGTTATCTTTTATTTCTCCAAGTGCAGAGGCAGCAGCCTTTCGAACCTCTTTATCTGTGTCCGCTAGTGCTTTAACAAGGGGTTTGACCGCTCGGTTATCTTTTATTTCTCCAAGTGCAGAGGCAGCAGCCTTTCGAACCTGCTCATCTGTATCACTTAGTACTCCTTTAAGAGGTTCGACTGCTCGATTGTCCTTTATAACTCCCAACGCAGAGGCAGCAGCCTTTCGAACCTGCTCGTCTGCGTCACTTAGTATTCCTATAAGAGGTTCGACTGCTCGGTTATCCTTTATTGCCCCCAATGCTTGTGCAGCAGCGCCTCGTACTCTTACATCCTTATCCCCTAGTGTTTTGATTAATGGCTCAACTGCTGGTAGACCAGATTCTCCTAAATCCCCAATTTGGCGAATGAGAGCAACTGGATTCTTTGTAAAACGATCAACCCCTCCCTTTATAGTTAATGATTGCCCTAACGGCTCAATCGCAAAATATCCGTGCAATGATTGGTGAAAGAAGCGTAAACTGCGACCATCGCCTACTAATACTCCTAAGTTAATCCCATCTCTTATAGCCTGTTGTCCCCAACGCCAACGTCGTTGCCAATACAGTGCCCATTCCAAATCAGTAGAAGTCCCTTTCCCATTAGATAACATAGCAAAAGCTAAGTTTTGTAAGCGTTTATCTAGTTTAGGTTGGGGTAATTTCAATAATGGTGTTTCTTCTTCACCCTTACGTTTATTCTTGCGATCTTTCGTATAACGTTTGTATGTTACTTGTAAGTAGCGACGATACAGCTCGTTCAGATTATGAGGTAATTCTTGTCCGTCCGTTTCAGTGGAAATTTTAATGATCTGGTAAAGATTGTAAGGATTGGCAGCCAAAGACCGTAAGGCTTCATCTTGATTTATCGTATTCCATAGATTCTCATCACCTCCGTTTCGAAGGATGAAATCTTGTACACGTTGATCGTTCAAAGGAAGAACACTCACAATCGGTAATGGCAGTTTGAGTGCTTCATCGTCTTCATAGTCACGAATTCGACAAGATACTACAATCTTTACTTCGGAATTTCTCTCTAAGAACTCGCGCAGCAATTTCGCCCGTTCATTTCGGGTGTCGAGTGGCATTTCGTTTAGACCATCTAGAAATAGAACTAAGTTATGTTGACTAATGTGTTGATCGGGTTTTCCGGGTAAATAACAACGATTATCCCACCAATGTTTGAGCAATTTCTCTGGCTGAACCGGATTTGCACCTTCACCGAGATTAATCCAAACAGGGATACGATTGTCCTTAGGATAGCGCAAATAATTGTTAATCGCTTGGCGCATGAGATGGCGCATAGTAGTCGATTTACCCGACCCGGGGTCGCCTATAAGGATAAAACGTCCGTTATTTTGGTGAAAGATAGCATCAATGTCATCAGTCGGTTTAGCGTTCCCTTCTTGATAAGCTGATTTGAGAGTCAATGCCAAAGGAATGAAACGTTTTTCTTCGTCTGCAAAAGCGCGTAAACGTCCATTGAGATAGTCTTCAACCGTGCCGAATGAGGACGGTTGTTTGTCACCTATGCCGAATCCCTGAGCGGGACCAATTTTGTCCCAAATCCATTCAGTGGTTGAGGGAAAACTAATGACGACTAATACGGCTGTTGCAATCACAACTGGAATATTTTCACCGCCAGAGATGATCGTTATCATTGAGGCAATAAGAAATACAATAATGACTACAGCAAAGACGATGTAGCGAATGGTACGCATCAATCCCTCACCATCGGTGTAAGTATTCACATTATAGCTTAGTCTATTTATTCAGACACACGATAACAGCGTCAACTATAATTCAGTCAAGAGGCCTATCCTCAATCAAGCGAAACTATGCTACAATAGAACGCAAATTCGAGGGAAATGAATTTGCCCATGATTTTCCAGAACTTACCCACACAGCCAACGCCTTTTGTCGGGCGCAGCAAGGAAATTGCCGCGATTAGCGCCTTGTTCACTGATCCGGCTTGCCGTCTGTTGACGCTAGTCGGGCCGGGTGGCATCGGCAAGACGCGCATGTCACAGGAAGTGGCACGGCAAATCGCGGAAACCGACGGCGACGATTACCCGGACGGCGTGTACTTCATCCCGCTGCAAGCGCTCAGTGATACGCATCTGGTGCTGCCCACCATCGCCGATGGGGTCGGATTAACTTTCTTTCAGACTGCCGACCCGCAGCAAGAATTGTTCAATTATCTCGCGCCAAAAAAGTTGCTGCTGCTTTTGGATAACCTCGAACACTTGCTGGACGGTGTGGAGATCATCAGCGCGATTCTGGCACATGCGCCGGGGATCAAAGTGCTGGCGACTTCGCGCGAGGCGCTCAACCTGCAAGAAGAATGGTTATACACCGTCACCGGTATGAGTCTGCCGGATGAGAACGATCTCGAAAAACTGGAATCCTTTAGCGCCGTGCGGTTGTTCATCCAAAGTGCGCGGCGGGCGTATCCCGGCTTTTCGGTTGAGAATGAACGGGCTGGAATCGCGCGGATTTGTGCGCTGGTTGGTGGGATGCCCTTGGGATTAGAACTGGCGGCGGCATGGGTACGGGCGCTGTCGTGTGACGAGATTGCCAACGAGATCGCCAACAGCATCAGCATATTGGAAACGGCGGCGCGGAATGTGCCGGAACGTCACCGGACGATGCGCGGCGTTTTGGCACAATCGTGGGCGCTGCTGACCACTGAAGAACAGCAGGTCATGATGCGGCTGGGTGTGTTTCAAGGTGGCTTTACCCGCGAGGCCGCCGAAGCCGTGACCGGTGCGTCGCTGCGCGTCTTAACCGGATTGGTGGATAAGTCGTGGCTGCGCTGGGACTCCGATCAGCGGCGCTACGACATCCATGAACTGCTGCGGCAGTATGCCAATGAACGGCTGATTCAGGCAGAACAGGTCGAAAGTACACAGGCGGCTCACGCCGCATTCTTCTCCGGTTGGCTGCAAAAGCGTGAGGGCGAAATCAAATTCCAACGGCAGGACGAAGCACTGGATAATATTGAGCTAGATTTCGCCAACATCCGCCAAGCATGGAATTGGGCAACCGATCATCAGAATGGTGATCTGATTAACCCGATGATTGAAGCGCTGAATTTCTTCTGTGATATGCGGGCGCGCTTTGTCGAAGGGGAACATTTATTCCGCAATACGGCGGACTGTTTCGCGCAGTTCGATGACCCCCAAAACAAGCTAACCTATTACCGGCTGCGGCTGCGGCGGGCAAGAATGGTTCAAAATTCGCAGACCTTTATCTGGTTGCAGTTGGATGATTTATTAGCGGAACTTCAAGCTATCCTTGAAGCGCTCAACGGGTACGACTGCCCGATGGAAACCGCCTTCGCCACTTATCAGATAGGATTTGTGCAGAGCTTCCGCACCTATGATGAAGTCGCCACCCCTTATTTTAGGGAATGTGTCCGCATTTATTCCGATGCCGGCGATCGCTTTTATAAGGCTGACGCGCTGCACCTGTTGGCGACTTCAGTAAATGATTCCGACCAATCAAAGCGCTATTATGAAGAGGCTTTTCATATTCAGGAAGAAATCGGTGATCGTAATGGAATCGGCTGGTCACTGACCCAGTTGGCACGCAGCAATTATGTTGAGCATCACTATGAATTGGCGAATCAATACAACCAGCAGGCCAGAGTCATTCAACGGGAACGTAAAGATTGGAAAGGACTGCATTACAGCCTGATCAGCCATGCCATGTGGAACTTCCGGCGCGGTAAAGGTGACGAGGCAATTCTGACCGCAACCGAAAGTCTGGATGTGGCAACCACGATGCACATGGTCACGCCGGAGCGCGCAAGCTCGTCCACTTTGGGACTGATATTGATTGTGACCGAAAAGGATGTGGCTAAAGGACAGGAACTGTGCTTGAAAGTGATGTCTTCTTATCTGCCACTGGTCAGTTCGATCACCGAAGCGGAAATCGACGCGCTCAACGGCTTAGCCATCGTGGCCTATCTGCACGACAAAACGGATGCCTTGCAGCAGTATTTCCGGCAGGTGATCGGGCATGTTAATAAAAGTTGGATCACCCAAACCGAACTTGACAAACTTGTCAATTTAGCGACAAGCGGCCTGCTGGTACTGGATTTGCAGGGGCAAACAGCCTTAGCGGTTGAAGTGACTTCGCGATTGGTACACATGCCGGACGAGCCATGCGCGCCCGCTACTGGTTGGGTTGAAAGCTGGCCGTTGATGAACCGCCTGCGTGCCAAATGGGAACAGGAACTTGGCGCAGCCGCCTATAACGAGGCGTGGGAACAGGGCGCACGACGGGACATCGAAAAAACTGTTCAGTTCATGTTGGACGGCATGAATAATGCGCCTACCATTGAAGTAAATGCTTCTCCCGCGCCGGTCAATCCCCTGACACCACGCGAACAGGAAGTGCTGAACCTGCTGGCGGCTGGCCTTTCTAACCGCGAGATCGCCGGCAAGCTGGTGTTTTCGCTGGGCACGGTTAAATGGTACGTTAACCAGATATACAGCAAGCTGGGTGTCGGCAGCCGGACTCAGGCCATTGTCCGCGCTAACGAACTCCAACTCCTCTCCTAAAAACTCAAACCTTTGTTCTGCGAAAGTCCTATCTTTGGATAGGTGACATACCCCCGGGTTGGGCGAGTAAAGTAAGGTCATGAGTTTAGTCAGGTGAGGTCAAAATCATGAACTTCAACAACAGCCCTTACGATGCGGTCGGCGTGTCAATCGTAGAAGAACTATTCAAACAGGCGGAGATCATCGCTCCGATAGATGACGAATCCACTCCCAAGAAACCATCGCTGCTCAGGCGGGTGATCCACGGCTTGCGCGATCACCAAGCTCTGGAAAACAGTGACATTCGTTCACACGCGGAAGATTGTGCCTCGCCCGAGGCCATCTAATCGGTCTTGTCGTGGTAAGGGACTACCACGTTGGACATTCTCGTAGACAGTGGGCTTCGCGCGCTCACTGTCTTATTGAACTGTGTGAAACCAATCCCTATTTATAACCATTAATTAGCCTCATCAACCGGTTGATTTTCCCCTGATTCCCTTTCCTTTACAGCATTACAATTAAGAAATTAATTATCGACTATTCTCCACAAAATCTTCTCAGAATCAGGCTTAAAATAAGAGATGCCAGATTTTTGATATGAGGGTTTAATGCGGTGAATCTCTTTATCGAGTTAATACATAATATTTCCCTGCTGTTTGCGCTGACTTTTGTGTACAGCCTCATTATCCCTCGTGCAAACCAACTGAATTCATTAACCAAAAATATTCTCCAAGGAACTGCTTTCGGTTGTTTCGGTGTTCTGGCACTGGCAAGCGCAATCCCCGTAGCCGACGGATTTATCGTGGATGGACGCTATGTTATTGTAGTAATAACAAGTGTTTTTGCAGGCGGCATTCCGACATTAATCGCAGCCATCATGATGATTATTTATCGCTTTATACTGGGCGGCGCGGGTGCCGTACCGGCGGCTGCGGCAATGACAGTGGCAGTTGCCATCAGCCTCTTAAGCTACCGCCAGCGTAAACAGTCATCTTCGCATCACCATTTGGGCAGCTTTCTAATTCTAGGAATGATAATTGCGGCACAGTCCTTATTGTGGATTGCACTACTGGGCGGTAAAGGATCACTGCAAATCGTGGGCGCTATCGCACCTCCGCTGCTTATACTTACACCGGTCGGTACGGTTCTTTTAGGTTCACTCCTAAATTATCAACAGCAGCAGTTTAAGATGTCGGATGCGCTGCGAGAAAGCGAAGAACGTTACCGTGTCGTTGTAACCAGCCTGAATGAAGGCATTATTTTGCAAAGCGCCAAAGGCGATGTGCGTACCTCGAATCCGGCGGCTGAAGTTGTTTTAGGATTAACTGCTGACCAAATAGAGGGCCGGGAGCCTGCTCCGCCAAAGTGGGAAGCCCTGCATCCTGATGGATCCCCGTTTTTACGAGAGGACCACGCCTCAATGGTGGCGCTGCGTACCGGACAACCGCAATCCAATATCATTATGGGCATTCATAAGGTCGATGGAACGCTCACGTGGATCAGCGTTCATTCCAAGCCGTTATTTGCCAAAGGCAGCAAAACGCCTTACGCCGCACTCACGACTTTTATGGATATAACCGAAGTGCGAAAGGCCCAAGAAAAATTGCGGCAAGAACGGGATTTACTCCGTACGCTGATCGACAGCACGCCAGATTATATCTTCCTTAAAGATGCTGATGGACGTTTTATCTTGACGAATACCGCTCATGCACGGGCGGCAGGAAATATTAACCCCCATGACTTAATCGGAAAGACCGCCTTTGATGTGTTTCTGCCCGAATTAGCAACCCAGTTTCATGAAGATGATCAAAAGATAATGCAGTCGGGCGAAGCCTTGATTAATGCCGAGCGCGAAACAGTTGATGCCCAAGGCAACCGAAAATTCGTACTCACCACTAAAATCCCGTGGCGGGATAAAGATGGACAAATACTCGGTTTGGTAGGCATCAGCCGCGATGTCACTGAACGCAAACAGCTCGAATCACAGACCGCAATGTTGTCGGCGGAAAAGGAACGCGTTCGGGTGCTGCACCGCTTTATTACCGATATGTCCCATGACTTCCGCACACCTTTGAGCATCATTAACAGCAGCACCTATCTGCTGCGCCGCATTACTGATGCCGCGAAACGCGACGAAAAACTCAAGAGCATTGAAGAGCAAAGCGACCGTATGCTCAAGCTGCTGGACGATCTTCTTGAGATGGGACGCTTGGACGAGACAGACTTCAAGTATCAATTTACTAAAGAGGTCATCAATACCCTCGTCCAAACAATCGCCAACGACTTTCAAGCGGCTGCGACCCTTAAACATCAAACACTGACGTTTGTGCCTGATCCTGACTTGCCCATTACTCAAATTGATGCGCTCAGGTTCAGCCGCGCCGTCATTCATCTGGTTCAAAATGCCATCAACTACACACCCGCTAACGGCACAATAACGCTCCACACATTTCGTGAAGATGAAGTCGCAGCTCTATCTGTAACCGATACGGGCATCGGAATTGATGAGGAGGATTTGACACATATTTTTGAACGGTTTTATCGGGCGGATGGGGCGCGAAATAACAGTACTGGTGGCTCCGGGCTTGGATTACCCATTGTCAAGAAAATTATCGAGGCACATGACGGCAGCATCAATGTTGAAAGTATCGTCAACAAAGGCAGTACCTTCACGATTAAACTTCCCATGAGTGCCAACGAACCTGAAAAAACGATATAATCCCCTAATGAGTATCAGGCACAACACTAGCGGGTATTAAACACACAAAACGGTCGTGAAATTATTCGTCCATCTATTCCTCACTTTCTTCATGTGCAGCGGGCTGGCAGTAACCGGCGCGCTGTTGGTTGGACGACGCAGCGATGGCTTGAGCTACGGTTATCAAGTCGAGGGACAAATTTGCACGATTCAACTGATTGATACAGATCGTCCTGCACTCTCGGTTGCGCGGGTCACATCAAGCCCCTTTTGTTTGCTTAACACAGCGTGGTCACCCGACCATCGTTACGCCGCTGTTCGTGACGACTCAACCGGCGTATTGAGTATCGCCACCGGACGAAACCAAAATGAATGGCAGCCCTTATACGAAATGCCAAAGGTTACCGTTTTACCTAATTCACCGGTGTGGTCGAGGGATTCGCAGCAGTTTTCATTTTTCAGCAATACGACGGACGAAACCATAATTGGCATCGTGCGGATGGAAAATGATATACCGGGGGAACCGCGTTACTTTACAATTAACTCCGTTCGACCAATAGCCTATTCGCCGCCTGTTTGGTCACCGGATGGACAATTTTTGGCATTCGCGGCTCTGGCTGCGCGAGGTCAGGGTAATGAAGAACTGTATCTCCTCGATATTAGCAGTGGAGAAGTACGCCGTTTAACCAATAATCATTTCCGTGATGATTCGCCAAGCTGGTCGCCGGATGGTTCGCAGTTGGTGTTCACGTCGGGGCAAGATGGTTATAACGAACTGCACGTCATGGATATAGCCACAGGTGAACGGCGGCAGCTCACCCGATATACGTTTGGCTACCTGCCCAGTTGGTCATCGGATGGCAAGAGCATTATGTTTATGTCCAATGTTGACCATGGCACAGATCTTTACATGATTAATGCCGACGGTACAGGATTACACCGCCTCACCAATAGTCATTACCGAAACAGCGTGTTTCCAATCTGGCTGTTTCCATCCTAAGCAGGAGACTTTATGCGATTATTGGCGCGGACTTTACTCTTGGGCAGTGTTGTTTGCTTAATTGCCTTTGATAGTCCTGCACAGAGCGGCACTACTCCACCGACTCCAACTGCTACTCAAGCCACTTTGGTCGAAGGTAACACCGCTTTCGCCTTTGACCTGTATCATCAACTCGCTTTGGAACAAGATGGTAACTTAATTTTCTCACCCTACAGTATTTCGCTGAATATGGCGCTGTTATATGCAGGCGCAAAAGGTGAAACCGCCGCACAAATGGCGAAGGTATTACATTTTGACCTGTCCCAAGAGAAATTTCATTCAGCCTTTAAAGACCTAGATCTCTCACTAAAACGCACTCAAGATGAACCGTTAGTTCCCACCCCGACTATTGAATACATCAATCCGGCAGTTGACCTGACTCTGACAATTGCTAATGGATTGTGGGCACAAAGAGGACTACCGTTCAATTATGATTACCTGAGAACCATTCAAAATAATTATGGCATTGATGTCAAATCGGTTGATTTCAGCGGTGATCCCGAAGGAGCGCAGCAAACCATCAGTCATTGGGTTGAGGAAAACACACGCGGACGCATCAAAGATATGCCTGCACCGGGAAGTATCACTTCACAAACACAATTAGCGCTGATTAACGCGATTTACTTCAAAGGCGAGTGGACATATCCCTTCGATACACGAAAGACACACGATGGAACATTCAATTTACTAAATGGTAGCCCTGTGACTGTTCCGCTGATGGTTGGCGATTTTAAAGAAGCATCTTGTTTTCGTGGCGACGATTATCAAACTATTGAATTAACTTATGGACAATCTGAAAACGCGAGTATGATAATCCTACTGCCTAACGCTGAAGAATTTCATGCATTCGAGACGGGATTAAGCGCGACATCGATAGCCAGAATCCGAGAGAATTTACCTCAAAAAAGAGGTTTGACTTTCGAAATGCCGCGTTTCCGTTTCGAATCAAAATTCGATCTGCACGATACGCTCTCAATAATGGGAATGTCACTGCCATTTGGCTCAAATGCCGACTTTACAGGTATGATTCCTCAACGTGGATTGGGCATTGGATATGCAGAACACAAAGCGACTATTACAGTTGATGAAGAAGGCACTGAAGCGATAGGCGTAACCGCTACCTTATCCGTTTTACTCGGTAGAGGAAATGACTGTAGCGATGAAATCATTGCAGATCGTCCGTTTATCTTTATCGTTTATGACCATCAGACCAACACCATTTTATTCATGGGACGGGTGATGAATCCGGCGGCATAGGAGACTTTATGCAATCATCTATTCGTTTAGCGCTGGTTCAATTGGCGTGGTCGGGCAGCGTCGAGTCGATGCAGGCGCAGTATCGCCAGCTTATTCCGCAGGCGGTGGCGCAGGGAGCAACCCTTATCGGACTGCCTGAATTTTCACTGATCCCTTACTTCCCCGGCGTGCGTGACCTCGCCGGATTTGATTGGGCGGAGTCGTTACCGGGTGGTGTCTCGGAACAGTTCTTTAGCGCGATGGCGAAGGAACACGGCGTGACGATTATCGGCAGCCTCTACGAAAAGGCCGATGACGGCACGTTCTACGACACGGCAACCCTTCATACACCCGATGGTAAACTGGCGGGTTTTACACGCAAGATTCACATTCCATCGGGGGATGGTTACCACGAAACGGATTACTTTGTGGGCAGCGATCAATATCCGACCTTTCAGGTCGATGGGCTAACGCTGGCGACACCCACCTGTTATGACCAGTGGTTTCCTGAGTTGGCACGGATTTACAGCTTGAACGGCGCGGAACTGATATTTTATCCAACCGCGATTGGTGAAGAACCCACCGACCGCAGCATGGACAGCAGCGAGGCGTGGCAAACCGTCATGCGTGGACATGCCATTGCCAACGGCGTTTATGTGGCAGCCGCCAACCGCGTAGGAGTCGAAAACGGCATCCGCCTCTATGGCAGCAGTTTCATTTGTGATCCGTCTGGAAAAATGTTGGCCCAAGCCGGACGCGATACCACCGAAGTTATCGTGGCCGATTTATCACCGGAAGTGCTGAGTCATTGGCGTGAACATTTCCCGCTGCTGCATCAACGACGACCCACCATCTATGGGCGTATTGGAGAGGCTTATAGTGGAGAAAACCGACCGGAGTGGTTGAAGGAGTAATACCCCTACCCTAACCCTCCCCCGTAGCAACAGGGGAGGGAATAGAATAGTAGAGTCGCAATATTACACACCGACGTGGATGACAACCATATAATCGCCGAAGGTGCGCTGGTTGACGCTGGTCATGAGGAAGTTGAAGAAATTATTGTCAGGATTCTTGTCCAGTGTGATGCTGCCTAACGGAATACTCAACTCAGCATCGGTCGAAGTACCGGCGAATTCATCACTGCCGTCCGAAACGAAGCTGTCCGACATATCCTCGCTGCTGCCCCAGCACGAATCTTCACCTGCGTTATCGCATTCCATGACGGAACCATCTTTCAGCTCGACCACTGTGTTATCGGCGTGAACAAGTTGCAGCAGCGGATCAAGTTTCTTGACTTTGGTCAGCATATACACGTTCAACGGCACGCCGCTGTCAAGCATATTTTGGGTCAGTTGAACCGAAATTAAGTCGCCGGAACCATCGCCTTTGCCGTCGCTCTTGTCCACCGACATCCCTTCCAATATCAGCGCGAATTCGCCGCTTGAACCATCCGGTGAACCGATGATGAGCGACACATACGTGATTTGATCATTATTGTTGGTAATGGACATCTGGGTATTTGAACCGGATGCATCCACCGAGCCGGTCGTTGGCAGGCTCAGGCTGTAATCGGCGCCAACTGTGTCATCGTCCACACACAATTGAACGCCCTTCTTATCTACCATCGCGATAGCCGGATCAAATCCGTTGACACCCACAACCGTTGCTTTGTAGGTGCTCTTAGGCGCCATACCCACCGATACATGAACACCATTTTTGATTTCCGTGTCATCCGGGCAGGTCACATTGATGCCACCACCGCCTTTATTATTTTTGTCGGGGGCAGGTACGCCGGAGGCCAGATCACCAAATGGTGGTTTGGTGGTATTGTCAGTCGTATCCGTGTTATCGGTATTGTCGGTCGTATCCGTATTGGTAGTATTGTCAGTCGTATCGGTGTTGTCAGTATTGTTGTCGTTGTTAAATGTGGTGCTGCTGCCGCCGCCTTTCACGCCGATGCGCATCACGACGATATACTCACCAAACGTCCGCTGTCCTACGCTGGTCATCAGATAGCGCAGGTAATTATTTTCGGGATCACTGTCTACCGCGAAATTGCTGAGGTCAAAAGCCAATTTGGCATCCGTCGCTTTGCCGACAATCGACTGTCCTTTTGGTGACTGTACAAAGCTGCCTTCAAGGCTGTCACCGCCGCTCCAGCACTCATAGCCCGCATCATTACATTCAATGGCTGTACCATCTTTTTGGGTGATGACGTTACCACTCGAATCGGCTAACTGCATGAAGGCGTTGAGCTGCCGCGTTTTGGAAATCATGTAGACTTCCAATGGAACGCCGCTGTCAACAATATTCTGCGTCACCTGTATGCGGTAAGGATCACCCGCGCCTTTTCCTTTACCGTCGTTGGTGGTGACCGCCATACCTTCGAGTACCAGAATGAACTCGCCGTCCGAACCATCCGGCGAACCGATCACCAGCGAAATATCGGTTAGCCCTTTATTGCTGTGGTAAAAAGGCATCTGCGCGTTGACTTCACTGGAGTCGACTTCACCGGTAGTCGGTAAACTGACGGCATAGCGACCCGCGCTGGGTTCATCATCGTTGCACAGCGCGACCCCTTCTGAATCACCTACGCCAATTACTGGATCATAGCCGTCGATACCAATGGCGGTCGCGGTGTATGTAAAATTGGGGCGCATATTGACGACAACTTGCACGCCGTTGCTGATTTCAGTACCATCCGGGCAAGTCACATCTACACTGTCGCTTGAACTGTTATAACTGGTCTGAAATTTGGCGCTGACAGGCACAGCTATCATAGCCATCATCAGCGTAAGGACTACAATAAATAAAGTAAGTCGCCTCATCAGATGAACTCCTTCGCAAGAAACGGATTTCAAAATGTGTTTAACTTATCCTACAATGATTTCTGCAAATTTCGCTACTAAAACGCTAATAAATCAGCCTTAAATCCACCTAAATCCGCCAAAAGACGGAGCGTGAATAATCAAAAGACGCTCAAATCAACGGAGATGTTCCCATGAATTTCCCACCGGATACCAAAACCTATTTTGACATCGTTTGGACGATTGTGCGGCAAATCCCAAGCGGAGTCGTCAGCACTTATGGGCAGATTGCCTCAATGATTCCTGCACCAACTGGCGTGGACGAAGCCGACTATGAACGGTTAGGTGCGGTATGGGTCGGCAAAGCCATGAATGCTGTCTCATCGGCAGACGACACGGACATTCCGTGGCAGCGCGTGATCAACAGTCAGGGCGGCATTAGCTTACCTGAAGGCAGTAAAGCCGCGCTTGAGCAGCGCAGGCGTTTAGAAAATGAAGGCGTAAAGTTCAGCAGCGCGGGCAAAATCAACCTGAATACATTTGCTTGGGACGGGCCAACTTCCGATTGGCTGAGTGAATATCGTCTGCTCACGCCCAAGGCACTCAAGAAACCGGCTGATGATAAACCGGGGCAGATGCGCTTGTTTTAACAGACTTACCCGTTACTCTCCCAATAACCACAAACGCTTAACCTGATTTTCTTCGCCCGATAACGTGGTCTTATGACGGTCGTTGTATCGTCTACCAGTCATTTTGCCATTTTGACTGCCTCTTTGTAGATATTTATTATTTGAGGTGTTATATTTTCTAAGCCCGAATTTACTAAACTATTTTTAAGTAAGGTAATATGATGATTAGTAGACGCGTTTTTAGACTGGGACTCATTCTTGTTATCAGTGCAATAGTGCCATTTGTGGCGCTCTCCGCACCCGCCAAACAGAAGCCTGACGAACCAAGAACCTTTAACATCAGCATGAGTGAATATAAGTATGTGGTGGAAGGCCAGAAGGAAGGCGATCCCATTCAACTTGAGACGGGCAAACCCTACCGCTTGGTCTTCACAAATGCTGGCATTGGCGAACACGAAGGGCTTTTTGGTCAAGAACCCAAGATTCTCAACGGGTTCAAACATGACTTCACCAACAACTTGCTAGAAGATGTCGAAACCACCATTACCGATGGTCAAGAAGAAAGCGGGTTTACGATTGGTGCAGCCGGTTTAGCGGAATTTGAAGTACGGGTTAAGCAGGTGCTTGCCGTCGAATTTACACTGCCCGATGACAAAGTCGGGGATTGGGAAATCGGATGTTTCGTGTCACTCGACCCGAACGCCCCCGAAGATAATCCCGGCGCAGGCCACTATGACGTCGGTATGCATCTGCCAATTAAAGTAGTCAAAGGCGGTCATTCGTAAGGGCTTTACTGCGGTATTATTTATCAAACCCTTCTCAAAACGGAGAAGGGTTTTGATTGTACAAACCGTTTGTGAATAGATGCTATTTTTCCGCAGCAGTTTGTTGAGCAAACTGAATCTCGCGGTGACGGCGCTTGTAACCCACCGGATCGCGCTGCGGATTAGCTTCGTAGTAGGCGATGATCTTGCTCAGATAATCGCGCAGCGGGGTATAAATCATGCCGAGTTCGGCTTTGCTGCGGTCGTTGGTCAGTTCGGACATCCAGCGTTCGCTAAAGGGTGAACAGTCCGGCAGGAAGCCGTTCGCTTCCAACAAACCGCGCCGGAAGTGAATAAGCTGAGGCTGCACTCCCAACAAATCACCGACGATATCCAAGAATTCTTCAAGTGAAGTCGTTTCATCCTGCGAGATGTTGTAGGCGCGGCCTTTAGCGGGCTGCTTCATCGCCAGCAGCAGCGCTTTGACCACATCATGGCTGTAAATATGGCGCAGCGCGTAATCCGGCGTTTCCGGCACAAGGATCGGCCCGCCATCTTTGAGGCGCAGCACATAGCCATAAAGACGGCTGAAGTGATCTCGCTCGCCGTTGACCATGGGCAGCCGTAAGCTGGTAAATGGGAAGCCCTGTTCCTGTCCGGCTTTAGCCACCACATCCTCGGCCTTGCGCTTGTCAATGCCGTACTGCCACTCTTCATAAGCGAAGGTATTGGCCTTCGGCGCAGGAATCAACCGGCCCTCGTAGCTTTCCTCGCTAAAGGGACGTTCCGCCCCTTCTCGCACCAGATAAACTTGTCCACTGCTGAGGAAAATATAATGCCCGACATGACCATTGAGCAGGCGAACGATGGTTTCGGCTTCCTGCTGCTTATAGAGCGCGTTATCCACCACCACATCGAACTCGCGTCCGATCAGCGCCTTTTCCAGTTGGAACGAATCGGTACGGTCGGCACGCAGGCGTTCGACTTCATCGGGCAGATGGTCGGAAGTTTTACCACGATTCAAAAGCGTGACATTGTGTCCGGCGTTGAGCAGTTCAAGCGTCAGAAAATGCCCCACGTTACGCGTGCCGCCAATGATAAGGATGTTCATATCGCTCCAAGTTTAGTCGTAATATTGCTGTGTATATTCGTTGGTGAAAAGCAATTAGTTACAAGAACCAAGTTTCAAGTTACAAAAAAGATTAATATCAAATCACTGCCATACCAAAATAATATTTCTGTACTGCTGTATAGTAGACCACATTCTTTTGATTGTTGTATTCTGCCACAAGTGTCGGAGTTTATGCCGATTATTTGTGAAGTTTGTACACAAAACGTAAAGAAACACATCTCATTGTACAACATAGCCAGTGGCTGTTGGTTAAGATGCTGTGTTATTGCGCAACACATACACAAAGGCGGCGGCGAATTAGCTACATCATGTTGTACCGATTAATATCGTTTCGTCGCCTACTTTCAAATAGAGCCTATTGTCGGAAGTGTTCACAAAGAAACTGACCGATTTGCTTTTGCGGTCATCATAACGATAATCTTCAAATCTATTGATGACTTTACAATAACTACCACTTACATCACATTCAAATAGCAAGTAATCAGCTTCATTGATCATATCACCTTGACGACGAGCATGAATAATTCTGAATATATGATCATGGTACAAGATACTGGTTGAAGATTCGTACAAATTAGAAGTCCCAAATGCGCCAGAAGTAAATGCAGTTAAACCACAAAATCCGATTAGACCACACAATATGACAACAAGGATAAATCGTTTCCAGCTTCCAATCGCCAACCCAAAGGCAGCGACGATAAATAAGAAAGATAAAATACCAAATAGTAAGAAACCCTTGGAAAAAGCAGACAGAAGAATCAATAAATTAAAGTTGACTTGATTTCCCGTTTTTAATTCTATAGATGTAATGAAAACGATAGACCACATTAAAAGAACAGCGATAAAAGCAACAACCAAACTCACATAGGCTCGGCGACCATCTTCAAAAATGAATTCTTCATAACGGCTCATTGGTTTTAACTTATACGCTCGTTGACCAACACATACACAAAGGCGGCGGCGAACAAACCCGGCCATATATCTTTCAGACCGCGTGTGCCTTCATAGGGAACTTCGCGGCTGATATTAAAGTTGAGCTGCCGCGCCCACCAGCGGAAATCGGTGAGTGTCCAAAAGCGGAGATGTTCACCCGGTGTGACGACCCATTGCAGCGGAAAACGCCCGAACAGCAGTCGCAGGCGATGTTGATAATAACCGGTGTTGGGAATAGACACGATGATGCCTTTGCGGGCAAAAGGTCGCAGGCTGTTAAGCAAGCCTTCAGGGTCGGGCAGATGCTCGATAATTTCCGAGCAAATGATGTAGTCGTACTGCCCGCTGAGAAAATCGCTAATCGGTTTGTTGATGTCTGCCAGCACCACATTCAGACCGTGCGCTTTGCAAAATTCGACCGCCTTGGGTGAGACATCTAACCCAAAAGCCTCGATCTTTTTGCGTTCCAGCATATACATCAACAGCGCGCCATCTCCCACGCCGAGGTCAAGTACCCGATCACCGTCGCTCACCAGATCAGTAAAAACCTGCGCCCGTTTGCGCCGCCATGCCGAAAGTTCACCGATACTTTTGTCGAGCTTGGTATCCCAATAAACATCATAATCCAACACGCCGACTTGGGCAGTAGGCGGATAAATGAAAAGCCGTTTGAATTGGCGGTAGCTGTTGGCTAATCCGAGGTAAAGAGGACGGATAGGGCTTTCACGTAACGTTTTTTTGAAAGTGGTCAGCATGAGATTGTGAGAAGTGTCCAGCAAAATGCGCGTCTAGCGAAAGCGTTATGCTACCACAAAACCCGCAAATCACACCGCACTTGGCTGATCTTGATAGCGCTCGTGGAAACTCTCGTCGCTCATGTTATACGGTTCGCCTTCGGTGCCGATGGCTAACCAGCGTCCGGCTGGAACAATCACCGGTTCGGGACTTTCGAGCGACTGCACATAGATGCTAATCGGCAGCTTGAGCGCCCAAACGCCGCGTTTGCGGTAATACGGAATGCAGCCGTTTTGCATCAAGAATTTTTCGGTCGCGGTCGGATGCCACGTCATATCATCCCAACGGGAATAGATTTGCCGGAACAAATCCGCCCGCACAGGCCAGTGATCGTAATCATCAAGGTTATCATGCAGCACGCTGCCAGCCGTGTACAGCATGATGTCGCCTTTATTGGCGGACAGCACTTCCAACGTCACGTTGATGTCAGCATGGTTAGCCAGCATTCGCGCCATCACAACCCGCTTTATCGGTGCATAATAGCGAAAACCCGCCTTAAAAAGCTGCTCGTCCGTCCACTGGCGCTGCCGGAGAACTTTGATGTTTCGCGGAATCGCAACCACTCTTGCACCTATTTAGAGCTAATCAGGATGAATTATTAATCATTGTACTCAAAAGCTGTGATTTAACCACAAAGGTCTGGAAAGCAAGCGGCGCTCGCACCTGAGCGCTGGTAGAATAGACCATTATCACTTTAAGCAGTTGCATAAGGATACGATGATGGCAACCCAATCACTCGATATGCTTTCGCCCGTATGGTCACATCTGACGCAGATTCAGCCGGAACGCGGCGAAGGGATTTACCTGTATGATGCGGCAGGCACCCGTTACACCGATTTCACCAGCGGCATCGGCGTGACCAACACCGGACACTGTCATCCGCGTGTGGTCAAGGCCATTCAAGATCAAGCCGCCAAGCTCATTCATGGGCAAATCAACGTCGTCATCGCGCCCTCGACCGTCAAACTGGCGGAAACCCTCAACACCGTCACGCCCGAATCAATCGACTGCTTTTTCTTCTCTAACAGCGGCGCGGAAGCCACCGAAGGCGCGGTCAAACTGGCACGGATGGCGACCAAACGCACCAACGTCATCACCTTTCAGGGCAGCTTTCATGGACGCACCGCCCAAACAATGGCGATGACCAATTCCAAAACGGTTTATCGTTCGCGTTACCAACCGCTGCCTGCGGGTGTGTTTGTCGCACCGTTTCCTTATGCTTATCACTATAGCTGGACAGAAGATCAAGCCGTTGATTTCTGTTTGAGCGAACTGGATTTGATGCTGCACAGCCAAACCTCGCCCGAAGAAACCGCTGCCATCATCATCGAGCCGGAGTTAGGCGAAGGCGGTTACATCCCCGCGCCACCACGTTTTATGAAAGCGCTGCGCGACATATGTACACAGCACGGCATCATGTTCGTGGCAGATGAAGTGCAGTCTGGTTTCGGGCGCACCGGTAAATTCTGGGGCTTCGAACAGGCTGATGTCACACCCGACATCATCATTATGGCGAAAGGCTTAGGCAGCGGCTTCCCCATATCGGGTGTGGCTTCTTCTAGAGAAATCATGAGCCGTTGGACAACCGGATCACACGGCGGAACCTATGGCGGTAATGCACTCGGAACGGCAACGGCTGTCGCGACTGTCGAAACCATCCGTGACGAGAAGCTGTCCGAGAACGCCGCCGCGATGGGCGAACGCCTGACCGATGGCCTCGTCGAACTGCAAGGCCGCTACCCGATTATTGGTGATATTCGCGGTTATGGTTTGATGGTTGGCACGGAGTTCACCCGTAACGGTCAGCCGGATAAAGACATCACCAAAGCCATCCAAAAAGCCTGTATCGAGCGTAATCTCTTGCTGCTGACCTGCGGCAGTTATGAAAACGTCATCCGCTGGATTCCGCCGCTGGTGGTCAATGAACAGCAAATTGATGAAGGACTAACCATTTTCGAAGATGCGTTGCAGGCAGTTAGCCGGTAGTTTCAAGTAACAAGAGGCAAGTTACAAGACCGAAGAAAAATAGGGATCGGATGAAAGTCATTACTATGCGCCAACGCTTAATTGTTGCCTTGTTGTTGAGCATCGTCATCTTCAGCGGAATCCTGCCCGTCGCCGCGCAGAATCCAGAGCCGACAGAAGTGCCACCTTACGACCCGACTTGCCCCATCAATATGATGGAAGCCTACATGTCCGGTTGGGAACGCAACCATCGCGGTTCAGAAGGTGTAATTGACGTGGTTACGGCGGCACAGGTCGCACGCGGTGTCTACAAGGCATTCGAGGCCATTAAACCCGACTGCCGCAACACGATTGGCGGGTTTAAACAAACTTTACTCCGTTCCATGCACGGCGATTATCCGCCCGAAGATTTGGCGCGGCTGATGAGTTACATTCAAGAAGCGGTTGGCGATATACCCGTCTACAATGACTGCTCGTTTATGATTGCCAGCCAATATCTACGGCGTGTGGATTGGGGTGATATGCCTGCTGTGCAAATCGGCAAAACCATAGGCGAAATTTTCAGAACGGTACGCGAAGTCGTCCCAAATGGCGAGTGTAATGGCACATTCCAGATTATCCAAGAAATCATGTCCCACATCGACGATATTCCCGCCGACGCTTCCCTCATTACCACCCTTTATAAAATTGTAGGGGATGCCACCGAAGGCCATTACCTCAGCAATTCTTCTTGCAATTACACCTTGGCGAAAACCTTTTTCGAGAAGGTCCAATGGGATAACTTGAAGGCCGCCGACATCTTACAGTTGGTCAGTGATACATTCAAAATCACCTATAAAATCAGCGGTGACACTTCCTGCGATTACGATCCAGCACTAGCCATCACTGCCATGCTCTTAAATGATATGTACCGGTTTCCGCCGGATGCCAGCATCATCCAGCGCACATATGACGCGGCGACGGGTGAATTGGTGGTTACCTCTACGCCAACGCCGACACCATAAAACGGATGTTTAGGTGCTGAAGTGCGGCGGAGATAAGCGCTAAGTGGCTGCGTTTGGTTCGAGATACACAGTACGCGTTGGGAAGGCTACCGAAACACCATGCTTCTCGAAAATACGCATCAATTTCAAGTTGATGTCCGTTTTCACGGCTTCAAGGTCTTCCCATGTGCTGCTTTTGACCATGAAGGACAGCCGCAGATTAAGTGAACTTTCACCAAATTCGACAAATTCAACCACGATTCGATCATTGGTAACATGATCGTGGTCATCCAGCATGGTCGTTGAATCGCTGATGACCTCTTGAATCTGTTCGGGTGTTGAGCTGTAGGTAAGCCCTATCACCATATCCAAACGTCGTTTGCGCGTTCTCGCCCAATTGATCACATTGGCGTTGGCAATCGTATTATTTGGAATAATCATGATCGAATTATCAATCGTGCGAATACGGGTGCTGCGAAAACTAATATCTTGCACCCTGCCCTTGACCAGATCATTAATGATGATGAAATCACCCACTTTGAAGGGGGAATCGGCTACGATTGCAAGGTAAGCGATGATGTTCGATAGGGCATCTTGGGCCGCCAGCGCCACCGCCAAACTCGCGATTCCCAGTCCCGCCACCAGAGCGCCTACGTCCTGCCCCCACTGCTGCAAAACAAAGACCACCGCGAAAATAATGATGAGGATATTTCCAATTTGACGGGCAAACCGCACCACCGTTTCATCAAGCGGCGAAGTCTCTTGCGCGGCCTTCGCCACGTAGTAAGGCGTAATCACATTGACGATTCGATACAACAACCAGAATAAGGACATCGTCACGATACTCGCCGTCAGCCGGTTGACAGCCAGCGCAACTTCCGCCGAGAGGTCAATCAGCGCAAATGCCAACCGTAAACCAATGACATCGACCATAATCTGAATCGGTCGCGCAAGGTCATGGCTCAGTGCGGCCTCCCATTTGACATCAAACTGTCGCGCACGCGTAATAGCGAATACCAGCCCTTCAACAAGGCGGACAACCAGCCAACGTGCGACACGCTGCCCGACCCACGTCAAAATAAGAATCAAGACAACCAGCACCGCCCGAAGCAGAACACTGATTAGTTCTTCGCCGGAGATTGTGCTTAGGATTTGTTCAAACATCAGACTATTCCCACGCTTGTTTGACCTTGAATAGTACAGTCCGTATATAAAAAGTATACCCTCGAAAAATCGAGACCGTAATCTTACGACGGTCTACGACGCGGGTCGGATAGCACAAACCCTCAATTTTGAGTCGGACAGGCTTATTGAGATGAAATTATTTGCTGGAAAATGACATCTAGATGGACAGGGCTTGAAAGCCGGTTAGCCAGCATCTCTTCAACAGCCGATACTTGGTTGGTCGTAATCGGCGCGGCAGATCGA
Source organism: Anaerolineaceae bacterium (assembly GCA_016124855.1). Lineage (GTDB taxonomy): Bacteria > Chloroflexota > Anaerolineae > Aggregatilineales > Phototrophicaceae > CFX2. The sequence goes on along the minus strand of WGMX01000020.1, from coordinate 115,209 downwards.
ACCACAACCGTAACCTTAATCGGTGATCCGTCCTGCACATCGATTTCACTGGTCTCTGCCGGCGAGAATGCGTTATCAAGCAGATGAGCAACTTGCTGTGAACGGTTAGTAGCCGCGCTAAAATTCACCAGTAAGCCAATCGTCAGCAGCACCAAAACTGAAAGCATGACCATTGACCCGTAGCTAAAGCGCTGTATCCGCCCGTTCAGAATCGGGCGCAGCCCCACCAGATAAAACACCAACCATGCGATCACGCCGATACAAACAATGTTCGTCAGAAAAAGCAGCCCTGCATGGAGTCCCAGACTCACGTTACCAGCCGTCAACCCTATTCCGAATGTGCACAGCGGCGGCATCAATGCGGCGGCAATCGCCACACCAGCCAAGGCTGAGGGAATATCTTTACGAGCCGTCGCGTAAGCGCCCATCACCCCTGAGGCAAATGCCACCATAACATCCAGCAGCGTAGGATTCCCACGCGCAATCATCTCTGAGGTGAAGGGCTGGCCTCGGACTAACAATCCGGTTAAGGCCGCAATGCCTAAAGCAAGGGGAATGCCGACCAGCAAGGTCAATAGCGCCCGCCTGACCAATGCGATTTGGTTGGTCGCCATGCCTACCGCAAAGGCAATGCAAGGCTGCATAAAAGGCGCAACCAACATCGCGCCGATAATCACGGCAACGCTGTTCGCTAATAATCCCAATGAGGCAATCAAGGCTGAAATCGCAATCAGCACCAGATAATCCAAATTTGCGGCGGAAAGATCATAGGCTTGCCGCACAATATCTTCTTCTTCAGCCGGCGTTAACCGTAAAATCAGGCGGTTAATGCTCTTTCGGGCGGCATTAAACAAGGGTGCCGGTGGCGTAGTTGGCGACACAAGGATCACAGCGCACCGCGCATGCATCAACATCTTGCGCGAAAAATCTCCAAACAACCAGCGTTCAATCTCGGAACGCGCCGAGTAACCGACCACCAGCAAATCGTCATCATTGAGTCGTGCCAACGTGCCTTGAGCAGGATTTTGGGCTGTAATCAGCGTCCGTTTGACTTGCGCGCTTCCCGGAATGTCTTCCAGAGATTGTTCGATATGTCCCAAACCTTCCCAACGAGAACGATATCCCGGCTGAACATATACGGCATCAATTTCAATGTCAAAATATCGCGCGAGCTGTATCCCGATGGCGCTGGCCGTTCGCGCCGGAACAGTTCCATCCGTAGGGACGACAATACGCTTGGTTTCCTGTTCTTTGAATGCCGGACGATAAATCAAAACCGGGCAGGATATGGCTGCCAGCACATTTTCGACAACAATTCCCAAAAGTTCTTGATTGTTTTCCGCGCGCTGTGCGCCCAAGATTATCAAATCGCTGCCAGTATCGCGTGACGCATCCAATATGCCCCGGGCAATGCTGCTTGACCGGTGCGTCTGAAGTTTGATCTTCTTCTCCTCACCAGCCAGTTCCTCAACCAGCGGTTCTAATCGATCAAGCGTTTCCGTTTCGAGTTCTAAATTGCCGCTCAATACAAAGAGCGCTATGACATCCCCTTCTTCAGGATCAACCAGAGCGCTTGCCAGCTTGAGTAATTCTTTTGCTGTATCCGGGTTCGCTATAGGAACAATTACCCGATCAACAGTGGTCTTTGCGGTCACATCCGTCATAGAGATTCCTCAAGATCAGTCGCCGCGTCGGGCATCACGGCCTACAGCCAAACTGGCCGCGATAAGCGACCCATGATAAAACGAGAAAACGGTATCTCGATAAACTCAACACAAATATTTACCGCGCATCGTCGCATAATCAATTATGGGACGGGTCACAACATAACCCGTCCCACCGCGCGTCACGGGCTAAAAGGTCTACTTCTTAAAATGGGGCAGAACGTGTTCCCCATATTCAGCCACAATCCGTTCTTCCTCGCCGCACATCAAATAGATGTTGAACTGCGTCACACCAGCCGCCTCAAGCTGCTTGAGCTTCTCGACATGCTGTTCGACGCTTCCGCCGATGCCAAAGCTGTCCACGATATCATCCTTGATGAAACCCAAATGATCCGCATTGATGTCCGCGTGATGACGGTAATCGTAACCCTTGCGACCCTCAATATAATCGGTCAAACGCTGCGGAATATCCCCGCCACCGTCCTTGCCGTACTTCTCCACAATATCCGCCACATGATTGCCGACCATCGCCGGAAACCAGCGCGTTACTGCTCGTGATTTCTCCATATCGCCCACCCAAACTGGAGCAGCCGACATCACCTTAAAGTTGGACATATCCCGTCCAGCAGCTTTACCAGCGTTGATGGCTTGGTCACTAAACCATTTCACCAACCACGGATCAGCCAGTTGAATAATCAGACCATCACCGGCTGTACCTGCGCCTGCCAGCGCCTTCGGCCCATAAGCGGCAATCCACGCTGGCATCTCGTAACCATTCGCCCAAGGGATTTTCACCGTCGCCTGTTCATCGTCATACTTGACTTCGTCGCCGCGCACCATACCTTTGACCGCGCCGATAAATTCGACCATTGTTTCAATGTTGAGCGGCTTGCGTCCTAACACACGGCGCGAACTGTCACCACGACCAACACCCATTTCGAAGCGGTTGCCACTTTGAATTTCCAACGTCGCGAACAAACTGGCCGCCACCGACCATTCCCGTACACCGGGGTTGGTGACGCACGGCCCAAAGCGCAGTGTCTCGGTGTTCTCCATACACATCGCCATCGTCACATAGCATTCGCGCCACAGGACATGCGAATCAAAAAACCACGCATAGGTAAAACCCGCAAGTTCAGCCTGCCGTGCCAGTGCCACCGTGCGCTTGGGGCTGATGTCACCTTTAAATGTAATCGCAAATTCCATGTTGATGTTCTCCTAGTTTGCAAGGCATCCTAAAACAAAATACGTGATCCTAATCCTACGGGAAATAAGGGATTATATCGCGTGCCGGAATTCTTCGCTTTTCCCCCAGATTCATTACCGAATCCTTTTACATTTTTCAGTTATGAATTTTTTGTTATATCTGAACTTGCAAAGCCTTTAAGGAGTCTGCAAGGTAGCAAACCGTAAAGTAGGTGTACATCATTTTCTGCAAGCGTGAGGTTCAAATTATCCATGGATGTACGGGTTTATTTCAACACAGTACAAGAACTCATTAACAAAGTCCCCTTCGAAGCACTAGATCAAGTGGTTGAAGCGCTCGTCAGCGCCAACCGTGCTGGACAGACGGTCTATATTTGCGGCAATGGCGGCAGCGCTGCGACCGCTACCCATTTTGGATGCGACCTTGCAAAACGTCCGATTGTCGCCGGACAACCGCGTTATCGCGTCGTACCCTTGACCGATAACAACGCGCTCATGACCGCCTTGAGCAACGACATTGGTTATGAAGTCGTCTTTTCTGAACAGTTGATTCCGCTGGTTCGCAAAGGTGACATTCTCATCGGCATCAGCGGCAGCGGCAACAGCAAAAATGTCCTTAAAGCGGTCGAAGTCGCTAAGGAAGCCGGCGCGCTTACCATCGGCTTCTCTGGCTATGACGGAGGCAAGCTGGCTCCGGCAGTAGATATATCGGTGCATATTCCCAGCTTCAATATGGCGATGGTGGAAGATATTCACTTGATGTTGGAACATGCCATTTGCGAAAAATTATTGGCCGTTAATCAAGAAGCTGCGGCGGCTGTACCTGCGGTTTCAAGCAACGGGAATCATTAGATTTCATTCGACTGATCTCAGCAAATTAATAAGTAGTGGGGCATAAAATTATGGCAACACGAGGGTGGGGGATCATGACCGACAAACAGCCCGCGATTTTCCTAGATCGCGACGGTGTTATTAACGAAAATAGCGCGGAACACGTCAAAAGCTGGGATGAATTTCAGTTTATCCCGAATGCCATACGTACAATCCGCGAATTGAGCGAAACGGGTTTGCCCATCTTCGTTGTGACCAATCAAGCGGCGGTCAATCGTGGCTTGATGACCATCGACGACTTGAACGATATTCATACCCGAATGTTGGATGCGGTCACCGCTGAGGGCGGCAAAATCACCAAAGTCTATTACTGCCCACACGCCCCGAACGAAAAATGTAACTGCCGCAAACCTGAACCGGGAATGCTGCTGAAGGCGGCTGAAGAATACAACATCGACCTCAAGCATAGTTTCATGGTCGGTGATGCATGGACGGATATGGCAGCCGGTCGTGAAGCCGGTACACACAACATCCTCTTGATGACCGGACGTGGACGCTGGAACGTTGCGCCCGCTTGGGATCGCCTCGGTGTTGACCTCAGCGCCGCGATGGATGTGGCCGACGCTGCCTACATCATCAAAGAGCGTTTGGCGGGTCGTCAGGTCAATACGACGGATCGTCTCAAGAACGCCTTCCATATGGGTTTGCGTTCACAGGACGCATGGGTATTATAGACCCGGCATTCGCTATATAGACTTCAACTTTTGTAGGGGCGGGATTTTTCCCGCCCTTTGCATAATCGCAGTTTGTTCCTCAGCATAGGGATGTGACTCAATGGGCATGTTACAAGAACTCAATTACTACCTCAAAAGCCAATCCAACAGCATTCCGCGCTACGTGGTCGAGCAGTTGGTGATGGGCTTGGTCAGCGGCATCCCCAGTTTGGTGGGCGTAGGCTTACGCGGCATCGCTTACAAAGCCATCCTCAAAAGTGACGGCCTGCCCTTAATTGAGCATCATGTCCGCTTGCTGTCCCCTTCTAACATCACCTTGGGCAAAAATGTCTACTTGGATAGCAACGTCTATCTGAACGCGCTCCCCGGAGGCATCACTATCGGCGCTGGAACAAACCTGATGCACGGCACAGTTTTCCACGTTTTTAATTATCGTGGACTGCCTCAAGCCGGGATCTGGGTTGGCAAAAACTGCTTCTTTGGCGAATATACCTGTATTCGTGGACAAGGCGGCGTACATATTGGTGACGGTGTTTACACTGGAACGCAGGTGCAAATCGCGGCGGTCAACCATGTCTATACTGATCCCGACAAATACATCAAAGATCAGGGCATCACCGCCGAAGGCATTACCATTGAAGATGATGTTTGGTTGGCCTCAAACGTCGTGGTTGTGGATGGCGTGACCATTGGTAAAGGCAGCGTTGTCGGCGCGGGTGCGGTCGTCAACAAGAGCTTGCCACCTTACAGCGTCGCCGTTGGCGTTCCCGCAAAAGTCGTTAAAGATCGCCGTGAAGCCTCCGCCGTCCGTAAAGCCGTTGAAGGTCAAGTTCACTTCGGTGCGCTCGAACAAATGCGGCAGGGCTAAGGGCATTTGCTCCCCTCCCTGATGCTTCGGGGAGGGGTTGGGGCATGTATGATCTCCCACCACTTTATGTTGTCTTACCCTCAATAACCGCCCCTAAAATTCGCACTGCCTTGTCAATCTCATCGAGCGACGCAAAGCTGTAGGTCAGCCGTAAATGGTGTTGACCATCACCTTGATTGACGAAAAACCCCTCACCCGAAGCCACCAGAACGCCGCGTTTGGCAGCTTCTTCTTTGACCTCAGCCGCCTCAAGATTTTCCGGCAGCGTCAGCCACACGAAAAAACCACCTGCCGGTTTTGTCCATCGCACTTGTGACGGCATATACCGTTCGAGTGCCGCCAGCATCGTATCCCGTCGCTGCTGATATAACGCTCGAATACTATCGAGGTGCGCATCCCAATAACCACGCTGACAATATTCCGCCACAATCTGTGCCGCAAGTGGATTTGCGCCGCCGCCCATTTGTGTCGTGCCGCAGTCCACAAAACACTGTACCCTTTCGGCGGAAGTCGCCATCCAACCGATCCGCAAACCCGGAGCAATCGTCTTTGAAACACTGCCAATCTGAACAGCGTGGGCATCACCCGCCAGTGCCAGATAACTTGGCGGGACGGCTCCTTCAAACGCCAGATCGCGATAAACATCATCTTCCACAATCAACACATCATAATGCCATGCCAGCTCAACAATCGCTATCCGACGTTCTTCACTGGCGCTAATGCCGGTTGGATTATGAAAATTGGGAATGGTATACAGCAACCGCGCTTTATTGCCCTCCGAAGCCAACTGCTTCAAGAGCCTTTCAAGTTCGCTCGGTACAATCCCCTCATCATCAATGGCAGCACCGTACAGCCGCACCCCATGATCGCGAAAGACGTGCAGACTATCGACATAAGAAGGTGCTTCGACAATCACCGCGTCGCCCGCCCGCATATACAAACGCGCAATCATATCCACCGCGTTGGTTGAACCCGCCGTGATCGTCACATTGTTGGCACTCAAATTAAGATTCTGTTCACGGTTAATCCGGCTGACCAGATAATCAATCAGGTCAACATTGCCCTGTTCATTGCCATAGGCCAACGTCTGCTGCACCTGCGGCGAAGCCATGACATTCGCCACAGCCTCTCGAAATTGCGGCGTTCCCAACGTCGCTGGATCAGGATGCCCCAATCGCAGCGAAATACTTTGTGCGCTAACCCCTTGCGGCAAGTTCTGTTGATTCATGAATGGTTTGGTTCAGTGGATTTATAGCGTTTCATCGTTTTGAATGGCGTTGTACAAACATAAACTTGATTCTCAATAAGGTAATATACCACCTAAACCTTTCCTCAGACAGCCTTTCAAGGATGGTGCTCATGCTTGGCTACTCTTTGGTCGGAGTCTTCTCAGTCATGAGCCGCCATCTCTTCTCCTCAATATGCCTGAATAAATTCAAGCATAAGTTTAGCTTACGCGCTTTGATAATTTTACCTTAGACGATCCGAGTTGAAATTCAACTTTTCACGTCCGAATTCGACATACGAGTAATCGCCTTTTTCGGGAGGGGCAAGTGACGCGTCATTTAGCACGGCATAACCAAAGGCGCTGAAAAATCGTGTATCGGGATGCGCCAAGCGAACATGGACGTAATCACCCCAGCGAGTAGGGCTAGTTTTGGCACTTGTTTTGTCGCTCGCTTCACCGTACCAAACGACGAAATCACCCAATATGCCGACCGCATGACTACCGTAATATTTTCCGCCGCCCCATGCGAGTGAGATACCAACCTCATTATCTGAATTGGTTGTGAGGCTCGGGTAAGCGAACGCATGATCCGCGTTCCAAATTTGGGTCTGTTCTATAAGTTTATAATCTTGTGACACGTCAAATTTTGCAATTTGGATATGTGCCTGTGGAAATTTGAAGCCACCGCCACCACCATCGCCGCTGGCTGCCGTCCACGCAAACCAGAGTTGATTGTTGACGCGAGTTGCCCCAATAATTCGATGATCTTCACTAATCCAATCAGTGGAGTCGGGTGCGGCAGAAACCACATTGTCATCTTTGGCAGCACGGGGCCAGTTGGCGTTGAGTTTGCGATCACGCCAATAGTAATTGGGATCCCCCCCTTTTGATGAATAAACGCGCATGTTTGCGTTGTCCACGTGGGCCGCCCAATAATTTTCGCCGGCGATGTTTTGCGTAGGTGAACCGATAACAAGGGAAGTATCAGCAACAAGCGCATATTGAAAAGAGAAACCTTTACCCGCTTGAATCTCGGCTAGTGGAAGTTCAAAGAATAGTTTGCCCTGAAAGTCCTTGCCAGTGAAGGTGTTCGTGAAAACATACAGAAACTTATCGCCATAAGACAGATCAGGAAAATCCATCCACCGGTCGCCTAGACCAAAATCGTCAGATGTGAAGTCCCACTGTCGCCACCAAGCCGCTTTGCCTCCAGAATATTTCTTGAGGTCAGTTGGACTGGCGAATGCCACCTTAACCACATTTTTATTGGGATTCGTACCGTTGTGTTTGGACTGAACATACAAAACAAAACAATCTATGGCTGGCACATAATGAATGACTTGATCGCCTGCCCAACCACCATATGTCTTTTCGGCGGCGAAGACTTTAGTGAAATCAAGGTCGGTGAAATTTTTGCCTCCGTCTACAGATAGTTTCAACCACAGGTTTCCTGACATAAGCACGACATCACCGGCTTTTGCGCCGCTCATATCTGGCGGCCAAATACTTGTCGAGATACCTGAGTTACTAAACGTGCGAAAAGTAACAGGTGCTTGTGAGCCAGAAGGAACGGTTCCATCCATAAAATTGAGGACTTGTGGCGTTGGTGCAGAGGGAATAAGTTGACCGACAATTGCACCTTGTGCGACTAACGGCAAACGCTCATCCTCGTTCAAAGTACCGGCCACAATTTCCCACGGCTCATGGTCTTCTTGATCGAACGGCACTGGTTCGATGAATCCTCGCGATTTCATCGAATAACCCTCGCCACGTGTGAAGCGTCCACCACGTTCACAAGGTTCAAAGTGACAAATCTCATCAACCTTTTCATCAGGGGGACAGCAAGCGTTCAGTTCAGCCTGAATCTTGGCTAGTCGCTCTAATTGCAGCGCTTGTTCTGGATGTACACCTTTATACATCTCAAGCAGGGTTTCAAGTGTCTTAAGAATAGAAGTTTGCAGTTGAGTCTGGCGATGAGCCTCGTTCGCATTCTGGCAAATAATGTGTCCTATTTTCTCTATCAGACAAGCATCTAATTCAACTTCAGTCTTTATATCGTTAAGAAGTTTTGTTTGAGCGCGAGCTTGATCCAGAAATTCACGTTTCCACTCGTTGGGGTCATTTTCTTGGTATGCATCGTGGTCATATGTTTCAGGGGACATAAAATACTCCAATTATCCAGATCTATAACGTGATAAGTGCTAGGCAAAATTACTTTTGAAGCCTGAATTCTGTGGATGGCTTCCCTGAGTTAAAGGTGATGAACTATTTCTGTAGAGGCTTATATCTTTGGAGCCGGTTTTCTAAGACAGGTTTCCACAACATCCAGTAAGCGATTTGCGAACCGGCATAAGCAGTTGAGCTATCTATGACTAGAGCCACAACACGTTCTTCAACTTCGCCAAACTGTTCTCCCACTATTAGGCTTCCCACAAAGCCAACGATGATACATAACACAAATATAGCGATGAATTTAAGGCGTGGTGACCATCCGTGAGGGACCAAGAGAATAAAAATGGGCGGAATAATGACCATGCCAAGTAAGAAAGGTAGTAACTCGCGTACAAATTCCATTGTTATTTATCTCCTAATTTAAGTGAATTAAAAAATTACGACTATCATATTATATATAATTAACCAAAGTTAGCCAGTGGTATAGCATTAAATCTCTAATAACCATTGTACACACCACGTTACAACGCCAATCAGAAATTTATCCTTTAACTCTAGAGCAATCCCAAACACTTATTCGTATTAAGGTTTATTTTCCCAAACCTGATCTACCGATTTCTAACCATTGACCAACCATTTTAACAATCCCGCTCTCTCAAAATGGTTAACGCCAAACCCGCGAAACAGTTACAAAATGTTCTTCCAAAAGGTAACCCGTTCGCTCCTCACCTGTTGTATGATGTTCACAGCGGTTGCCATCTTCGCCTTTGCTCCCCTTCCACTGTTACCACGGGCTAATTAGTAGAGTGAGCCTGCAAACGTTACTGATGGAGGCTGGGGGTTAGGGGTATATCTCTAAAACGTTGTAAATGTTGTAAAAATCACCTAGTCACAACTGCAACATTAACAACATTTGCAACATTTGAGGGAGAAGATTCAAAAATGAATCGAAACTGCGCTTCTGAATTTGATGAATTTTCCGACCGAAGGGAGTCCTTTAGGGCGAATCAAACCCAACCGCCGCCATCGCCGCCGCCGTTATGAATGGCCTAATCGCTAGGAGTGAATAGCTTTGTAACGCTCTCAACTCGGAACTCATAACTCGGAACCAAAAGAGGCGCTTTCACGCCCCTTCCTGCATTTAAACTCGCAGCTTGGTACTTTGTAACTTGCAGCTACAGACTCAACTTTCCCGGACACAGGATATTGTTCGGATCAAGTGCCTGTTTAATCCGTTTGAGGCTGTCCATACCCGCGCCGTATTGAGCCGGCATAAACGGAGCCAACCGGATGCCCACACCGTGATGATCGTTCATCACCGCGCCCGCTTTCATCGCGGCCTCAACTCCCGCGCGGAAAATCGCGTCGTGCAGTTCTTTGGCCTCGGTCAAATCGGCAGGACCCGTTGGCACTTTCATACGGGCATAAATCATCGAACCCCACTCGTACCAGTGGGAAAAGTGCGTGTTCAAGGAGAGGTTAAACTCAGCCGGGCAAGCCGCGCGGATCGCTTTGGTGGTTTCCTCGTAAACCGCTTCAATATGCTCAAAATCCGCCACAACATCCACCGTCCCCCAGATGCTCGGCAGTTCGGGCGCATACGGCGGATAATAAAACACGTAGCGCTTATCCCACCACACCGCGCCAATGTCCTCAGACAATATGCTCGCGTGATAATCTTGGCATATCTCCGTCGCGATTTTCGCCTCGTGGTTCACCAGTTCGGAATACTCGCCGTCAAACATCATCACCAGCGTCGTCAGTTGCAAATCCGAACCAACTGCCCGTGCCAAACTGTGTGCCGCCGCTTCCGCGTCATACAGGCGCATCACAGCCGGTTTCAAGCCGCTGGTCATAATAATCCGTCCGGCCTCAACACCATCTTTGAGCGTCGGGAAGGCCGCCACCACAAACGTCCGCTGATTGGGCAAATTGTGGAGTTTCACCGTTGCTGCCGTGACGATGCCGAGTGTGCCTTCCGCGCCGACCAGCAGTTGCGTGAGTTCGGGGCCAGCCGCGTGTCTTGGTACGGATGGCGTCGTCACCAGTTCGCCCGTTGGAGTCACAAATTCGAGGCTCAGGATATGATCTTCAATCTTGCCGTATTTGGTCGAAAGCACACCCGATCCGCGCGCCGAAATCGAGCCACCAATCGTCGCCCACTCGGTCGATGCCGGATAATGGGTGAACGACAAACCATCGGCGTTCAGTTCTGCCTCAAATTCCTTGCAGATTTTTCCAGCTTCTACCACACAGGTCAGCGACCGCTTATCAATCGCCCGCACCCGGTTGAGCTTTTTCAAATCAAGGATGATGCCACCCTTATCCGCGTTGGCCGCACCCTGTACACCGCTGCCGCCTCCCCACGGAGTCACCGGCACATGCAGATTGTTCGCCAGCTTGATGATCTGCGCCACTTGTTCCGGTGTGGTCGGACTCACCGCGACATCCGGTTTGCTGATGGCTTCTCCGGCTGCGGCTGCCGCGATGGCATACCACCATTGGTCGCTGGCATATTGTGTACGGGCTTCGGATGTCAGCAGGACGTTCTCACTGCCAACGATTTTTCCAAGCGACTCCGCGAGTGTGCTGTTCGCGTCCTTGGTTACCATGCTTTCCCCTCGCTCCAATCCTGATTTTTGATGGTGACCTCGACCTTTTCGAGTTCTTCCACCGCGTCAATCAGGTGATTGGTGAAGCGCTTAAAAGCCTCCTCGCCTTTGGCTGCTGTCCCGCGCTGCGGAACACCCATCGTGCCAGAGTCGGTAAATTCTTCGTGGTCAAAGGGGAAGTTGAAGTATTGATACCCTTGGAACTCGGCGTCCGGCATCCCGTCTTTCTTCGCCCATGCCTCGCCCAGCCACTTGGGCGCATGAGCTTTATCCGTCTTTGCCCGATCCATCCGTACCAGCTTGGCGTTATGGGCCAACACCTGCGAGGTTTCCAGTTCGCCCGCGTGCCAGCCGGGGGTTTCCTCAACCGGCCCTTCCAGCACATCCTTCAACATGCCGATATAACGTTCAGCGTAGGGTTTGTAGTAGGCGATCAACGCGCCGGTTTCGTTGCGTAAACGTCGCAGCACCGGATCAACCACTTTGACGTTCGAACCATGGCCGTTGACAAAAATCAACCGCTTGAAACCATGATGCACCAAGCTGCGCCCGATGTCATAAAGCACATTGAGGTAAGTATCGGCGCGGAGGGTGATTGTGCCTGCGCCAAAACCCGGTGCGCGCATATGTTGCGGTGAATAACCCAACCACAACGTCGGCGTGTAGAGGATACCGGCTTGTTCACCCGCGCGGGTCGCGACTTCGGTTGAAGTGATGGTATCGCAATAGAGAGGAAGGTGTGGGCCGTGCTGTTCCAAACTGGCCTTGGGAATGAGGATCGTATCCGAGTGTTTCAGGTATTCTTGTATATCAACGTAGCTCAAATCTCCCATACAAAATGAGGGGAAATTCAATGATTTTGCTGAGCGTGGTGCTGCCATAATTCCTGTCTCCTGCTTCTTGTCTTTTCTGTATTCTCTCTGTGTCTCTGTGGTTAAATCAGTATTTGCTTGAGTTCCTCAAATACTGCGTCTGCGAACACATCACTGTTAATATGGGCATCGACCTCTCGGTAACGGATGCCCGCTTTCAAACCATTTTTGAGTATGTCCCAACACTGTCGGTTGAGTTCCGGCATATAAAACGCACCGCCCTCAATGTCCATCACCGATGCGCCGCCGAGTGGAACGACAACCGTCACTTTTCCGGTAGACCGGTTGAGCTTGTCGAGGACAAACTGTGTCGCCTTGATTTGTTCCTCCGGCGTGGTGCGTACCAGCGTGAACTCCGGATTATGGTAGTACGTCGGTCGATCTTTAAACTGCTCCGGCACTTCATGCTTCGCGCCGAACACGATGAAGTCCAAGCACCCCGGTACAATCACCTGTGGCACACCCGCTTGAGCTGCTGCATCCATCCGTCCCGATCCACCCACATGGAAACCTCCCGCGATCTGTCCGGCGACTTCGCTCAGGGTGTAATCCAAAACGGCGGTGAACTGCCCTTGCTCGATCAGTTCTTCCATCGCCACACCGCCCACACCGTTGGCATGGAAGATCACAAAATCCATATCCATCGCTTCTACACACGGACGTACCCGCATCAGTGGCTTGGTTGTGTTTCCCAGCATGGTCGCTGCGACAGCTTTTTTATTTCCCCTCTCTGCTTGCGGAGAGGGGCTAGGGGTGAGGTTCTTGGCTTCATATTCCTTCGCCATACCCGCGACTGCTGCCGCTGCGCTGTCAAACACCGTTTTGCTGATGGGATTGAGGCCGAGAATATCGACGATGGAATGCATCACCATCACATCGCGGGTACCTACGAAGGGCGCGAACTTGCGCTGACCGGATGCAATGGGAGAGACAATCAACTTGGGGAAACCAATCGGTAAGTCTTTCATGGCGGCTGCTGCCAGCACCGAGCCTTCTGCTCCACCCAACGCCACCGCGCCGTGTATCTTGCCCTCTGCTAACAGGTCGAGCGTCAATTTACGGACACCCTTTAACATGCCTTCGACCGCTTTTCCGCGTGTTCCAGCATTTCGCAGCGCATCAATCGTCGTTCCAGCCGCAATCGCGACTTCCTCACGGGTGAAATCGGCTTGAATGCCGACTGCTTCGCCCAAAATGCCCGAGTCGAGTACCAGCGTGTCACACCCCAGCCGGCGCACACTATCCCGTAGGTAAGCCGTTTCCGGTCCTTTGGTATCCAGCGTACCGATCAATAAAACGGTCGCCATAGCAATAATCCTATTTCAAATAAACAATAAATTGGGCGCACAACCGTGCGCCCCTACAACATTTTTGTGTTTACGCACCGCTCGCCCGCAGATGCTTAATCGTATTTTCAACGTGCTTGGAATATTCCGAGTCAGGCATCAAGTCGCTGCCATGATCGCGGATGAACTTGAGTTCGGCCTCAGTCGCGGTGGTGCCGGATTCGCCCATCTTTTTCGCCAAGGGTGAACGATCAAGCGGCACAACAAATTCACTGGTTAACTGGTTGTCGTAACCATTCGATTTGAGGGTCGAAATGATCTTCTTCCAGTCGAGCGCACCTTCTCCCGGTGGGCGGCGATTGTTATCCGCCACATGGAAGTCAACCAGCCAACCGCCCTTAGCCGTAGTTGCAATGGCTTCAAACATATCGGCTTCTTCAATGTTGATGTGGAACGCATCGAGGCACACGCCAACATTCCCACCGACATCCTGTGCGAGTTTAATGGCTTGGTCATGCCGGTTGAGGAAGTTGGTTTCGAAGCGGTTCAGGGGTTCCAAACCAATTCGAATGCCAAGTTTTTGGGCATGTCCATCAACCTGTTTAATGCCCTCGACCGCATAACCCCATTCGGTTTCAGCGTCGGACATAGCTACGATTTTGCCGACTTCGCTGGGGACGAGTGTAAATATTTTTCCGCCCAGCGCATGAACCATATCGAGACATTCCTTGAGGTATTGAACGGTCATCTCGCGATACCACGGATCAGCGTGAATCAGGTCACGCCCGCGCCCCATGATGCTGACCGAGCCAAAGCATTGGAGGTTATTTTTGTCGAGGAGGCTGCGCACCTGCTTCCAGTCATATTTGCGCGGCTCACCCATAATCTGGATACCGTCATAGCCGAAACGCACCATGCGGTCGATGGTATGCTCAATCGGTTCAGGGCGCATCCAGTTGTGCATACAAATTTTCATATTGAATTTCTCCTCTAGTTTTTAAATAAACGTGAGCCAATTTTGATAAATGCCCACGCAGACTAACCTCATTATTTTTGATTGGGCGGGCAGCCGTCCGCCCCTACAAACAACAATTTTTATTGCCCATACATCAGTTTGTTGAACATACTCTCGCGTAGAATGTTGAGATGATCACGCATGGCTTCTTCTGCACCTTTGCCGCTGCGTGCAAGTAGCGCATCCACAATACGGCGGTGTTCTGCGGTACAGGCGGCTAAACGCGCCGGATTATGCCGCGAGTCGGTTTTGGCGAGGTGATGCACACGGTTACGCAGCATGACCACTGTTTCACCCAGTAATGGATTAGGACAGGCTTTGCTCATCGTGTCATGGAAGATTACGTCGGCCTTCGACCATGCGTTGTAATCGTCATCACGTAATGCGGTTTCCATATCGTTCATGGTGTCGCTAAAGGTCTTACGCTGTTTTTCGCTGGCAGATTCGGCAGCTAACCGTGCCAATTCCGGTTCAAGCAGCGAGCGCATATGGATGACATCCAGCACATCTTGAACAGACCGCGAGGCGACAGTCACCGCCCGCCCCGGAATCACTTGCACCAAGCCCTCTTGCGCCAACTGCTGTAAAGCCTCGCGCACAGGTGTTCGACTAATCCCAAGCATTTTAGAAAGCTGCGGTTCGGATAAAGGTTCGCCCGGTTCCAGTCCGGCATGTTGCAGCGCGTCTTTAATGCGCATATAGGCCACCTCGCTGCGGCGCATGGAGTCGCCATCCAGTAGGTGCGATGATTGTTCGGCGAGGTAGTTTTCTAGTCTTCCCATAGTGGTTTGTTTTAAGCACTCATTGATAACTTAAGCGTCGAGTGCCTACTTTAACATTTGCCCGGTATTTCCAATTACTTCCATTTCAGTATACAGCCTGTATACAGGCCGCGAGTGCATATTGTAACGCGCTATTATTTCCTGTCAAAAAGCTATTTCCGTTATCCGAGTTTCAGGTCTTTAAAGGCTGCGACTTGTGCAGTGATGGCACGTTCAATCGGCAGGCGCTCAGCACTGGATGCGCCATAGAAGCCCGCAATCCCCGGCATCTGCTTGAGCGCTTTGCCGACATTCTCCGGTTCATCAAACGGCCCACCGTGACAAATCACCAGCGCCTCTTTACGGATCGACCAAATCGCATCGGCCATTTCCATGACCCGCTTGATGGCATCGTCTAAAGATGGAGCAACGCCTGCGCCAATCGTTCCGGCAGTGGTTAAACCGAGATGACATACGAGCAAATCCGCACCTGCGTTGGTCATGGCACGGGCTTCGTCAGGATTAAAAACATAAGGCGAGGTGAACAAGTCCATTTTGTGTGCGAGGCCGATCATATCAACTTCTTTGTCGTAGCCCATGCCGGTCGCTTCGAGATTTTGGCGCATGATGCCATCGAATAAGCCAACGGTGGGGAAGTTTTGGACACCCGAAAAGCCAATGTCTTTAACCTGTTTGAGGAAGTAGGGCATGACGCGAAACGGATCAGTCCCATTAACACCTGCCAGCACAGGCGTATTTTTGACAACTGGCAGCACTTCACCAGCCATCTCCATGACAATGGCGTTGGCATCGCCGTAAGCCATCAACCCCGCCAGAGAGCCGCGACCGGCCATGCGATAGCGACCGGAGTTGTAGATGATAATCAGGTCAGTGCCGCCTGCTTCTTCAAACTTGGCGGAGATGCCTGTGCCTGCACCTGTACCGATGATCGGTTTACCAGCGGCGCGCTGCGCCTGTAAGCGGCGTAGAATTTCTTCGCGGGGAATAGCCATTATGATGTGCCTTTATAAGTATTGGTGCTTAGAATAATTTGTCTGCCGTTTTAGTTGTTATTTTATTGGCGACCATTTGGTATTGATTTCAAGGTAAACACTTTCGAAATCAACCCCTTCGTATTCACTGATAAGTTGCTCATATGGAACCTCTACATCTCCGGGGAATAAATCACTTCGAAACAAAATATAAGGTTTCTTTGCCTCATGTATCATCGAGGCGAACGAAGAAGGCTTATCTCGTCCAGTAAGTTCTTTGGTTATATGATCCATAGCATCATAGCTGACGAGACTGAACGTCATCGTTGATATACCGGGTTTTCCCTCGTGAAGCATTTCTTTTTGAACCTGAACAGGCATCAGTTTTTCACCTTTATCGTCCTCGATCTTCATCCACTAAACTCTCTACAGGTCTTGCATCCGCTGGCATTCGACCAATCCTCAGTCTTTCCTCTAGTGGTAAGGGTTTGACCGATGAAGAAATTCCCAAATCTTCTGGTTTTACAAGCAAACCCGCAGATGCTAATTGAGCGTGGAGCCTTTCACGTTCCGTTTTAGATTCTTGAAGAGAATACGCTTCTTCAGCAAGAGGTTGCAACAACAATTCGACTGGCCCGATAGGTACATCGTCTGGGAGGGTAACAATCAGTTCGTGGTTTTCGTTTACAACAGCCGACAATCGTATCGCATTCATGGCGTATTCCTCACGCTAAGTTATCGGCTATTATAACCGACTATCGTTTTCATTTGCTGATTAGTTTCAATAGGGCGTTGACGGTTGTCTCGGCAAAGAGGGGATCATTAATGTCC
The DNA here is from genome assembly GCA_016124855.1 of Anaerolineaceae bacterium. Classification (GTDB taxonomy): domain Bacteria; phylum Chloroflexota; class Anaerolineae; order Aggregatilineales; family Phototrophicaceae; genus CFX2. The sequence continues at coordinate 98,137 of WGMX01000020.1, read as the reverse complement.
ACATCCATCTCGATAACCGGAATATCGGTGCGAAGCCTGCCTTTGAGCGAGGCGACAAAGGCGGGTAAGGCTGCCGGATCATAGAACGGCTTGCCTTCCAGATCGAGTTCGGAGACACCACGCATGGGAATATACACCTGCACCTTGCCAGTGGCGGCGTTGAGCTTTTCGGCGAAGATGACCCCCAACTGTTCATTCTCGGCGGGTGTGGTACGCATCAGGGTGATATTGGGATTCCAACTGTAGAGGTTGCGACTTTTATACTTTTCTGGCACGGTATCCAGCGCCCAGAAGTTGCACATATCAATGCAGCCGGGAACGACGATTTGCGGGATACCCGCTTTGGCGGCAGCATCCAAACGGGTTGATCCAGCGCTGAGGACTCCGCCTAAGAGTTCATCTGCCCATTCGGTGGTGGTCATGTCGAGGACGGCGGTAATCATGCCATCGGCGACAAGTGACTCCATTGTGCGACCACCACTTCCAGTGGCGTGGAAAACTAGCACCTCATAACCTGCGGCTTCGAGTAATCCCCGCGCTTGATTAACCGCGCGAGTGGTATTGCCGAACATGCTGACGGCGATGATCGGCTTGTCGTCGGCCTGCGGTGCTTCACCGGATACCATGCCGCAGATGGCTCCGGCGGCGTTGGTGTAAATCAAACGGCTGATGCGGTTGATTCCGGCGACATCCACCACCGAGTACATCATGGTGATATCACTTTGACCGACGAAGCCACTGGTATCACCCGAAGCGACGGTCGAAACCATCAACTTAGGGAAACCGACAGGTAAAGCGCGCATTGCGGCGGTTGCGACCGATGTACCTCCACCGCCACCCATCCCGATGATGCCATCGATTTTGCCCTCGGTGTGGAGCAGACGGGCGACGGCAGCCGCACCGGATTGCATGACTGCCATTGCCTCTCCACGATCACTTTTGGCGATCAAATCAGCCAGCGTTGCGCCACCAGCGGTTGCGACCTGCTCGTGGGAGATGTCGGGCGGGAAGGCGGGTTCACCGAGTACACCTGTATCCACAACGAGCGTTTGAAAACCGCGTGCTTCGATCTCCGATTTGAGGAAGGTGAATTCTTGTCCTTTGGTATCCAGTGCGCCGAAAATAGCGATTGTTTTAGTCATAAGGTGTCTCTTTATAAAAATCTATTTAATCTTCACTACAACGTGCGGAAAATGCGGAAACTGCAATTTTTACTGCACAATTTGCATATTTTGCACATTTTCCCGCTGAAATGCTCGGCGGGAGGCTCGGCTGATGCCACTGAATCGACATTTTGTGTCGGCGGCTAGCTCGCTCAAAGCCGATGAAATGTCACTTTTGCAGCGGATGGCTCGGCTAAATCCGCCGCTATGCCATTTGGGTCTGCCGCTGCTGTGGTTGCCATAAAAAACTTAACGCAATGGCGCAAAGAAGCAAGGAGGCAAAGCGAGATTAAAATCCAAGATTTTCCCTTTCAGGCAATTGTGCAACACTTTATTTTAGAACAAAAGTTCAGTTGGTGTCAATCAAAATTGCGTTCGAGTTTTCTAACCTAAGATGATCCATTTACGTCTCTATGTTAGAGATGCGATTGGTATGTTATATCCTTCGTTTCGATTATTATATCCTCCACAATAGAGTGATAATTTAGTCGCATCATTATTCAAAATTAGAGATGCTGCTCTAATATAATCATCCATGTACCCGCAACCATACTCGGGAAGTTTTATTGGATCGCAAGTATCAGTATTCGTATTGCATTTGAATACATTGTAAGTTGCATATTCATGATCCTCATCCCATAAATGGGAAAGTGCGAGGCGATATTCTTTTCCCTGAAAATCTACCGTTTGGATATGTTCAATGCTGTTAGTATCCATCCACAGATTCATATCCGTGATAGCGGTCAAAGTTGTTGAACATATACAGCTCAGAAAGACAGCTACCAAAAGAAATCCTAGATAACGCTTCCATATGAACCAAACTAAAATTATTGCGAGAATGATTGATACCCAAAATAAGAACAGCAGCAGCGATTTGTCGAGCGAAGGCGTAATCACTGACCAATAGTGAATAGGCTCGGTTATTTCGAGTACATCGAAGTTAACGGCGTGTGGCATGAAGATAATCCACATGCCGAGCCAAAAAGCCATTAATCCGAATGATGCCAAAACCAGCCAATGTTTGCGGAGACTGTTCAATAAGCTTACGCCTCGATAGAGATCGAAGATGGTGGGGCGCACAGCCGTGCGCCCCTACCGTTACCCATCATAGAGTGGGTTTTATCATCGCTGCTTGACGGCTTTAATACTTTATGTCAACTTGACGCTTACTCTGAGACGAGTTGACAATGGCATCACAGATGACGGCGTTGCGGTAGCCATCCACGAAATCCGCACCCCAAGGCGCAACCGGTTTGTTGTTCACGATGGCATCGAAGAAGTGATGAAATTCGTGGACAAAGGTATGTTCCCAGCCAATGATGTGACCTTGAGGCCACCAATTTTCCCAATAGGGATGGTAGGATTCGCTAACATTGACAGTATGGAAGCCGCGTGTCTCTTTGGGTTCTTCATGCGCCCAATAGACTGTCATCTCGTTCATGCGTTCCAAGTTGAAGGTGATCGAACCGTTCTCGCCGTTGATCTCCAACGAATTGAAGTTCTTGCGACCTTGAGCGAAGCGTGAGGCTTCGAGTGTGCCGAGTGCGCCGTTTTCAAACTCGAATAGTGACACGAAGGCATCATCGACCGTGACTTTGCCCATCTTACCGCTGCCATCACCCAACGGACGTTCCGGCACAAAGGTGCGCGCCATGCCCATGACACTCTTAGGTTCGCCGACGAGGAAACGGGCGAGGTCGATGATGTGTGCGCCGAGGTCGCCTAACGCGCCGCTGCCCGCCTGATCTTTATCCAAGCGCCAGATCATGGGGAAGTTGGGGTCGATAATCCATTCTTGCAGATAAACCGCGCGGAAGTGGAAGATGCGTCCGAGTGCGCCGCTTTCGATGAGCTTCTTGGCCTGTACGATGGCTGGCACAAAGCGATAGTTAAAGGCCACCATATGCTTCACGCCGGTTTTTTCGACTTCATCCAGCATATGCTTGGCTTCTTCGGCAGTACGGGCGAGGGGCTTCTCGCAAAAGACATGTTTGCCTGCTTGAGCCGCCGCGATGGTCGGCTCAGCGTGGGCATCATTCGGGCCGCCATTATCAAACACCTGAATGTCAGGATTTTTGAGCATCTCGCGCCAATCGGTGTAGTAGCCTTCGTAGCCATAGCGTTGGGCGGCGGCAGCGGTGGCTTCCTGATTGCGTCCGCAGATGGCGACCAGCTTGGGAATGGCGACCGGCGGATACATCATATAGGGCAGTTTCTTAAAAGCGTTGGTATGGGCTTTCCCCATAAAGGCATAACCGAGCATTCCGATGCCCAAGGTGGGGGCATTTCCGGCGGCTGCTTTGCTCGCCATGCTTACAAAACCGACTTCATCGGCCATGTTTGTTTCTCCTGATTGTTAAATTATCCTCACCCCCAACCCCTCTCCATTTCATAGAGAGGGGAGCAAATGCATTTTGAGGGAGGATGTAATTGTCGTTTTATGTGGGCGCACAACCGTGCGCCCCTACAGATTTGGTGGGTTTGCCAGCGGCAAACCCCTACAAAATCTCTGTGTCTCTGTGGTTAAATGTATTGATTTATTTCTTTTCGAAAGCGGCATCGAAGGCGACAGACGACGGTTTGAAGTCGGTGCCTTTGATGAACTCGACCGATTCCTGCGCGCCGTGTTCGCGATCCATACCGCTGTCTTCCCATTCAACCGAGAGCGGGCCGTTGTAACCGATGCGGTTCAGTACCCGGATCATCATTTCCAGATCAAGATCGCCATGACCGGGCGAGACGAAATCCCAACCCCGACGCGGATCGCCAAAGTTAAGATGTGAACCCAAAATGCTGGTGAAGCCGTTGAGGTTGACCTTCGAGTCCTTGACGTGGACGTGGTAAATCCGGTCAGGGAAGGCGGTAATGAAATTGATCGGGTCAAACTGCTGGTGAATGAAGTGGCTGGGATCGAAGTTGAAGCCGAAGGTTTTGCGGTTGCCCAACGCGTCCAACGTCTTTTGGGCGGTATAAATGTCGTAAGCGATTTCGCTGGGATGGGCTTCTAAAGCGTACCAGATACCCTGTTCGTCGTACACATCCAGAATGGGATTCCAGCGGTCGGCAAATTCTTTGTAACCCGCGTCAACCATCGCATCAGACGTTGGCGGGAAGCGGTAAATCATGTGCCAGACCGGACTGCCGGTGAAGCCGTTGACCACCTTCACACCCATCATTTTGGCGGCTTTGGCGGTGTTCTTCATTTCCTCGGCGGCGCGCTGATTCACACCATCAGCCTTGCCATCGCCCCACAGACGCGGCGGTAAAATGGCTTTGTGGCGGTCGTCAATAATCGTATCGGCCACACACTGACCAACGAGATGGTTGCTGATGGCGTAGCACTTTAAGCCGTGCTTTTCCAAAATGTCTTTGCGGCTTTGAACATACTTGTCACTTTCGAGGGCTTTATCGACTTCGAAGTGGTCGCCCCAGCAGGCCAGTTCCAAACCGTCATATCCCCAACTGGCGACTTTTTCCGCCAGCGTTTCTAAAGGCAGGTCAGCCCATTGTCCCGTAAAAAGTGTAACTGGTCTTGCCATAATACCCTTTCCTTATGAATGTCTTTTAAAAAATGCTGCCTCACAATTTTAGCGCGTCTTACCGTTGATGCAGTAATCATTGGTTTATTGAATTGGGTTTCTGCTGATTCCCTCATCTGAGAAGGTGTCTAAATTTAATTGAAATACCGGACGCGATATATCACGTCCCTACAAAAAGATGTCCTTCGTAGGGACAGCATCTGCGTAGCGTGCCGTCCGCCGTAGTGAACAAGATATTCAGACTATTCTAAGCATGGCTGACTGCCTGCACACTTTGCAGTGACTCCTCCGCTGCTGGCTCGGCTCCGATTTCACGGGCGGCGAAATAAACCACCGCTGCTGGAAACAGACTCAAGAGAATGATAAACGGTGTTTCAACGGTGCTGAATTCGCCCGTTGCGGCGGCAGCAACCTCGGCCTTGCGTTCGTCGCTGTAGGATTTCCACACACGGTCACGGATACCATACGGTTCTTGTGGCGCGTTGAGGCCGATAATTCCCGCCGACATCACCACAACCACGATCAAAGCTGCGATGCCACCGATGAGATGCTGCCGTCCGTTTAACTGCGGCAGAACGAACGTCTGTCGCGCGCCCGCCGGTACAACGTGACTCCACAAAATGAAGGCGAGGATTGCGACCAGCAGCAGCAGAAAGCCGTAGCGATAAGGCACAATCGAGAACGGCTGGAACAGGAAAAATACGCCGAACAGGATGCCGATCACCAACGTGCGCTCAATGGCACTATGGCAGCGGGCGGGTACTTTGCCATTATAACGTCTGGCGACCAGCACAATCAGCAGGATGAACAGCAGCAGGATGCCGATAAAGGCCGAGAAGAAAGGAATGGCGTTGATAAATACGCCTTTGCGCGTTTCCTCACTGAAAATGGCGCTGCCGATGATCGGAAAAATGATGGCGAAGGCGAATAAGATCAGCGCGATTCCGCCTAACCATTTAATCGGGCCAAAATACTTTGATGACATCGTAAAGCTCCGTGATGATCTAATTTGGCAATAATTGTTTAAGAAAGCGCAGACCGTTTTCAGCAAGCGCGTCTTGGCTGGGTTCGAACGAGCGCCAGATGGCCGCCGCCCGCGCGATACTCTTCACTTTACTGGTGAAGGACTCGATGACCACCGGCCCATCGTAGTGAATATCACGCAGGGCTTTCGCCACATCTTGCCATGTCACATTGCCGCTGCCGGGTGCGCCGCGATCATTCTCGCAGGCGTGAAAATGTGCCAAGCGTGATCCGGTTAAACGGATGGCATCACCCAGCGACTTTTCTTCGATGTTCATGTGAAACGTGTCCAGCATGATTTTGCAAGACGGACTGTTGACGCGGTCAATGACTTCAACAGCTTGTGAGGCTAAATTGATGAAGCTGGTTTCGAAGCGGTTCAGCGGCTCGATGCACAGCACCACACCGTTATCCGCCGCATAAGCCGAAAGCTCACCTAAATTTTTGACCAGCAGGTCAAGGTCTTGGGCGCGTTCGTTTGGAGGCTGCTGCCAAACCCGACCAACCGCCGAGTAAATCGGCCCGACGATATTGGTGATGCCCATCGTATGCGCCGCATCAATGCAGTGGCGGATATAAATCATGCCGTTTTCGCGGATTTTGCCGTCGCTATGAATCAGGTCACGGTCGGGCCCCATCGCGGCACACATGGTTCCCATCAGGCCATTGTCCCTAAGGATTTGTGCGCCAGTTTTGTAATCGAGGTCAAATGTGCCTTCGATGGGAATTTCGAGAATATCAAAGCCCATCTGCTTAACTTTGGGCGCGAGCGCTGCCAGTTCATCGGTTGTTAAGGGCGATACCCACACCCACGCGTTCACACCAAACTTCATATCATTCTCCCAAAAAATTTAAGTTTCGTTGCGACCGACCAGCGCCGCCGTGATCCCTAACCCCACATAGATTGTGCCGCTGACATAACGCTGGATCTTTTTAAAGCGTTTGTTGCCACGCAGCCAACCGGCTAATGAACTGGAAACGATGGCATAGGTTCCGTCGGTGACTGCGCCCAAGCAGACAAAGATCAGTCCCAGCAGCATAATTTGCACGGATACCGAGCCGTGCTTCGAATCGACAAACTGTGGCAGGAAGGCGAAGAAAAACAGCGCCGTTTTGGGATTCAACAAGTTGACAATTGCGCCCTGTTTATAGATTTGACCTAAACTCTGTTTCTGCACCACACTCGTCGCGTCGGTTTCATCTTTTGAGAGCAGCTTGGTCACACCGAGATAAATCAAGTAAGCCGCGCCGATGTACTTCACTATGTCGAAGGCCAACGCCGACGACAGTAAAATTGCTGAAAGGCCGAGTGCTGCCGCTAAGATATGAACGAAGGTCGCGCTGGCAACACCGGCTACCGATACCAGACCGGCAGTACGGCCTTGATCAATACTGCGCGTCATGATGTAGATGACATTTGGCCCCGGAACCAGCAGCAGAGCCAGACAGGCCGTCACGAACAAGAGCAAGTTAGCAGGCAGCATATCGGTGAGCATCATTTGTCCTTCGAGGATATAAGGTTGGCGCGAGATTACGCCCGTTGGATTCTAAAAGTGTAGGCGATTTTCGCATACGCTTATATCCGTAATTTGCTCGTCGGCTCAAAAAGATGCAGTTGGTCATTGGGCACATCAAAGCGCACGGTATCGCCTAACGTCACCGGACTTGCCCCCGGTACGATGCTCACAATCGTTTGATCGCCCACGCGAATATGAATGATGGTTTCCACACCCAGCGGTTCGATCAGCGCCACTTGTCCGGTGTACTCACCACTGCTGCCCAGTTTGACGTTTTCCGGTCGTACACCCAGCAGCACCGATTCAGGAATATCGCCAGCAGGCGTGGGCAAGCTCAGCGGACTATCCACCACTTGCAAACTGCCATTATGACGATGCGCCGTAAACAAATTGATCTTCGGTGTACCAACCAACTGCGCTACAACAGTTGTCGCCGGACGATCATAAATATCAAAGGGCGTGCCGATTTGGAGGATGTGACCTTCGTCTAAAACAGCGATCCGGTCTGCCATTGTCAGCGCTTCGATCTGGTCATGGGTGACGAAAACCGTTGTGCTGTTCTGCGTGCTTTGAATATGCTTGAGTTCCACCCGCAGCGATTCGCGCAGCTTGGCATCCAAATTCGAAAGCGGCTCATCCATCAAGAACACACGCGGATCACGCACGATGGCGCGTCCGATGGAAACGCGCTGCATCTCTCCGCCGGAGAGTTTGGCGGTTTTGCGTTCGAGCAGGTGGTTGATACGCAGCTTTTCAGCGGCGCTCCGGATGCGCTGTTTGATCTCCGGCTCAGGCGTCTTGCGCAAAGGTGAGCGCAGCGGAAAGGCTAAATTGTCATAAACCGACATGCCGGGATACAACGAATACTGCTGAAATACAAACGCCACATCACGCTCGGCAGGCGGCTGCTCATCCGACAGTTCGCCGTCGAAATAGACATGGCCTTCGTTCTGCTTCTCTAGGCCAGCGATAACGCGCAAAGTCGTGGTTTTACCCGCGCCCGTTGGCCCAAGCAGCACGAAGAACTCGCCATCTTTAATCGAGAACGACACGTCGTTCAGAGCAACCGTATCTTTAAAACGCTTGGTGATATTTTCAAGCCGGATGTTACTCATGGCTAGACCTTTCCATTTTGCAGCGCTTTTTCAGTTTCGGGATGGAAAAACCGAACCATATCCGGTTTGATGTCAAAGTGAACGGTATCGTCTAATTGATAACGCATCTCGCGGCCTGCCCGCACATGGACAATATGATCGCCGTCAAGCTGCAAATGCAGCATGGTATAACCCCCGTGCAGATCGTTGGCAAAGGTCGAAGAATGGATTTGCCCGTCTTCGTGGACATCCACCGCTTCGGGACGGAAGCCCACCACCACACGCCCATCGCCCGGCAAACTGCTGGCTAAGACACCGCGCCAATTTTCCGGCACAAAGTATTGGTTATCACCGGGCAGATGAACGATACCATCCGCGTACTTGCCCCCAATCAAATTCATGCCGGGGCTGCCGATAAACCGCGCCACAAACAGATTCGCCGGACTGTTGTAGACTTCCATCGGCGTGGCGGCCTGCTGCACTTCAGCGTTGGACATGACGACGATTCGGTCACCCATCGCCATCGCTTCCACTTGATCATGCGTCACGTAGACCGACGTCGCATTCTGGTCGATGTGCAGCCGTTTGATTTCCGCGCGCATCGACTCGCGGAACTCGGCATCCAACGCCCCTAATGGCTCGTCCATCAAGAAGGCTGCCGGACGACGGACTAACGCCCGTGCCAGTGCCACCCGCTGTTGATCGCCGCCGCTCAAGCTGCCGGGACGCGCATTCAAGACATGCTCGATCTTGAGCATATTGGCGACTTCCGCCACCCGCTTCTTGATCTCGTCGCGGGACATGCCCTGCGCTTGCAGCGGGAAGGCGATGTTATCGCGGGCGCTGAGGTGCGAATACAGCGCGAAAAACTGGAACACAAAGGCGATGTCTCGCGCGCTCGGATGCAGCCATGTCACATCCTTACCGTCAAACAGGATGTTGCCGCTGGTGACCGCCTCCAAACCGGAGATCATGCGCAGCGTGGTGGTTTTGCCACAGCCCGACGGCCCCAACAGCACGATAAACTCGCCGCTGTTGATGGTCATATCCAGCGGTTTGACGGCGTAACTATCGCCGAATTTCTTTTCAACTTGTTTGAGTTCAATGGTTGCCATGATTATTTATAAACCCTAGCCTTTGCGGATCGCGCCGAAGGTCACACCGCGCAGCAGATGCTTGCGTAAGGCAAAGGTGACAATGACGACCGGAATCAAGAATGCTAACGAACCCGCCGCGATGGTTGACCACTCGATGCCGCCTGAGCCTAAAATCAGCGGGATGCTGGGTGGGGCGGTACGCGCTTTATCCTGCGTCAGCATCAGCGCGAAAGCAAATTCATTCCACGAGAAGATAAACGAAAATACCGTCGTGGCCGCGATGCCGGTGATCGACTGCGGCAGCACGATTTTGCGGAAGGCTTGCAAACGGGTGTAGCCGTCCACCAGTGCCGCTTCTTCGTATTCTTTGGGGATTTCGTCGATGAAGCCTTTGAGCAGCCACACCGCGAACGACAGATTGAAACTGGTATACAGCAAAATCATGCCCAGATGCGTATCGTATAGACCAAGCTGACGGTACATCAAGAAGATAGGTACGGTGACGACCACCGCCGGCAACATACGCTGGCTGAGGATGAAAAACAGCAGGTCATCTTTGCCGGGAATATCAAAGCGGCTGAAGGCATAGGCCGCCAGTACCGCGAACACCACCGAAATGATGGTCGATGCCCCAGCGATAATCAGGGAGTTCAAAAGCTGCTGTGGAAACTGGCTTTGTCCGATAATCACCCGCTGCTGCGCTAAGGCCACTTGATCCGCCCAATTGAGGTCAGTGCGGGCGCGAAGCTGATCCAATTCAGCACCATTTACTTGGCGCTGTTGTGTCATCAAGTTGACAAAACCTTCGAGAGAGGGCGTGAAAAAGACAATCGGCGGAACGCTAACCGCATCTTTAAGCGGCTTAAAGGCGGTCATTGCCATCCAGATCACTGGAATGAGCATGATGATGGCGATAATCACCGCCGCCACCGCCCGTGCCACGCTCAAGGCTTGCGGTCGCCAGCCAACTTTATCCACACGCGTCGAGTAATTAACCGACGGTACAGGCGGCGTTGTCGTTGGTACGGGTGTAGAGGTTTGTGTTTGGGCTGCCATGATCTTTTAACCTCCCCGTGCGCGGTTGAGCGAACGAATATACAAATTGCTCACCGCGATAATGATGATCAGAACGATGTAGGCCAGTGCGCTGGATAAGCCGGTGTTGAGCTGTCCGGCGAAGGCCAGTCGATAGAGCCGGATTGAAACCGTTTCCGTCAAATCACCGGGGCCACCGCCTGTAAGCCCATACACCAGATCGAACTGTTTAAAGGCTTCTATTGTTCGAAAGAGAACGGCAATCAGCAGTAATGGCATAACCTGTGGCAGCGTAATCCTTCGGAACTGGAACCATGTCCCCGCGCGGTCAATCGCCGCCGCTTCATACAAATATTCAGGGATAGCGCTTAGCCCTGCCAAACACAACAGCATCACAAACGGACTCCACATCCAAACATCGACAATAATGATGGCCCACAACACACGGTCAGGATCACCCAACCATTCGGGCGCGGTATTGATGTTGGTGTAGCCCAGTAAGTAATTGAAGATGCCGTAAGAAGGGTTAAAAATCAGTTTCCAAAAGGTCGCCACAACGATAGGCGACAGCATCATCGGGATTAAGATCAAAGTCGTGACAAGGCCGCTGCCCTTAAATTTATTGCGCAGCAGCAGCGCCAAGCCGAAGCCGATGATTGTTTGCAAAATAACGGTCAGGATGGCATAGCGTCCGGTAGTGGCGAAGGCCGTCCAAAAATTTTGGTCAGATAAAATGGTGGTGTAGTTTTGAAGGCCAATCCACTGCGGCGGTTTATCAGCAATAACCGAGTAATTGGTAAAGCTCAAAAATAAACTGTAAATCAACGGGAAAATATTCATGATGATCAGCAGAATAATCGTCGGCAAAATAAACCATAGGATAATTCTGCGGTCGCTCATTTGCCTTTGAATGGTGCGCGCGCCCGTCGTCTGGGCTGAAGGCATAGTTTGGGACACAAAACACCTCAGACTAAATAAAAGAAAACGAGGTAGGGGCGCACGGCCTGCGCCCCCACTTGTTTATCCATAACGTTTATTGAGGGACTGTCTTACTGGATGACACCCGCATCAACCAATACTTTATCTTGGTCTTCTGCCAGCTTATCCAATACCGCCTGCGCTTCACCTTGTCCGCCGACCACGAAACCGCTCAAGGCGCTTTGGGTCGGAGCCAGCAGTTGCGCAAATTCAGGAATGTTCCAGAAGTCCTTGACGAAGGTCATGGTTTCGGCAAAGGCTGCGTTGTAGGGGGTCTGCTTCAAGAACGCGTCCGAATTCAACACGTTGATGTTGCAGGTGTATCCGCCGTATTCCGCCCACTTGGCCTGAATATCTTCCTGAGCAAACCACTTGAGGAAGTCGAAGGCCGCCTGCTTGCGCGTGTCATCAATGTAGTTATTAACGCTCATACCCTGACCACCCAACGCTGCGAACTGCTGTCCATCGGGTCCCTTGGGCATAACGAAGTAGCCGGTCGAGTCCTTGAACTTGTTGGTGTCGCTGTTCAGCGCCGGGAAGAAGGCGAAGTAATTCATAATCATCACGGCCTGACCGTTGGTGAACGAGTCATTCATCTCTTGGAAGAATGAGTTGGTGTTGCCGGGAGGTGCGAACTGATACAGGTCTTTGTAAAGGTTGAGCGCATCAGCACAGGCTTTGGCATTCACCACACCAAGAACGTTATTGGTCTCATCCTGCCAGTTGCAGCCATAGCTAAAGAAGACGTTCTCGAAACCCATGGTGATAGCATCGTAGTCTTTTTGGGTATAGATGTTGATGCCGTATAGACCCTGATCAGGACGGGTGAAGAACTCGGCAATGTCACGCAGATGGGCCCATGTGTCGGGAACGGCGAGGTCATAACCGTACTTGGCCTTGAAAGCCGCCATTTCGTCAGCATTCTCGAACAGGTCTTTGCGGTAAGCGAAACCGTTGGCATCACCTTCGGTCGGGTAGCCCCAATATTTGCCGCTGCCTGCCGGATATTCACCGTAATACTTGAGTGTTGCAGGGGTGACGGTCTTATCAATGCCATTGCTGGTCAGGAAGTCAGTCATATCCACATAATGGCCTTGTGTCGCGCCCTGACCAACCCATTGGCTGTCGCCGACGATCAGGTCAAAGGATGTGCCTTTGGCTGCCCATTCGGTGGTGACGCGATCTTGGAAGTTGCCCCAAGGAGTCTGGACGACATTGACCTTGATGCCGGTCGCTTTTTCGTAATCATTACCGATTTGCTGTAAATAATTTGCCGGATCCCACTGCGCCCACCAGATGGTGAGTTCGGAGACTTTATCTTGGGCAGCCACCGATGTCGCGCCGCCGAATGCAGCGATCATCATGGTGGCTAGGAGGAATAGAAGTGTACTTTTCTTCAACATTTCTTTTTAGGCTCCTTAAACAAAGAACGGTAGAACTTGTTGCAAAACGAGTCGAAATATTCTTTGGGCGATAGAGGTCGATTGAATACTCCTTCTGACTATGTATACACCCTGTATACAGCTATCCTATATAAAGTAACACATATTATGGAAGTCGGCTATGTTTCACTCAAAAATTGCTTGTTCGCAATCCAAAACGAAGCGATATGCCAAGAAGGGGCGGATTTCCAACCAGCGGAATTCAATAAATTGGTTTTAATAATTGGCATCAGAAAATCGTTTTTTGCGAACAAAATATTTCGTGGCTAAAGTAACATACCTCGCGGCTTACTGTCAATAAAATAGCAATAATACTTTCGAATTTGAGGCGCAAATATTATCCTTAAAAGGCTACATTATTATATTCTTTTCATATGGGGAAACAGAACGTGCTTCCACAGTCGATGTAATTATAGGAAATAACTCAATGGACGCGTGGCAACCTCCGCTTGACTCTAAAACGTGGATTAATGACATCAATATCTATCGAACTAAGCCATTACTAAATCTGACTTATGAGGAGCTGCTTGATAGCACAGAAGCTAGCCTTTTTCCCGTTCTGAATGGTGGCCTCATCGATGAACAGGCTAATGGCATTGAAACGTGGATTCGAAAGAAACTTAGAACATGGAGTGGTGGAGATTTAAGCGAATTTATTATCAACCCTAATATTATCACGGGCAGAAGTAGAACCGATGCTTACCTTCAAGCAATCAACCGCGTTATTTGTGGAGATCAATCGATAAAAATATACCTGCGAAATCTTGCTGAATTACCCGCAGTCGAGCAAATTTTATGGATTATATTGTTGCTTGAGAAACATCCACAAATGACAAAATTACATTATGCGCGTAAATCTCAAATAAATACTGCCGCATTAATAGATCGTATTGGCTTAGATAAATTCGGAATTTGTTAGAAGGATCACGACACACCGTGTCGGTTGTCAATTTTTCCGTTGTTCAGGTCACTTACAGCACTAGGGCCGAAAAACTGAAAAGTATTATCTCAAGTTAAACTGCCAACTAAATGAATGCTCACCGCGCGACACACTTTTTAAGCTGAAATTTGCAAAATGTATTCCTGCTTTAATATTCTTTATATCGAAGCAAGCTGTATAAGGGTCTGTATATGTCCCAATTACGTTGTCATTTTCATCAAACTTAGTTCTTATCACTGTTAATGCAAATGTCACCAGATAGAAATCGTTTATAGAGTTATCGTCCACCTTGAACTTCATAGTTGAAATTAGCTGGTTTTGAAGCTGGTCATAGGTGTTGGTTTTTTCCCATAATGCTTCTTGATTTATGGTGAGGCAAACGGCTTTCTTATATGGCGAAGCATTTTGCGAATTAATTATTTCAGTTTTCTCTATAAAACTCGGTAGGTTTACAAAAAGGCTAGAAGCGTTTTCTATCCCCCAGATACTTAAGATTGAACAGGATACAAATACTAAAAGCGCAATTGAAATTGTCTTTTTAACCAATGCATACTGTCGCATCTATTACCTCATCGAAACATTTTACGAATCTCGCAAGGAAAATCCTGCACTCTCCGCCTTGATCTTGGTGTGCTCCGTGTCTGCGCGAAGCCTCCTGTGGATGGCAGTTCAATTCCATTTTCTTAACTTGTAACTTGCCTCTTGCAACTTATTACTACTTTGGTTTATTTTCGGTTAACCCGACAAACTGATCTCTAACCCTTCGGTAACCACCTTAACAATCTCACTGCCTCAAAATGGTTAGCGCCAACCCCTCGGAAAAGTTACAAAATGTTCTTCCAAAAGGTAACCCCTTCGCTGACCACCTGTTGTAAACTGTTCATAGGAGAATTTGTATTTTCTCCCCTCTGCCATGAAATGGAGAGGGGCGGGGGGTGAGGATTTCTCTTCGTTGTAAATAAGATAAAAACCACCGACTCTCAAGTGCAATATTTGCAACAACTGCAATATTATCCACGTTTGGAGCGCCGCATTTGCCGCATATTGCGCTGATTGTCGCTCCGCCGTCGCCGCCAACGACGACATTTCAGACATAAATACACAGCGAAATTGAAGAATCTGAAGAATTTTACGAATATTCGGCGAATTTCTCCCTCAAATCCGCCGTTAAAACCCTTAGACCTGATTCAATCAGTGAAGTTTGTGAATCAATTTGGGGTCAGTTAACCTTCACCCAGATACCCGTGTTTCAGCACCTTGCCTGTGCTGTCGATTTGGTAACGCAGCGGAACGCCGGTCGGGATATTCAAATCGGGAATATCTTTTTCTGAGATATTGTCCAGCACCATCACGATTGAGCGCAAACTGTTGCCATGTGCCACCACTAAAATATTCTTACCGGCTAACACCAGCGGTTTGATATGGGCATCAAAATAGGGCATGGTTCGTGCGCGTGTATCTTTCAGACTTTCACCGTTGGGCGGTGGCACATCATAACTGCGCCGCCAGATATTAACCTGCTCCTTACCGAATTTCTCAGCCGTTTCGTCCTTATTCAGTCCTTGAAGATCACCATAATGCCGCTCATTGAGCGCTTGGTCACGGTCTGTCGGAACATTCGTTTCGCCGATGGTTTCTAAGATAATGCGCAAAGTCTCCTGTGCGCGGCTGAGTGCGGAGGTAAAGGCATGGTCGAAGGTCGTCCCTTTCAGCAGTTCACCCGCGCGCTTCGCTTCAGCTTCCCCTTCTTTGGTGAGCGGAATATCCACCCATCCGGTGAAGCGGTTTTCGAGATTCCATTGGGATTGTCCGTGCCGTACAAGGACGAGTGTGCCAGCTGTGTTTGCCATTTTAACTGTTACCACCCTGAATTTAGCGCATAGTTGCCCTTATAATACCCTACAATATTCATGATGTATTCAGCCTGTTGGTGGGTTGAAGCATCGTACTTAAGGAGACGAACATGCAAGAAGCTGGACAAGCATTTTTAGCAGCCAATGCCAAAAAAGACGGTGTCGTTACCACCCCGAGCGGTCTGCAATATAAAGTCCTTGAAGCAGGCAGCGGCGCGAAACCCAAAGCCACCGATACCGTCAACGTCCACTATCGCGGCACGTTCATTGACGGCAAAACCTTCGATAGTTCTTATGATCGCGGCGAACCCATTTCTTTCCCGCTTAACCGCGTCATCGCCGGTTGGACAGAAGGCGTGCAGTTGATGCCAGTGGGTTCGAAGTACGAATTCTATATTCCCTATAATTTAGCTTATGGCGAACGCGGCGCGGGCGGTGTTATTCCCGGATATGCCACCCTCATTTTTCAAGTCGAACTGTTGGCGATTGAATAACGACTTTGCCGCTCATCCTACCTCGCTCGCGGGGTAGGATAGGCAATTTACCGGAATACTTTCGCAACTTCGATACGTAAACCTTCTATAACGGACACTTCAATTGTGTCGTTTATTCCATAGGTGGTCGGAGGCTGACCTTGCGCGTAAACGTCAATTAAGCGCTCATCAGGATAAACTTCCCAAAGCAAAATGCCAGCATCAAGATAGCGCTGCCGTTTCTTGCGAATATCCTTCACTTTGTCGTTGGGCGAAATAACCTCTACGACCCATAATGGCGGAACGGGATCAGGGTATTCTGTAGTCATCGGTGTTGGTTTATAGGCAAAGCTAGGTGTGACTACGTTGTTCCCAATGCGATATGCGCCGTAAGCCCCACTAATATGATAGGCAAGATTAGTTTGCTGACAATAGATCGCAGATTCATAACCAACATCCATCGCAATACCTGAATTTCGAGTTGAGCCGGGAAATTTTTCGACGATCTCCCCGTCAACAAATTCAAAGTTACGCTCGGCATTTTCCGGAAGCAAAGCGAAAGCCATGAATTCATCAAAGGTCATCGGTTTACTCGGCGCTTGGAATACCATGCTTCAATTCCTCATGCTTTTACACCAGTATACCCCATTTCACAACGTAAACAGGCCAATCTGTCGTTTGACTACTGGCCTGTTAGACGAAACATTTTGTGTTGAAAGTGACTAAATGGTTTGGGGGAATTTACGGGACGTTGGTTTGCATTTGCCCCGCCATGGTGAATTGAATCACACCGCCCCACTGGCACATCAGCTTGCACGAGTTGTTCAGCGCTGGTTTGCCAGCGACCATGACGGTCGGGGAACCGGGAACCCAAGGTGCTGAGGTTACAGGTACGCAGGGCATAGGGGTGAGCACACCTTGAGCAGCAGTCGTCGCGCTGGCAACCGTCGGATTGGCTAGCGAACTGCACATACCAAACGGCATCACATTTTTCATAGGGATATTATCCATGATGGTCGCGGCAGGCACTCCGCCAACCATCACTCTATTTTCGGGTGTAACCACCAATGTCGAGGGCGCCGCTCCAAACGAACAGGTCATCGAACCACCCATAACCACTTGCTGTCCCATAATGTTTTGATACCTCGATAAATTCACTTTTTCTCACTATAAACCAAAGCTATGGGACATACAAGTAAGCTTGAAAAGTCGCGTCAATCAAGCCTGTTTAATCAAATCCGCTGCTTTTTCACCGATCATCACGCAGGCAGCATGGGTATTGCCAGACACCACACGCGGCATGATTGACGCATCGGCGACCCGTAATCCGGTGATCCCCCGTACCCGCAGCCGGTCATCAACAACGGCTAAATCATCGCTGCCCATCTTGCACGTCCCTACCGGATGAAACAGGGTCGAGGCGTAACGGCTGATAAACGCGCGAATTTCGACATCGGTTGTGCAGTCACTTCCCGGCGCGGCTTCCACATCACGGAACGAGTCGAACGCGGGCATCTTCACCAATTCTCGCGCCAGTTTGATGCCACCTACCAGCACTTCAAAATCGGCTTCCTCAGCCAGATAATTCGCGATGATGCGGGCAGGCATAAACGGATCATTCGAACGCAGCGAAATCGAACCGCGACTTTGCGGCTTGACCAACGTCGGCGCAAAGGTGAAACCGCGTCCGTCCATCTCACCAACAACTTCAGCGGGAGCGAGGTGAAAATCATGGCGGAAATGAAATTGGAGTTCGGGGCCGCCTGCTTGTTTATCGCTGTGAATATCCGTAAACAAACCGGTTTCACCGAGGATGGTATTCCCATCCAGCCACGGTCGCTTGGAGAAATAGGCCACGCCGACTAACAGATGATCTTGTAGATTTTGTCCGACACCCGATAAATCCACAACCGATTTAATTCCCTGTGAACGTAAGCTATCCGCCGACCCAATTCCCGACAGCATCAACAATCGCGGCGAGTCGATTGCACCCGCGCACAGAATAACTTCTCGATCAGCCTGTACACGCTTGATTTGGTTGTCTTGGACGTACTCAACCCCTACAGCACGTCCATTTTCAATCACAATTCGAGTCACATGCGCGTGAGTTTCGATAGTCAAGTTAGGACGGCTGCGAATGGGGTTTAAGAAAGCGCTGGCCGTGCTGGCACGCCGGCCATCGGGACTAACTGTGATTTGATGGAAGCCGCAGGCGTTGTCCTGCTCCCCACTGCTGAAATCGACAGGGCCTTTAAAGCCATATTCATTGCATGCTTGGATAAAAGCCAGTTCAGCAGGTGCGGATTCGCTGGCAACCTTTTGCTTGAGGTTGAGGAAGCCGCCGGTACCGTGTATATCCGACGCGCCGAGATCATAATGTTCCGATCTTTTGAAGTAGGGCAGCACATCATCGAAGCCCCAACCTTGGTTGCCTAACGCCGCCCAATAGTCATAATCCCGTTTGTTGCCCCGTACATAAAGCAGGGCGTTGATGGCGCTGCTGCCACCCAACACCTTGCCACGAGTCCATGCGATTTGCCGGTTATTCAAACGGGCTTCTGGCTCTGTCAGATATTTCCAATCAACTTCGCTGCCCCACAGAAGCGTAAAGCTGGCGGGATCAAAAATTTCCGGTTTCGTATCCGGGCCACCGGCTTCGAGTAACAATACACTTGTATCTGGATTTTCGGTCAGACGGTTGGCGATCACACAACCCGATGAACCTGCGCCAATGACAATGTAATCAAAATTTGGTTGCATAATAATCCTATATTCAAAGTGAAATGATTAATTTGCGTGCGACATAGTTGGGAATTATATGTCGTTTTCCCACTCGCGTCTGAGGATGGCATAGAGGTACATGTCGAAGCGCTGACCGTCACGTTCCAAGAATTCGCGGTACACGCCTTCACGCTGGAAGCCAAGCTTCTCATATACATGGATAGCGGCTTCGTTGTAGCTGAAAACGGTCAATTGCACGCGGTGGAGATTGAGTTCGCGGAAGGCGAAATTCAGCGCTAAACCGAGCGCTTCCGAGCCGTAGCCACGTCCGCGATAATCCGGTTCGCCAATAGCAATTGTCAGCCAGCTATTGCGGTGCGTCCACAGCACATCACCCAATTCAAGGAAGCCAACCAGATCATCGCTGAGCAGCACACGGATGCCGAACAGGAAATGTTCACGTCCACGCTGACCTTCACGAATCCAGTCGCCAACTTGCGACTCACTCTTGGGATAGGCGGCGTTAGCATCCAACAAGCGCAGATAGCTGGTATCATGCTGCCAGCGGGCAACCACCGCCGTATCACCTGAGTTTAAGGGAACAAGTTTGACGCGCGAACCTTCGAGAAGTGATGTCAGGGTCATTTTCTTTTGGGCAACTCAACCCGGAATGTCCAGCTAATAAGTTTATCTTCACCTGAATTGGTTTTGATATTCATCGATGCAATATGTAAACCAGCAGTAAGCTCACTGGTATCAATATTTAATCGCAGATTGTTATAGTCTGTATCACCCACACACAGATTGTTTTTGGGAATTTGATTTCCATCAATCTCTACACTGAGATTATCAGCCAAAAATTGTGTGCTGCCAAATGAAGTTTTATCAAATTCAAGCTTTAAACTTTCATTCAGTGGGAAGTATGGGCAATCAAATCGGTTTACATCTGAGGCAACTGTAGTTAAACGTCGAACAAATTCAGGTGTCGCTTGAGGGTTGTTTTCTAAATAGGTTGCTGTTGGTTTTAAGGTTGGGCTGAGCGAAGTTTGCATCAGTTTCTCGATTTTGAACGCCCATCCATAACGATGTATCATCCCTGATGTAGAGGTGATTTCCAACCTCCCTTTGTGGTTTCCTAAATCCAAGTTCTGTATAAAGCTGCCGAAACAGATATGCATAGGCGCGAGTAAATACGAACCAATATGCTGATCACTTTCATCGTAAACATCTTGAATACTTGCGTTATTCCAGAATATGTATTGTCCATCCAACGTGATTGGTTTTTGGTTGTCAAATTGAACAGTAATGAAGTGAGGCTTCTGCGTTTCTGTTAGGTCACCTTTTTCCCAATAGTCGGATTGATATGTGACAATACAGGAACCCGCACCTGATCGCGAACTATTTACTTCAACTGAAACTCCGGCAGTAGAAGGTTGTTGAAGAATTTGAATTTCAATAGCATCAACCGTATCAGCGTAAACAGGCTTAGCGATTGTTCCACATGCTGCACAGAATAGGCACAGACCGATAGCTACAAATGCTTGGGTAAAAGCAAAGATATTCAATCTGGATGTGACCGACTACTTTACCGCTTAACTTTGTCCACCTTGATTATTCAGCAGACGTTTCTTGCGTTCTTCGATGAGTGCTTTAGGATCAAGGGCAGCCGCTTTTTGCGAGGCTTCGGCTTCCAAGCGCTGCGACTCGGCGGCAATCTGTTCAGGCGTTTTGATCTCGAAGGTCGGGTCGAGCAGTTCAGGATTTTTGAGGTTGGGTGTCTCGGCGGCTGGCGCGGGAGACTCTTTTTCAACCGGTTTAGCCGCTGGTGAGTTAACCTTACCCTGAACCGTAACTGGCGTCTTTTCTTCAACTATGCGCGACGCTGCCGCCATCACCGTGCTGCCGGCGGTTTGGGCAGTACGGAATAAGTGTCCCATGCTGCGCCCCGCTGTGAGACGACCTGCAATAAACGCGACAATAGCGGTAATGATGATGGGTACGATTGCCCCAATAAATGTACTCAGGATATTCATGCCGAGGATCACCAGCACAATCGCGCCGATTGCCAGCAGCACATTGCGGATGTTGATATTATTCATGGTCGCATCCTTATTTTCTATCTAGCGCTGATTATAGCGCGGTAAATGCAGGAAATTCATCTTTACCACAGAGGTACAGAGAAAAGGCTGAGAATTCCTTACTTCACACCCACTTTAGGACAAATGTTGTTCAGAGGGCATTTCTGGCACTGTGGATAAGTCGGCAGGCAAATCGCTCGCCCAAACTGTACCATCAGTGCATTCCAATAAGGCCACATATCCCGAGGCAATATCTGTTTGAGTTCCTCATTGACCTTGGGCGGTTGTTTGGTGGTCGGCTTGACCAGTCCCAAGCGAATGCCAATCCGTGCCACATGCACGTCAACAGTAATGTCATCATTGATGCCGTAGCCCATTGCCAGCGTCAGCACCGCGACCTTCCAACCCACCCCTTTGTATGCCATCAGTTCGTCAAGGGTGTTTGGAACAACGCCACCGTTCGCTGTCACCCGCTCAGCGATGTCACGGACGTAGCGCACCTTCGGCTCAAAATACATCACCGGACGAATAGCAGTACGGATTTGCTCGTCGCTGAGTTGCGCCATTTTTTCGGGAGTATCCGCCAGCGCCAATAGATTAGCCATCGCCGCATTGGTATTTTCCTCACGTGTCTGGGCGCTCAACGTCGCCGCGATCAGCGCTTTGAACGGTTGTCCCTCGAAATGGCTGAGGCTGGTCGGCATCCACTGTTGAGCATCGCGGGTTTGGATAAGCCGGTTGTAAATTTCACGGATGCGGGCTTGTTCGTCCATGCGGTTTTATCCAGTCAAACAAGAGGATTTCGAACCACATTAGCACATACGAGCGCATCCGTCATGGGAAGAGTTGGCAGTTGAGAGTGACTTGATAGTTAGGCTAATATGGATTTGTTTATTGGTGAATATCACCGGAACTTTACATCGAGGGTAAATAATCGCGAGTTACGATGCACTCCTTAATCGTGCTGCTGCCCGAGCTTTAAGAAGAATGATATGCCGATCAAACTCAATAAAATCATCTAACTGTTGGCGCTCTTCAGCGGTTAATTCACCTTCATTATTTTTGTCGAATAACTCTTCTAAATGTTCTTGCATGTCACTAGAAATTGTATATTCAAGGATTTTTTCAGGTGGGGCAAAAGTTGCTAGGTATTCGAGAAATTCCAAATATACAGGCACATTGACTTTTACAGACATAATCTAACCATCCTCAACGCTGATTTCACGTTCAGTATAGCACCAATTTTCGCCTAGATATTGTCTACTCGATGTACCCCAACGCCCGCAAATGATCGACAACCGACTCATCAACTTCGCTGGTGCTAACCGGACTGTCGATACGCTGCGATTCAGCCTTATTGATCTGAGCGATCAACATGCGCTGCATCGCGCTGAGCGTTGGCGCTTCAACCGTGGCAACACTTTGAACCTCGGTCGGATCAGTTGAGATGTCAAATAAACCCTCGACCTGCTGACCCACAACCGCCAACTTGTGTTGATCTTGGTACAACGCGCGGCGCACATTTTTCAGCCGCATCTTCTGAATAACCGGCGCATTACGGTGTTGGATGACATTGAGGAAGGTCAACGGTGGGAAAGCTTCAGCCATCGCCATATTTTGCTCGATGTCGGTGCTGCCATTTGCCACGTTCGAAAGGGACAAATTGGATGGGGTATCGGCTTCACTTGGTGGTGTGACATCCGCTGCTTCCAAAACAGTATGGAATAACCGGCGCGTCGAAATGGTATTCATAATCCGTTTGCCCGCCGGAAAGCGCTCTGGATATTGAATCATCAACGGCACATGTACCAGCTCGTGGTACACAACAAAGCCATGACCAATGAAATCGTGATCGCCGAGTCCTTCACCATGATCGGCGCAGATAATGACCATCGTGTTATCCAATGTGCCGCTGTCTTTGAGCCACTTGAGCAGCCGTCCAAGATGCTGATCTTGATTGACGATTTCCGCATCATAAAAGTTGTTGAGTGTTTCCTGTTCCCAATCCTTCAATGGCGGGTCAGTCGGGCTTGCCCAGCGTGCGGCCTCCGAATTAAAACGCCGGATAAACGAATAGGCGTGTTTATCGTGGCGAACCTGTGGGGCAACCCGGTCGAGCGCATCCTGCGGCGGGTTATAAGGCATGTGCGAACCCATCAAGTTGAGGAATGCGAACATCGGTTTATCGCTGCCGCCTGCTTGCTTCTGTGCCCAATAAGTCATCAAATCGTCAATCGAATGGGCGCTGTTACCCTTGAAGTTAATTAGCCGATTCCAAATGGGCACAATCAGCGGATTGAGTGACATACGGAATAAAAAGTCTGAATGGGCGAATTGGTTGCCGATGGGACGCGCCATGTAGCGGCGGAACATGTGCATCGCCTCGCGCCGGAGTTTGCTCTGCTGATGTTCTTTCGGGCGGAACGGCGCAGCGCTGGAATAGTTATAAAAGCGGGTGAAGCCGCGTTGTAAACCATTGTTGAGGACACCGACCAAAGGATTGTTGCAGAAAGCAACCGTCTCATAACCCGCGCCGCGCAGAATTTCCGCCAGCGCCGGATACGAACGGGGCAGCATTCCATCGGCTTGCGTCAGTCCGTGTGTACTGGGATAGACTCCCGTAAACATTGAGGCGTGGGAAGGCACTGTCCATTGGGCAGCCGAAACCGCACGCTCGAACAAGGTCGAGTCTTGAGCAAATTGATCCAATTGTGGAGAAGTTTCGCGGTCGTGGCCGTAAATCGAAAGGCGGTCGCGGCGCATCGTGTCTAGGACGATAAACAGGATATTCGGTTTTGCAGCCATAGCGGGATTGTCTCAGTTTGTTAAACGTCGCTGCCTAGCATAGCACCGCACGAAGTCTCGTTCAATATGTCATTGGTAGTCCATTTCTTTTGCCTGTATCCAAGCCTTAACAAAACTGTTAGCCGTACTTCTCAAAGCTGTGATACGCTAATTTCATGTTGAAAATTACCTCTCGTCGGCGGGAATTAGCACTGCTGGTGCTGGTTTTTCTGTACGGCATATGCATCCTCTTATTGCAGAACCTCGTCCCAGAATTTGCGGTGGTCTTATTTTCCATACCCGTTGCGCTAATCGTTCTCGTCATCGCGTGGAAAGCATGGAAAGTCCGCCGCCAGATCGTTGCGATTATGTCGCGGATCGTCTTATTCCCAGTTCGCGTTTACCGGTCAGGGATTGAAGCGCCCTCGGCATCAGCACCAACCCTCATTTCAGTCATTATCTCGGCAGCGTTATGTGCCGGTGTGGTTTTTGTACTGCTGTTATTTCTCGTCCTTCCTGTGTTTGCGGTCATCATCGGAGTGCCGCTGGCAGGCATGGCCTTTTTCGCTTGGAGGTCGAAGCTCGATCCGCTGCTTTTGCCGCGCCGCTTCCTTAGGCAGTTGAAGACATCTCCGGCCTTATCAACTTCAACCTTGCCCCGTTTGAAATGGTGGTTGGTCATTCTCGAAATGGCTGCCATCGTCTTCACTACATTAATGACAACCCGCCCTTTTTACGAAAGCCCACCAAATTTTCAGCTTTCTGGAAACGAGTCGGAATGGCTGACCAGCACGGCTGCCGCCGCTTATAACGGATTACAGGAAACTGGTCGCATTCCCCGCTGGCAGCCATATCTGTCAAAGGGCGAACCGGTCATCGAGAATCCCTTTAATTTTATTTTTAATCCGTTTGCCAGCGGCCCGTCTTTACTGCTTGGGCCGGTCATTGGCTTACGGATCAGCGTCATACTCGGTTACTTTTTGGCCGGTTTGGGCGGATGGTTTCTAGGACGTGTATTGGGACTCGGTTCTGTGGCACGGGTCTTGTTAGCGATGCTGCTCATCGGCAAGGGCAACATTCACGCCATGCTCGACTCGGGTTATTACCAATTGGCGCTCAGTCAAATCTACATGCCCTACGTCATCGGCGGCGTCATCGCCATTTTCCGCTGGTCGAACCGACGCTGGCCTGTTGTGTTGACGGCTCTCGCGCTGGCACTTCAGTTTTTGAGCGGCAATATCTGGTATGTGCTGCCAACCGCCGTCGGTGCAGTGATTGTCGGCTGTGTACTGCTGATTGGAAAGGGCAATCGTTGGATTGATGTACCGGCACTCAAGCGTCTGATTTTGACGGCTATTTTTGCGGCAGGTCTAAGTGCGGTGGTCGCTGTTCCTGTCTTGCTACAGTTTAAGCAAATCGGTAGACATCCAGACGAGATTGATGCCGGTTGGTTTGTGTCCGTACCCAACATCGTCCAGTTGTATTTTGACCCCAATCCGATTCAACTCATCACCATGCGGACACCGAGCGAAGGCAACAAAGAAACCTACCGCCTCCTGAAAGAACTCGACGAATTTTTTTACAGTTTTATTATCCCCGGCTGGTTCGTGGTCTTGATTCTATTTGCCTTGCCTCTTTATCGCCCCACCAGCGGACGCGAGCGGCGTGTGTGGTGGGTGGCGCTTTTGTTGTGCATACTGGCGACGTTGTGGGGAGCAGGCGGCAAACAGCCCGTTTTGTGGCTTTACCAGAACATACCTGCTCTGGCACAGTGGCGTTTTGTAGGCCGTGCCTTAGGCGTAGCCACCTTTTGGTTAGCGCTCTTGATCGCCATGCGCGTCGATAACCTGTGGCGAAATATCAGCCTAGCTGATTGGTCGTTGCTTTTCGGATGGCAACCGCGCGGGTCGAAATTTGTGCCTATCATATTAGCTGGATTGCTGCTGGTCGCATCAGCCATCGCGGGAGCGCAGGTCAACGACCAATGGTACAAACTGGATAAAATCATGCACGCCATCGAGCCGGTTTCAGATCGCTGCGTTACATGGCTGCGTACTCAGCATCCTCATGAATTCCTATCTGTCTGGCAGCACGAATATACATCCATAACAACCTTCTTGAACAACCGTGTTCGCACATGGTTAATCGGGGCGGATTTCGAGATGCTGCCACAGCCAGCCACAGTTGGCAGTCCGCAGATTAACCTCAACAAAATATACCCGGAATATGCCCGTGTGGATTATTATGACCAGATTCCTTTGGCTGCCAGCAAAGGCTATAAGGTTCTATTGGACAGTCCGCGTGCTGCTGAAACCGCCCATTGTCTTTATAGACGGACGGAATCGTTACCCTATGCCTATACCGTCTCCAAAGCATGGTATGAGTCCATGAAGCCGCCCGAAGATGACGACGAACCGGATATTAATTTGAAGGCTTTTACGCCTGTAGATTTGGTTGAACGGCGTGGGGATCAAATCGCGCTTGTCATCACCGCTGCCCGCACCGAGCGAACCATCGTCGGCCTACAGGAAAGTGCTTATCCCGGCTGGCGTGTCGAAGTCGATGGCAAGCCCGCCCAGATCGAATCAGTTGGCGGTCAAATCGGGGTCGTTCTACCAGTCAGCGACCAACCAGTGCAGGTCTATTTTGTTTATGACCCCATTCAACCCGTTATCGGTGGTTGGATTACGCTGATTAGCGCTGTGTTGTGTACGCTCTATTTATTGGTACAACGCCCGAAGCAATCCATTGAAACCAAAGAGTCCCTAACATCCTATTCACAAACCCGTGCTACCCTTGAATGATGTGAACCCGCTGGTTATATAAAAAGTAATTATCTGGCTTTTAATAGCATGAATAAAAAGGTGAGCGGTTTGAATAGTTATCATTTTTCGGTTGGAAAGATCAAGCTCATCGTTATATCCGATGGCTTTGAGAACATTCACGAACACCAATTGGGCGACACCTTCAAATCCATGCCTGATGGCTTCGCGCAGGCTTTTGCCCAATTGCCGCAGCCTTATCCCTTTGGTTATAACGTCCTCTACTTAGAAACAGGCGGCGAACGTGTTTTGATTGATGTCGGACTTGGCGCGATGGGTAAACCAGATTTTGGTTTCTTTCTGGAGCGTCTGGAACAAGAAAGTATTTCTGCCAGTCAAATCGACAAAATTATTCTCAGTCACCTGCATCTCGACCATACCGCCGCGCTCACGGCTGAGAATTCACCTGTTTTTGCCAATGCTCAAATTTTTCTGCCGCGTTTGGAATGGGAACATTGGATCGAAAGCGGACGCGCGCCTGCCGAACGCGCTGAAATCCTTAAAAAGATTTTTCAACCCTATCAAGAACGGCTGCATTTTATTGAAGATGGCGACGTTGCTGCCGAAGGTGTAACCGTCATCGCCTTGCCCGGACATACACCGGGACACTGCGGCTTTATGATTGAATCGGCGGGTGAACGCTTGCTGCACATGGTCGATACTTTACACTTCCAAACACAAATTGCATTCCCCGATGTCTCACCGTTTTTTGACATCAATCCAGAACTGTCGCCCAAAACACGGCGAATGGTTTTACAACGGCTGGCTGACGAAGCCTTATTGGCCTTAACCTATCACCTTCCGTTTCCGGGGCTTGGGCATGTGGCACAGGCTAAGGACAGCGCCGGATTCATTTGGAAACCCATTGAGCGCATCGCAAAACCATAGCACAATGTAATTATGGCAAACACCAATTTATTCTCAAACCCACTTCTAAAACGTGCCCGTTGGATCGCCCTCCCCGCCGCATTATTCACCGCTGGCGGAGCCTTACTTTTTTGGCGGCGCGAACAAAATGAGCCCGTTCCCGTGCCATCTGTGGATGCTGTTCAAACAGCGGTCACCACCCATCAACCGTCTTTGCCACAGCGCAGACCACAGTCGCCCTTACGCTGGTTTTTGTTTTTAATCGGCGTTGCTCTCTGTGCAGGTTTGTTCATCTTTTTGCAAGCCGACCATCCTGAATTGTCAGCTGCTATTTTTATGCTGCTGCTTCTGGGATGCCTGCTCTACGTGGTGTTTCGGTCAGCCGCTAAAATCAGTCATAACTTGCAAAATGTGCGCCTCATGGTTGCATATCCCCACGCTGTATTAGAGAAAAATGCAGCGGGGCTATCCTTAGTCTCGGGTGGAGCGGCTGTGGTGTTCGCCCTTTGGAGCGCTCTCGTGTTCTGGGACTCGCGTTCCTACAGTGAACTGCAAAATCAAGGGGCAGTCTTGTTCATCTTGAGCTTACTGGCCTTATGGGCGGCCTTTGCCCTTCGCCCCTCAACCATCCCCATGATGACCATCGCGTTGGATGCGCCAGTCGCGGAACCCAAAGTAAGCGGCTTCAAATCCAGCCTGCGCCTGTTTATCCAGCGCTTTCGAACGCGCTTGATGCTGTTCATGGGCGTTGTTTTGCTGCTGTTAATTAGCGAAATCAACGGCCTCTACATCAAGTCCGATCTGCTTTCACTGGCATCCATCAACGTTCAGTTTGTCCTCTTAGTCGCTGGAACCGGTTTAATCATCGTCGGTCTGACGGGTGTTGTCAGCGCCTCTGCTGCGACCAAGCCCACACAAAGCCGCCTCGAACGCTGGAAGCCCTTATGGCCTTTAGCCTTGATTACGCTCCTCGCTCTACTGCTGCGCTTCTGGCATCTTGATCTCGCCATGCGTTTCTTGGTGGATGAGCGTTCGTTTATTGACGGAACCTACGACATTCGTTCACAGGGTTTTGTCGGGCTGCTGCAACCCTTCAGCGGCATTTCAGCTTTTCCCTATGTCTACCCTTATTGGCAAACGCTGTCGATGAATTTGTTCGGCTGGAGTTTGTTTGGTTTACGCGCACCCAGTGCCATCCTCGGCACGTTAGGCATACCGGCGGCCTATTTTCTCGTCCGCACACTCTTTGACCGTAAAACAGCCATCCTTGCCGCCTTAATTCTGGCGACCTTTCCCCCGCATATTCAATTCAGCCGCATCGCCATTTGCGAAATTTCCAGTCCATTTTTTGCGACGATGGCCTTCGCCTTTTTAGCCCGTGCTATGCAGCAGGGGCAGCGGCGCGATTTTGTTCTGGGCGGTGTCATGCTGGGTTTCACCCATTATTTCCACGAAGGCGGACGGCTGCTGTTCACGCCGCTGGCAGTCATCTGGTTGGTTGGCTGCGTCCTCTTTATGCAGGTGGCGAATTTACCGCCGCTCCTATCGCCTTTGCAGCGTATAAAACTGCACTGGCAGCGTGTACGTCCCGGATTGCTGCTGGCGTTAGCCGCTTTGGTGCTGATCGCCACGCCTATTTATTTGACCCTAATCGGCATTAACCGTCCCATTTTTGCGCGGCTGGTGGATAACCATTCCGGTTTGACGGGAAATTATTGGCAAGAGTTGTTGACCACACCCGATGCCTTAAGCGACCACATTACATATCATGTGCTGCCAGCCTTCGAGGTTTTGTTCAACCACGAAGATAGCACTCTCTTTTATTCACAGACCACCGCTTTGCTCTTAACCGGCGTACTGCCCTTCGTCATTGTCGGATTTGCCTTTGCCTGCTATCACTGGCGCAAACCCGGCCCGATGCTGTTGGTTTTGTGGGTACTCTGTACCTCAATGGGCAACAGCTTTATGAAAGACAGCACCGGTTCGCCCCGTTTTGTGATGGTCTTTCCCGCCTTAGCGATTTTGGCAGCGGTCGCCCTGCGCTATGTCGTGCCGCTGGTGCTCCGGCGTGTGCGCTGGCAGTGGCTGACGATGGTTGCCATCAGCCTGCTGCTTGCTGCTTATCAATTCAACTTCTTTTTCAACCAGCATCTGCCGGAATATAACTTTATTTTCCGCTCGACTAACGCCGCGCCCGATGGTTACGACGCAGCGTGGCGTTCGTTGAATTTCCCGCTCAATACACAGGTTCACATGATTAGTTCACCCGACTTTAATCAGATCGAGGCTGAAGGTCTGGTCAGGATATGGCGAAAAGACATCACGGTAGATACCATGATCTCAAGACGGCTCACTCCAAAATATCTCAAGAATTTGACCTGTGACGTTGACCATGCTTTCTTCATCCAGTGGAAAGATACCAAAACCCTCAACATGCTGCGCGCTTATTTCAAGCTCAGTCCGCCACGTTATACGCCTTTTACCGACGTTGCGCCTTTCGAACGGTTTGTGCTGTTCTACGCCGCCAATAATCCCGAGGATGGCAGTCTTTATAGTCACTACTGCCACCCTCCCAAAACCCAAACTGAAACAGGGGCAGGATAATAACGTTTACTTTTAATACTATCATTCGCAGGGAAAAGTCTGTGAACCCTTCCGTCTAGACTATTTCTGGTAAGTCACTTGAAAGCGCACCAGACTCAGCGCTGAAATTTCCATGTCGCCATAAGTTTCAAAACGCACTTCACTTAATCCGGCTTCGTCATAATAGTGAAGTTCGTCACGGGTCAAAGGCCACGGACGCCTGACCTGTTGTTCGCTGGATTTCGCCAGCCGCCCAATCGCCAACAATGTACCGGATGGTGCGACCAAACGCGCAATCGCGTTAATCACATCCCGCCGAACGGCTACTGGAATGGCCTGTACGGTGTTGATTTCCAACACGAAGTCAAACTGCCAATCGCTCGGCAGCTTGAAAAGATCAGCTTGCACATAACGAACTTTGGAGTCCGGGAACCGTTGACGACACCAATCCACTGCCGTAGCCGAAACATCAAAGGCCGTTACCGAATACCCGCGCCGCGCCAATTCCTCGGCATCATCCCCCAATCCGCAGCCCACGACCACCGCCGACTTGTTGAGCGTATCCGGCGCTGTCGTTTCCAGCCATTCGAGCAGGAACGGGTTGGGTCGCAAATCTGCCCAAGGGATATTGTTAGTCTGATTTTGAGCGCCGTTATATATGGCCTCAAACCATTGTTGGTCGCCACCTGATGATGCGTTTGTCAAAATAAAAAGCCTCCATTCATACATGATGAATGAAAGCCATTATATCCCGCTAACAATCGCTGCACAGCTTGGGCAGTCGTTTATGAGGGTAGCATTATCCTTACGGTATATTCAGTCTCTCGTGTTCACGGCGTAAGCGATCGGCCATAATTTTCATCACTTCAAGAGCAAACATCGGTGTTTCTTGCACCATGAAGGTAAAGCGGTTTTTGTCAATTTTCACGGCTTTGGTCTCGGTTTTAGCGGTTGCCGTGCCGCTGCGTGTCTGGTCATCAATCAGCGCCATCTCGCCGATCAGCCCACCGGAACCAACCGTTTCGAGGAGCTGCCCTTTAAAAGTGATGTCAACCTCGCCCTCAATCACAACATAGGCTACATCGCCTGTTTCGTCTTCTTTAAAAATAACGTGCCCCGCTGGAAAGGACACTTGATCTTTGACAAACTTAAACAAACTGAGAATCGCCATTGTAGCCACCTTAATTTTTAAATCGGCTGGATTGTAGCCGCGACTCGGTTGTGTATCCTTTAAGCGCGGGTTAAGAAATTTTAAGTGACCGTAAATGTCCTTTAATCTGGCGGCTTGGTCAGGCCATCGTTATAATATGGATGATTGGAAGTCTACGTACTTCTACCACCATAAGGTTTACCAACATGACAAACCGCCGCCTGTTTAACGCCAATAATCCTCCTCCTCCAGCCTGCCGGTAAGCTGGCGGAAAGGCTGTGTCTCCCTGACGTGTGATGAAACACGTTTGTTTTATGCTGCCATATCCCGCCCCGTTTTCACCACATCACACCCTTATTCGACTGTAGGTTGAGGAATTTATGCTATGGAAACCGTAGTACTATCGCGGGAAGGGCAGCGCCGTGGCTTCGGACTGGTCGCCTTAGCAGGCACGCTCTGGGGAACAATTGGCCCGGCGACACAATTGATCTATGGATTAACCGCGACGACCGCCCTATCAATCAGCTTTTTTCGTGCGGTTATCGCCACGCCCATTTTTCTGGTTCAATGTTGGTTCTTGTTCGGATCAAAAGCCTTTCACATCCCCCGCCGTAACTTGGGCATCATGATGATGGTCGGCGTCTTCACCGGTTTGAGCCAGACAGCGTATCTCATTGCAATTCCGCTGGCAGGCGTCACCATATCGACATTGGTTGGCGTATGTATTGCGCCTGTCTCGGTCGCGCTGGTATCGATTATGTTTGGCTTCGAACCCTTTGATCGTAAAGTCATGGTCGCGCTGGTCTGTGCCTTGGTCGGCACAGTATTGGTGGTCGGCATTAAACCGGGAACCGAACTGCCCCACAACGCCATTCTGGGAGTCGTGTTTTCGGTTGTCTGCGGCCTGTTATACGCCGGCGCCATCGTCTGTGGTCGCTTCGTTGCTAAACGCGCTCATACCGCACAAATTAATGTGGTCAGTTTCGCCTCCAACGGGGTCATGCTCATGGTGATTGGCATCCTCACCGGTCAACTTCAAACCCTTTATCCAGTGCAAGCATGGTTACTCCTGTTGTATCTGGGAATTGTGCCGACGGTCGTGGGCTACGGTTTATTTATGGCAGGCATGAAAACTACACAAGCCACCATCGCCGGTATCATTACCTTGCTTGAACCCGTGACCGCCGCCATTCTAGCCGCGTTTCTGTTTGGTGAACGCTTGACTGCACTCGGCATCTTTGGCGCGCTGCTCTTATTAGGCGCGATTGTCGTTCTAGCACGCGGGGAATAAAATCGAAACCCTATCATGAGAAAGGATTCAAGCATGACTGAAGCATCGGAGCAAATCTGGGATGACAAGTTAGACGCATTAGTCGCCTCGGCTAATCATCACCGTCTGATTATGGAAAATGACAAAGTCAGGGTTATCGAAACACTGATTCCAGCCGGCGAACGGACTGCTGTTCATACCCACCGTTGGGAAGGTGTGCTGCATGTCATCAGTTGGAGCGATTTTATCCGGCGCGATGACGAGGACAATGTGCTGGTCGATACTCGCACGGTCGAAGCCCTCAAAAATCCCGCTGAATATATGTGGGGCGCGGCGCTGCCACCCCATTCGTTGGAAAACATCGGTGGCAAAACGCTGCAAATTGTAGCCGTCGAGTTGAAGAAATAGTTCTGCTGCGACTATATCTTGTGCCGTAGAGGGATGGCCTAAACCACCCCTCTACTAAAATTTTTGAAACTATCCAAAACTCGGTTGGATAATTAACGGACGGTTGGCAGGCCAATCCATTTGAACTGGTGGTACATAAGCGCCGTTCTCAATGACCATTTCGACACCGTAACCCGCACAATCATAATCCTCTAAATAGTGCGGAATGATATGCGTCGGTTTGAAGCCCATCTTAATCTGTTTGGATAGGTTGTGGTCAAAACGTCGCCCGGCGATGACATCGGCTACGTAGTCTTCAACGGGCACAGTATCAGCCACTTTGTGGTAACTGATAATCGCACTGCCTGCTACCATCCCGCGCAGGTTCAGGCTGCGCATGGTTTCCAAACGTGCGTTGGTTAACTGCTTACCAATACCCTTACCCTGATAATCGGGATGAACCGCAGACTCGACACCATACAACCACTCACCAGTGGGTTTATGGGTGGTTAGCCATCCCTGACCGATCAGATTCCACCACGA
Organism: Anaerolineaceae bacterium; assembly: GCA_016124855.1. Classification (GTDB taxonomy): domain Bacteria; phylum Chloroflexota; class Anaerolineae; order Aggregatilineales; family Phototrophicaceae; genus CFX2. The sequence continues at coordinate 64,778 of WGMX01000020.1, read as the reverse complement.
GTCCAACATCGGCTCGTGCGGATTAAAGTGGATTCGCATACTCACAGTCAGGCCGACGACTTTATCGGTCATCATATCCACCGCTATGAATTGGCCTTCGGGGAAGATGGCGAGATGCCGGCGAAAGTGGGCTGCATTAAACAGGCCGGCTGACTCATCTTGGGGATCAAGGTTATATACCGCTGCCATCAAAGCCTCCATTTGCTCGACATAACGTTCCGAGCTGGGCAGGATTTGAATGGCGCTCTTACTGGCAGGCTCTTCTTGGCTGAACATGATTCGTTCCTTAATTGCGATCACTAAAAATTAGATGATTGTGAAAGGGCGTACGGCTGTACGCCCCGATGGTTCGAACTAAATCGTGTTAAGCCGTTAAGGGCATTAACGGCGCAGGCATATGACGCACCACAGCAGGGCGTGTCGCAGCCGGATAAGTGCGGCGCAGTGGGCGATAATTGGGGTTATCCCAGACAATCTCCACACCGTAACCACCACAACTTGTATCATTCGTATAATTCGGAATCAGGCCGTGAACCTTAAAGCCTTTCCGAAGTTGTTTGCTCAGGTTAGTATCAAACCGCGTTCCAGCGATCACTTCGCGAACGTATTGTTCAATCGAAATGTGGTCTGCGACTTTGCTGAAGTCAATCGGAATACTGCCCGCCACCAATCCGCGCAAATTCAGTCTGCGGATGACATCGTAGCGTGCTTCAATCAGCTTGCCGCCGATACCTTGGCTGCGATAATCGTGGAGCACTACCGAGTCCACGCCGTACAGCCATTCGCCGTTTGGGTTATGGGTCGTCAGTCAGCCGTCGTTGGTCAATTCCGCCCATGACTTGGCTGCGTCATGTGCGTTCAAGTTCACGCGCATGCTGACGGTCAACCCAACCACGCGGTTGGTCGCCTTGTCCAGCGCCATGAACTGTCCTTGGGGGAAAATCGCGAGGTGCTGGCGGAACTTATCCGCCGTCAGGGCTTCGCCATCCACATCGGACGCATTTGAGTCCAGTGTATAGCCGTAAGCCTGTTGGTGGCACATTTCCATCTGCCCTAGATATTTCTCCGAACTCGGGACGACAGCGATTTGTGTGTCCCGGTTCTGTCTAGGCCGCTTATGGTATGTGCCTTGCAAGTTGGCGTTCATATTGTCCTCTTTCTATTATCTTTACGAGAGTTGTACGCCATTGAGATCAGAGGGGCAGGTTTGCGTCGCCATCCAAAATCGAATCATGTCGACTGATTCATCTTGCCCTGTGGTTGGCACATGGCAAAGCAAATCATCCGTCACGCGGGCAAGCGAGGCATCAGTTTTATGCGATTCGCAGATACAAAGTCCGAAATTGCGGACGCACAGTCAGGTCGGAGCCAATTCACCTTGCGTGAACTGATCACCGAAAATAACGGGGATACCAACGAAGTCGTAGTTGGTTATCAACCAACTGTCTATCACACGGGTAGACATAAAACACCTATACTCTGTTACGCCAATCAGCGTACAACAAAACCACTATAACATGCCTTTCGTCGGCTGTCTAGTGGGCTAGAACCCACCTCAGAGGGTTTTCTGATGCTTGGATAAATGCGATTTAATGAATAAGAATCACTACGGGACCGATTAACATCCAGCAAAATTTAGCAAGCTCATAATTGAAAAAAGCTACCGCAACCGAAACTAAGAATACCGCTGGTACAGCTAACTGACGCAATGTATCCCGCCTTATGACGGAAACTGGCATTGCAGGATCAATTAACCGATGATGACGTGAAGCGTAAACCCAAATACTTGTCGATAGCACACCGGTAGCACTGATCATTAACGCGTAAAAAATCGTGCCAACTTGATTGCCATGTTCACTAATAATCACCGTAGGAAATGGGATGAATGCGATAAACATGAGCAAGACCAAGTTTAGGAAGATCAGTTTTGCATCATAACGCTGAATGAAATGGAAACGGCGATGATGCCCTAACCAGAATGAACCAATGATCAAAAAGCTCAGAACATAGCCCAAATACTTCGGCCAGAGAGCCAATAGATCATGCAGCAGTTCCTCGTTAGTCAATTCATGTGTATTTGTCGGCAGCCGAATTTCCAACACGAGTAACGTAACTGCAATCGAAAAGATGGCATCGCTGAAAAAGATTATACGTTCCAAACCGACGTGATCTTGATCCGTATCCGAAAGGGTTAGTTTATTGCTTTTGTGGGTAGGCATAAGGTGAGTTACTTCCTCACGTTTTTGATGTGAGTCGGATGCCATAGTACGTCATTCCAAAACAGCTTAGATCAATATTGTTCCAACAATTAGCGTAGACCTAAACAGATTTTGTCATAAAGTGTCGGATGTCATATCTGTGAGGTGAATATGGGTTTGAGCAGCGTTTATTAATTGAGCATAGGTCAATTTGCTAGCCGTCGTCCCAAATCGACATCAAGTTTTCCAATTAGTCCCCATAAATCTAAACCCGCTTTTGTGATCGTTCTAGATTCATAGATCACGTCAAGCAGTGTTTCAGATTTGAAATGATTGCAAGCAAAATTACCCGAATATGAAAAATGTAAATTTCTTGTAAATTTAGACCATTATCTTAGATAGATAGGCTAAGTGACCTAATCGGTTCAAGGAAAAGTCATTTATATTATTGTGTCAAAGGGCGAGAAACGTCTCTAAGCCAGAAATCCAAAGAATATTAACATCATAAATTTGGAATATGAAAATAATTGATTGTGTGCCCTAGCAAAACGCTTGCGCCTCTCTTCGTGGCCTGTTGACAAGCGAAAGAACGACCATAGTACGGTGTCCATTTTGTGAGTTTTATGTAAGCATGTTCCACATATAAATAGGCCAAAGAAGATTAGGCGGTCATCATGGAGGCAACAAGCATGATGGAAATGGTAGAGGAAAAACAAGAATTAAACGAAAACGAGATACATGCTCGTGTCGGGCGTATTCTCCACATACTTCAGGAAAACATCAGCGCGCCCGTCATCCAGACCTACAAAGAAAAGCTGAATGCCACGCTTGATCTAAAAGCACTTCGGGGGATTATCGAAGCTGTTGATCCCGAACTTCCAAAAGATGCCTTGGATGAAAGTGCCTTAATCGAGCAGTTAGACTTAAACGCGTGGCTCAGCCTAATCCTTGGACGCTGGGGTTTGTTCGAACCAATCCTCAAAAATACAGGGCGCAGCGGTATACAAATCCTTCAAGCTGTTTACAGCGAATATGCCAACGACATACAAATCGTTTCCGTTCGCGATGCACGTAATGTTGCCTTATATGCATACGAACTGCTGACGGAATTTCATTGCGACGACGCAGCCAACAAAATAGCCATTATCCGCGACGAAGTCCTTGGAATAACACGGAGACACGAGTCAGCAACCGATTTAAGCAGTCAAACACAGGATGAAGCAGATGTCCCTACCGTTCAGGCCATAAATAATAGATGGTTGGGAATCCATGCCACCAGTGAACAACCGGCTGTTGTCAGCGAAAATCAGGATGACAAAAACAAAGCGCCGCGCATAGATAGTAAGCGCACCAAACTGGTAAAGCCACCGGCTGATTACGCATTCCTAAAATTGGAAATTGTGGAAAAGGGTAAGGCGGCCTTTGCCCAAACCCTCGACACCAAGAAACAGAGTTTGATTATTGGACGCAGCCAAGCAGCTGATATTGAACTCACTGATCCGCTGGTTTCACGCGTTCATCTGCTGATTACCGGCACGACTCCCATTGACATCAAGGTTACTGATCTCAATAGTTCCAATGGCACGTCACTTGATGGAGTTCCCTTAAAACCCAATGAATCGGTTTATTGGGATGTGGGCAAACCCCTTGTCATCGGTGAAACGTGGATGATTCTCCGTCAGACACAATAAGCAAAATATAAAGGGTGAGTCATCAAGCTCACCCCCCAACAAACGTAATAAAAACCGGTCTAACAGCGTCTATTCAGTGATGGAAATTAACTCTGTTTACAGCATATTACCCCCGGACGCGGCCCCTTTGGCTTGAGTTTTACACACAAATGTTCTATAATTACATCACGAATCGACATTTGTGGTATGATTTCATTATTGAAAATGTCGGTAATAGCTGTTCAGCCCTCACGATCATGTGCAGGTAAGGGATACGTATCCCAATAGTTTGTTCCCAGAATGTTGACTAAGTTTTGAACAGGTGAGCCACTATGCGTTATGTAGGCGGCGATTACGACCAATTTGACGACGATGACGAAGACGAAATCGAAGATGATGAAGATCAGAATGATGACGACGAAAGTAGTTCATCATCGTCATCACGCGTGAATCCATTCGGTGGTTCCAGCAGTCGCCCAACTTCAAATCTACCGGGAGCTGGTGGACGTACCAGCCCTGTATCGAGCAGTTCAGCTTCATCAGCGGCGCGGCCTCCATTAGGTTCGTCAAGTGGAAGCCGTCCCACGTCTCCCAGCAGTCCAACCACATCCACCGGAGGTACATCCCCGTTTGGTGGAAGCCGTCCGCCGAGCAGCAGTCCGTCCCCTTCCGGGTCAAGCAGCTTCGGCAGCGGTAACCGTCCACCGACCAGCGGGTCGAGTTTTGGCAGTTCCGGCAGCGGCAGTTCGAGCAGTCCGAGCGGATCATCTCCATTTGGTGGAAGCCGTCCGCCGAGCAGCAGTTCTTCCCCTTCCGGCTCAAGCAGTTCGGGAAGTTTTGGCAGTTCATCCAGCGCGAACCGTCCCGCCTCACCAAGCGGAAGTTCATCGTTTGGCAGTGGATCGAGCAGCAGCGGTTCGAGCAGCTCTGGCAGCTCCTTCGGTTCTGGCAGCCGTCCCGCCGGAAGTAGTTCTTCCCCTTCCAGCTCAAGCAGTTCGAGTGATAAAAAACCCGGTGTCTTCGGTGGACTAGCCGGACGTTTTGGCGGTGGCGGAGATAAATCGGGCGATAAACCCGCTACGCCCAAAGGAACCAGCGCGCCGAAAGGCAGCCCACTCGGTGGCATCAGCGGCGGTTTAAGCGGCCTCACAGGACGTTTCGGCGGTGGCGCTAAATCAGCCGATAAACCCGCCACGCCCAAAGGAACCAGCGGTCAAAAATCCGGTGGTTTGCTCGGTGGCATTACTGGACGTTTCGGCGGTGGCGCTAAATCAGATCCCAAAAAACCGGCAGCTTCTAGCAGCAGCAGTTCATCCGCTTTTGGTGGTACACGCTCAACCGGCACCAATCCAACTGTAGGTGGTTCTAAACCTGCCACACCGAGCACCGGTGGTTCGTCACCCTTTGGCCGATTGGGTGGTAATTCCGCCCCCGGCAGCAAACCAGCCACAACTAAATCAAGCACCGGCGCAAAGTCCGGTTTAGGACGCTTCTTACCCTCTTTCTTGAGTGGCGGAGACGGATCAGCCAAGCCCGCGCCGAAAGCCCGCACCAGCAAAGCACCGACTCTCGATGATGGGGCTGGCATCTCGCTGGATACCAAACTCGACATCCTCGGCGTAGCCCTGTTGTTGAGTTCTTTAGCATTGATTTTCAGCCGTCTCTCAACAACAGAAGGCAAGCTAACACAGGCCATCAACGATTTTCTGATCGGCCTCGCGGGATGGGGTTCAATCGCTATTCCGGTCGCCATGCTGATTGTCGGCGTTTGGTTGATCGCACGTCACTTTGGCGAAAATGCGCCCGTCATTCCGCGTAAACGGATTATCGGCATCGTCATAACCTACATCGCCCTGTTGACGTTCATGAGTTATATCGACACCTTTAACTTTGTCGGCAGCCGCGCCGTTCACAACTTCCAAGAACTCGCCGTCCAGATGGATTTATCGCTCAAAGCCTATAAAACAGGTGGCGGTGAAATCGGTTGGGAGATTTACTACTTCCTCGTGGCCAATGTCACCGAAGCCGGTGCATTCTTCATGATCTTGTTGATGTTTATTATCGGCATCATGTTCACGCTCGATATTGGCGCGGCAGAACTGGCGATGATTGTCATCAGCAACGTTCGCAGCTTCCAAGATACACGTCAGCGCCGCGCTCAACAGCGGCAGGCAGCCGCAGCGGCATCCCTTGAGCAGTTGACGGCACAAGCCGCCTCACCACCGACCTTGAGTGTCACCAAAGAGACCGCGCAAGCCTTGCCCGCCGCGCCCGCCGCAGCGGCCTTACCAGCAGCCAGCGAAGCAGCCGCTTTACCGGCTGGCGAGCCTGTCCGTGCTGAACGTCCGATTGCCATCAACATCGGTGGTAAGAAAGAAATCGGCGGCCTTAATACACAGGAATTGGTTCCGGTCGAGCGCCAAACGGCTGCATCTGCCACAAAAGCGCCTACACCCTCGCCGGCCTCAGGCATCGCCGGACGTTTTGGCAGCATGATCCCCGGACGGAAATCAGCAGAACCGGCATCGGCTGCACCTGCCAGAGCTGAGGCCGCGCCCGATACCAGCGCCAAACCTTCGATTGCGACAACTGCCGCCGCTGCGACAGCCGGAGCCGTTGCCGGTGGGTTTGGTCGCTTATTTAATCGTGCCGGCAAAGATGACAGCGCCAAACCAGCGGATAAACCGGCTGCACCTGCAACCACTTCGCCGTCTGCAACTCCGTCATCCCAATCCGCAGCCGCGACCATCAACGCATCAGCCTCGGCGGCTCCAACTGCCGCGCCAGTGCGCTCCCCGATGCCACCACCATCCAGCGCACCGGCTAAACAAGAACCGCCGCCCGCTCGTTTGGGTGAATTGATGAAACCGGCGACAGCTACACCATCAGGGAGTTCATCCTTTAGTCCATCGTCCCCATCGCAGCCACCGTCACGTCCGGCCTTTGGAGGCAGTTCGCCAGCATCCAGCCCAGCTTCACCGCCTGCCCGTACCTTCGGCAGTGATGCGCCTAAACCGTTCGGCACATCCAGTGCGACAATTTCAAGCGCACCAGCGACAGCACCGAAGCCACCTGTACCGGCGTCAACACCGTATAAATCACCTTTTGCCGCCAAGCCTGAAGATGATCTCGATGACTTGGACGACGAAATTGATGATATGGACGAAATGGACGACAGCGAAGAATTGTCCAAGCTGCCGCCCGCCACGCCCAAGGGTTTGGGCGAACCCATGCCACGCCAGCAGACCAGCCGTTTTGGTGCGACCACCTTTGGTTCAAACCGGCCTGCGGATGCCCAACCAGCCAGCGCAGATCGTATGGGGCGCTTGAATGAAATCCGGCAGGGCGGCGCGCCTGTACCGTCGCCAGCGTCGGCTAAACCCGATGCACAAGCTGATAAACCAGCCAGCCCTATAAACCAACCGGCGGCGGCCTCGGCTGCGCCCGCGAATGGGAATGGAAACGGCACAAGTACACAGCCTGCGAATAGTCCCTTTGGTAAGCCGGCTGCACCGCCAGCCGCAGCCACATCGAGCAGCGCCTTTGGTAGACCAGCCGCGCCACCTCCATCGCCGAGCAGCGCTTTTGGCAAACCAACCTCGCCGCCCACCTCACCCACAGTGGATAAACCGGCTGTGCCAGCGTCGGATAACAAAGCGCCGCAGCCTGCTGCCGCTTTCTGGAATGATAGTAAACCGTCAGCCTCGGCAGCAGCACCAGCTAAAGCCTATGAGCCGGAAAAATCCGAAGCGCCGCGTCCTAAGGCCGAACCTGCCGCGCCATCTTACGGCAAGCCGCCTGACCCGGCTGGTGTGACCATCAACCCCGGTGGACGCGATGGCATGGCAAGCGCAGCCCTCACAACGCCGCCACCGCCGCCAGCCCATACCGCCGCTGCCGCCGTACCGGATGCCACACCCATCGGTCGCTCACCGGAAATTCCGCTGCGTCAACCCGGCGTAGGCACAACCGCACCCACCAACGTGCCGCGTAAGCGCAAAGAATGGCGCATGCCCAGCATATCGCAGGTGCTGATGCCCGGTTCGGAAAATGACTTTGATCGTGGCGAATTATTACGCCGCGCCAAGATTATCGAGGAAACGTTACAGAGCTTCGGTGCGCCCGGTAAAGTGGTTGAAGTCAATACCGGCCCTGTGATTACCCAGTTCGGTGTCGAGCCGGATTATCTGGTCACTCGCAGCGGCAAGAAAAACCGTGTCAAGGTCGGTGCGATTGCCCAACTTGATAAAGACTTACAGTTGGCGATGGGCGCCAAATCCATCCGTATTGAAGCGCCTGTTCCCGGCAAAGGCTATGTCGGTATCGAAGTGCCGAACGATCAAGCCTCGTTGGTCAGCTTGCGCGACGTCATGGAATCTGATCAGTTCAAGAAAATCTTCAACAAATCGCCCTTAGCCATCGCGTTGGGACAAAGTGTTGATGGTACGCCGATTTCAGCCGACTTGGGTTCGATGCCCCACTTACTGATTGCAGGTACAACCGGTTCCGGTAAATCAGTCTGCGTGAATGCCATTATTACCAGTTTGGTCGCCATGAACCCGCCTGACAAAGTCAAGTTCATCATGGTTGACCCCAAGCGCGTTGAATTGACCGGTTATAACGGCATTCCGCATTTGGTCGCGCCGGTCGTGGTTGAACTCGAACGCATCGTCGGCGTACTCAAATGGGTCACGCGCGAAATGGACGAGCGCTATAAGAAGTTCAGTCTGGCAGGCGCACGTAACATTGAGGACTACAATAAGCATCTGCAACCCGATGCCGAACAAATGCCGTATATCGTCGTCATTATCGACGAATTAGCCGACTTGATGATGCTCGCGCCGGACGAAACGGAACGGGTCATCACCCGTATCGCAGCGCTGGCACGCGCCACCGGTATCCATCTGGTGATCGCCACGCAGCGTCCATCGGTCGATGTCGTCACCGGTTTGATCAAAGCCAACTTCCCGGCACGTATCGCTTTCGCGGTGGCGGGCGGTGTTGACAGCCGCGTTATTCTCGACCAACCCGGCGCTGAACGGCTGCTTGGTAAGGGTGATATGCTCTACATGAGCGGTGACGCTCCGGCAGCCCTCCGTTTGCAGGGTGTGTATGTGTCGGATCAAGAAATCCAGAACATCACCCGTTACTGGAAGTCGCAAATTTCCGCTGATGATGTGGCCGCGCGACCGATCAGCGCTCTGGTAGTCGATAACACCGTTGTTGAACCGTCACGCTCGGTCGTTGCCGGCAGCGAACGCGTTCAAGCCCAGCAGGCTTTCTGGGATACTGACATGAAGTCCAACACCAGTGCTGGAAATGGCAGCGGGCGTGGCGGAGACGATGATGCCTCCGACGATCAAGAGGACGTACTGTACGAAGAGGCTGTTGATATGGTGCGCCGTTTGGGTAAAGCCTCGGTGTCCCTGTTGCAGCGCCGCTTACGCATCGGCTACACCCGTTCTGCCCGCCTTATCGACCGTATGGAAGAAGAGGGCATCATCGGGCCAGCCGTCGAAGGCGCGAAACCCCGTGAAGTTCTCCCCATGAAATAACGTGCCTTGTTGCTCTCCTAGGGGTTTGCCGCTGGCAAACCCCTTTTTGATTCGGTATTACATAAACCCTTATTTAACCGGTGGCGGCGGCTGCGCGAACATCAAATCATAACCATCCGCATCATCCACCGTAAACGCCCGTTCACCCCATTCCCGCGTTTCCAACTCTTTTGTGATGGTCGCGCCTCGCGCTTTTGCAACCTCATACAATGACACAATGCTCACCGACAGCGGCAGATTGATATAAATCTGAATACCTGTACCGCGCTTGTCCAGATCGGCATCCTCGACGAAACCGGCTGTCACACCCAACAAAATTTCACAATCTGCCAGTTTGACACACGCGAACTCCGTTTCGCCTTGAACATTGGGCGGCATCGACCACGCCAACTCAAAGCCCAACTTTTGCGTGTAATATTCAATTGCCTTCGGTACACTCGAACACGCCAAAATTGGAGATAGCATAATTAACCTCTAATCAGTTTTGTCAGTTGCTAACACCACAGTAAACGTCCGAGAGTCCATTATAGCGACAAAGACATCTTTTGAAGACATCACAAGAGTTCACAAGAAGTTTTAAAGTCCCTCTCTGCGAAGCGGGGAGGGATTTAGGGAGGGGAATTACCGAATCCACCACTTAATGCAGCACTACCTGTCACTTATTAGAAGTCATCATACAATTATCGGTTCTATGGAGCAATCATTTAAGGACTTGTCCGACTGTATAACTTCCACCCCTCCGCCTTGCTCTCTGTATCTCTGCGTCTCAATTATCTTTTCTTAACTTGTAACTTGCCTCTTGCAACTTATTACTGCTTAAGTTTATTTTCGGTTAACCCGACAAACCGCCCGCCCCTGATTCGCAAATTGCATTTTCCGAATCAAAAAGCGGTGAACCACCATCCACCGCTTTATAGAAAACCCACTGCCAATCTGTATTGATTCCCTCCATCGCTTGCGGGGGAGGGCTAGGGTGGGGGTTGACTTCAAACTTGTAACAACGCTCTACCCGTCCGTCAAAATGGCATCAACTGCGTTCGCCAGTTCGCGCAAGTTGCTGACTTTATACACACCATCCGAAACTTGGGCATACTGGTGCATATCACTGTCACCTGTACCCCATTGGCTGCGCGGTTCAGGGCAGAACCACAGCACCCGCCGCGCATGACGCTGCATGTCTTGAGCAATCCCAATCTGAGGATTATTGTAATTATTCCGCCCATCGCCGAGCATAATCACCGTCGTCTTGCTGCCGACTTTGCTCATATGGTCACGCTGGAAAGTTTTCAGGCCGTTGCCCAAATCCGTGCTGTAATAACCCGGTGGATTTTCATAAAGCACTTGCATAACTGCTTCTTGGGGCTGCTTTTCCTCAAAAATCATGCTGATATCTACCATATCGCTGATAAAAATGAAGCTGTCGGTCTTAGCAACCACATCTTGCAGTTCATAGACCAGCGTCAGCAAGAATTCGGCACAGTAACGCATCGACGTACTGATGTCACAAATCAGCACCAAACGCGGCTTGACGTGGTGTGTGTGGAACTTCATCTCAATCGGCACGCCACCGTAACGCATATTCCGGCGCATCATCTTGCGCGGGTCCATCTCGCCCGCGTTTGCGCGTCGTTGCCGCAAAGAAGCGCGGCTGCGCAGTCGTGCAGCCAATCGCCGGATTTCGTCACGGATGGCATCCACTTCGTTCTGGCTTAACTCCGAGAAAGGCACGTCCAACAAATCAGGCTTAGGGTCGGGTTCTTGTTCCGCCAGCCGTTCCGCTAAATTCGAACCCACATACTGCGAGATTTGTTCAGCCAGTCCCTTGGCATTCTCTTGAAGCTGTTGGCGCAAATCTTCCAACGCCTCGTCGCTCATGCCCATCGCTTCCAGTTCTTGCAGAAGCTGTTCAATCATGTCTTGAAGCTGCTGCATTCCGGATTGACGGTTCATGCGCCGTTCGAACCACTGGCGCTGATACATCTCGCTGCCTTGGTTCATCCCTGCCTGTTCGCCCATCTGGTCAAGCTGATCTTGGCTGAAGGGACGGCCTTCCAGCATCTGCCGCAGCAAATCTTTGAGCGCGTCCATATTGCCCATGAGCGATTTGAGCGCGTCTTGCAACTTTTGCTGATCTTCAGGCGAGAGATTGTCAGGGATGTTGTTCAGCGGTGGTTGATTATTACCAAAGAACAGCGGGAAGAAATATTCAAACGTGCCTTGATCACGGGCTTCCTTGACCAGTGTTGCCCGTAGTGTCGAACGGAACGCATCACGGTTGCCCGCGCCGACCGCATCCACGCCGTACATCGCGTCCTGACTTTCCGCCAGCGAAATACGCACCCCCGCCGCGCGCATCGCCCGGATAAATTGCACCATACGATTGTCCATATTGGGGATACCTCATCAAACCAAATCGGACGAAGGTTTCTGATGGCTGTTGATATGATCTTAACTCACCTGAGGGCAAAGCGAAAACTGGCTATAGGGGTAGTCTTTGGGATGAGGAACACATCACCCCAAAGACAATTGATTGGTTTAATCACCTGAAGGAGCCGGTGCAGTAGCGGCTTCCAGCAATTGCACTTCGTTATCATCTTGCAGCACGATAGGATCAGGTGTGTGCAAGTCATACTCATCGAAGAACGCGCGTACCTCATTGGCGTTAATCTCGCCTTTTTCCAACAATCTGTCAGCCAAGGAGTTCACGATGTTGGCATTCGCCCGCAGTGCCTCACGGCATTCTTTCAACTGCTTCTGGAATTCAGCCTCCATCGCTTCTTGCATTTCCTTCGACGCACCTAACGAAAGCTGCGGACCGAGAATAGTTTCTTGTATCCGACCCACCGTTCCACCGAGTGGGCCAAGAATACCCGCCATCGCCATTGCGTTAAGGATATTTTTCACAGCCGATAAGTGACGATCAACCATCACAGTTTGGTTGGGTGCGCCCAAAAATTCAATTTCGGCAGCTTTACCCGCGACCAAAACTTTCAAGTTACTTTCCATCTGCACTTTCGACCACATGCCCTGATAAGTATCCTGCGCCGGATAATGGGATACGTGACCGTATAACTGTCCTTGACGGATAATCGTAACTCGCGCGATACGGTGATGTGGCATGAAGAGCCGAATAGCTGTGGCATAACCAGCTTGATAATAAGCTAATCTGCGCTTGGCCTCCGGTGACATGTGTTTGATCGGCGCACGCATCCCCATATGATGTTCCGGTTGAGCGATGCGGAAATCATCATATGTAATATAAGAACGTCCTGCAAATAGCGCGTAACGCAAGGACTCATTCAACAGATATTTGATGTCAGCGGGTGTATAACCGGGTGTCTCAGTCGCTAGAACTGCCGGAATCATGCTGTCGTCATGCGCCATCTTCGTCAAGTAGTATTTGAAGATTTCAATGCGCCCTTGCATATCCGGTGGATCGACACGCAGTTTCTTATCAAAACGTCCCGGACGGAGCAGCGCCGGATCGAGTGAGGCCACACGGTTAGTCGCGCCAATGACCAATACACGACGTTCTGGCTTCGGCACCTTGCGTCGCAAGAACCACTTGTAAAACCGCGCCTTCCATGTCGCACGCCAACCATGCTCGGCGTTAAAACCATCCATCTGCACCAGCAAGGTACTGAGCAAACCCATTTCGCCGCCCATACCAGCTAGAGGATTTCCGCCCGTGCTTTGTCCCTGCGTGCTGCTGACACCTCCACGTGAACCAACCGTATCAATTTCGTCAAGGAAGATCACCGCCGCGCCATACATTTTGGCAGCTTTACGCGCCTTCCCAAACATATTAATGACCTTCAACGAGCTTGTTCCCATGAACATGCCTTGAAGGGATGAGGTGTCCACATAGTAGAACGGCACACCAGCTTCAGTGCTAATGGCTTTCGCCAGCCACGTTTTACCTGTGCCGGGTGGCCCTTCGAGCAGTACACCCGTAAGCGGTTCACCGCCTGCTTTCTCAAATGTTCCAACGCCGCGCAGCAAAGTCACAATCTGGCGGGCTTGTTCCAGCAGTTCAGGTTGACCTTTATAGTCATCGAAGCTTACACCTTCAGTCCCCGGCATAATCTCGTATGTACGCGATTTACTCAGGAACCAGAAAATAGCGACGAATTGCACGACAATGGTCATCATGAACACGCCAACCGATATGGTTACACCGAGAATGGTCAGCAGCAGTCGCATCACACTCGGAATAAGCAATCCAATGATAAAAACCGTTAGTACCGTCTTCCAAATCCACCCGCTGCGCAAGAAACGGCCGACGCGATTGCTCAGTGTATTATGACGGTCTACCAGCGTATCTTCGTCTTCCCAATTCCATTGGCCTTTCGTGTTGATGTAAGGCTGATTGGGTGCGTTCTTGATATTCTTCATGAGCTTTTACCCCCTGTCACGGTTTCGATTTCTTATAGGGTTGAAATCAATCTTCGGCGTGTAAAACGCCATGTTTTTCGAAAAAAATCTTCTATTTCGCCCGAGAAAAATAGTTTTCTCAAATACTAGCTTGATGAGTATCTCATCCATCTCTTTGTGCAACTGTAAGGAAAGCCGCACATCCCATCATAATCTGTGTGTAAATGCCAAATAGATAATTTGACGATCACACATTGGTTATCGTCGATTTGCATGGTTTTGATGACTGCTACCCTATCTTATTAGATTTAAAGTTAGGGTAGCAAATCACCAAGCAATGCATGTATGGTTAGATGAATCTAACGGTTGCCACCGTTTTTAAGCCATGTACGGACATAATTAACTGAGAAGATATACCCTGAGCAGATAGCCTGCAAAGAGATTTCTCTGGGATCCAAAGGTGGCCACAAAAAACCTTTGATCGCTAGACAAAAGAACACAATGATTGCAATTACAGCCAACAAGTTCCAAACGGAAAACCACTTGATGGTGTTCTTAGAATCAGATTCATAACTTTGATTGGGTGCGTTCTTGATATTCGTCATGCGCTTTTACCCCCTGTCACGGTTTCGATCTTCTTATAGGGGTCAAGATCAACTTTGGGTGTATACAATCCATATTTATCGAAGAAGGCTTCGATCTCATCCGCAAATATCTCGTCCTTCTCTAAGACCAATTTGATAAGCGCTTCCCCCATCTCTTTGTGAAGGCGGAAAGAAAGACGTACTTCTTCCAAAACATTGCGGAAGGTATTTTCCATTTCTTCCGTCAGTTCGCCGCTGTAATGTGCGCCTAACGGCCCAAACATGCCAACTTCCGCCATCATAGTCAAGATATAGCGGATGTTCCCAAAATCACTACCATCGCCGAAGCCTGTACCAACGCCTAACGTTTGGGAATGTTCACCGACAAATTCCAATTCGCCAGCACGTCCACCAATCGAAACCCGCAGCCTTCCCATTAGGCTATCGTAGGTATTGATAATGTCGTTGTCCTCAATCGCCGGATAATGCAGCACATAGCCGTGTGCGCCGCCTTGACGAATAATCGTGATCCGGGCGATACGATGCGAAGGCATAAACAAACGAACTGAAAGAGCATGTCCAACTTCATGCGCCGCCAGCCGATAGCGATCCTCAGCCGTCATATTTTTGATCGGACTCCGCAGGCCGAATTCATGTTCAGGCTGTGCTTGACGAACATCGTTAATGGTGACGGTATCGCGCCCGTCAAACATGGCGTACCGCAGCGCTTCGTTAATCAAGTGTTTAATGTCGGCTGGCGTGTAATACGGCGTTTCGGATGCCAAAATCAACGAATTCACCGTTTCATCATGCTTGAAGTGTTCCAGATAATAATCAAAGATGTCGCGGCGACCTTCCAAATCAGGCGCGTCCACACGAATCTTTTTGTCAAAACGTCCTGCTCGGAGTAACGCCGGATCGAGCGCCAACATACGGTTGGTCGCGCCAATTGTCAGAACACGACGGCGAGGCTTGGGCAGCTTGCTCCCCAAGATGTTTTTGTAGAACCATGCTTTACGCTTCGCCCATCCACCATGTTCAGCGTTAAAACCGTCCATTTCCACCAGCAGCGTACTGACCATACCGCTGTTGCTGCCCATACCGAAAAGCATGGGCAGGCGTGTATCAGTATCGCCTTCGCGAGGGTTAGTCGCCACACCTGAGCGTGAACCGATCGCATCAATTTCGTCGATGAAAATAATAGCCGCGCCGTAATCCTTCGCCGCATTACGTGCTTTGCGATACAGGTTCGAAACCTTCATAGGCGCAATACCCATAAACATCGAATTTAGCGACGAGGCATCAATGTAGAAGAAAGGAACATTGGCCTCAGTGCTGATAGCCTTTGCCAACCACGTTTTACCCGTACCGGGAGGGCCTTCGAGCAGCAAGCCATTCAGGGGTTCACCGCCTGACTCTTCAAAGATGCGAACGCCGCGCAGCAGCTTCACAATCTGACGTGCTTGTTCTAGCAGTTCCGGCTGACCGCGATAATCATCAAAGCTGATGCCTTCGCTAGCAGCCCCCGGCCAAATGGTGTACGTTCGGGCATTGCCCAAGAACCAGAAAATCAGCGCGAACTGTCCGACCGCTATCGTGATACCAATCAAGAGTTGTAAGAGAGTCCGCGTCAGATTGGTAAAATCCACCGAGAAGTTTTGGACAATCGCGGTAGCAATCTGGTTAATGAAACCGATAATGCCGCGCATTACGGAAGCATCCAGTAGCATAGCGGCTACTAAGATGATGATAATCAGACGAGGAAGGGTAAAGGTGCGTTGCAAACGGTAGCGTAACTTTTGCCGCTCCTCAACGCGGGTCTTCTCGTTCTCCCATGCGTAAACTTTACGCGGGGGAGCGAGCTTATTTTTTGCATCCGGCTTAACGATGCTCATAGGTCAATTATCCTCAACTCTGAACAACTTACGATAAGCATGTTTTCCACAAATACTTCAGCCTCCGCTTGAAGCAGAAGACCCTAAATTAGAGAGCATGAAAACGGGGTGATTCGGTGTGCCCCGATACAATTCTTGATCTGGGGGTACATCATAGGCCAATTTACCATCCGTAATCAAACCGGCAAAGTTTTGTAGACTGGGCGAACCACTATCCAGATAAACCAGCGCATCTGCACGGTCAATGGTCGCAGTTGCGCCGATGACACCCAAAAAGCCCGGCCCTCTATCCAAGGTCTGTACCCGTCCGGGGAATACCAGCGCCACTTTCAAGGTTTCATCACCGATGCTTTGCTGCATAATCCCGCGCCATGTCAGTTCAATCGCGCGGCGGAACTGGTTAAGCTGACCGAGTTGATCCAAACTCGGATCAGGGATAATCAAAGCATAAACTTGGAATTGATGGATATTTAAGTCGTTGCGGATTTCAATAATGTCGATACTGCCACCAGCCGCGGTTTCGATGCGGTCAGCCACACCGTTTAATGCCGGGTCAGTCGTACCAGACTTGTTTGCCATCACCAATTCGCTTGATTCGACCAGACGGTTTTCGGCGGCTTCACCCGTGTCTTGCCCCGAGAGAACTTTCAAACCCGGTAGTACGCTGCATCCTGTACCGGCCAGCACTGCCATCAACAAAAACGCCGCAAACCGAATATTCCATTTCATAGACTGTTACCACACACTTTCAGCACACTCGGATTAAAGTAGTATACCGTTTTTAGTTATAAAGTGTTCAAATTCTCATGAAAACATTCTACTCTTGAAAACGTTGTCTTAATCATTTTTGGATGGGTGTATTTAGCAAATACTCACCCTAAAGCACGCCGTTTGTGCGGGCAATAGGCATTTGTCACTACGCACCCACCGCCGAAATTGGTTACAATGGCGCGATGAATTCAAAACCGCCGGAGATCGAAACCTGAAAATCACTGTCACGAACCGTTATCTGCTGCTGGCAATTCTTGTTACGGCGCTCGCATTAAGGCTTGCCCACGTCCTCCCTTTAGATCACGCTCAAATTTACGCCGATAAAGGCGGGGATAGCTGGTGGTATTTAAAATACGGTTTCGATTTGGTGCGCGGGCAAGACCCTGCTGTGCTGGCTTCTGGCCCCATCTATTTGCTCTTTGTCGGTATTCCGCAGCTTATTTTCCCTCCAGCCACAGCCGTCTTGTTGACACGCCTTCTGCAAGCAGTGATGAGTACCGCCACCTGTTACTTCGTCTATCGCCTTGCATCAGCCATCAGCCATGATGTTCGCGCGGGATTGATCGCCGCAACCGTCTTAGCCATCTCACCAGCTTTCATCATCGAAAGTGGTCAAATCCTCACCGAAACCCTTTTCATTTTTTTGCTGTCGGGTGGATTATTTCTGTATGTCGCCACCATTGAACACCATCCGTCACAAACACCGATCAACCCCCGTCTGTATGGCTTAATTGCCTTCGTTGGCTTGATCTTTGGTATTGCCACGCTCACCCGCGCTGTACTCTTAGCCTTTCCGCTAGGCTTAGTTATCCATTTATTGATGGTTTACGGCTGGCGTAGGGGCTTTCAACTTGGCCTGACGCTGCTTATAGTCTTTGCCATCACACTCTCCCCGTGGACGATTTACAACCGTGTCAAATGGGGGCAAACCGTCGTCGCCGCGCAGGGATTCGGCGCTATGCTGTTCATCGGTGCGACTGACTCCGGTTGGCAGGGGCCGCAGCAAACGGACAACGCACTGCAACAATCGACTGCTGCCCCCGTACCCACCGATCCCGCTCAGCAGCAGCAGGTTTATACCGAAAGTGCCACCAACAGCATTCTCAATGATATTCCCGGTTGGCTGAGGAGCCGCGTCGATCAACTTTCAAATGCGATTTTGCAGCCACATGGAACAGTCTTTTTCGCCGGTGAAAGCCTCAAAGACATGACCAGCCGTTGGCTCAGTACTGACCGCAGCCTTAGCGGATTCTTACGCCTGACTCAAGGTGATAACTTCTGGCCTAAACTGGCGATTTACCTGTTCCATGACCTCGGCATGTTGGCAGGTGTCATCGGCATTTGGTTGTCACGCCGTAACTGGCGTTTAGCACTACCGCTCGTCGGACTCATCGCTTATTTCCTGCTGACACACTTTATCCTGTATGTCATCCCGCGCTACCTCTTCTCGCTGGATATGCTGTGGTGGGTATTCGGAGGCATTAGCTTAGCGGCTTTGTCCCGCCGCATTCCCCGTCGCACGACTCAACCCTCACCCCTCGTTGAAAAGGTGAGCTAAAATAGACTTTCTCTTTGAATATGCTTTGCCTTGCACTGAAAATAATCTGCCACGTTCCCTCTTTACTCCCTCCATCGCTTGCGGGGGAGGGTGGGGTGGGGGTTTCTGAATGGGTTATTTTCGTTTTCGGGTGCGATGTTATTTCATAGGGGCTTTGCGCTTAAACCGCATTTCGAATGACTAGCGACTACGGACTAATAACTAACTATGACCACAATTCTCGGTATTGAAAGCTCATGCGATGAAACGGCGGCGGCTGTCGTCGTGGATGGACGAACCATTCTTTCCAACGTCATCGCCACTCAAATCGACCTTCACGCCCGTTATGGCGGCGTATTTCCCGAACTTGCTTCCCGTGCCCATGTCGAAGCCATCAGCGCCGTGGTCGATCAAGCCGTTGCTGATTCCGGCATTCCCTACGCCAAAATGGATGCTATCGCGGTCACACGCGGGCCGGGTTTAGTTGGTTCGCTGTTGGTCGGCGTAAACTATGCCAAAGGTCTCGCCTTAGCAACCGGCAAACCTTTATTGGGCATCAACCATCTCGAAGGCCATGTCTATTCCCTGTGGCTCAGTGAACCACGCCGCGAAATTCAGTTTCCTGTTTTGGTGTTGATCGTGTCCGGTGGACACACCGAACTGCTGCTGATGACCAATCACGGTGAATATCAACGGCTTGGCGGCACATTGGATGATGCCGCTGGCGAAGCCTTTGACAAAGTCGGACGCATGTTAGGGCTGCCTTTCCCCGGCGGGCCAAACATCGAACGAGCCGCCCAGATGGGCAATGCCACCGCCTACAAATTCCCACGGTCCAAACGCGACGAAAGCTACGACTTCAGCTTCTCCGGCCTCAAAACCGCCGTCATGCGTGAAGTCACCATCCCACAAGGCACAGATGGCAAAAAACGCGGGCCGGAAAAGAATCCTAAAGTGCGTTCGGATGTCTCCGTCAATGATGTCGCGGCCAGTTTTCAGGACGCGTTGGTCGGAGCGCTCGTGGAAAAAACGGTACGCGCCGCCAAAGAGAATAACGTCACCGAAATTTTGCTGGCAGGGGGTGTCAGCGCCAACAGTGCGCTCCGTCAGCGCCTCCGTGCCGAAAGTGCCTTGCCCGTGCGCTATCCGCCGTTGAATCTCTGTACCGACAATGGCGCGATGATCGCCGCCGCCGGACACTTCCGCTTTGAAGCCGGCCTACGCAGTGACCTTGATATGGACGTGCAGCCCATGTGGCCGCTCACCAGCGATGCTTACGAAAAACAGGGTTGAACAATTGGTAAACGAAAATCTATCATTGGCCGGTATTACGCGTCGCGAAGTTGAAAAATATGTCGGGCGGACGCAAGGCGCTGCTATGTACTCATTTTTAGATGATAAACAACAGCACTACAGTGTTGTCATTGTTCCCGAATCTCAAGCCGAACGTCCTGCCTACGTTGCTGTGATGGCGCGGGTAGTAGGGGATTATGTCATCATTGATGAAGATGGCACATTGGATAAACCGCTCTATCAGGCACTTATGGTTAACGGTGGCATCCCTCGCGAACATATTCTACTAGCGTATAAGGGCGAGAAGTTGTCCAATATAAGCTAAAAACCTCACGTTTTGTCAGTTCATCTTGAAGCTTGCCGCTTGTATATTTCTCTTGCGAACCTATTCTAATCCGACTAACATCACGTTCATCATAAAACGTGTTAGGGTCGAATGATCACTTCAAAATCAACCGCAGGTGAAAACCGAATCTATTTCCCCGGCCTAAACGGCATTCGCGCGCTGGCAGCAATCTCGGTTTTACTGACGCACATTGATGAATTCAAATGGCGCTTAAACCTCGAAATTCAGCCTATGTTTCCCAAAGTGCTGCTCAATGGCATCAATGCCGTGCTTATATTTTTTGTCTTGAGCGGCTTTCTCATCACCTATCTCCTATTGAGTGAAATTCATAAAACAGGCACGGTCAGCGTTCGCAAATTTTATGCCCGCCGCATTTTACGCATTTGGCCCGTTTACTATCTGCTTATCTTTCTCGGCCTGACCATCTTCCCGTTGATTATCCAAGCCTCACACTTTGAAGGGGATTTTGTTCCGCAGCCAACCCCGCCCATTTCAATCCTCTTATACATGGTTCTGCTGCCCAATGCAGTTACGTTCTTCAGTGCCGCCTCACCTGCCTTTCAACAACTATGGACAATTGGCATTGAGGAACAGTTTTACTTGCTCTGGCCGGCGCTCTCCAAACTGTTTGCCAAACGCATATTACTGGTCATAATCGGCGTTATCGTTTTCAAAATCCTGCTCAACCAATATCAGCTTTCGATTGTGGTGGATAGCAACTATTCACAGACCTATCGCAATGTCATTGCCTTTTTGAACAATCTGCGCTTTGAAAACATGGCGGTCGGTGCGCTCGGCGCCTACGTTCTGTTCTATAAACACTGGCTGCTGAAAATTATTTTTCATCCCATCGTTGAAAAATTGACGTTGGCTTTCATGATTTACAACATCCTGTTTTTGAACGGCGGCGATTATCCCAGCGACAATTTGCTGTACTGTATTCCCTATATCCTGTTCATTTTGAATGTGTCCAGTAATCCCAATTCGATGGTCAAACTCGAAAACCGCTTCTGGAATTGGCTTGGTACGCTCTCATACGGCATCTATATGTATCATCTGCTCGTCGCTTATCTAGTGCTCTTGGCCTTTAACTACATTGACGTCCGCCAATGGAACAACATCATCTTTAACGTAGTAATCTATGCCCTCATTATTGGCCTGACCATTGCCGCCGCACAGGTTTCGCACCGCTGGTTCGAAGCACCCTTCCTGCGTCTTAAAAGCCGTTTCTCGGTCGTCAAAAGCGGCCTCCCCGAAAACGCGCTGGAAGCTGCACCTGTCATTCAATCCGTGAGCTAGCGCTCTGGTCACATCCATTTGCGTACCGTAGGGAAGGGACTCAGTTCCTTCCTTTAGACTTTTTGCATAGATCAACTTTCACTTGCGAACAGGCTCTAACCCGACTAACATCACACTATATACAGCAATCAAGGAACCCCCACGCATGGACACCATTGATCTCCGCAGCGATACTGTCAGTTGGCCTACTCCCGAAATGCGCGAAGCGATGGCGAACGCGCCTGTCGGTGACGATGTCTACGACGAAGATCCAACGATCAACCAGTTGCAGCAGGATGCAGCCGATATGCTCGGCAAAGAAGCCGGATTGTTCGTAACCAGCGGCACGCAGGGTAATATCGTCTCGGCTTTAACCCACTGCGGACGGGGTGATGAAATGATTCTCGCCCGCGAAGCCCACATGTTTCGTTATGAGCAGGGCGCATCTGCTGGACTTGGCGGCATTCAACCAAATGTCCTTGATGTTCAGCCCGACGGCACATTGAAACTAGATGCCATCCAACGCGCCATTCGCAGCGATGACCAACACTTCCCACGTACCAAATTGATCTGCCTTGAAAATACACAGGGAACAATCGGCGGCATCCCGGTTACAGCCGAATATACCGCGCAGGTTGGCGCACTCGCCCGTGCCAATAACCTCAAACTACACATCGACGGTGCGCGTATCTTCAACGCCGCTACCGCCCTTAATCTACCCGTCAAAGACTTGGTTGCGCCTGCCGACAGTGTGTCCTTCTGCCTATCGAAAGGGCTGTGTGCGCCGGTTGGATCGATCTTGGTTGGTTCTAAAGAATTTATTCATCGGGCGCATCGTACCCGCAAAATGCTCGGTGGCGGAATGCGTCAGGCGGGAATCTTGGCGGCGGCTGGCCTCATTGCCCTCCATAAAATGACGACTCGCCTTCAAGAAGATCATGACAACGCCTGCCGTTTGGCCGAAGGAATCGCTCAAATCCCACATGTCAAGGTTGATGTCAGCCGCGTCCGTACCAACATGTTCTTCTTCGATTTAGCCGAAGATGCGCCGTTGACCATCACCGAACTTCGCGCCCGATTGAAAGACGAATACAAAGTATTGATGGGCGGTTACGCCGGAATGCCTAACCGGATTCGCCTTGTTACCCATTATTGGATTACGCCTGAAAAAGTCGAAACCGCTTTGACAGGCTTGCGGAATATCTTAGCGTCATAAGCATCATGCCAACTTTCTATCCCGATCCTCCTCCAACACCCAATGACGACTGGCGCAATCCAAAGCCGTCAGTCCCGCCACCGATTGTTGATCCGGCTTACCCCGAAGAAGAGGATTGGGAATCGCCCTTTGCCAGCAAGGCCGCTGAAAGTTCGCCCGTGACCTATCGCGGTGCAGCTAGTGATCCGGTCTTTGGCTACCTCATCGCCATTGCCCTGAGTATCGGCCTCATGCCGCTCATTCCGACTGATCCCGCACTCCGTTATACCTTGATTTGGTCAGTGATGGCAGGCTTCGGTGTGCTGGCTTGGCTGCTCGGCAGCAGTGGTCGCATCTGGATGGAAACGCCCGAAAATCTGGGCTGGGGCGTAATATTTGGCCTCATTCTCAGCGTGCCGTTTGTGATCTTCGGTGGCAGTACCCTTCAGCAAACGGCGCAGCGCATTTTCACAGGCATGAAACCCGGTGAAATTTTAGCCTTCTTGATCTTTGTCATGCCCACCGCCGAAACTTTATTTTTTCGTGGTGTCCTTCAAGAAACACGTCGCTTTTTGATCGTCAGTGTCCTCGGCACAATCTGGTCAATTTTGCTCTTTTTCCCGATGATTGATGCCGGACGTTATCCTGCGGTAGCCCTCATCATCGGCACAGCGCTCCTGCTGATGAACCTCATGTACGGTTATGTACGCCAGCGGAACGGCTTAGCCGCTGCTTGGCTTTGCCAGATTGTCGCCAATCTCATCTTATTATTCCTACCCCTTTTATAGCCACTCGGACTGCAACATTCGCTCATCTCTGCGCGTATAATGGTTGTATTAAGCCTGTACACCCACGCGCAGAAGGATAGTCACATGAAACGCATTCTCAGCCTGATATTAACCATCATCGTGATCTTGGCGGTTGTATTGGCGACTCTCTATTTAGCCAGCCAGTGTGTAATCCCCGGCGTATGTACCAGCAAACCGTCCTTTAATGCCACCACCGTCTTGAGCAAAATTCAGGCACTGTCCTCACTCACCACCACTCGCTATTCTTATTCCACCATCATCACCACCGAAACCGATATGCCGGATTGGCTCAAAACCCTCTACGGGCAAAAACAGGTTCTGGTCGCTGTCGGTTATATTACTGCCGGAATCAACATGACTCAGGCCAAAGCCACCGAAGCACCCAATGGCGAATCCATCGCATTGACCCTTCCCGCGCCCACACTTCAAGACTGCATACTGGATGAAGGTAAAACCTACGTCGCCGCGCTTGAGAAAGGCGTGTTTGCTTCACCCAATCCCACTATAGACCAGCAGTCACGCCAGTTCGCCGTCCAGCAGCTGCGGCAGGCGGCCATCAATGGCGAAATTCTGACGGAAGCCCAAACACAGGCACAAACCGCCATCACCAACTTTGTGGAACTCATCGGTGTGCCAAACGTCCAAATCACATTCTTACCTGCCGATCCCAACGCGCCGCTGCCCTCAAGCTGTTCGTAATAAATCTCATTGATG
This sequence comes from Anaerolineaceae bacterium, assembly GCA_016124855.1. Taxonomy (GTDB): domain Bacteria; phylum Chloroflexota; class Anaerolineae; order Aggregatilineales; family Phototrophicaceae; genus CFX2. The sequence goes on along the minus strand of WGMX01000020.1, from coordinate 40,559 downwards.
CGTTGATTCGGGGGTAATGGAATTGCTAAACCAGCCGGGGGTTGCATCATAGCGTCGTGTTGTACTGTAAGGCCATTGATTCGAGACAACCGAAACATGATAAATTGTTGGATTGGTACGATCAATCCTTACATTTTGGTTAAAGCGTCCGTTGCCCCGGAGCGCGCTAACAAAGCGAGTAGAAATACTGTCGATAATTAATGGACTACCTTCATAGATAACGAGGCTTTCTCGTTCAGCTCTACCATCTTCACGATCAGTGAAAATAATCTGATAAAAATTCATTGCTGCTAAAAATGATCTCAAATCTTCTGGCTTCATGTCGAATTTAATTTGAGCAATACATTGGAAACCAACGGTATCCCAAGAAATATTTGTAGCGCTCTGAGGGAAAGTCACCCAACCATTTTGAGCGACATCGGCTTGAGTAGGAATGAATGTCCCAAAACAAGTATGGTTTCCATCGAACACTATTGCAAAGAAAATAATTCCAACCACAATACATAGAATCGGGGAAAGAAACAGAAGAATCCAGAAGTCACGGAGTTTCAATCAAGTTCTCCATTCATCACATACTTTAATAAACTTGCAGCAGTTTAATTTTCAACCTTTTTGCTTTCGCAAGCTGGTCGGCTTCTAAACTATTCAACTTTTTCTATCCACTGATTTCAGAACGCTATCTTTTGCATTTTCCTCAGTACTCGGCACTCAGAACTCAGTATTTCTCCTCCCCTTCCCAAAACCACAAATCCCAGTTACCCTTTTAAGCTCAACACTCCATCTTAAAACACTCTGGATTGATCTTGGCGTTCTTTGCGTCTTGGCGGTTCAATTGCTTGGAGTATGGGTCTACTTCATAGGGCAATTCCAGCATGAATGCAACCACCTACACCATCATTGCCAGTCTCTTTTTTGCCTTCCTCACCTTTGGCCTAACCGGATTTGGCAGCGGCTTAATTGCCATGGCACTGCTTACACCGGTTCTCGGTGTCGGCACAGCCGCGCCCATGTTCGCCCTCGTGTCTATTAGCGCCGAATGTCTGATGTTTATCCGCTACCGCGAGCATATTCAGCTGCAATCGGTGTGGCGTTTGGTCATCGGTTCGCTGATTGCCATCCCCATCGGCATCTTGGTTGTCCCTAAATTGAACGAGCATCTGGTGCTGATTATTTTGGGCATTGTCGTCGCCGGATACGGCACATACAGTCTCTTTATGCCGCATCTTCCGCAGTTAGTGAACCGCACGTGGGGATTTTTATTTGGTTTCACCAGCGGTCTGCTAACCGGTGCATACAACAGCGGCGGCCCACCTCTCGTCATCTACGGCAACCTCGCCAGATGGGATCGCAATGAATTTAAAAGCAACCTCCCCGGCATGTTTATGCTCAACAGTTTGGTTGTCATCACCTCACACTTTCTAGCGGGACATTACACCCGCCCCGTACTCGAAAATGCGATTATCGGGCTTCCCGCTATGCTGATCGGCTTGCTCGTCGGCTGGAGCTTGGATAAACGGGTGAACCCCGAATCCTTCCGCAAAATGGTCTTATTTTTGCTGGTCGTCATCGGTGTCCGCTTGATCTTGGGCAATCTAACCTGATCGCCTACCACTCCCCGAAAAATAGGTAACCATGCACATACTTTTCGCTTGACGCCTTTGCCGTTAATCGTATTGTAAAATGGCTTTGCACCATAATTTCTCTTTTTGCGTTACAATAAAAGTGCTTTTCAATCGGTCAAACTCCCAAATAGGATGAACCAATGGATCGCTCTACTCGCAATTTATCAATGATTACCTTATTGGTACTCGCTATTTTTCTGGCGTTAAACCATATCGCCACGCGTGCCGCCCTCGCAGATTGGGGATTGGTACTGCTGTTTTTGCTGCTGGCGCTTGCGATTTGGTTCTATGATCGTGTTAGCAGGCGCGGCGCCGAAGAGGAAGAACCGACCGACACCCTCATTGAGCCGGTTGTTTATGATCAAAAAGGCGAACAGGACTCCGTTCTGCTGGTGTCGCCAAATCCGGGCACAGTCATTCATACTGCGCCCCATGCAGTCGTTGTTCCTGCTGAAGCGCCACCTGCGCCAGCGCCAACATCCCACGAGCAAAAGTCGTCAGTTCCGCCTGCGCATCCCGAAGTGCCTCAACCAGTGTCAACCGGACACCCACCAACTGCGGCTGATTTGCCAGCTTCACCCATGAAAGAGGACGAAGCCAGAGCGCCCATGCCGACCTCAGTTCTGGAAACCGCCTCTGGACTGCCCACCGAAGTTAAAGAGGTAGTGCCCGAAGCTCCGCCTAGCCAGAAACCAGCTGCTGCCAGCGCCGTAAAAGCTGCCGCGCCGGATGCTAAGCCCTCTAAAGCCGCCAAATCGAATAAAGCCGACGACCTCAAAATCATTGAAGGTATCGGGCCAAAGATGGAAAAAGCCCTAAAAGCCGCAGGCATCACCACTTTCGCCATCTTATCCGGCGCGAGCGAAACCCAAATTCGGGAAGCCATCACCGCCGCTGGTATGCGTTTTGCCCCCAGCGTTCCCACATGGGCCGAACAAGCATCATTCGCCGCCAATGGTGATTTCGTCGGGCTGGAAGCCTTCCAGAAAACCTTAGTCGCAGGACGCAAATCCTAATAGTCATAACCTCATCCATCCCAAGGCGATGGTTATACATCGCCTTTTTTATTTCAGGTGATTGACGATGAATTTACAGGGACACGTCGCTTCGCTTTATCTCGGTGATGCCAAAACGCTCGAAAAAACGCCCTGTGCCTCCTTAGCATTCACACTTGAAGGCATTGTGGGTGATAAACATGCTGGCTTCGTCAAAAAAGCCGATGCCCGCAACCCCGAATACAAACGCGGCACGATGATGCGGAATGACCGTCAGTGGTCAGCCGTCACTCCCGACGAACTGGCCGAAGCCGCCCGATTAATGGGCGTTGAATTCATTGATCCTTCTTGGGTTGGCGCGAATCTCTCATTCACAGGCATTCCGAACTTCACCCGGTTGCCCAAAGGCACAAAGTTTGTCTTTCCATCCGGCGCAGTGTTGGTAGTCGAAGCGGAAAATGCACCCTGCGTTGGGCCGGGGCGTGTGATTGCTTCAAAATATCCCGATTTGAACTTGTCGCCCAACCGTTTCCCCAGAGCAGCAATCCACAAACGTGGCTTGGTCGGTGTCATCGAACGAGCGGGCATTGTCCACGTCGGTGATCCGGTCACAGTGCAAATCTATGAGGCTGAAAGTTATCCAGTAGTGGCAGGGTAGTTTTATGACAACGCTCAAATGGTCAGAAGTGTATTATAAGCCGTTAAACTTATACGCTTATTCAGGAACCGCAGATGGGCTATCAGTTGGCGATATAAAAATCGACTTCGACAAGCCGGTTAATTTTGAAGACCGAAACGATGAAGTCTCAATAGATGCGTTAATGAAGTCTGCGTTTTGGTTAAGACAAATTTCTTCTGACTCATGTCAGCCGCAATTGGCTTATCATGTATTCTCTGCTACACATCGCCCAAGTTATCTCGAAACCTACTTTCCACTGGTCAAGAGTTTGGATAAAGATTCTCGGCATCATTTTCATGAGACGATCACTAAAGTATTGCTGCATCTCGGTTTCGAGCTTCAATTGTTGAAGCTTGCTCGTGTTTCTACACAAGGGACTTGGAGTAGCAGTACATCAACTCTCAAATCGATCCTCAATTACCCTAACGACAATATATTTGTTGACTGCATAAGGGTGAATCCAGCGATTGCTTATCTCGTTGCCGGACATATCGTTGAGCTGTTTTTCTTCCGGCAGGATTTTCTAGATCGACTGCTACAAAGCAAAATTCACATCTTGCTCTATACAGATCAAGACTCTTTTAAAGCTGACGGTGGTGTAGCAGGAGGATGCTATAACCCGGAGCGCGGGTGTGTTCAATTGGTTGTCAGCCGCTTATTTGAAGGCTTCAACCAGCCGACTCCCGGTGTGTTTCCATTTCTGCACGAGTTCGGTCACATGCTGGATTTTTTCGACGCAGGAACAGCTAAACACGAATTGACCAGTTCCGGTTGGCTGCCGGGGATGCGTCCGAGTGATGGAGAAATTTACTCACCCGAAGCAAGGAAAACTTTCATCGCAGGCAAGCGCCTAGAAATGCAATGTTATGATCGGCAGGTCGAAAACCCCGATGGCACTGATCCGCTGCCCATTGGACATCCCTATGTATTCCAGAGCAACTCGGAGTTTATCGCAGGTTATCTGGAAATGTTCTTTCGCAATCCGCATTACTTCGCCGCCCAAAACCCTGATCTCTTTGACGGCTTTGCCCAACTGTTCCGCCAAGACCCGCGCCACTATTGGGCGTCGGATTTCCCGTTTTACATCGAACAAAACCGCGCCTTCTATCACAGCGGTCAGCGGCCTCGCCCATCCGGCCTCAAACTGGAAACCGATTAGGCTGCCCCAACCCGACTTGAGATAAGCTATTTTATTCATGCTTGACGACATGACACCTTTTGGGGGAATGTTACTGTTAGATAACAAGCCTTCTCGTAGGGGAGCACCTATGTGTGCTCCCGAATTGGATTTTCGTGGTTACTCTCCCATTTTCCAACATGTCCTCTCCTCAGGCCATGAAATGGAGAGAGGTTGGGGGTGAGGATTTGAGTTCGGATAAGGGCGTTACTACGATAACTCTTGCAGCATCCCACCGTAAACACCGGGCGTGGAATCTTCGATCAGGGTTGCGCCCACTGTCTTTTGATAAAATTCAATTGGTCCTACACCACCGATGATGGCGTAACCATAACCTTCGAAACGCATGGCGTGTAAACAAGCGATCAACAAAGCCCGCCCCGTATCACGACCACGCGCCGCCTCGCTCACACCAATCGGGCCAAAGAAGCCTTTTGCACTGGTGTCGTAACAGGTGAATCCAACTAACTGGTTGTCCTGAACCGCCAGCCAGCAGCTTACCGGCACGTGACCAAAAGCCACCTCCGTTTCACTCACCCAATCCTCGGTAAAGTGTTCCCGCACCCACTTGATGACGTGGTGTTTCTCCGGTGGAATCCCCCGCCGGATGCTGATGCCATGCCTCCGCTGCGCTTCAAGCTCCGGTTCCAACGGCGGCAAATTATAGAGCTTCACCAACATATCCGTCATAAATCGTCCAACTTTGCTGGTCGTTCTAAAAGATCTTGGTCGTCCCTGTCCGTGATGGGGTCGTTTGTCGGCTGTTCAACCACTGTTTGGCAGCATCAATCCCCGCTTGCGAACCGATCTTTTGCAGCATATCCGCCACCGCGCGACCAATCAGCACGTCTTTCGTATTTTTCATCACCTCGATCAATCCGCCGACAGCTCCCGCGCCCATACCTTCCAGCGCACCGGCAGCCGCCTGCCGCACCACATCATTCTTATCGACCAGCGCTTCCGCTAAACCGGGGATAGCCTCTGGCTCATGCATACTCCACAACGCTTCGGCAGCGCTCCGCCGAACCTTCCAATCTTCATCGCGCAGTGCAGCACATAATCCCGGCACAGCCGCTTGTCCGATCTTACCGAGTGCACCGGTCGCCTGCCAGCGGATGTTACTGTCAGGGTCTTTGACCATAACCCGCAGCAGTTCACTCACCGCCGAACCGTCACCGATGTCACCCAGCGCTTTACAGGCCGCGCCGCGCAGCCGGACATCCTCATCATTCAGCGCATCCAGCAAACCCGGAACAGGTGCAGCATCTTTATAATTGGTTTGCTTAGCCAGCAAGAAAGCCGCGTCCACCCGCACATCTCGCACCGGATGTTGTACCGCGCTCACCAGCGAAGCATAAGCCGTCGGGTGATTCATCTGCGCCAGACTCTTGAGTGCTGAACGCCTTTCTTCCGCATTCGGGCTGTCCAATCCCGCCACAGCCGACTGCACGGCAGGTGGTGCATCGCGGGATACCGTCACACTGTGCGGCTGATGTTCGCCTTGCAGTTCCCACAAACGCCGCAGCAGCTTATCCCAAGATGGGCGCGCCCGATCTGTGAAGTCCAGATATTGCAGTTGCTCAAGCTGAGGATGCAGCTTTTCAGTGTGTTTGAGCAGAACCGGAATAACCTTTACGCCCGCGCCCTGTGCATAGGCCCATTCATAGGTCACATACTGCGAGGCTTTCGCTTCCGGTGAAATCACCAATATCAAAGCGAATGACTCTTTAATGGCATAGTTGATACTCTCACGCCAATTTTCGCCCGCCCGCAGTTGTTCGGTATCAATCCAAACCGGAAAGCCCGCCGCTTGCAATTGGCGAATGAGCATCTCGACGAAATCTTGTTCCTCGTGTTTGTACGAGATAAAGACGTGATTGACCATGAGATTATCCCTGACTAGCGATCTGCTATTTTACATCGGGCCGATCTTTACATCTTATTGACAATGCTATTGTAACTCAGAATGCCATTGAAGGTTATCTTACCCCTATCTAACTTTCGTACCCCTATCAGCAATCCTGCCAAATGCTTGACTCTTCCACCTGATTCATGTTACAGTTATCACAAGTGAACACGTTCACTAATTTTTATCGACGCAAAAATGAACATGTTCATCTAACAAACAGCACGATACGATATACTTCAATCAATCTGTTTTGGATATGGCATAAAGAGAAGCGCAGCAATGATCTGGTGGAAACTCTTTTGGTGGATGACTTGGCGGGGCGTTGTCAGCGGTATTGGCTTAGGTGCGCTCTATGGAACAATTCTGGCGTTGGTCATCGGCGCAGTCTTTGGCGCGGTTTTCGGTGGAATTCTCGGCTTGGTAACAGGCATCATCAATGGTATTGCGCTTATGCTGCTGACGCGTTTTCGTTTCAATCCGCCGCATAACACACCTCAATTTCGACGCAGCGCTTCCGTACTCGTTGCCCTGTGTACCTTCATCATTGGCCTCCCACTGATGAATCAAATTACTGCCGGAACATTTGCCTTCGTTGTGCCTCCGCTCATCATCGCCGCAGTTGTTTACGGCAGCATCGCCCGCCGCTTTCCAGCTTTTGCGGTCGAGGTATTTGTCGACAAAGAACTTGCAGCAGTTCCCGTTCGGCGTGACGATCAATTCTATAGGTGAAATCATGAACGGTTGGCGTTTGTTTCGCTGGATTTTGTGGCGTGGGATTTTTAGCGGTGTGGTCTTGGGCGCGTTGTTCGGCATGACCATCACCAGCATCTACACCCTTACCGGCGCAATAGGTATTTGTTTTATTGGTTTCTTTGCAGGAGCGCTGTTGGGTGGTTTATTAGGTGGCATCGTCAGTACAATGAATGGAATAGCATTGGTCATCCTAACTCGTTTCTTTCCACATCCGCTCAATGTTAAACGCCGCTATCGTTGGAGCACCTTACTCGTCAGCCTTATCACCACGGCGGTCAGCACGGTAATCGCTGTGAATCTACTTTTTGGTGATCTGCCGTTCGTCTTAGTGCCAGTCACCATTTTGGCAGCTATCGTTGCAGGCTATTTCTCGTGGCGTTTGCCCGACGCAGACTCGACTGCTTACGGTTCGGTACATCGTCCGCTTGCAAACGCCGTTTTGTTTTACGTCGAAAAATGAACATGTTCATTTGGTAATTGTAGGGAAAAGATACACCTTTTCCGTATTCAAAAGAAAGGTAATCTCATGGTCTGTGTACGTATCGTCTGGTGGATTTTCTGGCGCGGAGTCGTTTGTGGTGCGCTGCTCGGCGCGGCCTTCGGTACAGTAATTGTGCCCATCGCTGGAACGCTCTATGGTCTGTTTTACGGCGCACTCATCGGACTCATCATGGGCGCGGTAGATGCTTTCGCGCTCGGTGCGGTCGCTCACTTCTTCATGGACATGAACCACCCTGAACGCATCGTGCCATGGCTTCGCCTCATCGGCATCACCCTCAATCTGATCGGCGTAGGTATCTATAGCTACCTGTTCTTCAACACTAATCTAATCACAGTTGTTCCGCCTTTACTCGCCGCAATTGCTGCCTTCGTACTCGTTCCCCGTTTCGTAAAATTTGCAGTCCACATCCAAGAACCTGTTCATATCCCGCTAACCGGCGTTGTGTGGTAAAGAAAGGAACAACATCATGCTTTGGGAACGGCTTGTTTTATGGGGCGTAAAAGCTGGCCTCATCAGTGGGGCTGTGGTAGGTGCATTGTTAGGCGCGTTTGTTGGCTTGATTTACGGCGCATTGTTCGGTTTATTTCTCGGCGGAATCATCGGCACATTCATGGGACTTGTCGATGGCATTCTACTGACGATAATCACGCATTTCGCCTATACACCGCCCAATACACCGAGCCGTTATCCCAAATTGATCTATAGCGTCGCCATTCTCACCAATTCATTGCTGATTTTCCTTGTATGCGGCGGTATCGATTTTAGTTGGGCAGTTATGCACCTCTCAGTAGTTGATACACTCATCAGATTATTTCTCTTAGGAGGGACACCTGCTGTCATAATGGGGATCATTACCGCTTATGCTGTGGGATTTTTCCTTGAGTATGTGGACACGCTCAAAGGATATCCGGTATATGGTCTCGCAAAACGCTAACAACCAATTTATCGTACACTGAAAACTGAACACGTTCACATTGAAGTAAGGATAATATTATGGTCTGGTTACGCCTCGTTTGGTACGTTTTCTGGCGTGGATTGATCTTCGGCGCAGTAGAAGGCGCGTTGTTTGGAACCCTAATCGCTCTAGTTTATGGATTGATATACGGTGTATTAATTGGGGCGGGATTAGGCGCTGTCTTAGGATTGATCAACGGACTACTACTTGCAGCATTAGCGCGTTGGTATGCTCTGAATCAACCGGATAATCCGAATGATTTTTTGAGAGACATCCGCATTCTAACCATCCCTTTTGATATGATCGTCGTATTGGTGTTTAGTATGGGATTTGCGAGTCTCTTTGGACTCATCCCACCGTTTGTCGCGGCCTACACGATCTATAACCTTAGTCCCGGCTTTGCCGAATACGCCGATTCACTTAGGAAACAGATACCCTCTCGCAACGTGCCAGCGAACGTGTTATCGTAGTCTAAAAACTGAACACGTTCACCAGAGGAACCAATGACTAGCGAGCAGCCGACCCTAACGCCCAAAGCCCAAGAAACGCGCCAGCGCATCTTCGATACCGCCGTCAAACTCTTTATGGAGAAGGGTTACGAAGAAACCACCATGCGCGACATCGCGGCGGAGGCCGAATGCTCGTTAGGGTTGGCTTATCGCTATTTTGAGTCCAAGGAAGTGGTCGTCATCGAGTTATATCGTCATCTCGCCGCCAACACCAAAGCCCGCATTGATGCTCTTCCCAGCCTACCAATTGCCGAGCGCTTCTATCAAATCATGACCGAAGTTATTCAAGCCGTGACACCCTTCCGTCCGGTGTGGCAGGGCATTTTTGGCGGTGCGCTCAATCCCAATTCGCGTTATGGTGTATTGGGCGAAACCACCGCTGACATCCGCGCCGAGATGAAAGAGGTCTTTGAACGACTCGCCTCCGAAGCCAGCGACGCGCCCAAAAAGCCCGATCAAATCGCCGCGATGGGCATGTTACTTTATGTTGCCTACCTCATGACCCTCTTGTTCTGGATCAGCGACCGCTCGCCGGACTACAAAACTACTTACCAACTACTCGACTTCAGCCGCGACACCCTTACGCTCATTCGTGGTGCGTTGGTCTTGCCGCCGGTTGCCAAAGGCATGATGCGCCTCGCCGGTATCGTTGAGCAGGTCTTTGGCGGATAAACTTACCCGCCAAAAGTTTGTAAACTCGAACCGCCACAATCGAATTTTTGTGCTAGAATCAGTGTCTACGTTGAATTTATTTGCTGCACTTCAAAGTGTTCCGTTTTTCCCTCCATCGCTTGCGGGGGAGGGTCAGGGTGGGGGTTGGTATTTCTCTTATCACTCTGTGTCTTTGAGACTTTGCGCCTCTGTGTTAAAAATGTATTCGCCTTTGCATTTTCAGTGGATTTCTCCCTCACAGCCGCCAGTGCAAATGCAGAATCTGCACGCGGTGGCATCAGCCGAGCATCCCGCTGAATCGGCGCCATTTCAGCGAATACAGCCGAATAAGCCGCCGGCATAAAATGTCAATTCAGCGGCTTCTCACCTGCCTCCCGCCAGTCATTTCAGCGGATGTATTGCAATTTCTGCATTGAACTTGGCGCTCTCTTCTTCTCTTGGCGCTCTGTGCGAAGCCTCCCTGTGGGATGGCGATTTAATCTTGTAGCTTGTAACTTGTCTCTTGCAACTACTGCCCCTGCATAATCCATATCCGTCGATCTGCCGCATTCTGGAAAGCAATCCGCTGCCCATCTGGTGATACCGACCAATCACCGTTCGCAACCGTAAACGGCGCGGTTGCCGCATCAGTCAACGCACGATCTTCACCTGTTTGCAGGTCAAAATAGTGCATCACCTGCACCCCGTTTACCGGATCAAATGGAATGTAATACAAGCTCCCGGCGTCACGCCAGCGCCAGCCGCCAAACCAATCCAGCTTCTTTGGCTGCGCGCCCGCTTGCGTCTCCAACACTGAGATACCGTTCATAGCCGCATCCGGCAAAAAGGCTTGGTAAAACAATATCCGTTCACCTCCCGGTGCAATGCTCAACCCACGCATCTTATCCCACGTCCCTAGTTGGAAGCTCGTCCCATCGGTCACATTCACCACATCTAAAGTGGTCAGCGTCCGATCACGGGTCGAAACCAATAAGCGTGAGCCATCCAACCACCTCGCCGAAATATCCGGTTTGGCTAATATCTGTTTGGCATCCGAACCATCAATATTGCTCGTCCAAATTTCGACCTGTGGTGGGGTTGCCCCCGGAACGGATTGGCCATACTGCACTTCCCACAGCAGGTGGCTGTTATCAGGGCTTATGCTCGGTGGAAAGCCGCTGGTTTGCACCGGATAATCCGTACCTGTCTCAAGATCACGTACCGTCACCTGTCCGCTGCCCCGGATAACGCGGTAGCTTCCGTCCGGCGAAAGACTCATCGGCGGAACATTTTCAATCACACCCGTCATATTTTTAGCCGTCACATCCCACTCGAAGATGCCTGCTAACTGCCCCGGCGAACCATCAATCACATACAGCAAATTCGAGTTGGTCGGATTCCACCAGTGAACCGCGCAGCATCCATCGATTGTCAGCGGTTGGATTGCCCATGAACTGCTCGTCAACGGTGAGTAAGGGCGCATCGGAGCGGTGTTCTGTGGCGCAGTATCCTCATTCTTAGGCGGCCAACTTTCGGCGTAGGCATTCAACCGCGCACCACCAAATCGCACCGGCGGTTGGTCATATAAACTCATCCACTGCCGCGCATTATTAAAATCCATCTCGAATAGACTGCGGCTGTATGACCCGATTCCTGCCAGCGCATCCCACGGGGCGTTAATATAATCAACCGGATTATAAGCGACCTGATAATCCAACGACCGTACTTCCAGATGTAAATGTGGGCGTGAATCACACGTCACATCAGGATCGCCTGATAAAGCGATCACATCCCCTTGCTTGACCGTTTGATACTGCCGCACCGCAGGCCGTTCGAACAGATGCCCGTAGAGTGTCGTCACTCCCGCGTCCTTGTGCCGCAAAATCAGGTTATGCGGCCCTGCACCGAATGTGAGATTATCGACATAAATTACTTCGGCATCCCCCACCGCGATTAATGGTGTCCGGCACGGCATACTGATGTCGATGCCAAAGTGTAAACCTTGCCCCGCGCCGTACCATGCCGTCCCAAAATTAAACGCGCCGGTCGTGTTGCCATACGGGCCTCCAAACAACCATGTGGATGCGCTTGCAGGTTGAGCAATCGGCATAATGAACGGTTTCGGGTTGGGTTTGTCTTGGGCGGCAGTCAAACCCATGTTGAGCGATAAGACGAGGCAGGTTGCAAGGCTGGCGAACAGTCCCTTGAAGCGCATAGATTATCCTCCGGCTACTTTTGCCACAGTATAAAGGCAGCAGCGCCGATAACCGCGTTTTTCACATCAACATTTAAGCCAATTCCTATCTTGATGAGAATAAAAACAGCGCTCCAAATGCTGGAACGCTGCCTGTAAATATCTGTCTTGATTAACTGTCTAGGGAAAAGGCACGCCTTTTCCGATTTAGTTCGCCTACCGCAGAACCTGCGTATACGTCAGCAGATCGGGCGTAATCTCGACATTTGTCACCACATAACCCTTATAACGCTTGGGCATCCGCGCGTCCAGCATGTTGTGGACACGTCGCCCCCACAGAGTAAATAAATTGGATGACATCTCGTTACCGTCCATGGTCATGGCGGTCACGATCCACGTTACCTTACCCACAATCTCAACATACTGCGGCACAGCAACCGCGTTAAACTGCTTTCGCTTGCCATCCGGGCCAGTTCCTTCGAAATCAACGAAAACTTGCCCTTCACCCAATGTCACCACCACATTGATGAGTTGGGTACTGTAAATTGGTGTGAAAGCCGTCGTGATCTCATCCTGCGTCATCGTGATAATCAGCGGTACTGCCGTTGGGGCAACCGTCGCGGTTGTGGTTGGCACAGGCGTATGCGGTTGTTGATTGGGGACGCTGGTGAAGGTTGGGATCGGTGTATGCGGCGGTTGGTTTTGGGCGAAAACTGGCATTGCTAACATCGCCATCGTCAGTACCAGCGCTATCATGACGGTCAGCATCATCATTAATTTTCGGGTGTTGTTCATTCAAAAATCTCCTTTTCGACGACCCTTTCAGCAGGGCAGTATGAGCCTACCGTGATTATCGCGGCGATTCAAGTGTAGAACTTCATCGTATAGTAATCGTCAGATAACTGCGAATCACAGGTCGAGCAACCCTACCACCATCTCAGCGACCTTTACGGCACTTTCAGGGGTTAGATGCAGCCCATCAAACGAATACGTGTAGCCGCCTTGCTGCCGTTCGCTTTCGTAATCTTTCCAACCGCTGGCGACTCGCTGCCCGATCAGGTTGATCGTCTTTTGCGAAAGCGCCGGACGTTCAGGAATAGTCGCCGGGTTAAGAGCTTTCATCAAATCCAGCGTTGGCACATTCAATGCGCGGCATACCTCTGCCGCAATCTGGTTATATTCTCGCATCGCCTCCGCCACTTTAGGATTTTGCTCCATCGGACTTAAACCGACATAAGCGACCACCTGCGCCGCTTGGATGCGTATGAGCAAATCACGGAAATAAGTGCGAAATTGGTCAGGCGTCACCACACCGCCGGGGATTTTCATCACCCGTTCATAGTAACGCCGTGTGTCCGGTTGGCTGTAACTAATGGCATCATTTCCACCACAAAACACAAATATGATGTCCGGCTCTTGTTCCAGCAGGTCATCCAACCGTGCTAGCAAATTGAGGATGGTGTTGCCGTTTTGTCCGGCGTTGATAATGCTGTGTTGGGGAAGCCGTGCGGCAACCTCTTTTACAAAGTTGCCGCCGTAGCTGCCTTCAACCAAACTGTTGCCAAGGAATGCGATTTTCACAGGTTCGTTCTAGAAACCCTTATAGCCGTTATCTGCAGCATCGAAGCGGGCGCGGCGTGTGACTTCCGTTTCTTCGATCATCTTCGCTAATTCTTTATAAAACGGATCATCACCCAACTTTGCCTTCCGCAGCGCTTCGAGCAATTCTTTCCCCAGCCGTTCAAGGTCCATAAGTTGTTTGTTATTAACTTCTTCAAAATTCATACGGCTTGACCTTCCCTCGGGGGCGGTGTGCTGCCCGCTGCTCATTATTCGTTACTCTATAAGGATACCGCCGAATGTGCCCATCACGCCACACGCTTGGCTTGTAGGACACGCTATTCGTTCTTATCCTTATAAAAACGTCGTAAATGATCCATCACCAGTTCTTCGGGTGTTTTGCTTTATGGTTTCATCGACATCAAATGCGTCCAACATTATTTGCCTTTAAGCATATCCGCAATCAACTGCATCGTTTCCGCAATACCGGGCAAATGTTCACGCCAGAGCACATCGACTGAAAAGCAAAGTTCATTTAATGAGCGTGAGCAGTAAATCCCTTTAGCATCAGGCATCACCTCATCATATAAGCCGAACTCATTCAGTTGGAGAAACTGTGTTTTTTGGTGTTCGTGGTCAATAATCCAATATTCTGGAACACCGCCAAGTTCATATTCACGCCGCTTTTCAACAAAATCGGTACGCGGGTTGCTCGGAGACACAATCTCAACCACTAGATTAGCTGGCCCAATGACCTGATTTTGGGCGATTTGATCCAGTCGATCCGGCAAAAGGATCTGAATATCGGGTGCGCGGGACGACGGCACATCGATCAGCTTCATCAACATGGGATCGCCCAAACAGCGTCCGCCACCGGTTGATTCAAGAAATGATGAAAAAAAGACACGCAAAAAACCGACCAGTGCATCATGTCGTTCATCAATGCCCGCCATCTCAATCACCACCCCGTTGACCCACTCAACATGCTTCTCGCCAAAATCAGTATCGATAAATGTGTCATAGTTCATGTTACGGGCAATAACCTTGCCTGAAATACGCACTTTCGCCTGCATATCCACGACATCAATATCAGGGGTTAACATACTCATATTCATCCGTCCTAATATTCCGCAGCTCCGCACTGGACGATTTCATTGTTGATTATACCGGAAAGCTGTTTGCCCAACTTCACGCCTTCCGCAGCGACTTGATGATCGCCTCAAAATTTGCACCTTCACCGTAGGCAACCACACTCACCGTATGTCCATCAATACTGGTGAATAACACCAGCGCGTTCCCGCCTAAACGGCCTCGAATCTCGTAGTAATAAGCGTCGGAACCATCGGCAGCCTTACGCGTTTCTTCTTTCGAAACGATTGCAAATCCGCTGTCTACATCTGCTTGGATGCTGCGGCGTGCGCTGTCCGGCGTTTCTTCCGCACCAAAAAAAGTGATGTCGATTTTTGTCTCTCCGACCGGTACGCCGCTGGTACTGTCTCTCCCCATACCGGCCCGGTTCGTCATATCGTAGGAAGCAACCGAATAACTGTAAATGACGGCGTCTTCCACCGGCGCCTCAAGGATATACCAATCACTTGGGTAATCAAAAGCCACGCCCGAACGGGCATCCACATGCGTCAGCATCCCCTGATTAAGACTTGAAGGACTATCGGTTACAGTAACAGTCTCCGTCGGTGTGCTGGGCGTTGTATTGCACCCCGCTGCCACCAATAATAAGATAACCATCAAGAGATTTTGTATTTTCACACTTCACCTCGCTCACAGGAACGAAAAGGGCGAGTTCGCCTCGCCCCTTACAATACAACACGGGTTATTTATGGAATCGGCTCAGCAATCCTATCAGTTACGATATGGAAATTAGCTTGCGACTCCCGCCTCGCTAATAGTCGAAAACGTCAGCTTCGGATTCTTCTCGATGCAGTATTTCATATCCCAACTGCTGAGGAACAAAATCACCGTCCGGTTGTACTGGTCGTGTGTCCGCAAACTTTGGAAAGAAATATACATCGTGTCGATATCGGTCTCAGCGCCACTCACCCAGCGCGCCTCGGTATAGCTTGACCGTTCGATGCTCGTTTCGACATTATATTCAGCCTTCAAACGCGACACGACCACTTCGAACTGCAAATCACCGACCGCGCCGAGAATCGGTTCGCGCTGCCCGTTTACATAAAGGGTCTGAACCACACCTTCTTCAGAAAGCTGCTCTAACCCTTTGTTGAACTGCTTGTACTTCTCAATTGTCGTGTTGCGCAGCGTCGCAAAACATTCCGGTTGAAACGGCGGAATCGGCGCAAATTGAAAATTCCCATCGGCGCAAACGGTATCGCCAATCCTGAAGATACCCGGATTGCTGAAACCGATCACATCACCCGGATAAGCTTCCTCCACTGTTTCACGGTCACGTGCAAAAAGGCGATGTGGGCGGCTCATACGGACTTTACGTCCCAAACGCGGATGATGCACCATCATATCTTTCTCAAACCGCCCTGAATAGACGCGCAAAAAAGCCATTGTGTCGCGGTGCTGCGGATCCATATTGGCTTGAATTTTAAAGACGATACCGCTGAAAATTTCATTGGTCGGCGTAATCACGCCAGCACTGCTCTCATGTGGACGCGGTGACGGAGCAAGCCCAATCAGCGCATCCAGAAACGGTTCAATGCCGAAGTTATTCAACGCGCTGCCGAAAAATACCGGTGTCAGCGTGCCGTTCAAAAATTCATCACGGTCATAGGGTGCGCCCGCGCCGGCCAGCAGTTCCGCATCCGAAACCAGTTGATTATAAGCCCGCGAACCAATCGTTGCTTCCAGTACCGGATCATAAAGGTCGGTCACTTGTACCGGAGCGCGGAACTTACCCCGAACAGTGCGTTCAAACAGCAGTACTTGGTGATTCTGCAAATCGTATACACCTTGAAAATCACCTCCGCTGCCAATCGGCCAATTCATCGGTGATACCCGCAGCGACAGCATTTGTTCGATTTCATCCAGCAGTTCCAACGGATCGCGTCCGGGATGGTCGAGCTTATTGATGAATGTCAAAATCGGCATATTGCGCTGGCGGCAAACCTCAAACAACTTTCGTGTCTGGCTTTCGATACCTTTGGCGCTGTCTAACACCATAATCGCGCTGTCAGCCGCCATTAAGGTGCGATAAGTATCCTCGCTGAAATCACGGTGACCGGGTGTGTCGAGTAAGTTGAAAATGCGATCCTCGTACTCAAATTGAATCACCGTCGATGTGATGGAAATGCCGCGCTTCTGCTCCATTTCCATCCAATCGGATGTGGCGCTGCGCTGGTTTTTGCCTGCGCGAACCGAACCGGCCTGATTCACTGCGCCTGCGTATAACAACAGCTTTTCAGTGAGTGTGGTTTTACCCGCGTCAGGATGTGAAATAATGGCAAATGTGCGCCGGCGGCTGACTTCATATTCCAGTTGTTGATCGAGCTTGGTACTGGTCGTAGGGAGAGCTTGCATAATAAGAAATGCCTCTGTCTGTACTTGGTCGGGAAAATGCTAAAGCACGGAAATGAGTTTCGAAGGTCGAAGGGGATTTAGAAGCGAGAACTCAATGCGGACGCACGGACATTTCCGAATTCTCCTGACGCAGCCAGAGGCTCATAAACTTTCAGTGGATTGGGTATCAAAACAAGATAAAATTGTAGCGATTTCGAACATCAAATACCAGATCAAACCCATTGGCATCATGAAAAATTAACGAATCAAAAACGGATGCGATTGCTCACATCCGTCAACATACCTTTTATGCCGCTAGCCGTCTACGCCATTTCGGGTTCGTTCTGCCAGAATTCCGCGTCATAAGCAGGCAGTTCGCAGCGCAGTGGCTTGTCTTCACGGAAGCCAAAGGCATAATCCGCCTGCATCAACTGGTGAATTTCGCTCGTGCCTTCATAGATCACGCCACCTTTGCTGTTTCGTAGATAACGCTCCACCGGATACTCGTCACTGAAACCGTATGCACCATGTACCTGCACTGCTTCAAGCGCGGCCTGAACGCTGTGATCGGTGGCGTACCATTTGGCGACGCTGGTTTCGCGTGTGTTGCGGATGCCCTGATTTTTCAACCAGCCAACGCGCATGTTGAGTAGGAAAGCCGCATCGTACCACTGCTGCATGAAAGCAATTTTCTGCTTCACCAGTTGGTGCTGTGAAATCGGCACACCAAACGTCACCCGCTGTTCGGCATATTTGATGCTCTCCTCCAAACAGGCACGGATCAGTCCGGTTGCGCCTGAACCGACAGTATAACGCCCATTATCGAGGCAGGACATGGCGATCTTGAAGCCTTCGCCTTCTTCGCCCAAACGGTTGGCGGCGGTTAGTTCGACATCCTCACACTTCACCCAACCGGTTGAACCTGCGCGGACACCCAACTTACCGTGAATATCGCCGGTCGTCACACCAGCCATATCGCGGGTGACAATGAATGCGGTGATGCCCTTCGCCCCTTTTGCTGGATCAGTCTTGGCGAAGAACAGAAAATGATGGGCTTTAGTCGCGAGGCTGATCCACATCTTCTCGCCGTTGAGGACATATTTATCCCCGACTTTTTTAGCGGTGGCGTTCATATTCTGGACATCACTGCCGACACCCGGTTCGGTTAGACAGAAGGCAGCATACTTCTCGCCTTTAGCTTGCGGAGTGAGGAACTTTTGCTTTTGTTCCTCAGTTCCCCATTGCAGCAGCGCCATACTGTTTAAACCCATATGCACCGACATGACGACCCGCAGCGTGGTATCAGCACGTTCCAGTTCCTCGCACACCAATCCCAGCGTCACATAATCAAAACCTTGACCGCCATAACGCACCGGAATATTGATGCCCAAGATGCCCAGTTCCGCCATGCGCGGCAAAAACGCCGGATTCATCTCCTGCTTGCGATCCCATTCACCGATAACCGGAATCACTTCTTTGGCGGCGAAGTCCCGCACCATCTTCCGCGCTGCTTGTTGTTCTTCGTTTAACGAAAAATCCATTTTGAAACCCTTTTTGTATTCGATACGATCCGTAAACTAATCTGTAAACAACCTGAAAAAGATGCAATTTTCGGGTATTATACCACTCTGACGATGGCTCTAATCAGGCGAGGGCAAACCATAATGGTTGACGCGGCAGTACCGGATGTATTGATTACAACTTACCTCGAAATGACCAGCGTCGGGCAGTTCAATTCGGATTATAGTAACCATCCTGACATCGAGATTGTGGAACTAGGGCGGCCTGATGTAGCCTTCTATCGCTTCCTTTACAGTGAGGTCGGGTATATTTGGCATTGGCGCGACCGCCTCATTATGAGCGAAGATGAGCTGCGACAGACGATCAGTAAGCCGGAAGTCAGCATCCATGTTCCCTATGTGCAAGGGGTTCCGGCAGGTTATGTCGAGTTAGATCGGCAGGGCGATTCTACCGAAGTCGCCTATTTTGGATTGCGACAAGGCTTTATGGGCATAGGCTTGGGCAAGCATTTGTTGAGCTACGGTATTCATCGAGCGTGGGTTGATGGTGCGAAACGCCTGTGGGTTCATACTTGTAACCTTGACGGCCCTTACGCCCTCGACAACTACATCAAGCGCGGCTTCCGCGTCTACAAGACCGAAGAAGAACCCATGCCTCAGCGTTATGCGGAGTAAATCAAAAATGGAGCATACCTTGATTATGCTCCGTCCCTATTCACTTAACCTGACGACTAACCGCCGCCTTTATTCGGTTGTTAGTTCAAACACCGTACTGTCGATATTGGGATTCGCCGCTGCATCCATCGGCTCGATCTCAAAATAAGGCTCGTCGTTCCAGAAAGCGTTGATCTTGCTCGGCAGAATCAAATCACCGAATGACATCAACTCGTCTGAAAGCTGAAGTCGGAAGGTTTCGCGCTTGCCCGTATCTGGATTTTGGCAGTCGGTGACCACATAATCCAATTTTTGGTCAGCACGCAAATGCAAATTGACCGCGCCGTTAAAACGGGTGTTGCAGGCTTCAATTTCGTTTTCGGTATTCGCCTTTAACTTGACGAACATTTCACCTAGCGGGGTCAGCATCACCGCGGCAATCGCCCACAAACGGTGCTGCATCGATTCGATTTGCTGCTGGTCGGTGCTGACGGCGGCGTTTTTCGAACGACGGGTATTGCGATACGACGCGCCATCAAAGGCTTCTGTACCGCTGTTAACTTGAACACCAACCGCTTTCACGGCGAAGTCCCAGCGCATTTTATCCGGGAAGCAAAAACGCCCAATGGCTTCCACCGGAACCCACATATTGACCGGCCCAATTTTCGTGCGGGCGCGGCCTCTAAAATTGATGTGTAAACTTTCGAGCGCGGGCGGACGCAATCCATAACGAGCTTGGATCGCTTTCCGCAGCAGGTCTTTTGCTTGAGGATCACCCTGCGCCAACAATAGAACGGGCATCATATCTCCCTAACACAAACTACGTGCCAGCAATAAGATAATATTTTTCGGCTTACGCTACCCTAAAGCGTAAACCTAAAACCTGTCATAAAGTGTTGAGTAAACAGAAATTGTTGTTTAAATCACAATGGTCATTTCTTATATGTACGATTCTAACATGCTTTAGTTACACGCCGCATTGGGGTTGTAACAAATGTTTAATCTTTTTAAGGGTATGAAGATCACTTTAGCGCTCATTTCTGTTATCATCGTCACATGCGAATCTTGCACCTGACCCCTTACTATGCTCCGGCTTACGCTTTTGGCGGCGTTGTGCGCTCGGTCGAAGGCATGGCACGAGCCTTAGCACGGCGTGGACATACGGTCACTGTCTTGACGACCGATGCCTTTGACCAACAATCCCGTTACACGGGTGATCTAGAAACGGTACAGGAGGGCGTACAGGTTATCCGTCTGCCGAACTTACTGCCCAATCTGCGTGGACGTTACAATCTATCTACACCAAACCTGATGTCAAAACGCGCGGCTGAAGTTCTGCCTCAGGTCGATGTTGTTCACTGCCATGAATTTCGCACCGTCGAAAATTTACTCGTCACACCCATCGCCGCCCGCCTCGGCAAGCCGCTCATCCTCTCGCCGCACGGCACGTTATCCCAATCAACTGGACGCGGTGGCCTCAAACGCTTATGGGATCAAATACTGAGTTCGGCGGTCGCCCTTCGTTTTAGCCATGTGGTCGCTTTATCCCAACCCGAACTGGCGGATGTCCAAGCGCTGTGGCCGACATTTGGTCGCCGCCGTATCCCAACTGACTTCAGTGTTATCCCAAATGGCGTTGATCTGTCCGACTTTGCTAACCTTTCTGGACGTGCCGATTTTCGCGCTCGCTTTAATCTCGGTGATGCGCCGGTATGTTTGTTCATGGGGCGCTTACATCCGCGCAAGGGTGTTGGTTTGCTGGTCGAAGCCTTCAAAGCCGCGGCTGTGCCGAACGCCCGATTAGTCATCATCGGCCCAGATGAAGGTATGCGCGATATCCTCAAACCGCTGCTTGACGAACGTATCATCCTGACCGGTTATCTCGGCGGCATGGATCGGCTAGCGGCTTTTGCTGCGGCTGATTTGTTGGCGCTGCCTGCGGTCGGTGAAGGTTTACCGATGGTCGTTCTAGAAGCGATGGCTGCTGGCTTACCGGTGATCGTCTCACCCGGATGTAATCTGCCTGAAGTCGCTCAATATGGCGCAGGCTTAGAGCTTGAAGCAGCGGTCGAACCATTGACCGACGCTCTACGCACCTTGCTTCCTGATCTGCCGCGCCGCGCAGCTATGAGTCAGGCCGCCCGCGCCTTGGTCAACGACCATTTCACATGGGATTCGGTTGCATCGCGGCTTGAAGTGCTTTATAACTCGCTTATAGACTCATAATAGAAGCGGAGGAATAAACATGTTCAACAATGCCGCAGCTTATGACGGGTACGTCGGCAGATGGAGTCGTTTAGTCGGCGAACAATTCATTGCATGGCTGAATATCCCCTTCGGTCGAAAATGGTTTGACCTCGGTGCGGGAACAGGCGTGCTCACCAGCGTTATTCTTCAACAGGCTGTGCCGGAAAGCATCCTCGGCATGGATTTATCCGAAAGTTACATCGAACGCGCCCATCAAAATGTGCGGGATGAACGGGTGCAGTTCAAAGTGGCTGATGCCAGCACAGCCGTGACCGATTCGCCACAGTTCGATGTCGTTGTTTCAGGCTTGGTTCTTAACTTTGTGCCGTCGCCGCAAGAAACCCTCGAAACAATGAAGCTGCTTGCTAAACCGGCTGGTACGGTTGCCGCTTATGTTTGGGATTATGCCGGCAAAATGGAAATGATGCGCCACTTCTGGGATGCCGCTATAGTGCTTGATCCAGCAGCAGCGGATATGGACTCGGGCAAACGGTTCGACATTTGCAAACCCGATAATTTACGTGCCGCCTTCGAAGCCTTAAATCTTAGTGCCGTCGAGGTGAGGCCCTTTGATGTCCAAACCGTCTTCAAAGACTTTGATGATTATTGGCAGCCGTTCTTAGCCGCTCAGGGTTCGATTTCCAAGTATTTGACATCTTTGGATGATCAAGCTAAGAATGCCTTGAGGCAACAGCTCCAAAAACAACTACCCACAAACAACGACGGTTCAATTCATCTCACCGCCCGCGCGTGGGCAGCCAAAGGCATAAAATAGCGGAGGCCGACAAACAGTTAATCGGTGACCTCCGAATCGATAGGGCTTGTGTCTTTACGCGCCTCTTTTAACCGCTCAACCACGATTCCGTTCTGATTGTTTAGAGTCGAACGGTAGTGTAGGGTTCTCCGACATACCAACACGAACAATACTAAAGCGGCCACCGATGCCAGAGGAAAGGATTTGACGAGGCCATAAAGGAATACAAACAACCATGCCGCCAGCACCGCCGGATAAATAAGTGCTGCCGCAGTGGGTTCATCGAATTTATCCCATACACCGTCGGGGCGCGTTAGGAATTGCCCGATAACTCCCATCTGTGTTTCTAATACCTTCCCGGTTTCAATCAATTCCTTACACTTCCGAATGCCATAAATTTCAAACACGAACAATCCTAGTGTCGCCACAAAACCAAACAGACCGATGCTGGGTAAGAACTGAAATGCATCATTCTCGATGGCTTTGCCACCGTTATACAACACCAATATACCTGTTCCTGATGCGAGGGGCAGGAAACCTAACAGCGCGGTGCGAAATGAATCAATAGCGCGATAGCTCTCGCACAGTTGCTGATATATGGACCGCGTGTTTTCGTCCGCCATCTTTACACCCTTCTGACTCGCGATTTCACACCATCCCGTTTTGCACTATCGAGTCGATCCGACATGAGGTTTTGAAATAGCTAGAGTGAAGTCAGATAAGCAAAGCTGCATTGATACTAGCGCAATATTGCTTGCAGGTACAACTTTTGCATTTTCTATATTTTGTTTCTGAGCAGAAAATTAAGTAAGGGTTAGGTCAGCAAAGGTCTCTGCGAACTGCACATATTTGTAAACATCAGCGAAGGTCGTCACTAGGCCAACCGATGCCCGTAGCGCGCCGGTCGTCTTACCATCAATCACATGCAGAAATTGCTCGAAGCTCAATTTATCCTTGTCGCTAAAGCACGGCAGCAAATCATCGCGGCTAAAGCCCAACGCCATCTCACGCGCACCGGGATTACAATGACAGCCAGCACGTAACGAAATTCGCACGTCGTTTGCCATCGCTTCAACCCGATTGCAATCAATCATGTAACCCTCGCGGTCGAAGAAATTGACCTGAACTGTTCCCCCGCGCATATGGGTGTTCGGCGGCCCATAAAGCTGGATGACAGGTCGCCCATTGCTGTGCCGCAGCGACAATAATGCCTTAATCAGCCATCCCGTTAAACACATCACCCGCCTGTGAATCACATCAATCCCAATCGCCTCGATGTGTTTTAGACCCAATTCGACCGCCGGAATACTCAGATAATTAACCGTGCCATCTTCAAATCCAGCCGCGCCGGGTGTTAGATAATGCCCGTCCGCGACCACCGACGAAAAAGTAATCGTCCCGCCTGCATACCATGGACGGCGCAATTTGGCAGCCGCCGCTTTCCGCACCATCAAACAGCCCATACCGGTTGGATAGCCAAAAATTTTATAAAACGAAATGCTGACAAAATCGGGATGCCACTGGCTCAAATCAAGTCGATTGCTCGGCACAAACGACGCAGCATCTACCAGCACATCCCAACCTTTAGCCTGTGCCTGTGCAATCCACGCCAGCGGATGCTGCACACCCGTAAAATTGGACTGCGCCGGATAAGCAAACAGATTATTGGCGCCGGATTGAGCCTGCTCCAGCACGTTCACTAACGCGCTTTCGTCAACTCGCAGTTCCGGCGGCAGCACTGGAATATAGGTGATTGTCGCTCCTTTTGAACGGGCGAACTCACGGATACCATTCACCGAGTTATGGTTGTCGAAGGTCAATAAATAGTGATCGCCCGCCTTAAAGGGATAGGACTCCCCGATCAGTCTGAGTGCGCCGGTCGCATTTGGCGTAAAAATCACCATGTATTCATCCGGCGAAGCGTTGAAATAGCGCAGCACGTACTCTCGTGTCTGTTCGACTCGCTCGGTCATCGCTAAGGAGGTGAGGTTTTTGGAGTGCGGGTTTCCAAAAACATTCCCGCCGAGAAACGCCATATGCTCCCGCAGTTGTGATTCAGCGTACAATCCGCCGCCGGTATAATCCAGATAAACATGTCCTTCACGGTCGAGCCGCCCATATTCCCGCGTCCTCAAATCATCAAGAACGCGCGTAGTGTCATAATCCGGGTTTGATTGTCGAAATTCGGCAGAAGCTGCTGCCATATTTTCCGCTGTAAAATGCAGGTGAGGGTCATAAACTGGTGTGGTGTTCATAAGTTTAGTCTCTTCAATAAACCCGACGACAAAGGCGGATAACTTCACTAGAGTGGTCTAGAGCGCTGCATCTGTCCGTTAAAGCGAATGCGTCCCCAACGTCGTGTCTTGGGCGCATAAACTGGTGGATGTGCCGGATGTTCATCTAGCCCAAGCTCATTCATTTCGAGGAGTTCGCGATCTTTGGAGGTTTGCTGCCCCCACTTTCCACTTAAAACACCGACCATATCTTTCCACGGTTGAAACGCTTGCATCATAGCCTCCTTCAGAAACAGATTTTTGAACGACACACATGAACTAATGTCACAGCCGCACAGAATTTCGACGAGAGGACTTATTTGTTATGCCTAACTGAGTGATGGTAGTATAAAATAGCATCGTAACAAAAACGTCACGGTAGCATGACAAAGGATTCGTAATTGGGGGATTTACGCCTATACCTGTTTGGCTCGCCCCGAATTGAACTTCAGGGCGCGCCGCTCAAAATTGACCGCCGTAAGACGCTCGCGCTCGCCGCTTATCTTGCCCTATCCAATCAGCGCCAAAGTCGTGACCGCATTGTTGACCTCCTCTGGCCGGATTTGGATCATGAACACGGGCGCGCCGCCTTACGCAGCACCCTCAGCGCCCTCACGACACCCATCCCCTTCGAATGGATAGAAGCCGACCGAACCGCATTAGCCTTGAAACGCGATGCCATTTGGATAGATGTCCACGCGTTTAATAACCTGCTTCAGGGCTATCTTGAGCACCAACACAACATCGACGACCTGTGTGACCTTTGCGTCACGCAGTATCAACAGGCCATAACCCTGTATCAATCCGGTTTTATGGATGGCTACAGCTTGTCAGATAGCGCCGGATTTGATGATTGGCAGTTCATTCAACGGGAATGGTTGGGGCGCGAATTCGCTGAGTTGCACCGCCGCTTATCGCTGTATTTCGCCCAAATGCAGGACTTTTCTCAGGCGATCCATTATGCGCAGCACTGGCTTTCAATTGACCCACTGCACGAACCGGCTCACCGTCAGTTGATGCAGCTTTACGCCGTCAGTGGGCAGCGCTCCGAAGCCATCCGCCAATACAAACAAGCGCTAGACCTGCTCGATGCTGAACTGGCAACGCCGCCTGAAGACGAAACAACTCAACTGTATGAAGCCATCGTCAGCGGTCAAATGCCTTCAGTAAAAGGTGAAGTACCCAACCCTAATCGAGCATCAAGTGTCATGCCCCCGCTTCCATCATTGGTTGTGGGACGTGCCACCGCCCTTATGGAAATTAAGGGGCGCTTGGGTATCAATTCCACCGAAACTCGAACCATCACCGTCATTCAAGGTTGGCCGGGAGTCGGCAAAAGCACAACGGTCGCGCTTTTAGCCCACGATCCGCAGGTTGCTCAGCAGTTTCCCGATGGCATCTTATGGGCATCATTGGGCGAAACGCCCGCCTTGCTGACCGTGCTTTCAACATGGGCGAATGCCTTTGGCTTGGGCGAACCGGGACGTATCCGCAATATCGAAGACATCAGCGCTCAATTGACGGCTGTGCTCCGTGATAAGCGCGTTTTGCTGATCGTTGACGACGTGTGGCATCCCGAACATGTAATGCCATTTCGTGTCGGCGGGCAGATGTGTTCGCTTATCCTCACCACCCGCCTCAATGATGTCGCCACAGCACTGGCTCCAACCGCTCTCGATTTATACCGCTTGCCTTTACTGACGAACGACGCGGCGCTCGAACTGCTGGCTAAATTGACTCCCGAAACTACCCGCGATTATCCTCATGAATCCCGGGAGCTGGTGCGCGATCTGGAAGGGTTACCACTGGCTGTACATGTAGCCGGTCGCCTGCTGCATACCGAAGCCCGTTTAGGCTGGGGGGTGCGTGAACTCCTGCTAGAACTTCGTGATGGAGCCAAGCTGCTGCAAGCACAAGCCCCAAGCGACATGCTCGGTCAAACCAGCGATTCGTCACCAACCATCACCGCTTTGCTCAAACGCAGCACCGATATGCTAGATGCCGAAACACGCCTTCGCTTCGCCTATTTAGGTTTGTTCGTCCCCAAACCAGCCACCTTTGATTTAGAAGCAATGGCGGTCGCTTGGGATGTCGCTGATCCCAAACCACTGGCACGCGCCCTCGTCAACCGGGGACTGCTAGAACCCGTCAGCGGCGGACGCTTCCAGATGCACGCGCTGTTGGTGCTGCACGCCCGTTCCCTCTTGGAAGGTGCGGGTCTATAACCATGCTCATCACTCAATCTTTGGCTAAGACGCAGTACCGCCTCGCAAACCATTACTTGGATAAACTCCGCACTGCCGATGCCAGCCTCCGTCGTGGTCAAGCCAGTGTGACCTACGGTCTGAATCTATTCGATCAAGAATGGGAGCAAATACGTCATTGGCAGACATGGGCGGCAGACCGTCTCACCGTCGATGAACCATCCGCGCGCCTGTGTATTGAATTTTCGCTGGCAGGTTTAGAGGTGTTATTCAACCGCACCAGTTTGGTCGATTATGCCCGCTGGTTGCAAAGTGCCTTGCAGGCGTGTGACTCTCAACCCGATGTGCAGGTGGAAAGCACACTTTTGCATCACCTCAGCGATGTTCATTACCGGCTCGGTTTGCTGGATCAAGCCGAATCCTATGCCCAAAAACTTCAGACATTGGCGGAAGCGGCTCATGACAAGCACGCTCAAGGACGAGCGCTTGCAGACTTAGGACAAATCCATGAAGAACGTGGACACTATACCGAAGCTCAAGCCTGTTATCAAAATGCGTTAGCCATCTTCACCGCTTTAGGCCAAGAAGCGGATGTAGCACAGGCATGGCATGGTCTGGGCGCGGTCGCTCTCTATACCGGAGATTACAATAACGCCTATCACTGCTTTGTCCACAATCTAGAATCGGTCGAAGCCAGCGGCAGTCAAGCTGAAATTTGCAACACCTACGTCTCAATTTCCGAGAGTCTGATGGAACTTGGCCGATACGAAGAGGCCAGATTGTTTATTCAACAGGCGGTTGATCGCAGCAAATTGCTGGGCTTTAAACGTATTCACGCAGCCGCACTCCTCAGCTTAGCCTCGTGGTCGGTCGAACAAAATCAGCTCGAGGCCGCCTGTGATTTTTTTGAACAGGCCATTCAGGTTGCCCGAGCCATCGGCACCGAACGCAACGTCATTCATGGTCTGTCCAATCTAGGCTATACTTTGATGCGCTTGGGCAAACTCCCTCAAGCACTATCACACTTGCAGACAGGTTTGCAGATGGCGCGCGATGGCGGAATGCCGCGTTATATCTGCAATCTTCAACGCAATCTCGCCAACACCTATCTCGGTCTAAAAAATGTGGATGCCGCAAGGCAAGCGCTCCGCGAATCCCTTTCGCTTGGCTTGGAATTAGGTTCGCAGCCGCAGCAGGTTCGCACCATTTCCGTCGTGATTGGTTACTTTGCCGCTCTCAATCAGCCGGAACAGGCCGCTGTCTGGGCGGGCACAATTCATGATGAGCCTAATCTCGATCAACCCATTTTCAAACCGGTCTGCCAACAGGTGGAACGTTCACTCGGGGCAGCCGCCTATCAGCAAGCCCTCCAGCGTGGGAAATCACGCCCGCTTGCCGAAGTGGTATCTGAAATCTTAGCCCTGCTTGCGTAAAAACTTTGTCAACCCTGTTCTGGAACCTTTCCCCTTCTTATATCGTCTTAATCGATGAGCGATAAAATACTACTCGTTGGGAGTAGGGATATAGTCAGGAGGACTACAACATCATGCAAAATCAATTTGCGCTCAAGCCGAATAATGTCGTTCGTCTATCATTTGTCACACTTGTGGCTGCACTGTTAATCGGTGTTCTGGCTTTTACGGCGCGCCCTGTAGGCGCACAGGATACCACTGAACCGACCAAAACCATCAGCGTCACCGGATCAGGTGAGGTTTTTGGCAAACCGGATGTCGCCTATATCACGTTGGGTGTCGATCAAGCCGACGCGGATGCTGGCAAAGCCATCGACAATGCCAACACCACCTTAACCGCCATTGTGCGGGCGCTGTCCGATGCTGGCGTCAAAGACGAAGATATCCAAACCACCAGCTATAACATTTATCCAGAAGACAAGAGTGATCCCCAAACCGGACAACCCACCGGCGAACGGATTTACCACGTCCAGTTAGCCGTGACCGTCACCATTCGGGACATCACCAAAGTCGGCGCAGTCATTCAAGCCGGACTTGGCGCGGGAGCCAATACCCTCAATAATCTGAGCTTTGGCATTGCTGATGTCAAGTCATTAGAGGCCGCTGCCCGTAAAGCCGCCGTTGCCGATGCCGCCGACCGTGCCAAGCAGTTGGCGGATGCCGCAGGTGTCACCGTTGGCACACCCATCAGCATCAGTGAATCCATTGGTAATGTGCCAGTACCCATGTTCAACCGTGCCAATGATATGGTGGCGATGTCCGCCTCAGCCGCTCCACAAATTAATGCCGGTCAACTGAGCGTCACCGTCACCGTTAACATCACCTACAGCATCGGCAGCTAACATTCAAATCGGAATTTCCGTAGGGGAGGGTTTGTGACCCTCCTTTTCATTTTCCTCATTTTGATACTATAGATCATCGTTTTGCCGCGATAACCCGCATCACCAAACCATCTAAGCGCCGAATTTTCATTGCCTCATTTCGACTCAGCACACGTTCAGCTTGATTAATCATCGGGAACATATCATAGAGCAAAATTGTCCCACCGGGTTTCAAAACCCTCGTAATCTCGCGGAACGCCCGCTCACGGTCATCGTTGCTTCCCATGTGATGCAGCGCCAGACTCGACATAATGACATCAAATGTTCCTGCCTCAAATGACATCGACCGCGCATCGACATTTTGAACGTCAATCTTGTCGGCAACCCCTTCAAGTTGGGCATTACGTTGCACTTCGCGCCCGCTTTGCCCACCCGAATTCTCGACCCACACATCAATCCCAATCGCTTTTCCGGTCGTCAGATGTTTCGCGGCTTCCAACATTAAAAAGCCATTGCCACATCCCACATCTAGCACCATCTCATCGCCGCGCCACGAGACGGCTTCCATCATTTGGCGCCGCGCGTTTAGCCGTGCTTTGTTGTTGATGACCAGCAGCAGCAGCCCTTCAATCGCGATAGCAATCACGCCGATGACCAGCAAAGTGATGCCCAACACCCGCATCAATTCTGATCCAACCAGCAGCGCAACGCCGATTCCCCCAATGACCAACCCTGCGAACAGCAAATGTTGAAGATGTGCTGGAATTTCGAGTTTATAGTTTGGCGCAACTTCAGTGGTCATCATTTGCTGGCTCATACCGCACCGCCCAATGTCTGCTTGGCAGGCTTACGCTCCCGATTGACGATCATTAATCCCCAAACCAAACTGAGAATGAGCGTGATACCCACCGTCAGCAGCGAAACCGCTAAATCAGGCTTGACCGTCATCAGAAACACAATGCCCAATGCCATAATGATTCGCGTTTGAATACCCACGCGTAACATCGCATCGTGCAGCAGGATTTGTGTTTCAGGTGATAATGCGCCATTCGTCTCTTTTACCGCTTTGCCGATAGCTGCCATGCGCGGCGCACTGATTCGTCCCATAATCACCATCAAGATGATGATTTCCGCGAACGACAACCAGAGCCAAGCAACACCATGCCAAACGGTCACCATCATATACACACCAGCCGCCAACAGTGTCAGCATACCGATCATGCCGACTCGTCGCATATTGCCGGAAGCGGCTATCCAATCACGGACTTGTTCGGCGGTCGACGCCCGCTGGAATAGTATGCCGGTAATCCACTCTGCTCCCAACGCCGCAAAAAATCCCAACGCACCGGCAATATGTAAAAACAAGGCAATCGAATACAGACTCATGATTCACTCCTTTGCCAATAGGCAGCACAAATAGAAAGCTCGTAGGACACAGCTTGATCTCCTTAGGGATAAATGGATGGATTTTCGTCAGGAATTGAGATTAGCGAATTGGCTCAACCGGAAACTGAATTTCGATAACCCCATCACGGCTATCTATGGTTTGGGGCATTTCTAAAAACACTTCACGCGGGGCATCACTGAACCGATAGTGATTGACTTCCGCCCATGTGCCGATTGCACCGTAACCATAGTGCATACGCTCAGTTGCGCCCCTAACGACGTAAGTAGCCATTGTTGGCACGGCTGGCAGTTCCTTATAGCACATGATCAAGTCATCGGTCAGCGCCACTTCAGGGTGTGATTTCGCGTCGATCATCCGGCAGATTTCCACATCGCTGTCACGCTCGAAAAATCCGCCGCTGTGCCAGATGACACCGAACAGCCCGTAGCCGCTTTTCTGGGGCAGTGCTTTCATCATCGCCCCGTAAATCATCATGCCTGTGTCGAAGGTTTCGATCATGGTTCGCAAACTTAGTACAGGTTGAGCCGGAACTTGTTTGACGATGACATCCGGCATGTGGTGCGTTTCGGCGTTGCGGATAGACCTCAACCGCGTTTCGATATTGCGGATGCGCTGCAAATCGCCTTGCAACTGCTGCTCGATTTCGGCCTTTTTGAGCAGCAGCATCCCTTGGATTTCATCGCTTGAAATGTTGTCGTGCATAATGCTTTGGATTTGCTCTAGTGACAGACCCAAATCTTTCAGCGCAATGATGCGGTTCAGTTGCGGTAATTGTTCGGCGCTGTAATAACGGTAGCCCGTAAACTGATCGGTATGCACCGGTTTGAGCAAACCAATCTCATCGTAGTAACGCAGCAGCCGTTTGGAAACTTGCGCCACCTGTGAAAATTCACCCACTGTGAACATGATTTCGCCTCTCTTTTCACCGACAGCCCCATCCTAAACGTTCACGTAACGTGAACCTCAAGTGGCTCTCATCATTTTTTCATTTAAGACAAAAGGAGCGTCATCGTTTGATGCGCTCTTTTATTTTAAGTTGACTGGTAGATTCTGTCGCCAATGCTTGTTGTTTAACTAGGGCGCATTGTTACTGATGGACTCGGGGTTAAAGTGACACTTTGTGTGATTTTATAATCTGGTTTGGGAGCGCCGGGCGCGTAGGCCGAGAATGGTTGGTAACCCTTCCAGCCATACAAACTGCTCAACTTAATACCTAAGTCCATGCGGTCAGATGTGGTGTAATATACACCGATGATTTCACTGTTTTCGCTTATTCGACCTGTCTCTGCACCTGCCACGAAAGCGAACACAATCATGCTCTGTTCAGGGTAAAACATGTTGATAATCGCCTGTGTAGCCGAACCCGGTGTGCCAAGTGCATATTCTGGTTCACCACGCGCATCAATCAATTGTTTTACGGTTATATCGGGGGCAATTTGAAGAAAGATTGAAGCAACCGTTTCGCCATCTTCGGAAATAATTTGGCAGCATGGTTCTCCACCGATAGGCTGCCAACTTGCTCCAACAGCCTGACCGGAATCTGGAATCGATACGACTTGGGGCTCACCAAGTTCAGGTTCACCTAAAAGGATATTAAGTGCATCATTCCATTTTGTTTCGCCGGGAGTAATCCCACGCCAGCAAGGCGCGTCACATTTTTCGTCTTTTATAATTAAACTTGAGTCTTTAAGAAATTTTGGATTACGCAGATCAGGTTCACTTGGTGTGCTGGTGGGGAGTGGGATACTATGAGTACTCGTTACAGTAGCCGTTGCGGCCTTTGTAGGAGTGGAAGTTGCCGAAGCAGATGCCGCAACTACAGATTCTTGCGGATTAAATATCGATAGAAGAGCGGCTGATGTGAACAACATCACGGTGATCATTATCGCGATTCGGCGTTTACGCTGCACGCAACGCATTCGACCTTTAAATGGTTGTCCTTTAGCACGGTCGGATGTATCAGTTTGGGTATGTGAAATGAAGTTGTGCATATTTTAAATTTGAGTAATTGTCGATGAGGATATTGTATCAGGCGGCGTTCAACTCCGCATTTTGATCCTCTCATTATCCCTCAAGCGCCAAATCTGCCAACAGTGGCAAATGATCGGAGCCGGTTTCCTCACCTTGCCACGCCCGTATCGTCCGCAGACCATCGCTATGCCAGATGTAATCAATTGGAATTACCGGGGCATCCACAGGGGCAGACAATGTACTCGCTGCTCACAATCGGATACCGCGACAAAGTAAAATTATCACCCTTGCGATTCGCATCTTTCTGAAACGCCTCATATGGATACAAATCTTTCAAACGCGGCAGTTGTTCGGCTGCGAGTTCAGGCGTTATTTCTTACTAACACAAAATATCCGCGCCTGATTCACGAAGTTGTGCGATCAATAAATCCGGTTGAGCATTATGCGCCCACGTATTCGCTGCAAAACACGGATGCTTTTCTCATCACTTGCCGATACAATCGGCTTGGGAGTGAAGTGCGGGCCAATCCAAATCATTGCCGCCAGCAGCACCGGCAGTGGAATAAACAGATAAAAAGCAAAGTTGTTAATCAGCGACAGCCGCACATCCCCCATCACCAACCACCAATCGCAGTACCGGATAAATCCCCATCACAATCAGGTAAATGAGCGTTGCGATGTTGATGATTCGTTTGATATACGATGGGTGCGTTTGAGTGGCTTCGTTCATGCATGACTCCGCGATGAATTGGTCGCCATTATTGAAACCGAGCTCACTTTACATCCCGCTAATTGGGCGATCATGTTGAACTGAGGATTTATCGCACTGCGGTTTAACTGGAGGGAAAGGGCTGTCCTTTCCCTCCACATTTTGAAACGGGTTACTTACCGCAGCACAACCTCGACATCACATGATGCCTTGCCCTCAACCAACGGCAGGACACTGCCCGCGACCGGTGCGCCATCAACCGTTATACTGACGCTGTTACCTGTACCATCACGCTTAACATGAATATGGTACGTCACACCACGATACTGCCGTGTAACGCTGAATCCTGTCCAACTCGCTGGCACAACCGGCGCGATCTCTAAGCCGTTCAGCATCGGACGAATACCCAGAATCCACTGGGTAATCGCCACATAATTCCACGCCGCCGTACCGGTTAGCCACGAGTTCTTCGCTTCGCCATGTGTCGCCGCGTCTCGCCCCGCGATCATCTGGGCATAGACATACGGTTCACAGCGGTGAACGTCGCTGATTCCTTCCCGTGCCGACGGGTTGATGCGGCTGTAATAGTCGTGCGCTTTATCGCCGGAGCCGACAATCGCCTCAGCAATCATAATCCATGGATTAGTATGGCAGAAAATACCAGCGTTCTCTTTATATCCCGGTGGATACGACGAGATTTCGCCTAACTCCAGATGATAATTCGAATAGGCAGGCTGCTGAAGGATAATGCCGTGCGGCGTTGCCAGATATTTTTCGACCGATGCCAGTGCTTGCTTGGCCCGCCCGTCGTGGACACCCATTCCCGCCATGATGCAAATGCCCTGTGGCTCGATGAAGATTTTCCCTTCTTCACATTCCTTCGATCCTACTTTTTCACCGAAGTGGTTGTAAGCCCGCAGGAACCAATCGCCGTCCCAACCGTTGGCCTTTACCACGTCATCCATCTTGGCGGCTTCCTCACGGTAGCGTTGGGCTTCCTCTCCTAGTCCACGCGCTTCAGCTACATCTGCCATTTCGAGTGCCGCCAGCCCGAATAAGCCGGCGATAAACACTGACTCAGCGATTTTGCCATCTTTATTGGTCGTCGTCTGGAAGGATTCACCCGGTTCGTCGGAAAAGGTGTTCAGATTTAAACAGTCGTTCCAATCAGCGCGTCCAATCAAAGGCAGCCCGTGTGAGCCGAGACGATCCAGCGTATATTGGATGCTCCGCCGCATGTGTTCATACAACGGCTGTTCCGTACCCGCTTGGTTATCAAACGGCGCGGGTTCATCCAGAATGCCCCAATCACCGCTCTCTTTGATGTATGCCGATACACCCAGCACCAGCCACAGCGGATCATCGTTAAAATTGCTGCCCACCGCGTTGTTGCCGCGTTTAGTCAGCGGTTGATATTGATGATACGCGCCGCCATTTTCGAACTGGGTCGCCGCAATATCCATGATGCGTTCGCGCGCCCGCTGCGGAATCATATGCACGAATCCCAGCAGGTCTTGTGTCGAATCGCGGAAACCCATGCCGCGCCCGATGCCCGATTCAAAGCCGGATGCCGAGCGTGACATATTGAACGTCACCATACATTGATACGCATTCCAAATGTTAACCATCCGGTTGGTGTGAATATCAGGCGTATCCACCTGCAAAATACCCAGCAGCCCGTCCCAATAATTTCGTAGGGCATCAAAAGCGCTGTTGATGTTCGCTGTTTGCAGATAATGGGCGATGATTGGCTCGGCACGTTTCTTATTGATGACATGCTGCGACTCCCATTTGTCATCACGCGGGTTTTCTTGATAGCCCAGAATGAAGTTGATTTCGCGCGTTTCGCCCGCCGCCAGCGCCAGCTTGACATGATGCGATCCAATCGGTGCCCAACCATGTGCCACCGAATTGTTCGACTCACCTTGTTCCACAACTTTGGGTCGGTCTGAGCCGCGATACGCCCCCAAAAATTCATCGCGCGACGTATCATAACCCGCCAGCGGTTCGGAGCAGGCGAAATAAGCGAAATGGTCACGCCGTTCGCGGTATTCTGTCTTGTGATAAATCACACCGTCCTTAATTTCCACTTCACCGATGCTGAAGTTCCGCTGGAAGTTAGTCATGTCATCGTTGGCGTCCCACAAGCAGAACTCCACAAACGAAAACAACGACAAATCAGCCGCCGCGCTGCGGTTATTCGTCACCTTGACCTGCCACACTTCGAGGTTCGCACCCTGTGGCACGAAGTAGCGCACCTGTGCCGTCACATTCTTATAAGTGGATTGTATCGTCGTGTAACCCATCCCATGACGGCAGTTGTAGTCCTGCAATTCGGTTTGGGTCGGCTGCCACGTTGGCGACCAATAGTCTCCGTCGGCGTTATCGCGTAGATACAAATACCGTCCGCCAATATCGCGCGGCGCGTTGTTATAACGGTAGCGCGTCAAACGTCGCAGCCGTGCATCCCGATAAAAGGAATAACCACCCGCAGTATTCGAAATAATGCCGAAGTAAGCTTCATTGCCGAGATAGTTTAGCCACGGCAGTGGCGTATCCGGTTGCGTGATAACGTATTCACGCTGCGCATCATCAAAATATCCAAAACTCATTTTGGTAAAGTCCTTTTAGAGATTTATAAAATTTCTGGGAACGCTCCCAGAAATTAATGATGACTCCTGTTCATAATGCTGTCAATGACGTAAGGAGCAAGCACATCAGAAAATATGCACAAATGTAACTAACCCTACCGCAATGCCTATCTCTCGGCATTCTTGGCAGCATGGCGCTTCAATCAGTACAATCACCGCCATAATCGTCATCCACCAAAGGAAACCCTCATGCGCTACCGCCGGATGCCCATCGAAATTGAATCGCCTGAGCAGTTTGGATACGGCAACATCGACTGCAATCTTGCCGAAAGTTCTGTCACCGATGGCCTCATCACCGACCTCGACATCAAGTTGGATGGCCTCGTCCTCATGTATGGCGACCACTACGGCAAGCCCGAACTGCGTAAACTCATCGCTGATGAGCATCCCAACCTGCAACCTGACGACATCCTGCTCACCGTCGGCGCGGCAGCCGCCTTGTTCATTGTATCGACCTCTCTGCTGCAATCCGGTGATCGTCTGCTCGTCGCCTTCCCCAATTACGCCACCAACATCGAAACGCCGCGCCAAATGGGCTGCGAAATGGATTTCTACCAGATGAAGTTTGAGGATGGCTTTCGCATCAATGTCGATGACATCATCAGCCGCATCACACCTCAGACCAAACTCGTCAGCCTGACCTGCCCACATAATCCCACTGGCAGCATGATCACCGAAGCCGATCTGACCCGCCTCATCACCGCCATTGAAGCCAAAGGCTGTAAACTGCTCTTTGATGAAACCTATCGTGAGATGAGCTTTGGTAAAGTCCTGCCGCCTGCCGCCGCCTTCTCACCCAATGTCATCAGCGTGTCCTCGCTCTCCAAAACCTATGGACTCCCCGGCATCCGCATGGGTTGGCTCATCTGCCGTGATAAATCCTTGATGGAAACTTTTCTCGCCGCCAAAGAGCAAATTTTCATCTCCAACTCGGTCGTGGATGAAGAAATCGCCTACCAATTTCTGCTTCGCAAAGCCGAACATCTCACCCGAATCCGCAGTCACATCAACACCAACTTTGCCATCGTCAAAACGTGGATGGCTGAACAAACCGACTTTGAATGGGTTGAACCCCAAGGTGGATGTGTCTGCTTCCCGCGCATCAAACCGGATTCCGGCGTGGATGTCGAGAAGTTCTATAAGCTGCTCAACACCGTCTATAAAACCTTCACCGGCCCCGGTCACTGGTTCGAATCCGACCGCGCTCATATGCGGGTTGGCTTCGGCTGGCCTCCCAAAGAGGAACTGGCGCATGGCCTGCTCAACATCACCCAAGCCCTCAACGCCGCCAAAGACTAACAAAATGAAAATCTTTCCAGATTTCACGTGGGAATATATTGTTAAAAGATGCGAAGGACTTGGAAATTGGGCAAATATTGAGAATGTAAAT
Organism: Anaerolineaceae bacterium; assembly: GCA_016124855.1. Classification (GTDB taxonomy): domain Bacteria; phylum Chloroflexota; class Anaerolineae; order Aggregatilineales; family Phototrophicaceae; genus CFX2. The sequence goes on along the minus strand of WGMX01000020.1, from coordinate 3,496 downwards.
CTTTCATCTGAACGACGAAATCAATACCTCCTAGCTTCACAAGCATTAGTTGATGTTGTCTCGAAACTACGTGAACATCCTCAACTTGTAAAACTGGTTCCGATGATGTCATTAATGAGTTTGAGATGGTTTCCGGTTGAGAAATGCGAAGTTGATTTATATTACAATGGGACTGCATATGTTATAAATGTGCTTACTAAGAACACCAGTGAAATACTCGAAGTACCTACAATCAAAGAGGGAAAAGTCGTTGCTCTTGAGGATGTTGATAAAGTCGCTGATGAAATATATACCTACATTACCAAACTCCGCGACGACTAAAATAAACTCAAGTAGGATTTAACGAAGGAAACTCTCAAACGACACTCAGCGCCCGTAACCAACTCAAAGTCACGATCAAATCTATCGTCACCCTCGGTGATGGACAGGAACTCGTCTCCGTCATCACCACCTCATCCGTCCAGCGCCTCAACCTCCAAGTCGGTCAATCCATCCTCGTCGTCATCAAATCCACCGAGGTCATGCTCGCCACCAAAACCTGGGTTAGCCGTGTGAATGTATTTTGTAGGGGAGCACCTACGTGTGCTCCCGTCCTTCCGCCTCTTCTATCCACTTCAACATCAAATTCGCGTTATCAATCACGCCCATTTGCCGATAATAAACTTCAGCTTCTCGCCAACAAGCAATGGCCTGTTTCAAATCCTCCAAATCTTCATAGGCATTACCCAAATTCCGCCGTGTCATGGCATAAGCCAGCGGTGCAGCCTCCGGTGTGCGGTAGACCAGTGCCGCCTGATAGGCTGCCAGCGCCCGCTTCAGGTTGGCTTCTTGATCCTCAAACTCTGACAGGTTGCGGTAAGCAATTCCCAGATTGTTCTGTGTAGTGGCATAATCCAGTGGTGCAGCTTCCGGTGTGCCGTAGACCAGTGCCGCCTGATAGGCTGCCAGCGCCCGCTTCAGGTTGGCCTCGCTCTCACTCAGTTGAGCCAAATCGCGGTAGGCAGTGCCCAGATTGCTCTGCGTCATGGCATAATCCAGCGGTGCAGCCTCCGGCGTGTAGTGTTGTAAGGCCGCCTCGTAGGCTTGCACCGCCCGTTTCAGGTTGGCCTCGCGCTCACTAACTTCCGCTAGTTCGCTGTAAGCAGTCCCTAGATTGTTCTGGATCGTGGCATAATCGAGCGGTGCAGCCTCCGGTGTATAGTGTTGTAAGACTGCCTCGTAGGCTTGCACCGCTCGCTTCAGATTCTCACTCTTATCCCCTAAGGGATGCTCTTGATATAAGACACCAAGACTGTTTTGAACCGCTCCAAGCAACAATTCGTTCTCGCTGTCACGTAATTTTTCCGCCACTCGCTCAAGCCAATTTTTGCGCTGTTCAAAGTGTCCCCTGTTAGCTAGAAAAAAACTGGTTGCATTAGTGAACCAATACGCCTTTTCATACTCTCCCGCCTGCATCGCCCATTCAAACGCCATCTCCAGATTATCCGCCTCTGCTGCTAATCCTAAATAATCCTGCTTTTCATCATGTAGCCATGCTAACGCTTGGTAATATTCAAAATGGGTTTGATAAGCGCTTTCATCCGCTGTTACCGCCGCTGTCACCAGCGGTTCAATCGTGTAACGCGTTTGTCCCCTTTCGGTCACGACCAGCCGCACAAACTGCCAGCCCATCAGCGCATCCAATACCTCATCCAGCGTGTCCTCATCCCAAGATTGCCCCTCAATATCTGTAGGGGCGGGATTAATCCCGCCCGATTCATCCGCATCCGACAGAGAGACGCTAGGGGTGAGGATCGCCCCCGCCGCCTCATACGTAAACCCACCCCGGCACACCACCAACTGCCGCAGCGCCGCTTCCGGTTTGTCGCCTTCCTCAGCCGTCATCTGCATCACCGTCTGTCGGATCATTGCATCCAGCATTGCCTGTATATCTTTGCCTTTCAACTCACCTAGTTCACCGATCACCTTGACTGGTTCGAACTTCCTTAATTTCCCTACTGCCCACTCGATCAAACGCGGATGGTAACGCGCGGCTTTCGCCAGTTCTGCCGCATAATCCTCGGTTTTGTATCCCTTAATCTCGAAGAAGGCCGCCATATCCTTGACGATCTTTTCCGCCGTCACCGCCTCCGGTTCGGTCAGTTGATGCTGCTTACTCGCCTTGATGTCCTCCCATGCTGTCCGGCTGGTCAGCAGCACGTCGACTCCTTGTGTTGCGTGCAGATCATTCACCAGTTGGATGTAATCTTTGCGCCGTGCTTCCTTTTCGCCAATCGACTCGGCATTATCCAGCACCACCAGCACATGTTCCTGCCGCAGCCGTTTCAAAATCTCTTTTGTCGCTGTAGTAGCTTCCAGTCCCAGATGTTCTCGCAGCAGGTCGTACACATCTTCCGCTGTCGAGTATTCCCCGCACACATGCCACACCGCCCCATCAGCTTCACTTTGCCGGACAACAATCTCCGCCGCCAACCGGCTCTTGCCCAACCCACCTACACCGAGGATGCTGGTCGGTGCTTGCTTCAGATAGCGCTGCACCGTCTCAATATCTTGTTCCCGCCCGCTGATCGGGATGCTGGTCAACATCCGGTCAATCATCCCCGTCACAGGCCAGCGCAAGAAATCCCCCGCCGCGCTCGTCCCCTTGTGCGCCCGCCCGATCACATCGCTTAACTGTTTAATCCCGCCGTCCCAATCCTTTGCCAGATTCACCGACTGAATGGTTCGCAGCCGTGAGGGAATCGCTGTCAGTTCAAGCTCATCAATTACCACCGGCAGCAGCGCCTTACCCCGCAGCAGCCCATCCCGCCACTCGGCCTCGACTTCCGCGCTTTTCACCGCCTCTTTCGAGAGAATCACCAGCATATGAGTACACTTCGCCAGTGCCTCATCAATCTTCGGCTGCCAGCGGTCACCAGCCACCAAATCACGGTGGTCAACCCACACATCCTCATGAGTTGCCGCCTCAATCGCATCATGAATCCGCGTCACCGTCTCGTCATCTTTGCTGCTGTGGCTCAGGAAAACCAACGCTGGCATACTCGCCTCATTCCCATATAACTACAGTGATTGCTAGTTTGTTAGTCCCAATCTCAAATCCTCGCTTGGTTCCCCCTCGCTGTACACGGAGAGGGGGCTAGGGGGTGAGGTTCTGTGGGAGGTTTTCACAACTAACAATTAGAGTATCATTATAAATTAAGCATACTGTATCATCTCTCCTTTGCCAAAACCTTTTCCTACCCCACCTCACCCACTTTCAAACCAAATTCAAATTGACTCAATTAGCCCTTTTGTTCTATGATAACAATGCTCATTTCGTAGGGTAGTTCTGTCTTTAAAGCCCCTCCCTGTGTTTTGGCTGAGGGGGCGACAGTAGACAAAAGGACGGTTCATTTGGCAAACTTTCGGTTACCAAGCCAGAAAGAGAGACCAAATGAACCGACGGAAACTATATCAGTGGGTGCGGAAAACAAGCAAGGGATGGGAAGGTGTCAGT